>CAVVKW010000001.1:0-359208 GCA_963749035.1 uncultured Verrucomicrobiae bacterium
GGACGATCAGTCGTTGCCGGCAACGCAGCAAGGCGTCACTTTTCCTGAGCAAAGTAGAGGTTGGCACTTATTTCACAGCCCCAAAGATGACCGATCCCGGTCGCCGGGAATGGGGCGAATTTGTCAGAAATGATCGACTGACCCCACTGCGGACCCCACTGCGCGCACTTCCCAACGGTGACCACGCACTTCCCCGCGATGACCGAGCACTTCTCGACGATGACCTCGCACTTGCAGGTGATGTCCGGGCAAATCCAGACGATGACCAATGACTTCCCGAGGTTGACCGGCCAAATCCATGTGCTGACCGACCAATCCAACCCAATAACCTCCCAAATTGTCGTGATCACCTGCCAAATCCTCACGCTGAACTCACAAATCCACGCTCTGTGATAGAAGATGTTGGACTCCCTGTCGCCAGATTCGGAGCTGCCTTTTCACAAATGATCAACTGACCTCGCTTCCTCGCTACTTGGGCTAATGATCGACTAACGCTTCGTTGCCGGGCTAGATAGCTCCATGAATCAAGAAGGTGGGATTGCGGAAGCGAGAAAGCGGATCGAAAAGGAGGAGATCGAGAAGACGGGGTTCCTGAATCTTGGCGGGTTGGGGCTGACCGACTTTCCGGAGGAGTTAGCCACACTTGCGCATCTCCGATCGATCAACTTGGGGGAGGAATGGTTCGACTCGGACGAGAATTGGCATTCTTCCGACGGGCCGTCCAACCGATTGCGACAGTCGAATTGGGGTGCTTTGAGAATGCTTGCGAACTTGGAGACGATTCAGGTAGTGGGTTGCTCCATCCGGAACTTGCAAGGCCTGAAGGGCTTCGACTCCGTCGTCAATCTTAACGTAGGTAGAAATCCTATTTCTGATCTTTTGGCGTTGAGCGGATTGTCGTCGCTTCGGGAGATTAATTGCTCGGACACCGAGGTGAGTGACTTGACCCCCTTGAGTCAGCTTCCCTCACTTCAGAAAATTGATTGCTCGGACACCGAGGTGAGTGACTTGACCCCCTTGAGCCAACTTTCTTCGCTTCAGGAGATTAATTGCTGGAGCACGGAGGTGAGTGACTTGACCCCCTTGAGTCAGCTTCCCTCACTTCAGGAGATTAATTGCTCGGGCACGGAGGTGAGTGACTTGACACCCTTGAGTCAGCTTTCCTCGCTTCTGAATATTGACTGCTCGGAAACAAAGGTGAGTGACTTGACACCCTTGAGCCAGCTTTCCTCGCTTCTGAATATTGACTGCTCGGAAACAAATGTAAGTGACTTGACGCCCTTGAGGCAGCTTTCCTCGCTCCAGAAAATTGATTGCTCGGAAACTAAGGTGAGTGATTTGAGGCCCTTGAGCCAGCTTTCCTTACTTCAGAAAGTTGATTGCTCAAACACTAAGGTAAGTGACTTGACGCCTTTGAGCCAGCTTCCCTCGCTTCAGGAAATTAGTTGCTGGGGCACGGAGGTGAGTGACTTAACGCCCCTGAAGCAGCTTTCCTCGCTTCAGAAAGTTGATTGCTCGGAAACTAATGTAAGTGACTTGACGCCCTTGAGCCAACTATCCTCACTTCAGAAGATTGCTTGCTGGGGCACGGAGGTGAGTAACTTGACGCCTTTGAACCAGCTTTCCTCGCTTCTGAATATTGATTGCTCGGATACTAAGGTGAGCGACTTGACGCCCTTGAGCCAGCTTTTCTCGCTTCAGAAAATTGATTGCTCGGTTACTAAGGTGAGTGACTTGACGCCCTTAAGCCAGCTTTCCTCGCTTCAGTTTATTGATTGCTCGGGAACTTCCATTAGCGATCTGTCCTGCCTGACCAAACTCTCCGAACTTAGATTGTTCAGCGCTGGTAAGATGCCAATCAAAGAGCTTCCGGAGGCGTTGCTTTTTGCGCCATCCCTCCGCTATCTGGTCTTAAATAATATTCCAGATACAGGCCTTCCGCCGGAGGTGCTTTCTCCGACCCCCTACGAGTCGTGTCTTGAAAGTTTGCGGTCCCATATTCTTGATCTACGAAAAGGTGCGGCGCCGTTGCCGGACTTCAAAATTATGGTGCTAGGAAATGGGCGTATCGGGAAAACACAGATTTGCCGACGCCTGCTTGGTGAGTCCTATATACAGGATGCCGATAGCACCCATGGTATAACGGTAACGACCACCTCACTTGCCGCTCACGCGGGTACGGAAGAGGCAGGAGACGTGCTGGCGCACCTCTGGGACTTTGGCGGGCAGGATATTTATCACGGAACGCATACGCTCTTTATGCGCAGCCGCGCGGTGTTCTTCGTCGTCTGGACACCGGAATCCGAGGACCGCACGGAGCATCAACACCAAGGGATTCGCTTCCGGAACCATCGTCTCGACTATTGGCTCGAGATGGTGCGTCAGGTCGGTGGTCCCGGGAGTCCGGTGCTGCTCATCCAAACCCGCTGCGATAGCGTCGAAGACGAGGTGCGGCACCCCAAGGCCCCGGACGCCCTTCTGGACAACTTCGGTTTCTGCAAAATCCTTCACTACAGTGCACGGGAAAACCGAGGGCGGGCGGCACTGGACGAAGCGATCCAGGAGGCGATTGGATGGACGAGGAAACATCAAGGCTATGCCAAAATCGGCATTGTCCGACTGAAAGTCCGGCGTCGGCTCGAGAAACTTCGGGAAGAAGATGCATTGCTGCCCCCGCCCGACCGTAAATACCGCGTGCTGAAGAAGTCCTTCTTCGAGCTGATTTGCGAGGAGGAGGGCGGTGTCAGCAGTGCCGATCACTTCCTCGCCTATTTGCACGAGTGCGGGGTGCTCTTTCACCTGCCGGGAATCTTCGATAATGCCATCATCCTCGACCAAGAGTGGGCGCTCGATGCGATTTACACGGTCTTCAACCGCGAGAAATGCTGGCGACATCTGCGCCAGACGCGGGGCCGATTCACCCGAGCACTGCTTTCGACGCTCGTATGGCAAAACTACGATAGCGATCAACAGGCGATCTTTCTGGATATGATGACGAGCGCCGGAATCTGTTTCGTCCATCGAAAGAGCGATGCGAATGCCGAGACGGAGACCCAGTATGTGGCTCCCGATTTGCTTCCGGACCTGGCTGAGGTTCAGGAGGAGCTTGCCGCATATTGGCAGGACGAGCCATGGGAGGAGGAGATAATCGATTTGCCATTTGAATATCCGGGGCTTGTTCGAAATATCATCGCCAGAGTCGGGCATCTTGCTGGAATGAATGCGGTCTATTGGAGAGGCGGGGTGTGTGGGTTTGAGCTGCGGACTCGCAGCGCCGTCCGGATCGACACACTGCCATCGAGTGGTGCAGGCTCCTACGAGTTAAGCGTCAGCATAAGGACCCAGAGAGGCCGGGCTATGGAATTGCTCGGAGACGCGGTCCGGTGGGTGAAAGAGGAGGCCCGCAAGATGGGGTGCAAGGCTTTCGATGAGGAAGGTAAGGAACGATCGGTCTCCGGCGGTGAGAGGCATCCGGACGGTTTGTGCGAGGGCGAAACCGAGGAGCGTATAAAGGGGGGATCCGGGCAGCCGGAATTCGGAATGCCGCCGCGACAAAAGGAAATAAACTATTGTGTCTCCTACGCATGGACGAAGGAGAGCTCGGGTTTCGTCGATCAACTTTGTGACGACGCGAGCCTACGCGGAATCGAGGTGATCCGGGACAAGACGCATCTTGGCCTGGGTGAGAGGATCAGTCGGTTTATGAGTAATCTGGCTAAGGGTGATCGTGTTTTTGTGATTCTTAGTGATAAGTTTCTCAAATCTGCCGCCTGCATGTTCGAGCTATTCGAGGTGTGGAGGCAGTGCCGCCATGAGGACGAAGAGTTTCTGAAAAAAGTGCGGATTTACATGCTTCCAGAGTTGAAAATCGGAACGATCGTCGACCGCATCGAGGTGGCTGCTCACTGGAAACAACAGTATGAGGAGATCGGGTCGCTGATCAAAAAGCATGGCGCGGAAGTAATCGGCGGCGACGATCTAAGGGCGTTCAAGCGAATGCAAGAGTTTGCCTTGCATGTCGGAGATATCCTTGGACTGGTGATGGACACGTTGCAGCCTAGGACCTTGGAAGCACTTGAGGAATTTGCGTTTGAGGACGACAACGCTCAATCGCAATAGGTGAGTCTCTCGCGTTCGTGGGCGAGGGCGTGAAAGGAGTCAGTCGATCATTCCTGACCAGCACGAATCGGATTGATCCTTCATCCTGACGGCTCGCCAAGTCGGGGTTGTTCCGTTGCAACGACCCATCATCGGGCGAGCAAATCCGCCTACTGTCCAAGCGTTCCACCTTGAACTCCGGAGCTTTCGTGTTGGCCAAACAAATCGTCGCGCGAAACTCCCGGCTCCACGTTCACTGATATAAGATGATCAGCCCGCGTCGCCGGAAGCGGAGCGGAATTGTCAAAAATGATCGACTGAACCCGCTGCGATACCGTTTTCGGATTTCGTTAACCCCACCGGCAGCCGTTTGCCCTCCTTCGCCCGCTTGGCTTTGATCTCTTCAACGTCCAGCTCGCACACTCCCGAAAAAGGAAAAGCAGCGCGCTGAACGCCTGATTTTGGGTGCCCCCTCGCACACCGCGGTTCACCGCCAGATGCGTCAAAAACGTCTCCATCTCACGTCCCCCCATGGTCTCGGGATGCCGATAACCGTGAAATTTCACAAAATGCTTATACCAACCCACGTACGCCTGTTCCGTTCGATAGGCATATCCCTTCCTCCTGATCGCGTTCCTCAGTCTTTGCTCCAACTCTCCACGCACAGCCATCCAGAACCATTGCCATCTGTTTCCGTATTTTCAATTTGAAAACTCCTCCTAGCCCGTATAAAACCAACAAAAGATATAGGGATCGTGACAATTCTAACCCCCGCAAATAGCCCGTAGTTAGCCGAAAGAATCAGACGAATATGTGGCCACGAGATCAATACACAGGACCAGGCGGCGGGCGTTATACTGGCCCCGGAGGAGGGCTCTACACTGGGCCAGACGGAGGGGCTTACACAGGACCAGGGGGCGGTATGTATACTGGTCCGGGAGGGGGCATGTATACGGGACCTGATGGAGGACTTTACACCGGCCCCGGAGGTGGACTTTATACTGGATCCGGAGGTGGACTTTACACCGGTCCGGATGGAGGTCTCTACACCGGTCCCGGAGGTGGGCTTCATACTGGACCTGGCGGTGGCATGTATACCGGACCGGGGGGCTATATGAGCAACATTCCACCATGGGAGATCTTTGTTCAGGAACTGATAAAAAGAGGTTTTCAGGCTCAAGCTGATTTAATCATGCAGCACTTACAATAAACCGGAGGCTAACAAGTCGTCGATCCTAACGCCTGACCCGCCGCGAGTTCAACCCGCCATGACCATTCAAATATCACCCCAGAAGTCGGAGCGCGCCCTCGGTCAGCGTAGGATGACTTTGACGTTATCCCAAGAAATACCCTCATGATACCACCGGAAGTTCCTGAAGATGTAGTTGACTGGGTGCGCGAAGTTTTTCGAGACTGCGTTGAGCGAATCTCGCGAAAGATCTGCTTGGCGCCCAATTGTCCGGAGCCTTCGTTGGACACTACTTTTATCGAGCACCTGTCACAGCATTCATCTCCCCGCGCACTGGAGTCGGGATGGACGGTTCGGATCGACACCCATTTTTTGGGCGGCCTGAGACATTTCTACAATAAGTGGGAGATCGGGGATATTGGCATCTTGATGCATTTCCGCCACGACGGATCAGTCGTGAGATCTAAGGCCGCAACACTGCAATCCAAGCGCCTCTATCCAAACGGAAGGCAAGTGACCGAAGATTTAATGGTTGATTACGAGATGGGATTTGGCCGACTCCACGATCCCGAAGATGCGCGAGTGCCCCTCTATCATGCAACGGAATTCAAATTCGATTCGGAGAGTTCCTACAACGCGCTGGGCGCACACAGTGAGCAGTTCGAAGCGATTTCTGAATACGGCAAGAAGAGTAAAGTTCCTGTTTTTTATCAATTTTACAACCCACTGGTGCTTCCATTCAAACAAATGGTTCCACTTCATTCCGATTCGTGTAACCACCCTTTAGTGTTTGGGACACGGATACTTCCTGCGGCGGATGTTCATTCCATTCTAGCCCCAAAACCGAAGAACTATTCTCCCTCAGTTGCTGATCTAGGCGGGGCGAAGGATCCTTTCGGTTGGAGCCTAGAATATTGTCGCTGACCTGATGCTGCGCTGTAAGCAAGGTTACATTTATGAAGACCTTAGGGACGACAACATATTCAACCTCTTCAATCGAAGAAGCGGGGCGATAGCTACTGCGTTTGCTGTCGTCATCGAACAACCAGAGGGATAACAAGTCAGTGGTGGCAACGGCGGACTACGTCTCTAGTTCACATCGATCGGGACACCTTTCTCCCGCCGTGCCACACTTCAAACGTTCGCTAAAAATATGAAAGCCATCATCAGCGTCGCTAGCCGAGCCGTGGTAGATGCCCACCGCCCGGACATCGGAAGTAACGGCACACGAGTCCATCAATATGACTACCTCGGGAACCTAAACCAAAAGTGGAGGTTTGACGACGTGGGAGATGGGTTCGTTGTCATTCGTAACGTG
Source organism: uncultured Verrucomicrobiae bacterium (assembly GCA_963749035.1). Classification (GTDB taxonomy): domain Bacteria; phylum Verrucomicrobiota; class Verrucomicrobiia; order Chthoniobacterales; family JAATET01; genus CAVVKW01. Next base: position 6,606 of record CAVVKW010000001.1, read on the forward strand.
GAGTCAGGGAGGGTTTTGGATGTGCATCGACCCGATATTCACAGGAACGGTGCACGAGTTCACCTTTGGGACTATCTTGGAGCACCCAACCAGCAGTGGCGTCTTGAGGAGGTGGCAGGCAACGAATTTGTGATCAGGAACCGAGAGAGTAATCGAGTCCTCGACCTTCACGCATACGACGTATCGAAGAAGGCTGGGATGATTCAGCAGTGGGAGCACCACGGTGATCGTAACCAGCGTTGGAGCCTTGCCGATGACCCCTGGGATGCGAAGATTCTCATCGGACCATTTTCATATGACCCGGCAATCCCATTCCCGCATGTCCTGACGTTGCATGAACGATATACGCATGCCTTCACGAAGATCGCTCACTGCGACCGAATCGGGAATGAGAAGCAGAGACTTCGGGAAGCCTTTGCTCGGGATATTTGGACTGGCATTACTCACGAACCAAACGTGAATGCCAGAGCCAGGATCGGTGGGCGGCAGATATGGGTGAACTTTGATATTCTTTTTCCACAGGGTCCTCGCGAGATTGCACAAACCTTAATCCACGAACTCATGCACAGCGCTGGCTACACCCACCCGAATAGGCAGCCATCCGATCGTCCCGGGGACAATGGCCCCTACTACGGCACACCGCCGCTCCAAGCAGAAATCTGCATAGCAGGAATTCAGTCATTCGAGGTGACGGCTGATAGCACTAGTTGCTTCGTCGATGGAGAGACTTGCTCAATCATCACCACCGAAAATGGCTAAGCGAACAAGGCGTCGCTCTCAACACCTGCCCCGCTACGAGTACAAATCGCCATCATCATTCAATCTTTAACCCATTGTCGAAACCTCGCCCTCGGGCAGGTGTGGGTCAGTGGAATGGGGTCAGTCGAGAATGGCGTTAAGATAGTGACGATTTGGGATGAAGGAGGCCCTGACTTTCCGTGGCAGCCGTGCTAGCCGAAAAATGATTTAGGTTTGATATAAGCATTTAATGGGTAGGTGGTTGTGTCTATGATCCGGCATGGCGATCAAGACTCCGTTTTTTCAGGCATTCGGACCGCTGCTTTTCGGGCGTGCGCCCGGCAAAGCAGTCGATAAGCTCGGGCGCATCGACGCTCTGGAGGATCTCTACAGTTTGTTCGGTGATCTGATTCCGGATCGCTTGTTGGAGCGAACGGAGTCGGGTGTAGGCAGCCGGGACCGGAGTCTGCCGGGTCGGGTGACCTTCTGGGCCTTCGTGGCTCAGGTTCTCAGTCCGGGCATGGGATGCCGGGAGGTAGTCAGCAAAGTGCAAGCCTGGTGGCGCTGGGCGCAGGTGCGTCCCGACAAGTCACTGAGCGCGGCTGCTTACTGCCAGGCTCGCAAGCGGCTCGATACCCAGACCTTGGAGTTGATCGCCGGGCAGGTGACGTGGAGCCTGGAGCGCAACACGCTCGAAGCGGAAAAGTGGCTCGGGGGCCGCCCGGTCAAGATCATTGACGGGACGAGCGTCTCGATGCCCGACACTCCCGAAAATCAGAGCGTGTGGCCCCAGCCCAGCTCGCAGAAGCCTGGGTGCGGCTTTCTGAAGTGGAGCCGAAAAAGTGGACAGGGGAAGTTAGTCTGTTTTGGTTGTTAGGTTATTGAGTGAGTTTTCGTATTCGAGGGGTGATTGGTAGTCGAGGGAGCTATGGAGTCGGCGTGGATTGTAGAAGGTTTCGATGTAGTCGAAGAGCATCGCGTCGGCTTGGGCTCGGGTGGCCGGAGGGCCAGCGTGGAAGCATTCGGTTTTGAGAGTGGACCAGAACGACTCCATGGCGGCGTTATCATAGCAGTTGGCGCGTCGGCTCATGCTCGGCGTCACGCCGTGGGAGTTGAGCAGGGAGCGGAAAGCCCCAGCAGCATACTGGCTGCCGCGGTCGGAATGGTGGAGTTGTGGACGAGTTCCTGAGAGCAAGACGGCGCGGCTGAAGGCGCTTTCGACGAGGGTGCTCTCCATGGTTGATCCCGTTTTCCAGCCAACGATCCGACGGGAAGCGAGGTTCATTTCGGCAGCCAGATAATGCCAGCCTTCATCGGTGGGTAGGTAGGTGATGTCAGCCACCCATGTCTGCCCAGGGGTAGACGAGGTCGTGTTGGTCGTATCGGACAAGAGCCGATTCGGGGCGATGGGATGAGGGTGGCAGCTGTCGGTCGTGCGGGGCCGATAACGACCCTTGCGCAAGGCACATAGTCCTTTCTGGGACATCAAGCGCGAGATACGTCGTCGCCCGCAGACTTGCCCTTCTCGATCAAGGACGACGCGCAGCCGACGGGTCCCGTAGGTTCGGCGGTTCTCGTGGAAAGCCGCTTCGATCCGATCACTCAGATCGGCGTCTTCGCGCTGGCGCAGACCTTCGGTCTTTTTCCCGTGGGCGTAGTAGCCGCTGCGACTGACTTCCAGAGCCAGGCAAAGCTCCTTGAGGGTAAAGCTGTTCTTTTCCATCGTCTCGATCAGCGCAAAGCGTTCCACGGTTCCTGACCCAAAATGGCGCAGGCTTTTTTTAAAATGTCTCGTTGGCGGGTGGTGAACTCCAGTTCCCTTCTCAGGCGAGCGTTCTCGCTGGCGAGGTCCTGGGGCCGCCCCGCCGCCGGGACGGGTCCTCCTCCCCCCTCCGGACCCGTCCCGGCGGCGGTTCTCCCGTAAAGCTTCTTCCACCTGCCCAGGCTCCACGTCGAGATCCCCAGCTCAAGCGCTAGTTGTGTCGCGCTTCGCGTTCCGCTTTCCAGCATTTCCACGGCGCTTCGTTTGAACTCTTCGTCAAATCGTCGCCCCTTGTTCGTTTCTCTTGGTTTTTCGTTCACGGCTTTTTCTTGGTCTATCCCGTGTCCGCATTTTCAGCACCACCTCATTCCGCTCATGAAGCTCGTGGGCCTCTTCTCGCTCTCAAGCGGGGCGCTGCTCGATCACGCCACCGCCAACGAACACGTGCACGAAAGCCAGCTCTTCCGGCAGATGTGGCCGCGACTGCGTCGGGGTGACGTGCTGTTGGGAGATCGCGGCTTTTGCTCCTACACGACGCTCGCCACTCTGGCCGCACGTGGCATCGACGGAGTCTTTCGCCTGCATCAGGCGCGGCCAATCGATTTTCGCCAAGGCCATCGACTCGGTCCCGATGATCGCCTCATCAAGTGGATCAAGCCCTCCAAAGCTCCCGCAGGCTTCAGTGACGAAGAGTTCACCGCCCTGCCGCCGACCTTGACCCTGCGCATGATCCGCCTGCGGGTCGCCGCCGAGGGCTTCCGCACCCGCTCGGTCACCGTGGTAACCACGCTTACCGATCCCGCAGCCTACCCCGCCGACGAGATCCGCGCCCTCTACGGAGAACGCTGGAACGTGGAACTCCACTTCCATCAGATCAAGACGCTCATGGCCTTGGATGTGCTGCGCTGCCAGAGCCCGGAAATGATCGAAAAGGAACTCCTCATTCACCTTATCGCCTACAATCTCGTGCGCGTGCTCATGCAGAAAAGCGCCCACTCCCACCACGTGCCCCTGAATCGTATCAGCTTCAAAGCCACCCTCGACACCTCCCGCCACTTCGCCGACGTCATCCACGCATCGGCCAAAACGCCCCGCAAGCAGCAGGCCCTTATCGATGAGATGCTCTCCCTCATCGCCACTCATCTCATCCCAGAGCGTCCCGGTCGATCCGAACCCCGAACCAAGAAGCGACGACCCAAGAACTTCCAGCTTCTCACCAAACCCCGCTCCCAGATGGGCAATCTCCCTCACAGAAATCGTCCAAACAGAAAAGCCTCCTAATGAATGCTTATCTTAACGCCATTCGGGTCAGTCGATCATTTCTGACCAGCTTCTTCCCATCGCCTCTGGCGGTAGATTTGCTGGCTGACATTTCGGCGCTTCGCACGTAAAAGCGTCGGGCGATCCACGCCTGGCTTACGGTCGTTTTGTCGCACAGACGCGCAGCTTCTTCGACTCGCTCCCTCCCGTGGTCACTCAATCGGTAACCTCGATTGCTCTCACCGGTGCTCCCGACGTTCGTTTTGAGCAGCTTCTCCTTGAGTGCCTGACCTCCCTAATACCTGATCGAATGACCCCATTCCACGGATAGACCCCATTTCAGACCATCGACTGACCCAATTCCGACCGACCCCATTTCACCGTGACACATTTTAAGCGGTCGATATCGCCTCGTAACCCGGTGTGGGGGCGGATCAGCGAAATGCCTTTTCCACTTGATCGAAGGCACCGTTCGCGTGGTCTTCGCGGAACATCTCGTGATCCTTGACGAGGCGCTTCGTCGCTTCTTCCGAAAAGCGCACGATGTCTGCTTTGAACAGCTTCTTCGGACGGGTGGCCTCCACGATCGATGGCTCGACGTCGTAGTCGATGCGGCCAAGGTCGTCGGACAGGGCATGCGCCTTGGCGAGAGCCGCGCCGCAGACCTTCGCGTATTTCCGCCAGGTCTTGTCGCTTAGCTCGTCGAGGTCGATGTCGTCGCGGAAGGGTGCCCGCTCGCGGGTCATGAAACTCTCTCCGTCGATTTCGACCGAACCGTAGAAGATGTCGCCGTGGGCGAGCTGGACCTTCTGCCCGTGGGCGATGCGGTCCGCCTTGCCGTCCTCCTCGCCTTCGTTGAAATCAAGTGGCGGAGTGAGCCCTTCGAGGGCGGACTCCCGGGCCTTCTTGAATTCGACGATCATGTCGTCGGTGGCGTCTTTCGAGGGACCTTCGAGAAGCACGTAGTAGCGAGGAAGTCCGAGCGAGGCGGTGCCTTGGCCATGACGAACGCAGACGTCCTTGACGCGCAACTCGGGAGAGCGGTCAGGGACGTCGAGGTCGTTGGCCTTGGCGAGATCCCTGATCGCTTTCTGAAATTTGTCGATCTGACTCGACAGCGGCTGAAGCTCGTCGTCCGAGCGGAAGCCATTGCCCGATCCTTTCAGGTAGTCGTCCCAGAGCCACTCCTCGCGCTCCTCCCACGCCTCCTCGAAGAGCTTGCGGATGACATTGGGAGAGTTGTCGAGCCGGTAGTCCTCCGACTTTTCGGTGGAATGGCGGGCGTAGCGTTTCATCGCCTTCAGGTAGCCCTTGACGAAGGATTTCACGACCTTTCGTCGCTGCTTCTTCTTCGCCCCGCCGACCTCCTTCGCCGCGAGCGAGAAGCCGACCGCGCCGCGCTTGATGTCCCAGGTGAAGGGCGCGTAGATCGTCTCGTCGAAATCGTTCACCCCGAAGATCGGGGCGCCATTCTCATCGGGCATGATCCCGAAGTTGCCCGGGTGGACGTCGCCGAGGGCGAGCACCGAGGGCATCCGGAGGTCCTCTCCGACCATGTCGCGGTAGAAGAGCAGGGCGGTCCCGCGGAAGAACTTGAACAGGCTGCCGGCGAGCACGTCGAACTTGTCTTTCGCACCCTTCTCCTGCTGCTCGATGCGGCGGGCGTGATCCTCGCGCAGGGTGCTGCGCACGTGTTCCCGCCGGGCCTGCCCTTTCAACAGCACCGGCGGCACCATCTCGCTTCCTTCCGCCATGCGCTCGCTGAGAGCGCGGAAGCGGTCGACGCGTCCTTCGGCCTTCCTGTTAGGAGATCGTTTTTTCTTCGCTGTTTTCTTCGCCATGGCAGATAGGGGTTTCGGGCAGTTCTATCAACGGAACCGGGTAAACGCCACGATCCCCCATCCCCGAGTCAGAAAATCAGAGAAAATCGGGGGCCGTGTGCAAAAACCAAATATTGCCGTGCGTGAATGAGGGAAATCGGGGTCACTGTGCAAAAATCAAAGATTGCAGCGAATGAATGGAGTCACCCGATCGCCGCTGGCGATCAGTGATGCCCGTCAAACGTGTTCCACTACGAGCGCAAATGTGGGCGGGAGACGAGGTCGGTGAGTCCAGACACAGATAGGAGGAGAAGCAGGCCGGAAGGTCCGGGGACGGTGGTTAGAGCCTGTCTGAAAACGCGGGTGTTTACGAATATTGGTTAAGCATGATTCGGATAGCGGCAAGAAAGACGAAAGCTTTGGCACTGGAGATTGTTTTTTCGTAGTCGCGGACGAGGCGGCGCTGGTGGTGCAGCCAACCAAAGGTGCGCTCGACAACCCAGCGTTTAGGCAGGACTTTGAAGCCCTGAGTCGAGTCGCAGCGGCGGATAATTTCCACTCTGGTATCTGCGCTTTCGGTATGGACCCAGTTGGCGAAGGGTTCCCCGGTGAATCCTCCATCGGCCCAGATCTTTTTCAACCGATGCTCCTTGAGCACGGGCCTGAGCAGTTCCATAGCTCCTGCTCGCTCGGGAGTGTCGGCGGGAGCGATGAAGACGCCCAGAATCAGACCTAATGTGTCCACGCAGAGGAAGCGCTTGCGTCCTTTGGTCTTCTTCCCGGCATCGTAGCCTACGGTGCCACCATGAGCCGCCGCCCGAACGGTCTGGCTGTCTATTACTGCCGCGCTCGGCTGCTTCTTCTTGCCCGCTAACTTGCGAAGACTCTCTCGGAAAAACGCATGGAGGGTTTCCAGCAGTCCGGAGCGCGACCAGACCCAAAAATGATGATAGACCGTTTTCCAACATGGAAACTCCTTTGGTAGCAGCCGCCAAGGGCACCCGCTCTTCGTCATATACAACACCGCGTCGACAACCCGGCGAAGGCACGTCCGCGGTCGTCCCGTCCGGGCCTTTTTTGGCAGCAGGGGACGAAGGATTTCCCATTGAAAGTCGGTCAGATCTGTCTGGTATTCGGCGAATTGCATCGCTTGAATTCCCTTTCGGATAGAAGGCAAACGTCTTGCCGTTCTCAGGAATCAAGGTAATTCCCCCACTTTTTTCGTTTTCAGACAGGCTCTTAGGGTTAATTGCAGGGTGGACGCGTTGGAACTGAACTCCCCATCGAATGCGCCGCCGGGAGGTTTGAAAAGTGACCGGAACGGGCGCCCGGCGGAATCCCGGGCACCTTTGCGCGATTAAAATTGAAACTTCATCCCCACCGCGCCGCCGTGACTGGTGACGTGGCCCGAGTATTCTCCCTCGTATTGGACCGAGAAACTGGTCCGCTCGCTGGTCTGCAGCTGCCAGCCAGCGGTGACCCGACCGGAGTAGCGATCGATCGGGATCGTGGTCCCGAACTCGCCCGCCGACGCCGATGCCTCGGCGAAGCGAGCGTTCTGCGTCCAGCCGTCGGTGGTGGAGATGTTCACGCTGCCGAGGACAAACGACCTGAGGACCATCCCATTGCGGAAGTCGGTTCGCAGTCCCATTTCGAAACCCGGGCTTCCGACGAAGGTCAGTTCGTCGTTCGACTGGACCGCGAGATCCAGCGGGCCCCCGCCACTCTCGGTGTAACCGCCCGATCGGACGTAGGTGGTGCTCAGAGTCAACGTCGGCCGCACGTAGAAATCCTCGAAGCTCGCGGTGTAGGCGACGCGCAGCGCGCCGCCCACCGTCTGCACGTTCGGGTGCCCTTCGAGGTCGGCCCGGTAGCCCGGCAGACTGACGGAGCGCTCGGTCTCGAACCATCCGGCGCTGCCACCGATCGCGCTCGAGAAGAGCCAGGCGTCGCGCTCGTGTTTGAGCGTCACCGCGGCCAGGCCGGTGTGACCGTCGCCGGAGGCGGTGCCGTTGTCACCGCCCAGCCAATCGTATTGGTAGGCCACGGCACCCCCGAGATACCAATCGGGGGCGACCTCCCACTGGCCGCCCACCTGGTAGGTGGTGTTGTTTTGGGTGAAGTCGGAATAGCCACCCGGGACGCTCTGCGAAGCAGTCCGACCGTAGGTGCGGAAGTAGCTCCCGGAGGTCTCGGTGGGTTGCGCGGTGTCGCCTTCGAAGATCGGGCCGTTCAACGCGGCGTCTTGGAAGGAGAGTGCGGTCGCCAGCCCGCGGGCACCGAAGCCGAGCGTCGCGCCGGGCGAAAACTCGTCGATGAAGTGGCGAGCCGCATCGGCGTCCCCCCGCGTTGCGCGATCGAGCGCTCCGAAGAGCTCGGCAAATTCCCGATCCCGATTCCGGCTGAAGGTCGAGTCGAGGTAATCGGCCAACGACCGTTGGTTCGGCGAAAGCTCGCCCAGTGCCGGATTGCCGAAATCCGAATCGACTCCAACGTAAAGGTCCCGGTCCCGCCGGGTGATCCCGTAGTCAAAGAACAGGGAATCGTCGCCGAAGCGGTCGCCATCGACCCGCAGGCTTCCAGTCACGTCGCCTTCGACTCTCGCAAATCGGACCTCTTGACTGGTAAACGCGCCGGCGGAGACCGGGACCACTTTGCCAGCCAGGTCGGCGTCGCCGGTGATGGTCAGCAGATCGGCCCGGGAATTTAGAAAGTCGACGTCGACCACGATGCTGCCGCTGTCCGACTGCGTGAGATCGCCGCGGATCACGGTGGTATCGAATTGCGCCTCCGCTCGCTGCCGCCCGATTTCGATGATCCCCTCGTTGAAAACGTCGACGTCCGAAGTCCCGCCGGAAAACCAGGTGCCGCTCGCGAGGTTATTGAGCTGCCCGACGACGCCGACCGACGCCGCCGCGCTGATGCTACCGGAAAGGAAGCCTTGATTGTTGACGGTCGGTGCAAACGCGCCGGTGTAGACGATCGCGGAGGCGGACTGAACGAAACCAGTTTCGCCGATCGTGATGAAATTCCCGGCGTTTCCACCGTCCATCCAGATCGCCGCCGGATTCGTCGTGAAACCATCGGTCGTGAGCGCGCCGTTCACGACAATGCCGATCGTGCCGCCCACCTCGCTGGCGGAAGTGCTTTGGGCAAACACCCCGACGCTATTGTCTCCAGCGGTGCTGACAGAACCCTCGAGCGTGATGCTGATATTGCTCCCCGCCGAAAAGGTCCCGGCGGAGTTGGTCGAGCCGAAGTAGGTCGCACCGCCGGGGACCGGGACGATCCCGCCACCACCCCCGATGCTTTGCGCGACGATGCCGTGCGCGCCATTGCCATTGGTCAAGATCAGGGCGCCATCGTCGAGCGCGAGCGTGATGGCTCCGCTGGTGTCGAAGCCGTCCAGGTTGTTCGGAACTTTGGTGACGGAGATCGTGTCGCCGCCGGGTGCGTAGCCGCCGATGCCGCCGCCGCCCGAGATCGACTGGGCGACGATGCCGTGAGCTCCGTCGCCCTGAGTTTCGATGAGACTGCCTTCACCGAAGGCCAGTTTCAGGAAACCGCTCTCCACGTTGTCGCTCAAACTTCCGCCGACCTGTGACGCGGAGGGTCCGCGGACGCTGGCCAGACCGCCGCTCCCGCCGATGCTCTGCGCCAGGACGCCGTAAGCGTAGTCGCCATTCGTTCGGACGACGACGTTGGTGCCGAGGATTTCGATGGGTCCGCCGGTGCCCGAGTTCGAACCGGTTGAGCCGACGCGCGTCCGTAGATTACTGTCGGCGGGGTCGCCAAATCGATTGCCCGCTCCGCCGACGCCACCACCGCTACCGATGCTCTGGAGCACGACACCGTGCGCCGCCTCGCCGGTCGTGGTCACGGTCAGGGTGCCGGCGTTGACGATCACGGTGTTCCCGTTGCCGGCGTCCATGTCGGAATTTCCGATGAAGATATTGCCGGAAGTCGAGGGGTCGCCCCCGTTGGCGGCGTCCGAGCCATCGGCGGCGAGACCGCCACCCCCACCGATGCTTTGCAGCAACACGCCGAAAGCGGAATACCCCGCCGTCGTGATGCTTCCCGCCGTCGGGGTCAAGGTCACCACCCCACCGTGATCGTTCCCGCTCGCGCTGGCACTCCCCACGGTGAGGTTGAGATCCGGGACGGCATTCGAGCCGGTGTAGGTGGCACTGCCCGCTCTCCCCCCGCCGCCACCGATCGCCTGGACGACCACGCCCTGCGACCAATCGCCCTGCGTGACGATCGTGCCAGCGAGATTGAGCGTCGCCGCGCCGGCTGCGCCGGAACTCCCGTCACTGGTGGAACCGAGCGACAGGTCGAACTTCACCTTGGGAAAGGGGATCGTCGTGGGCACGCCATCCTTCGAGAAACGGTTGACGTAGATCGATTGAAACGCGCGCGCGACCTTGGCTGCACCGGGCAAGGGGGGCACCAGGGGATTGTCTGCCGAAGCCTCCGCCCCCGATGAACCCACCACGCCGCCGCCGCCGCCGATGCTCTGGAGGAGGATGCCAACGGCGTCGTTGCCCTGCGTTTGGATGACCCCGCTGTGGGTGACTTCCGCCGTGAATCCGGCGTTGCCACCGGCACCGCCCGTCGCTCCGACTTGAAACTCGACGGCAGCGCTGAGCCTCAGCTCGACTTCACCGCCGGGCGCCAGAGGCCGGATGCCCAGCCCCATACTCACCGTGCCACCCTGCGACGTCCCACCGCCCCCGCCGACGCTTTGGGCCAGGATCCCGTGCGACCCGTCCCCGTAGGTGAAGATCGATCCGTTCGGTTGCGTCGTCACACTCACGTTGCCGCCGTTGCCACCCGCGCCCCCGGTGGAGCCCAGCGCGATCACGGTGGTCTGACTGGTCTTCGTGCCAAAGGATTGCGTGTTGCCACTCCCGATCCCGGCGTTCCCACCCCCGCCGCCGATGGACTGAGCGTTGATTCCGTCCGCGAAATCGCCGTAGGTCACGATGGAAGTCGTCGAGCCACCCGAGGCCGCACCGAGCATTACGTCCACCGCGCCGCCCTCGGAGGCAACCCCGCCACTGCCGCCCACGGAGACGTCCATCTGAATGCCGAACGTCGAGCTCCGCAATCGCTTCGTCGCGAGCTTGTAATCGAGGGTCGCGCTCGAGGCCGAGGAGTCCCCGCCATTGCCGCCCCCGCCCCCGATCGATTGCGCGAGGAGGGCGTGGGAGCCTTGACCCTGGGTGATCAGACTCGTCCCGGGATCGAGGCTCACCGTGACGCTGCCGCCAGCGCCCCCACCGCCGCCACTGCCTCCCATGGCAATGGAGGTCGCCGCGGTCACGTTGATTCCATCGGGGGGCATCGGGATGCCGACCGTGACGGCCCCCGCCGTGGCCGATCCGCCGTTGCCACCGCCCCGCCCGACCGACTGGGCCACGATGCCGAACGCATCGACCGGCAGCAAATTGGTCGTCTGGTCCGACGGCGTATACTGGCCGGTCGCGATGGTTCCACCGTCCACGGCGACGGTCACGTTACCGCCATTACCGCCCGCCCCGCCGCTGCCGCCGAAGGCAACCGCGGCGCTGAATTCCAGACTCACCGCCAGCCCGTAGGCCGCCCCGCCGTTGCCACCGCCCCCGCCGATCGATTGCCCGAGGATGCCGACCGCCTTCGAACCCATCGTCGTGATGTCGCCGGCGCTCGTGAGATCCACCTTGCCGCCGTTGCCGCCACTCCCCCCCGTGCCACCGATTTGCAGCGTGACTCCCGCCGTCGAGAAGGAGGCGTTCCCGCCATTCCCGCCGCCGCCGCCAATGGATTGACCCAGCAGCCCGATCGCGAGGTCCCCCTGCGTGGTCACGGTGCTCCCCGGAAGAAAATTGGCGGTCACCGTGCCCCCCGCGCCGCCGCCGCCGCCCGTGCCGCCGATCCCGATCAGCCCCGCGCTGGAACCGCCGTCGCCGCCGCCACCACCCAGCGACTGCAGCAACGCCGCGTGCGAACCGTTGCCGGACGTCGCGATCGCCGTGTTGTTCGATGCGGTCACCAGGCCAGCGTTCGAGACAACCGGGTTCGTCCCCCCGAGGGAGACGATCCCCAACTCCGAGTTCCCCCCGGCACCCCCACCACCCGCGACCGACTGGACCAGGAAACCGTGGGAGTTGCTCCCCAACGTCGTGATTCGCCCGCTGTTGCTGACTTGCGCGACCCCCAGGACCCCGCTGGCACCGCCATTCCCCGCCGAACCGTAGATGACGACGGAAGCGTCTCCCCCGACACCGCCGACTCCGCTGAACTGCTGCGCCAGCAGGCCGTGCGAGTTTGCGCCGCTGGACTGGATCGTCCCGTTGTTCGACACGTTCACCACCCCGGTGGACCCCCCGTTGCCACCCTGTCCCGCTCCCCCGACGAATCCCGTCTGCCGAGCACCGCCCGCCCCGCCGACGCCGCTCACGCTTTGACCGACCAGGACGCTCGAGCTGTCACCGCTCGTCGTCGCTCGCGTCCCGCCGAACAGCACCACCGACACCCCTCCCGAGTTGCCGCCGGTGCCACCGTTCGGCGCGTTGCCGCCGATGTCCGAACTCAACAACCCCCCGGCCCCGCCCGCCCCACCGACGCTCTGAGCAAAGATTGCCGGACTGTTCGAGCCGACGGTCGAGACGGTTGATTGATTATTGAGATTGACCTGGATCGACCCGGCGGAGGCCCCATTCCCCGCCAGCCCCGCGCCGCCGCCGCTGTCCCCGCTGCTCAGTTCGCCACCCGCCCCGCCGTTCCCCCCGCCGGAAAATGCCACGATGCCGGGGGCCTGCGTGCTTCCCAGTGAGGAGATCGACGTGTTTCCCGAGACGTTGATCGTGATGTCGCCAGCCGTTCCTCCCGCGGCACCGTTGCCCGCTTCACCGCCGAGGACTTCGGTGAAAAATTGGCCGGAGCCGCCGGTTCCCGCTTGATTCTGGACGAAAATGCCAGCCGCACCGTTGCCATTGGCACTGATCGCGGTGGTCGCGGTCGCGGTGTCGAGCGACACCAGGATGTCCGCCGTGGCACCCCCCACGCCGCCGTTGCTATGCTGCTGATAGGCGACCCCATTCCCGCCATCTCCCCCCACGTGGATCGCGGAGAGTCCGTTGATGCCGTCCCCAACCGCCGCCACGGCGGCATCCGTCGCCAAGATCAACGAGCCGACCTGCGTGGCGCTCGCTCCCCCGGTTTCGTACGAAAAGCTCCCCGTCCCGGCGACACCGCCCGTGCCTCCGAACGAATCGGCCCCTTCCTCGCCCTCGAAGGAATCGCCACCCCGTCCGCCCCAACTGAAGCCGCCCGCGGCGGCGCCGCCGACGTTGCCGCTGCCGGTCAGGGTCACGTTCGTGCCCGCGCCGAGGTTCAGAAAGAACCCGCCGCCGCTCCCCCCGTCGCTTCCGTTGGTGCTTTTCAAGTAGGAACTCGAGCCGGTTCCGCCGATCGACTGCGCCAGGATGCCGTAGAGCTGTCCCGGGGCACTTCCGGTCGGGATCTGGGAAGCCCAGGTGATGCCCAAAGTTCCGCTTTGGTTCACGATCAATTGACCCGCGCTTCCACCGATCCGGCCAGTTTGTCCCTGGCCGGAACCGCCCCCCCGACTGATGGCGGAGATCCCGAAAACGCTCCCGCTGCCCGATCCGTTGATCGGCGTCAGATCAGCCGTGTTCGTCACGCTGATGCTGCCGCTGTTTCCGCCCTGACCTCCCTGGCCGCCATTGAACTCCGGCTGCCCGGGATCATTCGTCCCGGAAGACGCCACCGATCCGCCCGATCCCCCGCGGCTTTGGTAATCCAGGATGGTCGCTCCCCCCCCGAAGATTCCCTGCAGAACCACGTCTCCCGAGTTGGTGGCCACGATGTTGCCAGCTTCACCACCCGGGCCGCCGTTGTTCGATATATTCTGGTTGGTCTGGTTCCCCCCGTTGCCGCCGATCAATTGGGTCGTCGTGCCGATCACGACGAGCGTATTTTGGTTCGCCGTGAGATTGAACGTCGCTGCGGTCACCAGCGACGACACGTTCCCGCTGAATCCACCGCTCTCCGCGTTGGCGTCGTCGGCGTCCTCGCCGTTCGCGCCGAAGCCCGACAGCCGAAACCCGAACTGCGTGTTCCCGGCCAGATTTCCGGTAACATCGATGCTCTGCGAGAATTCGAAGGCGGAGCTGCCACTCGGAGCGATGGGGACGTCGACCAAAGCCTGCGCTCGCAGCGAAGCGAGGGTCGGCGGACCTGCGATCGCGCCCGCCGCAATGACTCCAGCCAAACCGAACCGCCCTCGAATGAAGTTTTTGCTCAGAATGTTCATAAGATGCAGAGTTTTGGCGACGCCTGGACGCGGGCCACGCCCGGTCCACGCAGCGGACCGAACCACAAAACTCCACTCGACAGCAAGGTTTCCTAAGGAATAACTCGAGTTTCTCTAAGCTCTTCCATCTGAAACCCGACCGTTGGTCGTTCCGACCCGGAGTTTCTAACCGTCAATCGCTGTGAAATGGCCGGGCAATCCTGTTGAGGATCGATAGGGGGTTAGTGATCCCGATTTCTGCAAACAAAGTCGAAACTCAACGCCCGCAGGCGGAGAAAGCCGCTGCATTCCGCATTCCCCATTCCGCATTTCTCATCTAGCGTCACGGCGTGATAGCCACCGATCTGACCGAAGAAATTCTCGAACTCAAGCGCGAGCGTAACGCCGTCATTCTCGCGCACAATTACCAGATCAAGGAGATCCAGGAGCTGGCCGATCACGTTGGCGATTCGCTTGGCCTCGCCTACCGCGCCGCCGAAACGGACGCCGAAGTCATCGCCTTCTGCGGGGTCCACTTCATGGGCGAGACCGCCAAGATCATCAATCCCAACAAGGTTGTCGTCATCCCCGACATGGACGCCGGCTGCTCGCTTTCCGACTCCTGCCCGCCCGAGCAACTCGAAGCCTTCCTCCAGGAAAACGCCGAGAAGAACTACTACGTTGTCACCTACATCAACTGTAGCGCCGGCGTGAAGGCACTGTCCGACGTCATCTGCACCAGCGGCAACGCGCAGAAAATCGTGGAATCCGTCCCCGCCGATCGCAACATCCTCTTCGTCCCCGACCAGAACCTCGGCGGCTGGGTCATGGAACAGACCGGACGCAAGATGGATCTCTGGCGCGGCAATTGTTACGTCCACGTCGAATTCACCCGCGACAGCATCAGCAAGATTCGCGAGCAATACCCAGACGCCCCCGTCGTCGCCCACCCCGAGTGCACTTACGCGGTCCGCATCCTCGCCGACGAAGTTTGTAGCACGGAAAAGATGGTCCACTTCTGCCGCGACCACGAAGCCCCCGCCTTCATTATCGTGACCGAAAGCGGCATGCTCCACCGGCTCGAGCGCGAACTTCCCGACAAGACGTTCATCCCCGGTCCCACCGACGCCTGTGCCTGCGCGGACTGTCGTTACATGAAGATGAACACTCTTGAAAAACTCCACGACTGCCTCCTCAACCTCGCACCCCAGATCGAAATCCCGGAGCCGATCCGCGCCCGAGCCGAGCTACCCATCCGGCGGATGCTCGAGCTCTCGCGATGAAGAGTTGCTGGTTGGGATTTGAGAGTTGAGAGTTGGCGAATGCGCACCCGTTTCGCCCTCGCCCTCGCCCTCGTCGCCCTCGCCTTTCCCATCCTTGCCCCCGCCGAACCGATCTCCGAAGTCATCGGTGACCGAAAGGCGACCGAGATCCGCCGAATCATCCCAGCTGAGACTCCCGAAGCTCAGCGCCTCCCCGAGCTCAGTTACATCGCCGGATACGAAATCCTCGGAGATCCCGAGATCTTGACCACCGAGCAAACGGCCACGCTCGAAGCGCTGACCGCCAAGCCCGACGCCTTCGAGTCCGACGGCGAAGCGACCTGCAAATTCCGGCCCGGCGTCGCCCTGCGTTTCGGTAGCGAGTCCGACGCCATCGACATGCTCGTGTGCTTCGCTTGTAACGAGGTCGCCGCCGTTCCGCTCGATCGGACCATCACGCAGCTTGCCCTCATGCCCCAAAGCTCCCGCGACGTTCTTCTCGGCATCGCCAAAGCCGCCCTACCCGAGGATGAAGCGATTCAGGAACTCCCGGAAGTCCGCCGCGAAGGAGCCGCACCGGCCCCCTACGCTCCGCCAGCAGCAGAATAAGGGCACGGCGGGATCGGCCTTCCGCCAATGGGTCGACTTGCCCCCCCTCGAGCGGTCGAGTCTAGAGCACCTTCAAAATAGTTTGACGAAAAGGCTTGTACGCTAGGAGGCTTATCAATAATAAGCTCGGGATGCGAACATTGAGCCAGGATTTGAGAGAGCGGATAGTGGAGGCGCGAGCCTCTGGAAGCAGCAGCGCGGAGGTGGCCGAACGCTTTGCGGTGAGCGTTCGAAGCGTAGACCGATACTGGCGGAAGCAGCGGGAGCAGGGTCATTGCCGAGCTAGCAAGATTGGCGGGTATCTACGCTCCCGACTTGAAGGACATGAAGACACGGTTGCCTCGTGGATCGAAGAGAAGAACGACCTGACCTTGGAGGCCATCTGTGAGCGTCTGGACAAGCAGCTCGGGATCAAGCTCGGTGTCAGCGCGCTCTGGTATCGCCTGGATGCGATGGGACTGACCTTCAAAAAAAAGCGATCCGCGCCGCCGAACAAGACCGACCCGACGTAGAAGCTGCCCGGGCGCAGTGGCGCTCGATTCAGGGCAGCTGGGACGGTTCTGCTCTCGTCTTTCTGGACGAGACCGGGGTCAATACCAAGATGTCCCGGCTTTACGGACGAGCGCCCCGATCCGAGTGCTGCCTCGGCGTCGAGCCCCACGGACATTGGAGCACATCGACTTTCATCGCCGCTTTGCGCCAAGACGCTCTCACCGCTCCCTGGCTATTGGATGGTCCAATGAACCGGGATGCCTTCCTCACCTATCTGGAGAAATGCCTGGGACCGACCTTGCGTCCCGGTGACATCGTCATCGCCGACAACCTCAGTTCCCACAAAGGCGAACGCGTGGCTGAGATCCTACAATCCTTCGGTGCCACGATCCTTTATCTCCCGCCCTACAGTCCCGATCTCAATCCCATCGAATTGGCCTTCTCCAAACTTAAGTCTCACCTCCGATCCGCCGCTGCGCGATCCTTGGACGATCTCTCGAAAAACCTCGGTCAGATCGTCGACCTCTTTTCCCCCGACCATTGCGCCAACTTCCTGCGCCACTGCGCTTATCAGCCTGCCTAACTTGAAAATGCTCTAGGAATCTCCCTCCGGCTTTAAATCAACCTGACTGGGCTGCTCGTTACAAAGAACGCCTGCGTTTGTAAAAGCCAACCCCGCCACCGTCCCGTTATCTGCTCTTCCGACAACGCAGAAAAATTATGTGGACGCTCCTTGAATCACTCTTTGACAGTTTGTGCATCTTCGACTGGGGGCACCGACCTTCGAAAACACGACTTGGCGAATCCGAACTTGATCGGAAAAGCCGACAGTTTACCGACACCATCTTTGCCGTGATCGTCGTAGTCGGCGGACTTGGCGGGGCAATCTACTGGTTCTTTGGCTGATCGCGATAAGATCAGCTTACCGCGGTTAGCGTGCCTTTGGAGTCTTCTGCTCCCAAATTCCCGCCGCGAGCAACTGCTTCGTCGCCGCCTCCGCCCAGCCGCGATTCGCCGCCGGGGAAGCCGGGCTCGGATGGAGCACGGTCCCGAATCGCATCGGCTCCGGCACAACCCGTTCCAGACAGCCGCGAGCAAATGCCCCGACCCCCACGCACCACTCGGGATCGAAAGCAGTCACGACTTTCGCCAAGTGCTCATCGCACGCCGCGAAGAGTGCCGCGCGTTCCGCCGCCGGCAATTTGTCCGGCGTCCGGTTCCGGCCCGTTTCTTCCATGAAAACAAGCGGGCAATAGTTCACCACGAATTGATCCGAGAAAAAATCGTCGGCGGACTGAAAGCGCTCGGCCATCAGTCCCCATAACCGTCGGCCGCTCACCTCTGATTTCGAGCACGCGAAGCCCTCCACCTTTCGCTTCGGATGTTCGTTCGGCGGCCTGCGCACGTCCATTTCGATCCCCATCCACTCCCGCACGGCAGCGACTTCGCCGAACGGGACTCCCGTTTGCGCCATCCCGAATGGACCAGGGTTCATCCCGAGGAAAATAACCCGCTTCCGCCCGCGCCCAAACTGATCCAGAAACGCACGGTGCGACTCCCACGCGTAATCCAGCGGATTGTAAACGTGAGTCACCGGCGGAGCGAATTTCAATCGGTCGACCGCCCCTCGCAGCCGCTCCGCCGCTTCAATTACCGCACTCGCCGTTTGCATCCACCGCGTGTATCAGATGGTCGAGACCGTCGCGACCCCGCAGCATGATTATCCGTTACGCCGATCAGAAGGAACAACAGGCCACCGCCATGAGAGGCGGCGTCGGCGACGCCTACCTCCGCATCCTCTCCCGTGGCGAAGGCCGCTCTCCGCTCCGCGCCACTGCGATCAACCGTCTGCCGCCCGGAAGCAGTTGGGGTCCGGAGAAGCACCCTCACGCGGAGGAGATTCTCATCATTCTCTCGGGAGAAGCCGAAGTGATCGACAGCGGCGGACGCCACACCCTCACGACCCACGACTCCCTGCAGGCTCAACCCAACGAACGACTCGCCATCCGGAACTCCGGGGCAAGCGAACTCATCTTTTTGGCGATCTTAATCAACCACCCTCGCAGCCTCTTCTGAGAGTAGGTTAGACCGCCACCTTCTCAGCCGAAATGGAGCCCACCCCGGCCAACGATCACATGTCCTGCGGCTCGAGAAATCCTTCGAGCTGACGGATCCGGGTCGGGTGACGCATTTTACGCAACGCCTTCGCCTCGATCTGGCGAATTCGCTCACGCGTCACCTTAAACTGCCGCCCGACCTCCTCAAGCGTCCGGCTGTAACCATCGACCAAGCCAAACCGCTGCTCGAGCACCTGGCGCTCCCGTTCGGTGAGCGAGTCGAGCACGTCCTTGATCTTGTCCTTGAGAAGCACGATCGCAGCCTGATCCGCGGGATTCTCCGCGCCCTTGTCCTCAATGAAGTCACCGAAGCTCGTGTCGTCGCTGTCGCCGACCGGTGCCTGCAGCGAAATCGGCTGCTGCGCCATTTTCAGAACCGCACGCACGCGCTCGACCGGGAGCTGAATCTCCTCCGCCACTTCCTCGGGATTCGGCTCGCGTCCGTATTCCTGAACGAGCTGTTTCTGCACGCGGATCAACTTGTTGATCGTCTCGATCATGTGGACCGGAATCCGAATCGTCCGCGCCTGATCGGCAATCGATCGCGTGATCGCCTGCCGAATCCACCACGTCGCGTAGGTCGAAAATTTATACCCGCGACGGTATTCAAATTTCTCGACCGCCTTCATCAGGCCCATGTTGCCCTCCTGGATGAGATCCAGGAACGAAAGCCCGCGGTTGGTGTATTTCTTCGCGATCGAGATCACAAGTCGAAGGTTCGCCTCGACCATTTCGGTCTTGGCCTTCAGCGCCTTCCGATGCCACGCCTTCAATTCATCGTGTGACCCCGCGTATTCCGCCGGGCTCTGCCACACGCGGACCTGGATGTCTTTGAGCTGCTGGGAAAGATTTCGGCGAGTCTTCGTGCTGGACTCTTTCGTCGAGTTCTTCGCCCGTTCGATCTCGCGCTCGAGATTGTGAAACAGGCGCCGCTGTTCGTCAGCAATGACCACAAAATCTTCGATCACCTTCTGCTTGAAGAAAAATTTTGGATACGACTTCGCGAGGGACGCGAGGCTCTTGTCGAAAGTCTTCCGCTGATCTTCCGTGCCCTTCGAGTCACGAGTCGTCGTGATCTCGCGGTAGGTTTCCGTCACGCGATCATTCTGCTTCTTCACCTGCTGGCATAGCCGCGGCAGAACCTTCATGTAGCGCTCACGGCTCTCGATCTTCTTATCCTGAATTACCCGGTCGAAGCGCTCCCGCATTTCCACCAGCTTCTCCGCCAGATCAAGGTGTCCCCGGGCGACGAACCCGTAGTGGTAAAGGATCTCCTGAACCTTGAGTTCAGCGTCCTCGATCCGCTTGGAAATTTCGACCTCCTGCTCGCGGGTGAGCAGCGGCACCTGTCCCATTTGCCGCAGATACATCCGAACCGGGTCGTCGAGGATGTCGAGCTTCGTGTCCGGCTTTTCGTCCTTCTCGTCCTCGTCGTCCTTCTTTTCTTTGACGCTCTCGACGTTATCGACGTCGGAGGAATCAATGATGTCGATCTCGACCGCGCGAAGCTGAGCGATGATTACGTCCATCGTGTTCGGATCGGTCACACCGTCCGGCAACGCTTCGTCGAGATCCTCGAACGTGACGTATCCCTGCTCCTTCGCGAGCTTGATGAGTTCCCGGACCTTGTCCTGAACACCCTTCTGAATCTCCCCGGACGCCTTGAGCGCCTCCTCACCGTTGGCCCCAGCCCCGTTGGCAGACACCGCTTCAGCGATCTGCTTCAGCGCTTCGGACTTCGTATTCGGCGTCTTCCGAGAGTCGTCGTCACCCGCCGACTTGGATGTCTTCGTCTGACTAGCGTCAAGGCTCGGTTTCGCAGCTTTGGCTTTAGGCGACGCTTTGGCCTTCGCCGGCTTCTTCGCTTTTGGTGCCGAATCTCCGGTGCTGGCGGACGCCGACTTCTTCGCGGGCTTCGTAGATTTCGTCGCCTTAGTGGATTTCGTCGCCTTCGCCTTCGAAGCTTTGGCACTCACCGCCGGACTGTCCGGGTCGGCGGCAGACTCTTTCTCCGCGACAGCCGCCGACTTCTTGGCCTTCGGTTTGGCGGATTTCGACGTGGATTTCGGGCTACGGGAAGACGTCCCCTTGGACGCCTTCGCTCCTGAGGCTTTGGAAGTGGCTTTCAAAAATTGATTAGGCGGCGTTGACTAGGGTCAAAAGGGCCGAACAACCTGTGACAGGGCCTTCTGTAGGTCAAGAACTTCTTTGAGGATCCCGTCGATCTCCTGAATCGACCGACCCGGCTCCTTCGCCCTCGCCTGCAACCTCGCGATTTTCTCCGGCAGCATCGACATCATTAGCCCATGCCACGCATCCTGAACGGCGCGAACGGGATCGGCTTTCAGCCGCTCGAGTTCCAGCGTCACGAGAAATCGCTCCTCCGCCCGATCCAGCCGCGACCCAAACGCCGCCAGCACCCCAGGATTTTCCAGCGCCTCCTCGCAATCGACCACCCGATCAACGAACTCGTAATGCTCCCCGAACGTCTCGCTCAACCGCGGCTGCCCCCGCAGCCACTCTCGCGCCTCGACCGAAACGATCGCGTAGCCACAAAGCATCCGGATTCCTTCTGGCAGGCGCAGCACCTCCACCGACGTCGCCTCCTCACCCCTCGCTTCGACCCGCTCGGACCTCGCCGCTCGCAGGATCGATTCAAAAGCCGCCGGACTGATCTCCAACCGCGTCCGAATCCGATTTCCCAACGCCTCCCTCAGCCCCGCATCCGGGATCGATTTCAGAAAAATGGCTAGCCGCCCCGCGAGTTCCGCCCGCCCGCCGGGAGATCCATCCGCCGTCAGTCCCAGCTCGAGTGCCTCCTCGAAATAATCCCGCGCCCCCGCAATGCGCTTCCGAAACGCTCCCACCCCCTCCTTCTGAATCAGGGAATCCGGATCTTCGCCCACCGGCATCCGCGCCACCCGCACCGCGACCCCCTTCCCCAACAGTGACGGCAACGACCTCTCCACCGCCTTCTGACCCGCCGCGTCGGAGTCGAAGCACAGCACCACCGCCTTCGCGAATTGCCGAACCAACCGCGCCTGCTGATCCGTGAACGCCGTCCCCTGCGGCGCGATCGCGTTCGTCACTCCGGCCTCGAACGCCGCGATCAAATCCACCTGGCCCTCGCACACCACCGCCTCGTCCGCGCTCAAGATCGCCCGCTTCGTCTGGTGCAGCCCAAACAACACCCGCCCCTTCGTGAAGATCGGCGTCTCCGGCGAGTTCACGTATTTTGCCGAGTCGTCACCCAGCGTCCGCCCGCTGAACGCGATCACTTCCCCGTAATCACTGTGAATCGGAAAGATGACCCGATTCCGAAACCGATCGTAAACCCCGCCCCCGTCCCGCTGGGCCACCAGCCCCGCCCGCGCCAACTCCCCTTCGCGATAGCCCTGATCGAGTGCCCACCCCGCCAGCCCGTCCCAGGAATCCGGAGCAAAGCCCAACGTCCACCGCGTCGCCACCTCCGACCCGATTCCGCGCCCCGCCAAATACTCCCGCGCCGCCTCCCCGATCCGCCGCCGCATTAAGTTCGCGTGAAACCATTCCGCCACCGCCTTGTGCAACCCCAGCATCCGGTCTCGCTCCCCCCGACGTTCCCGATCTTCCTCGGTCTCATCTTCGAT
Organism: uncultured Verrucomicrobiae bacterium; assembly: GCA_963749035.1. Taxonomy (GTDB): domain Bacteria; phylum Verrucomicrobiota; class Verrucomicrobiia; order Chthoniobacterales; family JAATET01; genus CAVVKW01. The sequence continues at coordinate 28,594 of CAVVKW010000001.1, forward strand.
GATGATCCCCGCCCGCTGGGCCAATTTTCGCACCGCCGCCACGTAGTCGATCCCCTCGTAATCCATCACAAACCCAAAGACGCTCCCCCCCGCGCCGCAACCGAAGCAATGAAAATTCTGCCGCCCCGGGTTGACGTGAAACGACGGCGTCTTCTCGTTGTGGAACGGACAGAGCCCCTTCCAGCTCGTTCCCGCCCGCTTGAGCTGGAGATACGAACCGATCAGATCGACGATATCATTCGCCGCCCGCACGCGTTCAATCGTATCTTCGGAAATTCGAGCCATTTTCTAGGCTGAGAGTTGAGAGTTTATCGTTGAGAGCATGAAAATCTTAGTGCCGATGGCCGATGGTATTCCGAGACTTCATTCGTAGAGTGAAGGCTGAATCGGATTCAGCACCGGTGTAACCAACCCTACTTTCTCAATTCCCCAACTCTTCGTCACATGACCCGCGAAACTACCTTACCGACTCCCCGCCAACGAAGGAGAATTCCACCACTCGCCCTCGTTCTGCTGTCGATCCTCGCCTGCCTCCTGCCAAATCTGCAAGCCGACGAAGAGTTCCCCAGCATCTCCGAAGGTGCCGTCGTCGTTGTCCCGCTCGACGGCCCCGTCACCAAAGCTCAATTCGTCTTCCTCCGCCGCATCCTCAAGGAAGCAGAGACCGCCAAGGCTTCAGCCTTCGTCATCGACATGAACACCCCCGGCGGCCGACTCGACGTTACCGAGGACATCGTCAAACTCCTCACGAAATCCACCCTCCCGACCTACACCTGGGTCAACACCCACGCGGCCTCCGCCGGCGCGCTCATCTCGCTCGCGACCGACCACATCTACATGGCCCCGATCAGTGCCATCGGTGCCGCCGCCCCCATCATGGGCGACGGCAGCGAGATTCCGGAAACCGCCAACGAGAAAGCCAAGTCCTTCAACAGCGCCCTCTACCGCGGCGTCGCGGAGCAAAAGGGCTACCGCCCCGAACTCGCCGACGCTTTCATCGATCCCAACGCCGAATTCAAGATCGGCGACGACGTCATCAGCCCCAAGGACTCTCTCCTCACCCTCAACGCCACCGAGGCTACCAAAAACTACGAAGGCAAACCTCTCCTCGCTTCCGGCATCGCCGACGACATCGCCGAACTCAAAGAACTGGCCGGCCTCCAAGGTGCCACCGTCGAGATCGAACCCTCCGGCTTCGAGCGCGCCGCCCAGATCATCACCTCCCTCGCGCCGCTCTTCCTTCTCGGCGGCATCATCGGCGCTTACCTGGAATTCAAAAGCCCGGGCTTCGGCGTCGCCGGTCTCGTCTCCGCCGCCTGCTTCCTCATCTTCTTCACCGGCCACTCCATCGCCGGCCTCACCGGCATGGAAGTCGTTGCCGTCTTCGTCCTCGGCCTCCTCCTCGTCGCGTTCGAACTCTTCCTCTTCCCCGGCCTCATCGTCATCTCCGTCGTCGGCAGTGCCCTCATGCTCGGCTCGATCCTCTACGCCATGATCGATTACTACCCCGGCGACCCCGTCATCCCTTCCGTCGACGTCCTCGTCGTCCCGATGATCAACCTCGGGATCACGCTCGTCCTCGCCATCGTCATCATCAGCCTCCTCGCCCGCTACCTCCCCGATCTCCCGATCTTCCGCCGCATCATTCTCGCGTCGCAGGTCCCCGCCGGCGCCTCCATCACGCATTCCCCCCGCGACCTCTACGACCTCGATGCCGAAGTCGGCGACACGGGCATCGCTCGCACCGACCTTCGCCCCAGCGGGAAAGCCCAGATCGGCACCGCCTGGGTCGACGTCATCACCGAAGGTGAATACCTCGCGTGCGACACCCCGATCCGGGTTCTCGAATCAACGCCGAACCGCATCCTGGTCACGAAGGACACCGCCCGCGCGTGAACGACGCCCCCCAAATCTCTCACCTCTACGTTCACATCCCCTTCTGCCCGAAGGTCTGCCCCTATTGCAGCTTCTACAAGGAAGCCAGCGACCGCACCCGCACGCGCGCCTTCCTCGACGCCGTCCTCCTCGAAGCCGAAACCCACGCCCCCACCCTGCGCCCGCGCACCATCTTCTTCGGCGGCGGCACCCCGAGTGCCCTCTCCACCAGCCAGCTCGATTTTTTACTCACCGGACTCCACGACCGCCTCGACCTCACCGCCGTCACCGAGTGGACGCTCGAAATGAACCCCGCCACGGTCTCGCTGGAGAAAGCCCGCGCGCTCCGTGACCTCGGCGTCAACCGCATCAGCATGGGCGTGCAATCTTGGGACGCCCAACTCCTCCACACCCTTGGCCGCGTGCACGACGCCGCCCAAGCCGAACGCTCCTACCGCATCCTCCGCGAAGCCGGCTTCACGAACGTCAACCTCGACCTCATTTTCGGCATCCCCGGTCAAACCCGGGAACAATGGAGCACCTCGCTCGACCGCACCGTCGACCTCGGGCCCGAGCACATTTCCGCCTACTGCCTGACCTACGAAGAGGACACCGAATTTTTCCTTCGCCTCCAACGCGGCGAGGTCGTCCCCGACAACGAACTCGACGCCGACCTCTTCGAGATCACGATGGATCGGCTCGGAGCCGCCGACTACACCCAATACGAAATCTCCAACCACGCGCGCCCCGGTCGCGAATGCCTCCACAACCTCGCCTACTGGCAAGCCGCCGACTACGTCGGCCTCGGCCCCAGCGCCTTCTCGACGGTCGGCAACGAACGCTGGAAAAACGTCAGTTCCACCGAGGACTACGTCGCCGCAATCAACGTCGGCAGCGACCCCGCCGACTTCCGCGAACCCGTCAATTCGTCCCTCCGCAACACCGAACGAATCGCCTTCTCGCTCCGCACCGCCACCGGCCTCCCCGAAACCGAGCTCGCCCGCTGGCCCGCCGAACTCACCCGACTCCACGAAGCTGGCTACCTCGAGCGGGTTGAGCAAAACGTCCGCCTCACCCGCGAAGGTCGCATGGTCGCCGACGAGGTCGCCGAGCTCTTCGTTTGAACAGCACTCAATCAGAGCCGTAGAGGGGCTCGGAAAGCTCCAAATTCTCACGCGGAGCCGCGAAGAAATTCATCAAAATCCTCTGCGGCTCTGCGCCTCTGCGTGAGATTTGTATTCCTTCGCGTCTTCGCGTCTTCGCGTGAGCTAGCCGCCTACAGCATCTCCGGCGTATCGCCGCTGACTTCATCTTCCGCCGCCGTGCTTACGACCGGCGCAATCGCCTGCAACTTCTCTTTCGCCGCAAAGTTCATCAAACGCACGCCCATCGTGTTGCGGCCAACTTCGCGGATCTCCGCCACCCGATTGCGGACCATCTGGCCCGCGCTCGTGATCAGCATGATCTCGTCCTTGTCCGCCACGGTCAGTGCCCCCACGACCTTCCCGGTTTTGTCACCGGTCTTCATCGTGATGATCCCCTTGCCGCCTCGCGACTGGAGTCGGTATTCGTCAAACGGCGTCCGCTTCCCGACGCCATTCTCGCCGGCAACCAACAAGCCCGCGTCGGAAACCACAATGGCCGCCCCGATCACCTCGTCCTTCGCTCCCAAGCGGATCCCGCGCACGCCCACCGTGTCACGACCCTGATCCCGCAGGTCAGCCTCCGAAAACCGGATACTGATTCCGTTCTTCGTCACCAGCACGACCTCGCTTTCGCCATCGGTCAGCCGGACGTCGATCAACTCGTTCCCGTCCTCGATCTTGATGGCGATGATCCCACCGCTTCGGATGTTGGCAAATTTCGACAACGTCGTCTTTTTCACCACCCCCGCTCGCGTCGCGAAGAAAACGGAATTCTCGTCGCTCCACGTCTTGTCGACCGCCGCCGCGCCGATCCCGGTGATCTGCGCTTGGATCCGCAACGTCGCCGCGATCGTCTCGCCACTCTGCAAGTTCAGGAGATTCGCAATCGAGCGCCCCTTCGACGCCCGGCCCATCTCGGGAATTTCGTAAACCTTCTCGACGTAAACCCGCCCACCCTTCGTGAAGAACATCAGGTAATCGTGCGTGCTCGCGGTGAACAAATGCTCCACGAAATCGCCCTCCTCACCCTCGACCTGGGACTCCCGCGTCGCCATGCCGATCACGCCCTTGCCGCCCCGGCGTTGGGCTCGGTAAGCGCTCAACGCCGTGCGTTTGATGAAGCCCTTGTGCGTAATGGTAATGATGCAGCCCTCGTTCGCGATCAGGTCCTCCATGTTGATGTCCCCTTCGTCGGGAACGATCTGGGTCAGCCGTGGGCCGGCGTATTTTTCCTTAATCTCGCTCAGCTCCGCCTTGATGATCGCGAGAACGCGCGACTCCTTCGCGAGGATGTCCAAGAGGTCTTTGATCGTCGCAAGCAGCTCGTCGTATTCACTCTTGATGCTGTCACGCTCCAACCCAGTGAGCTGATACAAGCGCAACTCGAGAATCGCCACCACCTGCCGCTCGGTGAAGCGATATTTCCCGTCGACGATCTTCGCCGGATCGCTGATCAAAATCCCGATCTGCTCGACGGCCTTCTGCGTCCACGACAGATCCAGCAACCGCCCCTTCGCGTGATCACGGTCTTTCGAATCGCGAATGATCTTGATAAAATCATCGAGGTTCGCAAGCGCGATGAGGAGCGCTTCCAGCCGCTCAGCCCGCTCTTCCGCCTGCTTGAGGAGGTAACGCGTCCGCCGCAAAATCACCTCTCGCCGATGCTCGATGTAGGCCGTCAGCGCGTCCTTCAGTGAGAGCAATCGCGGCTTGCCGCGATCGATCGCCAGCATCGCCACGCTGAACGAGGATTCCAGCGCGGTGTGCTTGTAGAGCATGTTCTGCAGGACCTTCGGATTCGCGTCGCGTTTCAGGTCGATGACCACCCGCGTGTTCTCGTCCGATTCGTCGCGAACGTCGGAAATCCCACCGATGATTTTCTCGTTCACGAGCGCAGCGATCCGCTTGACGAGTTCCGCCCGGTTCACACCGTAGGGGATCTCGGAAACGATCATCTGCTCGCGTCCGCCCTTCACCTCGGTCAGCGCCATCTTGCCGCGAACCTTTACCGATCCTTTCCCGGTCTCGAAGTAGGAGCGAATCCCGGAACTTCCGCGGATCAAACATCCCGTCGGAAAGTCCGGCCCCTTCACGTGAACCATCAGCTCCTCCAGCGTGATGTCCGGATTGTCGATCTGCGCGAAAATTCCCTCGATCAACTCGCCAAGGTTGTGCGGCGGGATGTTCGTCGCCATGCCGACCGCGATACCCGTGCCGCCATTGACGAGTAAGTTCGGGAACGCCGCTGGGAAAACGGATGGCTCGTAACGGGTCTCGTCGTAGTTCGCGACAAAATCGACCGTGTCCTTGTCCATGTCGGTCATCAACGCCGCGCCGAGGTGCCGCAAGCGGGCCTCGGTGTAACGCATCGACGCCGGCGGATCGCCTTCGACCGATCCGAAGTTACCCTGACCATCGATGAGCATTTCGCGCATCGCCCACGGCTGAGCCATGTGGACGAGGGTCGGATAGATCGCCTGATCGCCGTGCGGATGGTAGTTACCCATCGTCTCACCGACGATCTTCGCGCACTTCAGGTGCTTGCGATTCGGCTGGATGCCGAGATCGTTCATCGCGTAGAGGATGCGTCGTTGCGAAGGCTTCAGTCCATCTCGAGCATCCGGCAGCGCCCGCGAGATGATGACCGACATGGAATAGTCGAGAAACGACGCCGACATCTCCCTCGAGACGTCTATTTTTTCTACTTTTTCGTTCAGGTGAAACATCTGACTTCGGACGGGTTGCGCAAACTAAACAGGATTAACTGGATTGGCGGGATTAACAGAATTCTTGGGAAGCGTTCGCTGCTTCCTCTTCACTTCGAGGCTCTCGGCACCGAAGTTCAACAACAGCCCGACGTCTAGGCCGGTAGCCTTCAAATAATTCACGAGTTGCTGTTCATCAGCACGGCTCAGTTTGGACGCGGCCTTGAGTTCGAGGATCACGGACTCATTGGCGATCAAATCCGCGACGAATTCACCAACCACGAAGCCTTCGTAGCGAACATTCAACCGCTTTTGAACGTCCATCGTCAGCCCCGCCTTTCGGCATTCGATTAACAACGCGTTCTGATAAACCGACTCCAGAAATCCGCGGCCGAGAACACGGTGCACTTTCATCGCGCACCCGATCACCCTCTCCGTAATTTTTTTCTCCAAAATCGTGTTAATCCTGTGAATCCAGTTAATCCCGTTTAGTTGGCGTTAGACGTCCAACCGCGCATTGAGCGCATTGTCCTCGATGAATTGCCGCCGCGGTTCGACCACGTCTCCCATCAGAATCGTGAACATCCGGTCGGCATCCACCGCGTTGTCCTCGTTCAGATCCACCTTCAGCAGTTTCCGCTTCTCCGGGTTCATCGTCGTCTCAAACAACTGCTTCGGGTTCATCTCACCCAAGCCCTTGAATCGCTGGATCGTCAGACCCTTCTTGCCGATCTCGATGACCTTGGCCAACACCTCCGGCACGGAAAAAATTCGGTGCACCGTCGCCTTCTCGCCATCGCCTTCCGTCAATTCGAACAACGGATGATCCACGTCCGAAAAGTGCTCCACCTTAAACCCCTTCTTCGCCAATTCATCGATGATCTTCCGGACGGAACTCGACTCGTGGAGTTCCACCAAATTCGCCCGGCGGTACGTCACGTTCTTCTTCTTCGCCGACGCTGCCGGAGCCGGCACAACCTCAATGGGCTCAGCCTCAGCTTCTTCACCACTTTCCCCGTCCTCCCTGATTTCTTCAGCAACGGGCACTTCGAAGATGTCGAGGTCCAGGTTCTCCTCGTGGAATTCCCGCAGCTCCTTCTCACCGGGAAAATACGTCACCCATTCGGTGTTCCCCTCGCGCACCTTCAGCAGATACGCCGGAAAATTCCCCGTCGCCGGGTCGCGCTCGCCGAGATACGTCTCGAAATCCCCACCGTGCCGACGCACCGACTCGCTGAACTTCGCCAACCGCTCGAGCAGCTCGAGCAAATCCTTCATCTGCGACGCCGAGAAAACCTTCCCGTCCGCCAGGTTCGTCAGCTTCACTTCGTCCGCGCCAAGGCTGATCAAAATCTTGTTCAGCTGCGCGTCGTCATCGACGTATTCCTCGCGCTTTTTCCGCTTGATCAAATACAGCGGCGGGCAAGCGATGTAGATCTTCCCCTGCTTCACGAGCTCGGTCATCTGCCGGTAGAAAAACGTCAGCAACAGCGTGCGAATGTGCGATCCGTCGACGTCGGCATCCGTCATGATGATGATCCGACCGTAACGCAGCTTGTCCATGTTGAAGGTCCCTTCCTGGTCCTTCTCCTTGTCGCTTTGGCTCTGCCCGATCCCGGTCCCGATGGCCGTGATCATCGTCTGAATTTCGTTGTTTTGAAGCACCTTGTCCAAACGCGCCTTCTCGACGTTGATCAGCTTACCGCGGATCGGCAGGATCGCTTGAAAACGCCGATCGCGCCCCTGTTTCGCGGAGCCACCCGCCGAGTCGCCCTCCACGATGTAAAGTTCGGTCAAATTCGGATCCCGCTCGGAGCAATCCGCCAATTTCCCCGGCAGCCCGCCGCCCGTCAGCGCGCCCTTTCGCACCGTCTCCCGCGCCTTGCGCGCCGCCTCGCGAGCCCGCGCCGCCATCAGACACTTGTCGATGATCTTCTTCCCGACGCCCGGATTCTCGTCGAAGTGGAGCATCAGCCCCTCGTAACTCACCGAGCCCACTATGCCGTCGACCTCAGGCGAGATCAGCTTCACTTTCGTCTGACTTTCGAACCGCGGGTCCGGATGCTTCACGCTCACGACCGCCGCGATCCCCTCTAACACGTCGTTACCCGTGATCGGCGGATCCTTGTCTTTCAGCAGACTGTTGTTCTTCGCGTATTGATTGATCGCCCGCGTCAGTGATCCTCGAAAACCACTGGAATGCGTCCCGCCATCCGGATTCGGAATCGCGTTCGTGTAGCAGAGCAGCTGCTCGTTGTAGCTGTCCGTGTAGTGCAGACCGATCTCGACGATGATCCGTTCCCGCGTCCCCTTCACCATGATCGGCTTCGGGTGCACCAGTGTCTTGTTCTCGGTCAAGCGACTGACGAAATCCTCGACGCCCTTCTTGTGCTGGATCTGGACCGGCTTGCCGCCCTCCGTTCGCTCGTCCGTGAACGTGAAGCTCAGCGGCGCGTTAATGTAAGCGAGATCGTTGAGTCGCGTGATGATCCGCTCGGCCTTGAACTCGATCGTCTCCTGGAAGATCTCGGTATCCGGCATGAACGTGATCAACGTCCCGGTCTGCTTCTTCGACTTCACCTCCGCGATCACGTGCAGCGGATGCGTGACCGCCCCGCGCTCGAATTGCATCGCGTGGATCTTGCCGTCGCGAGTCACCTCGACCTTGAACCACTCGGAGACCGCGTTCACGCACTTGGCACCGACACCGTGCGTGCCGCCCGAGTATTCGTAGTTGCCCTGACCGTATTTACCGCCGGAGTGCAACCGCGTGAGCACCAACTCGACGCCCGGAATTCCTTCTTCCTTGTTGATGTCGACCGGAATGCCGCGCCCGTTGTCCCGGATCGTGATCGACCCATCCCCGTGAATCGTCACGTCGATGTGCGAGCAGTGCCCGGCGAGAAATTCATCCACCGAGTTGTCCAACACCTCCGAAACGCAGTGGTGCAGCGCACGCTCGTCGGTGCCGCCAATGTACATGCCCGGTTTTTTCCGGACGGCCTCCAGACCCTTGAGCGAACTCAGGTCATCGGCGTTGTAATCGGTCTTGTTGGAAGCGGTCTCGCTGTCGGGTAGGATCGGGTCGTCCGAGTCGGGCATATTAAAGGGAGTGAGCTAGAAAAGCTGAATCGTGAACACTAGAAAAGACCACGACCCGACACAACGGAAATTTCTACCCGCTTCCCGCCACCCCCCACAACCGGTTGGGCGTCCACCGAATGTTTCCACCACATCTTGGGACCCGCCGCGTCTCCCGACGTGCCACCACGCCCCGAACTCACGATCCGTCGCCACTCCCACGGACTCCGCCGACGAGCTGGCCAGCAGGCAGCCGGTCTTCAGAACGCGCCCGCGGAAAAAATTCGCTCGGATCATCCGTTCTGTCCCCGCAATTTCCGTTTACGCCCCGGCGGAATCTGTGCATCGTCGCCGCCAGCGCGAGCGAGTTCAGATTACCTGTAACTGGCCTCCGACGGGATCAACCCGGCGGACTGAGGGGGCGCAACGTCAGGCGACTGACACAATTGAATCTGCAACGAAATGACCGACGAACTCGAGACTCCGACTATTCCAGCCCCCCCCGCCGAGAAAGCCACCAACCTACCGACCGAGTCAGCCCGCCAACCGACTCCCATCGACCCATTCTCGACCGATTACCGCACCGGCCATCCCTACCCGCAAGGCGCCACGTGGGACGGCGAGGGCGTCAACTTCGCCATCTTCTCCGAGAATGCGTCCGCCGTTGAACTCTGCCTTTTCGATAAATCCGAGGATTCCGCGGAATCCAAGCGCATCCGCATCGCCGAGCGGACCGGCGGCGTCTGGCACATCTACGTCCCAGGCTTGAAGCCCGGCCAGCTCTTTGGATACCGCATCTTCGGCCCGCACGATCCGGAAAATGGACACCGCTTCAATCCCAACAAAATCGTTCTCGACCCCTACGCGAAAGCCATCGGCCGCAACCTCGAATGGGCCGACGAACTTTTCGGCTACGAGATCGGCCACGACGACGTCGACCTCTCGTTCGACGCCCGCGACAGCGCCCCCTTCGCGCCGCTCGCCATCGTCACCGACGACACCTTCGATTGGGAAGGCGACAAACTCCCGGACATTCCCTGGCACGACACCGTCATCTACGAGACGCACGTCCGCGGCCTCACGATGACCCATCCCGACGTCCCCGAGGACATCCGCGGGACCTACGCCGGCGTCGCCAGTGCGCCCATGATCGAGCATTTCAAGAAGCTCGGCATCACGGCGGTCGAGCTCATGCCCATCCACTTCTTCACGAACGACCGCTACCTCATCGAACGTGGTCTCTCGAACTATTGGGGCTACAACACGCTCGGTTTCTTCGCCCCGGAGCCGACCTTCGCCGCTTGCAAGACTCACCCGTTCGACGTCGTCGACGAATTCAAGCAGATGGTCAAAGACCTCCACGCCGCCGGGCTCGAGGTCATTCTCGACGTCGTTTACAATCACACCGCCGAGGGCAACCGGATGGGGCCAACCCTCTCGTTCCGCGGGATCGATAACAAATCCTACTACCGCACCGTCGAGGACACGCCGCGTTACTACATGGATTACACCGGCTGCGGAAACACCCTCAACATGGTGCACCCCCACTCGCTGCAGCTCCTCATGGACAGCCTTCGCTACTGGGTTACCGAAATGCACGTCGACGGTTTCCGGTTCGATCTCGCCTCCGCCCTCGCCCGCGAATTCCACGCCGTCGATCAGCTCGGCGCCTTCTTCGACACCATCTACCAGGATCCCACCCTCGCCAGCGTCAAGCTCATCGCCGAACCCTGGGACCTCGGTGAAGGCGGCTACCAGGTCGGAAATTTCCCCATCGGCTGGACCGAGTGGAACGGCAAGTATCGCGACACCGTCCGGAAATTCTGGAAGGGCGACCTCGGGCTCCACGGCGAAATCGCCACCCGACTCGGCGGCAGTGCCGACCTCTACGAGCGCACCCGCCGCCGCCCCAGCGCCAGCATCAACTTCATTACCGCGCACGACGGCTTCACGCTTAACGATCTCGTCAGCTACAACGAAAAGCACAACCTCGCCAACGAGGAAAACGGCAACGACGGCGCGAACGACAACGAGTCCTGGAACTGCGGAGTCGAAGGCCCCACCGACGATCCGACGATCCTTGAGCTCCGCGAACGCCAGAAGCGCAATCTTCTCGCGACCCTCCTCCTTTCTCAGGGCGTCCCGATGATCTCCGGCGGCGACGAAATCGGCCGCACCCAAAACGGAAACAACAACGTTTACTGTCAGGACAACGAACTCGCCTGGTATGACTGGGACCTCGACGAGTCACGCAAGACGCTCTTCGACTTCACGTGTCGGCTCGTCCACTTCCGCCGCCGACACCCGAATTTCAGCCGCCACAGCTTCCACGAGGAAGACCCGTTCGCCGCGTCAGAATCCGAGAACGTCCGCTGGGTCCGCGCCGACGGCCAGCCCATGGGCGATCAAGACTGGGAAGATGGCGGCTGGATGCGCACCCTCGGCATGCTTCTCTTCGGGAACGCGCCCGAGATCCGCGACGTCCACGGCCGCCGAGTCGTGGATGATGATTTTCTGGTTCTCATCAACGCGCACCACGAATCCGTCCGTTTCAAGCTCCCGCCCGACATCAAAAGGGAGAAATGGGCTGTCGTCATCGACACCTCGCGCCCCCATCTGAAAGCCGGTAAGGAGAAACTCCGCGCCAGCAGTTTCAAACTCATCCCACGTTCTCTCGTCGTCCTCCGCCATGTCAAATAACTGGACCGCCACCTACCGACTTCAGCTCCACGCCGGATTCCCCCTCTCCGCCGCCGAGAGCATCCTGCCCTACCTCCGCGACCTTGGCGTCAGCCACGTTTACCTCTCGCCCTGCCTCCAGGCCGCCCCCGGCAGCGACCACGGCTACGACGTCGCCGATCCCTCAAAAATCAGCGAAGCCATCGGTGCTGAACCCGCCTGGCAGTCATTCCAGAAAGCCGTCAAATCCCATGGCCTCCGCGTCCTCCTCGACATCGTGCCGAACCACATGTCGACGGCCACCCCGGCCAATCACTGGTGGGACGACACCCTCGCCCACGGACCCTTCAGCGTCGAAGCCGACACCTTCGACATCATGCCCTACGCCATCGCCGAGCGTTGGCTCATATCGATCTGCACCCTCGGCGAGCCCTACGGCAACATCCTCGAAAAAGGCCAACTCGCCGTCGACCTCGAGTCGGGCCTCCCTCGCCTCCGTTACTTCGACCAATCCTGGCCGCTGAGCCCCGTTTCCTGGTGCCCATTCGTCGAGGCCATCGCCCCCGATCGACTCGACGACGTCGCCTCTCTCGAAGCCATCCGCCTGACCCGCGACCCCGACCCCGCCACCATCGAGGCCTACCGCCGCACCGCCGACGACCTCACCACCGCTCTCCGCGACCTCCTCGCAGATTCCGACACCCTCGCCGCCGCCAAACGCGTCGGCGAAGAACTCGCCGCGAACCCCGATCGCATGCACGCCCTCATCGAGCACCAATACTACCGGCTCTGCTGGTGGAAGCTCGAAGGCGAAATCGTCAACTACCGCCGCTTCTTCAACATCGGCACCCTCATCGGCCTCCGCGTCGAGGAACCTCGCGTCTTCGACGCCGCCCACGCCCGCATCGCTCAGATGATCGACAACGGCGAACTCGACGGCCTTCGCGTCGATCACCCCGACGGTCTCCACGACCCGCGCGGCTATTTCCAAAAACTCCGAGCCCTCCTCCCCGACGGTCGCATCTACGCCGAGAAAATTCTCGACGGCGAGGAAGAACTCCCCGCCGACTGGCCGATCGACGGCACCGTCGGGTATGGCTTCCTTTCCAAAGTCAACCGCCTCTGGATCGACGAGCACAAGGCCGACTCCTTCACCGCCGCCTACGCCGACTTCACCGGCCACCCCGTCAATTATCCCGCCCTCGTCCGCGAGAAAAAACTCGAGATCGTCGAAGGTCACTTTCGCGCCGACCTCGAGCGCCTCACGACCCTCGCACTCCACTGCGCGCAGTCGCGGTGGCGCACCCACGATCTCTCCCGCGCCCAGATGCGCGAAGCCATCAAGCTGCTCACCGTCGCCCTGCCGGTTTACCGCACCTACCTGACGCCGGACGACAAACCCGCCGGCCCGATTGACGAAAAAATCATCGAAGACGCCGTCGCCCAAGCCCGCGCACAGGCCGAGAGCATCGAGCCGGAAGTCTTTCAATTTCTCGAAGACCTCCTCACCAACGAACTCGAAGGGACCCTCGAAAACGAATTCATCGGCCGCTGGCAGCAGGTCGCCCCCGCCGTCATGGCCAAGGGCGCCGAGGACACCACCTTCTACTGCTACGACCGCCTCGTCTCCTGCAACGAAGTCGGTTCCCAACCTTCCTCCTTCGGCATCAGCACCGAGAGCTTTCACCAATTCTGCTCGAAGCTCCACCACAGCTGGCCAAACAACCTTCTCTCCACCTCGACCCACGACAACAAGCGCTCGGAAGACGTCCGCACCCGCATCGACGTGATGACGGAGGTGCCCGAGCGTTGGTCCGCCGCACTCACCGAGTGGTCCGAGCTCAACCAACCCGCTTGGAATGGCCGCACCCCCGACCGCCACGCCGAATACCTCCTCTACCAGACACTCATCGGCGCCTGGCCCATCAGCTTCGACCGCACCTGGGCCTACATGCTCAAAGCCTGCCGCGAAGCCAAGATCGAGACCGATTGGCACGAACCCAACGCCGCCTACGAGGACAGCATCCGCGACTTCACCCAGGCCATTCTCGATAACCCGGAATTCATCAAGAGCCTCGAGGCCTTCGTCGAACCCCTCATCGAGCCGGGTCGCATCAACGGCCTCTCGCAGACGCTCATCAAGATGACCGCGCCCGGCACGCCCGACTTCTACCAGGGCTCCGAACTCTGGGACCTCAGCCTCGTCGATCCGGACAACCGCCGCCCCGTTGATTTCGAAGCACGCCAGACCATGCTCGCCCGCATCGACGACCTCGACGGACCCGCCGCCATGGCCGAGTGGGACAGCGGACTGCCGAAACTCTGGATGATCCGAAAGACGCTCGCCGTCCGCGAGAGTCACCCCCACTGCTTCGACGCCAACGCGGTTTACCAACCGCGCAGTGCCCGCGGCTCCCGACTCGGCCACATCGTCACCTTCCAGCGCGGTGACGACGTCATGGTCATCGTTCCCCGCTTCAGCCTCGCCCTCGAGAACGACTGGGCCGACACCGTCATCGGTCTCCCGCAAAACACCACCTGGACCAACGCCTTCACCGGCGAGAAAGTCTCCGGCGAAGTCAGCCCGCTCGAAATCTTCCGAGCCTTCCCCACCGCTCTCCTCGTCCGCGACGAATAACTCCCGATGAAATTTCAAGTCTGGGCGCCCAACGCCAAAAAGGTCGAACTCATCCTCAACCGCGACAACGCCGAGCAGCGACACTCCGCCCAGCCGCTCACACCCGACGCCGAGCCCAACAGTCCCACTTCGGGCCACTGGGTCGTCGAACTCCCCGACGCCGATGCCCCCGCCGGCACCCGCTACAAATACAGTCTCGACGGCAACCCGCCGGTCCCCGACCCCCGCTCGCCGTCGCAGCCGGACGGCGTCCACGGTTGGTCCGCCACCGTTGACCATTCCGCCTACCACTGGCACGACCAACCCTTCACGCCGAAGCCGCTGGCCTCCGCCGTCCTCTACGAACTCCACGTCGGCACCTTCACCGCCGAAGGCACCTACACGTCCGCCATCGACAAGCTCGATCACCTCATCGACCTTGGCGTCACCCACGTCGAACTCCTCCCCATCGCCAGCTTCCCCGGCCAACAAGGCTGGGGCTACGACGGCGTCAGTCTCTACGCTCCCCACGCGGCCTACGGCACCCCGACGGAACTCAAAGACTTCATCGCCGCCGCTCACGACCGCGGCCTCGGTGTTCTCCTCGACGTCGTTTACAATCACCTCGGACCCGACGGCAACTACCTCGGCCCGTTCGGCCCCTACTTCACCGACCGCTACCACACCCCCTGGGGCTCCGCCGTCAACGTCGACGAAGCCGGCAGCACCGAAGTCCGCGCCTTTTTCATCGAGAACGCGCTCATGTGGCTCCGCGACTACCACTTCGACGGCCTCCGCCTCGACGCCGTTCACGCCATCATCGACAAATCCGCCGTCAATTTCTTCGAGGAAATGGCCGAACGCGTCACGGAGTTCGAAGCCCTCGAGTCCCGCGAAGTCGTCCTCATCGCCGAGTGCGACCTCAATGACCCCCGCTACGTCCGCCCTCACAGCCACGGCGGCTACGGGCTCGACGGTCACTGGTGTGACGACTTCCACCACGCCCTCCACGCCTTCTTCACCGGCGAACTCGACGGCTACTACGCCGACTACGGCCGCCTCGCCGACGTCGCCAAAGCCCTCGAACAAGCCTACGTCTTCGACGGCCAGTGGTCCCCCTTCCGCCAACGCCACCACGGCCGCCCCCCGGTCGACATCCTCCCTTCGCAGCTCATCGTCAGCGCGCAGAATCACGACCAGATCGGCAACCGTGCCCTCGGCGAACGCCTCCCCGCCCTCGTTGACGAAGATGCCCTCCGCGCCATCGCCGCGCTCTTCCTCCTTTCACCCTTCGTCCCAATGCTCTTCCAAGGCGAAGAGTGGGCGGCCTCCACGCCGTTCCAATACTTCACCGACCACGTCGACAAGGAGCTCGGCCGCCTCGTCACCGAAGGCCGCCGCCGCGAATTCTCCGCCTTCAAGAGTCACAGCAACGACGTCCCCGACCCACAGGACCCCGCCACCTTCGAGCGCTCGAAGCTCGACTGGGCCGAAATCGAAAAAGCTCCCCACGCCGCCCTCCTCGAATGGCATAAAACTCTTCTCACCATCCGCCGCGAGCAACTGAACGGCGACAACGAAGACATCGCCGCCGATGTCGAGTATGACGACGAAGCCCGCTGGCTCACCCTCCGCCGCGGCCAACTCTTGATCGTCTGCAACCTCGCCGACCAGGCGCAGACCATCCCGATCCCCCCCGGTGATTGGAAAATCACCCTCGCCCACCCCGCTACCGCGACCCTCACCGCCACCATCCCAGCCCACGCCACCCTGATCGCGGCGCGCAGCTAGCAAACGATATCCTCGCGCTAGAGTTCGCTCGGAGTTACTGGTTGGGTTATCGAGCCATGATCACCCACGTCCGAATCCAGAACTTCCGCTCCTTCGTCGACGCGGAAGTGGACCTCAGGCCCTTCTCGCTCGTCGTCGGCGCAAACGGGAGCGGGAAGTCGAATTTTCTGAAATTCTTCAACCTCATCTCCAGCAAAAGCGATTCAAAAGGTCGCTTGAAGCCCACGGTTCAGCTGTCGAAACACTGCAATCATCGCGATGAAGATTCCAGATTTGAAATAAGCCAGAATAACGGTCAGCCGTTTTCAGGAACATGGAGTCACGACGTGCTTGCCGGCGAAGTGATCGAAGTCAATTTTCTCCCTGATTGGATCAGCCGGGAGTTGCCAATATTTAACTTATCTCCCGACGAGATCTCCTCGATTGAGACAAGCATTCCTGAACCTCATGTTGACGGGAATGGGGCTGGCACGTGCCAAGTGCTAGACGCTCTGAAAAACGGCGATCGCGAGGACCTTTTCAATCGAATCGAGAGGAATCTCCGCAAAAATGTTCCAGAGGTCGAAAAACTTAGCCTCAAAACGGTTGGTAACGGAAAAAAGCAGATTCAAGTTCGCGAGTGCGGCCTAAGTGACCCAATGCTTAGCCCTGAACTCTCTGAAGGCACTCGGCTCATCCTCTGCATTCTCACCATTCTCCACCAAGAGCATCCACCAGCCATTATCCTTCTCGAAGACATCGACCGAGGCATGCATCCACGCCTCTTCGAAATGGTCGCACCCCTGATTCGAGACATCGCCGAGCGCAACGAGATCAACATCATCGCGACGACTCAGAATCCGTATCTTGTCGACTGCTTCCGCGACCACCAGGGCGCTGTCATCATCGTCGAAAAGAACGACGGCGCGAGCACTCTCACCACGCTCGCGAAAAAGATGGAGACACTGGACTACGAAACCATCGACCCCGAAGACGTGCCTCTCGGCACGCTCTGGTATAGCGGCCTCGTTGGAGGCGTGCCGAAGAGGGAGTCGAAAGTCGGCGCCTGATCTCGCCATGCCCTCGCTTTACATCCTCTGCGAAGGCGATCGCGACGACCTGTTCTTCGATCTCCTCTGCGAGCGCGTGACCGGCACAAAATTTGATCGACCACTCGATCTTCGCCTCCGGCACGGAGCGAATTGGAAGACCGCAATGTCGACTGCGGAGCTCTTACTCAACCGAGTGCGTCACTGGACCGACCCGCAGGAAAACGCCGTAGTCATTGCCGTCGACAACGACCGAGCACCTGGCCATCCCGCGTCAACACCTCACCCAGGACCGCTCGTCGGAGTTGACCTGAAGAAGCAGTCCCGATATGCGGGCATCCAGAAAATGCTTCATTCTGCGCTGGGACCAGACCGTTCGGCGTGGCCCGTCGACATCGCGCCAGCCGTTCCTGTCGAAATGATCGAAAGTTGGCTACTCGTTCTCCACAACCCAAACCGCGCCGCGCTCCCGATCTTCAGTTCTGCCTCTCAATCCCTTCCTCGCGCCTACTACGGAAGCACGCCACCTCCCCAACTCAAAGACCTCCGCAACCACGACGCGGCAGCCAAGAACCTCTCCCTCGACGAATACTTTTGGTCTGCCACCGAGAGCGACCTCGAAGCTGCCGCGGCCGCCTCACCCAGCCTCAAGATGTTCATCGACGAAATCCGCAGCTGGCGGTGTGTAGATCCTAACATTTTCACGAACTAACCCCCGATCGAACACGATGGCTCAAGCAATCATGGACCCCGAAGAGGTGCGGCGCTTCGCGACCGAGCTCAAGCGCTTCACCGAAGACGTGCAGAACCGCGCTGGCTCCCTCCAAGCGCGCTTCGCGAACCTCAGCGCCACCTGGCAGGACCAGGAACATGAGAAATTCGCCGACGAATTCGTCTCCACGATGAAGGTCCTCCGCAAGTTCGTCGAAGTCTCCGACCAGCACGCCCCCTACCTCCTCCGCAAGGCGCAGCGGATCGAACAATACCTCGACCAACGCTGACCCCGTGGCGAGCGAAGCTCACGTCACCTCGGTTGAAGCAATCGGCGACTTCCGCGCGAGCCTGACCCTCTTCGCCGCCGGCACCCGCCGCTCGCTCGACGAGGTCACCAGCGAAATCCGCCGCGTCCGGGAGTGGATTCGCAACGACCGCCGATTCCACTGGGAAGATCAGGTGCGCCGCTGGCGGAAACGCCTCGACGAAGCTCAACAGGAACTCCTCCAAGCGCGCATGTCGTCCATGCGCGACGAAAAGTCCGCTCAGCAGCAGGCCGTTCACCAAGCCAAACGCGAACTTCTCGCCGCGGAGGAAAAGCTCCGACGAATCCGGCATTGGCAGCAGCATTTCGAAATCGCCGCCGACCCCCTCGTCAAACAGCTCAACAGCCTGCGGACCCTCGGCGACCACGAACTTCCCAAGGCCATTGCGTTCCTTTCGAACGCCGAGCGTCATCTCGATGTCTATACCGGAAACCTCGCCCCCGCGGACTCCTCCGCACCCGCCGAGTCCCCGACCGATCCGTCCCCCGATACCCTCCCCGAATGAGCCTCCGATCCACCGCCGCCGCCCTCTCCGAAGGCAGCAAAGAATTGTCCCGCCACTGGCAGGACACTCGCGAATCGTGGCGTGACACCAAGGCCCGAGAATTTTCCGAGACCTACCTCGAACCGATCCCCACGACTGTCGCGAAGTCGGTCGAGGCCATGGCTGAAATCGAACGCTTCCTGAAGAAAGTGAGGGCCGAGTGTGAATGATGCCCGCCGAATCGACGTCGCGCACGGGCTCGAACTCTTCGGAAATCTCGGCCGCGTCATCGACGAATTTTCCACCGAGGAGCGCAAGCTCACCATCGACCTTCGAGCCGAGGAACGCTCTCTCGAACAACGTCGAGACTCCGCAAACGAACACACCCGGGCCACCACCACCCGCGACCTCGAAGAGGCTCGCGAACGATTCGCCGTCCACCGGCAATCCCTGATCGACACCCACTCTCACCGCCGCGATCGGATCGAGACCTTCCGTCGCGAAACCCTGCGCCTTCTTCCGCAGCGATCCCAGGCAGAACGCGAGCGCTGGCTTGGCGACCTCCAGATGCGGCACTTCGCCCGCTCCCGCGAACTCGACGCCGAACGCGACGCCGCCGAGCAACACCACGCCGCCGCCACCACGGAGCTTTCCCAGCAGCGCAACCGCCTCCAGCGTCTCCAAGGTCGGACCCGCGACTCCTTCACCGGATTCCTCGGCTATCTTTGGAGGCTTTGGCGAGTCGACAAGTTGGCCCCCACGGTCGAACCCGCCGATCTTACACCGGACAAAATCGACACCCAACTCGAGACCGTCGAGGGCGAGCTCACCAACTTCCGTAACCTCCCCCTTCCCCGCCTGCTGAGCTTCTTCCCACTCGCCGTCGCTCTCGCGGTCATCGCATTCCTCCTGTTCGTTTTCCTACGCCAGACCGAGCCCCCGGACCCCACGGTTCCTTACCTCATCGCAGCAGCGATCGCCGCCGTCCTTCTTATCATTCACGTCGTCGCGCGGATCCAATCTCGCGCTCACGCCACGGCACTCCTGGCTGCCGTCGCCCGCGCGAGAGCCTTGCTGACCGGTTCGAAGTGCACCCACACCACCGCCCGCGACGCCACACTCGAACGCATCGCAAAGGAACGAGCCGATCTTGAATCCAAGATCGAAAACAAATGGGAGCGCGCTGATTTCGTGAAATCAGAATTCGAAACGCACGTCCGCCGACGGCTCGATACCCACGTCCCTCGCGCACTCACCCGCAACGACGCCGCCCTCGAAACCCGGCTCGCCAAGGCACAGAAGGAGGAGGACGAACAGCTTCCCGTCCTGGAATCGAACGCTCGTCAGACGACTCGCTCGACCGAAACGGAAGCCGAACGCACCTTTGCCGAGTTCGAGGCGGACCGCGCCCGTCGCTGGAACGAGCTTCTCGCGCGATGGGACGCCGCCATCGGACCGCTCTACGCCGAAGCGGCGCGGATGAACGAGATCTCCGCCGAAGTTTCTCCGCCTTGGACTCCCGAGTTCGTTGCAAAATGGGACCCACCATCGGAATTTCTTCCCGTTACCCAATTCGCCCGACTGGAGGTCGACTTGGCCTCCGACGCCCCGGCCACGCGGCTGACCTTCCCCGGCTCGACTCATCTGGCCGTTCCGCTCGCGCTTGCCTACCCGGAGACGGGTTCGCTTTTGTTCGAAACCTCGGAACCGGTGGACCATTCGGTCATCTCCTGCCTCAACCAGATCATTCTCCGCCTTCTGGCCACAACCCCTCCCGGCAAACTGACCTTCACCATCCTCGATCCCGTGGGACTCGGGCAAAACTTCGCCGGGATCATGCACCTCGGCGACTACGAGGACAGCCTGATCACCCGCCGAATCTGGACTCAGACCGACCAGATCGAAGAGCGGCTCGCCGACCTGAATACGCACATCGAAAAGGTCATCCAGATGTATCTCCGAGACGAGTTTCCCACCATCGCGGACTACAACGAACGCGCCGGAAGCACGGCCGAGCGCTACCACTTCCTCGTCATCGCCGACTTCCCGGCCAATTTCAGCGAGACCGCCCTGAAGCGCCTCCAAAGCATCCTCACCAGCGGCCCGCGCTGCGGCGTTCACACCCTCATCCATTGGGATCGCCGTCAACCGCTCCCGACCGGTCTCCTCGCCGATGAACTCCGCGTCAGCAGCGTCTGCATTCAGGGCGGCAAGGACGGACTCATTCTGGAATCCGAAGGCTCCCCGGCCAACGCGCGACTGACCCTCGACCCGGCTCCCCCTCCCGATCTCGCCCTCGAATTTATCAGCAAAGTCGGCGAAGCCAGCGTCGATTCGAATCGGGTGGAGGTTCCCTTCGAATTCATCGCACCAGACGAACTCTGGACCCATGACACCACGGCCGAACTCCGCGTCGCCATCGGCCGCGCCGGTGCCGCCAAGCAACAAATTCTCGCCATCGGCAAGGGCACCCGCCAGCACGCGCTCATCGCGGGCAAAACCGGCTCAGGTAAATCCACCCTCTTCCACATCATCGTCACGAACCTGGCGCTCTCCTGCAATCCGCACGAGGTCGAGTTCTACCTGATCGATTTCAAGAAAGGCGTGGAGTTCAAATGCTACGCCACGCACCGACTTCCCCACGCCCGCGTCGTGGCCATCGAAAGCGATCGCGAATTCGGCCTGAGCGTCCTTCAGCGACTCGACGAGGAACTCCGCCGCCGCGGCGACATTTTTCGTCAGCTCGGTGTTCAGGACCTCCCGGCTTATCAGCGCGCCGCCGCCAAGAGCCCGACGAAGCTTGAGCCAATCCCGCGCTCGTTGCTGATGATCGACGAATTTCAGGAGTTCTTCGTTGAGGACGACGCCACCGCTCAGGGCGCATCCGTCCTCCTCGACCGCATCGTGCGTCAGGGCCGTGCTTTCGGCATTCACGTGATCCTCGGGTCGCAAACGCTGGGCGGCGCCTACTCGCTGGCTCGCGCCACCCTCGGTCAGATGGCCATCCGCATCGCCCTCCAGTGCAACGAGGCGGACGCCTACCTCATCATGGACGACGACAACGACGCCCCGCGCCTCCTCTCCCGTCCCGGCGAGGGCATTTACAACGACTCCGCTGGCGCCGTCGAAGGCAACAGCCCGTTCCAGGTCTGCTGGCTATCCGACTCCGAACGCGACGCCCGACTGGCTGACATCCGGCAACTCGCTGAGGCCAATCCCTCCATGGATTCGACCCCAATCGTCTTCGAGGGCAACGCCCCCGCCGACGTCACGGAAAACGCCCTCCTCGAACGCGCGCGGAGCAACCCGCCAACGGAAGCACCCCCCACCGCCCGCGCCTGGCTGGGTGCCCCCAACTCGATCAAAGGCCCGACCGAGATCGCCTTCCACCGACAGTCCGGCAACAACCTGCTCATCGTCGGACAACGCGAGGACGCCGCGCTCACCCTCCTCGGAACGTCACTCGTCGCCCTCTCAGCCCAACACCCGGAAGGCACGGCGCGCTTCGTGTTCCTCCACCAACTTCCCGCCGACTCCCCCGACGCGAAATTCGTCGCGCAGGCCGCTTCCACCCACGCTGACATCACGGTCGCCGACACCGCCTCGCTGCCAGACGTTCTCACAACGGTCGCCGAAGAGTTCGTCCGCCGACGCGACGGCGGCACGGGCGGACCGGAAACGTTCATTTTCATCCACGGCCTCCAGCGCTTCCGAAAACTCCGAGCCGCCGACGAATTCGATTTCTCATCCTCCGACACGCCTGCGAGCCCCAGTTCGCAGTTCGCCGACATCGTCGCCGAAGGCAGTGGTCTTGGTATTCACGTCCTCGCCTCCGTCGACACGCTGAATAACGTGAACCGCTTCCTGAACCGGAAATCACTGGCGGAATTCGAGCAGCGCGTCGTTTTCCAGATGAGTGCCAACGACTCCGCCAGCCTCATCGACTCGAACCAAGCCGGCAACCTCGGTCTGCATCGCGCGATCCTCTACAACGAACACACGGGCGGCGTCGAAATCTTCCGCCCCTACGCACTGCCAACTGCCGAGTGGCTGGGAAGTGCGTCCGACTTACAGCAGGACGCCGACGATGGTCGCGGATAGGTAACAGGCCAGCACGCCTCCCACCATCGCCCGCAATCCCAAGCGTGCCAGATCGCCCCGCCGCTCCGGCACCAACGACCCGATTCCACCGATCTGAATCGCGATGCTCGAAAGATTCGCGAATCCGCACAGCGCGTAGGCAGCCAGCGTGAAGCTCCGCGGATCCAGCGTCTCCTGCATCTGCGACAGAGTCAGATACCCGACGAATTCGTTCAGCACGATCCGCTCACCCATCACCTGGCCAACCGCTGCGCAGTCCTCCGGGCGAATTCCAATCACCCAGGCAAACGGCCAGTTCAACCAACCCAGAAACTGCTGAAACGTCACCGGCTCGGCCACCCCGAGTGCCGCCTGCGGTGCCGTGATCACCGCGTTGACCAACGCCACCAGTGCCACAAACGCGATCAGCATTGCGATGACGTTGATCGCCAGCATCATCCCGTCACCCGCTCCCCGACACAGCGCGTCGAGTCCATTGGTGGTCGTCCGCTCCACCTCCGCCGAGGCGTCAGCCGTCGTCTCACTTTCCTCGGTCTCCGGCAGCATGATTTTGGCGATGATCAATCCCGCTGGCGCACTCAGCACGGACGCCGTCAACAGATGACCCGCGTCGACCCCGAGCTGCGCGTAAATCGCGAACACGCTGCTCGCCACCGTCGCAAACCCACAAGTCATCAGCGCCATCAGCTCACTTTCGGTCATCCCCTTCAGGTAGGGACGGATCAACAACGGCGCTTCCGTCTGACCAACGAAGATGTTGCTCGTGGCGGCCAGCGTTTCACTTCCACTCGTGCGCAGCAGTCGTCGCATCACCCACGCCATCGCGTGCACGACTCGCTGCAAAATTCCGTAATGATAGAGTGCCGCCGAGATCGAAGAAACGACCACGATCACCGCCGTCACCGTCACCGCGAAAACGTAGGCATTCGGCCCGAAAGCCGCCCCCAGTGCCTCGCCGTCAGCCAACGGACCAAACACCATCTTCGCCCCCTCCCCGGCGAACTCCGCGATCTTCGCCACCACCAGCCGCGCCGCTCCGAACACCACCCGCCCGGCTTCGGTCTTGAGGATCAACACCGCAAACACGAACTGCAACCCAAGTCCCCACAGCACCGTCTGCCAGGGAAAGAGCCTGCGATGACGTGACAATCCCCACGCCAAGCCAATCAGCACCACCAACCCCAACAAACTCGTCAGCCGCAACATTCTCTCCGTTAGGAAGCAATTTCCACGCCGCCGCGCGATCCAACCATAGCAATTCCTTGCCTAATCACTTGACGGTAAGACCAAACCAGACCAGACTTGGTCGCCATGAAAATTATCAACATTCAGGAGGCAAAGACCCATTTATCCAAGTTCGTCGAGGACGTCGCCAACGGGGAGGAGATCATCGTCGCCAAAGCCGGAAAACCCATGGCGAAGCTCGTTCCCTTTAAGACACCGGGCGAGTTCAAGTTCGGCATTCTTGCTGGCCAGATCCACGAAGCTCCAGACTGCTGGGATCGGGATATCGAGTTGGAGGAGCTCTTTTATGGGCCGGAAGACGAGGTAACGTCCGCCGATCGGGTTGCCGAACCCCAAGCAAGGTGAATCTCCTTCTCGATTCCAACGCACTCATCTGGCTGCTAGGTGAAGACAGTCAACTCTCCCCCCGGGCACGGGAGGCCATCGCGGAACCGACGATCAGTTGTTTTTACAGCACGGCGACCGTCTGGGAGCTGGAAATCAAGCGGGGCAAAGGAAAACTGGACATGAGCGACACCTGGCAAAACACCCTCCCCAAGCTCGGCCTCGTCGAGATCCGCATCGACTCCACCGTCGCCACCGCCAGTGCCCGCCTTCCCTGGCATCACCGCGATCCCTTCGACCGGCTGATCGTCGCCCAAGCGCTCGCGCTCGACCTCACCCTCGTCACCCGCGACACCTTCCTCGCCACCTACGGCATCCGTCTGATCGCGACCTGATCCCGCGGAAGCGGCTTTCAGCCGGGTTCATTTTTCGGGCACTTCGATGATCGTGTCGGGCGCGTCCGTTTCCTCCTGGTTCTCGATCAAATCCCAAATTCTCCGCAGCGTCTCGGGATTGATTGCAACGCGCTTCCCCGCACTGCCCCCCAAACTCGCCGGTAGCGCGGGAGCGGGCTTCTCCGCCGCAGCCTGGATCGTTGCCTGAATCCCCGAGAGCTGCCGGACGACCTGCGAGACGGGATCGTTCTCGTCCCCGCCCGCGACCAGCAAGTTGCGGGAGAAAGTTTTCTTGATCTCCTCCCACCGACCCTTCTCTTCCGAGGTCAACTGACCCAACAGCTCGCGGAGCTTCAGCAAATTCGCCTCCGCTCCGGTCGTCAGCGTCTGCGCTTCGTTCCGGTAGTGGTCGGCGATCAACGCCTCGAGCTCAGCGTCGTTCATCACCGGAACGACCTTCTCCGCCAATCGATTCATGTTGCGGTAGCTTCCCTGCAACAAAAACGGCGGTTCGGTCCGGTAGGCGTCCGCCTGACCGGCCGATGCGATGTAGGCGGAGTTGACGGTCAGAATCACGTCGCGAATCCGGATCAGTTTTTTCATCACCGCCACGAGGTCCTCCAACTCGCGAGGCGAACAGTTTGCTTCGAAGTCCACCTCGTCAGCGTCGCCAGTCTCGGCGATGCGTATCACGCCCATGATGTCCTGCCGACTCCTGGTCGCCAGCGAGTTCAGGATCGGATTGGAAGTGAGCGCGTTCTCAAGGTAGCTGAGTTTGAAGGCGTCGAGGTGCGCACCCACGGCGAGATCGCCGAGATTGTAGGTGTCGGCGCGGTTACTGAGCATGTCGGGGATCCGGAACTTTTCGCCGCTTTCGGTGTAGGGATTGCCCGCCATGACAACGGCCACCTTCCGTCCCCGCAGATCGTAGGTCCGCGCGACCCCGTTGTGGACGCCCTCGATCCGCCGCTGGCCATCACACAGCGAGATGAACTTCTGCAAAAACTCCGACGCGCAGTGCTGGATGTCATCGAGGTAGATCATAACGTTGTCGCCCATTTCAAAGGCGAGGTTGATCTTTTTGAGTTCCTCGCGGGCGGCGGCGTTGGGCGCCTGCGCAGGATCTAGACTCGTAACGTCGTGACCGAGCGACGGTCCGTTGATTTTCATGAAGACGACGCCCAACCGGTCGGCGACGTATTCCATCAAGGTCGTTTTCCCGTAGCCGGGAGGTGAAATCAATAGCAACAGGCCCATCCGGTCGGTCCGGGTGTTCTCACCCGCCGTCCCCATCTGCTTCGCCAAATTCGCGCCGATCAGCGGCAAGAACACTTTGTCGACCAACGCGTTTCGCACGAACGACGAAAGGACGCGCGGCTTGAACTCCTCGGTCCGTAACCGCTGCTGGGCAGCTTCGACCACTCGCCGCTTCGCCGTCTGGAAGCGGTTGTAGGCCGGGACGACCTCGGATCCGTGACGCTGCAACCGATCGGAAAAATCGAGGTAATCCAGTGTCAGCGCACCCTGATCGATCAAAGGATGCTGACCCAGCAGACCCTCGATCTTCGTCTGGAGCGACACCGGCGCGACGTCTTTGCGGTTGTGCAGATCGCGGATCAGCAGCAGGACCACCTCGTCACGATACCGCAACCGATCCGGATCCGCCGAAGCCAGAAACCCACCGACCCAATCACGCAGCAACTCGAAGTGCCGCCCGAAGTCATCGCGCAACGGCTCGCGCAATTTCGCAAAACGCTCGGTCGCGTGCTCGTCGGCCAGCGACTTTTCGAACCCGGCAAACGCTTCGTAGGCATCGTGCGAAAACGTGAACTCTCCGTCCCCGCTCAACACGTCGAACAGATACTCGGAAGCTGCCGGCACACGTTCCGGAGCGAACAGGGTCACCTGCCGACAGATCGCCGCGAGCCGCGCCAAATAATCGGGATGCCGCCCGGCTGCGGGATAAAGCGAACGAGCAGCACCGAAGCTCGCGAGCTGGCGACCAAGGTTTTCGTCGGGATGGAGCTGCCAAGCCGTGACGGCCAACGCTCGCGCCTCGGGGTGAACCCGCATCAATCCGATCGAGCGGTGAATCTCGACCAACGCTTCCAGAATCTTGAACGCGTCGTGATCGTGAACGCCTTTCACGTATCCCTCCGCGTAGCGGGGCGACATGAAGGCCTGGACCGACTCCGGCGTGACGTCCTCCAGCTCGCCGAGCACCTGATGAGCCAGGTATTCGGCGCGGTAAACGCTGGGACTTTCGGAGACGACGTCGAGTGACCAGACGGGCCGGAGCTCGGCAATCTCCTCGTCTTCGATCTCCTCGAAAAGACGAGTGCCGGTGAGATGAAGCTCCAACGAATCGTCGCGCTCCAGAACGGTCAGCTCGACCGGCTGGGTGTTCACGTTGAAATGATGCTCGCCAAAGGCGATGACGTCGCTTCCTCCGACGAAAAGCTCCTTCCTGTCGCGAAGCTGGCGAACGGCATCCTCGCGGATCGTTTTCAGCCGACTTTGAAGATCGTCGGACTTCACCGGATCACCGAGCTCGAGAAGCTGGGTGACCACGTCACGAAGTCGATCCACCATCTGGTCCGACGCGTAGAACGCGTTGATGGCAGAGACATCCTCCAGTGCGTCCACCCGATGGGCGATGCTTTTGAGGAGCCGATCGGCAACGCCCTGCAACGCCATCGCCCGACGGTTGCGCGCGTCAATCAGCGCAAGCTTCTTGCTCTCAAACGCCGACTGGATCTCCGTCCGTTTCTCGGCGAGGTCCACGAGGTATTCGTCAAATTCCGCGAAGCGACTTTCCAACTCCTCGACCTGCACCATCAGCCGACCAAGAAAATCGTCACATTTCTCCGGCGTGTCGCAGCGCTCGAGCGAGTTGGCAACGGCCTGACTGATGAGACGAAGCTGCGCGGCAAACTGCGCCGCCCCCTCCGTGGTCTGGAGTTCTCGAATCCGCTGGCGAAGCCGGGCGAGCGTTTGATTCAAGCTCGCGTAGATTCCCGAAATGCTTTCGACGATCCGGGTCGTCTCCGTCGCGTCGGCGATCTCGAGGTTGCTGACAATCTCGATGAGCAACTCCAGCTCGTTCCCGGCCGCTTCGATCCGCTTTTCGAGCTCTCGACCCTCGACGACCTTCGAGATTTCGGCGGACTCGGCCTCCAACGTCTTTGTCCGCTCGCGGTAGGGTTCGAGCGCCGTATCCGTGAGAAGAAATTCAAC
Source organism: uncultured Verrucomicrobiae bacterium (assembly GCA_963749035.1). Classification (GTDB taxonomy): domain Bacteria; phylum Verrucomicrobiota; class Verrucomicrobiia; order Chthoniobacterales; family JAATET01; genus CAVVKW01. Next base: position 56,341 of record CAVVKW010000001.1, read on the forward strand.
GCAACCCGCCGAAAGCACGTCCGATTTCTCAGTGACCGCCTCCTCCAGCGCATCAATGGCCGGCAGGTCCGCGTAGCGCAGATCGCGCAGCGTAATTAATTCGCCGCGAGTCTTCCGCAGTTCGCTCAGCGCTTGAACGTAGGCGTCGATGCTGTCGAGTTCACCCGGAAGCAGCTCGTCCAAAAGCTCGCGCGCCCCGCCACCGACCCGATCAATTTCCGCAGCGGCGTGGCGTCTGAGATCACGAACCTTCTCGAATTCGTCGACCGTCCGGGCCGACGTATCGCGAAGTTCAGCGAGCGGTTCGGCAAGGTTGAAGGTCTCGGCTCGCTCGAGCCAGAACGTGGCGTCGAGCAGATCACCGGCGCGCTTTTGCAGATCAAGGTAGAGCCCGGAGTAGGAGTCGTCCCGTTCGAGCAGGGCGAGAATCTCCTGACACTCGGCCATCGTGCGGACCAACGGCGCATTGCCGATCTTGTAGAGGTAGCTGTCAGTCTGCGTCGCGGTCTCGAAACCTGTCCCGGTAAACGGCGTCTGCCAGATCTGCACCGCGTGATGCTTCTGCGGCTCCGGGTCGGTGCGAAAGAGGGCGAGTTCACCGTTCTCGAACGTGGAAAATCCGTTGCAGTGGATCGGTGTTTCCACTCGCTGGGTGATCACGTTATACGCCATCAGGATGTAATCCCCGCGAGCCCGGTTGTAGAATATGTAGAGAAAATCCTCGCGGTTCGGACTTTGGATCCGCCGCTCGAACAGCATGTCAGTGTCGTTCCCGTCGAAGAGGCGCAATTCGCCATTCCGCAAGTAGTAGCCGCGCGAGAAAATGATCCCGTGGTCATCGGGGAGCAGGACGCAGCTCTCTTCGATCGCGTCGATCCGGTGAACCTGATCGAGCTTGTCGTTGAAAACGAAATAGCGAAACGCCTTCTCCTGATACGGCCTGACTCGCAGAAGAATCAGGTTGCCGAGAATCGCGTAGAAGATTTCGGCGTCATCAAGCGTTTGGTCACCCTGCTCGACGGGCTCGCGATGAATCCCCTCCCCACTGTCGGTGTTGTCCTCGATTTTGATCGTAAGATCGCCGCCGATGCACTCGACGAACAGCCGGTCGTCCACGGAAATGTGGGGATGGCTGCCCGAGCGATGCGCGTCGCGGTGGGTGCGGGTCCAGGTGAATTCGTGTTGTGGCGGATAGGTGAACTCGTGGTCGCTGCGGTTCCCGAGGTAGGTAAACTTCCCGTGATCCAGGGCCCACTTGAAGGTCTTGATGTCTTCGACCCTCTTGCCGACCCGGAAGACCATGAAGAGGTGCGGGCCAACGAAACCGAATTTCGTAAAAACCGTCTCGCGGTAGTATTTGAAGAGGCTGCGGAAATCGGTAAGGAATTCCGGGATCTTTAGGAAATCCAACGGCACCTCTCTGAAGCTCCGGTCGCTCCATTCGTAAGCCGAAAAAACATCCTCCAGCTTCGTCTCGGTTCGGAGGCCAAGGTGAACGTTGTAGCCGAAGAGAAACCGACTCGCGCCGATCGCGACCAAGTCCCGGGGCAGGCAGTTGTTTTCCGTCGTGACCCGGTCCGTCGCGACCAGCGCCGTCTCGATGGAACCGAAGACCTCGTGCCGCGCCGCGTTGAGCTCACCGAGGCGGGAGCGGAGTTCCCGCCCGTGCTCAGTCAGCCGCTGACGCAGGATCTCGTAGGTGCCGGATTCCAACGTGGTTTCCTTCGGCTTGGCTTCGACTGCTGTGGGTTCGTCCGACATGGATCAGGCGAGCGGATTCCAGACCTTGGTAAAGCCGAAGCCTTGAAAGTCTTTCAGGTTTGTCGTGGCAAATTCAGTGACTCCGGCAGCCTGAAGACTGAGCGCCAGACGGGTGTCGTAAATGCGCCGATAAGCGATGTTGGGTCGCGACATCCGCTGGTAGAGTTCGTCGTGGAGTTCGCGGGACTGGGTGGGGAATCCCGCGATACGCCAGCGGGGATGAGTCCGATAGGATTCAATTGCGGCAACCGCTATTGGTGGGGAACAGGGTTTGTCCATGACCGCAGGGTTGCGTAGAAGACGGTAGAGTTCGACGAGGACGAATTCCGAGATGACGATGTCCTCCTGTCCGCCAATGCCATCCACCCAGTCGTAGGCCTTCTTGTGACGTTGAGAGCCGTCGTGGTAGGCGTGAAAGAGGATGTTCGTGTCGATGGCGAGCATGTCGTTCAGTCGAAATCCTCTTGAGCGTGGCGCTTCAACTGATCTTCGGACATCTCCTTGTATCCGAGGTTGCGCCCTTTCGGCGGATGCCATTCACGTTGAGCGATCGGCTTGGCGGGATAATGGCGAAGGAGTTCTTCCACCCCTCTGCGGAAGGTTTCGGCGAGAGACCATTCGCGCTCCTTGGCGAAGTCTTTGACCCGTTCGTAGAGCTCTTCGGGCAACTGAATCTGGGTTTTTATCATGATGGAAAATCTAAGGTGATGGAGATTTGATGTCAAAATCACCGTCTGACTGCTGACTCATTTTCCACGCGGAGAGTTTTGGCCTGATGCAGGAGGTTCCCGATGAACGTCCGCTGCTCGAGATCGTCGGTTTGAACGATCAGCTTGCCAAGCGCGGCGGCGATCGTGAGATTTTTAAGATCCTCGGTCTTGATTCCAAATTTCCGGATCAAGTCGTCCAAGTGCTCGCGAAAATCGTCAGCATCGCCCGTGAAGAACGTGTCCTTCACGTCGGTCAGCGTGCGACTGTTGTCGACCAGGCGGTCGATGGACTTCCCGTTCGTGATCGCGTTCGTGATGCGATCGAAGAACTGTGCTTCGCCGCCAACGATGTCGATCTTGGCGTATTTGAGCGCCTCGCCCAACACGTAGGCCTGCTGCTCGGCGATGTCCTTGCGGACGTGGATCTGCGCAAGTTCGATCTCCTTCTCCTTTTCGAGCTCGAGCTTGAATTCCTCGTGCTCGCGACCGACTCCGTCGAGCTTCTTCATGCTCTCGGCCTTCTCCGCGATGCCCTTGGCCTCGGCGGCATACTGCTTCTCGGCGGCGGCGGCCTTTGCCTCCATCACCTGAGCCTCGCCCAGACCCTGCGCCGCTTCCTCGGCACTGGTCGCCTGAGCCAGCGTGCGGCGGGCGTCCGCTTGCTTGGCGGCAGCGGCCTGCTCGGCCTCAGCGGCGATGAGAATTTGCTCGGCGTGCAATTCCGCAGACTGCTTCTCGGCCTCGGCATTCGTAACTTTCGCGAACAGATCTTCCTGCGCCCGAAGCTCGGCCGCTTGCTTGGAAGCTTCCGCCGCCTTGATGTCCTTCACCAACGCCTGCTCGGCCTGCATCTCCGCTTCGGTGATCTCGACCTTTTTCTTACGATCGGCCGCGGCGAACGCTTGGGTGTCGTTGATGCGCTCCTGCTCTTCGACCGCCGCCTTCTCGACGATCAGTCGCTCACGAATGACGTCTTGAATGACCTTCTGTTCGGCTTCGACCGCCTTGTTTTTTTCGATGACCGCCAACTCCACGATCCGCTCGCGCTCCGTGCGCTCGACCATCCGGTCTCGCTCGACGCGCTCGGTCTCGACCGCATCGGTCCGCTCCTTGTTGCGAGCCGCGACGATGACCTGCCGGGCCTTGTTCTCCTCGGCGATGGCAATTTCTTCCTCCGCGGCAATGCGGGCCTGTTCGGAACGCAGAAGTTGCTCGGCTTGAGTCTTCTTGGACTCGGCCTGTTCGCGAGCGGTGATGATGGCGATCTCACGAGTCTGCTTCTCTTCGGCTTCCTTCTGCTGACGCTCGAGCTCGAGGATGGCTTCCTTCGCCTCGACGTCCTGCTGCTTGATCGTTTTTTCCCGTTCGCGATCGATGTTGTTGGCGAGGACCTTCTGAGCTGCCGTGAGTTCCGTGATTTTCTTGATGCCCTCGGAATCGAGGATGTTGTCGGCGTTGAGAAGGTTCAGCGGCGTCTGCTCGAGGTAATCGATCGCGACGTCCTCCAAGACGAACCCATTCAAGTCAGTCCCGATGAGTTTGATGATGTCGTCCTTCAGCAACTCCCGAGAGTTGTAAAGTTCGACAAAATCAAACTGCCGGCCGACCGTTTTTAACGCCTCGGAGAATTTGGCGTCGAACAACTCGACCATTGCTTCCTGACTCGATGCGCGCACGCAACCGATCGATTGCGCAACTTTGAGCACGTCTTGCGACGTTTGGTTCACCCGAACGAAGAACGCGACCTTGATGTCGGCTCGCATGTTGTCCTTACAGATAAGCCCGAACTGGCCGTGCCGATCGATTTCCACCCGCTTCACCGAGATGTCCATGAACTCGGCTTTGTGGATCACCGGGAGAACGACGATGCCGGAGAAGGAGACCTTCGTCCCACCCATACCGTTCCGCACAAGCGCGGTGCCTTGGTCGACTTTCCGGTAGCACCGGATGATCATGACCATGAATCCAAACAGGATGAGGAGGACAAAAAGTCCGATGATGAGGGCAAGTGGTGTGATGAAGTCCATGGTGGTCGTGGGTTAGGGTTGGTGGATTTATTGGTCGAGAGTTGAGGCCGTCACGCGACGAACGAGATACGTGCCGTCGTCCGGGGATTGGCTGACGATCAGCGCGGTGTCTCCGCCCGCCAGCGTTTCGGCGTCTCGCGTCCGGATCTGAATGGTCAGCGGGGCGCCGTCGGACGCCACTTCCGCTTGACCGTAAGACGGTGTGACCTCCCGCGTGCGGACGACGCAAGTCTGGCCGATCAGCGGGCGATCGGTGGGCTCCGGTGCGTTGAGCAACCGGAACACACCACGAAGCGGCATCGTCGCATATCGGGTCACGAGCGAACTGATTGCGAATGACGGAATCAACCAGGCAAGGCCGATAATTAAACTATCGCTCGAGTTCAGAAATTGGTTCGCGACCAGTCCACCCACCCACATCGAGAGCGTGAAAAACGTAAGGATAACCAAAAGCGGGACCTCTCCCACGTTGAGAAAATGGAAATACCCGCTCAAGGGAGCGTGGTGGCCGACGACGTCCGCATCGGCGTCGGCGTCGACCAGCGAGATGTCGCCATCCGCACTCGCGCTATCGAGATCAAAAATGCCGAAGCTGACGAGCAACCAGTAACCGGCCAGCCCAACGAGAACGACGGTAAACGGCAGGTTGACCGGAAACAGCGCAGCTTGGATCAGATCGTTCATGGCAATTCGGAGACTAGGTGGTGCCTCGTCATTTGTGCATTTACAAAAACGACAGTTTTTTCTCAGCACTCAGTGCCGCTTCTCGCCTTGCCTGATTCCGTCCATTCGCTTGAATGTTCACCCCATGTATGACACCGGAGAGAAAGTCGTCTGCGTCGACGGAAAGTTCGAGCCGCTCCACAAGCGGATCTACAAAGCGCTACCAGTCGAGGACACGATTTATACCGTCCGGGAGTGCTCGATCGGACGCTCGAAGTCTGGTGTCAGCTATCGTGTTCTCCTCGAAGAACTGATCAACGGACCGGACCCTTACATGCACGAAACCGCCGCGGAAGAACTCGGTTTCCGCTCCGACCGATTTGCCCCCCTTGTCACTGACGAAGTGGAGGAAGAAGAAGAAATGGCGCTTCCCGATGCGGTCGCATCACCCCGATAGCCCGGCATCGCTAGGGATTCCTTGCCCCCCGAAGGCCACCTTGCCAGACTTCCGCCCATGCCAGATGTGGACGAAAAAGTGCTCGTGGTCCGACGTTCTTTATTTGACCAGATCGGAGAATTTCAAGGGTTCTGCCCGGAACCGGGGCCGTATCTCTCCGCTTTCCTCGACCGCGAAAACAATTTTTTCGCATCTCGATCCACGGTTGAAGACGACCCGTCGCTGAAGCAAATCATTCCCTACGCCGTATTCCGCCACAACGGTCGAATCCTTCACTACGTTCGTGGCGGGCAATCCGGCGAAAAACGTCTCGTCGCCAAGGGGTCGATCGGCATCGGTGGGCACATCAATGACGAGGACGACATCGAAGACCCAACCCTCAACCGGGACGCGTATCGAACCGCCGTCGAACGGGAGATCTCCGAAGAACTTCGTTTTCCCGGCAGCTTTACCGACAAGATCGTCGGACTGATCAACGACGATTCGTCGGAAGTGGGTCGCGTTCACCTCGGTGTCGTCCACGTTGTCGATCTCGAGTCGGACGACGTTACTCCGGGAGAATCCGCAATCGCGGCCCTCGAGTTTCTCGAGGTGAACGACCTGAAAGCTCGGCGCGACGGTCTCGAAACCTGGTCGCAGATCGTCCTCGACGGCTGGGATCAGATCAATACCACTTGACCACCGCTGCAAGCGTGATCACCAATTTTTGATCCACTTGTCCTCATTGCTGTCGCCTCGCTTACCCTTGGAATAAAGGTCGAAAAACGCTTCGCCGTTGCGTTCATCGTCGCCTGGAAATTCATAAAAATAAGCTCCGCCAAAAGGGTCCACGAGATTGCTGCTCGCTTCGTAACTCGATTTGATGTCGTCGCCCTGTTGCCGAACGCTCAGCATGTTCATGGGAATCTCCATGTAAACCTTCGTCTCGTCTGTGATCGGGTTCAGTGCAAGTTCGTCAATTAAGACTTTGGTCGAAGTCGCACTCCCGTCACCAACCGGATAGGTCCCGTTATCGATTTTATAACTCTCGAGAGCGGATTCCAGAGCGGTAATCTCAGCCGTCGCACGACTCGATGCAGCTTTCTCCTGGATGTATCCGGAGGTCTGCAAAGTTAGCGCCGCGAGGATCGCGATCACCGTGATCACGACCAGAAGCTCGACCAGGGTGAAACCACGATTCAACGTGGCCAACGGGAGGAACTTTCGAGATTGCAAACGCTTGGACCGGGGGAACGTCTTCATAATAATCAATCTACACGGAAATCACTGCTGCTGCATGCCCTGAATGATGCTGATCAGCGGCAGGAAGAGCGCAATGACGATCGTTCCCACGATCACAGCAAGAAACACGATCATGATCGGTTCTAATAATGACGTCAGACCGGCGACCGCGTTGTCCACCTCATCGTCGTAAACCTCTGCCACCTTCAACAGCATCTCGGGGAGCTGACCGGTCTCCTCACCGACGTCGATCATACTGATGACCATCGGCGGAAACACCCCACTCGCCTCGAGGGGTTGGACGATGGATTCGCCTTCCTTGACGGCGTCATGAACCTTCGTGATGGCGTCCGCAATGACCGTATTCCCCGCCGTTTCGCGAGTGATGGTGAGAGCCTGCAGGATCGGCACACCGCTCGTTACCAACGTGCCAAGAGTTCGCGCAAATCTCGAAATGGCACTTTTCCGGGTCAGATCGCCGAAGAGCGGCGCCTTCAACTTGATATTGTCGATCGCCATGATGCCCTTGGGCGTCCGCGCAATCAGTTTGTAAGCGATGAAGGCAACAACCGCGCCGACGACGATGAGCAAAATCTGATCCTTGACCAAATTACTGGACGCAATCACGAACTGCGTCAGGGCTGGCAAGGGCTTACCGCCAAGCATATCAGCGAAAATCGCTTCAAACTTCGGGACGATGAAGACGAGCAAAAATGCCATGATCGCAAGCGCGATCACCAACACGATGATCGGGTAAAACATCGCCGAGACGACCTTGTTCTTGATCTTCTGGGCCTTTTCCTGGAATTCCGCCAAGCGCAGCAGAACAAGCTCGAGCACACCGCCAAGCTCGCCAGCTTTCACCATGTTGACGTAAAGTTTATTGAAGATCTTGGGATGCCCCGAAAGGCTGTCCGAGAACGTACTACCACCCTGCACCGACTCCGCGAGCTGAGTGATCGTCGACTTGAGAACGGGATCTTTCTCCTGCTTCGCCAGCACGGTCAGACTACGAAGAAGTGGAAGACCGGCATCAATGAGAGTCGCGAGCTGCCGGGTGAAGATCATCAAGATCTTGCCCTTGATCGTCTGCTTGGCGAAAAGCGATCCACCCTTTTTCTTGGCTGCTGGAGCCGCCGATTTCTGAGCAACCGCCTTGTTCTTCGCCTTCGTCGCCTTGGAAGCGACATCGACCGACGTCGGGTAGTAACCAGCCTGCCGAAGTTGGCCGACCGCTTCGTTCTGCGAGGGAGCATCGATCTCCCCGGTGACTTGCTGACCGCGCGCGTCGAGCGCAACGTAGGAGAAGTTTGGCATAAATTCTGGAGAGGCTGAAACTAGGAGGGTCGAGATCTAGGGGGGATTAATCTCTATTTGGTCGCGCAAAGTCCAGCACAGATCGATTAAAACGATCTCCGGCATCCCCTCCGCGCAAACTCCGCAACAGATTGGTCGCTCGGAGCTACGCGATTTACCCTAAAACTGCAAGCTGGCTGCGCGAGATCAGCGCCGTCCAAGGACAAGACGGTAGATCAAAAGCAGCACGATGGCGCCAAGGACAGCAAGCCCGAAGCTTCCGAAATTGAACCCATTTACCGAGCCGAACCCGAGCAACGTTCCAATCCAACCGCCCACCGCCGCGCCGACGACACCGAGAAGAGTCGTGATGATGCAACCACCGGGATCCTTGCCTGGCATGATGAGTTTTGCAATCGCGCCCGCGATAAGCCCGAAGATGATCCAAGAAAGAATGCCCATGATGATTTTTGTAAGCTTGAGTGATTGAGTTGGTATGCGCCCGAGCAGCTCGGACGAAGATGCAATCGCACCGCCGCGCAGGAGCGGTCGCAAGAAAATGCTCACCCCGACCGATTACCCCGTTCCAAAGGGAACGCCCCATCGCCGAAGGCACCGCCCGATCCACAAAGGCGCGACAGACAGACCGTGCGTGGTCGACTCGGCACGCGAGGTGCTTAAACGGTAGGGAGCCACCGATGCGCCTCACCATCCTCACCACTCCACAAGTCACAATATTGTCACAGTGAACCCATTGCGATCCCCACTGGTAGATTGCAAGGGGTGGGTTATCTTGCATCGTTCTTCCTCACCTATGACCCGTCGCGCCGGAAATTTTTCGCCAGATCGTGCCTTCTCACTCGTTGAGCTCATCGCCGTGATGGCCATTATCGTCATCATGATGGGACTCTTGGCACCGGCCCTGTCGAATTTTGGCAGCACCCTCGGTCGGAAGGCGGCCGTCACTACTCTGATGAACACTTTCGAGCAGGCGCGCGTCGCCGCTCTCGAGACAGGATCAGAAGTAACCGTCATCCTCCGCCGCCGTCCTTTTCCGGAACGGGACGCTCTGATGGTCGTCCGGGAACGACTCCAGTGGGACACCCTCCCAGGAAACGGTCCAATCCAGCTCACAAAATGGGTCGAACTTCCTGATAAAGTGCTGCTTTACAGCAAGAGCCCAATAATCGAAAAAGGCGATAACGCGCCTACTTCAATTTCTGATTTTGATCCGCCCGGAATCCCAGTTAATGACAAGACTGGACTTTCGTATTTGTCGTTCAGCCCGCGGGGTACGGTGAATGCACCTGCTGGTACCAATACCCTCACCCTATTTGTCACGGAAGGCGCACGTGATGCAGGATTCACAGAGGCTCGCATCAGTGAGGAAGGAACCGCCCCGCTCGAACGCATAGCTCTGGCTAGATACACGGGGCGAGCGCGTCTGGATATTACGGCAGTTTCAGACAGGATCTCAGACTTGGATCAAGCAAGATGAACATTGGTCAATTTTCAAAGCGTAGCTCAAATAATGCATTCTCTCTGATAGAGATTGTTTTGGCTGTCGGAATCATTTCCTTCGCGCTCGTTGGGATATTAGGGTTGTTCCCGGTGGCTTTGGATGCAGCCGCCGATAGCCGCGAAGAAACGCAATCCGCATTTATTGCCCAGCAGATATATGCAGGCCTCTTTACCCCAACCCCGTTCCTGCCGGGAAAATCTGGGACGGAGTTTGAATCCGCCGTTGGCAAAGCGGTTGATCTCAGAGGAACCGGAAGTGAGACTCTCTACGCTCAACATTCCGGTGAGATATCAGCTGTCCGGACGCAAGCGTCAATCTATGAAGCGACGGTTAATTGGACCGCGGACGCCCCCGTTAACGGTCTTACCCGGATAGATCTCGTCGTAACGACACCGCCAGATAGCAAAACATCTAGCTACCCCTTTGTATCTTTCGTCCGTCAGCTCGCTATACCAGCGAGCACGCCCTTGCCATGAGTCAGCGTTCGAACTTCCACCGAGCGTCCACGTCCAGTGCTTTCACACTGCTGGAGCTACTCGTAGCTATGGCAGTTCTCGCAGTCCTCCTAACCGTATTACTTTCAATGGTAAACGGTGCTAGCGCGCTTTGGAGAGAAAGCGAAAAAAAAGTTGATAGCTTCCGTGAAGGGCGCGCGGCACTCAATCTCATCGCGTCCGACTTAGCCACTATCCATTCTTCGATAAACCCCACCTATATATCTGTAGCCACGACCAATGCTGAAATCCAAACGCTCGTGCGGACACCCGCCAAAGCTGAGATTGGGAATGCATTGTTTTTCCTCACCTCTCTTCCGTCTTCAGCTCAGGATCCTTCCGCGAATCGCGGCGACCTTTGCGCTGTGGGGTATTTTGTGAGTTTCGCCAAGGCTTCCGCAAGCGTTACCGCGAAGAATTCTTATAATCTTTACCGTTACTTCATTAGCAGCGATGAAACCTTCGAAAACATCATCGGAAAAGAACCAACTCCATTCTTTAAGGGCGCGGGACCAAAAGTTAGCGCAGCGACTAACAAGGTCGAAATCGTTGCTCGCAACATCACTCAGTTTCAAATTTCGGCATATAGTATCGCCCAAAGCCCTGACGGCAGTTTTAATAAACTCGAGCCTTATGATCAAACTGCATCTGACAGTCCTCCAATGCCGGACGTCTTGGACATCACTCTTGTAGCGGTAAATCAAGATGTCGCGGACCGATGGGATGGGAATAGAGCTGAATGGGAGAATACCGAATCAATTACTCATGTACAGAATGCACGAACCTTCAACTCACGCGTATACTTAAACACGTCGAAGAACGCCAACGCGGGTCCATCACCTAGCCCGTCGCCAACTCCATGAAAGCCAAAACCGCATGCACCTCCGGCTCCGCTCTTATATCGACTTTGCTCGCGGTTGTCGTTTTGACAATTATCGTCACCGCATTTCTCCAGAGCATGACTGCTGAAAGACGAACGGCAAGCAGCTATCTAAATCGAACTCGGGCGGCACTGGCGGCGGAAGCAGGAGCGGCTGACGCTATGAATCGAGTGGTCTCTCTCGTCGGCGGCAATCCATATCATTCGATTGGATACAGGGAATCGGACCCCGGCACGGGCGAGCAGATTATGCCGGTCTTCATAGGTTCAGCAAATCCGATGGTCGCGCCGCAGGCATCAGCGTCAGAAGGATACACTTATTTGCTTTCCTCCGTTAACCGTACTAACCCTACAGGTTTTGACCCCACTAATTCCGTCGACCTAAACGTCAAAAGCTCAAAAGGGGATACCAATGGCTGGATCGGCTCTGCGACAGTCAACGGCAGCCAGGTCCACCAGCCGCGCCGAGCGCAGTGGGTCGATATACTTCAACACCCAAGGTCCGCTGTTCAGCCCGACCCAAATGCTGCTGATTATAATCCGGTTGTTGGACGATATGCTTTTTGGATCGAGGATGAGACGTCCAAACTGGACGTCGCAGTCGCAGGAAATATTGACGGCGAAGACGGGGGGTTCGAGCGTTCGGACACTAGCTCTGATCCAACGGACCTTGATGTCGGAGCCCTCCCGATGCTCGAGAAAAAACCTCTCGCATCTGATGGTACTCAGAATGAGTTGAACGAGCGTATCGTCTCCCTTCGCATTGACCACCCGGACATCCCTTTGGATTCCAAACGCCTTAATCAGGTTGTTCCAGAAGCTGACGAATCTAGCCGTTATCATTCAACAGTTTTTTCTAGATCACTAGACTTAGCTGGGAATGGTCGGCGGCGAGCCAATCTCAACGCGATCGTCACTGACACAATCATACCCACCGACATTGCGGGCGACCTCGACGACATCATTTTCGTCATTAGCGGACGGCACATTTTCACAGAGTATCCCATTTCTACAACTACCAATACGCTTTTCTCTGATGCAGAAGCAAATGATCCGCCCGACGGCCCGTTGGTAGACTTCGGAAAACGTTTTTATACAACACCACCTCTTCCGCCAACATACCCAAGCGCACCGAACCTTAAAAGTGATCACGAGGCGACCTATCTAATGCGGATAGCTGCGAACATACGCGACTACATTGATACGGACTCCACGCCAACAGTCATCTCTGAATTCAACGGAGAACTCGCAATCATTTCAGGTTTTCGACCTTCGACAGCTTGGACAATTGGATCCGAACCCATTGCTATAGGGAAAGAAGCTGTTCCATATTTTTGCGAATACGCATTCTACGTGAGAATGCTGAACGTTGAGATTCAAAGCGGGAACTCCCGACTCGTTGATTTTACGGTCGACCATTATCTGGAATTCTATAATCCGACGACGCTTGATTACGTTGCGCCCCAGGGGACTTTGTTAAAGTTATACTCACTTCCGCGATTTCGCAGAGGCTCAAGCCCGGATCTGCAACTGCCAGATTTGGAACTGGATTTGTCAGGCGAGGTTTTTCCAGCAGGTGTCGCTACAATCGTAACAACGGCACCCACGGTTGAGGATGATCCCCCAGGAATGATCCAAGATTCGAGAAGCATCATTCGGAAGCCGCCGACACCCGAAGATGGCACGAGAAAGTTTCTTGGGATCACTGGCGATCAATTCGTCGCTTCTGGTAGCTCGGGCGATGCTCGGAAATTTGGTGTTGCTTTCGGTGGACGGGCTTCCACTTATACGGATTACGAGTCGGAATTTGTACTTTCAACACCAGATGGATACGTGGATGCATTCTCGTGTCTCTCAGTCCCCGCCTCACCGCAAAACGTTCAAGGCAAATCGATCACTGCGGAAATGACGGTCAGCAACAATGGGGAAGAAGGATCTTGGGCGCTTCCAGCCGAAACGCGAAAAAAGCTGCTTCTTTGGTCGACAACTCCACGGGGAAACGACGTCCAATCGCGATCCGCGGACGCTCGCAGTGTCAATGAAAACCTTGAAATTACGAGAGGAAGTAACCGCGCCTACGGCAACGACCAGTCTCGATTTTTCGGAAATATCACCGGAAATGCGAATATCCCGGGCACCTCAACGTGGGGCATACCGAACAGTCAACCTGGTAATAGTTTTACGTCACCCACAAGCTGGCCAGACTACCATCCGCTACTAACGAACGGTCGAGAAAATGCATATGCCTTCGTCAGGAACGGCCCGATGCATTCTGTTGGAGAATTGGGAAATATTTACGACCCGTTTCGCAAACGGTCGTTTGAGGAGAATGCAACGATCGGCACTGCTCGCGGTGGCGGTCGAACGTTGAAGATCGGTCAAAAGGACGACACAGTGCTCGGAACGAAGAGGTTTACCGGCCGCAGTATCGTCTCGACTGGATGGAATAGTTCCGCTTGGCGCTTGGCCGATTATTTTACCACTGGGGATTCAGCGATTCCACTAGGGGATGAAACGAGTCGCGGCAAGATTAACATTAACGGGGTTCTCCGGGACGACGGAGTCGCGTTCCGTGCAGCGTTGCGCAATTTCGAGTTTTTACCGACTCCAGAAGGTGATCCCGCGCGATCTGGTGCCTTGCTAAACAGCTCCGAAATCGACCAGCTTATCGCAGAGATCAAAGAATACCTTACGACTTACGGTCCATTCCTCGAAGTCGGGGAGATTTCACAGTTGGATTTTTTTTCTGCAAATCAGACCGCTGGGGGCACAACGTCAAACACTACTTACGACCGAAGTCGTGAAGAAATTGCGCGGAGAATCATTGAGATCGTGACGACACGCAGTGCTTCCTTTTCAATTTACGTCATCGGGCAGGCGGTCCGCCAATCCGCGGATGGTAGCATCATTGTGCTCGCGAGCGTCGGAGAAAGGTTCGTAAATTGGTTGAATCCGGTTATTGGTCCAGAGCCTGAAGCAGAAGTTACATCCTATTCATATGACACAATTTATCGCAAATCTTTGTAGCATCTTGGTAGGCATTTGCGCATTGATGACGTCCGCGATTGCTCAAAATCACGGAGAGCGTCCGGCTCCCGGATCCTTACCTATTCCATCGCAACCGATTGAGGAAAGTGTTGAATCCTTCAACCTTAATTTAACCGAAGACGAGGCAGAGGAACTTGGGTTTGTCAGGGTTTTCGACTTTCGCAGCGACACCGAAGCCCCTCCGATTGCTATATTGCTCGCAAATGGCGATCTCGCCGATGATCCAGATAACACTTCGCTCGTCCCGCTTTTGCGTGGGAGCGTCCCGCCAACGATTCGAGAATTTCTTACTGTCAAAGCCGGGACTTACACTCTTCTTATTCGTCCTGAGACAGTTACTGATTTCAACACCCAGGATCTTGAGAAACTCATTCCAGCCTACAGAAAGGGTGAAGAGTTGATTGCGGCAACGACGTTAGATATTAAGCCAGGTAGCTTCCAAACAATCGTAACTTGGGGCAAAGCCGACAAGCTGAACGCTGTGGTTCACCTTGATCCAAAGCTCAACGAGCCTCGCACATTAGACGTTTGGAGCTTTCTCGATGACCAAGAGTTCTCAATCGAAGGTCGAATCAACGGGGATATGAGGAAGCTGACTACGTCCGATGCTATCGGATTAACACAAACCCCTCTTCAAGTGGCTACCATAAACCCATTTGAGATGGTATATGAAAAGAAGACAGGCAGTATCGTAAGGCTTCCGGTCGAAGTGGAAGCTAGACGCAATCAGAGCATAAGCCTTGTCGCGTTCCGGGATCGATATGGGCGCGTAAAGTTCCGCGGGTTTGAGGGCGCTTCGGAAATATCGGTAACGCCCTCTGAATGATTTGTATAAACTTCTTCTCGAGGATTCCGTGTTAGCAAAGACCGACTCAATCTTGGTTTTTCAATTGTATTTGGGATTTTCCAAAGATCGTTAGAACTAAGCGGCGGCAGGGGTCGGGTATACGGGCTTGGTTAAAGTTCCGGGCAATCAGGTATTCGGCAAACAGAGCCGATTGGAACGGAGGACTCGGTGCGTCGCGTAGAGGACGCTGCGGAGAACGGCTCCTTTTGCGATCGCGTAAGGGCTGCCCGGAGTTGCGGCAGATCCTCGGCGTGACGAATGCAGCGGAGGCCGTTTTCCACCCACAGCAACCCGGAGATCGACCAGCGTTCGATCATGTCACCTCTCACGTCTCAGCATTTGACATTGCCGTTGGCTTCGCGCCAGTTGCGGGTAACGTTTTCAATCGCGTTGGTGCTGAGCAAGGTGACGTTGAGCGTAGCGGGCACGACCAGTCGGTGCAAAGCCAGTGCCTCGTTCCGTCGCTCCGCCAACAACAGGGCCGCGGCATCATTGCGCTCGGCAATGAACTCCCGAAGATCTTCGAACGCTTCTTATAATTAGCTACGCCGTTTCCTTGAGCCTGGCGCGGACGCTCAAAGAGGCACTGGCTCTCAGCCCTATCCCGTTGTCGAAGTCGGTCCGCGATGTTGCGTTCAGGGCGGATCAGGCAGACCTATTGGCGGGCGTTTGGCCAGCCGCGGCTCGCGGCTCCCTTGATGGCCGCGGAACCGTCTCGCACCACCAGGCCACCAGGAGCTTCTGGCCGCTGGAATGCACTCTGCGCCTTTCCAGGCTGCCAATAAGCCGTTGCACGCTCTCAAGGCTCTCCGACCTACCCATGTCAAAGTCGAGGACTTGCTTACGTCCCGAGGCTGCAATCCCCAACGCGATCACAACGCAGTTGTCGCCGCCGATGAAGACCCCGTCGATCATCACCGCCAGCCAGTCCGGCCCGTTTACCTCGCGCTCCCCGAACGTCGCCAATCGCTCCCGGCAATTTATTCCGCCCACGTTCGCGAAATCGCGCTCTTGCTGATGTCATCCTTTGTGACTCGGCCCAGTCCTCACTGCTCATCATTTCCGAAACGCCGCTCGAACGGAACTGCGCATCAGCTCTCCGAAAACTTCGCTCGATTCTGTTCCCGACTTGCAGAAGGGTTTCTCTCAGGCCCGTTTGGTTCTCGGTGGTGGATGGCTCTTTCGGCTTTGACACCTCCAAGCTCTCGCGTGGCTGAACCTGCCACCACCTCTATTCCAACGGCTCTCGGAACACTTCCCGTCCAGAGCTGAAAGGCGCTATACGCAATTTGTAGAAAGGCTGATCCAATTCTTTCGCTGATGTAAACGCCTCAAAATGCAAACGGCGCAACCTTCCTGTCTCGATCCGGAAGCCTGCCTCCCCCCTTCACTTCGCTAGATTCAACCGACGACGAGCAAAGTAAACCGCCAATCCACCGAAGAGAATTAGCACGACGGTGGATGGTTCCGGGATTGCTTGGAAGTCGGATAAAAGGACGTCGTTACCCGAAAGACTTAGGAGAAACGAGCCATCGTCAAAAGCGACACGCTCGCCGAACGCTGCGTTGGTGAATGCACCGTTCACACCAAGTTGTCCCGTCACGATCGCGAACGAATCATTCCCGCTCGGAACGAAGCCACCAATTAATGATAAGACCAACTGACCATCGAGTGTCAGCGACCCCTCGGTGACGAATAATTGGTCGAACTCTCCCGCAGAAAGACCTCCAAGTTCCATTGTGAGCGTAGCTTCTGCTCCAAACGTGACTGGCCCACCCTGAATCGTCAGCGCTTGGGTGAAGAACGATTCAGCGGTCCCGCCCGGTGACAGATCGCCATTTACCTCCAACCCAGCCGTGGGTGCCACGACGATGCCGCCGCCGCGCAGGCTTTGGACGACATCCTCATTCCTCGTGATCACATACGTTGAGGTCTGCTCGGATAAATCAAACGTGGCACCTTCGTCCACTCGAATGGATGAACTCGATGAAATCGCCGCTCCATCGGTAAGTTTTAACGTTCCGCCACGGACGGTTGTGATCCCCGTGTATTCGTTGTCCTGAGTCAGAGTCAGCGTTCCGTCTCCAGCCTTATTGAGGACACTTGCGAATTGTTGCTCATTTCCGCCGTTACTAATAGCGCCCAACATTGTGACGTTCCCCAGAATTGTCAGCGCCTTGTTGCTACTCCCGAAAGAAGAAGAGAAATTTGTGAAATCGATCGCATTCACGGTCGCGTCGATCGTTACGTCACCACCCTGGCTTACGTCGATCGCGATCGCATTAGCGCCGGTAAGTTCAGTGGAGGCACGTAGCGTTCCTCCGTTGAAGAACAGCGCGCCCGTGCCAAGGCTCGTATTGCTTGCAATTTCAATCGTTCCCGAACTGATGCGAAATCCACCGCCAAACGTCGAATTGTCCGCGTTTAGTGCCGTCGTTCCTTCTCCATCGAAAGAGATTCGGTCCCCCCCGACTATAAAGGCATCGATCGTCAGATCGGTGGTCGCATCACCGTTCGCGACGGTAAACGTAGGGCTAATTCCGTTCGTAGCGAGGATACCGCTGAGCGTCGAAGTATTTGCGTCAGCTAGCACCGTGACGGTTTCACCCAAGACGGCTACGCCCGCAGAACCGTCCGTGGTCAAAGTGCTTCCGCTCAACGTCAATGAACCCAACTGATCCGTATTTTCGCCAAGATCCACCGTGGCGCCATTGTTGATCGTGAGGGCGATCGTATCTCCGATCACGTCACTTGCGGTGGTAGCCAACGTCCCGCCATCAACGACGATCCCAGCAACCAGTTCTGTGCTCACCCCTAGTTCGAGGGTTCCGTCACCGGTTTTAACGAGCGAGCCGTTACCGTTCAACGGTCCTCCGGTGAACGAGTAGGTCCCGGTGGTATTCTCCACCTGAACGCGGAGAGGTTCGACACCGCCCGCGTCGATTACGACAGCACCTACGTTTGAATCGGTGAATCGGACCAAGTCCCCGTTGTCGTAAACGCTCGCATCGCCAGTCCAGTTCGCGTCAGTGGTATTCCAGTTTCCACCAGTCTGGTCCCACACCAGTGTATCGAACGCCGCTGCTGCCGCCGAGAACGTCAGGTCGTCGACTCCCAACCCGTCATCGAATCCTGCATTGTTAATGTCTGTCCAGCGTAGTGTGAGGGTTTCTCCTGGCTGCCAAAAAATGCCAGATGTCGAGCCGCTTATTGCAGTCCGGTTGGCAGCTAAGTTCCCGTCCAGAGCGCCTGATGGTCCGGCACTGACGGAAGGAGTTAAATCCAAGTTGGTCGACGAAAAGTAAGTTCCTGAGCCAATATCCGGCGCATTCAGCGCATACTCAAACGCGAATGGCGTCTGATCTTCGCCTGAGCCCCCGTATCTCCATTGCTCGCCAGCGTATGAAAGTGTAAATGTCGTAAGTGCCGCGCCGGTGTTGTTCACCAACGTTGCACCAAATCGATAGGATCCTGATCCACTAGCAAGTGCCCCGAGAGCACGATCCGGCGACTCGGTTGTTCCGTAATTGTAAAGGCTTCCGCTGGGAGATGAACCATTATTGATGCGGAAGAGCGCGTCGGAACTGTTCCCCGTATATTTTGTGAAACTCCATCCGGCGAGACTTGGCACGTCGAAGGGGCCGAAACCTGAGAACGTCGGATTTTCGCCGGCGGAGGGCAGCGAATCAAAGTTTTCCACGTAATCTGTCCCCGTGAACGAGATCGGCGTGACCGCATCGGCAGCGAAGCACGTCAGCGCAAGGACCGCAGTCGAAATTGAAATCTGCAATGATCGAATCGTTTTCATATTATAAGGATAAGTGTCGAAAAGCTCTCGCGGACTGTGATGTGATCCCAGTTTGGAGTTGAGAAGCCATTGTAGTCTCCCGTCGGACAAATACACCCGACGACAGGTAACAATTTTGTTTCAGAGCCGTTTCACAGCAGGATCGTTGCCAGAAAGTGGCATATTCTCGCTCGGTTCCACTTCTTTCCGAGATTGCTGTCCAAAATGCTGCCATAGTGGCTCCCAAGAAAGATGCCCGGCCTCGAAATCCCGATCGACGTCCCTGACCTGTGGCAGCAGGAAGCTGTCCGTGCACTGCAGGCTGGTGACGACGTTCTCGTGGACGCGCCAACCGGAGCGGGAAAAACACGGATCTTCGAGTTGCACGTCAATTCAGGTGCCGCAGCGAAACGCGGTCAGGCGGTGTACACCGTACCGACCCGAGCCCTCGCGAACGACAAATGGACGGAATGGCGACGCCGCGGCTGGGACGTCGGTATTGCCACCGGAGACGTTGCCAAAAACACCAATGCTCCCGTCCTCGTTGCGACTTTGGAGACGCAGCGGGAACGAGTTCTCTCCGGCAAACCGCCCGGAACACTCGTTATCGACGAGTATCAAATGCTGGCCGATCCTCGGCGCGGTCTGAATTACGAACTCGCTGTCGCCCTCACCGCAGCGCATCAGACCGACGGTGGCAAGTCGCAGACTCAGCTTTTGCTCCTCAGCGGCAGCGTTCGCAATCCCGAACACGTCGCCGACTGGCTCCAACGTCTCGGCCGGACCGCTCGCGTCATCCGAGTGACCCAGCGACCCGTTCCACTCACCGAAGCACCAGCGGAAAACCTCCCACGAGTCCCGGATACGGTTCGCGGCTACTGGCCTCGGCTCGCCGCCGCCGCGCATTTGGCCCGCCTGACGCCCCTCCTGATCTTCGCACCGCGACGGGCGGACGCCGAGAAAATCGCTCGCCACATTTCAGAAGCACTGCCACTACGCGACGGGATCTCGATCCCCACCGACGCTCGGACACTGCTCGGTCGGGACCTCGCTCGACTCCTTTCCCGACGGACCGCTTACCACCACAGCGGCCTCCCCTACCGCGCCCGCGCCGACTGGATCGAACCCCTGGCCCGCAACGGCCACCTCCATTTCATCGTTGCCACGACCGGTCTCGCCGCCGGGATCAATTTCTCCGTCCGCTCCGTCGCGATCGCCGGAACGAACTACCAAGACGGTCCGTTTCAGCGCGAACTGCGCTCCGACGAATTACTTCAGATGTTCGGTCGCGCTGGCCGCCGCGGTCTCGACACCGAAGGCTCCCTCATCGTGACCCGCGACAGCCCTCGCCTTTTCGACGCTAGTCAGCGTCCGCTCCGCCGCGTCAACGAGATCGACTGGCCAAGCCTGCTGCGCGTTATGGAGACCGCTGTCGGTCAAGGGCTTGATCCGCTGACCGCCGCTCGCGAAGCCACCCGCAACCTCTTTTCTCCGCAGCCCCCGTCTCTGGGACTGGAAGTAAACGAATCGAAAAAACCAATTCCTCACACCCCTTCTTTCCTCAACGCCACTCGCGAAGAGTATCTCGACAGCCGCGGGGATTGGCATCCGCTCAGAGACACTCCCACCGCACTGCGTCGACTCGAGGATTGCCTGGTCCGCCACCGGGACACCTGGCGACCCGCCCTCCGCGTTCCCGCCATTGCCGAAGCCCACGGTCCCGGCCGGATTTGCAAAGTCCAGACCCCCGGCAATCGCGCTCCCCACTACGCGAAAGAAATCAGCGCCGCCCGCCCGGATTCCAACGGAAGGCTCGAGCCCCTCCCTTGGCTGCGCAAAAAACTACACCTCGCAAAGAACGAGACATTCACGGACGCGGAATTTCTCGCCGCCGTTGCCCCCCTCATCGTCACTCCCCCTCTCCGGACGATTGGACTGGCCCGACGGGGAGATGTCATCGCCATCCAATTGGACCTCGGCAACGTCGAGGTCCCGGCAATCATCGACCCGAGCGGTCGGGCTCTCATCGAACCCCCACGCCGACGGGTCGAGATCAACACCGACACGCACCTTGTCGCCGACGAGCAGCCGAATTTCGAACCCCCACCCGGCACCGCGGCGCACGCGTGGCGACGGCTCGGGCTGATCGACGCCACCGGCTCACCCACCGCCCGCGGGCGGATCGCTGCTCGCTTTCAGGCCGGCGAAGGGCTTGTCATCGCGGCGGCACTCGAGGATTTGTCCTACCCGATCGATGAGATCATCGTTCATTTGGCGAACCTCCGAGGCGGCCACCGGTTTGCGGATCACGCCACCGGCGAATCGGACCGGCTGGCCGTCGCGTCGCGCGCCGCCTACGGGCACGTCGATTACGACGGGTATCTGGAAGCGGGCCTCAGCCTCGGCTATGGCGAAGGAACGGCCGACGTGATTTCCCGTTTTCGTTCCGGCGGCATTCGCTCGCTTCCGACCGACAACCTCATCCGCCGGGGAGACATCGAACGCGCGATCCTCGAGTGGCAAAGTTTGCTCCGCCACATCGTTCACGCGCCCGATCCGGAAAACCCTCGCTTTGCGGACCTCCAATCTCAGGCCGCCACCCTGTTGAAGTCATCTTTTCGCGGCCCGTCGGAACCACCCCCCCAGCTCCCCGCCCAATTCCATCAGCCCCGACGAACTGGTCGTTGAGGGGAGCACCTCGCCGCCCGCCCGAGATAGCGCGGAGCGGCCCACCGCGATCCCCGTCGGACTATCCGTCCGTCGAGACCTGCCCACGCACCAGCCAGATCTCCCGAAGACCAGGTAGTCTAAGACCATCGACATCCTTCCGCCAGCCCGGCACCTTGATCGGCGGCAAGGACTCGACCACCGTCGGATCCGACACTCCCCAGAGCCAGATCTCCAAGTCGTTCAGCGGACCTGCCGCCCAGTAGCGAATCTCCCGCCCCGCCAACCGGGACGACCCACCGACCGCAACCAAAGGTTCCCGCTCTCCCTGCGCGCGCCAATGAACTGAGCCGCCGGCGGGCACCCGCCACCCCGCGCGCGTCTCCACGGCGACGTTCGCCACCGTCAGCTCGCCGACCGGCCGTAGATCGTTCAGCGGCCCGAACAGCCTCAGATCGCCGGTGACCGTTCCCCCAGCCAGAGATCCCCCCCGGATCCGAACCCCCACCTCGGACGTCCAGCGGCTCGCCGCTTTCTTGAGAACTGCCGCCTCCTTCTGCTGCTTTGTCGGAACGTCGACGTCGATTCTGAGCGAATCAGCTCCCACACCATCGGCCAACCGCAGATTGCCGGACACCGATCCTGCACTCCAGCTTCCCGCTCCCTTCAGCGATCCCTCCACGAGCCCGCGCCAGCCAAATGCCGCCACCGGCACCCGCTCCCCGCTCAGCTCGAACTTCAGCGGTCGCTTTTGACCCGGACTCCAATTTGCTCCAAATCTCAGCTCGCCTTTCGCCACGCGTGCGAATCCATCGACAACGCGCACGCCCGAGCCATCGAGCAAGATTCGCCCACCCAAATCGCTCAACGTCTCAAAACCGTTATCGCGAAATTCAAACCGACCGTCGCGTATCGCCAACTCGCCGGCAAACTTCGGATCACCCACGGTCCCCCCCACGCTGATCTCGCCCGCCAGCGTGCCGCCCGACCATTTCTGCCACGGCATCATCGCCCCCACCACCTGCAGACTCGTGCTCGGGACCTTCACTCGCGCCGTGATCGGCGTGGACGCATCGACGAGGCTCACCTTCCCCCCAGCCGAAGTTGCAAACACCAACGGCATCTCCGCCGCGACCTCCATCGGCTGAAAGCCCTTCGAATTGACCTTCCCGGTTGCAACCATCCGCTGATCCGCCGTGGTCAATCCGAGATCGATCGACGTCTTCGGGAATCGCACTTGGTCCGTCGTCGCGGAGAGATCACGTCCGGTTAATTCACCGCTCAAAGCGAGCTTCGACAGCGGCCCCTCAGCCGTGAGATGGAACGTCAACGCCCCCTCGGCTACCGCATCCTGTCCCGCCATCGCGACCAGCTCCGCCAACGGCACGTCCAGCGAAGTGACCCGTGCATACACGGGCTTCTTCAGATCAAAAGCGTCAGCAATCCGGTCGCCACGCAGGATCGCGAAGGGATTCACCGGGACAAAAGCCTCGCCGGTCATCAGCTCCGCCCGACCCCGCCGGAGACTCAGATCTGAAAAATTCACACCCGCGCTCGAGATCGTGAGCCGTGAGTTGAGATCGTATCCACCGTTCTGAAGCCGCACCTCACTGAAGTGAAAATTCTCCGGCGAATACGTGCCCGCAAACTCCCCGGTGACCCCCGTCGGCGTCCAGGTCGTCGCCGCGTCCGCCAGGACCGCCCGAAAAACTCCCGAGTGCGAAGTCCAGGTTCCGTCCCCCTGCCACGTCATCTCCAGGCCTCCCGACTGCAGGAGTTCCGACGCCGAGCCCCCCAGTTTTCCGGTGAACCGTGCGACGTCGCCCACCTTCACCGAGACGTCACCCGTGTAACGGCGTTCCCCAGCGAGATCGATCGACCCTTTGGCCATCACTCGATCCGCTCCACTCCAGACCTCGGCCGACCTCACCTGGAGTTCACGATCCTTCACGACCGCAGAGAGCTTCATCGCCGTCGCCGGCAGATTACGGAAAGTCACCCGACTCGCCTCGCCGTTCACGTAACCGTCGAGCACCCCATCCTTTCCCGCAATCGAACCATCCAGCGCGACCCGTCCGCCCATCTCCCCCCACCAATCCCCAGTGAACGCCGTCAGCTTACGCAACTCCCGCAGATCGACGGAGAGGTTCATGAAAAAGTCAGCCTTCGCCCAAGGCTCCTCACCCCGCGGCATCTTGATCTCGCCATTGCTGACGATCCGATTTTCCCCGGCCGCCAACTCCAGATTCGAGACGTAAAGCCGACGGCCAATAAAATTTGCCCCCACCACCAGCGAGTCCCACGTTTCGCCCCGCCGCGACAGATCATCGACCTCGAGGCGAATCGCGATTTCCGAATCCATCAACCGCCCCGGATTTCCGTGAAAGCTCGCCCGCCCCTCCCGCAGAGTCCCGACCAAAGTCGATTCCGATCTGACCGCCCGCGCAAATCTCCCCATCGGTAAATCGACGCCCGTCAGCGCCAAATCGATCCACCCCAGCCCCGCGGCCCGCCCCCACCCAAGATCGCCCCGCAGCGAACCGTCCTCCACGCTCACGTCGACACTCGCGGAAGGACCCTCCGGATCGACCAGGCTGACGGCCAGCGATCGCAGATTCACCCCATCGGCAAGTCGCGCGTCCGCCAGCACCGCCATCCCGTCCCGCCATTCCGTCCGCGACCGCAAGTTCGACCGCGCATACCTCACCCCACCAAAATTCAACTCCACCCCCGCAACGCGGAGTTCACTGGATGTTGCCTCGCTCCACGCTCCGTCCAGATCCTTCAACTGGGCCGAACCGCGTCGACCCTCCACCCTCACGTCGCCACCTCGGATCGCCACCGTCTCCGGTAAAAACCGCAGCCGTCTCGTCGCCGCGTCCTCCCTCGCCTCCGCCGATCGTCCCGCCCGCCCCTGCCGAACTCCATAACGCGCCTCGCGAAGATCCACCCTGAGCGCACCGCCCAGACAGTCCAGACGTGAGACCACCCGGCCACCTCCGAAGAGTGCCTCGCCCAGAGAATTCAACGTGATCGTCATCTCTTCCGCGGAAAACTCTGTCACCGTCCCATGTTCCCCCACCGAGCGCATTGTCAGCCCTCCCAACGTCACCGGCTCGAACAATCCGACCTCGACCGTCACGGCGTCCATCTCCCACCCAGTCCGAGGCACCAGCCGCTCCATCGCCACCCGCGCCAGCCATTCACCGATCGTCGCGTGCGCCACCAGCAATCCACCGACCGCCAGCAGCAGCAAAACGAGCAGCCACCAGCGGCGAGCCCCTTTCCGCCGCTTCCGCAAATCGACCTTCTCCGGTTCCGAATCCATCACCTATCACCTACACGACGACCAAGAGAATCGACCAAAAATCGGCGCGCCCAAAACGAAAACCCAGCACCTGCACCGATCGAGAGAAAATAATTTAACCCTAGAAAGGATACAGCCCGCCGCGACCGAATGGTGCGACGGGCTGTTGTTCCCCCAGAACAATCTTTCGATGCGCAGAACCTATCAAAGTCGGCCTCTCGTGCAATAAAAATCTTCGATACCGCGAAACTAGTCATAAACTCCATTCAGTAAACCGCTTACGTCTGAAATTCAGCCATTGAAGACACCCAAATCAGATTTTTCGAAAGCATTTGATCGCCATCGAACTCGAAAAACCCTCGAAAGCACCCCCCCTCCAGGACCCCCGGCAGCCAATGAACGTCGTCCGCCCACATCTCCCCGAACGGAATCTCCGCCACTCTTGTCCAGATCGGCTTCGCCTCATCCGTCTCGATCAAATCGCCCTCACAATCGTTCGCCGTGAAGACGCTGCACTCCAGCGCGTATCCGTCGACAAACTGAAAGAACAACTCACCCCGAAGAGCCACGCCCAGCGGCGTCACCCCGACTTCCTCCTGCGTTTCGCGCACCGCCGCCTCCAGGGGCGTTTCGCCCGGCTCGAGTCTTCCGCCCGGTCCGTTGATTTTTCCAGCGCCCAGGCCGCGCTTCTTGTGAATGAGCAAGATCCACCCGTCCCGAACCACAAAACACAACGTCGCTCGTTCCGTCGGCCGCCAATCGTCCCACGGCGCGCCCGTCGGCCGCTGCAATCGCGCGTCCCCCACTCAGCCGAAGCTCGGTAGCAGCTGTTGACTCAACCCGCGATCCACCGAGAACCGCCCCCCGCCCAAGGAGACCAAAGCCAGCGCCACCAATCCCAGCACCGCCGGATACTCCCACGCCGAGACCCCCTCACCCGCGTGCACCACGCCGACTGCGCCCGCCATGATCACCATTACACCGAACGCTGCCAAACGAGTCATCACTCCCAAAAATAGCGCGGCCGCCACCGCCACCTCGCCCGCGATCGCCAGCGCCGCGACTGCGGTCGGCAGACCCAGCCCATCCGACGCTGTCCATTGCGAGAGCGTCGCCGTCCAGCCCTTCCCGCCAAACCACCCGAACGCCTTCTGCCCCCCGTGGTAGAAGAAGACCGCGGCCAGCGTCATTCGCAGCACGAAGGGTCCCCAACTCCGGGGCGTTGCAAAGAAAGCGTAAACCGGATTGCTCGACACGGGCCGGGATATACCAGCGACGCCCGCCGCCGGAAAAGGGAAAACCCCGCGAAGGCGTTCCGAAACCCAGCTCGGCCCGCCAGCACCGCCGGTCATTTTCCTTGCCGAATTTTGCGTAATTTCAACCCTCGGGCCGCGCCTCCTCATCATGACCAAACCCGCATTCGCCGCCGCCCTGCTCGTCACCTTCCTCACCGGCTGTGGCTTTACCGTCACGACCCGCACCGTGCCTCCATCCGACGCCCTGCCGGCGATCGCGCCCTCCACGCCCGCCGTTAAGAAAAACCCAGCCGCTCAACTCGCCGCTCTCGCGACCCAAGCCGGTGACGACCCCGCCGCACTACAGACCGCCGCCGAGTTTGCCCTCTTCGTCGGCGACAAACTCCGCAACCGAGACCCTCAAGCCGCCGTCGGCTTCTTCTCCAGCGCACTCGAGCTCGGCCTTCGAGCAGCCGAAGCCGACCCCGATCCCCGCGCGCACGACGACACGATCAACGCCGCCACCCTTCAGCTCGTCACCCTGGCCGATCGACCGCAGGACCCCCGGCGCACCGTCGACACCCCACTTGGTCCGCGCACCATCGACGTCACCTCCGCCTTCACGAACGACCCGACCCAGCCCGCCTTCGATCAACTCGTTCCTTCCGAACTCATCTCGGTGACCGGATTCACCTATCGCGTCACCATTCCCGGATTCGGCGTTCCGCTCGTGGGCGTCCACGAGAGTTCCACCATCCCATTCTACGAAAGGCGCGGCACGTTCACCCCCGTCACCGCCGTCCCCCGCCTCGCCCGACGCGTCGAAGCCGCCGATCTCACCATCGAGCTTCTCGACCCCCGCCACCAGCAGACCGTCGAGACTCCCACCGGCACCGCCACCCTAGCCGCTGATTTCACCACGCCGATCGCCCTCGTCTTCGACCGCCTCAACGATCTCGCCCTCGGCATTCGCGGACTCCTCTTCGTCGGCGATCAGATGAAGCTCGCCGGCCTCTACATGCTCGAGCCCTACGACCCCGATCGCATCCCCGTCCTCATGGTTCACGGCCTGAGTTCCTCCCCCCTCATCTGGCGCAATCTCATCAACGAACTCCAAATCGACCCCGTCATCCGCGAAAATTATCAATTTTGGGTCATCTATTATCCCAGCGGCGTATCGACCATCGCATCCGCCGCCTACCTCCGCGACCAACTTGCCGCCATTCGACAAACCTTCGACCCCGCCGGTGACGACTTGGCCTCCCGCGATCTCATCACCTTCGGCCACAGCATGGGCGGAGTCATCACCCGCATGAACGCCGTCGAGATCGAAGACCGACTGTGGGAGACCATCTCCGACCGACCCTTCGAAGACGCGCCGCTCGACCCCGAAGACCGCGAGACTCTCGCGACCCGGCTCTTCTGGGAGCCCCTCCCTCAACTCCACCGCGCCGTTTACTTTTCGGCTCCCCACCGCGGAGCCACCCTGGCCGACGGCTCGCTCGCCACCTTTGGCATGCGGCTCATCCGCCTCCCAGCCGACACCCTCGCGTTCCAGACCCGTCTCGTCAAAACCCTCGGCAGTTTCCTCGTTCTCGATTTCGACATCAGCGAGCTCACCAACAGCATCGGGTCCCTGTCGCCGAGAAACCCCGTCTTCACCGCCGTTGATAACTCCCCCTTCAAAGAAGGGTTCGCCTACTACACCGTCGCCGGCGACCGCGGACGCGGCGACACGCCCGACAGCTCCGACGGGATCGTGGGTTACTGGAGTTCCCACCTCGACGGCGCCACCGACGAGATCATCGTCCCGACCGGACACGAGACCTTCTCGCATCCCGACGCCCTCGCACTCAGTTGGCGGGCCCTCCGCCAGCATCTCGACGAGCGCTGACCGCACGGAGAAACGGCGCACAGCGTGCACGCTCGCCCGACAAAGCCTCAGCGGATTTTTTCGGCCCGCTTCCGCGATTTCGTCTGAGCATCGGCCTTCATCCGCCTCGCCCGACGTCGTATCGCGCTTTCTTGAATCGCCCGCGTCACCACGTCAAACGTCACCCTCGCAAGAAAATAGCAGAGCACCGCCGCGAAGGGAGCGGTCACGATCGTCCCGACCAGCATCGGCAATGGCGACGCCTTCACCACCTCCCACACGCTCTTGTCACCAAACGCCTCCATCGGTGAACCGCGTCCCAACAAAAAATATCCGACGCGCAACTGGACGATCCAGATAAACACCGCCGTCACCGGGTTCGTCACCCAACACCCGACCAACGCCGCCGGCACGTTCATCCGTCCGAAAATCGCGATCGCCACCGCCGGCACACTCTGAAACGGAATTGGCAACATCGACAACATCCCGCCCACCGCGAAACCCCGCGCCATCGGCTCCCGCTCCGGCTGCCACAAGAGCGGATCCAACAACCGGTCCCCCAAACGCCGGTGCAACCACGAACCGCGCAGATGTTTAATCCGCGGAAAATGTCGGAGGACTTTCCCGACTGACGAACGTCTCCAAAGATGCGGCTTCACGTAAAACCCGGATTCAGCACCGGATGCTCCCCTTAATCAATCGCGTTCTCAATCGCGTTCTCGGCTTGCCACTCCGCGACGAAGCCTGTAACGAAGTCACCACATGAAGAAGATTGAGGCGATCATCAAGCCGTTCAAGATGGAAGACGTGAAGGAAGCGCTGGCTGAGGTCGGCATCGAGGGAATGACCGTCACGGAGGTCAAGGGGTTCGGACGGCAGAAGGGCCACACCGAAATCTATCGCGGCAGCGAATACACCGTCGATTTTCTTCCCAAGGTGAAATTCGAAATCGTCGTCGGCGACGAATCCGTTGCCAAGACCGTCGAAGCCATCTCTACCGCCGCCAAGACCGGCAAGATCGGTGACGGCAAAATTTTTGTCCTTCCCATCGAGACCGCCGTCCGGATTCGCACGGAAGAGACGGGCGAAGACGCCATCTGACGAGTTCCGCCCCGGCGCTCACCAGATTTTCCACTCGTTGTTTCCAGTATGGAATGGTGGCACGCCATCGTCCTCGGCATCGTCGAAGGACTCACCGAATACCTGCCCGTCAGCTCGACGGGGCACCTGATTCTCACGCAGCGCGCTCTCGGGATCGACTCCGAGACCGCCGCTGACGCCTTCGCAATCTGCATCCAGTTTGGCGCGATCCTCGCCGTCCTCGGAATTTACTTCGGACGCGTCCGGCAGATGGCCGAAGGTGCGCTCGGGCGGAATCCCGAAGGTTTCCGACTCGGGCTCAACGTCGTCGTTGCCTTCCTGCCGGCCGCCTTCATCGGCCTTCTTCTTGAAGATCAGATCAAGACTTACCTGTTCGGTGGCGACGCCTGGGGACTCTGGCCGACCATCGCCGCCTGGTTCGTCGGCGGTATCGTCATCCTGATCGTCGCTTGGAAACGCGACCAGGGCCCGCAGAACTCCGCTTTTGGTATGACCCTCACCGAGCTGGCTTGGAAGGGCGCTCTCGTCATCGGACTCATCCAATGCCTCGCGATGTGGCCCGGCGTCAGTCGCAGCCTGGTCACGATCCTCGGCGGTCTCGCCGTCGGTCTCAGCCTGGCCGCCGCCGTCGAGTTCGCGTTCCTCCTCGGCCTCCTCACTCTCACCGCCGCCACCGCCTACGACGGACTGAAGCACGGCGAAGAGATGCTCGCAGAATTTGGCTTCGTCGCGATTCTCCTCGGGCTCGTCGCCGCGTGGGCCAGCGCCTTCGTCGCCGTCAAGTGGATGGTCGATTACCTGAACCGACACAGCCTTGCCATCTTCGGCTACTACCGCATCGCTCTCGCGATCGTCGTGACCGTTTTAATCACCACGGGCTTGCTCACTCACTGAGCAGCCCCCAGCCAATTCTCCCCATCGAAAATTCGTCCATCCTGCCCGATCTCCAAGCCTGCGTCCTGTGCGAGGACGTCCGGGCGGAAGCCAGCGGCCAGCAGACTCTCGTCGGTGTCGTCACCGCGATCCCGGCTCCCCAGCTCCCCATCGCCTTCTTCAAACTCTGTCTCTGGAC
The DNA here is from genome assembly GCA_963749035.1 of uncultured Verrucomicrobiae bacterium. Classification (GTDB taxonomy): domain Bacteria; phylum Verrucomicrobiota; class Verrucomicrobiia; order Chthoniobacterales; family JAATET01; genus CAVVKW01. The sequence goes on from CAVVKW010000001.1 coordinate 86,309, forward strand.
CCGTTGGTGCGGGGGAGAAGGTCGCTTCCGTCAGCGTTCCGCGATCATCGGACCGGACGACGAGACCAAGCTCGCGGAGTTTCAGATCGACTTTACGCTCCAGGAGATGAGCGCCAACGCCACCAACGTCCACGTCTTCGGCGGCCTCCGCTTCGAACAATACGGTCTCCACAGTGTCGAGGTTTACCTCGACGACGAGCTTCGCCTCAGTGTTCCGATCGCGGTCGTTCCGGTCAAAAACGGCTGACCCCGGACGCGAGCGAATCCCGCGGTCCGAAAGAAAAATTTTGTTCCTTCGGCAGAAAGCCGACTACGTTGCCCATCCGTCCAACGCGCACACCATGGAACTCGCCTTCACCAAAATGAATGGAGCCGGCAACGACTTCATTCTTCTCGATAACCGATCGAAAGCCCTCTCGCTCTCGACTTCCCAAATCGCCCGGCTCTGCGACCGCCACCGCGGCATCGGAGCCGACGGCCTCCTGCTCGTCGAGCCGCCCGCCGCCGGAGCCGCTGATTTCCGGATGCGCTACTACAACGCAGACGGCGGCGAAGCGGAGATGTGCGGCAACGGCGCCCGCTGTTTTTCCCGTTACGGCGCACGGCTTCTCGGCGAGACCGCCTCGTCGGCTCTTTCCTTCGAGACCCCCGCCGGCGTCATCTCCGCCAGCCTGCTCGGCGAGGAAGTCGAACTCGCCATGAGCGCGCCGCACTCGCTCGCCCCATCGAACGACCTCACGATCGAAGGCACCCTCGTCTCCACTCACTCGATCAACACGGGCGTTCCCCACGCCGTCGTCTTCGTCGAAGATCTCGAACTTGCCGACGTTCGCACCCTCGGTGCCCGCATCCGCCACCACGAGCACTTCGCTCCCGCCGGGACGAACGTCAACTTCGTCGCCAAGACCGAAGAAGGCATCGCGATCCGCACCTACGAACGTGGCGTCGAGGACGAAACCCTCGCCTGCGGCACCGGAGTCGTTGCCGCTGCGCTCATTCACCACCTCCTCACCGACGCACCGGCACCGGTTGCCGTTCAGGTCCGTGGCGGAGACACGCTCGAAGTCGGGTTCGAGATCCCCTCACCCGGCACGTTCGAATCCGTCACTCTGCGCGGCCCGGCCGATTTCGTTTTCGACGGTCGGATCACCCTTTGATTTATTTCCCGCACGATGTTTGAAGGCACCCACACCGCGCTCGTCACGCCATTCCGAGATGACCAGATCGACGAAGCCGCGTTCCGCGATCTCATCGAGGAGCAGATCGCTGCCGGCATCACGGGGATCGTTCCCGTCGGGACCACCGGCGAATCGCCCACCCTCCCGCACACGGAACACAACACCGCCATCCGCCTCTCCGTCGAAGCCGCTGCGGGGCGTTGTCAGGTCATCGCCGGCACCGGATCGAATTCCACCGCCGAGGCGATCGAACTCACCCGCGAAGCCGAGCGCCTTGGCGCCACCGCCGCACTCCTCGTCACCCCCTACTACAACAAACCTTCACCCGAAGGCCTCTTCCTCCACTACCGCGCCGTCGCGAACGCCGTCGGAATTCCGCTCATCCTCTACAGCATCCCCGGACGCTGCGGCATCGAGATCAGTGTCGAGACCGCCGTTCGTCTCGCCGAAGCCTGCCCCAACGTCCGAGCCATCAAGGAAGCCGGCGGCTCCGTCGAGCGCGTCAGCGCCCTCCGGCACGCGCTACCGGAGGAATTCGAAATTCTCTCCGGTGACGACTCCCTCACCCTCCCTTTCATGTCGGTCGGAGCCGTCGGCGTCATCAGCGTTGCGTCGAACATCGTCCCCGCCGAAGTCGTTCGCCTCGTCAGTGCCTGGCTCGACGACGACCCCACCGCCGCCCGGGCGCAGCACCTCAAATTTTACCGCCTCTTCAAGGAGCTTTTCGTCGAAACGAATCCCGTTCCGATCAAGACCGCGCTTGCTCTCCAGGGCCGAATGACCGCCGACGTTCGCCTGCCGCTCTGCCCGCTGACCGATCAAAGCCTCGATCGCCTGCGCTCCGTCCTCACCGATTACGGTTTACTGAACTCATGAGCCTACGCGTCATCATCAACGGAGCCCGCGGCCGGATGGGCCAGGCGCTCATTCACTGCGCCGAAGCCATCCCAGACCTCGAAATCTCCGCCGCTCTCGACGAAGACGACAGCCTCGCCGACGCCCTCGCGGATTGCGACGCCGTCATCGATTTCACCCACGCCGACTCCACCCCGGAGATCGCGGAAGACTGCGCCGCCGCCGGCAAGGCCCTCATCATCGGCACCACCGGACACGATGATTCCCAACGCGCAGCGATCACGGCGTCTGCCGACCGCATTCCGGTCGTCTTCGCGCCGAACTTCAGCGTTGGCGTGAACACGTTGTTCTGGCTCACCCAGCGCGCCGCCGAGATCCTCGGCAGCGACTTCGATCTCGAAGTCGTCGAGATGCACCACCGCCACAAGAAAGATGCTCCCAGCGGAACGGCTCGCCGTCTGGCTGAAATCCTCGCCGAGACTCGCGAACTGGATTACTCCACCGACGTTCGCCACGGACGCGAAGGGATGGTCGGCGCTCGCACCACGGAGGAAATTGGCATGCACTCACTCCGCGGCGGCGACGTCGTCGGCGATCACACCGTGATCTACGCGAACGACGGTGAACGCGTGGAACTCAGTCACCGCGCCTCGTCCCGCGACACCTTCGCGAACGGTGCCTTGCGTGCTGCCACCTGGGCGGTCGACCAGCCAGCCGGGCTCTACGACATGCAGGACGTTCTCGGCCTGCGGAGCTAACCCGTGCGCGCAGGCATCTCGTTGGGATCCAACCTCGGAGACCGCGCGGCCCACCTGTCCGCCGCCGTCGAATCGCTCCGACAACTGAGCACCTCCCCCGCCACCACTCTCGTTTCAAGTTTTCACGAAACCCGCCCCGTCGATTGCCCGCCGAACTCGCCCCCCTTCCTTAACGCCGCCGCCGAGATTGATTGGACCCAGCCCCCGCGAAGACTTCTCGAGCACCTTCAGAAGCTCGAAGCCGCCCACGGTCGTCCCGCCGCCCGCTCGACCAACGCCCCGCGCCCGCTCGACCTCGACCTCCTCTACTGTGGCGATCACGTCATCGACGAACCGAATTTGATCCTCCCTCATCCCCGGCTGACGCAGCGCAGCTTCGTCCTCGCGCCTCTCGCCGAGATCTGCCCCGAATTCGAGATCCCCGGCACATCCCGGTCCGTTCAGAACCTCCTCGCCACTCTGTCTTGATCACCCCATGAAAACTCTCAGGATTCATCCCGAATCACCCGACTCACCGAAGGCCGCCTTCACCTCCCTCACCGCCTACGACTACCCCAGCGCGCGCCTGCTGGACGACTGCGGACTCGACCTCATCCTCGTCGGCGACTCGCTCGGCATGGTGGTCCTCGGCCACGCGGATACGACGGACGTTACACTCGCGGACATGGTTCATCACACCCGCGCCGTTGCCCGCGGCACCACCCAGACCCCGGTCATCACCGACCTTCCGATCGGGACCTACGGCGACACCGACACCGCCGAGCGCTCCACCGCCGCCGTCCTCGAAGCCGGAGCTGACGGCGTCAAACTCGAAGGCGGCGTCATTATCGAATCCACCGTCCGAAAGATCGCTCGAGCGGGGACGCCCGTTCTCGGTCACATCGGCATGCTGCCGCAAAACGTCCGCGAAGAAGGCGGCTATCGAATCAAAGGTCGCACCCCGGAGCAGGCGAAAGCCCTCCTCGCCGACGCTCTCTCGCTGGAAGACGCCGGAGCCTTCGCGATCGTTCTCGAACTCGTCACGCCCCCTCTGGCCCGCGAGATTTCCGAGAAACTCGCGATCCCGACGTTTGGGATTGGAAGCGGCAAAGGCTGCGACGGCGAGATCCGCGTCCTCCACGACATCATCGGACTCTTCCCGTGGTTTCGCCCGCCGTTCGCCGAACCCAAAGCCGACGTCGCCGCCGAAATTCAAAGCGCCGTTCGAGCCTTCGTCGCAGACCAAATTCCCGGTTGAAGCCCCCTTCGCACCGACTACCCTTTCCGAAGACCATGAAATTCGTCCCGGCTCTGACTCTCTCGCTCCTCCTCGCAGCTCTGCTCCCCACGCCGACCTTGCGCGCAGAACTCCCACCCTCGGCCTACGAGGAGATGCAACGGGACGCTCCCGAGGTTCTCCGATTGAACATTCTGACCGTCACTCGAACGCCATCCAGCGACGCCGAATCCATCGACCTCCTCGCGGAAGTCATCAAAGTCGGACGCACGGAGAACAATCTCGCGGTCGGCGACATGATCACGGTTCATTACGAACTCAAGAATCACCCCGCCGGATGGGTCGGACCCGGCCCCGTCAGCGTCCCGGAAGAAACGGAGGAAACCGTCGCTTATCTCAAACTCAGCGACAACGGCACCGACTACGCTCCCGCCGCCGGAATGATGACCTTCCGACTCTTCTAGGTTCACCGGAACGATCTCCCCCTTTGAAGATCGAGCTCCGCCACGCCGAGTCGCTCGTGCTCCTCGGCGTCGTCGCAAACGCGACCCTTGCCGTCGTCAAAGTCAGCGCCGGTTTCTGGGGCCATTCCGACGCGCTCATTGCCGACGGCATCGAATCCGCCGTCGACATCTTCGGCTCCATGCTCATCTGGAGTGCCATCCGCTTCTCCGGCAAGCCGCCCGACGCGGAGCACCCCTACGGCCACGGCAAACTCGAGTCACTCGCCGCCGTCGCCGGAGCTGTCTTCGTCCTTGGCGCGGGCCTCACCGTCGCCCTGCACGCCGGACACCAAATCTTCCTACAGTTTCTCGGACACGAGGGCGCTCGCGCCGTGCCCCGTCCTTGGACGCTGCTCGTGCTTCTCGGCGTGATCTTCTCGAAGGAAATCCTCTACCGCGTCCTGAAATCGCACGGCCAGGCCATCGGCAGCACCGCCATCCAAGCGGAAGCGTGGCATCACCGCTCCGACGCGCTCACCTCGTTGGCCGCGTTTATCGGCATTTCCATCGCGATCATCGGAGGCAGCGCGTGGACCTCCGCCGACGACTGGGCCGCCCTCTTTTCGTGCGCGGTTATTCTCCTCAACGGATCCAGAATGTTCCGCACCGCGGTCGGTGAGGTCATTGACGAGCAGGTCTCCCCGGAACTTGTCGATCAGATCGAAACTCTTGCCCGGGACGTCGCGGGCGTCTCCAGCGTCGAAAAGTGTCGCGTGCGAAAAAGCGGCCTCGTCCTCCTCGCCGACCTGCACGTTCGCGTGCCGGGCTCGATGAGCGTTCACGACGGCCACGCCATCTCGCATCACGTGAAGGACGAACTTCTCGCCGCCGACCTTCGCCTCACCGACGTCACCGTGCACCTCGAGCCCGAGTTGCCCAAGCCGTCCGGATAATCTCCGACTCACCCGCGCCTCAGCGCAGCGTATTCGAAACTGTCGACCAGCGCCTCCCAACTGGCCTCGATGATGTTGTCCGACACCCCGACGGTCCCCCAGGAATCGGTCCCGTCGGTCGACTCGATCAACACCCGCGTGCGCGCCGCCGTGCCTTTCTTCCCGTCGACGATCCGCACTTTGTAATCGGTCAGGGCAATGTCATCGATCCACTCGTAGAAGGGCCGCAGCGCCTTCCGCAACGCGGCGTCGAGCGCGTTCACCGGTCCGTCCCCTTCGGCCACCGTGTATTCCGCCACCGCGTCCACGATCAATTTAACCGTCGCTTCGCACGTGTTGACCGAATCCCCACCCTCCGAGTGCCGGAACGTGCAGTGGTATTCCTTGAGGTCAAATAACGCCCGCCACGCGCCCAATTCACGCCGCACCAACAGATCGAACGATCCGTCCGCCGCTTCGTATTCGTAGCCTTCGTTCTCGAGCCGCTTCATCTCGGTCAGTGTCCGCGCGACTTCCGGCGCCCCCTTCTCGAGCTCAAAACCCAGTTCTTTCGCTTTCACCAACACGTTGGATTGCCCCGACAGATCCGAGACGACGATCGTCTGCCGGTTCCCGACGACCGCCGGCGGCACGTGCTCGTAAGTGCGAGCCAACTTCTGCACCGCGTGAACGTGCAGCCCGCCCTTGTGCGTGAACGCCGCCGCCCCCACGTAGGGCGCGCGGATGTCGTGCGGAACGTTCGCCAATTCATCGACGAAGACAGCCAGCTCCCGCAACCGCGCCAAATCCTCCACCACGGGAATCCCCAGCTTGAGCTGTAGATTCGGAATCACGCTCGTCAGGTTGCAATTTCCGACGCGCTCGCCGTATCCGTTGATCGTGCCCTGCACCTGCACCGCACCCGCACGGACCGCAGCCAACGCGTTGGCCACGCCCACGCCACAATCGTTGTGGGTATGAATTCCAACCGCCCTTCCCAGGTGGGCCATGACGTCCTGAGTCACGGAGCCCACCGTCTCCGGCATCGAGCCGCCGTTCGTATCACAGAGCACGACCAGATCGGCACCCGCAGTCTGCGCCGCCCTTACCGTCGCCAAAGAATACTCCGCGTCTTCCAAGTAGCTGTCGAAAAAATGCTCGGCGTCGTAGATCACTTCACGCCCGTGACTCTTCAGAAATGCCACCGTGTCCGAGATCATCGCCAGGTTTTCTTCCAGCGAGACGTTGAACACCTCCGTGACGTGCAGCGGCCACGTTTTCCCGACGATCGTCACGGTCGGCGTCTCCGCCTCCAGCAGCAGCCAGACCTGCGCGTCCTCCTCGACCGCCATTCTTCCCCGCCGCGTCATTCCAAACGCCGTGATCTTGGCGCGACGCCAACTCCGTTTCGCCGCTTCCGCAAAAAAGGCCACGTCCCGTGGATTCGAACCCGGCCAGCCTCCTTCGATGTAATCGATACCAAAGGCGTCCAACCGCTCGGCGACGCGAATTTTGTCCTGCACCGAAAACGAAATTCCCGTCCCCTGCGTCCCGTCCCGCAGCGTCGTATCGTAAAGCGTCACCTTCTTGGCATCCATGCGAACGCGGAAAGTAGCCCTAACCAAAAACAAGGGCAATCCCCCAAGCCATTCTTGAAACCGGCAATCAGGCGCATTGCGAAAAATTCCTCCCTTCTGCTAGGCTCCGCAGTTTTCCGACCATGCCGACCTACGAATACGAGTGCACCAAGTGCAAGAAGACGTTCGACCTTTTCCAATCGATGAAGGCCGATCCGCTCAAGACCTGCCCCGAAGAGCAGTGCCGCATGAAGAAATGGGGAAAAGGACCCGTGAAACGTCTCCTCGGTGCTGGTGCCGGTCTCATCTTCAAAGGCTCCGGATTCTACATCACCGACTACCGCAGCGAGGGCTACAAGGCTGCCGCCAAGAAGGATTCCGGCGGCTCCGAGAAGCCCGCCAGCTCGACCGATAAAAAGTCCGACGCCAAGCCAACCAACCCCGCAAAACCGGCACCCAAACCAAAATCGTCCAATGGCTGACCCAGCTCTCGCCGGCGACAAGCAATGCCCCCAGTGCGGCTTCACCAACGCCGCGACGCGCACGTTCTGTCAGGATTGCGGCGCTCGCATCACCGGCGGCAGCGGCAAACCCGTCCCGTCCGGCGCCAGACCGACCGATGCCGAAGGCCACACCACCGCGCCCCCACGGCCGACGAAAAAGAAGCAGCGGTCCAAGATTAGACCTGATCGCGAACGTTCCTCACCCGTCCGCGTCTTCGCCAGCCTCATCCGGATCATTCTCTACGCCGCCCTCATCGCGGCATTGATTCAAGCCTTCCGAACCCCGGACAATCTTCCGACCGCCACGGCGATGTCCGACGAAGTTGCCCAAAATTTCCGGGACCGCCTCGCCGATGTCGCCAACGACCCCGGCGGCGAATCCATGACCTTTCCGTGGATCTTGATCAATGGCTACCTCGCCGAGCGAGTGCCGCCGACCCGCGCGAGCGATGGATTCATTCCGGTCGAGTTTGTCCGCGTCGTTGCCATGCCCGCGGAAGACGAAGCCAGAATCGTGATGGAACGCCTCGTCTATGGTCACTCCCTCTACGTCGCCGTCGACCTTCGTCCGGTCAGCCGAGGAAATGGCGGCACCACCGCTCGCATCACCGGCGGATCGCTCGGGCGACTCCCACTCCCTGGCTTCATCGCGAATCTCTTCACCGGCACGTTCCGGCCCGTGGAAGACCGCCTCGCAACGGAACTCAACACGCTAAGCGACGCCCAGACGATTTCGATCGGTCCAGACGCTGCAACCGCCACGTATTAGGCCATCTCACCGTGAATCGGCTCCTCCCTTTTCTTCTTTGCTTCGCGCTGATCCTGAACGCTGCCGACACCGACGCCGCCGACGCAATTTCACTCAAAGACCGCTCGATCTCGTCGAGCAAGCAATTCGTCGTTTACGCTGATGACCCATCCGTCCGCTCGGAGATCACGCGAAAAGCGGAGGACTACAAAGCCGAATTTCTCAAATTCCTCGGCCTCGACGACGAGCACGACTTCACCATCATCCTCAACCTCGCCGCGACGCCGCCCAGCGGACGCAAGCCCCCGGAAAGCAAACTCGGCCTTTACGAACTCGACGGCGGCGACCTCAAAGTTCAACTCGACGTCTTCGATCTGGATTATCTCGATGATCCCGCCTTCGACCGCGATCTGATGAGCACCATTCTGCTCGAATACGCCTACCGGGATAACGCGACGAGTGCCGGCCGCTCCTTCGAGACGCCACCCGCCTGGGTGGTCGAAGCCCTCCTGGAAAAAATGCGCGTGCGCAACGACGGACCGCAAGCCTCCGCCTACGCCGCTCTCCTCACCGGAGGCAAAACTCCGCGAGTCGACGATTTTTTCCGGACCCGCGAAGACCGCCTCGATCCGACGTCCCGCCTCATCTTCCGCGCGCAGTCGCTCGCGATGCTCGATACCCTCAGCGATCTGCCCGATGGGCGAGCCGGCCTCCGTCGCTACCTATCAGTCCCCCGGCGAACACCATCTTCCACCAAAGAGGTGGTCGAGCTGTTCCCGTCCCTTTCCGGCGAACGGGAAAATCTTGCCCGCAAGTGGGTGCTCGCCATCGCCCGGTCCTCGAGCACCGACCGCGTCGACCTCCTCGGCGTTCGAGACAGCGCGAGCCAGCTCGCTGAGATTCTCGATGTCCAAGCCCTCCCCGATCCGCGGCGACCCGAAGTGGCCGCCATGTCCGGGCCGCTCGCCCTTGGGGCGATCGCTCGCAGCAAGAGCGGTGAATTCATTCTCACGCAGATGCGAAACGACCTCCTTCGCCTGAGTGTTCGCGCCCATCCCCTCTACCGCTCCATCACCGACGAATACCTTCAGATCGTCGGTGGGCTCCTCGTCAAACCCAAGCGACGCGTGGAAAAACGGATCGCGGCAGCCGAAGAAGTCCGCGCCCGACTTGCCCGCAAGACCGACGAGATGGACAACTATCTCGACTGGGTCGAGACGACGAAAATCAAAACCGAGAGCGAGACTTTCTCGGAGATCGTCGAAGACACCGAGGAGGCTGTCGGCGCCCCACCCCGCCCCGACGCCATCTCCCGTTTCCTGGACAACTACTCGGAGCAACGGTAAGCGCCTCGGCCCGACCGCGAATCCACCCTTCAGAAATCCAGACCTACGCCTCGCCTCGGATCCGATCGGATTCGAATTCCAGCACCGGCTTCCCGTCTTTCTGACTGAACAGTTTGAATTGCAAGTCAGTCCCCCCGTCGTCCCGCGTTTCGATCTCGACCAATCCGATGTTCAGTTTCCCAACCGGGTTCTCCCTCGCGTTGTCGGTCCCACGAACAAGCTCGACCTGCCCCGAGAGGTCTCGTTTCTCGGTCTCGAAAACCCGGTTGGCTCCGATCAGAAATTTCGAAGCCGCCGCGATGAATCCGTTCACCTTGTGGGTTAAGCCACTCGAGATCAGTTGATGCAGTCGTAACCCTCGATCCTCCTCCCACACCACGGCGTGCGCACAGCCGATGTGAATGTCCCCGCTCAGGATGACCACGTGCTGCTTCGGGTTTTCCCGCTGGTGATCTCGAAGGGTTCGCATCAGCCAATCGCGATCGCGCGCGTCCGCCCACGTCGACCAACGGTCGTCGAAGTCATTTCCCATCGGTGTCAGCCAAGACAGACTCTTGGTCAGCTTTCTCGGGAGGTGAATCGGCGGAACGCTCAGACCTAGGAATATCGCCGCTTGGTCCCGCCGCGTTTTCAAAAACTCGACCAAGTCCGCCTTCTGCTCATCCGAAAAGATACGTCCGTTCTCGCCTCCCCGTCGCTCGGACCGCATGTCCGCCATGAACGTCGACACCGGGCCGTAATCGACTGGATATTGAAATCCGCGATCCGACTGCCAAGACATCACCCTCGACATCTGATAGTCATGGCAAGCCAGTCGCGCCCCTTCCCCGACACTCGCCCACAGCGGCTCCTGGTGCTCGGGACTCGATCCCCAGTTATCAATGATCTCGTGGTCGTCCCACGTCAGGTAGCAAGGCACTTCCGCCTGCAAAGCGATCCACTCCGGAAGGTTCCAGAAGTGCCGGTATCTCTCGTGCAACAACCGCCGAACTTCATCCGTTGAGCAATCCGTGACCCGCTCCCGCCCCGGCGGCGCAACGTTCGGGAAAAACTTCTGGTCGTATAGAGACATCGACGTCGGAAAGTCCGTGTACATCTGATCACCGACGAAAAACGCCATCTTGGTGTCGTTCTCGCGAAAGCACCGTCGAGTCGCCCGAAGCATCTCTCGGGCGTTCTCCCTCACCGAGCCGTCTTTCTGAAATGGCTGATGGCAACTTGCCAAACCGATCGAGAACTTTCGCGGTGACTCCTCCGTTGACTCTGGTCCCGTTTCGAACGTCCCCTCCCCGACTAGAGCTCCGCTGTCAGCCCGATTCACCCGAAACCAATATCTCTGCATTGGTTCCAGACCTCCCATCACCAGAACCACGGTCTGGTCCGTAGCGTTCTCGTCGTTGGCCTCGGTGAAGACCTCCGCTCGCCGTTCCTCCGAACCGACCAATCCGCACGTGGCCCGCACCGTGCCCGGGATCTGGACCCGCGCCCACACTCGAACCGAGCGTGCACTTACCGCGCCTAAAACCGCCGCGTCGCGCAGCGGACCATTCAAGAAATACCTAAAACTCATCTCACCTCGCGCTAAATCGAAGCCCCCTCCGATCCCGGTCGCAAGGGCCTGTCATTCAGCCATTCTGAGAGGCAAATTGACGTCGAATCGCGTGCCCTCCCCGACCTTCGACGTCACGTCGATCCGCCCTCCGAGCAACTCGACTAACTGACGCGTGATTGCCAGCCCGAGGCCGGAACCACTCACCTTCTCACGCGGCGCGATCCGGGAAAACTCCTTGAACAGCATCGAAATGTGCTCGTCCGCAATGCCAATCCCATTGTCCCAGACCGACAGGCGCCACCGCTCATCGTCAATCTTGGTGAACATGATCCCCGCCATCCCCGGTCCGTCGTCTGACTGAAATTTGAGGGCGTTGGATAGCAGATTGCGAGAAATCCGACCCAGCTTTCGACGGTCGCTCGTCAGCACACCCAGCTCCTCGTCGAAGCTTGATTCAAATGCGACCCCGGCTTCCTTCATCGAGACTCTCCACGTTGCGACCAATTCGTCGAAGAGCTCACGAGCCGGAAATTGCGTCTGATCACCGGCGTCTTGGCCCGCGACCAACACCGAATAATCAAGGAGTTGATTGAGGAGGAAGCTCATCTCCTCAAGGTTCTTCTGAGCGATCTTTAAAAGATCATCACCTTCGATTTCCACATTCCCACGTGAGACCACCGCCAAGATGACTCGCTGGGCTTCGAGCGAGTTCCGAAGTTCGTGCGAGACCGACCGCATGAGTTCGATCCTTGAATCGTTCGCCTCGGTGAGTCGCTGGTTTCGTTGCTCCAAATCGACCGCCAGCTCGCGAATCTGGCTCTGTTGCTCATCGACATATTGAACGACGGATTCTGCCGCCAACCGGTCAAAAAACTCCTGAATGATTTCTTTGGCAAAGTTCTCTTCTTCGCGTCCAAAACCGGGATACACCTCCCCAAACGTCAGAAACAGATGCTGACAAACGATCCTTCGGAGCAAACGGATCTCGTCGAAGAGTTCCTCGATTCGGTAGCCTTGCCGCCAACGGTGCCCTCCGTGCTTCTTCGCGTCCGGCCCAGGACCGCCATCTTTATTGGGTTTTGCTGTCCGCAAGCGAACAACTAGGTTCTCAAAGAGAAGCGGAAGATGATCGGCCAGCTGCTGCCGCGTCATCGTATCCGTCGAAGCGATTCGCGGGTGTGCCCGCATCGACGAAAGCCAAACATCCATCAACGTCTCCTTGCGGGACGCTAAATGATCGGCAAGCGGGGCGAGATCCAACCCAGCGTCTTCGAACAAGAACGACATCGAATCAGCAAACCATAGTCAGATACCCCGCGCCCAGCGCAATCACTCAGGGAGCCGCTCGTCGCGGACAATCACTCCGCCTTTCGCGTTAAAACCCTCCGCTCGACCCGCACTCGTTCCGAACCCAGTCGGCGCACGGCAGTCGCCGCTCGGCTTACTGAGCAGCGGCGACCTTGTCCGGCTCCGAGGTCGCGGCGATCTCTTCGGCGCGAGCCTTGACCTTACCCGCGTGCCACTCATCGTAAACTTCCTGACTGACGACGCGGATTGGAGCCTTCATGTTGTAGTGCCCGGTCCCACAGAGTTGGTTACACGCCAATTCAAAATTCCCTTCCCGCGTGGTGACAAACCACATCCAGTCGATCGTCCGACCAGGAACCGCATCCTGATAAAGTCGAAACTCCGGCACGTAGAACGAGTGGATCACGTCCCTCGCCCGCAAAATCACGTGCACCGGCACCCCGACGGGAATGACCATCTCCGTCGTTGAAAAATCGTCTGACTGATCGAAGTCCGCCCGCTTGAGTCCAAACTTGTTCTCCGTTCCCCCCATTTTCTCGAGCAAAATTTCGTCGAGCTCGCCGTCCTCGCCCCCGTAACGGAAATCCCAGGCAAATTGATAGCCGACAATTTCGACTTCGATCGCGTTATTCGGAGCAGGCGTCTTGGTCAATTGGTTCCACACGTGGTCGCCCCAAATCGCAAGCCCCAGGAACACCGCGGTCGGAAGCGCCGTCCAAATAATTTCCGCCAAGTTATTGCCGTGAATGTAGTGGGCCTTCACCCCCTCGCGGCGACGATAGCGAATCAGGTAATAGATGTAGAATCCCTGCGTCAGAACGAAAACACCGGCCGTCAGCCAAAAGATCGTGTTCAGGATTAGATCGGTCTGCTGGCCATTCTCCGTCGCCGTCGGCGGCATCCAGTAAGGCCGATCCGTGCGGACTTCCGCAGCGGCATCGGGACTGCAAACGACAGCCAACAGCACTCCGATGAAGATCGGGAGTAGCATTCTATAAAACGGACGGCACTTCATCGGGTCGAAAAGCTAAGGGCAGAGGAGTCGTTGTGCAAATTCAGGACCGAGCTTTTTCCGCTCACGCGTCAGTCGGGGTTGAGGCGTCGGCCGTCGGGGCAGGCGGTTGCCCCCCCTCGGGCGGAGCCGTGTCGGCTGGACCCGCACCCTCAACGGCGGCTCCCTCGCCTCCCTCAGCCCCCCCGGCGGGTGCCGCGCTTCCGGCCGCCTCGGAGATCAATTGTCTCGGGATACCCTGCAGCGCGCTTTGAGTCCAAGGCTCCGTGCGATCAGCTGTTTCTTCGCGAATCGTCGCCACGTAATCGTTTGTGATCGGCTCGGCGGCGTTCCCCCAGGAGTTCCGGATGTAGGTCAGGACGGAAGCAATTTCCGAGTCCTTGAGCTGCTTCCACGCCGGCATGGCGTTGTTGTAGATGTTCCCCTTCACCTCCACCGGACCTTGAAGGCCGTTGAGCATAAGCTTCACCAGGTGATTGTCACCCTGCCATTCTCCGTTTGCAACCCACTCACTGCCGACCAAGGGAGGAAATTGCCCGGCGACTCCGTTTCCGTCGGCCTGATGACAAACGACGCAATTCGCCGTGTAAATGCGCTTCCCGATGACCATTGGGTCTGGCGGGCCCGCTGCCGCCCCCCCGCCCGTCCAAGAAACTTGGGAGGCGTTGAAAACGTCAGATTGAAAACCGCCACTGTTCATTCCTAGATAAAGTGCCGCCCAGCCGACGAGCACGACGGCCAGAATCCAGAGCCATGCCGGCACCGGAGCACTGCCAGAAGTCGGCTCCCCTTTTTCGGGGATTGTCTCGGAAGAATGGAGATTCGGATCAGTCACGTTCGGGAAAGCAGGGATTCAGATTTACTCTTCTTCAGCGACCGCGGGCGCTTCGGGCAGCGGATAGTCGCGCTTAAGAGACATCAGATAGCCAACCAAGTCCTCGGCCTGCTTGGTTGGGACAATCTCATAACCCGGGCGCGGCTGCCACTTACCCTTTACGTCCACCGCAAGGTCGCTGCTCTCGCCGGCGATCTGACGCTCTTCGAAGAGGTAGCGGTAAGCTGGCATGTTGGACCCAGGCATGACGACCGACGGCTCATACAAGACTCGGTAAAAATACGCCGCTTCAGTCTGGCGGAGCCCGACGTTACTGAGATCCGATCCGATGCGCTGGGTTCCGAGAAAGGGCGACGTCGTCCGAAGATAATCGCGCGGGACCGTTTGGCGGGTCCCAAGTTTGCGAGCGATGTCAGTGAACAGTGGTGCCGGACGCACCTGCTGACTATGGCACGTCACGCAACCGTTCACCGCGTAAACGTCCTGCCCGAGATTGGCCGTTCCGGGCCACGGTGGCGGAACCATCGCTCCGGTTTCTTCGGAAAGCTCGGGCTGCAGCCCGCCCAGGCCGACGTAGGCATACGCCACGATCCCCAACCAGGACGTCGCGAAGACGACCAGTATTCCCCAAAATAATTTCGGCAGCGTGCTCATACGGAAACAACCTCCCCCGGAGTCCGCGTCGGCGGATCAACCCGCTCGACCCGTTTGGATGCAACGACCGGACGAGCAAGAGTCACCGCAAACGTCGCGGCAAAAAGGACGTTGATCACCAGCAACGTCAGTTCGCTCAAAGCGACGACCACCCGGTAGGGTGCCGCAAATTTTTGGCTAAAGATAAAAGTCACCTCCGCGTCGCGCATCGAAAATCCCTGAGTCAGCCCGCCGACCAGCGCGCAGGTGATGATCATTCCAAGCGCCGCGACGCTCACCCAAAGAACGACCGGACGCAACCCCGGGAATGCAACCGTGAGGCCGGTAAGACGGGGAAGTAGCGAGTAAATTGCCCCGAAAAATGTCAAGGTGACCAAGCCCCCCACGATCAGCGTCGTCTGCCCGGGAGCCAGCATCGTAAACTGAAACACGCTGCTCGCCGAAGGCAGGACCGCAAGCGCGTTAATCACCGTGTAGATCGCGTAAGCCCAGAAGCCGACGACGAAGAATGGCATCGTGCCATCCGACTTCACACCAGTCGCACCAACCGCGGTGAGGTGCAGGTTCGAACCGACCGCGATCGTGGGAATCACCAGCAAAATCGTGGCGACGACGCTAACGCTCACGAGCCACACCGGAACCGGTCCGCCAACGAGCTGATTCAATCCGCTCCAGTTACTGAGAACAAGCAGCGACCAGAAACCGAAGACCGCCAGACCGTAGCTGTGAACCGGCCGACCGACGCCTTTCGGAATGAAGTAATAGATCATCCCGAGTGCGAGCGGAACGAGCCACAGACCGATCAGGCCATTGGTAAACCAACCGTGAATCGGTCCAGTCGCCGAACCCGGTACTGGATTCCAGACCAAAAAGATTTGAGCCGTTGCGTAGAGCCAAGGAAACGCCAGGAAAGCCGCCAGCAGATACCACATCGAGACGTAAACAACCGAACCCGGTCGCCGCAAACGGAACATCACCACCGCCCAAGCCGCGATCAGCGCGTATGCGATCAAGAGCACCGGCGTGATCCCGGACGGCATTTCGAGAAATTGCAGCGACGTGCTGCCACCGGCCAGGATGGAAAGAACGCCGACGAGCAGCGCGAGATTCCAAATCACCGCACCACAAACGAGGAGTGTGTGGTGCCGGAGCTCAACCCCGCTCAACCGGGTCGTGAGCCAGATCCCGAGCCCGATCCCAACCTGCGACGCCCACCCGTAGATCAATGCGTTCATCCCTGCCGGCTGAACGCGTCCGTAATTCAAAAACGCCGCCCAATCAAACCACCCTGGCAGAATCAACGCGAACGCTGCAATGGTCGCGAGAAGCGAGCCGACGATTAACCACGCGGTTCCAAGCCCCACGAAGAGCAGCACGGGGAAGCGGGTGGAGCGGTCGATCGACGTCGGCATCCCGGCGGTCAGCGACCCGGGATTCATCGAGGGATGGACGGTAGTCGTTCCTGCGGTCATGAAAGTTCGTTCGTTTTCTCCGTGGTCGGCGATTCGGCTGGTTCAGCTCCCGGTGGAGTCGGCGTCGGCACGGCCTCATCACCGGCCGCCGGGGTCCCCGTCGGTTTGGGTTCTGGAGTCTCCGCGGTCGGTTCGCCGTCAGTTGGCTTCGCGCCATCGGGAGTCGGCTCGGTGTTCGCCGCACCTGACCCCGTTGGCGCCGGGTCAACTCCCGCGGGGGCGGGGTCGTTCGTCGCCTCCGCAGCCGTCTGCGGCTCCGGGGTCGGCGTCGGGGCTGGTTTCGGCTGAGGATCAGGGGTTGCGGAGGGCGCAGGCGTGGCGGTCGGCTCTGGAGCGGTCGCTGGTTTCGCCTCAGCGGAAGGGTCCGAGGTCACCGTCGGGTCAGGGGTCGCAGTCGGCACTGGCGTCGTGGTCACCGCAGAATCCGTCCCTTCAGCGTCGCTCGCGGGGATCGGTGTCGGCGTTTCCGCCGCATCCGCGGTTGCCGCTGGTGCAGGCGTCATCTTCGGATCGGGCGTCGCCGTTGCCCCGGGCACTGCGGCGCCTTCGCCACCCGTTGAATCAGCCTGAGCTTCCGGAACACCCACCGCTTCGCCATCAGCTGCAGCTTCGGGCTCCGGCGCGGCCGGTGCGGGAGTGGCAATTGGATAGGCTGGGCGAGGCTCCTGCTCGTTGAGCGAAGCAAGCTCGAGACGCATGGCGTCCTCGATCGGGATTCGGACCGTCCCCTTTTCTCGGTCGACCCATCCATACGTGTTGAGCTGTTCCTCGTCCGAAGCGGAAAGTTCCGCCAGATTCTTGACGCGAACTTCCGCGCTCTCCACCTCGTCCTCCGCGCCGGCTGGGCCAACGCCCCGCAGAAGAAGAGCCAGCACTGCGAAAATCGCCAGCAGCAAGAGCGCGCCGAGAAACAACGGCCACACCGACCGCTCACCGCTCTGATGGGATGGAGTTGGGTCGGACATCAGTTCTTCAAATTGATCGAAAGGGCCAGACGGGGGTCCTTGGCTGGAAAGAGCGAGGAGTCACCGAGACGCTTGAGGAAGACCGCCGCCAGGAGGCAACCGATCGCGAGTGGGCAGAGGAAATCGAGGGGGTGGAACGCCACGCCGGTCTTGTGTAGCTCAGGTAGGATCACCACGTAAATGTCCATCAAGTGCATCAGGAGGATCCAGACCGCCATCCCGCAAAGGTAGAGCGGCTTGCGCTTGAGCGGCTGTGGCAGCAAGAGCAGGAACGGGATGAAGAAATGGCCGAACATCAAGAACTGGCTCAGATACCACCACGATTCCGTGTTCCGACGAAGAAACCAAATCGTCTCTTCCGGGATGTTCGCATACCAGATCAGCATGTATTGGCTGAATCCGATGTATGCCCAGAACACGGTAAACGCGAACATGAGCTTACCCATGATGTGGTAGTGCTCGATGGTCACCACCTCCTTGAGGTAACCCGCGCTCCGGATAGCGGTGATGATCAACACCAGCACGCACATGGAACTCAGCGCCGTCCCCGCGAAAATATAGACTCCCCACATCGTCGAGAACCAGTGGTAGTCGAGACCCATGAGGTAATCGATTGCGGCAAAGGTCAGTGCAACCGCAAACAACGGCAGACTCGCAAATGTCAGTTTGCGATTCCACACCGTGTATTTCGGATCGCCGGTCGCGTCTTGCTTAATCGAATTTCGCCGCAGCAACCAAGTTGCCAGCGCAAAGAACCCGAAGTAAAACACGCACCGCCCCCAAAAGAAGGGTTCCGTCAGGTAAGGCCACTTGGCAATGAGCAGCGGGTCATCCGCCTTCTCCGGCAACATCCAATACCAAAGGTGGTCCTTCACGAAAATGAACGGAATGAAAAGGATTCCCACGAAGAGAAGTAAGCTCCCCAAATTTTCCATCTGGCGCCGGACCGTCACCGACCATTCGGCGTCCACCCCGTGGTGAACGAGCGTCCAGAACAGCCCACCCATGCAGATCGTGAAGAAGAAGTAGAACGCGAACAGGTAGGAAAACGCAAACTGCGCCGGCTGGAAAAATCCCCAAACAAAACTGATCAACAGCGCCAGTCCGCCCACGAGTCCAAGGACCATGAACTTGCCGCCGACGTGCTTGTAATCGAAAATCTCGGCGGGCGGCAGCGCACGCGAATGCCCGTGGTGCGTCGAAAGCGCGTGGTCGTTGGTTTCCAGAGGAGCGGACATGCGGTTATTCCTGAGATTCGAGTTTCGGACGCTCGGCCGCCGGCACGTCAGCGATTGTTCCCTTCCAGGAACGCTGGAGCGCGCGGACATACGCAACGATGGCCCACCGATCCGGGACTTGGATGTTATAGCCGTATCCCATCATCGTGTTTTTCCCGTGCGTAATGGTGTTGTAAATTTCGCCGTCGGCCATCTCGACGAGTCGGTCCTGGTGCAGGTTGGCGATCCCGACGATCCCGTATTTCGAGGTGATCCCATTTCCCGCCCCGGTCGCGCCGTGGCAAACCGCGCAACTGATCGAATACCGCTCGCGCCCGCGCTCGAGAATCTCCGGCGTGACTTCAAATGGGATACCGGTTCCCCATTGATCCTCGAATTTCCCGGTGTCGAAATATCCCGGCGCGCCACTGAACCGGATGGACTTGTAAGGGCCGGCGGCCGCCATCGCCTCGGCTTGATCGCCTTCCGCGATCGGCATGGCGTATCCCAGAGGCACCGTGCCCGGGACCGGCAGCCGCGTTGCCGCGCCGTCCGCAAAAAATTCACTCGGCTTCTGCGCCTTCACCTTCGGCTGATGATCCATGTCCGGGAAGATCTCGATCGGCCGCGCGGAAGAGCGCTCTCCGCGGAAGCCTGCCAACGCCACGACCGTGATGACGATCAGCGCGAAGAAAATGAAAAAATATTTGAGCATCGTGGTTACTGCCCGCGTCCGGAAAACGCGAACAAGCGTGTTACTTGCGAGGCTCCAACGCCGTCAACGAATTTAGCTCCCACCACGGAGCAAAAAATCATCTGGGGCTGTCCGAATCGGAGCCCGATTCGGCGGTCGAGCGACTGCATTAGAAATTCTTATACGTCGACGGACCGCCCGGTCCAGTCGCAAGACGCACTTCGTGGGAAAAAGTTGTGAAACCTCCGCCCCGGCCCTTAATTTCGCCCAATCTTACCTGATTTTGAGCCGCCCCCTGCCCATCCCTGCTTCCGGCGGCACCAGGCTCCAACTTGGGCAACCTTGGAACGCCTCACCAGATCCGACCTTCCGACCCGGCGACGTCGAAATCCGTTGGTCTCCGCGCGCCCTCCACGTCACCGCAACCCTCACGGACGGAGAAATATTCACCGAGGTCACGTCCGACAACCAGAGAACGTGGGAACTCGGCGACGTCTTCGAGATGTTCATCCTACCGCAAGGTCACGAAGAATACGTCGAACTGCACGTCGTTCCGACCAATCACCGGACTCAGCTCCACTTTCCCGCCCACCTCCCCGGTCCGCGCCCTAAGACGTTCGAGAGCCGAATCATCGACCCAGCTGACTTCGAGTCGCAGATTCACCTGAGTGCGATCGGTTGGCGGATTGAAGCAGCGATCCCCGCCCGGATCTTCGACGTTCCGGAATTCGCGTGCGGCCAGCGGTTTCACATGAACTTCGCCCGGTATGACGCCACCCGCGATCAGCCGCCGGTCCTCTCGTCGACGGCGCGTCACCCCGTCATCGACTTCCACCGCATTCAGGAATGGACGGATTTTCAGCTCGAGAACGGGAAAATCGGGCCGCCTCCTCGGTGATTGATTTCTCGTGAATGAAAGCTCGCGCCCGGCAATCGCGGACTCCGGCTTGACGGCGACCGAATCCCCGTAATCATCGCCACCATGCCGCAGGCCTCGACCGGATCACTCGGCCCAGCCGCGGGATTCCGTGGACTCCTTCGGCGACGGCTTCCCTTTGGCGGCCTCCTCCTATCGGCCGTCATTGGCATCGTCGCCGCACACGCCGCGCCGCTCCCCCTTCCCGTTTTTTTCGCGATCTTCTTCGTTTTCGCCATCGCGGCGACCACCGCTCGCGGTCGTTTCGCGATCTGGCCAGCGACCCTCTGCGCTTTCGCCGCCCTCACTCTCCTCAACGGACCGCTCTCGCCCGGCACCCACCTCGCCGCAACGCTCACCGATACTTGGCAGGTCACGCGCAACGCCGAGTTTCGGATCGCCACAGCCCCGACTGGCTCCGGAGAAACCTGGCGATTCCGAGGCCAACTCTTCCAACCAGATTCCTCCATTCGGATCCCGATCCAGGTTCGTTGGAAAGGCCCCGAGCCGGCTTACGGTCAGATCTGGCGACTAGACGGCTCGATGCGAAACCTGCCGGGCCCTCGCAATCCCGGCGAATTCGACTACGCTGCCTACCTCTGGACTTTTGGAATCAAGAGCGAGCTCCGGCTCCGGGCACCCGACGACGCCACTCCCATCCGAATCGAGGCAAATCCGATCACCTCCCTCGCGATCACCGCCCGCCGGTGGATCGAGCGCACGCTGACTCTCGGCATCGCCGACACGCCCGAAGCCGCCATCATCCGCGCCATGACCGTCGGGGACACCTCCGGCATCCCCGCCGCTACCGAGGACGAATTCCGACAAATCGGAGTCTTTCACCTCTTCTCCGTCAGCGGCCTTCACGTCGGACTGATCGCGCTCATTCTCTGGGGCGCGCTCACGATGACGCCGCTCGGCAGCCGACGAGCGGTCTGGATCTTGATCCCCGCCATATTCTTCTACGCCCTCCTCACCGGTTGGAAGCCCGCCAGCGTTCGGGCGGCCACGATGATCTCGCTCGTAGCCGCCGGACTCGTGCTTGATCGGCGCGCGTTTGCACTGAACAGCGTCGCGGCCGCCGCCTTCATCATCCTTCTCGTCAATCCGCGGGAACTCCTCAACCCCGGATTCCAACTCTCCTTTGGCGTTGTTTTAACCATTCTCGTCATCGCCAACCCGACCCGCCAATGGCTCGATCGGATCGCCCAACCGGACCCCTTCATTCCGCGTTCGCTCCTGAATCGCGGGCAACTCGCTTCTGCCAGCTCAGCCCGTTATATCGCCGCGCTCGCAGGCGTTTCCCTCGCGGCATGGCTCGGCTCGCTACCGCTGATTCTTCACTACTTCCACCTCGTCTCCGTCGTCGCCATCCCGGTCAACCTCTTCGCCGTTCCAGCGGCGGGCGCAATCCTCGCCCTCAGCCTTCTCTCCCTCACCGTCGGCGTCGTTTCACCGTGGCTCGCCGCCATCTTCAACAACACAAACCTCCTGTTTGCAAAGTCGCTCACCGCCTTCATCCACGGAGCGGCGTCTCTACCCGGGAGTCATTTTTACGTCGCCCCACCGAACCCGCCGGGAACAATTGCGGTCATCACCGTTCTCGACTGCGGCGCTGGCGGTTCGACCGTTCTCGAATGTGGCAACAAAATTTGGCTCATCGATGCCGGTTCGAAATACGACGGTGAGAACATCGTTCGCCCGTTCCTCCGCTTTCGCGGCATCAACTCCATCTCCACCGCCGTCTTCACCCACGGAGACTCCCGACATCTCGGCGGCTTCAACGCGCTCCTCGACGCGCCGCCAATCCGTCGCGTCATCGATTCCCCCCTCCCAGACCGTTCCTCAACCCGCTCCGCGCTCCTCACCGAACTCCACCACCGCGGCATTCCCGTCCGGTCGGCCGGACCGCAAGAAACGTTCCCGCTGGACGACCACGCTCACGTCGAGATTCTCCACCCGCCCGCGGACAGCGTGCGCACCCGAGTCGACGACAAAACCCTCGTCCTCCGCGTCACCGTCGACGGCTTTTCTGCCCTCCTCCTTTCGGACTCCGGCTGGGCGACCGAATTCTGGTTACTGGAAAACGCCTCCGACCGGCTCGACTGCGACGTTCTCATCAAAGGTCATCACTTTTCCGGCCGATCCGGCAGCGCCGAGTTTCTAGCCGCCACATCTCCGGACGCCATCATCGTCACCGGTGCATCCTTCCCACCCCACGAACAAATTCATCCCGACTTCGCTGCCGAAGCCGCGCAGAAAAACATCACCATCTACCGCCAGGACGTAAAAGGCGCGGTCACGATCGACGTTCGGCCCACGACCTTCGGCATCACGCCATTTCTCGAGCCGCTTCCCTCCATCCGAGAATAAATCCCCTCCTCCAGATCACGCGACACCCGCGATCGTTTGAACCTCCGACGCGTCGGAGCCACCCCCAAATCTTCGCGTCGATTCAGTCCCCGGTCGCAGCACCTTCAATCATGGTTTCGAACGTGCCCAACGCATTTTTGACCGCTTCGTCCGGGCCGGTCATTTTGACGAATACGTCGCCACCCTCGCTCTCAAGAATCGCACCGAGCAAGCCGTAATTCGCCATCGGCGTCGTCGGTCCACCCGGCATCCCACTGTTAAACGTGCCGCTCGCCGTCACGTAAGTGACCTTGGTCTCTCCATAGGTCTCTTCTCGCTGCATCCCCTTGCTCCCGGTCGCACCGCCGTCGAATTGATTCACCCAGCGCTGGATGTTCTGCTGCACCGACCCGCCCTGCCCCGGACCGAAGTGGAAAAACGTGACCTCTCCTTCGTCCGGCGTCGCGAGCTGCGCCTTACGCATCGGCGACCCCGGCACAACCCATCCCCATTCCGCCGGTCGATCAAACTCGAAATCCCCGACCTTGAACTCCACCGGATCAGCCGCCTGCCCCACTCCAGCCACCGCTCCCAGCACAAGTGCCATCGCAATCAATTTGTTCATCCGACGACCATACCCCGCCCCGCCGCCGGCTCAACCTCAGAGGCTGTGAAAAAACTCGGATTCATTCTGCACTGAAGACCGGCCCAAGCAATCCTCCGCGCTCAAACCGGGCGTTCATTTTCAAATTTTGGCCCCGCCAATGCTTCAACGCGCGCACCCCACCAAGAACCTTACGGTCCTTCGTCGAGATCAAAAACAACTCCTGCCCAACGATCTCGAATCGCGCCCTCGCTCGATCCTCATCCTTCAGCGACTCGTATTTGTTCAAGTCGATCTTGATCACCACGTGCCGGTCGACCGGTGACGCCATCGAAAGCTCGGCGACGTCTTTGTCGATTCCCGATACCTTGACCTTTTCGACCGTCCCCGCGATCTGGAACAACCGATTCTTCATCTGCCGGTAGGTTTCATCCTGGTGCCGCGTTTCCATCGCGGCCAGATCTCCAGCGTCCAGGGTGCGCGACGATAGGAAACGGTCGACGGCTTCCGCGGGAGAAAGCGGCCGAACGTCAGTCTCCGGGGCGGGTTCAGGATCCTGAACGAGGGAATAAACCCCGTAACCAGCGCCAACCGCAACGAGTAAGATCAAAAGATTTCGCAGCATGGATCAAATTTGGAAGAATCAGAAATTTCGCACCCGGACTACCAGCCAGGCCAGCACCTTGGCAAGCCCTCGGCCCCCCATCACTACACCGCAACTAATTATCCGGCAAAACACTTACGAATTTTCTGGAACTCGCTTCCCCCACCTTGCTAATCCCTACCGCCACTTTGGAAACGGTCGAACAACAAGTTGGAAAACGAATTCGCGCCTACCGAGCTGAACGTGAAGTCACGCTCGCCCAGTTGGCAAGTGAGGTCGACCTGACCAAAGGCCAACTCTCGAAGATCGAGAATGGCAAGGTCAGCAGCCCTGTCTCCACCCTGACCCGTGTCGCTCGAGCACTCGGGGTCCCGGTCGGCAAGCTCTTCGAAGACGAACGAGCGGACGTCCACGCCGTCCTCATCCGCGCATCGGACCAGAAGGAAATCGTCGGTCGCGGCAGTAAAGAAGGCCACAGCTATCGAGCTCTGGCCTACGGACTCCCGTTCCAGAAAGCTTTCGAGCCGTCACTCATGACGATCGACAAGGACATCGCCGACCCGTCGAAAAACATTTTCCGACACGCCGGCCACGAGTTTCTCTTCATGCTCTCTGGCACGATGCTCTACCGTCACGGCGACCAGACCTACATCATGGCCGAAGGGGACAGTCTCTTTTTCGACGGCAGCCACGAACACGGCCCGGTCTCGGTGTCGCACCTGCCCGTGAAATTTCTCAGCGTCATCGCGAACCGGCGAAGCTAGTGCCGACTCGCTCTCGCCAGCGTTCACTCCTCAACGAGCCAGGCCAGCGGCAAGGGCCCAGCTACCCGCATTGCAATTTCTCGCCGACGCTGCCAGCATCCGGCCCGTGAAGCTCTGCTGGATCCCCCTCGCCACGACCCTATTCATCGCAACCACCGCGTCCGCCCAGAACCGGATCGGCACCGGTAACGTCAAAGAAATCTACCGGGAACATTGCGCCAGCTGCCACGGCAAGAAACTCGAAGGCGGTCTCGGCGGTTCCCTGCTCGAAGGTCCTTGGCAGCACGGGGGCGACTCCGCCGCCATCACCCGCATCACCACCGAGGGAGCCCTCGACGTCGGCATGCCCGCATTCGGAGACACCCTTTCTGCCGCCGAGATTCGTGCGATCACCATCTTCATCCTCGAAGAACGAGACATTCACGACTCCAAACCTGCGCCGGTCGATAGTGCCAATTGGTCGAACGAAACCGTTTTCACCGCGGGCGACGTGGACTTCCGCGTGGAAATCCTCGCCAGCTCCGACGCCCAACTCTGGGCCATCGATTTCCTCCCCGACGGCACGCTCATCGCCACCGAACGAGATGGAAAGCTCCGCCTACTGAAGGACGGCGAGCTCGGCCCCGCCATCTCCGGAACACCTGACGTGCTGGTCGGAGGGCAAGGTGGACTCCTCGACGTCGGCGTCCACCCCGACTACGCGGAGAATGGCTGGATTTACCTCAGCTACTCCGAAGCCGACGGTTCCGGTGCGGATAAGCCAGACTCGATGACCGCCGTCGTTCGCGGGAGAATCAAGGACGGCAAGTGGGTCGACCAGGAAGAGATTTTCCACGCTCGGACCGAAGATTTCGTCGGATCGAGAAATCACTTCGGATCCCGCTTCGTTTTCCTGGACGGCTACCTCTACTTCGGCATCGGCGACCGCGGGAATAAGGAACGAGCTCAAGACCTCACCAAACCAAACGGCAAAATCCACCGCCTCCACGACGATGGTCGCATTCCGAAGGACAATCCCTTCGTCAACGAGCCGGGCGCTTACCCTTCCATCTACAGTCTTGGCCACCGGAACCCTCAAGGTCTTACCCTCCGTCCCGATGCAGGACAGGTTTGGGAATCCGAGCACGGTCCGCGCGGCGGCGACGAATTGAATCTCATCGAACCCGGGAAAAACTACGGCTGGCCGGACGTCACTTACGGGATGAACTACAACGGGACGCCGATCACCAGTGAGACCACCGCACCAGGCATTCAGGGCCCAGCCACCTACTGGATCCCGTCCCTCGGCGTCTGCGGCATCGCCCATTACGACGGCGATGCCTTCCCTGGCTGGAAGGGAAACATCCTCGTCGCCGGCCTGGCCACTCGGGATCTCCGCCGCGTCGTGCTCGACGGCGACAAGGTGGTTTCGGAGGAAGTTTTGTTCAAAGAACTCGGGCGCATGCGTGACGTTGCGTCTGGCCCAGACGGACACCCCTACGCCGTTGTGAATGCCGCCTCCGGCAACCGCGCGAAGCCGGGCCGCATCGTCCGCCTCGTTCCGAACTGATGACACGCAAAACGGGTGCCGGTCGGCACCCGTCGCTTAAGTCGATCCGTGCAGCTCTAAGTCGAAGTCATCGTTTCGAGCGATTCGACATCATCTTGGCGGCCGCCATCGTCAGCGCGCCCATGACCACCGGATTTCCGAGGGCCTTCACGAACCAAGGTTTCTCCTCGACCGTCCGACGGAGTGCCTCCGGATTTTTTTTCCGCGCGTAATCGATCACGCGGGTCGCGTCTTCATCACTCATTTTTTGGGGATCAGACGTTCCCAGTCCCAGCATGCTCGCGATCGCCTCCAAGCCACCGCCGCCACCGCTTCCGGCAGCAGCCCCGCCCCCGGCCAACGAGCCTAATAGTCCTCCGAGCAAGTCACCACGCTGCTCCGGCGGAGCCTCCCGGACGGCCCGACCCGCGCTGGCGCGAAATTCATCATCCGGCAATCGACCGAGATATTCCGTGGCGCCTTCGTTGTAAGCCGCGTTGTCAAAATCACGGTCTTCGTCGCGGGGTGAAGCAAAACGCTCGCGGTAGAGCTCGGCCTCGCGGTCATCGACCGTATCGTTGCCGCCGAAGCGGCGCATAAAATCATCTACGTTTCCTTGCATGGTATTTTTAGGGTTTCAGGTTGCGGTTTCGGTTTCGAAATTCTTAAAGGCTCAGCGAACCGGCGTGTAGGACATCTCCCCGGTTCGTGCGTCCAGTTTTGCCGTCCCCAGCTTCATCGGCGGGGCAGACGGTGTGTAGGCAATCACGGTGAGGTCCTCGCCCGGAAAATCCGACGCCATTTCCGTCAACAATTTCTTCATGAGCGGCGGGATCCCGTCCATCGGCACGCTTTTGTCGAGGATGACCCCTAACTCGCCCTCGTCGTTCATCAACGCGCGATTGATCGTTTGTTCGTTTGGATCGGCTTCCCGAATCCGGTGAAGAAACGCCATTTGGCGCGACTTCGCGTCGCCCTGAGTTTGCTGAGCCGTCTGCGTCAGCGGCTCGGTGGACGTCGCCACGTTCGAGTTT
Source organism: uncultured Verrucomicrobiae bacterium (assembly GCA_963749035.1). Taxonomy (GTDB): domain Bacteria; phylum Verrucomicrobiota; class Verrucomicrobiia; order Chthoniobacterales; family JAATET01; genus CAVVKW01. The sequence goes on from CAVVKW010000001.1 coordinate 113,376, forward strand.
GTTGTCGCAGGAGGCGGCACGTCGCAACCCTGAATCGCTAGGACGACCACTACGGCAGGAACAATCTGCCATTTGAAGACTGCGGGACGAGAGCGGCGGAAAAAAATCATCACCCCGTATTCGGACCCCGCCACCCGACCGGTCGGGTGCGGTCAGTCCCACGCCGACGATCGTGACGTCACCGACATCGGGCTTGCCGCTTTCCAAGCCGAGCGGCACAGTTCGCGGCCATGCCCAGACACGACAACCGCGCCGCTGACGAACTCCGCACCCTCAAATTCGAACCCGGCGTCGCCCCGCACGCCATGGGCTCGGTCCTCATCTCCTGCGGTAACACCCGCGTCATCTGCTCCGCCATGGTCGAGGACAAGGTCCCGCGCTGGATGAAGGAACAAAACGTCACCGGCGGTTGGATCACCGCCGAATATTCGATGCTTCCCTACTCGACCCTCACCCGGAAACCCCGCGACGTCAGCCGAGGTAAACAGGACGGTCGTGGCACCGAGATTCAGCGCCTCATCGGTCGGTCCCTGCGGGCCATCGTCGACCTCGACGCCCTCGGCGCGCGCACCATCTGGGTCGACTGCGATGTTCTCCAGGCCGACGGCGGCACTCGCACCGCCTCCATCACCGGAGCCGGCGTCGCCGTTGCTCTCGCCTGCCAGTCCCTCGAAAAAGCGGGTAAGATCCGGCGTTCTCCCATCCGCCAAATGGTCGCTGCGGTCAGCGTGGGCGTGGTCGGCGACGAAGTCCTCCTCGATCTCGACTACCCCGAAGACAAGGATGCCCGCGTCGACATGAACCTCGTGATGACCGAAAATCTCGAGTTCGTTGAGATCCAAGGCTCCGGCGAGGAAGCCGCGTTTTCGGCGACGGAACTCGAGGGAATGCTGGCCGTCGGGCGGTCCGGTATCTCGAAGTTGCTCGCAGCTCAGCGGGAGATTCTCGCTGTCGGGGCCGGAGCAAAACCGGAAAGAGACGGAGCAAAACCGGAATAGGAGACGGTTCAAAACCGGACTGGGGTGTTGGAAACAGCGCGGGAAGCGCCTCGGAGGAGGCCGGAGCGTAGCGGAGGCCGACGGAGAGGCGCTTCCCGCGCTGGCGCGCTTGGTGGGTGGATGGCGTTCGAGAACCCTTCGTAGCAGAAGGCAGCTTTGCTTTCTTGGGCGTCTGGCTTGGATGATGATCCCGCGATGAAAAAAAGCAGTTAGCCCACCGTCATCCCGCCGGATTCGTTCGACGCACGCTCGAAGACTTCAACGCAGGCACCCTCGACGCGGTCACGGCAGCTGCGCATCTGGGAGTGAGCCGCTCCCGGCTCTACGAAATGCGCGGAGTCTTCCTGTCGGAGCGCGCCAACTACGGGCCGAAGACCAGCGGGGGAGACCGATTGGGGGACTGGCCAGCCAAGACGCGATGCCTGCTCGAGGAGTTCCTTCCCCTTCAAAATCCGCCCAACTACCAGCTCGTTGCCGACGAACTCGAGCGCCTCTGCGGGTTTCGCCGGGCGCGCTCCACGGTCGAGGCCCACGTCAAAGCGCACTACGCGCATCTGGTGCCCGCTGCGGCCCGCAAACCCCGGGTTTACCGACGCTTCCGCCGCGAGCACATCGGAGAGCTTTGGCAACACGACAGCTCCATCCACCAGTGGTGGCCGGCCAGTTCCAAGCAGACCCTCCTACTCACCGTGGACGACGCCTCCGGACTCAATCTGGCGGGCCGTTTCGTCGGATCGGACACCACTTGGAATCACTTCGAGCACTTCCGCGAAGCCTTCACCCGCTGGGGGCTTCCCGAGATCCTCTACACCGACGGCCTGAGCCTCTTCGGACCGAGTTCCACCGACGACCATAGCGATCCCAAAAGCGAGTTCCAACGAGCCATGCTGGGACTGGGTTCCGCCCACCTCGTGGCTCCCACCCCTCAGGCCAAGGGCAAGATCGAGCGGCGCTTTGGCACCTTCCAGCGACGCCTGGTCGCCTTGCTCGCACACGCCCGCGCCACAACTTGGGCGCAAGCCGACGCCATCCTCCAGATGGAGATCGAGCGACAGAACCTCAAGCTCAACCGCTCGTCCGGCAAAATTCCCCTCGAAGTCTGGGAAATCCAGTCACTCCGTGGCCGCGGTCGCCTGCGTCCTTCTCCGCCTCCCGCCCTACTCGATCTGCACCTCTCACTCCGCCTCTCCCGACGCGTGAACAACGACCACACCGTCGATTTTGAAGGCCGTAACTACGAGATCTCATCCACCCTCCGCAAGCGCATCACCATCGTCCATCATCCGTCCCGTCAATTTTGGGTCGTCGAGAATCCCCCAAAAGACGTGTGGCCCTCTATTTTAGCCCACTACAGCCTCTGAACACCTGTCCGGTTTTGCTCCGGCAAGAAATCCGGTTTTGCTCCGTCGCCGACAAGCGGGAGATTCTCGCTTGACCCGAAGGAGGTCGCACCGAATAGTCCCCGTTCCTCAAATTTACCGAATACGAAAAAATGGCCAGACTGTGTGAAATTACCGGAGCGAAGCCGACGATGGGATCGAAAATCCACCGTCGTGGTCTCGCTAAGAAAAAAGGCGGAATCGGCATGCACGTGACGAAAGTCGTGCCCCGCGAATTTGTCCCCAACCTCCGCAAAAAGCGGGTTTGGGTTCCTGAATTGAAGAAATACGTCACCGTCAAGGCGACGGCTCGGGCGTTCAAGACCGTCGACAAAAACGGTGCCTACAAGACTCTCAAGAAGGCCGGCCTGATCTAGACGCCCGCCCCACCCAGAGCTCGTCCCGCATTCATGGCCTTCACCGTAAGTAGCAAAAAATCCGGCAAGACCTACCACCTCCATCACCGTCGTCAGCAACTACGGGGAGGTCAGGAAGTGTCGCTCTACTATTTCGCAGGAACGGTCGGCGAAGGCGCACTCGACGCGCTACCTGAAGGATACGAAGTCTCCGAGAATCAGAAGACCGGGCTCCCGCTGTTAAAAAAGATCCGGTAGCACCTTTGCCACTCAACAACACTTGCTGACCGGCGGATGGGAAACTGTCCGCCGGTTTTTCGTTGTCCGCTTCCCGAAATCCCGACCCCATCCTCCACCGACGTGCGCTGCTTCTACTCGCCGGACTACGACCTTCCGCTCCCCGACGGGCACCCGTTCCCGATGCGAAAGTTCACCGACGCCCACCGCTTTCTGCTGGCGGCAAAAATCGTCCGACCTACCGACATCACCCTGGTCGACCCCACACCCCGCCCGCTCATCGAGCGGATTCATCACCCCACCTACCTCGACAACCTCATTGCCGACCGCTTCAGCTCCCGCGAGCGGACCGTTCTCGGCCTCCCGCCTGGACCCGCCCTCTTCGAACGCAGTGCCCGCGAGGTCGAAGGCACCCGCCTGGCAGCCCACGCCGCACTCGCCGACGGGGTGGCCGCCAACCTCGCGGGCGGCACCCACCACGCCTTCCCCGATCACGGCGAAGGGTTTTGCGTTCTCAACGACGTCGCCATCACCATCGCCGATCTGCACACCCGCCAGCCAAATCTGCGCATCTTCGTCTGCGACACCGACGCCCACCAAGGCAACGGAACCCACGCCATCTTCACGAAGGACGACCACGTTTTCACCTATTCGATTCACGTCGGCGCAAACTATCCGTCCCGCAAATCTCCCGGCGACCTCGACGTCCCGCTACAGCGCTTCGCGAATGGCGACACCTTCCTCTCGGCCCTTCGCCAATCCCTTCCCGACGCCGTCGAAAGCTTCCGACCCGACCTCGCGATCTGGATTTCCGGCGCCGACCCGCACCGCAACGACCGTTTCGGTCAACTCCAGCTCTCCGCCCGTGAAATGACGCTCCGCGACGAATTCGTGGGCCACCTCTTCGTCGATCAACAAATCCCGCTCACCGTTCTCTACGGCGGCGGTTACAATCGCGAAGTCGAAAACACCGCCCGACTCCATCGGAACACCATCGCCACCGCCGCGCGGCTCCGCTAGCCAATGCACGGACCGTCAGCCGACCTTCAACACCGCGGGTCCAGACAACCCGCCGTAATCACTCGCGGGACGCTCCCCAGAATTTCTCAAACGCCGCACTCCAGTCCCGCGTGGCGACCGCCGCACGCGCGGCCTCGCCCATCCGCGCGCGGAGATCGGCATTCTCCGCCAGTTCCCGCGCCCGCGCCACCAACGCTTCGACGTCCAACGCCCGCGTCACGAATCCGTCCACGCCGTCTCGCACCAGATCGCGAGGCCCCCCCATATCGCTCACGATCGTCGGCAATCCGCTCGCCTGCGCCTCGAGGATCACGTTGCCAAACGTATCCGTCGTGCTCGGGAAAACGAAAAGATCGGAGGACGCGTATGCCGTTGCCAGGTCGACCCCTCCCAGATACCCCGTGAAAATTGCGTCTGGCAACAACCGCTCCATCTCAGGCCGATACGGACCGTCGCCCACGAAGACCGGACGCACCCCCGACTCCGCGAGCCGTTTCGCAACGGCAACCGTCAAATCCAGATTCTTTTCCTTCGAAATTCGCCCGACGTAGAGCATGGCCACTTCGCCGTCGCGCAGGCCCCGGCTCTTCCAAAATCTCTCGTCGCGCCTCGTCGGATGGAACAACTCGACGTCCAGCCCCCTCGGCAAAATCTTGATCCGCTCCGGCGGGATCCCGCGGTCCAACCACTCCTTGCGGTAGTCCTCGGAGTTCACCCAGACGATGTCCACCTGACTGTAAAACCAATGCATCACGTTCCACGTGAGCGTCTCCATGAACGCGTCGTCGGTCAGGATTTTCACGTATTGCGGAAACGCCGTGTGGTAGATCCCCGCCGTCCGCAGTCCCAGCGCCTTGGCCGCAGCCAACGCCGCCAGCCCGACCGGACCGGGTGTGCTGATGATGACCTCCCCCACGTTCTCGCGCGCCAACCACTCCGCCATCTCCAGCACCGGCGGAAAGCTCAACCGCTGCAATTCGTATTCCGGTAACTCGAACTCCCCGACCGGTGGGAAATTTTTCACCGGCACCCCCATGTCACCGATCTCCGGTTGCGACACCACGACCTTCAAATCATGCCCCGCCGCCACTCCCGCCGCGGTCATTCGTTTGATCGTCGTCGCCACCCCGTTTACGTCCTCCAGCGTATCGGTGAACCAAACCCTCCGCGTGTTCCGCAGCTCAACCGGCACCTTTCCGCACAATCCCTCGCTCATCTCCGCCAGCCACGTCCGCTTCGGCAGGCGAAACGCCTGAATGTATGGACTCAACAACGCCACGATCGGCACCAGCGGACTGATCGTCTGAATACTCTCGATCACCTTCCCCGACGTGATCTGCGCGACGAATTGTTTGAAAAATCGAAACCCGAGCTGGTTCGCAATCAGGTTCGCCATCAAAAACGCCCGCCGCTCCGACTCCTCGACGCCCGCCGTCGCCTCCGCGAGCGCGGCCTTCACCTTCGGCTCGGAGAAATAGGCCGCGAGTTCTCGCCAGATCGACGCATTCCCCGGCTTCGCCAATTCGAATATTTTTCCGCTCAAGACACCCTGCGCCAGGAAGTTCACTTTTTCGCCGAACGTAAACTGCGTCGGATCGCGCCCTTCCATGAAACGCGTGAACATCTTCTCGACCAAGCCCACCCCCGGCTCATGCGCCTTCACCTCCAGCCGCGCCTTCGCAAACTCGAAGGCCACGTTGTAGGTTCCGTGCGCCATCGCCAGCGGACTCCCCGCCTGACCTCCCGCCGAACAATCGCCGGCCCGAACGTGAGCGAGAAATCCCTCCACCGATCCACACTCAGGGCACTCCGTCCAAGCCCGCCCCGGAAACACCGCCCCGTGATCGTCCGATCCCCCGACGAAGACCTTCCGCCAAGCCTCGGAATGCGTCGGAGCAATCCCCGTCTCCTCCGAAAAACGCGTTATGTTCTCCTCCGTCAGCTCTCCCAGCGCGTATCGCGCCGTCTCGCTCAAAATCCCCGCATACCGACCGTTGACCCCTTCGAAATGACGGAACAGCAACGCGAGCTTCCGAAAATGAAGCGGCTTCAAATCCTCGCGCAACGCGTGCAGCGGATGCGCCACCGCGTGCGCCAATCCCGCTTCCGCCAGAAAACGCTGTAGGTCATAAATGTTCTCGCGCAGACCCTGCAAGACCTCGTGCTGAGCTTCGTCGAGCCCGTAAACCAGGACGTTCACACGCGTCCCGTCTTCTGGAAAAGCCACCGTCACCTCCTCGCTCATGAACGTTCCCGGCCGGTCCGCGATCTCCAAACAACCCGCGATCGAGTTTTGATCCGTCAGCGTTACGAAGGTCATCCCCTTCGCCATCAGCGTCTCGTAGAGCTCGCCGGGATCCGAAAAACTAGCCGGGAAATCCAGCCGCCGCAGCACCCAGTCCGCCGCCCGCGAACTGTGTTTCGAGTAGATGTGAAGGTCGGCCCGCGCACTCATTTCTTTATCCAGACCATTCTCCGACGCGTCCCGTCGTGATCGGACCCCTCACCCTCGTATCGTAAGCCACGCCTCACGTCAGCCGAAGGATTGCGTCCGCCGCACTCGCCGCGCCAAAACCGTTGTCGATATTCACCACCGTGACCTTGCTACCGCAGCTCGTCAGCATCCCGAGCAACGCCGCCAACCCGCCGAAATTCGCTCCGTATCCGACGCTCGTCGGCACGGCAATCACCGGCACATCCACCAACCCCGCCACCACGCTCGGCAGAGCCCCCTCCATCCCCGCCACCACGATCAACACACCGCAGTTTCTCACCGCATCGAGTTGACCCAGTAACCGGTGTAAACCCGCCACCCCGACGTCATAAAAGCGCTCAACGTCCTGGCCAAACGTTTCCAGCGTCACCGCCGCCTCCTCCGCTACCGCCAGGTCCGCCGTCCCCGCCGTCAGCAATCCCACCGACCACCTCGACCCGCTCGCCACCGGCTCTCCGAGACTCAGGCACCGCGCCCGCTCGTGATACGTCACCTCCGGCAGCCGCACCCGCACCGCCGCCACCTGCTCCGGCGTGACCCGCGTCGCCAGCATCACCTCGCCCGCATCCCTCAACTGCACGGCGATTTCCGCGACCTCGTCGGGAGTCTTTCCCGGACAATAGATCACCTCCGCCCGGCCACAGCGCTCCCGCCTCGACAAATCCACCCGCGCAAATTCCGATTCACTCATGACTCAGGTCCTCGTGTGAGACTCGACGTTTTCGCGAAAAATCATCCGCAGCGGCTGCATCTCACTGACTTTGAAGCCGCGATGACAGTAAAAATCGATCGGCCCCTGGTCCGCCCGATCCGTCAATAGCGTGATCCGCAGAAAGTTTCTCTCGCGGGCAAAGTCGATCGCGTGCGCTAGCAATCTCGATCCCAGCCCGTGCCCGCGGTGATCCGCGTGAATCACCAAGTCCTCCAGTAACATCACAAACCCACCCTCCGCCGTGCTGATCGTGATCAGCAGATTGATCATCCCGACGATCTTGTGATCGTTTCGCAGCACAAAGATTCGCCCCCTCGACGGATCCTCCAAGATCAGCTTCACCCCCCGCACCTGCCGCTCGCGATCCGGCACAAAATCACTCTCCAGCGTAAACAGATCGTGCAGCAAATCCGCCAGCACCGGGAGGTCGTCCATCGTCGCCGGTTCGATCCGCAAGCTCTCGTGCATGCCCACACTCTTTCAGACCAATCCAAAATCCAAAATCCAAAATCCAAAATTGCGTCACCTTCCAAATTTCCGCTCCAGCTCGCTCAGCGAAAAGTGCACCATCGTCGGCTTCCCGCCGGGACAGGTGTATGGCAAATCGCACGCCATCAGCTCCGCCAGAAACGTCCGCAGCCCTTCCGTTTCCAACGGTAAACCCTGCGCCGGAGCGAACCTCGCCACCGAACGCGCAATCGCCTCCTCGACCGCTCGCGACCCCGCCCGACCGCGAGCCGCGGATCCGCTCGCCCTCCCGTCGTCGATCAGCCCGACCAACGCCTCCGAAGCCGCCGCCCCCGCCAGCATCGGCGGCACCCCGTCGATCTTCACCGTCCCACTGCCAAACGGCTCCACCCACATCCCGACCCGCCGTAGCGCCTCGGCGTTCTCGTTCACCCAAGCTTCGTCCCGCGGCGACAACTCCACCACCGCCGGCAGCAGCAGCCGCTGCGAAGACGCCGCCCCCGAGCCCATCTCGCGCAGCGTCCGCTCAAACCAAATCCGCTCCTGCGCCGCCCGAAAATCCAGCAACACCATTCCCGCCGCATCCTCCATCGTCACGTATCGACCCGCCAACACCCCAACAAATCGAAACCGCTCCGGCGTTGTCTCCAGCAACTCATCCGTCTCGACCGCCTCCACCGGCGCGTCGATAAACACCCGCTCGACCCTCTCTTCGATCGGAGCCGTCGTTCCCGCTACCAGCGCCGTCTCAGCTTGCTCGTTCGACCGGCGCCCCCCCGTCAGCTCGAACCTCTCCCCTCCGTTCCGTGCCTCCTCCGCCGGTCCGTCCCGCCGACCATCGTCCGCCTTCTCCAGAGCCCCCCCACCAGCACGCACGACCGGCACCCGCCGATCTGCCTCGGGAAACGCCCGGCCCACCGCACCGCCCCGTCCACTCCCCCGGTTTCGCAAACCATCTAGCGCCACCCGCACGCAAGCCCCCACCGCCTCACGCACCCCGATCCCGTCACGAAAACGCACCTCCCGCTTCGCCGGGTGCACGTTGCAATCGACCTCTCGCGGGTCCATCCGCACGAACATCACCGCCGCCGGGTGCATGCCTTTCGGCAACGCGTTTCCGTAAGCCTCCCGCAGCGGCTGCGACAAAATCGGACTCGAGATCGCCCGCCCGTTCACAAACCAATACTGCTGCGACCGATCGCCCCGACCATGACCCGGCCGCGCCAGCAAACCCGCGAACTCCACCCCCCCGTGCTCGAACTCCGCAATCTCGAATAACGATCCCAGAAATTCCGTCCCGCAGAGATCCCTCACCCGCGTCCTCAGATCCGTCCCCGCCGCCAGCAACCGCGTCTGCCGACCGTCCCGCTCCAGCGAAAACCGCACGTTCGGATTCGCCAACGCCGCGATCTGAAAGACCTGCTCGATGTGCGCCGCCTCCGTCCGCTCTCCTCGCAAAAACTTCCGCCGCGCCGGCAGGTTATAGAACAGATTCCTCACCTCGATCCGCGTCCCCTCCGCACACCCGCACGCCCGCACCGACTCGATCTTCCCACCGGCCACCACGATCTCCGTCCCCGCTTCAGCGCCCGCCTCCCGCGTCGTCAGCCGAAACTTCGACACGCTCGCGACGCTCGGCACCGCCTCACCCCGAAACCCAAACGTCGCCACCGTCTCCAGATCCCGCCCCGTCCGGATCTTGCTCGTCGCGTGCCGTTCCAGACACCGCTCGGCGTCTTCCCGGTCCATCCCCCGACCATTGTCCGTCACCGCCAAATATCCCGACCCGCCCTTCCGATACTCCACCTCCACCCGCGTCGCACCGGCGTCGATGCTGTTCTCTACCAGCTCCTTCACCACCGAAGCCGGCCGCTCCACCACCTCCCCGGCCGCGACCTGACTCGCCACTTCCTCCGACAACCGCTTGATCCGACCCATCCGTCAGCACCCCGCCCCGCGTTTCACCACCACCCGCGAATCCAGGCGGTTTTCCCGCCGCACCATTTGACTTCGCGCACCACCGACCATAAAAGACCAGCATGCTCCACATAACCGAACCCGCAGCGCAACAACTGCGCGCCCTGCTCGAGGAAAAATCCCTCCCCGCAGGACACGGTCTGCGGCTCTCCGTCGAGCGCGGAGGCTGCGCCGGGCTGCAATACGGCATGGAGATGAGCGAGCCGCACGACGGGGACGAACACGCTCAGCGCGACGGCGTCAGCGTTTACGTCGCTGCCGACAGCGTCGAACACCTCGACGGCTGCACCCTCGATCACATCGACGATCTCGCCGGAGCCGGATTCAAAATCGTCAATCCGCGCGCCATCCGGTCCTGCGGTTGCGGCACCTCCTTCGAGCCCGCCGACGAAGCCCTACCGGCCACCGCCTGACCGCACCATGGCCGATCCTCGTAAAAAGTTTAGCTCCCGCCGGGGCTCCTCCCGCGGCTTCCGTTCCAAAAACGTCGAAGCCAAACCCCGCGCCGATCTCATCACGTGGGGTATCTTCATCGTCCTGCTCGTCGGGCTCGTCATGCTCTGTTGGATGGGCACCTACTACGTCTTCGGGCACCCCGAGGAACCCCTGAGCTACTCGATCCTCAAGAAGATGAACAAGATCGAACCGCCCAAGCGGTTCGTCGACACCGCCGCGCCGAAAGGGGAATTCCTGGACGCCGAGAAACTCATCGAGCGCTTCGGGAGCATGTCCACGCGCGACTTGAAAAAGGAGAGCACCCAGCTTCTCCGCCACTACGTCGAAAATTACCAAAACGCCCAGGACCTCATTCCCTACGTCACCGGAAGCTTCAACATCCTCGACTCCTACGAACTCTCCAGCGACGACTTCATCAACAGCGGCGTCGTCGCACTCGCGCAGGACACCGAAAATCCACAGGTCCTCATCGAGCACATCTTTCCCGCCGAAGAACGCATGGTCCCGGCGCTCCACCGCTCCCTGCTCACCGGCCTCGACATTCCGATTCAGAAAACCCGCGACCTCACCGCCATCACGCACGTCTCCCGGCTCGACGACGGACGCCTCAAATTCACCGTCGTCCCCATCCACTACCCCAGCTACGCGTCCACCGAGGGCCCCGGCAGTTTCTCGCTCGATCCACCGACCTCCCTCAACGTCGAAACCGGACTTCCCGTCCTGGCCAAACCAAAAATCGCCGAAGCCGACACCCGCTACGCCACCTATCGTCAGAAGGCCGGACTCGACCCCGCCCCGGGCACCCCTCGCGGCGAAGCCCCCGCGCCGGCGAATTCTCTCGTTCGCGTCCAGGCCGCCACCGATCTGGCCGGTGAGACGCCCGAGCCAGCACCCGTCGAAGTCGCCCCCACCACCGAAGTCGCCAGCGTCGAACCGCCCACTCCCGCACCCGACGACGCTCCGGAATCCGACACCCCGATTGCCCCGGCCCCCACGCCAGCATCGAGCCCGATCGCTGCCGCCTCCCCTCCTCCCACGCCCAGAGCCGCCGCACCGACCGTTCCGCTCAAGCCGTTCAACTCCGACGCAAAACCCCCGGCTGTTGCCAACACCGCCGCTGGCGGTTGGCCAGTCTATCCCGCCGGGCAGATGCCTCGCGGTAAGCTCGTCGACGTGCGCAGCACCACCGACCTGGCTGGCCAGACCATGCCCGCCGACCGCATGTATCTCCAAGGAGACTTCGTCGTCACGGCTTCCGGCACGAACCGCGCCGTTCTCCGACCCAGCTCCGGCAGACTCAATTCCACGACTCGACTCATCGTCGACTTTCCGCAGGGCAGCCGCCTCCCGGACGAAGGCAACCGCGTGGCGCGCGACGGCAAGCGACCATTCCTAATCACCGACGTCAAGAAAACCGCCGACGGCACGGTCAACATCTACGTCCGCGAGATCACGCAGGAATAACGTGATCCGGGCGCAGCCCCAGACCCCGCTCGCCCGCCAGCTTTACGCCGAGCTGACATCTGCCCCTCCCCTGCGCTTCGACGCCTTCATGGCGCGCGCGCTCTTCGATTCCCAGCACGGCTACTACGCCGGTGGCCACGCCGACATCGGGCGCAATGGCGATTTCTACACCAGCGTAACCGCCACGCGGATGTTCGGTCGTATCCTCGCCGATCACTTCGCAACCGTCTGGGAATCTCTCGGCCGCCCCGCCGACTTCACGCTCGTCGAACAAGGCGCCAACGACGGCACCTTCGCCGCCGACGTCCTCACCGCCCTGGCCGACCGCCACCCCGCACTTTCCACTGACCTCCGCCTCCACCTGATCGAGCCCTTCGAACACCTTCGCAAGGCGCAGCGCAGCCGGCTGAAATCCCTCGCACCCCAACTCGTCTGGCACGACACGATCGACGACCTCCCACCCTTCACCGGCGTCCATTTCACCAACGAATTCGTCGACGCCCTCCCGATCCGCGTTATCGAATCCAGCGACCACACCTGGCAGGAATGGTATGTCACCGCCCACGACGGCGACCTCGCCATCGTCCACCAACCGACCGATGACGACCTCCCGCCCCCCGCTCGAGACGGTGACATCACCGAGCTCCGCCCCGCGGCGTCCGACTGGCTCACCACCCTCGCCCCGAAACTCCGACGCGGAGAAATTCTCATCTGCGATTACGGCGACCTCCGCGATGGCCGCCCCCGCTCCACGCTCACCGGCTATCGTCGGCATCAGCGCACCGACAACCCGCTCGATCACGTCGGCGAACAGGACCTCACAGCCCACGTCGACTTCACCTCTCTCACCGACACCGCCACAGCCGCCGGCCTCACCGCGGCGCCGCTCACCGACCAATATCATTTCCTGGTCAACGCCGGTCGAGCGCTCCTCCTAGACCTCGAAAAACAGCCCGACACCGCGCAGCGCGCCAGTGACCTTCGCGGTTTTAAGACCCTCCTCCACCCCGAGATCATGGGCACGCAATTCAAATTCCTCACCCTCACCCGCTGAAAGGCGTCCGCATCGCCTCTGCGCCGCGTGGGAACCCTCACCCTAGAAACGGAAGTGGATAGTTGAGAGTTCGTAGTTGAGAGTTGGGAATGAGCGACTTGCGTCGGACTATGAGCTCACCCAGAAGGCGAAATCGCCACTTTCCGCAAACCGTTCGTCTTCAAACATTCAACTCTCAACTATAGACTCTCAACTTCCCATCTAGGCTCACCTCTTCGCGCCTTCACGCCTTCGCGTGAGAATCTTTCCCGCTAATTTGCCACCACGTTGACGAGTTTACCCGGCACGACCACGACCTTCCGGACGGTCTTGCCCTCGATGACTTCCGCCACCTTCGCATTCGCCAATGTCACGGCCTCCACCTCCTCCTTGGCCGCCGCCTTCTTCACCCGCACCTTGTCGCGCAGTTTCCCGTTCACCTGCAGCACGATTTCGATCTCGTCTTCCACCAGATATTCCTCCCGCCACTCTGGCCACTGGCTCGTCGAAGCCAGCCCGTCGAAGCTCACAAATTTTTCTCCCAGCCGCTCCCAAAGCTCATCCGCCAGATGCGGAGCAAACGGACTCAGCACCCGCAACAACAACCCGACCGCCTCCACCGGTCGCGGCGCCGCCCCCACGAACTCATTCGTGAAGATCATCATCTGCGAGATCGCCGTATTGAACGAAAACGCCGCGATGTCCTCCGTCACTTTCTTCACCGACGCGTGCGCCACCCGGCGCTGAGCGGACGTCATTTCCGTCTCCCCCAGATTAGATGACAACGTCCAGCGCCCCTCCTGATCCTCCTCCATCACCAGCCGCCAGACCCGCGCCAAAAAACGGTGCACGCCCTCCACGCCCTTCATGCTCCACGGCTTCGGCTGATCCAGCGGTCCCATGAACAGTTCGAACAACCGCAACGAATCCGCGCCAAAATCCTCCACCACCGAATCCGGATTCACCACGTTCCCGCGGCTCTTCGACATCTTCTGCCCGTCCTCGCCCTGCACGAGCCCTTGATTCATCAGCCGGTGAAACGGCTCCGGCGTTCCCACCATCCCCAGATCGAAGAGCACCTTGTGCCAGAACCGTGCGTAAAGGAGGTGCAGCACCGCGTGCTCCACCCCGCCCACGTAAAGGTCCACGCCCTTCTCCCCCATCCAATACCGCTCCAACTCCGGAGCCACCGCCGCCGATCCATTCCGCGGATCGATGTAGCGCAGATAATACCAACACGACCCCGCCCACTGCGGCATCGTGTTCGTCTCCCGCTCGAACCCGTCTTCCAGCTCGACCCACTCCCGCACCTTGGCCAGCGGCGGACGCCCGTCGCCCGCCGGTTTGAAATCCTCCATCGCCGGCGGCAACACCGGCAACTCATCCTCCGCGACCGGATAGTGCCGTCCGTCCTTCCACTTGATCGGAAACGGCTCGCCCCAGTAACGCTGACGCGAAAACAGCCAGTCCCGCAGTTTGTAATTCACCGACCCACTCCCGCACCCCTCGGCCTCCAGCCAATCAATCATCGCCCGCTTGGCATCACCCGTCTCCATCCCATCCAAAAACCCCGAATTCACCGCAACGCCCTCGCCAGAAAAGCAACCTCCGGCATCTTCACCTCTTCGCGCCTTCGCGTCTTCGCGTGAGACATCTTCACCCCTCTGCGCCTCTGCGTCTCCGCGTGAGACCACTTCCCGAATCTCCAACCCAAACTGCTCCGCAAATTCCGCGTCGCGCTCGTCGTGCCCCGGCACCGCCATGATCGCGCCCGTCCCGTAACCCATCAGCACGTAGTCCGCGATCCAGATCGGAATCCGCTCCCCGTTCACCGGATTCACCGCGAAAGCTCCCGTATCCACCCCCGACTTCTCCTTCGCCAGATCCGTCCGCTCCAGATCCGACTTCGCCGCCACCGCCTGCCGGTAATCCGCCACCGCCTCCCGCTGCCCCCCCGCCACGATCTCATCGACCAACGGATGCTCGGGCGCCAACACCACGTAGGTCGCCCCAAACAACGTATCCGGCCGCGTCGTAAACACCTCGATCCGAAATCCGAAATCCGCAATCCGAAATTCCACCACCGCCCCTTCGCTCCGCCCGATCCAGTTCCGCTGCATCGTCTTCAACGCCTCCGGCCAATCCAGTAAATCCAGATCGTCGAGCAGCCGCTGCGCATAAGCCCGAATCCTCAGCATCCACTGGCGCATCGGCCTCCGCTCCACGCGAAATCCCTTACTCGTCCACTCCTCGACCTCCTCGTTCGCCAGCACCGTCCCCAGATCCGGCGACCAGTTCACCGGCTGCTCGTCCACGAAAGCCAACCTCCGCGAATCGATAAAATCCCGCACCGCCTCGTCGCCAGCCGCCGTCACGTCCGCCGGAACCTCCAGCTCCGCGATCGGCCGCGCCTTCCCCGCCACCTCATCGAACCAACTGTCGTAGATCTTCAGAAAAATCCACTGCGTCCACTTGTAGTAATCCGGATCGCTCGTCGCCACCTCCCGCGACCAGTCGTATGAAAATCCCAACTGCTTGATCTGCCGCGTGAAGTTCGCGATGTTCGCCTCCGTCGTCACCCGCGGATGCTGACCCGTCTTCACCGCGTAATTCTCCGCCGGCAACCCGAACGAATCCCACCCCGCCGGAAACAGCACGTTCACACCCTTCATCCGCGCCTTCCGCGCCACCACGTCACACGCCGTCTTCTGCAGCGGATGCCCCATGTGCAACCCGTCGCCACTCGGATACGGAAACATGTCCAAAACGTAAAACTTTCGCGCCGCCGCATCGAAACCCGCCTCACCCGGATCCTTCGCGCGCCACGCCCCCGACGCTTCCCAACGCTCCTGCCACTTGGATTCGAACTCGGAAAAAGGAAACGGTTTGCGCTGCGCCATAAACCAACGAATAACGACAAGCCCCGCCGCCCCCCAATCCAAAATCCAAAATCTAAAATCCGAAATTTGAAGCCCCTCCTCCTCGCCACCCGCAACACCCACAAAACCGCCGAGATCGCCACCCTCCTCGCCGGCCACTTCACCGTCACCGACCTCACCACCCTCCCCGACGCCCCCGAAGTCGAGGAAACCGGCACCACCTTCGCCGCCAACGCCGCCCTCAAGGCCAACGCCGTCTCCGCCCACGTTCACGGCTGGGCCCTCGCCGACGACTCCGGTCTCGAAGTCGACGCCCTCGACCGCGCCCCCGGCGTTTACTCCGCCCGCTACGCCGGCCCCACCGCCACCGACGACGCCAACAACTCCCTCCTCATCCGCAACCTCGCCAACACCGACCCCACCCACCGCACCGCCCGCTTTCGCTGCGTCCTGGCCCTTTCCCACGACGGCACCCTGCGCGAGACCTTCGACGGCACCATCGAAGGCCGCATCGTCCCCGAGCTCCGCGGCCCCGGCGGCTTCGGCTACGACCCCCTCTTCATTCCCGAAGGCCACGAAGAAACTTTCGGCCAACTCCCACCCGCGGTAAAAAATTCCATCAGCCACCGCGCCCGCGCCCTCACCGCCTTCACCACCTGGCTCGCCGACCACCGCCTCGAAAGCTGAATTACCGCGCGCTATAAAACCAAAAGTGGCGAGTTGGGCCGAAAGCCCAAACTCGCCATTTGGCTAGCGGGTCCCGAGGGACCCGCCGATTACGGCTGGGAATCAGTCGCGCACCTCTTTTCGCTTTTTCGGCTTGTAGATGATGACAGCGAGTGCCTTCTCCGAACGCACGTTCAACTTCGAATATGAGTAAATCTCGATCTTGAGTTTGGTCTTGCGAGCATTTTTATCGGGTTTGATCCGGACCGGTATCCGCCATTTTACGGTGCCTCGAGCTTTCTGAGTCTTGCCGCCATTGACCGTGTATTCCACCCGGTCAATCCCATCAGCACTCTCCGCCGAGCCTCTCAGTACCACTCGCCGCTTTTCGGTCTTCGTCCGCCGCTTGCCGGAAAGGTCGACATCAGCCTGCGCCATCACGTCGACGTCTCCGTTCCCAGGATCCGGCGTCGGTGGCGAAGTGAAGAAGAACAGCGCAGACGCCTCGGCGCTTGTGGTCGCATCAGCCTTAGATGCCACTGCCCTAACTGTCGTCGTTGCATTCAGACTGAACGGAGCAACGTACAATTGGCGCTGCGGCGACGTGGTCGGATTGCTTCCATCCAAGGTAAAGAAGATCATCGCTTCCTGAGTGGATGTCGCCATTGTCACCGTCTGAAGGCCCGCGAACGTCCCGCCAGAGGGAGAAATTGTCGGCGTCGCAACCGTCGGACCGCTCCCGATCTCGTAAATTGCTGAGACGATTGCACTATCAAGGAACCCATCCTTGAAAGCAAAAGCACGGACCGTTGTCGTCGAAGTGACTAGAAAAGGACCTGTGTAAAGCGTTGAAGCGCTGTTCGGCGGCGATCCATCGGTCGTGTAGCGGATACCTGCTTCGGGTGTCACCGAACTCAGCGTGATGGTTTGCGCATCGGTGTAGCTGCCCCCCGCCGGAGAAAATGCCGGCGCCGCCGCCGGGTCTTTCGGAGGTGTAACCAATTTCGCCCTCAAGACGGCGTTGTCGACAGGCGCAAACGAGAACGTCACCGGGAACTCAATCCCACCGTTGTTGTCCAACAGGACTTGATCCTCCGCAAGGTCATTTAAGACGGTGCCAAACCCTGTGTTCTTGGGAACCTGCGCCCCCTGCCGGGCAACCAATACAACATTCCCGGCCTGATTCCGGGCCCAAATTCCCGAACTCGTCGCTCCCGAGCTACTCAAGGTCGTTCCGGAAACGACAACCTCATTCTCTTGGTTCAACAAGAAAGTGTCAAAAAAGTTGGCTCCATAGAAAATTCCACCTTGCGTATCCGGAGCCGGATCTCCCTCCCGAGCCATCAACTGAATACTCGGAAGAATAACGGGATTTGCCGTCGGATCTCCAGCTGTTCCGATCCAGATTCCCTCGTCGTTGGCCGGTGTGATGTTCGTCCCGTTTAATTTGGCCGTGAAGACAATGAATCCCTTGTTGTTCACCTCGATCCGATTGAACTCCTTGAAAACCGCGTTGTTCGTCCCCGGCGCGGTGAAGTTTTCACGCGCTACTAGTTGGAAGCTCGAACCTTTTCCGGCGTAAATCGCATCGTCGCTGTCAGCATTTACCCCACCGCCAACGAGGACGGTCTGGAAAAACAACCACCCGTTGCTGCCTGCTGAGATCTGCGTGAAGTCGCTGTATTGAACTCCATTCGCTGTTCCGGGTGCCTGGGTTCCACTGCGGAGCAACAGGGCAGGTACATCACCGGCAGAACCAGCCCAAATTCCGTGGTTGTTGACGGATCCAACGCCCGTTCCGATCAAGGATCCCGTAAAGGTAACCGTTTGATCCGGAGCGATGACCGGCGCCAAATTGGCAGCATCTGGAAAGTCTCCGTACGAAACACCAGACAGAACGCCGCCGCTAGGGCCGGAAGCAGGGTCCCCTTCACGGGCGAAGAGCGAGATGTTTTTTCTCGTACCTGACCAAATACCGGTGTCGTTGTTTGCCGTAACTCCAATTCCGGTGAGCGCTGCCCGGAATGTAAGCTGCGCGGTCGCATTAAATTGCCGGACACGGATATCCGAGCGGAGCGGATTCACACTGACAAATCGCTCGATGCCTGGACATTCTAGATAGGTGATTCCGGCTTGAACCCCATTGGCCGGACCACCCTCATAGGCGATCACGTTGATATCACCGGGAATTCCGCCGATCAAAAGATCTGGTCCAGCATTTTTACTCTCTGCCTCGATGAATACCGTTCCAGAGGTATCGGCAATATCGTAGCCGACTGCATAGCTTTCGAAATCCTGAGAGAATTTCGGTGTCAAATCATCGATTTCGACGTTCGGAAGAAAACCTGGAATCGTCGAACCCTCTCGAAGAATGAGATCCGACAAAGACTGCGGATTAGCCCGAAACCAGATCCCCGTGTCGTCGCCTGTCGTCGCTCCACTCAGGCTCGCTCCAAAAACCACCGGCCCTCCTGACGAATTTCGGTAAAGCCCATCGAATGCAAAGAATTTTGAGGAAGCAGTTCCTGGTGCGCCGTCATCTTTCCTGGCCAGCAACGTTAAGTTGCCGATCGGCCCTTCCCAAAGGCCGACCTCATTCGATGGCGCCACACCCGGTCCCCCCAACCTCGAAAGCACCAACGCTCGGCCCGGAACCAATGCCGTCCCGTCGGTAAGCCACGGCTCAGCGTTGATATCGAGATAATTTACGTTCGCGAGGGTGTTCGGCGCCTTCGCCCCCGTGATTGCAACTGTCTGAAAAGTAACGTCTTGGGATCTTGCTTGGCCCGACCAGGCCGCGTTAATAGCGAACAAAAGTAAAACAAGATAAATCCGGTGCCGGAGCTTTAGAAAAATGTCAGGATGCTTCATGGGATATTTTTAATGTGCACGTTGTGTGTTTCACAACAGATTGGTAAAATGCAATAATAATCCTGACAACTACCGCAAAAATCATTCGGGTTTATCGGATTAACAATCGATCTGGAATTTGCTCCACTCTCATATACCGTTTGTTTTCAATTATTTATTGACATGAAGCTTAGCTCCCGAGTGACTCCCGTGTGAATACCAATTTCTGGCTCCTAGACTGGCTTCCGTTTTCATTCGGCACCTCGTGGATGGGTGTGGTCTACTTTCAACTCAGGACCGCGTCATCATCACCGCCTCGAACCATGAAAAACGCCCTCCCGCTTCTTCTCGCCTCGCTCTTCCTGACCTCCTGCGCGTTCCTGCCAAAATCGGAGGACCGCGAATCCACCGAGGAAGCGGAAGTCACCGAGACCGTCGAAATTACCGAAGACTCTGACATTACCGAAGAGTCGGACCCGACGCCCGATCCCGAACCCGAATCCGACCCAATCGAGTCCGCCGACCGCCCCAACCCCGTCGCCGCCTTCTTTCAGAATCTCTTCCCGAAAAAAGAAGCAGTCGCCGAGACGCCAGCCGCCGTTTCGCCGAACTGGATCGGTTCCATCAAAGCCATCAACGAGCGAGACGACTGGGTCCTCATCGACTCCCAGCCCTACCAAGGCCTTCCGACCGGCACCGTCCTCACCTCCGTCGGCGCCGACAACGAGACCGGCAGCGTCCGCGTCTCCGACGACCGCAACCCGCCCTTCTTCGTCGCGGACGTCGTGAGCGGCCGACCCGGTCCCGGCGACCGCGTTTACGATCCCTCCCGGTGATCTCCGAAGCCGACGCACTCGACCACATCCTCGGCGCGACGGCCCCGCCCTCGCGTCCACCCGAGTCGCTTCCCCTCCTCGCGGCCCGGCAGCGCTACGCCGCGACCACCCTCACCGCTCCCGTCCCGCTTCCCCGGTTCGACCAATCCGCGATGGACGGCTACGCCCTCCGTTCCGCCGACGCCACGACCACCACCAAGTTCCGCGTCGTCGGCGAACAACCCGCCGGCCCCGACCGCCGACTCACCATCTCCCCCGGCACCGCCATTCGCATCTTTACCGGCGCACCCCTACCTGCCGACGCCGATTGCGTCATCAGGCAGGAAGACGTCACCCGCTCCGGCAACGAAATCACCCTCAACGAACCACCCGCCCCCGGCGAATTCATCCGCCGCGCCGGCGCCGATCTCTGCCGCCACCAAACCATCCTCTCCCCCGGCGAACCCATCACCCCCACCCGCATCGCCCTCTTCGCCGCCCTCGGCATCAGCGACGTCTCCGTCCATTCCCTCCCCACCATCGGCCTCATCTCCACCGGCGACGAGATCAAATCCAAAATCCGAAATCCAAAATCCGAAATTCAAGATGGCGAGATCCTCGACAGCAACACCCCACTCCTAGTCGCCGTCCTAGCCGCCGCCGGATTCCCCGTCACCACGACGACCCACGCCGACGACACCCCCACCGCACTCGCCGCCGCCCTCGACTCCACCGTCGGCTGCGATGCCGTCATCCTCACCGGCGGAGTGTCCGTCGGGGAACACGACCACGTCCGAGCCACCCTTCGCGACCGCGGCACCCGCACCGACCTCTGGCGGATTGCCGTCAAACCAGGAAAGCCATTTCTCTTTGCCCGCTCTCCCACAACCACCTACTTCGGCCTCCCCGGCAATCCCGTCTCCACCTTCGTCACCGCCCTTCTCTTCGTTCTCCCGGGCCTGCGCCGCCTCGCCGGTGCCAGTCCCGGTCACTCTCGGAACCTCTTCACCTCCCTCCCCACCGCCACCGAGATCACCAACCCCGGCGACCGGCCCCATTACCTCCGCGGCACCATCGACGTCGGCAATTTTCACCCCGCGCCCCTGCAGGAATCCCACGCCCTCGCGTCGCTCGCCCGTTCAAATGCACTCCTCCGCGTCGCACCCAGCACCACCCTGCCACCGGGCTCCCATGCCCCTTGTATCATCCTTCCGGGATTTTAATCCTTTACCCGCCGGAAGCCTAAACTTAATCAGCTTAACTATTCGTGACTGAGACAGCGGCAGAACCTCTATCACCCGAAGGGCGCAAGCAACTGGCCGACATGATCGTCGGGATGCAGCGAGCCCTCCTTCTCCGGATCTCGAACGAGATCTCTCCCGGCTCCGTTTCGTTTCCGCAATACGTTCTCCTTGGGCACATTAACTCACTCGGACCCCGTAGCATGAGCGAGATCGCCGAGGCCATGTCCCACACGACCGCCGCCGCCACCGGGCTCGTCGATCGCCTCGCCAAAATCGGTTACGTCACGCGCCACCCCTCCCCCGACGACCGTCGTAAAGTCCTCGTCGCCATCACGGACAAAGGCGTCGCGCTCGTCGACCGCATCCGCCACGACATCTTCGAAGCGGTCGACCGCGTGATGGAGACCCTTACGCCGACCGAACAGCACATGTGGCTCCAAATTTACACGAAGGTCTTCGACTACTGCCGCAACAGCTCCGCTGACGAAAATCAATGATCCACCGCCTCCTCGCCTTCGCGACCCTCCCACTCTTCACCTTAGCCAGCCTCAAGGCGCAAACGCCGACCCCGACCCCCGTTCCGACCCCGTCGCCCACTCCCGACGCACTCCCCGTCGACCCTCTGCCCACCCCGGCCGCCACGCCCACCCCCACGCCGGCCCCGGTCGTTGCAGACGCCGACGGAAACATCATTGCTGATCCAACTCCCGACCCTGATCTAAACCTCGCGTCCGACGACGAGCTCTCCCTGCCGGCCGATTTCGCCGATCCGGGCGACCCGCCCCCCTACGTCCCCAACATCGAACCGAATCTGAACGAGATCGCGCCCAGTCCCGCCACCATCCGGCGAATGAACGACGAGGCGATCGCCAAAATCAACGCCTTCGCCCAGAGCCAGCGCAATCCGAGCGTTCCCAATCTCACGCTCGACGAAGCCATCCAGACCGCCCTCAAGCAAAATCCAGACATCCTCAACGCCATTCAGCAAATCCGCCTTACCCGTGGTCAGGTGATCGAGGTCCAAGCCCAGGCCCTCCCGCAACTCGGTGTCACCGCTGCCTACACGCAGCAACAGCGCACCCTCGTCGATCCGAAACAACCCAGCCGAGGCGGCGGCGGGCTGGATTCCGCGACCCTCACGCTCCCCGACGGCCAGCAGGCGACCCTGGATTTCGGCGACGGCGGCGACGGTGGTTTCGATTTTTACGTCAACGACAAAAGCTACGACATCCAGCTCCAGGCTAGCCAACTCATCTACAATGGCGGCGGCACCCTCGCCGGAATCCGCTCCGCGAAATTCGTCGAAGACAGCGCCTACTTTTCCCTCCGCCAAACGATCGACCAAACCATCTCGTCGGTAAAAACCGCCTTCTATCAGGTCATCCTGAACCGAGCCCTCGTCGTCGCCCAACAGCAAAGCGTCAACCTCCTCGAGGAACAGCTCGTCGATCAGCAAAACCGCTTCGAAGCCGGGACAATCCCACGCTTCAACGTCCTTCAAGCCGAAGTCGCTCTCTCCAACGCCAAACCGCCCCTCATCCAGGCGCTGAACAACCTCCGCATCGCCCAATACCAGCTCGTCGTCCTCCTCGGCGTCGACTACTCAGCCGCCAACCCCAGCGAAGTTCCCTTCAACGTCATGGGCGCCCTCCCCTTCCGCCCCCGCGCCATCAACGCCGACGAATCCATCCGCGTCGCCATCGAGCGCAGCCCCCTCCTCAAAGCCCAACGCCGCAACATTCTCGCCCAGGCTCAGAACGTCAAAGTCGCCTTCTCCGGGTATTATCCGACCCTCGAAGCGACCGGGGGTTACATCGTCAGAAACAACACCGCCTTCCAGAATCTTGGCGAGATCACCCAGGGTTGGACCGCCGGCATCCAAGGTTCGTGGGCCATCTTCGACGGCTTCGAGACGGCCGGCCAGACCGCCCAGGCCCGCGCGGCACTCGAGCAGGCCGCCATCGCCTACGATAACTCCGTCCGCCAAGTCATTCTCGACGTTCAACAAGCCATCTCGAATCTTCAAACCGCCCGCGAAACGCTCGAGAGCCAGCAACAGAACGTCGTCCAAGGCACCGAAGCCCTTCGCCTCTCGCAGGAGCGCCTCGACGCTGGCGCCGGCACTCAGCTCGACGTTCTCAACGCCCAGGTCGCCCTCCTCCAAGCGCAGACCACCGTCCTCCAGGCCCGCTACGACTACCTCGCCGCGCTCGCCCAATACGATCTCGCCCTCTCACTCGACGCCCAGTATGCCGAGTTTTTCGACGACCCGCTCGCGCGGAACGAACGCGTCAAGTTCGAAACCATCACCGAACCGACCGCCCCCCAACCTTCCCTTCCCGAAGGCTACGACGAGTCCGATCCGATCAAAGGGCTTGCCGCCAATGCCCCCGGCGCGACGCCGACGCCGATCCCGAAAACCATCGTCATCGAGCCTCCGCCCAAACGTTCCCGCGGCGGCAAAGCTTTCGTTCCCGGTCGCCGGTAACCCCCGTTTCGTGTCCGCCATTCAGTTCATCCCTGCCCTCGACGCGCTCGGCTTTTGCCGGTCAGCCTTCCTGACCCGCGTCCCCGGCATCGACTGCCAGACCGATCGCGAAACCGCCCTCATCCGTCTGCGCCAAGCCCACGCCGCCCTGCTCGATCAAGCCGGCTTTTCACCCCCCGTGATCGCCGAGCAGGTGCACGGCAACGAAATTGCCGTCCTCACCAAACGACCCGACTCGACGATCCCCACCGTCGACGCACTCGCCACCTCCACCCCCGGCCTCTGCCTCGGCATCTACGTCGCCGATTGCGCGGCGGTCTATTTCGCCGACCCGGTCCGCCGCGTGATCGCCCTCGCTCATTCCGGCAAGAAGGGGACCGAACTCAGCATTGTCCCCCGCACCATCGAAACGCTCCGCGAAAACTTTGGCTCCCAGCCGACTGACCTCACCGTTGTCGTCAGCCCCTGCATTCGTCCGCCCGACTACGAGATCGACTTCGCCGCGACCATTGCCGACCAGGCAAAATCCGCCGGCGTCACCAACTTCCACGACCCCGGCGAAAACACCGCCGCCGACCTCGAGAAGTTTTACTCCTACCGCGTCGAAAAAGGGCAAACCGGCCGACTCTTCGCCGTCCTCGAAATCCTGAAACCCGGAACCTAAGTCCTGAAAACTCCGCCCCGTTCCTTCGATCCACGGGAGCCTGAGTGGATGGACGTCCCCCAGCCCGACTCCCCCGCCCTCCGGCGCGACCTCACGAACCTCGCGACCCTCAATCGCCTCTTCGGGAGTTACTCTCTCATCCTCCGGCACATCCAGCCCTGGCTCCATGCCGCACCGCTTGATCGACCGATCCGCCTCCTCGACTTCGCCACCGCCTCCGGTGACATTCCCCGATTGCTCGTCGACGCCGCTCGATCCCGAGGCATCAATCTGCAAATCGACGCCATCGACCAGCAAGCCTCCACCATCGCCATCGCCCGCGAGCTGTCCGCCGACTACCCCGAGATCACCTACCACGAAGGGGACATCCTCACCTTCGGCACCGGCGAGACCTGGGATATCGTCCACTGCTCCCTCGCGATTCACCACTTCAGCGAACCCGACGCGATCACCGTCCTTCGACAGGTCCGAGAGCTCTCCTCCCGCCACGCCCTCGCCGCCGACCTCCGTCGCTCCCCTCTCGGCACGTTCGGCGTCGATCTTCTCACCGCCGTTTGGATGCGCGAACCCATGACCCGCAACGACGCCCGCGCGTCCGTCCGCCGCGCCTTCACGTTCGAAGAAATGGCCGCCCTCGCCCGATCCGCGGGCTGGACCGACTACCACCACGAACGTAACTACGCCTTCCGCCAATCCCTTCGCCTGACTCACGTCGGCAGCTAAAAGTCCCGTCGCTCGACCATCCGGGATGCCGCAGGCTTCCCCCTCCTCCCAGAATCGCTATGCTCCCCCGATGAAGAGCATGACCGGATACGGGCGCGGCGAATCCGCCACCGCCCCGCACCTCACCGTCGAGTGCGCCTCGGTCAACCGCAAGAGCCTCGAAGTCAGCTGCCAAATGCCGCGCGACCTCTCCGCGCTCGAACCCAAGATCCGCGACCTCGTTCAATCCCGCTTCGCCCGCGGTCGCGTCAACGTCGTCGTCCTGATCCCCGCGATCGCCAGCGGCCCGGCCACCTCCGTCGACCTCGATTTCGCCCGCGATCTCGTTGCCCAGCTCCGCTCCGCCGCCGCCGAACTCGAGCTCTCGTCCGAACCCGACATCAACCGACTTCTCAGCGTCCCCGGGTTCCTCCGCTCCGCCGACACGCCGACCGATGACGTCTGGCCCGCCCTCCACGAAGCCCTCACCGGCGCCCTCGACGGACTCGCCGAAATGCGCACGTCCGAAGGCACCGCTCTCCTCGCCGATCTCACCGCCCGCCTCGCGACCGTCGAGCAGCTCCACGCCCAGCTCAGCGAGCAGGCCCCCCGCGTGGTCGTCGACTATCGCGACCTCCTGAAGAAGCGCCTCGAGAATGCCGACCTCACCGTCCCGATTGACGAAACCCGCCTCGCATCCGAAATCGCCATTTTCGCCGAACGCTCCGACGTTTCCGAAGAACTCACCCGCCTCGGCAGTCACTTCGACCAGTTTCGAGAAAAGCTCGCGAGCGAGGAACCCGGCGGACGCGCGCTCGAATTTCTCACTCAGGAAATCTTCCGCGAACTCAACACCCTCGGTGCCAAAGCCGGCGACAGCACCCTGTCGCGACTCGTGGTCGACGCCAAAGTCGAACTCGATAAGATGCGCGAACAAATTCTCAATGTTGAATAGCTCCTTTACCCGCACCGGCATCCTCTTCGTCCTGTCCGCTCCGTCCGGCGCCGGCAAGACCACCCTCACCACCTCCCTCCGGCAGAAGCCCGACTTCGTTTACGCCGTCTCCTGCACCACCCGCCCACCGCGCGCCGGTGAGGTTCCCGGCGAGGACTACATTTTCCTCACCGAAGAGGACTTCGCTCAACGCGCCGACGCCGGTGAATTTCTCGAGCACGCCGAAGTCCACGGCCGCCGCTACGGCACCCTCAAGGAAACCGTTCTCACGCAGCTCCAAGCCGGCGTCGACGTCCTCATCGACATCGACACCGCCGGAGCTGCCAACATCCGCGCCTGCGCCGACCCACTCATTCAAGCCGCCCTCGCCGACATCTTCATCATGCCCCCCAGCCTCGAGGAACTCGGTCGCCGCCTCGCCAAACGCGGAACGGAAACTCCCGCACAGATCAACGTCCGCCTCACCAACGCCGCCGCCGAAATGCGCCACTGGCGTTCCTACCGCTACACTCTCATCAGCGAATCCATGGAAGAAGACATTCAAAAATTCCGCGCCGTCATGCGCGCCGAACGCTACCTGAGTCGCCGCCTCTCCACCGAGATGCTCTCCGACGATTAAAGCGCTTCACCAACCGACATCGATCTCCCCGGTATGAAATCTGCGTCCCTCTGTTTAATCTGCGGATAAACATCACCACGTGCCCACAATCATCCTCGGCATCAGCGGCTCCATCGCCGCCTACAAATCAGCGGACCTCGCCAGCCGTCTCCGAAAGGACGGCCATACCGTCTTTGCGGTGATGACCCGTTCCGCGACCGAATTCATCACTCCGCTGACGCTCAGCACGCTCACCCGTAATCCCGTCACGACCTCCGTTTTCGACGAAAAACAGTCGTGGCACCCCGGCCACATCGATCTCGCCGATCGCGCCGACCTCCTGCTCATCGCGCCAGCCACCGCCAACGTTCTGGCCAAAATCGCCCACGGCATTGCCGACGATGCGCTGACTTCCATCGCACTCGCCACCCGCGCCCCATTGGTAATCGCTCCCGCCATGAACGGCAAAATGTGGGAACACCCCGCCACCCAAACCAACGTCCGCACGCTCAAAGACCGCGGCGCCCACTTCATCGGACCAGAAAGCGGGATGCTCGCCTGCGGTTACGAAGGACTCGGTCGGCTGTGGCCGGTCGATGACATCGCCGCTCAGATCGCCGCATTCGCCCACGCGCCGGATGTCAATTCAAAAAACGATTGACGGGCCGACGACCAATACTTATTCACAACGGAACGTGAGTTATTCACAAGATTTTCACATTCGTCGCACTTGCGGCGCGAAAGGGGGGATACAGAATGGCAGTAACCAAGAAGAAAACGACCACCAAGGCAGCTACTAAGAAACCAGCGGCCAAAAAGCCGGCGACCAAAGCCGCGCCAAAAAAAGCACCGGCCAAGAAAGCTGCTCCAGCGAAAAAGGCCCCTGCAAAAAAGGCGGCACCCGCCAAGAAAGCTCCGTCGGCCAAAAAGCCAGCCGCCAAAAAACCGGCCACCAAGGCCGCACCGAAAAAGGCCCCCGCTAAAAAAGCCCCGGCCAAGAAACCGGCCGCTAAAAAGCCGGCAGCGAAGAAGAAGAAATAACGCTCCGCCGATTCGGATCGAATCCGAATCTTCGCGGACCGAATGGGGGGAAGTCGCACTCCGGCTTCCCCTCATTGCGTCCGGAAGCGAGGCCGAGAACCGCACCGGGCAAAGGCAACCGAGCCAGTCAGCCATCAGACAGCCCCAGTTCCCCTCGGGTTCTATTCGAAGAGGGGCAGCTGAGCAACCGGACCGACGCCAAGCGGACGAACGCGGTCAAAGATTCCTTCCGCAACTTCAGACCCCTTCGCGTAGCCCTCGAAAATCATCTCGAGTCGCGCATCCAGGTTGTCCACGTAGTGCAACGCAATGGCCTCCGGTGTCTTCGGAAGCACGGGGGAACCAAATTCCAGAGTCCCGTGGTGCGATAAAACCAAGTGGATCAAATGCAGGCGAACGGTTTCCGAATCTGGCTTCAGTTCACTCCAGCCATCTTTCCCAAGTTCGCGCCACAGCGCGTTCACGACCTCCACTCCGACCGAAATGTGCCCCATCAACTCTCCCCGCAGATCCCGCTCCATCGAAAAACCCGCTTCCGGCGGGCAGGTCTCCCACAGCTTCCCGCAATCGTGAAACAAAACTCCAGCCGCCAGTAAATCCCGGTTCAGTCTCGGGTAGGCCTCACAGATCGCCAGCGCCGACCGCATCATCTGCGCCGTGTGTTGTATCAATCCACCCCGCCGCGCGTGATGATTCATCCGCGCCGCCGCCGCTCTCGCGAACCGCAATCCATACGCGTCTAAAAACCGCTCGCACACCGCCCTCAGCCGCACGTCTTCAATCGCCAGCACGGACTCGCGAATAAAGAGATAATCACGTTCCACCGCTTCGCGTTCCGCCGCCGATCCTGCGAACAGCGCTTCCCGATCGTCCGCGCCCAAGCGAGCCAACTCCCACCGCCGGGAATCCAATCCGAACGCTCCGTTGACGTAAAACTCCCCCTCCACCGACACGCACTCCCCCGCCGCCAACGACTCGCAAACCCGAAAGTTCGGGGAATCCGACCACACTCTCAGGGTCAGAGCATCACCCGCGTCCCTCAGCCGTAGCTCCCAGAACGGCTTCCCGTTGCTTCCCTCCTTCCGCTTGATTTCCTCCGCCTGCGCGTGCAGCGTCGCCGGCACGTTTCCCTCCTTCGCCGCAAATCGCAGGTCCGCGATTGTCATCCGCTCTCTCATACCCGCAATCCTGAGACGAGCCCGCACCTCCCGTCAACGCCCGCCGAAACCCCTTGCGCCAAGAGAAACGCATGAATAAAATTCCATACGTTGATATGAATTCTCCCGTCCCCGCACCCCTTCGCGACCTCCTTGCCTCCCGCATTGCCATTCTCGACGGAGCGATGGGGACCATGGTCCAGCGCTACAAGCTCGAAGAAGCGGATTACCGCGGCGACCGCTTCGCCGATTGGCCCAGCGACGTGAAGGGAAACAACGACCTCCTCGTGCTGACCAAGCCGGACGTCGTCCGAGAGATCCATTCCCTCTACGCTGCCGCCGGTGCCGACATCATCGAGACGAACACCTTCAACGCGACCTCCATCTCTCAGGCCGACTACGGCATGCAGGAACTCGTCCCCGAGCTCAACCGCGCCGCCGCTCGCCTCGCCCGCGAAGCCGCCGACAGCGCCGACCATCCCGTCTTCGTCGCCGGTGCCATCGGCCCCCTCAACCGCACGCTCACCATCTCGCGCGACGTCAACGATCCCGGCGCGCGCGACGTCACCTTCGAGCAGGTCGTAGCCGCCTACACCGAGCAAATCGAAGCCCTCGTGGAGGGCGGCGTCGACCTCCTCCTCGTCGAAACCATCTTCGACACACTCAACGCCAAGGCCGCCCTCTTCGCCATCGACCAATACTTTCAAAACAACTCGGCGCAGCCACACTCCAACTCTCAACTCTCAACTCCAGGCTCTCAACCCCATCACCGGGCCCTGCCGGTGATGGTCAGCGGCACCATCACCGATCTCAGCGGTCGCACGCTGACCGGCCAGACCGTCGAAGCTTTTCTCAATTCCATCGCGCACTTCCCGCTTCTCTCCGTCGGGCTGAACTGCGCCCTCGGCCCGAACGAAATGCGGCCCTACATCGAAGAGCTTTCGAACATCGCCCCGTTCCACGTCAGCACCTACCCGAACGCCGGGCTCCCCGACCCCCTCTCGCCCACCGGCTTCCCCGAAACGCCCGAGTCCCTCGCCCCCCAGCTCCGGGACTGGGCCGAGCAAGGTTGGCTCAACGTCATCGGCGGCTGCTGCGGCACCACCCCCGACCACATTCGCGCCATCGCCGAAGCGGTCAAAGGCTGCCCACCTCGCAAGATCCCGCTCCGCGAAACGACTCTCCGACTCAGCGGCCTCGAGCCCTTCACGGCCCGCCCCGAGATCCCCTTCATCAACATCGGCGAGCGCACGAACGTCACCGGCTCCCCCCGATTCGCCAAGCTCATCAAAGCTGACGACTACGACACCGCCCTCTCCGTCGCCCGCCAGCAGGTCGAAGCCGGCGCGCAGATCATCGACGTCAACATGGACGAAGGCATGCTCGACGGCATCGCCGCCATGCGCCGCTTCCTGCTCCTCGTCATGAGCGAGCCCGACATTTCCCGCGTGCCCATCATGATCGATTCCTCCAAGTGGGAGGTCATCGAAGCCGGACTCCGCTGCGTCCAAGGGAAGTGCGTCGTCAACTCCATCAGCCTCAAGGAAGGCGAAGAAAAATTCCGTCAGCAGGCCACGCTCGTCCAACGCTACGGCGCGGCGGTCATCGTCATGGCCTTCGACGAAAACGGCCAGGCCGACAGTTACGAGAAGAAGATCGCGATCTGCGAACGCGCCTACCGGATCCTCGTCGACGAAATTGGCTTCCCGCCGGAAGACATCATCTTCGACCCAAACATCCTCACCGTCGCCACCGGCATCGAGGAACACAACAACTACGCCGTCGACTTCATCGAAGCCACGCGCTGGATCAAACAAAACCTCCCCCACGCCCGCGTCAGCGGCGGCATCAGCAACATCAGCTTCTCGTTCCGCGGCAACAACGCGGTCCGCGAAGCCATGCACTCGGCGTTTCTCTATCACGGCATCGCCGCCGGTCTCGACATGGGGATCGTCAACGCCGGGATGCTCGGCGTTTACGCCGACATCGAGCCCAAGCTCCTCAAACACGTCGAGGACGTCCTCTTCAACCGCGACCCCGACTCCACCGAACGCCTCGTCACCCTTGCCGACGAGCTCAAGGAAGCTGGCACCGGCGGCGCGAAGGCATCCGGTCCCGACCTCACCTGGCGTGAGCAACCTGTCGCCAAGCGACTCGAGCACGCCCTCATCAAAGGCATCGTCGACTTCATCGACGCCGACACCGAAGAAGCGCGCCAGCAATTCGACAAACCGCTGCAAGTCATCGAAGGCCCCCTCATGGACGGCATGGGGATCGTCGGTGATCTCTTCGGCTCCGGGAAAATGTTTCTCCCGCAGGTCGTGAAAAGTGCGCGCGTCATGAAGCGCGCCGTCGCCTGGCTCATGCCCTACATGGAGGAAGAACGAGCCGCCAACCCCGACGCCAAACCGCAGGGTCGCATCCTCATGGCCACCGTCAAAGGCGACGTCCACGACATCGGCAAGAACATCGTCGGCGTCGTCCTTGCCTGTAACAACTACGAGGTCATCGACCTGGGCGTCATGGTCTCCTGCGACAAGATCCTCGCCACCGCCAAGGAAAAGAACGTCGACATCATCGGCCTCTCCGGACTCATCACTCCATCCCTCGACGAAATGATCCACGTCGCCAAAGAAATGCAGAGAGGCGGGTTCACGATCCCGCTCATGATCGGTGGTGCCACCACCAGCCGCGCCCACACCGCGGTCAAAATCAACCAGCACTACGACCCCGGCGTCGTCCACGTCCTCGATGCCTCTCGCTCGGTCAACGTGGCCAGTGCCCTACTCAGCGACGAGCAGAAGCCGGAGTTTTTGGCAAAGCTCCGCGCCGACTATGATCGCCTCCGCGAAGAACACGGCGATCGCTCGAAGGCGAAGCCACTCCTCAGCATCGAGAAGGCTCGCGACGCCGCCTTCACCTGCGATTGGACGACCGTCGACATTCCCCAGCCCGATCAGCTCGGCCTTAAAACGTACGACAACTTCTCGCTCGAAGAACTCGTGCGCTACATCGACTGGTCACCGTTCTTCCATTCGTGGGAGCTCCGCGGTCGCTACCCCGCCATCTTCGAAGACGAGTTCGTCGGCACCCAGGCCCGAGAGCTCTACGACGACGCCCGCAAAATTCTCGACGACATCGTCGAAAACAACCGCTTCCGAGCCCGCGCCGTCACGGCCTTCTGGCCGGCCAACTCCGTCGGCGACGACATCATTCTCTACCACCCAGGCGAAACAACGAAACAACTCTCAACTCTCCACACCCTCCGCCAGCAAAACGTCAAATCAAACGCTGCGAACTTCGCGCTCGCCGACTTCGTCGCCCCGAAAACCAGCGGGCGCACCGACACCGTCGGCGGCTTCGCCTGCACCGCCGGAGCTGAAGTTCACAGCTTCGCCAAGCACTTCGAAGACAAGCACGACGACTACACCGCGATCATCATCAAAGCACTCGGCGATCGATTCGCCGAGGCTTTCGCCGAGTGTCTCCACAAGCGCGCCCGCGACGCGTGGGGCTTCGGAGGGACCGAGAACCTCACCAACGACGACTTCATCCGCGAACGCTATCGCGGAATCCGCCCGGCCCCCGGTTATCCCGCCTGCCCCGACCACACCGAGAAATGGGAACTCTTCCGTCTCCTCGACGCCACGGAGCACACCGGCATCACCCTGACCGAAAGCCTCGCCATGTATCCCGCCAGCTCCGTCAGCGGACTCTACTTCGCGCACCCGGAAGCCCGCTATTTCGCCGTCGGGAAACTCGGCCAGGATCAAATCGAGGACTACGCCGTCCGCAAGGAGATGTCCGTCCCCGAGGTCGAACGCTGGCTCAGCCCCTACCTCAACTACGAACCGGCCTGAGCCAAAACGCTCACGCGAAGCCGCGACGTCGCGAAGAACCTGTTCAACGGGAGCCGACGCACCCAGCGTCAGAAATGCTCCGCTTCCTCCTCAGCGACGTCCGAGCGACTGCTTCCCCGCCTGCTTCCAGATAACCTAAGACGAACTTCAGCAAATCACTGGTGGATCTTTGCGGCTCTGCGCCTCTGCGTGAGACCTGCGTTCATTTTATTTCCTTCGCGCCTTCGCGCGTTGACCCTCTCGCTCCCAGTCATCGTCTTTGCTCCCGCTCCTCCGCCCTTCGGGCTGCCTACCGGCAAGCTATGTCACTTGACTCCCGCTGGCTCCATTGTCTCGCCCTTCGGATCCGGCAGCCGCCGGAAGCCGATCCACTCTGCCCCGCGGCTTCCAGGCCGCCGGTGCTAACGTCCGGAATTCATTATCTCCAGACATGAGAAAACCCGTTTTGCCCCAATGGCCAAACGGGTTTTCTCGGTGCGGGGGGGAAATCCGCTAGGGGAAAAGTTCTACAGCAGTTCTTTGAATGCTTTTCCGGCGGTGAACTTCACGCTCTTCGACGCCTTGATCTTGATCTTTTCGCCTGTCTTGGGATTGACGCCGGTGCGTGCCTTGCGAGCCGCAACCTTGAACGTTCCAAACCCAACGAGCTGGACAATCTTCGTTTTTTTGACACCAAGCTTGATCGAATCGATCACTGCCGCGAGAGCGCGTTCCGCGTCGGCTTTGCTTGCTTCCTTGCCGAGCGATTTCTGGACGGCTTCAACGAGTTCAACTTTGTTCATGGAAATTTGTTTTGGGAACCCCGGAGAGGAGGTGACAAGAAAGCTACTGTTCAAAGGACTGCGTTGTCAATCATCGCATTGCCATTTTCTCGTAGTTTTTCGAAATAAACCGGCTCAGCCTCCGAGGTCGCTCCCAATTTCCCCACCGCCTTTCACCTCTCCTTCAACCAGCCGATGAATTTCGAAACCCAGATCAACCGATTTCTCAGTCGGCGCCCGACCATCGCAGCTTCCGCATTCATCGCGCCGCACACCTTCGTTCACGGCGACGTCACGATCGGCGAACAGGCCAGCATCTGGCCCCAGTGTTCGCTGCGCGGAGACGTCTCGTCCATTCACATCGGCGCCCACTCGAACGTTCAGGACGGCACCGTCGTCCACGTCGCCGACAACCTGCCAGCCATCGTCGGCGAGTGGGTCACCGTCGGTCACCAAGCCACCGTCCACGCCTGCACCGTCGAAGACGAAGTCCTCGTCGGAATGGGAGCGATCATTCTCGACGGTGCCCGGATCGGATCCCGCTCCATCATCGGAGCAAATTCCACCGTCACGATGAAGACCGAGATTCCCCCGGGCTCACTCGTCCTCGGATCACCCGGCAAAGTCGTTCGCCAACTTTCACCGGAGGAGCAGAACGGCATCCGCACCTGGGCGGAGCGCTACGTCACGCTTTCCCGACGTTACCTTGCCGAGTTCCCGCTCGAACACCGTTGTTAGAACGCCCCGCCGCTGGTAAGTTTGCGTCATGAGCAAGGCGGTCGTCGAAGTGCACGTCAAAGCACTGATCCCCACGAACGGCGGGTGCGCTGTGTTCATCGGAAATTCCGAGAAACTCTTCGTCATCCACGTCGACCCGAGCGTTGGCAGCGCGATTGCCATGTTCATGAGCGGCCAGAAAAAGGAGCGTCCTCTCACCCACGATCTCATGGCGCTTCTCCTCTCAGCGGTCGGCGCAAAGGTCGAACGCATCGTCATCAACGACCTCAAGGACGGCACCTACTTCGGACGGCTCATCATCACTGCGGAAAACGAAATCCATCAGCGCAAAATCATCGAGCTCGACGCCCGTCCCAGCGATTGCATCGCCCTGGCCTCCCAGCAAAACGCGAAGATCTACGTCAGCGCCCACGTGTGGGACGAAGTCGACGACATGAGCGAAGTCCTCGAAGAAATCAAATCCGACGACAACTCCACCGAAGAAGACGATCCGGATCTTTCCACAGATTAAACGGAAGTGCGCGAATTGCGTGAGGGATCTTCGGTCCCAAAACTGAAACCAGAAATCTGCGTCCTTCTGTTTAATCTGCGGACGAACCTCACATCCGCGGAATCGTGATCCCGCGCTGCTTCATGTATTTCCCCCCGCGATCCGCGTAGCTCGTTTCGCAAACCTCATCCCCCTGAAAAAACACCACCTGCGCCAGCCCTTCGTTCGCGTAGATCTTCGCGGGGAGCGGCGTGGTGTTGGAAATTTCCAACGTCACGTGACCCTCCCACTCGGGCTCGAACGGCGTCACGTTCACGATGATTCCGCACCGCGCATACGTCGATTTCCCCACGCAGATCGTCAGCACATCCCGCGGAATCCGGAAGTATTCCACGCTTCTCGCCAGCGCGAACGAGTTCGGCGGCACGATGCAGATTTCCGTTTCCATGTCGACGAACGACCGGTCGTCGAACGCCTTCGGATCGACAACGGTATTGTAAACGTTCGTGAAAACCTTGAACTCCGAAGACACGCGAAGATCGTAACCATAACTCGAAAGACCGTAGCTGATCAGTCGTTCTCCCGCGGGATCGTGCCGCACCTGCTCCTCGGAAAACGGCTCGATCATTCCCCGCTCCACCGCCATCCGACGAATCCACTTATCTGAACAAACCGACATGAGCACCGAACTACACGAAGCGCCCCCACTCCCCCAATCGAAAATCAACGACCCTCGATCAAAACTCCACAGCGCTCTCGTGCTCATCGGTCACGGTTCCACCCTCAACCCGGACTCCAGCGCCCCCACCCACGACCACGCCGCCACCATCCGCGCCCGCGGCATCTTCGGCGAAGTTGTTTCCACCTTCTGGAAGGAAGAACCCTCGTTCCGCGAGGTTCTGAGGATGATCGAAGCCGACGACATCTACCTCGTGCCGAATTTCATCAGCGAAGGGTATTTCACCCAGACGGTCATCCCGCGCGAACTCGAACTCGACGGACCCGTCACGCGCGTCGGCTCCCGCACCCTGAAGTATTGCGAGCCAGTCGGCAGCCACCCCGCCATGACCGACGTGATCCTTCAGCGAGCCCGTGAGACCGCCCCCTCCGTCGATCCTGCCGCGGCCAGCCTACTCATCGTCGGTCACGGCACCGGTCTCAACGATAACTCCGCCAAGGCCGCCAAAGACCAGGTCCGGTGGATCAGTGACCTCGGAATCTACGGCGAAGTCCTCGCCACCTACATGGAGGAGCCCCCCCTCATCTCCGAGTGGGACACGATCACCAAACACCCCGACGTCGTCGTCGTTCCGTTCTTCATCGCCGACGGTCTCCACAGTTATCAGGACATCCCCGTCCTTCTCGGAACCGAAGAAGAGGGTGCTCCCGCCGCCAGTCAACGTGACGTCTTCCGGAAAAATCCCCACTCGCTCCGCGGCAAGCGCGTGCACTACGCCAGCGCCATCGGCACGGAACCGTCCATGGTCGACGTCATCCTCGAGCAGGTCTCCGCGTTCGATGCCGCCCACCCGGAATAAGCCGATCCGGCGCGCGACCTCGAGCTCGGGAGACGAGCCCAAAACCCCCACCTTTCGAATTCGACGCTGGTCGCGGTGCGAGCGAAACGCCGAACCCGCCCGGCACGGAATTCCCGTCCCTGCCGATCTTACAACCTCTAAAACTCGATCGCCTTCGGGGGCTCGATCGCGATCGCCGGCATGGAACTGCTGACGTCCATTGGCCGGACCGCCTCCGCCTTCCGGACCTCGCGCGGCCCCTCCGGCACCGCCTCGGCAGCGACCGCCGTGGCAGCCTCCGCGTCCTTCATCGCCGCGTCCGCCACTTGCTGATCGACCGGCAAAGCTTTCGCGACCGGAATCTCGTCCTCCCGCATCCGCATCGCCGCTGGCCGCACGGATTGATAAACGTCATTGAGTCCGACCAAAGCCGGCTCCGATACCGCGATCGGACGGACCATTGCCAGATCCACCGCCGACGCCGCCCGCGGCCACTCCGACTCCTCCCGCTCTTCCGCGTAAAGTCGCATTCCGCTGCCGTGCACGTCGCAGGCGATGCTCGGCTTCTGAGCTTCCGTCGCGTATTCGATGTAACTCGTTTTCACCATCTTCCGCTCGCCGGTCTGCGGATCCACCAGCGATTCCTCGCACCGAGGCGTCTCGAGTAACCCGGATTCGCGGCAGATCATGTAGGGCGTGACCGACTCCGGCGCGGTAAACGGCTCGGGCTTGAAATCATTCACGGAGGCGTTCATGACGTTCGTCCAGACGGGCAACGCGAGCTGATTCCCGAAAGCTCCCCGATAAATTCGACGCGGCTTGTCGAAGCCGACCCACACCCCACACGTCACCGCAGTCGTGTAACCGACGAAGTATGTGTCGGTGAAATTGTAAGCCGTCCCCGTCTTGCCAGCCGCCGGATAGTTCCCGAGCCCGTCGCGAACCACCGCCGCCTGACCCGTCCCCTCGCGAAGTGCATCTTCGAGCTGGGTGTTGATCTGAAACGCGGTCGCGTCCGACATCACCGGCACCTTCGTCGGCTCCGCCTCGTAGATCACGCGGTCACCGTCGACGATCTTCTGAATGATGTAGGGCTGTTTGGCCCGCCACCCCTTCCCCGGAAACGTGGAATACGCCAACGTCAGATCTTCCAGTGACATCTCGCTGGTCCCGAGGAACGCGTTCGAGAATTGACGGATCGGCGTGGAGATTCCCGCCTTGGCGGCCAGCTTCGTAACCGCGTCCAACCCCGCTTCCCAGCCCAACCGAACGGTCGCTCCGTTCTTCGATTTTACCAACGCCTCGCGCGCCAGTATGTTTCCCTCGTATTCATTGTCCGTTCGCTCGACGCCCCACTCACCCAGAATCCCGGTCGTTCCACCGATGTTGACGTAGCGGTTGTCGAGCGCCGCGTCCTGCACCATGCGGCCCGGGAAAATTCCCTTCTCATACGCGGCCGCAAAAACGAACGGTGTAAAAGCCGTCCCCGCCGGTCGCCGGGACTGAAAAGCGCGGTTGTATTCGCTGTGTTTGAATTCCCGGCCGCCGATCAGCGTCAACACCCCACCCGTCGCGTTGTCCAAGGCAAACACCGCTCCCTGCAGGTAATCCGGCGTCGGAGCCTGCGCGCTCGGGAAACCGCCGGTCCGCAACGTTTTCTCGGTATCGGCGAATTCCTGCACGAAGTCCGGATAGGTCTGATGATCGTATTCATCCCGATCTTCGACCGTGTTCAAGCTGTTCCGCAAAGCCACCTCCCCCGCGCGCTGCATGTCCAAGTCCAGCGTCGTGTAGATTTCGAACCCTCCATTCATCGCCCGTTCGTAGCCTAGAGCCGCGATGGCCTGCTGCCGGACGTAGTCCACGGCGTAAGACACCTTGTAGGGATTGCTCCGCCGACGCGTCACCATCGGGGCTCCGCGATCCCGCTGCTCCTGCTCCTTCGAGATGAACCCCAGGTCCTCCATCTTACCCAGGACCACGTCCCGCGCACCCTTCGCACCCTCCGGATTATTCCAAGGCGACAGCCCATTCGGGCTCTTCAACAACCCCGCCAGCGTCGCACATTGGCCCGCCGTCATCTCCTCCGCCGGAACTCCAAAGTAACCGCGCGCCGCCGCCTCGACCCCGTAGAGACCGGAGCCGAAGTAAACCCGGTTCAGATAGAGCTCCATGATCTTCTGTTTCGAAAATCGCGCTTCGACCCGACCCGCGAGCAGGATCTCGATGATCTTGCGCTCGTAGGTTTTTTCGAACATGTCGAAGGAATTTCGAGCCAATTGCTGCGTCACCGTGCTTGCCCCCTGCTTGTTGCGACCCGCGCGATAGTTCGCGATCGCGGCGCGCATGATGCCGAAATAATCGACGCCACTGTGCGTCCAGAATCGGTTGTCCTCAGCCGCCACCACCGCGTCGACCATCAGCCGGGGGATCTTATCGTAGGGGATCGGATTCCGGTTCTGGATGAAGATCTTTCCAAATTGCGTCCCGTTCCGGTCAAAGAGCAAAGTCGATGCCTCCATCTTCTCCATCTCGTTCAGATCATACGCACCCGCCCGAGCCTCATACTTCGACTTCAGCACCGAAGCCGAGATCAGGCCCACGACGGCCAGCACCGCGAGGCCAAGCAACGGCCCCCAAAACCAGGGTTTCCGGTAAAACTTCCGCCGACGGCGACGGCGCGGCCGCTCCTCCCAACTGTAATAATCCTGTCCGATAGCGCGGACTACATTCCACGAGAAACCCGCGAGAGCAAATCAGAAAAGCGCATTCCGCCCCGCGACCCGCACCGCCCTTGCAATCGATCGCGATCGGGCCAGAATTCATCCCACCATGACCCGCTCGATTCTCCTGCTCGGCGCGATTTCGCTCGCTGCTCTATCTGCACCGCTCGCTGCGCAACCCGCCGCCTCCGTTGGCAAGATCGAGACGCCAGCCATCGACAGCCCCATGCGGCTGGAACTGCTCAAAGTTCAGATCGTTCTTGATCGCGCCGGATTCCGACCCGGCAAGCTCGACGGACTCGGCGGCGAATTCACCCAAGCCGCGCACGATCGTTACAACATCGCCAACGACATCCCGACGGGTCAGCGCCTCGATCTCTCCGACGTCGCCGAGCCGTTCCGCGAATACACACTCACCGAAGAAGATCTCGAGTGGGTCGGCAAAACCGCCTCGACCCCCGCCGCGCAGGAGAAACTTCCCAACATGCCTTACGCCAACGCGTGGGAACTCATCGCGGAAAAATTCCACGCTGATCTCGACTACGTCCGTGAGCTGAACCCGGACATCTCCAATCCCGAGCCCGGCACGATCTTCCGTGTCCCGGACGTCGAAGAATTTTCCATGCAACGAGTCGTCGCTCTCAACGAAGAGCGGGCCGCCGCCGCAACCGCGAAGAAGAAGGCAGCGGAAGAGGCGGAGGCAGAACCCCCAGCCGCCGAGGAAGCCGCACCCGCCCCGTCCCCGACGGCCACCGCCACTCCCGCCCCAGCGGGTGTGGAAACGATCGACCCCGAAAACACCGCCGTCGAGGACTCCGCTCTCCTCGTCGACCAAGATGCCACGCCGACGCCGACCCCCAGCCCCACTCCGGAGCCGACTCCGGAACCAGACCCGGTCGTTCACCTCGTCATCCTGCGTGAGCCGCGCATCATCGAGCTCTACGAAGACGATAAGCTGACGGGCTCATTCCCCTGCACACCGGGCTCCGGACGCGTCCCCGTGCCCGTCGGCACTTGGGAAATCACCTCGAACATCCTCATGCCCTACTTCCGCTACGATAAGTCCGTGCTCAAGGACGGCACCCGCAGCGACAACGCCTTCAACATCCCGCCCGGACCCAACAACTACGTGGGCATCGTCTGGATGGGAATCAACCGGAAGAGCGTGGGCATCCACGGCACCAACAGCCCCGACCAGATTGGGCGCAACGAAAGCAGCGGCTGCATCCGCCTCGCGAATTGGGACGCCTTCACCGTAGCCCAAAAGGTCAAGAAAGGCACCGAGGTCGAGGTGCGATAGCCCGCCACCCGCGGCCTACGCGCGATCTGAGACCCGCACCGCGCGCCCTTCGTCCGCATCGAGGTAATCGAACATCGTGCGGATGTCGTCCCGTTCGGCCAATCCGCTCTCCGCCTTACGTTCCGCGAGCTTCGCCGCGAACGAATCGTCCCAGCCAAATTTCCGCAGGAAGCCGTTCCAAACCTCCACCTCGCCCTCACTTGGGCGGTGGCCATTGGCAAAACACCATCCCAGCGCGTCCAGGTCGGACACTCCGCTCAGAACGATCTCTTCGAGTTCGGAAAACTCGACCTGTAGAAAGTCCACGCAGATCCGGTCGAAACCCACCCCGATGTTTCCCAGTAAGTCTTCCCGCAGTTCCCCCGCGGCCCGAAGCCGCAGCTTGTCGAGCATTCGAGCGAAGTAAAAGATCCCCTCGGTTTTTGCGTAAGGCGAGCGCGGCACTTTCATCGCCGTAGGCTCCCGCATCGCTCCTGACAATGCAACTCCCCGCGCGGAGTCAATCCACCGAGTGATGAACTCGCTCTTCGATGCGAGCGTGGGCCCGCTCGAGGGCGGCCGCGAGGTCGACGTTCCGCAACGGCTTCGTCAGAAATTCGACCATTCCAGCGTTCTTCGATTGCTCGCGCTCTTCATCGGAAGCCGCGGCCGTCACGGCAACGATCTGCGGCGCGCCCGTCTTCTCTGACTCGGCAAGGATTCGCCGGGTCGCCTCGAGCCCGTCCATCACCGGCATTTGAAGGTCCATCAGGATCAAATCGTATTTGCGATTCAGCGCCGCCTCGTGGCCAGCCTTTCCGTCCGTCGCCAAATCCGACTCGTATCCCAGCTTTCGGAGGACCGCTCGCGTCAGCCGGTGGTTCACCTCGCAATCCTCGACCACCAAGATCGCCAGCGGGCAACGCTCGCCCAGCTTGTTGTCGAGCCCGCCGTTTTTCAAAGTCGCCACTCGTCGGCTCTGCACGGCCACCAGCGGGATCTCGAACGTAAATTCCGAACCCTGCCCGACCACCGAGCGAACCCGAATTTTCCCGCCCATGATCTCGACCAACTTCCGGCTGATCGCCAGGCCCAAGCCGACCCCGCCAAACCTCCGCGAGTCACTCACGTCCACTTGATCGAAGCTCTGGAAGATCCTCTCCAAGTCACCTCCCGCCACCCCGATCCCCGTATCAACCACCGAAAACCGGATTGCCTTGCCGCGGATCATCCCCTCCCCAGGTCCGACGAACAATCGCACGGATCCCTCTTCGGTAAACTTGATGGCGTTGCTCAAAATATTCGTCAACACCTGCCGAAGGTGTAACGAGTCCGCCCTGATCTCCTTCGGCAACGCGGGTGAAAGCTCCATGGAAACTTCGAGCTTCTTGTCCTCAGCCTCCGGGCGGTTCATGCGCAGACATTCCGCCAACACCCCGCGAAGATTCACGTCAGCCTCGTTGTTCGTGACCGTTCCCGACTCGATTTTTGAAAAATTGAGCACGTCCGTCATCAGATCCAGCAACGCATCCCCACTCGATCGGATCGTATCGAGATACTCCTTCGCTTCAGTCGCGGTCGGATCCGACCGGACCAGATCACACATCCCCAAGATCGCGTTCAGCGGCGTCCTGATCTCGTGACTCATGTTCGCCACGAACTGAGATTTTGCGGCGTTCGCATCTTCCGCCCGGTTCTTTGCATCGATGAGTTCCTGCTCGATCCGATGCCTCTCCGTGACGTCTCGGATCGCGCCGGAGAGTTTCACCGCTCGACCGCCTTCCTTCTCGACGGCCCACCGCACTCGAACGACCCGGCTGCGTCCGGTCTCCGTCACAAAATCCAGCTTCTTATCGTAAGGCTCACCCGTCTTGAGGCTGTGCTCGATCGCCCTCTTGATTTCCTTGCGCGCGTCCATCGGGTAGAAATCGAGTGCCGTGTCGTAGGTCGGCACGAAGTCATCGTCGACTTCGTGAATTCGACGGGTCTGTTTCGACCAGACGGGCGTCATGTTCTCGAGATCGAAGTGCCACCCACCGATGCTCGCGACTTCCGCCGTCGTTTCGAGAAACGTGGCGTGCTGACGGAGGTCGTCCTCTCGAGCGTGTCTTTCCGAAGTGTCCACTCCGACCAACAAAAAGCGGGTCACGGTCCCCGCGTCATCGTGCAAAGGGTCGAGCGTCCGGGCCGACCAGTAGGTTTGCCCGTTCTTCGCGTAATTCAACATCTCGCCTTTGAAGGGTTCCGCCCGCTCAATGCTCGAGCGCAGATTGGCGACCATCGCGAGATCCGTATCCGGCCCGTGCAGCAAGTCCTGGATGCGCTCGCCAGCGACTTCGGCAAGAGAATAGCCAGACGCTTTTTCAAATGCCTCGTTCACCCACTCGATCCGACCTTCCCGATTCGCGATTGCGACAAAATTATCGGTCCGCGCCGCGACGGCCGCCAGCAGCTGCATCTGAGATTCCGTCTCTCTCTCCGCCGTAACGTCTCGCGCGACTCCGTAAAGCTCCCCGATCGAACCGTCGGCTTGTGGGACCGCGAATCCCTGCACTTCGACCCACGCAGGTTCCCCCCCCTCGTCGCGCCGCCGCAGACTCAGGCGAAAGGCTCGGCCATGGGTTTTTGCCGCTCGCAGAACGGCCTGAAGTTTGTCGAAGTCCCTCTCGTCGAACAGCTC
Source organism: uncultured Verrucomicrobiae bacterium (assembly GCA_963749035.1). Taxonomy (GTDB): domain Bacteria; phylum Verrucomicrobiota; class Verrucomicrobiia; order Chthoniobacterales; family JAATET01; genus CAVVKW01. Next base: position 156,077 of record CAVVKW010000001.1, read on the forward strand.
CCTCTGGTCTTCGAAATTGAGTGAACCCCCGTGCCCACTCCGGCCCAACACCCGGAACAGACCCTCCGACCAGAAAGTCCGGTTCGTAGCGGCGTCCCATTGCCAGCTTCCGCTCGTCGATGCCAGTTCCACCTTGTCACGCAGTGCCCGCTGCGATTTCAGCTCACGATCCACGCGAGCCTGCTCGGTGGTGTCGATCACGGCGACCAAAACGCGACCGTAATCCCCATTCGACTCCGGAAACCGGGCCTGGACCATCGCGATCACCGGGTTGCCCTTCAGCGTCCGCAACGGCATCTCCGCCAGGAAAGTCCGCTGGCCCTTGATCAACGCCAGCAGCTTCTGCTCAAATTCGGGTGACACCACCGCATCCGCCCGCGACCGCTCGAGCTCGTCTCTGGAGATCTCTTCCCCGTCCGTCTCAAAAACCTTCTGCGCTTCCTGATTGAACTTGCTCACGCGGACCATCGCCGCCAATCGAGACACTTCCTTCGGATGCTCTTTGAAGTAATCTTCGAAGTCCTCGATTCCCTCTGACCTTAAACGCGAAACCTCGGCAGTCACGTCCCTCCAATCTTCCTCCCAGAGCGACACTGGCGCGGAAGCAAACAGCTCGTGCCATCGAGCCTCACTTGCCCGCAATCTCCGCGCCTCGGCGACTCGCTCGGAGGACCGTTTCCAGATCCCGATTGCGGCCAGCGTCCCGGCTAACGACAGGAAGAGGAAAAGTCCACCCGCCAGCAGCTGAATTGGGAACAGCAGAGCCGCGACCCTCTCCTTCGGCACGTGCGAGAGAACGAAGTGTTCCCCTTGCAGATCGACCAGTGCGCTCCCACTCCGCTCCCATCCGGTCGCGTTGGCCGTCGAGAGTCGGCGCCAGACGTAAAGATCACCGTTGGTGTCCGCCCGCCCCCTCGGGACACTTTGCATCGCCGACCACAATCCCGGTCGGGTCTGAGGCATCGACATTGCGGCTCGCTCGGGAATGTGGTGGCCCCACTCGATTTGACGGTCGACCGCCCGCTCCCAGAAACCCGAAGCGCTCAAAAGCTCCAACCCGACTCCGTCACGAGGAAACAACCTTTCTAAATTTAGGAACAAGCGGTCCAGGTTCAGGTTGATCACGACGACTCCAAACGGATCTCCGTTAGCCTTGAACACCCTTGCTGCCAGCCGCACCACCGGGCGAAACGGTCGCTCGATCTCGCCACGTTCGACGTTGAGATCGAAGGCGGAGACAAGCACCGAGCCAGCGGCCAAATTCCTACCCGCCTGGAAGTAAGCCGTCCCGCCCTTGTTCTGTAAATCATCAGGCCTGACGATTTCGCCGCCGTCGTTAACCCGCAAAAGTTCCCAGCCATCATCCGATATCAACCGGACCTGATCGATCTCCCGATCAAGCTGAGCGAGAACGGCCGCCTCTTCCAGGAAAGCCTTCTCTCCTCCCGGAACACCGTTCGCAAAGGCTGCCGTCGCCTCGGCACGCGCAAGCGCCCGCACCACGGACGCGCCATTTCTCAGTTTCGACTGAATAAAGACCTGAGCGACCCGCGTTCTCTCGTTCGCCGTTGTGACCGCCAGGTCCTTGATTCGCGTGACCTCGCGCAGATAGAGAATGCCAACCCCGAGAGCACTAAGCCCGAGAATCGCCAGGATGACCACTATCAATACAACTCGGCGATACATGAGTTGATTATACTGATACCCGCCCGCGTCGCAACGACTATCGCGCCGCTCTTGGATGCCCCTATCGCGAACTTTTTTCACTATTTTTTCACAACGCGTTCACTCGATGCGCACATCAGTCAGCGACGCTTGGGATCATGATCGCCACTGACCCGACCCCGCTCCCACCAGTCCCGACGCTCACCGACGAGCCCCCGCCGCACCGCCCCCGCCGTCCATTCCTCTTTCCCACCTCGGTCACTCACCCGTTCACTCTTGTCGGCGTTGCTCTCCTCCCGCAGATCATCCTGACGATTCTTAATCTTCAGACTTGGCATCTGATCTCGGGCGAAGTCAGCGCGTTGCAGCGAACGACCGCGCTCGCGCTCTTCTTCGGAGAGTGCCTCCTCTTGATCGGCTCAATCTCGCTCGTCACTTTCCTCGCACTCCGGCAGCGCCCGGTCACTCGTGCTTTCGGGCTTCCCTTGATGTTCGTCCCGGCACTCTACCTCGCCGCAGCCACGTGCTTCGGACCGGGCGCCATCCCAGCGTCGCTGACCACCTGGATCGTTCCGCCGGATCAATGGCTCGGCCGCCAATTTGTCTTCGTCGCACCGACCGTCCTCTACGGCGCGCTGCGTTTCGCCTGTCCATCCCGCGAAACTCCGGAAGCAAGCCTCACCTTTGGAGTGCTCGGTGTTCTGCTGCTGACTGGCGTGATGATCGGGCTCGGAGTTTTTGGCAGCGTCATGGCTTCGTTCGTCTCGACCGTTGCGCCCGCCTTCCCGGGACTTGCGACTTCTGTCGTCGTCGTTCCCATCGCTCTCGCGGGAGCCATCTGCTTCGGTATGATGCTGGTCGCGCTAATCCTGCGCATTGGCCTTTCGATGGACTCCGCCTCCCGGCGATCGAATCCTCGAGCGCTAGCCGCTTTCACCGCCGTCATCGCGATCCTCGGTCCCATCGGCGGATTGATTCTCAACGCGCAGATCCCCTTTCCCGCCGACTTCCAATCGCCCGCCATTTACGCTGCCGCGTTGCTTAATGGCATCCTGCTGACCCTTCCAAATTTCGCCCACCCCCTGCTTCATCGCGCCATCTGGCTTGGCCAATGCGCTCTGTTCCCGTTCACCGCCTACTTCTTCGTCGTTTTTCTCCCTTGGCTTCCGTTGACACCGGTCGCGATCTGCTTCCTCGGCTTCGGCCTCCTGATGGTCGTGCCACCGCTCCTCTTCATCATCCACGGCGCCCGCATTCTCGACGGTTTCGCCGCCGAGGTGCGCGGCGGCAACGGCGTTGGTCCGGCCATTCTCGCTCTCACCGCGATCCTCGCGTGGCCCTTCGTTTTCACGCTCTCCGCACGGGCCGATCGAGCCGCCCTGCACGAGGCTCTCGACTACCTCACCTACCCGGACTACGCCGAAGCCGCACCGTTCGAGGGCGATCTGACTGCTCTGGAACGGAGCCTACGAAACCTCCGAAAATTCAAGACCGGCATCTACCTCCCGCTTCTGTCCGAATATCAGAACTGGCTGACGTTCGATAACCTCGTGCTTCCCGATGACCAGCTCGACGCTCTGGAAACCACGTTCTTTGGCGAGGTCACTCCCGTCGAATCACTGGAAAATCCCAACCACGGATTTGGCTTCGCCACCCGAGACAATCGCCGCCTGGCTTCCCGCGTTCTCGACTCGCCCAACGGCGAACGGCCTTCGACCCACGCCGTCACGCAATCCATCACGACGCAACCAATCCCCGGCGGCATCCGGGCCACGATGAAATTCCATAATCCCACGACTGAAATCACCGAATACCAAACCGCATCCACCTTCCAACCAACGCCGCGATCACCGACTTCCACCTCACGATCGGGACAGACCGCGTTCCCGGCAATCTCTTCGAAGAGCGGGCCGCGGAGTGGGTTTACCGTAAGATCACCGAAGCCCGGCCCGTTCCCCGCGACCCCGCCATCCTGAAATACCTTTCGCCCGGTCACGTCGATCTCCGGGTCTATCCCGTCGCGCCGGGTGAAACCCGCACCGCCGAAATCGATTTCGCCATCCCGGAAAGCTCGGCTCATCTCGTCACCATCGACCACCAGCCGATCGTCACTCGGCGCGCTCCCCCGGTCCCGCCGCGCCCAGCCGCCTCGACCCCCTCGACCCCCTCGACCCCCGTGACGCCTCATTTCATCGCCGACCTTTCGGTCGACTCCACTCTCGCCGACCCCGCCACCCTCCTCGCTCTCCTTCGGACGTCCGCCGCCCAGCTCGACCTCCCGGATCCCGTCCGCATCTCGTTCGTGAACTACGAACTCCGAGACTTCCGCGACGGTCGCCCGGTCAATCTCGAGACCCTCACTCCCGGCGAACTCGCCTCCGAGCTTCCTCCCGCTCGCGGCGGTTTCCTCGAATCTCGCGCCATCAAGACCCTGATCCGCCGCGCGTTCGATCGACCCGGCACCCTTCCCACGCTGATCGTTCTCCGTGACAGGAACACAGCTGCCCCCGCCCCCGACGAAGAAATCTCCTGGTTCGCTGCGCTTGTCCCCGGCTTGGACGAATACACCCTGGTCACCACCGCACAAAACGAACCGCGCGTCATCCCACTCACCACCCATCCGACCCAACGTCTCTCGTATCGACCATCACCCGTCCGCTCCGGGAATCCCACACCCGCGGATGCGATGAATCTCGCTCTCGAAAGGATCTTCTCCCCCACGCCAGAAAACAAAAACCGTCTCACCGAATTGCTGACCCTCGCTCGTGAGACGGGAACGCTCGTTCCCTCGACCGCCTACATCGTCGTTGAAAACAGCGCGCAGTGGAAAATGCTCGAACTCACCGAAAAGAAAACGACCTCCGGCCACGAGGCGCTCACCCTCAGCGGAGAGCCCGCCGCCACCCCGGAACCCGCGACCATCGCCCTGCTAATTCTTGCAGGCGCGGCCCTTTTCTTCCACCACCGCCGGAAACATCGGCCGCTGCCCGCGTGACCTATTTCTTCGCCACTGCCACCGCCTCGGACTCGGACGCGCCGGCGGAGTTCGCCAGACCGGCTTCCTCGGGCGGTAGGAAATTTTTGAACCGCCCCTTGTCGATCGCCTTCATGTAGGCCTCGAGGGGCGAAACGGTTCCGGTGCGCAGATGCTCCCAGATCGCGTCGTCCATAAACTGCATTCCGTCCCCCCGTCCACCCACGATCACGTCCTGCAGCTTCTGCGTTGCGCCTTCACGGATGATCGCCGCCGCCGCCGAATTCACCACCAGGATTTCGTTCACCGCTACCCGCCCGCTCCCGTCGTGCTTCTTCATCAGCAACTGCGCGATCACCCCTCGCAGCGAAGCTGCCAACATCGTCCGGACCTGCGCCTGCTGATCGGCCGGAAAGACGTCGATCATCCGATCCACCGTCTTCTGGGCGTTGTTCGTGTGAAGCGTTCCGAAGACCAACATGCCCGTCTCCGCCGCGGTCAGTGCCAGCGAGATCGTCTCGAGATCACGCATCTCGCCGACGAGCACGATGTCCGCGTCCTCGCGCAACGCCGCCTTCAGCCCCGTCGGAAACGATTTCGCGTTCTCCGGCACTTCGCGCTGCGTGATGATCGACTTCTTGTTCCGATGCACAAATTCGATCGGCTCCTCGATCGTCACCACGTGCCGCGACGACGTGCTGTTGATGTGATCGATCAGCGCCGCCAGCGTCGTGGATTTTCCCGAACCTGTCGGACCCGTCACCAAAACCAGACCACCCCGCAGATCCGCGAAGTTCTTGATCACGCTCGGCACGTTCAACTCGTCGAGAGTGGCGATCTTGGTCGGAATCAACCGGAATACCGCCCCGTAACCATTGCTCTGCTTCAAATAGTTGCAACGGAACCGCGAGTCCTCGTTCATCTCGTAGGCAAAATCGAGGTCTCCGCTCTTCTCGAAATCCTCCCACCGCTGCGGCGAACAAATTTCGCTCAACATGTAGGTCGCCTCGTCGCGAGTCAGCACCTCGTCGCGGATCGGGAGAATTTCACCGTGCCGCCGCACCTTTGGCGGCTCGCCCTCGGCGAGGTGAAGATCGGACGCGCCAGATTCGACGAGGACGTTGAAGAATTGATCGATGTAAGCCATTTCGTGGGAGGGTTTGAGTTTGGAATGGTCGCGGCGGCCTTCAGCCAAGCCCCGTGAGTCGGCGCATGTCCTTTTTTTGTTCCGAGCGCGAGACCGCTTCCTCGGCCGTGATCAATCCCTGCTCGAATAATTCGAAGAGCGAGTCGTCCATCAGCTTCATTCCCAGCCGTTTTCCGGTCTGGATGATGCCCGGCAACATGAACGTCTTGGCCTCGCGAATCGTGTTCGCGACGGCAGGAGAGTTCATCAAAACCTCCAGTGCCAAGCAACGCCCCGTCCCGTCCGCTCGGGGGACCAACTGCTGCGAGATCACACCGCGAAGCGATTCCGACACCATGATCCGAATCTGATCGCGTTGATCCACGGGAAACACGTCGAGCAAGCGATCCAACGTTCGAGCGGCGTTCGCCGTGTGGAGCGTCCCGAGCACCAAGTGGCCCGTCTCCGACGCGGTGATCGCGAGCTGGATCGTTTCCAGATCTCGCATTTCACCAACCATGATGACGTCGGGATCCTCACGCAAAGCTCCCCGCAGAGCGGCGGCGAAAGACTTCGTGTGCGTGTGCACCTCGCGCTGCGTCACGTGACAGCCACGCGAAGGGATCGTGTATTCGATCGGGTCCTCCAGCGTGATGATGTGGTCCTTGCGCGATCGGTTGATCTCGTCCACCAACGCCGCCAGCGTCGTCGACTTCCCCGAACCCACCGCACCCGTCACCAGCACGAGGCCGTTATGGTATTGCGTGAGAAGCTTCAGTGCCGGAGGTAACTTCAGCTCGTCCATCGTCCGGATCTCACTGCTGATGATTCGGAAAGTCAGATCGAGCCCAAGGCGCTGCCGGACCACACTCGTTCGGAAACGTCCCATCTCATTCGCGTAGGCAAAATCCACGTCACCGATGTCAGCCAGATGGTGCTTCTGCGCGGCACTGAGAAATCCCATGGCCAGCTTCTCGGTCTCCGCGGCACTCAACGGCGGAGCGTCGTCCCAGATCGGCGTCAATCTTCCGAAGCGACGCCAGGTCGGCGGCGCGTTGACGGCAAGGTGGATGTCGGAGGCTTCGTATTCTTTACCGATGTTCAAAAACTCATCGACGTGCTGGAACTTCTGTTCCGGTTCGTGCAAGTCTTTCGTCGGGTCTGCGGTCTGGGAGGGTTCGCTCACGGTGAGGAATTAAAAATGGTGATGCTGATACGAACAATCGAATTCGGAGTCCTCACGGGCCAGACTTTCAAGATGTCCGCCCGGCCCTCGGCTATCGTTTTCGCTTGTCTGTTGTTAGTAACAATCGGTTGCGACGGCGATCAAAACGCACTTCGCCGCGAGATCCTCGCCGCCCAGCGCCAGCACGTCGAAGCTCTGCCGGCCGGCGACATCGATGCCGCCCTCACCACAATCCATCCCGAAAGCGCGAGCCTCGACGAAGCTCGCCTCACGGTCGACCGCCTCGCCCAGATCGGCGTCGAATTCACGCTCGAGAACTCCGACGTCGTGAGCGTGGGTGACGGAACCGCCGTCGCCAGGTTCGTGATCCTCGCTCGAGGCCCGGACTCCTTCCGCGACCATCGCCTCACCGGTCAGCACGAACTGCGCCTCGACGACCGGGACTGGAAAGTCTTCGCGACCCAGATCGAGAGACTGGAATATCTCGACGATTCACGATCAGAATAATCGCCGCGCCCAACCCGAATTCCTCTCGTTTAATTAAATTAAACGCGGGACACCACCGGGCCACGATCTACCCGCAACCAACCAATACCTACATTATGCTCTGGACCATCCTCATCATCCTCATCGTCCTCTGGGCGCTCGGCCTCGGATTCGGCATCGCCGGAAACTTGATTCACCTCATCCTTTTGATCGCGCTGATCGTCTTAATCGTGCAGCTCGTCACTGGCCGCAAGGCACCGTAGAGACCACCTCAATTCAATCGACCGAAAAAGGGCGCTTCGCTGAAGTGCCCTTTTTCTTGCCTTGAGCCGCGCTTCAAATGGAGCGTGGAAGCGTGCGCCTGCCAGCTGCGTCACCGGCCCACCGAGGGCCGCAGTTATCCGACGGATCTACCCCGCCAACCGCCTGAGTCTTGATGTGGCAGCCCGAGCGAGTTCGCCTATTTCTTCAGATTCACCGCGAGATCCGCAAATTTCTTCGCCGCCAACGCCGTGAAAGCCGGCCGGAGAACCGGGATCGCCAAGCGGACCGCCGACAAGAGGATCGTCACGATACCCAGCTTTTTCGTCTTCTGACTCACGACGGCCCCGTGATCGTCGATCCGCTGCTGCAGCACGGCCTTCTTCTTCCGCGTTCGGCCCGAAAGCAACCATCCGATCGTCGCCGCACCACCCAACCAAGGCAGGGGATGGCGGCGAAACGCCTTCTTCGTCCGAGCCGGCACGTTGGCGGCGGCTCGGACCTGATGATAATCGCGCGCCACGGCCAAGCGGCTCGCCTCGAGTTCCTGAAGTGCTTCCTGTCGGGTCATCGCAAAGCCGGGTTGTTCATGTGCGCCAAAGCCGGGTCGTCGTTCTTGCTCAGCAGCGCCAAATCCTTCCGGATCTCTTCCGAAGTCGTTGTAAAGATCGGAGTCGAGAAATGCTTCTTCACGTGCGTTGCGCAAAACACCGCGACCAACAGATGGAAGACCGCGAAGCCCAACGTGATCCAGACCCACGCCCAGCCAAAGAGCCAAGCCACCGCGAACGCCGCTGCCAGCAGAAAGAAAATGTAGAACAGAAACAAAAACACCAGTGCCGCTCCCAGCATCACCACCAACCGAACGTAAAGCCCGAGCGCTTCTTTCGTCTCAGATCCTGCCAACGAAAACAGTGCCTGAAAATGTCGGGAGAAGGAGCCGAAGAGTCGGATCGTCTCGGTGACGAAGCCCTCGTTGGCGTCAGTCGGGATGTTCGTTCGGGATGTGGATGGCATGATGACGCAAAAATCGGCGGGACACCTCTTGGCGTCCCGCCGCTACACAAAACTCGATTACTTCCGGAGAATCAATCCAATCAGGAAGCCTGCGCCAAGCGCACAACCGACCGCCTGCAGAGGATTCTCGCGGACGTATTGCTCAGTGTCCGACTGGACGGATTTCGCCTTGGCCTGAGCTTCGTTAAACGCGTCCTGAGCCTTGCCCTTGTAAACTTCACCCTGGGCCGCCGCCTGCGTTTTAAGGTCAGCGTATTTCGCGTTCGCAGCGTCGCCGATGTCCTTGGCCGCCTTCGAGACCTGGTCCTTGCCCGTTGCGTAGGCATCTTTAGCCACCGTTTTCGCGTGCTCGACCTTCGACTCCGGCTTGGAAGTTTCCGGCTCGTGAATCGGATGCTGGGAAATGAGATCTGTGACTTCTTCGGACATGATATTTAGGAGTGGATGATTGAACCGTTGATCGCACGAAAGGTGGCAGACGGTCGTATCGGCGGTAAAGAGATTTTGCGAACGGCCCCCCCGAATCCGAAGATCCCGGAAGCTCGACGGAATGAACGGAAATTATTTATCGTCCGCAAATGCTGTCAAAGTTTGCCCCCGGTCGAGTCGAACTACTCGGAAACCATACCGATTACAATCAGGGCGTCGTTCTTTCTGCCGCGCTGGACCTCGGCACGACCATCTCCGGTGAACGAACCGACAACGGCATCGTAACTCTGGAAAGCGAGGGATTCGGCGGAGTCGAACTCGCTCTGGCCGACGGACTCACAAAATCCGGTCAGTGGAGCGACTACGCGCTCGGCGTCGTTGCCGTTATGCGAAGAGAAGGTTTTCCGGTCGACGGCTTTACCGCCAAGGTCTCCTCCAACCTCCCGGTCGGAGCCGGCCTCTCCAGCTCAGCCGCCCTCGAAGTCGCGACCGCGGTCTTTCTCCGGGACCTTTTCGAGCTCGAAATCGATCGGATGGGCATCGCGAAGCTGTGTCGCCGGGCGGAAAACGAATTCGTCGGCGTCAATTGTGGCCTCCTCGATCATGTCTCTTCCGTCTTCGGCGAAGCCGGACGCGCCGTTCACCTCGATTGCCGGGACGAAACCGTCCGCACCATCGCCTTCCCCGACGAAGTCGACCTTCTCATCATCAACTCCGGCGGACACCACGAGCTCAGCGGCGGTGAATACAACGAGCGTCGCGAGCAGTGCATCGAAGCCGCCGAGGGACTCGGCGTGTCTTCACTTCGCGAAGCCACTCCGCAAATGCTTCGCGACGCCGACCTTTCCGACCTCGCCCGGCGCCGCGCCGCCCACGTAATCGGCGAAATCGAACGCGTCGAAGCCGCCGTCGACCTCCTCGGATCCGGCGACGTCGAAGGTTTCGGTCAGCTCCTGTCCGCCTCACATCGAAGCTCGATGGAAAATTTCGAAAACAGCACCCCCGAACTCGACCAACTCGTCGAAGTCGCACTCCTCCAAGAAGGCGTGCTCGGATCGCGGCTCACCGGCGGCGGCTTCGGCGGCGCCACCGTTTCGCTCGTGCGCTCCGAAAATGTCGAAGCTGCCCGCCGAGCCATCCTCTCCGAATACAAATCCCGCACCGGAATCGAAACGGTCGCGTTCCGCTGCCGCATCGGCGAGGGAGCAGGCGCGACCGGCTTCTAGCGAGCGACGCGACCGAGAGCCTCCCGCAGCCGCCCCTGCGCTGCCCGCCCGAGCCGCAATGGGTCCTCTCGACCTTCCAACCACAGCAGCCCCTCGTCCCGCGACACGCGCCGCCAACGCCGCACCAACGCCCGGTTCACGATTCGGGACCGGTCGATTCGCACGAAAATCTCTTTCGGTAGAACGCCTCCATAATTTCCCAGTGATCGGCAAATCAACACCGGCTTCTCTCCCGCCACGAAAACCCGGGTGAAGTCGCCGTCCGCCTCCAACGCCACCAATTTCGAAACACCCGTAACCAACGTCCGGCCCGGTGTTCGCAGGCAAATTCGGTCCCCCGCCGCGTAACACTCCTCACCCCCATCGGCCGTTTCACACACCGCCCGCAATCGGTTGACGGCCGCCTCCAAGCGACTCACCCGCACCGGTTTCAGCATGTAATCGACCGCGTCGATTTCAAACGCCCGAACCGCGTGTTCAGCGTGCGCCGTCACGAACACGACCCTCGAGCCCGCCGCGATTTCCCGGGCCAATTCGAACCCATCCCCGAGCGGCATCTGCACGTCGAGAAAGATGCCGACTGGCCTCTCCCGCTCGATTAGCTCGAGCGCCGACTTCAGTCCGTCCGCCTCCCCGACAATCTCCACCCCCCCGATCTGCGACAGCGCGCGCCGCAAGGCCTGCCGCGCCAACCGCTCATCGTCGACCACCCCTACGCGAAGCACGGCTCGCCCTCCAACGCCAGTTCCGCCCCGACCACCCCGTTACAATGACTGAGTTCGAAGGTCGATCGCCCCGGATAATGCAGCGCCAATCTCCTCCGCAACGTCTCCAACCCCACGCCCTCCACCACCTCCAGCGACTCCGGGATCCTCCCCGGATTCGTCACCAGAATCCGTAACGTTGCCCCCTCGGACGTCGCCACCACCCCGATGACGCACCGTTCGGCCTTCAACCCGTGCTTCACCGCGTTCTCCACCAGAGGCTGCAGCAAAAAACTCGGCACCAGTCTCCGCCGCGCCAGGGTTTCCGCCTCGACCGTCGCCTCCATCCGTTCCCCGTATCGAACCTGCTCGATCCGCAGATACGCCACCATCGCGTCGATCTCCGTCGCCAGCGGAGACACGAGGTGATGCCGCTGATCGAGGGAAAACCGCAGGTAATCCGCCAATTCATGAATCATTTCCTCCGCCGCCTCCGGTCGCTCCGGGATTTCCGCAGCCACGCTGTTCAGAGAATTGAAGAGGAAGTGCGGATCGAGCTGCGCCCGCAACAAATCCAACTCGACGCGCTCGGCCTGCTGCAAAGCCCCCACCGCCAACCGCCGCGACCGCAAAGCGTAGAACGCCAGACTCCAGCTCAGAAACGCAAACCAACTGAAGACCAACCGCAACAACCACTCCTCCCTCGACGACCAACCCGGCGGCGTGGAATCCAAAACGTCCGACCACCCCCGCGCGATCGCCGCCGTCACGATTGCCGCTAGAAAACTTACGCCGACAAGCATCGCGGCCGTCACCACGCCAAAGTTGTCCTCCGGCTGCGTTCGCTGGTATGCCCAGAAAAGGATTCCCGAAATCAGAAACGCGATCGGCTCCAGAACGACCGTGAAAAGCAACGCCGAACCGACACTTTGGAACAACAGACACCGAATCCCGAACGCCACCACCGCAAACGCACTCCACGCCAGAAAATTCCAGCGCCAGAACGCCCAACGATCCTCCCAACCACGAGTCAGCATCACCCCGACGCTATCACCACAGCCGGTCGGAACCTAATCAATCCGCACGCGAGCCCGCCCGCTTCACCGAGTTCTGCGCCTGACTCGTCGAGTTCCGCTTTTCAACCCCCCAACGACGGACCGATTCATTCGGTATGTCACGGCCCTCCCTCCGCTCCGTCCTCCTCTGTTTCGCATTCCTCCCCCTCGCTCACCAATCGACCTTCGCCCACGGATCGATGGCCGATCCCATCAGCCGCTCCTACGACGTCTTTCTCGGGAATCCCCAGACGCCTGACAACCCGGCCCACGTCGCCGCCATCGCCGCCGCAGGCACGCAGGCCTTCTACGACTGGCACGAAGTCTCCGGCCTTTTTCCCGACTTCGACTACCAAGCCAGAATCCCCGACGGGCAACTCCCCGGAGTCGGTCGCGCCAAATACGCCGGCCTCGACCTCGCTCGCGCCGACTGGCCCGCCACCCCCGTTGCCCCCGGCCCCTACGCCTGCACCTTTTACGCTGCCACTCCCCACGACCCCTCATTCTTCGAACTCTACCTGACCAAACCCGGCTACGATCCCACCGCCCCCCTCCGGTGGTCCGATCTCGAGCGCTTGCCCGATCCCACCGACACCCGGCTCGAGGGATCGAACTACAAGTTCACCGCCAACCTTCCCGCCCGCACCGGTCGTCACGTGCTCTACGTTATCTGGCAGCGCATCGACCCCGCCGGCGAAGCCTTCTTCTCGACCAGCGATCTCAGCTTTGACGGTGGCTCCAACCCCAACCCAACTCCAAACCCCGCTCCAACCCCCACCCCAGGGAGCCACCACGGCCACGCCACGCTCGATGTCACCAACGATTGGGGGGCCGGCTTCGTCGGTCGAATCCAAGTCGAAAATTCCACGCACTCCCCCCTCCGGGAATGGACCGTGCAATTCGATCTCGACCGCCAGATCGTCGGCCTCTGGGACGGCGAGATCGTGTCCCAAGTCGGCAACACCTACGTCGTTCGCAACGCCCCGTGGAATGGCACCGTCTCCGCCCACGGCTCCCTCTCATTCGGAATCCAAGCCAGCGGCGGGGATGGCACCGTCCAGCCCACCCACGTCAAGTTTCTCAACGCCACACCAACACCAACACCAACACCAACACCAACACCAACACCAACCCCGACTCCGCAACCAACTCCCACACCAACGCCAACGCCAACGCCAACGCCAACGCCAATCCCAATCCCAACCCCGACGCCAACCCCGACGCCAACCCCGACGCCGCAACCAACTCCCACGCCAACTCCAACTCCGACTCCGACTCCGACTCCGACTCCGACTCCGACTCCGACTCCAACGCCAATCCCCGGATTGCCGAACACCACCGTCGAGCTCGCCGAGGCTCGGATCACCTTCACCGTCTCGAGCGATTGGGGCAGCGGATTCGAAGCCCGCGTCGAGATTCGGAATTTGACCGCCCAACCGCTGCCGGCTTGGAAACTCACCTTCGATCTTCCGCGCGCCATCCAAAACATCTGGAGCGCCCGGATCTCTGCGACCTCGGGAGACACCCGCACCATCGACGCCCAGCCATTCGCCTGGAACGCGACCATCCCCGTCGGCGGCAGTCAATCATTCGGCTTCATCGGTGAATCCGGCGGACTTACGCAACCACCCACGAACTTCTCACTCACCCACAGCGGCACTTCCCCTACTCCTACTCCTACTCCTACTCCTACTCCTACTCCTACTCCTACTCCGAGCCCGACACCGACACCCACCCCGACACCGACACCGACACCGACACCGAGTCCAACTCCCGCTCCGTCGCCATCTCCGACACCCGCTCCGTCGCCGACTCCGACGCCCACCCCCGGCGAATACAACTACGGCGAGGTCCTGCAAAAATCCCTCTACTTCTACGAAGCCCAGCGTTCCGGCGTCCTCCCGCCCGACACCCGCGTCGCGTGGCGAGGAAACTCCGCCGTCGCCGACGGTGCCGACGTCGGCCTGGACCTCACCGGCGGCTACTACGACGCCGGCGACCACGTGAAATTCGCCCTCCCGATGTTCAGCACGCTCACCCTCCTGGCGTGGGGCGGTATCGAATACCCCTACGGCTACGGCACCGAACGCGACACCCTGCTCGACACCGTCCGCTGGGGCACCGACTGGATTCTCAAAGCCAACCCCGCACCGAACGTTCTCTACGGCCAGGTCGGCAACGGCGGCCTCGATCACTCCTACTGGGGTCCCGCCGAGACGATGACCATGCCCCGCCCGGCCTACGCCATCACCGCACAAGCGCCCGGCACCGAGATCGCCGCCGAAGCCGCCGCCGCCCTCGCCGCCGCGTCGCTCCTCTTCCAGGACGACGACCCCACCTACGCGGCAACCCTCCTCACCCGATCCCGCCAGCTCCACGTCTTCGCCGACACCCACCGCGGCACCTACGTCGACGCCATCCCCGATGCCGCCGCCTACTACTATTCCTACTCCGGCTACTTCGACGAACTCATGTGGTCCGCCGCCTGGCTCCACCGCGCCACCGGCGAAGCCGCCTATCTCCAGCAAGCCGAATCCATCTTCGCCCAGAAATGTTCCAACGCCACCCCTCGCTGGACCCACAACTGGGACGACAAAGGCTACGGCGCCGCCCTCCTCCTCGCCCAACTCACCGACAAACCCGCTTACAAAACCATCACCGAACGCTGGCTGAACTACTGGACCACCGGCGACAACGGCGCCCGCGTCACCCACACCCCCGGCGGCCTCGCCTGGCTCGCGAAGTGGGGCAGCCTCCGCTACGCCACCACCACCGCTTTCCTCGCCGGACTCTACGCCGACCGCGTCCGTGACGTCGGCACCCGCTACGCCGATTTCGCCAAACGCCAGGTCGACTACGCACTCGGCGACAACCCCACCAGCCGTTCCTACGTGGTCGGCTTCGGTCAAAATCCGCCCGTCCACCCGCACCACCGCGGAGCCCACGGTTCATGGGCAAATTCCATCACCTCCCCCGCCGACAATCGCCACGTCCTCTACGGAGCCCTCGTCGGCGGGCCATCCGCCCCGTCCGACACCGCCTACGAAGACGACCGATCCAACTACATCGATAACGAAGTCGCCCTCGACTACAACGCCGGCTTCACCGGGGCCCTCGCCCGCCTCGCCTCCCTCCACGGCGGTTCCCCCCTCACCAACTTCCCGCCAGCGGAAATCCCCGACGACGAATTCTTCGTCGAAGCCGCCATCAACGCCTCCGGCCCCACCTTCACCGAGATCCGCGCCTTCCTGAACAACCGCTCCGCCTTCCCCGCCGGTGCGTCCGACTTCCTTTCGTTCCGCTACTACCTCGACCTCACCGAACTGATCGCCACCGGCTACCAACCGACCGACCTCACCCTCACCACCGGTTACAACCAAGGTGCCACCGTCACCGGGCCGTTCCTCCACGACGCCGCGCGAGACCTCTACTACCTCCTCGTCGACTTCACCGGCACCCGCCTCGCCCCCGGCAGCTCACAGACCTTCCGCAAAGAAGTCCAATTCCGCATCACCGCCCCCACCGCCGCCTGGGACCCCGCCAACGACCCTTCCTACCAAGGCCTCGGCACCGGTACACCAGCACTCTCCGATCACCTCCCGGTCTTCCAGATCAACGACCTCCTCGGCGGCCAGATTCCGTAGGCCACCCGGACGAAACGCCCGACCAATCCCCCCACCTCGAACGACGCCCTTAATCGCGAAAAACGATCGCCCGCGCCCCGTGGACGAGCACCCGGTCTTCAACGTAGAAACGCACCCCTCGCGCCAACGCGAGCCGTTCGCAATCGCGGCCGATCCGCTTGAGATCACCGATCTCGTGAAAGTGCTCCACCCGCATCACTTCCTGTTCGACGATCGGACCCGCGTCCAGTTCCGCCGTCGCGTAGTGACACGTCGCGCCGATCAGCTTCACCCCCCGCTCGAAGGCCTGCCGATACGGATTCGCGCCCGCAAACGCCGGCAAAAACGAATGGTGAATGTTCAGCACCCGCCCCGCCCATTTTTCACAAAACCAGTCCGGTAAAATCTGCATAAACCGAGCCATCACGATCAACTCGGCCCCGAGCGCCACGCACCGCTCATCGATCCGTCGGAAGGCCGCGTCCCGCTCCGCCGCCGGAATCTCGATTCGCTCAAAGGCCAACCCCTCCGCCTCCACCAAACCCCGGCAATCCTCGTGGTTCGCGATCACCGCCGGGATCTCCACCCGCAGTTCCCCGCCCCGCTTCCGCCAAAGCAATTCCGCCACGCAATGCTCCTCCCGGCTCGCCAGCACCACCATCCGGAGTGCCTCACCCGCCCCCCGCAGCGACCATTTCGCCCTCAGCTCCTCCGCGATCGGCCCCAACCCCGACCGCAGTTTCTCCGCCCCGCCCGGCCCGGGCTCGATTTGCATCCGCGTGAAAAACCAGCCGCTCAGCGGATCCGTGTATTGATGCACCTCCGTCAGGTTCGCCCCGCACCCAGCGAGAAACCCCGTCAACCGCGCCACCAAGCCCACCGCATCCGGGCAATTCAGTTTCAAAATCTCCGTCCCACCGCTCATAATCGAAGCATCGTGAACCCTGAGGCCAAAATCCAAAACCCAAAAGCCACCGTCCTCCCCCTCCTCTGCTGCCCCCACACGCACCAGCCGCTCCGCCCCGCCACCCCCGCCGAACTTACCACCCTCGGCCTCACCGACGCCCTCGTCCGTAAAGACGGCCAGGCCGCCTACCCCGTCCGCGACGGCATCCCGATCCTCCTCCCCGAGGAATCGATCCCTCTGGGTTAAAAAACCTTCGCGCCTTCGCGCCTTCGCGTGAGAACCTCCCGGCCCTTCTCATGACTCCGCAAATGACCGAACTCGAGCGTCTCCGCCACTCCTGCGCCCACGTTCTCGCCACCGCCATTCTCAAAATCTGGCCCGACGCCCAGTTCGCCGCCGGCCCACCCGTCGACCAGGGCTTCTACTACGACGTCGACCTCGACCACCGCATCAGCCCCGAAGACTTCGAGAAAATCGAAGCCGCCATGAAGACCGAGACCAAGGCCAACAACCCCTTCGAACGCGTCGAGATCTCTCGCGCCGAAGCCATCGCCCTCGCCGAAGCCGGCGAACTTGCCGCCCTCGGGCCCCGCTCCGCCCCGTCGAAGTTCAAACTCGATATCCTCACCCGCATCCCCGAAGGCGAGACCATCACCCTCTTCCGCAACGGCGAATTCACCGATCTCTGCGCCGGACCGCACGTTCCCCGCACCGGCAATCTCAAAGCCTTCAAGCTCACCCACGTCGCCAGCGCCTACTACCTCGGCGACGAAAACAACCCTCAACTCCAGCGCATCTACGGCACCGCCTTCAAGAACAAGACCGAGATGGCCGAGCACTTCGAGATGCTCGAAGAAGCCAAGCGCCGCGACCACCGCAAGATCGGCGCCGAGATGGGTCTCTTCGCCATGGACCCCGACTACGTCGGCCCCGGCCTCCCCTTGTGGCTACCAAAAGGCACCGTCCTCGTCGAAGAACTCGAAAAATTGGCGAAGGAAACCGAATTCGCCGCCGGCTACGACCGCGTCCGCACCCCGCACCTCGCCCGCGAGAAGATGTATCAGACCAGCGGCCACCTCCCCTACTACGAAGACAGCATGTTCCCCCCGATGGAACTCAGCGAATCCTCCAACGGCGAAGCCGCTGACTCCTCCACTCAACCCTCAACACTCAACCCTCAACCCGCCGAAGGCGACTCCGACCGGTATTACTTGAAGGCGATGAACTGCCCGCACCACCACCGCATCTTCGCGGCGGAGCCCCGCAGTTACCGCGACCTTCCCCTCCGGTTCGCCGAATACGGCTGCTGCTACCGCTACGAGCAATCCGGCGAGCTCCTCGGCCTCATGCGCGTCCGCAGCATGCAGATGAACGACGCGCACATCTACTGCACCGAAGAGCAGTTCGCCGACGAGTTCCGCGCCGTCAACGAGATGTATCTGAAGTATTTCAAGATCTTCGGCCTCGACCGCTACCAGATGCGGTTCAGCACCCACGACCCCGCCAAGCTCGGCCAGAAGTTCGTCGACGACCCCGCCCTCTGGAAAAAAACCGAAGACATGGTCCGCCGCGTCCTCATCGACTCCGGCATTAACTACGTCGAAGTCCCCAACGAAGCCGCCTTCTACGGACCCAAGATCGACGTCCAGGTTTGGAGTGCCATCGGCCGCGAATTCACCATCGCCACCAACCAAGTCGACTTCGCCGTCCCGTCGAAATTCGGCCTCGTTTACAAGACCAGCGAGAATACCGAGGCCACCCCGCTCTGCATCCACCGCGCCCCGCTCGGCACGCACGAGCGCTTCATCGGCTTCCTCATCGAGCACTACGCCGGCAATTTCCCCCTCTGGCTCGCCCCCGAGCAGGTCCGCATCATCACCATCGGCACCGACGAACCGCTCGTCGACTACGCGCAAAAAATCCACGCCGAACTCCGCGCCCAGGGCGTCCGCGCCGAACTCGACGCCACCGCCGACAACATGAAAGGCAAGATCCAGCACGCCGAGCAGCGCAAGGTCCACACCATGCTCGTCATCGGCATGCGCGACTTGGAAGCCGGCAACGTCAGCCTCCGCCTCCACGGCCAAGGCAACAAAGGAGCCAAGCCCCGCAACGTCGCCATCGCCGATATCCTCACCCAAATCCGCGAACGCTCAGACTCATCCACAGAATAAACGGACCGACCCAGGTCTGATTTCAGCATTCCGAATCGAATGCCAAAAATCTGCGTCCCTCGGCTTAATCTGCGGACAAAACTCAGGTAACGACATCGCCATAAAGTCCTTTGAACGGACAACCCATGCAGTTCTTCGCCCACACCGATCCGGACCACCCCGATCCCGGCGATGCCGCCCGGCATTGGGAGCCCCTCTTCACGCCGTTCGGCGAAGGCCCGGACGAATGCCGGCAAGACGCCTGCAAAAGGTGCGAGTCGCTTGACCGCTTCCACGGCCACCTCAACAAAGTCGCTTGGTGGACCGCCAAATTCGCCGCAGAAATGTTTCCCCCCGGCCCCGACCGGGAATCCGCCCACCAATGGGGCACCCTCACCGGCCTCTGGCACGACCTCGGGAAATTTGCACCTGAGTGGCAGGACTATCTCGAAGCTAAATCCGATCCTCACTCGACCGAGATCGCCGGAAAACTCGATCATTCGTCGGCCGGAGCCCGACACGCCGTCAGCCGAATTCCCCACGTCGGCACCTTCCTGGCCTACTTAATCGCCGGACATCACGCCGGTTTGGCCGACGGAATTTCCGACTCGAATACCAGTCTCGAAAACCGCCTTCGACTGCGCCCCACGTCTCTCGACGGCCCACCCGAACTTCTCGCGTTCGCAAATACTCTCCCACCCATTCCCCTAGCATCCGACTCCGGCCCCAGCCACGCATTTTTCCTCCGCTTCCTCTTCTCCGCCCTCGCCGACGCCGACTTCCTCTCCACTGAGGCGTTCATGTCCGCCGATCGCGCCCGCTTCCGCCCCACCGCGCAGCCCTCCATCGCCGCTCTCGAATCCACCCTTACCACCCACCTTGAGAATCTCGCCAGCAAAGCCCGCCCGTCCCCCGTCAATCAATACCGCGCCAACATCCTTCGCGATTGCCGATCAGCGGCCAACGCCCCCCCCGGCCTCTTCTCCCTCACCGTCCCCACGGGCGGCGGGAAGACCCTCTCGTCCCTGGCTTTCGCCGTCAGTCATGCCCGCATTCACGACCTCCGACGGATCATCTACGTAATCCCCTACACCTCCATCATCGAGCAAAACGCCGCTGTCTTCCGGGAAGCCCTCTCCGCACTCGGCCCGGACGTCGTCCTTGAGCATCACTCGAGCTTCGACCCCGACAAGGAGACCACCACCTCCCGCCTCGCCACCGAGAACTGGGACGCCCGCCTCATCGTCACCACCAACGTCCAATTTTTCGATTCCCTCCACGCTCACAAAACCTCCCGCTGCCGAAAACTCCACCGCATCGCCCGTTCGGTCGTCATCCTCGACGAGGCCCAATCCCTTCCCACCAAGTTTTTAGCCCCCTGCCTTCGCACCCTCGAAGAACTCACAGCCCACTATCAGACCTCCGTCGTTCTCTGCACCGCGACCCAGCCCGCCATCATCCGAAACGATGAATTTAAAATCGGCCTCCAGCCGCCCCGTGAGATCATCCCCGATCCCGCCGACCTCTACCAGTCCCTCCGCCGCGTCACCACCACCCGCCTACCTGGAAAAACTCTCGACGAACCCCTCATCCACCACCTTCGCGATCACCCCCAGGCCCTCTGCATCGTCAATACCCGCCGCCACGCCCGTTGTCTCTTCGACCTGCTTCCGAACGATCCCGCTCGTTTCCACCTTTCCGCCCTCGTGTGTCCCGAGCACCGCACCGAAAAGCTCCGCACTATCAAACACCGTCTCGACACCGACCTCTCCGTTCATCTCATCTCGACTCAACTCATCGAAGCTGGCGTCGACATTGACTTCCCCGTTGTCTTCCGAGCACTCGCCGGTCTCGACTCCATCGCCCAATCGGCAGGCCGCTGCGATCGCGAAGGCCGCCTCACCGCCGCAGCCGGCACTCCCGCCGGCCGCCTGTTCCTTTTCGAGCCACCAGCCGCTCCACCTCCCGGCTTTCTCGCCTCCACCGCCGCCTCCGCCGCCGAAGTCCTGTCCGCCGACCCGACTGATCCCCTCGATCTCTCCGTGATCGAATCCTATTTCCGGACCCATTACTGGAAACACGAGAACTCCACCGACGAAAAAAACATCCGCGACTGCTGGCCGCGCGAGCCGCTACGGCATCCCCGCCAACTCCTCCAGTATAAGTTCAAGACCTGCGGCGAAACCTTCCGCCTGATCGATAACGACTACACGCAACCCGTCCTCATCCCCTACGGCGACAAAGGCCGTCACCTCTGCGACCTGCTCCGCGAGACTTTCGACCCCTCCGAAATCCGCGACCTCGCCCGAAAGCTCCAGCGCTTCACCGTCAACATCCCCCCACACCAGCACGCCGCCCTACTTCGTGCCGGAATTCTCATCCCCCTCCACGACACGCGCTTTTTTCTTCTCAATTCCGCGCCACACTACGACGACGAATGCGGCCTCCATCCCGAGCCCGACCTCACTCTCGACCCCTGCCATTTTCTTATCGCCGGATGACCCTCTCCTTCTGCACGAACGCAAGGTTGAAATAAGCCCTATTCTCAATAGGCTTCTGCAAAAGGGAAATACCAAGACCGACCCGCGACCATGCAAACCATCGACTGCGCCCACATCCCATTCCCCGCATCACTCCTTGAGTCGCTTAAACACGGCGAAACGATCGCCGTGCTCGACAAATCCCGCACGCTCGCCTTCATCGTTCCCGGGTCACCTTCCACTAAATCCCGCCCGTTTGGTTGCGCCAAGGGAGAATTCACGCTCGCCGACGACTTCAACGACCCGGACCCGGAAGTCGAAAGCCTGTTCTACGGAACAAACTGAATCGCAAAATCGAATCCCCGACCCGCAAAAACGAGCCGGGGAAATTCGATGGCAATGAGAGCCTTCGGATTAGAATTTCAATCCCCACCACGAAATCGTAGCGACCTCTTGACAATAGCTGCCCAACCTCTATTGTTCAAGCCTTCTCTAAACAGAATGCTCTATGTCCACCGTTAGATAGATATGAATTTTCTCTGCGATACTCATGCCTTTCTTTGGTTCGCCGGCGGGGATTCACGACTGCGTCAGGATCAGCGAGAAGCCCTCGAGGACACCGGAAACATCATTTTCCTAAGTTCGGTCTCATCCACTGAGATTGCCATCAAGCACAGCATCGGCAAACTCCCGTTGCCGGAATCCCCCGAGATCTACGTTCCACGGCTTCGCGAACGAGTTCAATTTTCGGAACTCCCGTTGGATGAACGAGCGTCCCTCCGCCTCGCGACCTTACCCCTCCTCCACCGCGATCCCTTTGATCGCCTCCTGATCTGCCAAGCTCTCACCCTCGAAATCACAATCGTAACCTCCGACTCCCACGTCCGCCAATACGACGTCCCGACCCTCTAATCTCACCCCATGTCCTACGGTATCAAAATCCACGTCTGGGGCGAATTCGCCTGTTTCACCCGCCCGGAAATGAAAGCCGAGCGCGTTACCTACGAAGTCATCACGCCCTCAGCCGCCCGCGGCATCCTCGAAGCCATTTACTGGAAGCCCCAAATCCGCTGGGTCATTGACAAACTTCACCTCCTCACCCCCGTCCGCTTCACCAGCATTCGCCGTAACGAAGTGGGCAAAAAAATGTTCTCGCCCTCTCAATCCGTCATGAGCAGCGCAGAGCCGGTCACCGTCGGACTTGCCGTCGAAGACGAGCGCCAGCAACGCGCCTCTCTCGTCCTCCGCGATGTCGCCTACATCATCGAAGCCCATTTCGAACTCATCGACCGCACCGAACCCGAAGGCAAGCACCTCGACATGTTCAACCGCCGCGCCCGCCGCGGCCAATACTTTCACCATCCCTATCTTGGTACCCGCGAATTCCCCGCCGACTTCGCCCTCATCGAATCCGATCACCCCGCTTCACAGCTCCCGCCCGCCAACCGCGACAGGGACTTCGGCTTCATGCTCCACGACATCGAATTCGATCAGGATCCCCGGACCAAAAAAGTCCGCAACACCACGCCCCGCTTTTATCCAGCCGTCATGAAGAATGGCGTCATCGACGTGCAGCAATGCCTTCGCAACTCCCCCCTCGGTCGATGATCCTCCAATCGCTCAACCAGCTTTACGGACGCCTCGCCGAAGACGACGACTACCAACTCCCCCAGCCCGGCTACGCCACTCAGAACATCACCTTCCGCATCGTTCTTAATCCCGACGGCTCCCTTCAAAACATGGAAGACGCCCGCCAACCCATCACCGAGACACTCAGATCGGGAAAGACCAAAACCAGGCACGTCCCCCGGCAAATGCTCGTTCCCGATCTCGGCGGACGCACTTCCGGCATCAAACCCTACTTCCTCAGCGACAAACTCGCCTACCTCACCGGCTACGACAAGGACTCCGGCAAACGCGCCTTGGCGGAAAACCAGTTCGCCGCCTCCAAAGAGCTTCACATCGCACTCGCCGCCCAGATCGAATCCGACGAATTCAAAGCCGTCTGTGCTCATTTCGAGCACTTCCACTGGGAGACCGCAACCGATCTGCTCGAAGAATGCGCCCCATTCGCCTCCACCGGCTTCGGTGTTTTCCGCGTCCTGCCGGTCCGCGCCAACGTCCACGAACTCCAATCCATCCGCGACTACTGGGCCGCGAGAAAACCAGCCGCAACGGATGAACCCGAAACCGAAGGCCAATGCCTCGTCACCGGCGAAACCCTCCCGCTCGCCAGAATTCACGAGCCAAAATTTGGAGGCTTCGGAACCGACAAGCCCCTCCTAGTCTCCTTCAACGACCCAGCC
This sequence comes from uncultured Verrucomicrobiae bacterium, assembly GCA_963749035.1. Classification (GTDB taxonomy): domain Bacteria; phylum Verrucomicrobiota; class Verrucomicrobiia; order Chthoniobacterales; family JAATET01; genus CAVVKW01. Next base: position 179,675 of record CAVVKW010000001.1, read on the forward strand.
TACCGCTCCTACGGCAAAGACCAATCCTACAACGCCCCCGTCTCCCGCCAAGCCACCTTCCAATACTGCAACGCCCTCAACGCACTCCTCTCCGGCCCTCGCTCCCACCGCCATCGCATTACGATCGGTGATGTCACCACCGTCTTTTGGACCGAACACGAAACCATCATCGAAGAGAAATTCGCCGCATTCTTCCGGGGCGAAATTGACACTCCTGAGAACCCGGCATCCCCGGCATCCGAAGACCGCAACGCCCACCAACGCCTCGACGCATTTCTTCGCCTCTTCCGCCGGGGCTCAGCCACCACTCTCGAAGACCTCGACGTCGATCCCGGCACAAAATTTTACATCCTCGGAGTCTCCAAGGTCACCAAAAGCCGCCTCGCCGTCCGTTACTGGCACGTCGGCACCATCCGCGAAATGATCGGCCGCCTCCGCGATCACTTCGACTGCCTCGCCATCCAACGCGCTTTCGACAACGAACCCGAATTCCCCTCCGCCAATCGCCTCCTCGATCAGACCGCCCCATTTCGAAACGGCAAATACGACCGCAAGACCATCTCCCCACTCCTCGGCGGCCAGCTTCTCCAGTCCATCCTTGGAGGCACACCCTATCCAATTGCCCTCGTCCAAGGCGTCCTTCACCGCCTCCGCGCCAACGACCCCATCAACTATCTCAAAGCTTCCATTCTCAAAGCCTTCCTAACCCGCAACCGCCAACAACCCATCCCCATGAGCCTTAATTTCGAAATCACCGAACCCGCTTACCTAATGGGCCGCCTCTTCGCAGCCTTGGAAAAAACCCAGGAAGACGCCCTCGGCAAAGTCAACGCCGGACTCCGCGAGCGTTTCTACGGCAGTGCATCCGCTTCGCCAGCGAGCGTCTTCCCCCGCATCCTTCGAACCTATCAGCATCACCTTGCCAGAATGACTAGCGGAGCTTTGGCCGATCATGTCGGAGCGGAGAGGGCCGCGAAGGCAAAGGTCAGTCGCGAAAAATTAATCCGATCCATTCACGACTCAATCGATGCGAATATCGGCTATCCCGTTCATTTCACATTGGAGGAACAGGGGCTGTTCGCCATCGGCTATTACCAACAGCGCCAGGCATTTTTTAAACCTTCTGGATCATCATCCGATCTCAACAACCAAGACTCAACCACCACCCAAACCAACCCATGAACCGCACCGACTTCATCTACCTCTTCGATTGCACCGACGCCAACCCGAACGGCGACCCCGACGCCGGCAACCTTCCCCGCCTCGATCCCGAGACCGGCCAGGGCCTCACCACCGACGTCATGCTCAAACGGAAAATCCGCAATTTCGTTCAACTCACCAAAGGCGACGACCCCGGCCACGACATCTACGTCAAAGAAAAAGCCGTCCTCAATAACCAGCACGCCCGGGCCTACCAGGCACTGGAGCTCGATCCGAAAAAGGCAAAACAGGAACAGCGCGATCAGGCTAAGGCGTGGATGTGCCAGAATTTCTACGACATCCGCACCTTCGGAGCCGTCATGACGACAGACGTGAATTGCGGCCAGGTCCGCGGTCCCATCCAACTCTCCTTCGCTCGCTCCATCGACCGAATCGTCACCGCCGAGCACTCAATCACCCGCATGGCCGTCACGAAAATCGAAGACGCCGGAAAGCAGTCCGGAGACAACCGCACCATGGGCCGCAAATTCACCGTCCCCTACGGCCTCTACAAAGCCCAAGGCTTCATCAACCCCTTCCTTGCCAAACAAACAGGCTTCGACGACGACGATCGTGAGCTTCTGTTTCACGCGCTCGAAAACGCCTTTCAGTTCGACCAATCCGCCGCCCGCCCCGCAGGCTCCATGGCACCCCGCGCCCTGATCATTTTCGAACACAACTCCGAACTCGGTAGCGCCCCCAGCAATAAGCTTTTCGAGAGCGTTACCATCACACGCAAACCCGGTGTCACTACCCCCCGATCCTTCGCCGACTACGAAGTCACCATCGACGAATCCGCCATCCCCGACGGCATCACCCTCACCCGCCGAATCTGAAGCCGGCAGATCCGGGCCCTCCAGGCCCGAACTCCTCTCAACTCTCAACCATCAACTCTCACCCCCCCTGCCTGACTCCCTCCCCATCTCCGCGCTCCAACATTTGCTCTATTGCGAGCGGCAATGCGCGCTCATTCACATCGAGCGCCTCTGGACCGAGAACGTCTTCACCGCCGAAGGACGAGCCATGCACGAACGCGCGCACGACGGCCCCTCCGAATCACGCCCCGGCATTCGCACCGCCCGCGGGCTCAGCCTCATCTGTCAGCGGCTCGGTCTTCACGGCCAGGCTGACGTCGTCGAGTTCCATCGAGACGGCCCAGTCATCCCCGTCGAATACAAACGCGGTAAACCCAAGGCCCATCGCGCCGACGAAGTTCAACTCTGCGCCCAAGCCCTCTGCCTCGAGGAAATGCTCGGCCGCGAAGTCCCTTCCGGCAGCTTGTTCTACGGAAAAACCCACCGACGCCTCGACGTTGCTATCGATGCAGAGCTGCGCAAACTCACCGAGTCACTGACAACCCGCCTCCACGCTATGGTTGCGGCCCGCGACACGCCACCACCGATTTTCGAATCCAAAAAATGCGGCGCGTGTTCCCTCATCGACGACTGCCTCCCTCGTCTGTCGAAACGGCCACGAGCTGGCGCCTGGTTCGAACGTCAGCTCCACACCGCCTTGACCCATGCAGACGAATAGACGATTTTAATCTGCATGAGAACGACACTTAACCTCGATGACGACCTCATCGGTCAAGCCATGGAACTGACCGGAATCACGCAGAAAACCGAACTACTCCACCGCGGCCTACGCGAGCTCATCGAACGCGAAGCCGCGCGACAACTCGCTGAGATGGGCGGCACCGCACCCGACTTCCAGCTCGCTTCCCGGCACCGCCGCCAAAAATGCCATGCCCGTCCTCGTTGATACGTCCGTCTGGGTGGATCATTTGAATCGCGGTGAGCCCGCCCTCGCCCGCCTCCTTAGAGCGGGACGCGTCTGCACCCACGAGATCGTCCTCGGCGAGCTTCTCAGCGGCAACTTACCGGCTCGTTCACGAACGTCGGCAATCTTCCTCAACCTCCCCCGCCTGCAAACTGAGAAGTTTAAAGTAACACTCCGCTTCATCGAACATCACCGTCTCCACGGCCGAGGTTTGAATTGGAATGATCTCGGACTGCTCGCGTCCGTGGCAGTGGCCGACGCCTCCGAATTTTGGACCCGAGACAAAACTCTTCGAACTTCCGCCGCCGAAATCGAAATCCCGCTCTTCGACGAAGGCATCAGCGACTGACCTCTAGCCACACACCAGACACCACTCAACTCTCAACTCTCAGCGACCGTCCCACCTCGCGTGAAGATCCACCTTAACACCCTCTTCGTCACCCGCGAAGACACCTATCTCGCCAAGGACGGAGCCGCCGTCGACGTCCGGAAAGACGGCAAATCCCTCCTCCGCGTTCCGCTACATAACCTCGATGGCATCGTCGCCCTCGGCTACGACATCGGAGCCAGCGCGCACCTCATGGCCGCCTGCGCCGAAGCCGGTGTCACGCTCTCCTTCTGCACACCCAACGGCCGCTTCCTCGCCGCCGTCCGCGGATTCACCCCCGGCAATGTTCTCCTCCGCCGCACGCAATACCGCATTTCCGACGACCTTAACGCCTCCCTCCACATCGCCCGCCCCATGATCGCCGCCAAGCTCGCGAACACGCGCACCGTCCTCCAGCGAGCCACCCGCGACCACGGATCAACTCCCGAGATCGACGCCGCCGCCGCCTGGCTCGCTCGCAGCGCACAGAAAGCTCACCGCACCAACGACCTCGACGCCCTTCGAGGAGTGGAAGGCGACGCCGCCGGGGCCTACTTCGAAGTCTTCGCAAAATTGATCAAGGCCGACGGATTTGCCTTCCCCGGCCGCATCCGCCGCCCACCCACCGATCCCGTCAACGCGCTCTTATCCTTTCTCTACAGTCTGCTCGCGCACGATTGCCGCTCCGCGCTCGAATCCGTCGGCCTCGACGCCGCCGTCGGCTTCCTGCACCGCGACCGCCCCGGTCGCCCCTCGCTGGCACTCGACCTAATGGAGGAATTTCGACCCGTCCTCGCCGACCGCGCTGTCCTGACCTTGCTCAACCGACGGCAATTGAACGGAAAAGATTTCCGCACCGGAGAACTGGGCGCAGTCGAACTCACCGACGACGCCCGCAAGTCCGTCCTTACGACCTGGCAGGAGCGAAAGCGCGACGAAATCACCCATCCATTTCTGGACGAAAAGACGACCATCGGACTCCTACCATTTCTACAGGCCCGCCTCTTGGCGCGGCACCTCCGCGGTGACCTCGACGCCTATCCCGCCTTTCTTTGGAAATAGCGCCATGCAACTCCTCATTACCTACGACGTCGCCACCAGCACCGAAGGAGGAGCCCGCCGCCTGCGCCGCGTCGCCAAAGTCTGTCTCGACTACGGCCAACGCGTCCAAAACTCCGTCTTCGAATGCGCCGTCGATCCCGCCCAACTCGTCGAAATGAAAACCCGCTTGCTGGACATCGCCGACCTCGATCACGATTCTCTCCGGTTCTACAACCTCGGAGCCGAGTGGGACCGCCGAGTCGAACACTTCGGCACAAAGCCCTCGATCAATCCCCGGGGACCACTCATCATCTGAACCGCGAACCCAAAGCAGTCAGAAGTCACTTAAGGAGTTCGCGGGCAGCAGAAGCGACTGACTGCTAACGCTCTTTGAAAATGTGACCCCGAATCAGCTTTCTGAGGGAAGCATCATCGCGAGAGTTCGCGCAAAATCTTTCTCGGGCAATTGATGCTGAACGCTTTAGTATCCAAGGGTCGCCCCCTCACACGGGGGCGCGGATTGAAACATTTCTCGAAAAACCTCCGAATCCACGGCCAGACCGTCGCCCCCTCACACGGGGGCGCGGATTGAAACAAATAGCTGAATCTCCAAGGGGCGGCTCAAGAGGTCGCCCCCTCACACGGGGGCGCGGATTGAAACTGAGCTATATCCGTCTTGAGGTGATACTGCGTCTGTCGCCCCCTCACACGGGGGCGCGGATTGAAACAGCAGCCCAGCGAGTTCTGTTTGCAGAGCTAGGATGTCGCCCCCTCACACGGGGGCGCGGATTGAAACGCTCAGCGACGTCCGCAGTTCCACGCTCGCCACGGTCGCCCCCTCACACGGGGGCGCGGATTGAAACGACTTCTTCGCGAGCTGTTCAGCGTTCCGATTCTGGTCACCCCCTCACACGGGGGCGCGGATTGAAACGTGGGGCTGGAGCGGCTGGCGCTGGACAAGCGGAGGTCGCCCCCTCACACGGGGGCGCGGATTGAAACTGATCGGTTGTTTTCATGATTTCGTTTCAGTTGGCGTCGCCCCCTCACACGGGGGCGCGGATTGAAACACCACTGGCGGCTTCTCGCAGTGCCTGGGGATCAGTCGCCCCCTCACACGGGGGCGCGGATTGAAACCCGCTGTGATGTCCCGCAAAACCGGCTCCGATCGGTCGCCCCCTCACACGGGGGCGCGGATTGAAACACTTATTGCTATCCGGAAACGACATATTGATTGTGTCGCCCCCTCACACGGGGGCGCGGATTGAAACAGCGGCATCTCCGCCGCCAGCTGCACCGAGCCTTGTCGCCCCCTCACACGGGGGCGCGGATTGAAACACCGCCGCCACCCCCGGCGTCAGATTCGGCCCCTGTCGCCCCCTCACACGGGGGCGCGGATTGAAACAGCGTCTGATCGACCGGGCGACCGTTCGCGCCCTCGTCGCCCCCTCACACGGGGGCGCGGATTGAAACGTGCGGACCGTGCGGTTCCTCCCAAGGCAGGGGCGGTCGCCCCCTCACACGGGGGCGCGGATTGAAACTTGAGCTACGAGCTGATCGACTCGTGCAAATACGTCGCCCCCTCACACGGGGGCGCGGATTGAAACGATCCGGATCCCGGACCGGCAGGAGATCGCGGCGGGTCGCCCCCTCACACGGGGGCGCGGATTGAAACCAAGCGCGATCGCGGTTCCCTCGACGTCGCCTAGTCGCCCCCTCACACGGGGGCGCGGATTGAAACCGCCCCCGCCGACCTCGGCGACACCGCCGGGTCAGTCGCCCCCTCACACGGGGGCGCGGATTGAAACAGGCGAAGATCGGCAAAGCGGCGACCGCTGAAGAGTCGCCCCCTCACACGGGGGCGCGGATTGAAACGCCCGCCTCCGGGAAGAAAACTCCGGCTCAGAATGTCGCCCCCTCACACGGGGGCGCGGATTGAAACAGCTCCGCCAGAGACTGCGCCCGCTCCGCTTGGGCGTCGCCCCCTCACACGGGGGCGCGGATTGAAACATCCTGGTAAGACCAATATCCCGCCGCCCGTGGATGTCGCCCCCTCACACGGGGGCGCGGATTGAAACTGGCTGCTGGGTGACGACGCGTTGACGCGGCGACGGTCGCCCCCTCACACGGGGGCGCGGATTGAAACTTCGTCCTCATCCATATCGATGATTATCCACCAGCTGTCGCCCCCTCACACGGGGGCGCGGATTGAAACACCTCCAGCCGCACCGAGTTCGCAGCCTTCACCGGTCGCCCCCTCACACGGGGGCGCGGATTGAAACGGGTCGCGACCACGGTAGGACAGACGGCGTCGCTGTCGCCCCCTCACACGGGGGCGCGGATTGAAACAGTGACTCAATGGCGGGCGTCAACTATCTGCTCAAGTCGCCCCCTCACACGGGGGCGCGGATTGAAACATGTTGCCCTGCTGGACGGGGGGCGGCATCGTTCAGGTCGCCCCCTCACACGGGGGCGCGGATTGAAACGACAGGCGCGTGCCGGAAGGATTCTGGGCGTGGGGGTCGCCCCCTCACACGGGGGCGCGGATTGAAACACTGGTGACAATGCCGATAAGGATGAGGCGCTCGGTCGCCCCCTCACACGGGGGCGCGGATTGAAACCATTATCGAAGAGCCCTCTGGTTATCGACCGAGCGTCGCCCCCTCACACGGGGGCGCGGATTGAAACGGATTTTTCGCTGGGGGATGGCGAGGCGGTTCGCCGTCGCCCCCTCACACGGGGGCGCGGATTGAAACTTCGCCGCCACCTTCCGATCACCCGTCCCCAGAGGTCGCCCCCTCACACGGGGGCGCGGATTGAAACCGGGCCTGACCGGCGCGATCACGACAACTCGCCGGTCGCCCCCTCACACGGGGGCGCGGATTGAAACCCCCTCCGGCGACTGCGTCACCATCAGCCCCGGATGTCGCCCCCTCACACGGGGGCGCGGATTGAAACACCGCCTTGTTCGGCGAGCGCGCATCTTATGTGGTCGCCCCCTCACACGGGGGCGCGGATTGAAACCGTTTTGGAGAGTCAGTCGCACTTCCTTGAGCGTCGTCGCCCCCTCACACGGGGGCGCGGATTGAAACAAAGTCGTCCCCGCAGCATTTTCGCAGCTATCCGGTCGCCCCCTCACACGGGGGCGCGGATTGAAACTTCGCACTCTTAGCATCCCAAATGTTATTTAATTTGCCCCCTCACACGGGGGCGCGGATTGAAACCTCGCCGGCTGGGTGATCGCGGCCGTCCCGCTGCTGTCGCCCCCTCACACGGGGGCGCGGATTGAAACGCCGTCTTCACGCTCAAGATGCTCTGCCGCCATGTCGCCCCCTCACACGGGGGCGCGGATTGAAACATACATCGCACCATTCTTCCGGATCTTCGTCCCGTCGCCCCCTCACACGGGGGCGCGGATTGAAACAGGTAATCGACTTCCTAAGATTCGTCGGGAGGAGGTCGCCCCCTCACACGGGGGCGCGGATTGAAACCATGGAATCAACTTGGCAACATCATCCTCCGTAATGTCGCCCCCTCACACGGGGGCGCGGATTGAAACAGGTTCCCCCATTTGTTTCAGTAAAAGATTCCGGTCGCCCCCTCACACGGGGGCGCGGATTGAAACCTCGTCGGTCATGGTCGGCGGGAATACAGCGAGGGTCGCCCCCTCACACGGGGGCGCGGATTGAAACAAACCTCAGTTCGCTCCGCTCGTGGAATCAGGTGTCGCCCCCTCACACGGGGGCGCGGATTGAAACCCCTTTGGTTTCGGTGCCGGTTTCGGAGTGGTCTGTCGCCCCCTCACACGGGGGCGCGGATTGAAACGTCGCGAGGATCTGATTCCCGATTTGATCCAGCGTCGCCCCCTCACACGGGGGCGCGGATTGAAACAACTGAATCGACGTGATCTGGGCTCCGGACCACGGTCGCCCCCTCACACGGGGGCGCGGATTGAAACGCATTTTATGCGATTTATTTTCGGGCGTCGAAACGGTCGCCCCCTCACACGGGGGCGCGGATTGAAACTCACGCCCGCGCATCGCCCACGTGAACGCGTTAAGTCGCCCCCTCACACGGGGGCGCGGATTGAAACCATTGCTCGACGCATTCCCGATCGACTGCCCATGTCGCCCCCTCACACGGGGGCGCGGATTAAGATGTCGTCGATCTAGCGATGAAGGCCGCCAACATTGATTCAAACTCTAGAAAGTCGGTAAACGACCCATCCTCGCCTCAGAAAAATCCGCGTCCCTCGGCTTAATCTGCGGACAAAACTCAGGTAACGAAATCGCCACATTGGCGGCATTGCCACCGTGTAATCATTGCGTTTGGCTCCCGGCCAATGAGCGAATCGCCATCCGCGGATCACCGGCGCACGGTCCAGGAATACATCGACGAGACCCCCGTCTGGTCTGACGGGACCGCCGCGCCGGAGGCCCCGTTGACCTCGATGCAGTGGCGCATCTGGAGCCTCGCTTGCGCCGGGAAGTTTTTCGAAGGACTCGTCGTTTTCATGACCGGTGTCGCGCTCCCGCTGATCTCGCTCGAGTTCGACCTCGACCCCGGAGCCAAAGGGATCGTCGGGGCTGCCTCCCTCGCCGGGATCCTCGTCGGGGCCTCCGCCCTTGGCGGACTCGCCGACCGCTTCGGACGCCGCGCAATGTTCATCGTCGAGATGGCCATTTTCGTCGCCTTCCTCACCCTCACCGCGCTCAGTCCGAACTTCACGGTCCTCGTCATTTGCCTCTTCGGGATGGGCATCGCGCTCGGGTGCGATTATCCCACCGCCCACGTCGTCATTTCTGAGAGTATCCCGAGCAGCTTTCGGGGCCGACTCGTCCTCGCGGCATTTGGGTTTCAGGCCGTAGGAGCCCTCGCCGGGACCATCATTGGATTTCTGATTCTACGGTCGAGCGAATCCATTGACGACTGGCGGATGATGTATGCCACCGCCATCATCCCAGCGCTGCTCGTCCTGGGCGGTCGATTTTTCATCACCCAGAGCGGCTCGTGGCTCGTTTCCCGTGGTCGGATCGAGGAAGCCGAGCAAGAGACCACCCGCCTCCTTGCCCGCAATCCTCGATACCCGAAAAGAGTCGAACTCCGCGATCCTCACGCTCATCTGGCAGCCGCCGATCGCAAGCCAAGCTACGGGAAGCTTTTTAAAAAGAAGCACCGGCGCGCCACGATCCTCGCGTCAGTCCCTTGGTTCCTCCAGGACCTCGGCACCTACGGCATCGGCATCTTTACGCCCACGATCCTCGCTGCAACCATCGGCGCGAAAAACCCCCACGAACACAGCCTTGCCGAAGTGATCCACAACGACATGCTCGCCGCCGAAGGGGCTGCCCTCATCGACATTCTTCTCATCGTTGGTATCGTTGCCGCGGTTCTCCTAACTGACAAACTCGGCCGCATCCGCCTCCAGATCGGCGGGTTTATCGGCTGCGCCATTGGCCTCGCCATTGCGGCACTCTCCGTCCACTTCACCGGCGTCCTCGCAACCGTCCTGATCTTCATCGGCTTCATGCTCTTCAATTTCATGACCAACCTCGGCCCCAACGCGATGACCTATCTACTCGCGGGCGAGGTCTTCAGCACTCACAACCGCGGGACCGGCGCCGGTTTCGCCGCGTCGTTCGCCAAGATCGGCGCCGTCCTCACCGCATTTCTCTTTCCAGTGCTGCTTCACAAAATCGGCACCGCCCCCCTGCTCTGGGGGCTCGTCGCCACCTCTCTTCTGGGTGCCTTCATCACCTGGCGGTTCCAAATCGAGACCCGCGGCGTCAATCTCGAGAAAATCGCCTGAGCGGACGCAGCAGGTCCGGGTGATTCCGCGATTTCAGAACTCCTAACATCCCATCCGGCGCCTCATGAGACGATCGCCCATGTCGCCCATGTCGCCCAGGTCGCCCGGGTCGCCCGGGTCGCCGGAGGGGTTCGCGGAACCGGCGGGAACGTTACAACGTCCCCGTAGCCACGGCAGACCCGAAGAACGAAGAAACCCCGCCCATCAGAAGCGCGATCACGATTCCACCGACCCATAGCACCACCGAGACGATCCCGAGAATCCGCCCGACGTTCGTCATATCCTTGCCGGCCGGATCCATTGTCCCAGCTGCCATCTCCTTCAGATCGTTACCACCCATCACCCATGCTGCAATGCCTACTGGCATACAGATGATGAGGCCGAGGATACCAAGAATCAGGATGAGGGTGCCGCGATGTGGTTTCATCCAGCTATCGTGTAAAACGCCACCGGTTTGGAGGCAAAATAAAAGCTCCTCTCCCTGCCAACGACCCTCTTGCTGACGATCCTCGCAAAAATCCCCACCGCCCCGCTCGCGTGCATTTCGCGTTTCTCATTTCCTCGCGCCCCGCCTATTTTCCGAGCCGTCCATGTCCATTCACCTCGCTTCAGCTTTTTCTTCGATCGGGGGGTTCTTCCTCGAAGGCGGCATCTTCATGCTGCTCCTCCTCATCCTTTCGGTCGTGGCACTCACCGTTATCGTCCAGCGAACAATGGCGCTCCGCGAAGCGCAGGTCATGCCCGATGAACTCGAAGACGAGGTCGAACGACTACAGCCCGGCGACGAACTCACCAAGCTCAGCCGCTTGATGATCAAGCATCGCTCCCCGCTTTCCCGCATCCTCCTCACGCTCATGCGGCACCTGTCGTGGTCGAAGAGTGAGAACGCCGAGGCCGTCCAGACCCAGGCGCGACACGAAACCGCCCGCATGGAGAGCGGCCTCGTCATCCTCGAGATCACCACCGGCGTCGCCCCGATCTTCGGCCTTCTCGGCACCCTCTCAGGGCTCGTCGGAATCTTCGCCAACGTCGGCGACGGCGACCCGATCGTCATCGCCCGCGGGATCTCCGAGGCTCTGAACACCACCATCATGGGCCTCGCCGTCGCGGCCCCGAGTCTCATCGCCTACAATTACTTCATGCGAAAAATCGAGGTGATGTCCGTCGAGATGGAAAGCGTCGTCGCCGAACTCCTCGTCAAATGCTACCCGAACCCCGGAGAGCAACCTTCGATTCACGAAAACTTCGAGCCCGAGGTTCCCGAATGACTTTCTACACCCGCAAACGGCGAAGCCCAGCGGTCATCATCGTCTCGCTCATCGACATTCTCGCCATTCTGCTGATCTTTTTCATCGTCACTACGACCTTCAAAAAGACGCAGCCGCAACTCGAGATCAACCTCCCCGATTCGAAAACCGCCGCTCCCGCAAGCGAGGCGGAAACCGACCCCCTCGTCCTCCGCGTCAAATCCGCCGAAGAAATCACCCTCGACGACGAACCGATCACGCTCGACGCCCTCGGCCCGGCGCTGAAATCCGCCCGCGAGTCCTCACCCGATCGCCCCGTCGCCATGCAGGCCGATCGCGAGGCGCCCTTCGGAGTCATCGTCTCCGTGCTCGACGCCCTCAAAGACGCCGGCATCAAGAACCTCCCCGCTTTCACCAACCCGCTCCCCGCTGACAGCAATCCCCAATCCGCAATCCCCAATCCGCAATGAATCTGCCCATCGTTCAATACGGTCACCCCGCGCTCCGCTCGAAAGGTAAACCCATCGACAAGATCGACGACCGCATCCGCAAGCTCGCCGACGACATGATCGATACCATGAACGACGCCGATGGGGTCGGGTTGGCCGCCCAGCAGGTGGGACTCGCTCTCCAAATTTGCGTCGTCGATGTCGCCGACGCGGGTGATCACGCGGGGACCATGCTCATCGACGGCCAACCCGCCGACCTCGACGACTACATGCCCCTCGTGCTGATCAACCCCGAGGTCGAACCCTTCGGCGACACCGTCCCCGCCACTGAAGGGTGCCTAAGTTTCCCCGCGCTTCAGGGTCAGATCCCCCGTCCCGGCCAGGCCCGAGTCACCGCGAAAACTCTCGAGGACGAAACTCTCTCCTTCGAAGCCGACGGCTTGCTCGCCCGCGCCATTCAGCACGAAAAGGATCACCTCGAAGGCGTTCTTTACATCGACCGCATGCTAGACGAAGACCGCCAGCAGCTCGCCCCCGACCTCGACAAGCTCATGCGTCAAAACGCGATGTAGCCGCGCCGCTACGGCATTCGCCCAGCCGCATCCACCCACTCCGCGTAGGTCATCGCCCCACGAGTCCGGCGCGCTCGCTCCACGCAATGCCGAACGTGTCCCCGAATCTCACGAAAATCCCAGTCCGGCGGATGCAGCCCGACCCGCACCAGCGGCGCCGATCCAGCTTCCAGCCGGAGCGATAACCCCTCGTTCCACACCAAGCTCGTCGCGCGGCGCCAACCCGCCCGCACGCTCCAGACCAGACTACGGGATTGGTAAATCCGTTCCGCCTCGAAGTCTTCGACGGTCCCGATCCTCGTGGTGTAGCGGAACCCCGCCGCCCGCACCGCTCGCTCCGCCTCCTCGCCCAGTAACCACGCCGGCGCGATGAACCCTTCCGGTCGCAACCCAACGGCCGCGAATTCCTCCCGGCCGCGCGCCAACGCTTCCGCCGCCTCTCCCTCGTCCAGATCGAGAAATTCACCCTCCCCCGCCGTGTAGCTTTCAGTGGTCATTCGTTTCACGAAGCCGTCACCGGCTTTGCGCTCCCGCCGGTGGAGATACCCGTGCGCGACCGCCTCGTGGCCATCTGCCACCCGTCTCCTCAGCCATTCCCCAAATTCCGAATCCAAACTGATCCGCCCCCGCCCGTGGTGATCGGGGATCACCAACAACGAAGTCCGCGATACCCCCCACTCCGCGAGGTCGCGGAGCATCTCGTCGACCCGACGCCAGTTCTGCGTCGACACGTCGTGCACCGACACGACCAATCCGCGGCAATCACGGTCCATTTCGCCACCCCGATTCACGACTGATCAATTCCTTGGCGCCGTTTGCATTCCCATCCCCACTATGTTACCCAAAAGGGCTACTCCAATCCAATTTCCCGAAATGTCTGACAACGATCCCCGCGCCCCGAAAGAAAAGGGGCAGCGCCCTAACGGGAACGACCCCCAGTTTAACTGGCGCGGGCTCGTTCTCCTCGCCGTTGCCTTCGCCCTCATCGGCGGCGCGTTTCTCTTCCGTGGCAACGCTCTCCTCCAAGTCGATCAGCTGAGTTACCCTCAGTTCGAAGCACTCGTCAGCGACGAAAAGGTCATCGCGACCACCGAAAAACCGCTCGAACTCGTCGTCGAACAAAATTCGAAGACCGAATACCTCACCGGCACCTACAACAAGCAAGCCGCCGACGGCACCGAGGTTGCCACGCCCTTCCGCGTGGACGTTTTCACCGAATTCAACGGCACCGCAATTCGCGACGCCCTCTCCGCCGCCAACCTTCCCGTCGACGTCCGTCCGGAATCCAATCTCTGGGCGTCCACTCTCATCGGCCTCCTGCCGATCGCGATCTTCTTGCTCGTTCTCTACTTCTTCTTCCGCTCGCAGATCAAAATGGCCGGAAAGGGCGCGATGAGTTTCGGCAAATCCAAGGCCAAGATGATGGCCCGCGAAAAGAACAAGATCACCTTCAAAGACGTCGCCGGCGTCGAGGAAGCGAAGGACGAAGTCTCCGAACTCGTCGAGTTCCTCAAGGACCCGAAGAAATTCCAAAAGCTCGGTGGCCGCATCCCCAAAGGCGTCCTCATGGTCGGGCCTCCCGGCACCGGCAAGACTTTGATCGCCCGGGCCATCGCCGGCGAAGCCGACGTTCCGTTCTTCAGCATCTCGGGCTCCGACTTTGTCGAAATGTTCGTTGGCGTCGGCGCGTCCCGCGTGCGTGACATGTTCGAACAGGGCAAAAAGTCCGCCCCGTGTCTCATCTTTATTGACGAAATCGACGCCGTCGGACGCCACCGCGGTCACGGCATGGGCGGTGGTCACGACGAACGTGAGCAGACCCTTAATCAGCTTCTCGTCGAGATGGACGGCTTCGACACGCAGGACGGCGTCATCATCATCGCCGCGACCAACCGGGCCGACGTCCTCGATCCCGCCCTGCTCCGGCCGGGTCGCTTCGACCGTCAGGTCAACGTCGGCCTCCCCGACGTTAAGGGCCGCGAAGAAATCCTCCGCGTTCATTCCAAGAAGGTGAAGCTCGCCGAGGGCGTCGACATGTCGACCATCGCCAAGGGCACCCCCGGCTACTCCGGTGCGGAACTCGCCAACGTCATCAACGAAGCCGCCCTTCTCGCGGCTCGCAATGGCCTCAAGGCCATCGGCCAACACGAGCTCGAAGAAGCCCGCGACAAAGTCCGCTGGGGTAAGGAACGCCGCAGCATGGCCATGAGTCCCCGCGAGAAGGAAACCACCGCCTTCCACGAGGCCGGTCACGCCATTCTCAACCTCCTCTGCGAGCACAGCGACCCGCTTCACAAAGTCTCCATCATCCCCCGCGGCCCCGCCCTCGGCGTCACGATGTATCTTCCGGAAGGTGATCGCTACACGAACCACCGACTCGAGCTCGCCGACCGCCTCGTCATGATCATGGGAGGACGGGTCGCCGAGGAAATCGCCTTCGGAGACATCACCAACGGAGCGTCCGGCGACATCCGGCAAGCGACCCAGATCGCCCGCAGCATGGTCTGCCACTGGGGAATGTCCGATAAGCTCGGCATGATCGAATACGGCTCGCACGAAGACCACGTCTTCCTCGCCCGCGACATGTCCTCCAGCGGTCGCGACTACTCCGAGGAAACCGCCCGCACCATCGACGCCGAGGTGATGCGCATCATCAGCGAGGCTTACGATCGCGCGACTGCCCTTCTCACGGAACATCGGGACAAGCTCGACCTCATCGCCAACGCGCTGCTCGAATACGAGACGCTCGATGGCAAACAGGTCCGGGAATTGATGGAAACCGGCAAGATGAGTAATCCTCCCGTGATGGAGGTCAAACCACCGCCGCTTCCGCCGCCACCCAACGCCACTCCCGCCCCCGAGCCGAAAGGAAAAAAGGGAGACGACCTGCCTCCCGGCAGCCTGGCACCCGCACCGGCCTAGGTCTGCTCCTCGTCGAGATCGATTGCAAGCGATTGACAGCTTCCCACCGATTCGTTACGAACAGCTCCGCTGTGGCCACTGCACTTAACCGATTCGTCGCTCTGCTCGCCAAACCCGCTCTGTGCGTCGCGGTGTTTGGCCTGATTGGCGGGCATCTCGCCGCGTTTCAGACCGTCGCCTGGGCGAAGATGATTCGCGACTACTCGGCCGCCGAAGGCTCCGTTGTCGCCGGGGTCGTCAAGACGTTTAGCGGAGAAGCACCCTGCGATTTGTGCGAAAGAGTCGAGAAGGCCCGCTCTTCCGAGAGCCAAACTCCGCCGGCACTGACGGCAAACACGAAAATCGACGGCCTCCCCGCCGTTCTCACCGGCTACCTCCGGCCGCCGACTCCGCGACCCCACCAATTTTTCACTCCGGCGCACCTTGCGCCACCCCTCCGCTCCTCCGCCCCCCCTGAGCCGGTCCCGATCGTCGCCTGATCCTCAGTTACGCAAACTGCGCCCGCGCGTTCCCAGCGAACTCGCGGCTTGAGAATCGTTCGACAGGACCCGCCCGGCACCTTCGGAAGCTGACCAATTCGCTTCCTTCGTCGGGCACTACTTGGAGCAAACATGCCCAGCAAAGACATCGGCGCCCGCGCCTTCACGCTCATCGAGACGATCGTCGTCGTGGCCATCATTGGCATCACGACCGCGCTCGCGACGGCGGCTTGGCAACACACGCAAACCGCCGCTCAAGCAACCCAATGCCTCGCCAACCTGCGAAGTATCGGGGTGGCCGCGGCGAACTTCAGCGTTGAGCACGACGGGCTTTTGCCGCCATCGACCCATCAGGGTCCCGCGGAAGCCTGGCAATACGTCCTCCGTCCCTACCTCGAAGGTCGGGACAAAGACGTCTTCAAGTCCCCGCTCGCTCCCAATCCGCGGCAGAGCTTCAGCTACGCCATCAACGATTTCCTCACCCGGAACCCCTACGGCGCTCCGGGCCTCAACATGGCGCGCCGCCAGAACGTTGGCACCCCGTCACAAACTCTCTTCTTCACCCTCATGACCGCTGCCTACGGGCCGAGCGATCATTTCCACTTCGCCAGCGCCGAAGACGGCGGCTACTCGCCGTCCGGATTCCAATGGCAGGTGCAAACCGACGTCGCCAATGGCCGCGGTCACTACCTCTACGTCGACGGCCACGCTTCGGCCATCCCGTGGGACCAAATCAAAACCGAACTCCGCCGACCCGGGTCCACCTTCATCGATCCGCGCGGCATCGACCACTAACTCACAAACCAACGAACAACCTCATGAAAACATCTACCCTGATCCTCGCTGCCGCCGCGCTGCTCACTCCATTCATCGCGACACCGGCTCAACACAACCACGCCTACGCGGGTGACTTCAACGACGACAATTACCTCGATTTCGGAAACAACGCCACGGGTGACGTGATCTCCGACCTCGGCACCCGCACCATGGCTTATCAGCCCAGCGGTAACAACTACGCCGACGAAGGCTTCGTCTTCAACGGCTCCTGGACCCCCACCGCATCCCACGGCCGCGACAGCTCGATCTCGGATCCCAACGGAGCGCTCAGCGGGACGTCGGTCCGCCTGGTTCTCCACGGCGTCGCCGGGCCCACCGGTGCCACCTTCGGGTTCTACGAAACGGGTGCCACCGACGTGACCCTCTCGATGATGACCGGGACGACCGGCGGTACCGGTAGCCTCAACCTCACCGATCCGTTGTTCTTTGCTGCCAGCCCGTCCGACCCCTACGGCCACCTCCACGGTCGTCGCTGGGTCGCCACGGACGAGGGCGATTACACCGTCACCTGGGCCCTCATTAATAACGAGACTGGCGGCACTCTCAGCAGCCTGGATAACCCAGATTCCAGCCAGCACTTCTTCACCCAGACGTTCACCGCCGTCCCCGAGCCAAGCACCGTCGCTCTCATCACCGTCGCCGCTTCGGTCGGTCTCTACGCCTTCCGTCGACGCCGTTCGGCGTGACTCGCCGCCATTTCACCGCCGCCGCCCTGCTCCTCGCGAGTGGGGCGGCCGGCCTGGCGCACCAGATTCTTTGGATGCGCGTCATGGTGGACGCGCTCGGCGCCGACGCCGGTACGTTCGCCGTCGTCGCCGGAGCGTTCTTTCTCGGTCTTTCACTCGGAGCCTGGGCAGCTGACCGTTGGACCCCCCGCCACCCCGCGCTCGGCGTGGCTCTGGCCGAAATCGCTGTCGCCATCCTCTCCATCGGCGCCCTCTTCGTCGCCCGATCAGATTGGCTGACCGCACTTCCCCCGACCTCCGCCGAGATCGCGAAATCTTTCCTCCCCCTGCTCCTCGTAGGTCTCCCCGCGAGCTCCATGGGACTCGTTTTCCCTTGGCTCATTCGCGTCATCGGCGCCAGCCCCCGCGCCACGGTCGCCCTCTACGGTGTCAACACGCTTGGCGGCATCGTCGGCATCCTGGCGACCACGATCCTCTTCCTCCCGACCCTCGGACTTACGAATGCCGTTCTTTGCGCCGCCGCCGCCAACGGACTTGCGGCCGCCCTCGCTCTGACCCTCCCGTCCTCCACGACCAACGAGCCCATCGTTCCGAAGGGAGAGAAGTCCCGCCACACGCCCGCACTCGTCGCGTTCGCCTCGGGATTCCTCATTCTCGCTCAGGAAACGATCGCCCAGCACCAAGTTGCGCAGGTCACGGTCAACTCCCTTTTCTCCAGTGCCGCCGTCCTGACCGCCGTCCTCGCGGCCCTCGCTCTCGCCACCCTCATTCACACCCTCGTTCCGCGACTTTCCCGCCTCGCCCCCGCGCTCTTTCTCGCCGCGCTCGCCTGCGTCGCCCAACCTTTCATCTTCGTCGCGTGGACCGACGGTCTGACACCATTCTCCTGGCAGCTCAGCACCGCCGCCTACTACGCGCGCAGCGCCGCATTGCTACTGGTCGGTGTGGCCCCCGTCTTTCTTTGCGTCGGCCTCGTCTTCCCCGCCACCCTCCGCCTCGTTCCCCCGGCCCGCGTCGGCACCCTGCTCGCGTGGAACGGCCTCGGCGGCTGGCTCGGCGCCGAACTTACGAACCGCTTCCTCGCCCCGGCCTTCGGACTCTGGCAGACCATGGCGCTCCTCGCGTGCGCCTACGTCGGACTCTTGGCCCGTCTTCACCCCCGCACCGCACTTGCCCTCGTTCCCCTGATCGTCCTCGCGCTTCTTTTCGAAGCCAATCTGCCGGTCGTCGCCCGGGCTCCCGGCGAGGCCGTCCAAAGCGCCATCTTAGCGCGCGAGGGCCTGGTCGCCTCCGTTCGTCGCTCGTCGGAAGACCATCGCATCCTTTTCAACAACAGCTATTCTCTCGGCGGCTCCCTCGCGCGCCAAAACCAGGAGCGCCAAGCCCACCTCCCAATTCTCCTCCATGGAAGCGCCCGCTCCGTTGCGACCCTCGGAGTCGCCACCGGAAGCACCCTCGCCGGAGCCGCCCAGCACCCGTCCGTCGAACACCTCAAGGCCATCGAACTCAGCCCCGCGGCCGCCCACATTGCGCGAACGCAGTTCGCACCATTCAACGACGACGTCTTCGCCGACCCCCGCGTCGATCTCACTCTCGGCGACGCCCGCTGGGTCATCGCCCGGCATCCCGCCGAGTATGATGTGATCATTGGCGACCTCTTCCTCCCGTGGCGCACCGGAGAAGGCCGACTTTTTACCGAGGAACACTTTGAAAACGTCCGCACCGCACTCCGACCCGATGGACTTTACTGCCAATGGTTGCCGCTGTTCCAACTCACCCGCCCCCAGTTCGAGGTCATTCTCCGGACTTTTCGAGCCGCGTTTCCAAAGGCCTTCCTCATCCGGGGCGACTTTTACGGAAACCAACCGATCGTCGGTCTGGTAGGCGGACGCGGATGGGACGACCTCGACTGGCCGCAGATCGAAACCGCCACGCGCGCGCTTGCCCAAAACACCAACGATCCGCTAGCGACTCACGCCGAGGGCGTCGCCATGCTGCTCCTCGGCCCCGCTCCGGCGCAACCCGGGGGCCCGGTCAACACCCTCGCGAACGCTTGGCTCGAATGGAACGCCGGGCGCAACGTCATCGGTCTCGCCGAACCTTGGTTTACCGGGGACTCGTTCACCGACTACGCCGCTGCACTCAGTCGATCGAGCCGCACCGTGCTTCCAACCCAACTCCAACCCGCTCACGCCGCCGGCGAAACCCTCGCCGTTGATCCGCCCGTTCGCATCGAGGAACTCCTCCCGAACTCCCTGCGTAACGACCTCCGCGCTGACTGGACCGCTTGGCCCGGTCAACGAAAACCCTACAGCCGCTGACCCGAAACACCAATCCACCCAGACGTCGACGTTCGTTTTAATTTGCAGATCGGACTAAGTTGACTAAGGCTTAACTGGAATGAAATCTGTCGCCACTCACGAAGCCAAGACCCATCTCTCGCGCCTGCTGAGCGAGATTGCCAACGGAGAAGAATACCTGATCACCCGCGGTCGCACTCCAGTCGCGCGCCTGTCGCCGATCGAGAGACAATCCAACCGCCCGAAGGTCGGTGAGATGATGGACCGCCCGTGCACCGTCTCGACTGAAGCCCTGCGCCCCCTGACGACCGACGAACTCGCAGCTTGGGGCTTGTGAAGATCCTTCTCGACACCTGCACGTTTCTTTGGCTCGCACTGGAACCGACCCAGATCTCGCCCGCTGCCCGCGAGGTCCTGAACGATGAGAAGAATCGGCTCGCGCTCAGTCAGGTGAGCGTTTGGGAAATCACCCTGAAGCACTCCGTCGGGAAACTTCCGCTACCTTTTCCACCCCGCGAATGGATCCCGACCCGTCGGGCCTTCTTCCAGATTCAGCCCGTCCAAACGGGTGAGTCCGCTGTCTTCCGGAGCGGCGAGCTTCCCCGGATCCACGCAGATCCGTTCGACCGCCTCCTCGCCGCCCACGCCATCGAAGAGAATTTCACGATCGTTTCCCCCGACACCCCGCTCTCCCACCTCGGAGCCGCTCGCATCTGGTAAGTTCATCACCAAAGTGATGACGCCAGAGCAGAATCAACGATCTCTTCCGGAATCAGGAGCTCTCCAACGTCTCCGTTACCTCGCGGCAGTATTCCTCCACGTCATCCGCCTGCAAAATCCCCGAGACGATCACGACTCGACGTGCGCCAGCAGCCATCACGTCCGCCAAATTCTCGCGCTTGATCCCGCCGATGCAAAAAACCGGAATCGACACGGCTTCGTGGACCGCGCGCACGTCTTCTAAACCGACCGGCTCATAGTCCGGCTTGGTCGGGGTTGCAAACAACGGTCCAAACCCGATGTAGTCCGCGCCCTCCGCTACAGCCAGCTTCGCCTGCTCCAAGCTGTGCGTTGATTTCCCGATCAGCGCCGCCGTTCCCGCCAGCCGACGAGCTTCCGCCACCGGCAGATCATCCTGCCCGACGTGAGCACCCACTGCACCGGAGGGTCCCACCATTCCCGGACGGTCGTTAAGAATTAGCGGCACCCTTTCCTCCGCGCACAAGGTTGCCAGGTTCTGCGCGACCTCAAGCATCCGTGAAGCCGATGTCTCCTTCGCCCGTAATTGAATCACCCCAACTCCGCCACGGATCATCTCCCGCGACACGCTCACCGCTCGATCCGGCGACACGTATCCCAGATCGACGATTCCGTAGAGCCGAGCGTTCTTCATCGGCAGACCCTCCGCCAGATCCCTCTAAGGATCAACGCTCGATCAATCCTTCGGAGCGTCGAGGTCGCCTTTGGAAAGCATCTTCTCGATGAAGCCGGTGTCGTATTTTCCTTCACGAAATGCCGAGTTCCGCATGATCGCCTGCTGGAAAGGGATCGTCGTTTTCACGCCAGTGATCATGTATTCGCCAAGCGCTCGGTTCATCCGCGCAATGCACGCTTCTCGAGTCGACGCGATGCAGATCAATTTCGCGATCATCGAATCGTAATTCGGCGGCACCGGGTAGCCGGCGTAAGCGTGCGAATCGATCCGCACTCCGCGACCGCCCGGCGCGTAGTAGAGATCGATCTCGCCCGGACACGGGCGAAAATTTTGGAACGGGTCCTCCGCGTTGATCCGGCACTCGATCGCGTGGTGCCGCGGCTTCGCGTTGAGAATGTATTTCGTCAGCTTCTCGCCCGCCGCGACTTGAATCTGCGCCTTCACGAGATCACAGCCGTAAACCTCCTCCGTGATCGGATGCTCGACCTGGATCCGGGTGTTCATCTCCATGAAATAAAAGTTGTTCTCGTTATCGACGAGATACTCGATGGTCCCGGCGTTGAAGTAGCCGACCGAATTCGCGAGTTGCACCGACGCCTCGCCCATCTTCTGCCTCAGTTCCGGTGTCATCAACGGAGAAGGGCACTCCTCGACGATCTTCTGATTGCGCCGCTGGATCGAGCAGTCGCGCTCACCGAGGTGCACCATGTTGCCGTGCTCGTCTCCGATGATCTGGAATTCGATGTGGTGGGGTTCGACGATGAACTTCTCGATGTAAACCGCCGGATTTCCGAAGGCCTTGTCCGCTTCCAAGCGCGCGCTGTGGTAACCCTGGATCAGACTCGCGTCGTTGGTCGCGATCCGCATCCCCCGGCCACCGCCGCCGGCGACCGCCTTGATCATCACCGGGAAACCGATGCCCCGCGCGACCTTCAGTGCCGTTTGCTCGTCGTCCACCGTGCCCTCGCTCCCCGGCGAGATCGGCACACCCGCTTTACGGGCACACGCCCGGGCGGAATTTTTATCTCCCATCAAACGAATCGCATCCGCCGAGGGCCCGATGAACTTGATGTTACAGCTCGCGCAAACGTCGGCGAAGTGCGCGTTTTCAGCCAGAAATCCGTAACCCGGATGAATCGCCTCGACGTCCGCGATCTCCGCCGCACTGATGATCCGATCGATCTTCAGGTAGCTCTCTGAACTCGCCGCTCCCCCGATGCAGATCGCTTCGTCCGCCAATTGGACGTGCAATGAATCGATGTCGGGCTCGGAGTAAACCGCGACCGTCTGAACACCGAGTTCCTTGCAGGCCCGGATGATCCGAAGGGCAATTTCGCCGCGATTGGCGATGAGAATTTTTTTGAACATGGGGGCCCTCCGGTTATTTCACCCGGAAGAGCGCCTGGCCGTATTGCACCGGCTTTCCGTTGTCCGCCGCGATCTCTTCGATCGTGCCCGCGCACTCCGCTTTGATCTCGTTCATGACCTTCATCGCCTCGACGATGCACACCACCGTGTCCGGCGTAACGGTCGATCCGACCTGCACGTAGGGAGCCGAGTCGGGGGACGGTGAGGCGTAATAAGTGCCGACCATCGGCGACGTGATCTCCTTGAGATCCGAAGCGGGAGCGGCCGGCGGGGCGGCGTCACCTTTCGGGGTGGCCCCCGCCGCCGGAGCCGCTGGCGTCGGCTGGGGAGCTGGCGAGTAGGAGGCGGGGTGAAACTCTGCGTTGGTCTGGAGGGTGATCTTGAATCCCTCCTTCTCCATCTTGAAAACGGCCAGGCCGTTTTTCTTCATCAGGTCGATCAACGCACGAATTTCTTTAAGCTCCACAGGATACAAGTCGGTTAAGGCCAAGCATTTTGTCGGCGGTCAACCCGGAGTCAAGGATCAACGCCCCACCCCGCCGTCAGCCTACCGAAGTGGGGACAAGGATCGCGTCGCTCATTCCGTGCAGCAGCTTTTTGTCCGCTGGACAGATCGTCGCCAACGCTCCGGCGCACCTGACCCGATCCCGCTCATCCCCCAAGAAAAAATACGGACACAGCCGCACTCGCCCTTTAATCACCGACATCTCGTCACTCGCATCGTCCCACCACGGCTGCTCAACCAACCGGCCCTTGTGAAACTCCTGCAGGAGGTGCGGCTGGTCGCTCCAATGCTCGAGCGCGTCCGACAGCGCTTCCCGCCATTCGTTCTGCGGAACGTCCTGCGCCATCACGACCCCGCGGGACCCCCACGCCGTCTCGCTGAATCCGCTCACCTTCAGGATCAACTCCCGGTCTTTCTGGCTCAGTTGCCCAACCTCACCCCACGAATTGACCTCCAGCCTCGGCAGCACGGCGTGCACCGGCAGCGGCGCTGGATCCACGACCCAGGAATACGGAATGACCTTCCGCAATTCCGTCACCGTTCGATCACCGACCGCGCGCCGCCAGTAATCCTCCAGCGGCTTCATCCAGAATAGCGCGAACCAGATTTTCTCTTCCAGCCAAGGCTTGAACGGCGGCGTCACGGCCACGTCCCCCGAACGGGCTCGTTCCGCCAAGTCGTCCGCGCACGCCACGTTCGCCCAATCAAAGAGTTCGAAAAACCGATACACGCGCTCCTGCCAGTCGGATCTCTTCGAATCGTCGACCACCCTCCAGCCAATCCCCCGACCGCTCATTTCTCCCGCTCCCTTGCCGGCATTCATTCGTTCGGCTGCGTAAACCATTTCCGGCCGGTAGGTCGCCGCCTCCTCCGAAACGACGATGTCACCCCCGCCGGGAAGGATGGACGCCAAGCCCTCGAGCATTCCGTCCGGCCCTCCCAAGACATCCTCACCGAGTTCCGAGTAAACGTTCCCGAGCCACGCCGTCAGACCGATCCCACCCGGCACGCTATCGAGTTCCGCAATCGTGTAGCCGTCTTCCGTCAAGATGACATCCGGCCGAATGACCCGCGGAATGTCCTGCAAAAATGCCCGCTCACGCCCCAGTTCGATCAGCTCCCGAGGCTTCCCCCGATCCAGCAACTCCGCGACCCAACCCGGCTCCCGCCCGTCCGAACTCAGGCGGTAAAGGTCGTTGCACGCTCGCACAAATTTCGAAAGCCGGTACCCCAGCTTGTCCAATTCATCGGCAAAGTCAGCGCTGATCCGAAAGGCCCGCGGCGACACGCGCCACGTCTTTTCGTGGAAGAGCCCGCCCGCCGGAAGCGCCTCCCGGACCCGCTCGGCCCGGCGCCGATCGTCAGCCGCCCCGCTCACAGCAAGAGCTTCAGCCCCTGCCGAACCAACGCATCGGACTCCACCTCTCCACCGCCCTCGATCTCGATCACCCGCTTGATCGCCTTGTGGGCGTCGACCTGTTTGTAACCGAGCGAGATCAACGCCAGCGCCGCGTCGTGGATCGCCGCATCCTGCTTCGTCGGAGCGTTCTTCGCACTCGAGGCCTCCCATTCCGCGACCACCCCCAGCTTATCCTTCAACTCCAAAACCATTCGCTCAGCCGTCTTCTTCCCGACGCCCCGCGTTCTCGCCAGCGCCGCGACGTCTCCGGCCACAACCATCGCCTTGAAATCCTCGACGCTCATCCCGCTCAGCACCGCCAGCGCCAGCTTCGGCCCGACCCCGGAAACGTTCTGGGTCAGCAACCGGAATAAATCCCGCTCCGCGACCGTCATGAAACCAAACAACAAATGCGCGTCCTCCCGCACCACCAGATGCGTCAGCACCCGGATCGCCTCGCCAACTCGAGGCAACCGGTCGAAACTCGAAAGCGGAATTAAGACCTGATAGCCGACACCCTGCACGTTTACGACGATCTGCGTCGGCAACGCCTCGTCCAGTTTGCCCTCCAAAAATGTAATCATGTCAGAGCCCACTCCTACCATCGCCGCCGGGAAACACCAACCCGCCTCGCGGATTCTGTGCGCGCTCCTGTTGGCGGCTCTCGTCTTCACCCGGCCCTCCGCCGCGCAGGATTCCACTCCCGCACCGACCGCCGCGTGGCATTTCATGATCGAGCCCGCCTTCATGCAGCCCGAGGTCGAGATTGCCATTCCGGGAAGCGACCGCACCGTCATCACCCCGGCCCTGATCAGCGGCGACACCGTCACTTATTTGAAGCGCGAAACGCTCGAAGATCAGCAGCTCGATCTCGACTCCATCGAATCCCTGGCCCGCCGCGCCGCCTCCGCCGACCTCGCCACGCTCGAGCCCGCCTTCGTCCGCGACGACGAAGGCATCCTCCAGTTCGCCGTCATCGATTCCGACCTCCCCATCGTCGCCCCATCCGTCTTCGCTCCGGATTTCGTCGATAAGTTCCGGGACACCCTTGGGCCGGACCTCCTTCTCGCGATCCCTAACCGTTACCGCGTTTACGTCTTCCCCGCGCTGGCCAGCCGTTTTGCCGAAGCCGCCGATTCCATCCTCGCCGACTACGCACTCACCCCTTACCCGGTCAGCAAAGAAGTCTTCCGGCTTCGCGACGGCAACCTCGAAGCCATCGGCACGTTCGAAGACTAGCCAGAATGGCAAAAATTTTCTTCTCCCGGGCCGTGGTCGAATGAGGACCAAGCACCGCGTCGCACGGCTTAGAAACCGCGCACTTTCAGGAATTGCACGATTTCCTCTGTCGTTTGCTGGAAATAGTTCTCACCTTCCGTCGAATTGAAGAAACCATGCGGTTGACCCGGATAGATGATGACCTCGACTTCGTTCCCAAGTTCACGGGACTCCGCCGCGAACCCTTCGACGACCTCCAGCGGCGTGACCTGATCCTGATCGCCGAACATCATCAGCGTCGGCGGCATCCCAGCGACAAGGTTATGCCGTGGCGAAAAATCCTCCCAGTATTCCGACACCTGTTCGTTCGCGTATCCACCCGGACCCGTATCGAGCACGGGATTCAGCAACACCAGTGCCTCCGGTCTGAGCGACACCGACTTATCCGCCGTCGCCTCGTCGATTTCCGGAGCAGTCATCAGCGACAGCGCGAGATGGCCACCGGCTGAGCCACCGCCAGCCGCGATGCGTTCCGGGTCGATCTCCAACTCATCCGCGTGCTCTTTGACCCAACGCATGGCCGTTTTGGCGTCTTGGACGCAATCGGCTGGTGTGACACCGTCTTGCGACGTCAACCGATACCCCGCGGAGATGCCAACGATTCCGTTCTCCGCGAGCACCTGACACTGCTGACCAATGCTTCGCCACTGACCCCGCTTCCAGCCCCCACCGTGGAATAGCAGCACCGCTGGCAGTCGCTCACCCTCCATCCCCGGCGGACGATAGACCGCGAGTTCGAGCGGATCCTGCGGCCGCTCTGCGTACACGTAAACTTCGGGTCCGACGGCATACGCAGACATCAAATTCGAAACCACAAGTGCCGCGGTGACGCCGACTGTCTGCCTGATTTTATTCAAGGTCATATTGATTTCCTACCGACGTTAGTTGCTTTCAGCCGACCCCTGTGGCTCCGACGCGCCAGCGTTCAAGGCGTTGCATCGTTCCCGCACGTTTTCCAAATCATCTCCGGTGCAACCAAGAGTCCTGCGGGGTGGAGGACGTAGTCTTCAGAGAACGAAGCTCCGTCCGTCGTCCAATTCTCCGGGCCGTACCACGTATCCAGCAACGGAACCTGGTGCAGCGGACCAAAAGTATTACGTCGGGTAAGGATCACTTCGAGCTCGATGCAGGCGGCTCCTTCGATCCATTCGCCAACCTCCGCCTCGAGGGGCTCGAAGGCGATCATCTTTGGCTCGCAGCCACCATCGGAGACGCGAACGCAGGCGGCTTCGCAGCTCGGCAACCGCACCCACGCCATTCCGGCCCCGTCGTGCCTCGGAATCACCGACGTGGGTATCTGGTAAGTGATCGCGCCACCGTAGAATGGCAGCCCCTGTTCCGTTACGCATCCCGGCACCAACGCCTCGGGAAGCTCAATCAGCCTTGCCCCGGAGCCAGCAACTCGCACTCCGAAGTCACCCGCTAGGTAAATCGCTTCGATGTCTATTCTTTCGTGGAAATCGAGTTCGAATTCGAATGCGTTAGTTCCCGTCCGCAAAAGTTCAGCCGGAATGGAGATCCGGTCGAAGCATTTGTCCACCCACCATCCGGAGGCGCCCTTCGCGTCAAGCGGTGTGCCGTTGATGGAAATCGAGACATACTGCTGGGAGTGCTCGAGAATCAGTTCGACGGAATCTCGCGGCAGCACTTCGACGTGAAATTCGAAACGCAGACCCACGCGAGCGCGAGTCGAATCTACAGCACCTTTCCTGAACCAGGGTTGCAACATTCGCCCGCCACGGAAGTCCAGGTCGAGCGCCGAACGGATCGCCCGGTCAGCTCGCAAAATCTCCTGCGGTTCCTGCCATTCGCCGCCGTCGATTCGATGAGCGGTGCGATCCAAAACACAGACGTTCGGCTCGTTGAGCCGGAAGGGAAACTCGATGTCGAGCGCCTCGCGCCGCGTCTCTTCTGGCACGACACGTCGCGCGAGTGTCGCGTCGGGTGCGTCGACGATCCGGTAAAGGTGCTCGCCGGATGGCGCGAAGTCGGTCGTGAATTCCAACCAGCCGTCGCCCCGTCGAGCTTCGACGTTCCAACGTTCGCCCGTGCGACAGTCCCATTCCTCCACGTGTCCGTGACCTCGGAGTCGCACGACCGACCCGCGGAGATACCGCTCCCGCTGGGTGCGCAGGAGCATCACAAACCGCCCGTCTTCCGTGTCGCGCACCTGGGCGAAGACGCTCGGGATGTTATACCTACCTTCGGGGTCAAGCACTTCGACCTGCGGGGGCACGGCCTTGCGACAGGCCCGCGTGAGAGCATCCGGGTAGAAGGGCACGAAGGTCGTCCGATCGCGCAACGCCGCGATCCGTCCCGAAGGCAGGGCGTCGACGTATCCGGCCACCTCACCGGCGAAAATCAGTTCCCCGCCCGCGTCGGCAAAAGCTTCGAGCAAATCGAGAGTGGTGCCTCGCATCGTGGAAAGCCCAGCGACCAGCACCGCGCGGTAACGCGCTTGGCCAACAACGAGCTCGGGCTCGTCTCCGTCAGTTGCGATGCTCGCCATGCGAGCTAGAAAATCCTCGTCGCCATAGTCGAAGTCCAACTGCGTGCCAGACAACCACTGGAACACCTCTTCGAACGTCCGCTCAAGATTTTGGATCGGCGCAATCGAGCCGGTGAGGTGATTTACCCAGCCGTGCCGGATCTGTGCCCAGACCGACTCGACTGGATTGATCACGAGCAGCCCGCACACCGGCGTGCCTCGTGACAGCGCGACGTGAATCCGACTGAAATAGTCCTCCACGTAGCCGTAGTGAGAATGCCAGGCGGATTGATGGAGAATACTAGCCGGGTAGTCGCGCTTGGCCTCGCCCTCCATCGTATACCAGGAGAGATGGGGACACCGAACGTTGATGCCAAATAACGCCTGCCAATCGCCGACCGCCTTGTGACCCTGAAACGTCATCTGCCAGCCAGCACAACCGTAGAGTTCCGACAGCAGCCAGTCTTTCCCGAGTTGCCGAGCGGCTGAGGATAGCTGCTTGACGATCCAATACTTGACGTTCACCTCCGTGAGCACGTCGATGCCGGGAAAGTCCATGAACTCGTAGTTTCGAATCATCGATCCGTTCGGCACGGCTTGGCAACAAAGGGAATCTTCGTGCAACAAATGCCCGGTGAGCAAAAGATCGTGTTCTCGGCACCAGTCCTGCACGGGGCGCATGAAGTTTTCGAGGAACAGCGTCTGCAGCAACTCCATGTATTGCCACTTCACCTGGGTGACGTTCTGGCCGAAGGGCTGCAGAAAGATTTCCGGCAACTGCGAGACAAGATCGCTCCCAAATCGGGTCTCGAATTCCTCGCACAGCTTGTCGGTCCACGGGATCACCCACGAGGAATGCGGGTGGTCGGCGAAGCTGCTCATCACCATTCCTCGGTGGGGCTCATCGGTGAAAATACCTTTGATTGAGCGTCCAAGACGATCGCCGCAGCGCGCGGCGTAGCGCTCGTGGGTGACGTCAAGGAAGTGGCGCGTCGCGTCGGAGTTCATCGTATCGAGGTAAGACGATCCGTTGTAGAACGAGTCCGGGGCCATCACCTCGACGTGAAAGGTCAGCACGGTCTTGCCCGCCGAGACGGACGCCGCCTCGGATTCCGTGATGCGACGACCGTCGTGATATTGAAAACCTTCACCGTGAAAACCCGCCGGACTGCAGGAGAATGCCGCCAGGATGCCGTCGTTCCACGTGAACGATTCGGACGGAGTCATCTTCATCCGCAGGTAGCGCATCCGGTATTGAGGATCGCGCGTGGCGATGCCGCCCGCCGAGCCGCTCGGCCACCGGTCATCGTCGTAAAGCCACGCTTCCATCCCCAGGCGCTCAGCTTCGTCCGCACAGGCGTTGATGAGATCAAACCACTCGTCTCCGAGGTATTCCGTGACGAGGCCAGTGCGCGAGTGCATGAAGAAACCTCCGAACCCCATGTCCTTCAAAACACCAATCTGCCGAAGAAGCTCGCCTTTCTCAAGTCGACCGTTCCACGACCAGAAGGGTTTGCCGCGGTAAGCCGCCGGGGGATCGGACCAGAGATTTAGAAGGCTGGAGGACGGCGGAAGGGTGCTCATTCGCGGAAGGCGTAAAAGGATCGCCACCACTTTACAAGTAACGTTTAGTATGGCGAATCCGAATTGGCGCTTTACGGCCCGAAGTCCGTAAATAACGTTACGTCATGCGCCCCTCCGCGAGACCAGTCTCCCGACTCCCCTTCCTTTTTCTCACGTTCTTACTGCTTTGGCTTCGACCGACGATCGGCACCTCAGCCGTTGCGGAGTCGCCCCGCCCAAACGTCATCTTCCTACTAACGGACGATCAACGCTGGGATTGGATCGGTTACGCGGACCCAAGAATCAAAACACCGAACCTGGATCGCCTCGCCCGTGACGGCACAATTTTCGAAAACTGTTTCGCCGTGACACCGATCTGCGCCCTTAGCCGCGCGAGCATTTTGAGCGGCCAATATCCGCGCCGCCACGGGATCGACGACTTCCTCAAGACGTTTACGGAGGAACAGAATCAGCAGCTCTACCCGACCTTGCTCCGGCAGGGCGGCTACTACACTGGCTTCATCGGAAAATGGGGCATCGGCGACACGGCGGAAGCCACCGCAGCGGCGGCGACCCTGTTCGATTTCTGGGCCGGGCAACCGCGTCAGACGAATTATTGGCACGAAAAGGACTGCCATTACGTGCTCACCAATGGTGCCGACAATCTCTGCGACTGCCCGCATCCCGAAGCTGGCAAGCAGGGCTTCGAAAATCGCGTCGGTCGCAAGGGCCTCGCTGACCCGATCCACGTCGACGGTCAGGTTGTCCCGATCAAGGTCAGCCAGTTTTTGGACGCGACACCCGAAGGCCAGCCGTTCTGCCTCTCGGTCTCTTTCAAGGGTCCCCACAACCCGGTGGCTGATTTCGACCCTCGGTTTGCCGATGACTACAAAACCGAGAACCTCCCCGTCCCGGCCACGGCGACCCACGCGGCGGCGGATACCCGACCTGAGTTTTTCAAAGGGCACCTCGGGAGAACGTCAGGCAAAAAGTATTTGGACAAGAAAGGCCTGCTGCAGGGAAATATCCGGGCGGAAGCCCGCCTCATCATGAGCGTGGACGAAGCCGTCGGCCGACTCGTGAAGGAACTCGAGACGCGGGGACTCGCGGATAATACCGTAATCCTTTTCACTTCGGACCACGGGTATTTCCACGGCGAATTCGGGCTCACCGGAAAATGGCTCACCTACGATCCGTCGATCCGCGTCCCTGGTTTCATCAACGATCCACGACCCGGCGCCAATCTGCCCCCCACCAGCGATGACATCATTCTAACGATCGATTTTACGACGACGATCCTCGGACTCGCTGGCGTCGCCGCGCCATCGACAATGCAAGGTAGCGACATCTACGACGCCCTGACCGGCAGCACCGATTGGCGCACGCACGCGTTTTTCGAACACCCTTACTCTCACGCCGGTCAGATCCTGCCGACGGAGGCCATCTTCGACCGGAAGTGGAAATACATCCGCTACGTCGATCGCCAGCCGGTTTACGAGGAACTCTTCGACTGGACAAAAGACCCGCTGGAACTCACCAACCTTGCAGCCGACCCCGCGCACGCCGGGGAACTCGAACGGATGCGGAATCTACACGCGGCGGACGCAGAATCTCTAAGGTAGGACACTTTCCCGGATTGACTCCAAACCCGAATCTGATACATAACCTTACGTAACTTTCTTCCTCGAACTATTATGAACGCAAATTTCCGCCGAAGTCTCTCCGTCGTCACTGCAATTGTTGTCCTGGGTGCAGCGTCGTCTTGGGCCGAAGATTACCGCTTCATGGGCGAATCGGGTGGCGAATTCCTCGATCCCGCCAACTGGGCGCCGACCGGGACACCGGCCATTAACGACGTCGCGGTGCTTGATGAGTCGGTATCTGCCGTTCTCTCCGGCCCGGTTGAGATCTCCAGGCTCGCACTCGGCAACGACGCAGCTCTCACGATCGCCGCCGAGGGTGTCCTCTCGGTCGGGAAAAATCACCTCTACGTGGGAATCTCGGGTTTCAACGGCATCCAGGGAGTCGGCACAGCATCTTTAAAGCTTGAGGAAGGCGGCCAGCTCTCGGTCGGGAAATTTTATCTTGCCGCCTACGATCCCCCCGGCCGGAGCGGCAGCGTCGCTTTTGAAGGCGGAAAAATCTCCGTCGCAGATCGCTTTTGGGTTGGGGCCAATGCTCTCAACGATGGAGTCACGGGCGAATTAACCATCCGAGGTTCGAAGCTGACGTGGGAAACACCAACGAATTCTCTGAACCTCGGCGGCGGCCGCGGCAACGCGATCCTCAATTTCGTTTTCGACGAAGAAGGCATCAGCGCGATCCACGCAGCGACCGTTCAGCTCGGGAACGAGAACGCGGTCGTCAACTTCGATCTCTCCGACCTGAACGTCACCGACGACATGACCGTTCAGCTGATTACTTACTCCGGAGAACTTACCGGCGAGTTCGGTGACATCCTGATCGAAGGACTCCCCGATGGGTTCGACGGCGCTATCGAATACGGCTCGGGCGAAGACGACGCGGTCAGCCTTAGTGTTAAAAAGCGGTAGTTTCCCCGACGGCGCGCACCACAGATTCGCGGATCATCAATCTTGCGGTGATCTTGACCTGCCGCGCGGGCGCACCGGCATCGCGCTCGTCCCGCAGCAGCCGCACACTCTCCTCCGCGATCCGCTCGTAGCCCTGCGAGATGGTCGTCAATCGGCACGGGAGCCAACGAGCGAGATCGATGTCGTCAAACCCGACGACCGAGATGTCCTCGGGAAAACGTAGGCCGGCGTCTAGGATTGTGCGGACGACTGCGACCGCCGTGACGTCATTGATCGCGCAGATCACCGTCGGGCGTTTCCGCGCTGGGAGATCACACAGTTCCCGCGCCGCCCTGGCGACGTCTTCAAGAGCAGTTGGGCAGGCGACGACAAGACTTGGGTCCAGCGAAAGTCCCACCACCTCGAGTGCGTCACGGAGGCAATTTTCTCGAGTCCGGTTCTTGCGCGCAGGCCGTTGGCCGGCGACGTACGCGATGCGCTTGTGACCCTTCGTCCGCAGCAATTCAGCCAGATCGGAGAATGCTTCGTCGTCGTCAACCTGCACCGCCCGGACGTCGAGAAGCTTCGGAGGAGTCCCGACGAACACCAGGCGCCGCCCCGATTCGTTGTATTCCCGGAGCGTGGCGATGTTTTCTTCCGAGAATTGGGTCGCGCAGACCATGCCGTCCACACTCAGTGCGAGAAGGTTCCGGATGGCCCGCTCCTCTCGCTCGGGATCGCCGCCGCAGTCCTCGATCACCACCTCGTAGCCGGCGGCTTCAAGCGAGACCTCAAGCGAGTGTGCGAGCGAAACGTAGAACGGGTTGGTGATGTTGCTAACGAGGATGCCGATCAGCCCGGAATTCCCGGTCCGGAGCAATCGCGCCGCACGGTTGACGCGGTAGCCGAGACGATCTGCGGCGGCACGAACGCGCTCCTTAGTTTCCTTGGAAGCCCAACACCGTTCACGCTCGTTCAGGATGTCAGACACCGTCGCCGGCGTAACCCCAGCGTCACTCGCGACGTCCCGCAGCGTGACGCGGTCGGAAGTCTTCCGACCGCTGGCGGTTTTCATGGTAGGTCGACGGATGAATTGAGGATAATCGCGTCGGGCATAATGAAGAAGTTCTTTTATCCGGCTCCGGGTTAGGCCGCAAGCCCGTTGAAAACTTCGGGGGCAGGCCGCTTGACACGTAACGTTTATTATCGGACAAAGCCTCCCGCGTTCCTGCCCCCTTTTCACCATGAAATTCCTGCCGTTTCTCTCGTTTCTCCTCGTCGCTGTCGTTCCCCTCACCGCATCGGCTGCCGACCTTTCGAAGCTCGACACCTCCATCGACTCGTGGAACGTCGCGCCGAGGCACGAGGAAGCCATCTCCGTGCGAGCGGGCGACGACTTGCACCCTTCGGTCCTGCGCGTCGACGCCCGGGGGGGCGGACTCCAGAACGTCGGCTCAAAGCCATTCCCGGTGAGAGCGCTTCAAGGCTACAAATTCAGCGTGCAGGTCTGGCGACTGGAGGGCGACATGAACTTCAGTGCCCATCTGGTATGGCTCGACAGCGAGGGGAAAGAGGTCGGCACAGAGTTCGCAATGATGGGCGTGATGATTCCAGGGCAATGGACGCCGCTCCGCTACGAAGTGATTGCTCCGGAAAAGGCGGTCAGCGCTAGAATCGTCATTTACCTGCCGGCGGGGTGGGGCGCGGATTTTGCCGATTTCAAATTGGAGCCCGCGTCGTTCCGCGAGGATTCGCTTTCAGTCGACTTACTCTGCTCGCCAATCGGTGCAGACGGGGCCGGGGGGGCCACCTTGGACCTCCGGGTCGAGAACCGCGGGTCTTCCGTTTACGACGACGTCCGTGTCGAAGTCGACTTGCCTGCTGGGCTGTCATCGACCGAATCGAGTGCTATCAATGCCGGTCGTCTCAGCTACGGCGAAGTGTTCGAGCTGACAATCCCGATCGCCGGATACCCGGACGATGTCGCCAAGGCCATCACGGCGACAGCGCGGGCAACCGTCGCCGGCAAGCCCGAAGAATTCACCGTCGCCACTCTCCCGTTCATCACGACGGCGACCGAAAAGGAGGTGCCAACGCAGGAACTCGCCGCACCCGTTGCGCCTAGGATGGACATCAAGCTCGGCGCCTACTACTTCCCGGTGATGCTCGACTGGGATCGCGCGGACTGGGGCATTCGCGACGTCGATTACATGAACCCGCTGCTCGGTTACTACGACGAGGCGCGGCCCGAGGTGGCCGACTGGCACACGTGGTGGGCGGTCGAACACGGCATCTCGTTCTTCATCTTCTGCTGGTATCAGAACCAAGGAATGGAATACCTCAACGACGCGCTGGACGAGGGGTTCTTAAAAAGCCGATTTGCGAATCAAATGGAGTTCGCCGTCAACTGGTGCACGGAGAATCACGCTGCGGAATTTAAGCCCGAGTCGTTCTCCGACGCCGCCCTCGCGGACGCCATGACGATCCTCTGTGACAAGTATTTCGGTGAGCCAAACTACCTGAAGGTCGACGGCAGACCGGTGGTCTTCCTCCAGACTCCGATCAAATTAATCGCGGAGGTCGGCGGGCTCGAGAAGATGAATCAGGCGCTGGAACGCATGCGTGAACTTGCGCGCGAACGCGGTCACGACGGCGTTTATTTCGTCGCCGTTCACATCATGCCCTACCTGATCGATTTCAAAAGTGCCGGATTCGATTGCGTCACGGCGTATGCCTACGGTTTCCGCGACGTCCCGAAGACGAAAGTCGAGACGGGCTTTGAACTACCCTACCCCGCTCTCGTTCCGCGGCACCGCGAGGCTTTCGCAATCGCACAGGCCGAAGCGCACGAGCAGGGTCTCGATTACATCCCGGTGGCCTGGGTGGGCTGGGACGACAACGGGCGTTCACCGGAAGGCTGGGTCCGCACGACCGACAACACACCTTCAGCGTTTCGTCGGATGCTCGAGATGCTGCCTGACTACGTCGAGGATGAGCCGCGCCTCGCACTCTTCGAAGCGTGGAACGAATGGGGCGAGGGCGGCCACGCGGAGCCGTCGAAGGAAGAGGGTTTTGGCAAACTCAGCGCGATCCGCGACGTTCTTTCCAATCACCGCGGACCCTACGAAGTGCCGGTCCCGCCTGCGTCGGACGTCGCGGACTTCGAGACCGACGTCACCTGGGCGGACGTGCATTCAGAATACAGCGCGCGCTACGCGCGGAAAGTGGGTCTGCCGGAGAACGGATTCGACATCGACTTCGAAGCCGGAGAAGCCGGCCTCTACCTGCGTCCGCTTCAAGGGCTGAGGGACGTCGAACTGGAAGACGGTCGGGAATTGGCGGAAAGCGTCAGCGAAGATCCTGCTTTCCTTTCGCCGCCCATGCTCCAGCTTCCCGCGACGGATTTTTCCGCGCTGGAGATTACGATGAAGGTCGAGAACGGCACGCGGGGCTCGGTCTGCTGGACCGCCGAAAAGATTGGGAAATGGGTGCCCGAGCGCTGCATCACGTTCCCAGTCGCGGCCGGAGAGGATTTCCAGACCTATCGAATCGATCTCGCCGAACACCCCGAGTGGAAGGGGACGATCAACCAATTCCGCATCGACCCCACGAACGCCGCTGGGCGCATCGAGATCGAACGCGTCCGCACGATCAAGGCCGACGCCAACCAGCCATGACCGACCTCCCGAGCCCTTTCCGATATCGGGTCGCCGTCGTTGGGTGCCCGTCCCACCCCGACGTCGAGTGGAGCGAGGCGAACCTCTCGAGCCTGCGCGATCTCGGTTTTAATACAGTTCAGCTGAACGTCGCCTGGGGCGGTCGTCCAGGGGATGAACCGCTCAATCTCGAAGACCTCGTCTCACTCCCCACGGAGCGACTCGCGGAATTGAAACAACCCGACCTCCCGCCGCGCAGCGTTCCCGAGCGGCGCGACGAGCGGCGGGAGCAACTCACCCACCGGATCGCCCTCTGCCGCCAACTCGGCCTACGGACGATTTTTCACTTCGGAGCTCCCTTCAACGCCCAATACGGCATCGACACGGACTTCGATGGACCCCAGCCCCGCAGCCTGCTCGACCCCGAGACCACCCGATATTACCGCGAGATGATCCGGGCGTTCGACACCGACTTTCCCGGCGTCGACGACCTCCTCGTCTACACCTACGACCAGGACGCCTGGGTCACGAGCGAGTTCGGAACCTGCGTGAAAACCCGCGGCCACACGCTCGCCGATCAGGTCGTCCCCTTCGTCCAAGCCTTAGCGGAGGAATGGCGGGAGTCACACGCCGAAGGAATTCTCTGGTGGTCGCCGTGGGAGCTGTCCGCCGGACAGGTGTATCAATGCGTCGCGATGTTCGATGGCGCGGGCCTCGGGCTCGATCTCCATCCGAACGTCGCCGAGACCATGCTCACGCTGCCCGTCGACCGGTGGCTCAAAAACACCGTCCGCCTCGCCAGTCAGAAGAACATTCCCGTTCTAGTCGAGAGCTTCCTTGGGGCGATGAGCGAGGAGCTCGAACCCTATCAATATCTCATGCACCCTAACGCGGTGATCCGCCAAGTGCGGACGATTGCCAGCGTGCCCGGCGTCACTGGTATCAAGGAATACTACGGGCTAAATCCCACCAAATGGGACGCCAACCTCTCGGCCGCCGCGCGCGCCATGATGGCGAACGAGGAGATCACTGAAGCCACCATCGTCCGGGAATTGGCGACACCCTTCGGCGACGCCGCGGACCCTGTGATCGAAGCGTGGCGCCTCTTCAGCGAAGCCCAGGAGTTTCTTCCGTGGGACCTCTCTTGGTATCTGCGCGAGTTCGGAACGTCCGATGTCTCGCATGCCCTCACCGCAGCCGGCTTGCGGGGCGCGCAGGTCCCCACCCCGTCGTGGGAATCGACCCGACGCGCGATTTTCATGAAGAACGACGACGCGCCGCCGCACCCGTGGATGTTGGAGGACGCCCAGCTTCGCTTCGGCTTTGCGGAACAGCGAATCGAGCAGGCGCTTGAGGCACTTGAGCCCGTGATCGATCGGATCTCCCCCAACCATCGGGTTATTTTCGAGGCCAGCATCCGCGAGGCCCGCCACCTGCTCCGTCGCGTCCGCGCCTACCGGCTGCACGCGCGCGAGACGAACATTGCCACGATGCTTCGGACGAATCCGGCCGGTGCCGAGGCGCTTGGTTTCTTGATCGACGAACTCATAGTCTTGCTTAGAGAAGACCACGAAAATCAGGTCGCAGCCTATTCCGACCAAGGCACCGCCGCTCTTGAGGGCGCGCACTGGATTTGGGAAGACGCGACGACTTTTAAGTCAAATTTGCCATGGGCCGTCCGCACCTTCACCCGCTCGTTCCAGATCGCATCAGTCCAATCGACCGGTGAAGTCTGGCTCACGGCTACGAGCTCCGATCGTCTTGTGCGAGCGTCTGTCAACGGACATCTCGTCGAAGGATTCGGCACCGGACCCCCACCGTTTCGAGCCGACATCGTGTCACTCCTTCGCGAAGGTCACAACGAGATCGAAATCAGGACTTTCAAGTCGGGCTCCCTCTACGAACGTCCCGGCATCTGCGCAGCAATCGATGGTCCGGACCGCATTCAAACCGACGAAAGTTGGCGCGTAGCTAAGCACTCAACTGAGGCAAAAGCAGCCGTCTCGATCGCCCTCTACGGCGACCAACCCTGGGGCAATCAGGGCGCTGGCGACGGCGGGAAAGCAATCAGAGGAGCTATCGACCTGCTGAATGAGAATCCTGCGAAATTTCTCGAGACGTATCTCCAACGAGCCCCCAACGAGAGAACCCACGGCCTCTTTTCAGTTACCTCCTGCTAAAGTTCTTCCAAGGGACGGAGATGCCGCCCCGATCGCGTCGTTCCGAAGAAGTTGATGGAGTTTTCAGGAGTTGAGAAAGGATAGGTCGACCGACGGGGAAGACAGGCTGAAAAGCGCGATTCGCGATGGCGTCGGCTGTATTTCGAAGGCTCGACATGTAAAGGTGGATTCAATCTACGGGTGTCCGCTGGCGATATCGCACGGTTCCAGTTTCCCGCCTAAAATGGGTCGGGGCTAAGCCTGACATCGGGCCCCTACTGTCACTGATAAGCCGCCGCGACTTCCGCTCGCTCGGAGTCTGAAAGGCGTCCGTTCTGCAATGCCGCCAACGCCGCTCCCTTATCGACTTCCGCCCAACTCCGGAACACCTTCATCAGGCTCGTGCGGCGGAAACCTTCGTCTTGCAATGCCAAGGCTCCCGCAAACGCCCGGGCTGGATCATTGACTTCGAAATGTTCGCAGTAGGCTCGGAGAGCGGCGTCCCGGTCGCCACTTTCGGATTGGCCGAAGATCCACTTCGTGGCGGCCAGCTCGTCCCGCGCAAGCCACTCCCGGCTCAACTGCGAAAAGGAACGGTCTCGCGCCACAGGGTCCGCCACTGACCGCACGTGGGCCACAACGTCATTCATCGGTAATTTGCGAATCGCCTGAGCGACGATCCCGCCAATCACCTGGTTCCGCTGATCGCTATCGAGAGACTGGACGTAGAGCATCGACTCTTCGAGATCCTGCTGCGACCACTGATCTACTAGGATTTTCACTGCCCGCGTCCGCTGTTCCCCTTCCATTTGTCCAACGTAGGCAGCGCACTCCTTTGGCGAGATCCTCGCCCATGCTCCCACCCGCTTGAGCTCCAACGTTTCGCGAAGACGTGAATTCCCGATTTGCTTCAGATATTGGCCGACGTCTGCAGGATGAGTCGTTACAAGCTCGGTCATGAGGGTTTCGTAAATCAGCGGCGAATCGGGATCGTTCTGATTTGCTTCATACCATGCAAACGCTGCCTTAATGTCACGGGCGCCCCAGGCTTTAGCCAAGTGATAGCGAGCGTTTGTCTTGATCTTACCCTCGGCCAAACTTTGCACGCGCTTCGCGCAAGCGACCGGGTCAAGCACTGCTAGAGCAGACAGGGTTTGCAGGAGCGCCGTTTCTTGATCATCACCCGTGAGACCGCTGACCCAGCGAAAAGCAATGTCGGGGTCCCGGTCCGTCAAACCTTCCGCTATTCGGTGGATCATGAGGTATCGATCATCATCCGTCTTCTGGGTTTCAAGTAAAGCGATGGCCGTTTCAGGGGCGTCGTCGATGAGCCGATAGATCAGCCTATTCACGATGCCTACGTGTTCTGGGCCGCGAGGGAGGCCGGCAAGATATTCCGCCACGCCCGCAAGATCTCGCGACGCCAAGATCGTCAGCATTTCAGCCCGGGCCTCGATTGACCGGGTAGCGGAAAGGTTCTGCTCCGCGTAGCGGAGCGCACCTTCCGGGTCGACCGGTAGCCTTGCTAATAGCTCTCGTCGCTCCGCCTGAAACTTTCCGCTTACTCGAGAGATACCCGATTCGTTGGCGATCGGCACCAATTGCGATTCAGCGAGCTGGGATGTGCCCCTTGACGACGCGGTAGCGGCGCTCGTCGAGACCTCACGATCCGAAGCTGCGGCATACCCCATCAAATACGCTGGCAATGCAATCACCACGCTCGCCCCGAGAGCAATGAGCGAAACCCGCAAACCGGATGCCTCTCGAATCAGCTCGTTTACCACGTGACCGAATTTTGATTCTGATACAGGGCTTGGGCGTCGCTCATCACGGAACTCAGGGTCCCAGAGATGATGTAGGCTACGTAGTCGTTCTCACCCGAGTTCCATGGGAGTTGATTATGCCCGATCATCTGGATTGTGTTGTTGGCGAACTCGCCCGTCTCGTTGATCGGCCCGAGGTGCTTCCAGGAGTAGCCAAGCCAGAACTCGACACTCCCACCATCTTCGGGATCTTTTGCCATGAACCCTACGCAATGGTCGTTATCGAACCCAAGGATGATGCACCGACCTGTGACGACGTTTACCTTGTTGCCCGCGCTGTTTCCGTTGTTCCAGAACATTGCCGTCCGGTCTTCGAGAATATCTCCAGCGACGTTGTAGACGTAATAATTACTCACGTTTGCTTTTAGCGACGCTGCGGCCACCCCGTTGTGACTAAACGACAGGTTGGTGAAATCGTTCGAAACCCGGAGCACCTGCTTCCAGCGGGTGATCCGGTCGCGATTTAACACGCCCTGCGAGACCTCTTTCCGAATGTAAAGATCTCGGTACCAGACTGGCTGCACACCGCTTCCGCCGTATTGGTGCGTCGCGTTAACCTGCAGATTCTCAAGCGGCAGGGTCTTGCTGATCTGGACACCAAAGTTGTTGAGGGTGACGTATTCGACCGGCGATCCCATTCGTGTCTTTGGATCATCGTAATCGTAAATGGCGGATCCCATCCCGGCTTCTGCCAGGGTGAATCGATTGACAGCACCATCGCTGTTGATGAGATCCCACTGCGCTCCAACTTGGATCTGCCGACCCAAGTCGTTGTTGTTGATAAATTGGAGGCCGCCAAATTCGAGGTGCCAAAGGCTCATTCCCGCCGCTTCGTTGAAAGTCAGCGTCACCCCGCCCTTCGACATGATCCGGCCGACCACCGCAGTATTGCCATACCGAGGGAATACGTATCCGAGTGCTCCGCTCGCGCCGTAGCCGGTCTTGGTGGGTTCGGCACTGCTCCGGGTGTAGAACAAATTTCCTGGTTTCGACATGTTGAACAGTTGACTGGCCCCCGGTCGGCTTTGATCAAAACTGCGGCCCAGGGTTTTCTCCAACGCCCAGGAGCCGCCAATTGCTGAATTCGCATCTCGATAGAGACCGGAACCATTCTCGAACTGCTGGACCAGTGAGGTGCCGCTGATCGGTTCGTCCAAGAGATAAGCGACCTGCCCGTCCGAAGCCGACGACAGCGTTGGGATCTTGGCACTCAGCCAATTGGATTGATCGCCCGCATCACGGTAAAGCATCTGCAAGCGCACCGGATTTCCAATGTGATCGAAGCTAGCGAAGCGATCAAAGGCGAAGCCGGCGCTGGTGGTCGTGAGGCCGAGTGCGCCACAGATCAAGGCGCGCCAAAGGTGAGAAGCGTGATGAGAAATGATGTTGCCTTGATCAAGGCCGGTAGCTCGAAGGGCTGGGGGGAATGGAATCATAGAATAGATGGGTTCAAAAGAAGTGGTTAGGCGCGCGGGTGAGTCCGAGGCTAACTCTAGGGCGGCACGCCAAAGTCGATCAGGATCCGTCCCGCCGACTTCGATCGTCCGAAAGTTCGCGCACGCCAGTCAGCAATCCGCTGACCGAGCCGCAACTCTACGACTTCCATTTTTCGGCTCTGATCAGCAGCGCACATCAATCTTGCGATTCCCCGTGCTCCGGGAACCATTCCATCAGCGCATCGGCGAAAATTTTATGGCCGCGGTTGTCGGGGTGGTTGATCCCGTTCTTAAGATAAATCTCATACGGGATGCCCTGTCGCCAGAGCTGCTCCCAGCGCTTCGAGGCGTCGGCCAGCGCCACGTTATTTTCGTCGGCGAATCGGCGGAGGTGGGTGACGTAGGGCCGCGACTCCGCACCGCGGAGGTCTTGGTGCCCCATCTTCTCCATCATCGTAAAATGCGGCGTGATGAGCAGGAGTTCCGCGCCCATCGCATTCACTTTCTGGAGGATCCGGTCATATTGATTTTTGAATTGCGGCCACTTCGTAAGATAGGAGTCATTCACGAACTCCAACGTCACCAGGTCCGGCTTGGCCGCCTCGATATCTTTCCACCGCTTCGAGAGATCGTGATTTGGGTTAAACCACATCGCACTTGTCGACGCTCCTTTCGCGATCGTTTCGACGCGGGCGTTCGGGTAACGCTCTTGGAGCGCCCGCTCGAAGACGGCTGAATAGCGCATCTCTTCCATGGGATCTGCGTCTCCGCCGACCGTTACGGAATCACCCCAACAAACGATGGTGATAGGTTCGCCGCTTTCCACCTTCGCGCGGAATTTATTAAATCTCTCGGTTGGGATCTTCGTCCCGGCATCTGGCAAGAAGCTGCCAACGGGGAAGATGTTCGCTGGCTCGACGGTCTGAACGTCGCCACCGGGCCAGTAGATGCGCGCAAGTGTTGTTTCCTTACCGCCCTCCGGTTCCGGCAAAGGAGGCGACGCCAGCTCGGACTCTCCGACCTGAAGCGTAATCTCGCCATCTTCCGACAAATTCACCGAGTCGACGCGCCTCGGACCGAGCTGATAGTCGACGGTGTAGCCTGGTCCTTCGGTAAGACCACTATCCGCAGCCAATGCCACCGCGTTCCAAGCCGGATCGATGACAAAATCCTGGCCCCGCACCAGCTTCCGACCGTCGCTGGTCGTGATTTCCACACTCTTTGCGATGAGAGATCCGGGCATCACCTTTCTCATCCCCAACGGCTGTCCCGCAAGCAATGTCCGGCTCTTCCACTCGTCGAACGGCGCCTTGAAGAGCTTGATGGCCTGACCCCGCACGTTCAGCGGATCCGGGGGATTCATCGCGAGGGTCTTGCCCTTCGCCTCCACCATACCGCCTTCCATTTCAGCCGAGCCCGACGCAACCTTGATCCCCCCGCCGGACGACGTGACCTCAAGACCAGACCGGATGGCGGGGTGGCGGATGGTTTCGCGGTCCGAAGGACCAGCTGATTTCGATCCAGCTTCGAACGTGTTTGCCGTCAGCTCCGGATCCGGCATGGCGACCTCCGGTCGATCGCCGTCCAACTTATCCGGAGCGAGCTGAGGCCAAGCGTTGCCAACAGAAACGATTGCCAAGAAAAAGGCTGCGCGTCGGAAAAACGCGCAGAGAGGTGAACTGGTTTTCATCAGAATAAGATCAATCAACGCTCTGCCGTCGCGTCGCTCCAACCGACTGCGTCGGTAAAGGACGGGTTCCGCGGCCCCCAGTCGATGTCGTTTGGGTCCACTGCCAACGCGTGTCCATCGACGAATACAACGTTGGCCTTTCCGGAGTGCCGCGGCATCACGTTGGCACCCTCATCCCGGGCACCCCGGAAGAACGTGGACCCCCGGCCAGGCGTGTCTTCGCGTTTGTCAAAGGGACCAGTCGAGTTCGGACCTCCGCCCGCGTCAGCGAAATAGACGGTCTTCGACGGTTTTCCGACCCGCACCTGCCGCTCGAACGCTGCCGGCGTTACCCAGACAGAAGCAAGGCTCGGGAAATTGATTCCGATCCCCAGAGAACTCCTTACACTTGAGATACCACCGTCGCCGGGCGTGGCAGGCTTATGAAGTGCCGGGCAGGAAACGTGAGCCGCCTCGCACCCGTAGAGACTGAGGATGTCCGGCCAGGCGAGCACGCCGGCACCAATGGCCACCGGATTCGACTCGGCGGCCTGCTGTGGGAAAATAGCTTTCGCCGTGTAGAGAGGGGGCAACTTTCCGTCGTTGTCCGATGCGAAGAGATTCGACGCAACGACCACACTTTTCATGTTGGAAAGGCACTTAGCTGCCGCAGCTCGTTCTTGCATGCCGCCAACCGTCGCAAAGATCAAGGAGGCCAATATCGCAACGATCGAAATCACGACCAGTATTTCGATGAGGGTGAACGCATTCTCGTCGAGCTTGGTGCGCACGGAGGGGGGAGACAGTCTTGAGTTCATGTTCCGAGGGGGAGGACAGGTTAGGATGTGTCGGACGGCGCCCATGATGGCACCTAGATTTCGGATTTTAGTAGCGGGAATCCCGACGCGATTGCGGGAGTTTTCAGCGGTCAATCGGCTCGCGAAGGGCGTAGTGGGATCGTTCAACTTTCGAGGGGGAGGCTAACATTGAATGGTTTGAATCAGAAAGGCGGCCCGAATCATTCCGGACCGCCTTCCATCGAGAGGTATTTCGGGGTCGGTTAGGCCATCCGCTTCGAGCGGGCGCGGGTGAGGCCGACGACGAGGGCTCCAGCCGCGAGGATCAGACCGTAGGTACTTGGCTCAGGAACTGCGGTGATCGAGATCACGCTATTGAGTCCCGTTCCGTAGTTGATCGAGGCGGATTCGCCCGGCGCCAAACCTGTGAAGTTGACCGTGCCAAAGGTGCCGGAGAGGGCACCCGAGTAGGTGAAAAGATTCAAAGTCGAACCAGCGGCGATCGAATACCCCGAAAAGTCGACGTTCAGCGTTGCTTTTGCACCTCCAAGCGTCAGCGTTTGAGCAGCCAAAGTGCTAACGCCGATCGCATCTGGAGTGAAGTTGATCGTGGCAAATCCATTGCCGCCACCCAAGTTCATGTCAACGGATGCAGTTGTCCAGTTAACGGACGAACCATTGATCGAGACCGATCCCGTCACCGTGTCGTTGATCGCCCCGTTACCTACCCAAAAGCGATTTGTTGCCGTAACGTTGCCGCCATTCAGAATCAGCGAGCCATCGCGCCCAAAGGGATTTACCGATGCAACGTAAGTGTGGCGCTGGGCGTTCAGTGCCCCGCCTGGTGATACGGTTAGCG
Organism: uncultured Verrucomicrobiae bacterium; assembly: GCA_963749035.1. Classification (GTDB taxonomy): domain Bacteria; phylum Verrucomicrobiota; class Verrucomicrobiia; order Chthoniobacterales; family JAATET01; genus CAVVKW01. Next base: position 224,326 of record CAVVKW010000001.1, read on the forward strand.
ACGCAGAACCATCTCCACTGATACCGGCCAATCCGGTGGCACCGACATAAAGATCCGCCGCGCCAACGTTCATTGTTCCGCCAGATGCGATCGTCATCGCAGCATCGTTACCCAACACGAGACGTTGGGCACTGGCACCGCCAGCGAGCGTTGGGCTGAAATTTTCGTCGACCATCGCAACGTCGAGCCCCGTGGGCACGGTGTCACTCGACCAGTTCACCGGGGTGAGATAGTTTGTCCCGGTCCCGGTCGGACCGCCGTCAAAATTGATCTGTGCGGTTGCATTGCCTGCTACGGCGAGAAATCCGATCGAAAGAACGGGGAGGATCTGAAGGGCGAAGAGTTTTTTCATTTCTAACGTCTGGGTGTGTTCGACCGATTCGAGGATCGAATCAATAGTTTGGGGTTCACGGCGAGACCGGATTGGTGCGTTACCGATTGGTTGGAAAGTTATACAAAAGGTTATGTATGTCAAACGAAATCACAACTGGAAGGGTGCAAAAACGCAATTTTTAGTCCGCAGCGTCGCGCAGGTCGGAGCTACTTTCGATCAACTTGAAAGTAGTGATCATACCAGATGTCCTCTTGACCATTCGCGTCGCGGTCTGGAACGCCGGGAGGCTGCATCTCTCCAGCCCAAACCTCCAGCTTCTCCCGCAGCTCGGCGACTTTACCCGGATTCAGCTCCGCCAGGTTGTGCTGCTCTTCAGCGTCTCTCGCCAGGTCGAACAACAACGATTTGCCCTCGATTTCGATCAATTTCCAATCTCCGGAACGGACGGCAGCCTGCGCCCAGAATCGCCAGAAAAGATCGCGGGACGGAGCCTTCTCCGCACCGTCTGTCAAATAGGGTAGGAGGTTGATTCCATCTAACTTCGGATCGTCGGGAAGCCCCGCGATCGCATTGGCCGTCGCAGCGATATCCAGAGAGATCACGGGAGATTCAATCTCTTGCTCCGGGGAAATGGTTCCCGGCCACGTCATGACGAACGGGACCCGAATGCCGCCCTCAGCCAGCATTCCCTTCTCGCCACTCAACGGATCGTTGCGCGAGCCATCCCAGTGAGCAGTCTTCGTTTCGAGCGGCATCACGTCGCCAAAGCGCTCGCCGAGTTGCGTGCCCAGCGGCGCCCCGTTGTCGCTCGCAAAGACGATGAGCGTGTCTTCCGTGAGTCCCTTCGCTTCGAGGGCGGCTACCACTTCGCCGATCCCGTCATCCACTGCGGACATCATCGCGAGCGCATAGCGTCGCCGCTCAGGCATCTCACCGGGGAAGCGATCGAGGTATTCCTGTGGCGCCTCGAGAGGCACGTGCGGCGAGGCGTAGGCAAGGTAGAGAAAGAAGGGCTTGGTCTCGTTGCGCTCGATGAAGGCAAGCGCTGCTTCGGTTTTGACCGTGATCCGGTAGTCCTCAGTGGCTTCCCATTTGCCTTCCTCCGGCAGATCACGTCCCTCGCGGTCGAAATTGGTAAAGTAGGGGCTATGGAAGCCCCAATAAAACTCTAGAAAGCCGCGCTCGCCGGGCAGGTAGGGTGCAATGGCTTCATACGGAAGACTGACGATGCGGCCGTTTTCAATTAGTTCCGGGTGGACTTTCGACGCCCAGCGAACGTCTGGCGCGGTCGGTTCCAGATGCCATTTGCCAACCATCCCCGTCACGTAGTCAGCCTTTTGCAGGCGTTGCGCGATCGTCGTCTCTCCAAGTGGCATCGGACCTAGGCCGATAAAGTCAAAATCGAACCGCTGCTGGTAGCGGCCGGTGATGAGACCGGCGCGGGAAGGAGCACATTGCGGCGAGGTCACGTAACCATCCGTAAACAGCGCACCTTCCTTCGCGAGACGATCGAGGTGAGGTGTCTTGATGTCGTCCAGCACCCCGTGTGCGCCCACGTCGCCATGCCCCCAATCGTCCGTGAAGATGACAACGATGTTCGGCTTACGTCCGGCGACATCAGCGGCAGGGACCAAACCGAGGCCGCCGAAAATAAACGTAAGAAGCGGGATACAAAGGAATCTAACGTCAGGAATCATCGAAGGAGAGAAGTTAAGGGCATACGAACGAAACGTTATGTATGTCGGGGAGCGAGCATTGTCGATCCGTATCGGACAAACCCTTCAGCACAAAGTTGCCGCAAACGATCAGTTCGACAGACGTGCTTGGCCCGACGCCCGCTCCTCTAGTAGTCGCTGCGTGTCGGCGGCGCGAGCACGGCTGATGGGGTAGAGCCAAATAAGTCCGATGGAGAGCACGAGCCCGAGGGATTGGAATCCCACCAGCGCGAGTTTCATCCGCACCGCCGTCGCCTCGTCCAACCCGGCCGCATCCACAACCGCCGGATCGTAGCCGACCGCCGTCGCCATGTATCCGCCGATACCAAAGGTGATCGCCTGCGCCGCCTTCAGGGCGAATCCCTTCACCGCACTGAACATTCCTTCGCGCCGCCGCCCGGTCGCCAATTCATCGTCGTCGCACACGTCGGCAACCATGGAATCGATCATCAACCAGCAGCCTTGAAGTCCCAGGAACGTGATTCCGCCGGCAACGAACATCGCCCATGGCCAGCGCGGGTCGATGGCGAAATAGTTCACGATCGTGCCAGCGAGCACGATCGAGAGACCGATCATCATGGCGATACGCTTACTCCAGAGCGTCGAAATCCACGTGATGAGAAACATACTCGCGTAGGAGAGTGCGACGGCGAGGGTCATGAGCCAGCCTTGAAAATTTCCGATCGCCTTGTTGCTTCCCTGGTAAACGTAGTGCTGGATGAGGAGCGGCGAGATGCTCTGTGAGACAAACAACGCGACGATGATCGTCGTGTAGGCGACAAAAAGGATGACGAACGGTTTGTTCGTCATCGTATATTTGATCGCGGGGATCAGTTTGATCGCCTCCTGTTTCTCCACCTCAACGTTTTCTCGACAGCCGACGACGGGAATCATTCCCGACACCAACACGATTATCGCCACGCCCACCGACACCCAGAACGCTCCTGCTCCCAGATTGGGAAACATGTCTGCGGCCGCCAAGCGGAACAACCATCCCGCCGCGACGGAAGCGATGAGACCGATATACATTCTCCAGACGATCACACGAGTTCGCTCGTCGTAGTCCGACGACAATTCAAAGCCGAGGGCCGTGTAGGGGACCACGAACAGGGTGTAAGCGACGGCTAGCAGGCTGCCGACGACCACGATGTAGAAGAACGGAATGTTGCTGAACCACGGATTCTGCGCCGTCTCGACGGCCATTGGCGTCCACAGGAGCGGCAGAAGCAGCGCGCATCCGATCACGCCGAAAAACATCAGGGGGCGCCTCCGCCCAAAACGGGACCTCATGTTGTCCGAAACATTCCCGATCCACGGATCCGTGAACGCGTCGATCAACCGAGGAAGAGCCAGCGCAAGACCAGCCAGAGCCGGCGTCAAGCCGAAGTGGTTCACGTACACCAACGTCCCGAGCGCGGTCAGCGTGTTGAACATGAAATTATCGGCCATGCCGCCGAAACCCCAGATAACCTTCGTCTTCAGCGGCACCCGTCGTCGACCGGGAATATGGGGGGGATGAGATGGGGTCATGGTCTCACAAAACAGCCGTCTTCCAGATCCACTCCGCTGGCGCCGCGTAACAAGCCACACAAGATAAGGACGATCACGTAATTAACGTTACGTGCACCTCACGGAGCCGTCACTGTTTTTCCATTTTTTTGACCGCAAGCCTTCAAAGCGTTCCAACGAGAACTTTTCCGTGGAAACGGGGGCTTTGCCTGCGGTGGGGGCGGGCCCTGAAATCTCAAATGTGCCCGCTGCCTGCCTCTGAAACTCGTTTTCGGATTCCCCTAATTCCTGGACCCCTCACGCCTGCCAAGGTTGTCACGAACGTCGTCGGCGAGCACCCCATCACACGAGGAGGCCCCCGGCTCGAGCGAAGATGTCTTCCATCACCTTGACGGAAGCTCACGCGTCTCTGCCACGAGCTAATCGAATTCATGATCACTCCCCGCCGGCCAAAACGCGGAATTGGCTACCCGGATTAGCCGCTTCGAACACGACGGATTCGGGCGTCGTTTTTGCATCATCGTCGCGACGTCGCCCGCGACTCTCGCACCTTCTGCCACGTCTTGCAGACGGACGATCAACCAAATTACCCTGAAAACTCCTGGAGTTTTTTGTCGAGACGACCCAGGCGATCCGCAAGGATTATGACGCAGTGAACCGAAAACGCCTCACATCTCTCCTCACGGCGGTCACGGTATCGGTGGCACCGCTTGCTAGCGCCGAGCCGTCGCTGGGAGTTCACCGAACGAATCTCGCCTGGATGGAAGACCCAGATCGGGAATTTCGGATTCTCGATGAAATCAAAGCCCTCGGAGCGCGCTCAGTCCGGATCTCGCTCAATCGCCCTTTCGAACGCGCCGTCGAGCACGTCGCCCATTGTAATCAGATCGATCTTCCCCCGCTCGTGATGCTCGCCATCGAGAATCCGGCTTGGTTCCCGCCCGACCGGACGATGAGGCCTGGGACCGATCTGCTCTACGAAATGCCGCGCCTGAGCGAAGTCGACCCCGATCGATTTGAAGCCGAGCTGACCCGTATCCTCCAGCCGATCGCCGACCGTGGTCTCGTCATCCACGCACTGCAGCTCTTCAACGAACTCAATTGGGCTGGCTTCAATGGTGACCTTCCCGCCGCTGAAACGGGCCTGGAGATCGATCGGAACACTCCTCAGGACGATCCCGTTTACACTCAATGGCGACACGGAATCGAAAAATATTGTCATCTCCTTGCCATTACCCGCCGTGTTCTCGACAACCTTTTTGGTGAAGGAAAAGTGCCTCTCCTTCCCGCTGCGACGACCCGTGCAGAAACCGAATGGTTGACCCGAACCGGCGCCAGCATCGTTGCTCCGGAATTGTATTTTGAAATCCTCGAAAGGGCAGACTCGAACGGCAACCGAGCACTCGACTTTGTGCAACGTCTCGCCGTTCACATTTATCCCAAAACCATTCCTAGCACAAAACAGCAAGCTCGCCGCGAAGCCCAAAGCCTCATTCGCGAGACGATGCAACCAATTCTCGACGTCGTTGGCGACGCCAAGCCGTTTTCGATCACTGAATGGGGTTACGGACTCAAACGCCCCGGCGACATCGGGCAAGATGAAGAACGCTTCGATGCCTACCTTGGTTTCCTCGAAGCACTCGACTCCGCTGGTCTCCGACCGAAGCCACTTTGGCACGAAGTCATCCTCTACTCGTATGACCAGGATCCTCCGAAGGACATCACGGTCGCCGGCCGGCCTCTCCCTAGCGCTAAGATAATCCGAAAATGGAATGAAGGAAACTAACCGGCAAGGCAGACTTCACCCGAAGTTGCGAAACCAACCGAAGATCCAAGAGCCCACCGGAGCGTGGAGCGGCTAGCCCTTCGGAGCGATCGCCTTTCCAAGCTACCCAGATCCAAGCGGAAGCGAGCACTCGTATCCCGTTACTGCATCAGCGTGAAAAATCGATCAGAATTCCCGGACTTAGGCGTTCAACGCAACCTGGAGGAGCCAAACTGCGGCTCGAAAAGTGATCGCCCCCGATAGAGGACGCCATCTTCTGTCGCGAGACCTCAATTGTGAAAGAGAGCGGGTGAAGGGAATCGAACCCTCGTAACTAGCATATCGCTTTCGATTGGGATTCTACAGAGTAATTGCCCTTGAGATTCGACATTTTCACGGTAGGTTTACTTCACTTACTTCAATGGCTTCTCTCTTCAAAAAAGGACGATACTGGTATCTGGAGTTCAAGGACCGCGAAGGTCGTTGGCGGAACAAATCCACGGGGCTCCGTTGGGACGACGCGAAGGCAACCAAGCAGGCGCATTTGATCCGGTCCAAGGCCGAAAGTGCGGAGATCACGGACGACATCAAGAAGGTGGCCCGAGAAGGCTGGGATTGGGTGGACGAATACATCGAGTCGCATTGCACGAACGAGAAGACGCTAGCGCGGTATCTGGCGACCTGGGAGATGTTTTTGTTCTGGCTGAGTGAGGCGGGGATCAAATGCCCTCGCGAACTCGATCACAACGGGATCGTCAACTACGTCAAATGGCGGACCGGGCGTAAAAAGCGCAGCGGCAAGACGGCCTCGCACAACACGGCGATCATGGACTTGCGGGTCATGTCGCAAGTGATGGCGGAAGCCATGCGGCGCAACCTCACGGACCGCAATCCGGCCAAGGGTCACGGATTCCGGAAAACCAAGCCGAAGAAGAAACCGGAAATCACCGACGAGGAAATCGCGATCATCTGGGAGGCGCTACAGGACAAGGATGAGTGGATGCGCGACAGCTTTTTGATTGCACTACACACGGGATGCCGTCTCCGGGAAACGATCATCCCGATGAAATTCGTCGATTTGAAGGCGGGCACGATCACGTTCCCGGCTCCGAAGGGCGGCGAGGACAAGGCCTTTTCGGTCCCGATGCCGAACGCGTTGCGTCCGATGTTCGAGCGGATGAAAGCGGACGGGCGCGAAGTTTCCCTGACGATGCCCTTCCAACCGTCGCGTAAGTGGGGGCACCTGTTCCATACGCTGGAACTCGACCACCTGTGTTTTCATTGTTTGCGGGTGACGAAGGTCACGCGACTTCGGCGAGAAGCCGTGCCGCGCGAGGTGGCAATGCGTTTGGTGAATCATTCGTCGGAACTGATTCATATGCTCTATGATCGGCATCGGGTGGATGATCTTCGAGCCTACTGTGACGCGGGGAGTTCTGGATTGCCTGTCGGCGCCACATGACGAAATCCTCCCACCAGATTTTGCCGTGGAAAACGGGAAATCCCGGCTCTCGGGCCAGCGTGATGGCGAGCGAGTAGCTGATGCCTCCGGCTTGGGCAAATTCCCGCAGATTGAGAGCCTTGTTCTGCTCTCGCTTTTGTTCTGGTGAAAGGTTCATGACGACGGCCTCCAAATTCAGGGTGTAGCACCGGAGCATTCGCACTCCAGCGCGGCGGCGTCAGTATCAACACCTGACTTATCGCCGAAAATCCGATGTCCGTTGTTCGTCAGACGAACAAATGCAGCGAAATGGTCGTCAATTCCCCGCCTCGATCAGTTCCTCACGTTCGAGAATGCGTCGAACATCCTCGAAGACAGGCTGAATGTTGCCTTTTGGAAAGCGCAGTTGGCCAAGACCATGAACATTGCTGAACTCCTCGCACCCTTCCTCCAACAAGAGAATCGCTCGTTCCAATCCCAATCGTCCCTGGAACAGTCCGGCCTCGTGGATGATGTTCATTCGCGGATGGAACCTGCCATCCGATTGTTCGTCCTCGGCGGTCAAGACCAGAAAGGCGATGGCTGCGTCATCAAGCATTTGAATCAGACGGGCCGTTGTTGCCATCCCCGCCACGGGAACTCGGTTGAACTCGTCCCACGGCAACTTGAGCCGATCACGAACGAAATCGCGAAAGTCCTTCCAGACACCAGCGCGGCCATGGCCGATGAAGATGTGCGTCCCCTGTCGCCCTCTCCTGATTGCCCTCTTTTGGAGGCTCGCCAGATGTGAACCGGCCCGCCGCGTGTGTTTCGCCAATTGTTCGCACTTCGCGAACGGACTTTTGATCGCACCGACGCGTGCCAATACGTGGAAGTGAGGAGGAGCCTTCAGCCCTTCTCCCGCTGCGACCGAATCACGCGTAAAGAATTGCTGCTTCCCTTGAAAAACGGCGATGAAGCCCGAGTAATGGAGGATTTCTTCGGTTTCTACTTTCGCCGCAAGATTGGCCAGAAATTTGTCGTCTGGAAAATTAGAGCAAACCCGAGAGAAGATCGAAAAGAGGCGGGAGCGAGCCTCGTCGAATACGTCCGCGGCCTTCCCCGATGCACTTTCCAGTTGTTCCATGTTTGGCCCGTCGGCCCACTCTTCGATCTGCGCAATGACCGCTTCGTAGGGATATTCCGCCCAGTTGCCGGTCGTTTCGTTGCTGAGTCTATCGCCAAATCCCCATTCCACGCTGAAACGAGCACCGGCGGGAATTGGCTCAAAATTCTCATAGTAGATTCGGGAATGATATCCCAACCATGAACCGGACGAGGCATGCTGCGCCCGAAGCGCGGCGTCCTCCAGCGCTTTCAGCGACTTGGAATCGACCAGATGCGCGGCGCGGTCCAACTCTTCAGCGAGTTCGAGAAGTTCATCCGGGTCAGGTAGAGAATCACTCATGGTTGTTCCGCCCGAGATCATGCCTGATCCTTTCAGCCGTTGTCATTCGTCTCGGCGCGGAAGTGTAAGATTTCAAAACCGGGAGAACGCTCATCCACCGTCAAAATTTGAGAGCATCGCTGCGCGAATCGACTGGACCTCAAGCATAGCGGTCCCAAATCGGACGGAAGTATCCGAGGACGCACTTCGGGTCGCGCACGCAAATCTGGACGTGCGATTTCTCGCTGATCTTCGAACCTGCGTAGAGCGGACCGCCCTCGGGGAAAGCCGCCCGAACAGTGTTGAACGGCTGCTTATCTTCCAGCTTCCGCGTGTCGTGAATGTAGTTAAAAACGGCACAATCCAGAAATCGACGCACCAAGTCAGCATCACCGCCAGCTGCCGGAGCATTTTCTGGCATCGGCGTTCCGACCAGTTGATAGGTGGCGGAAAGCTCGTGGTATCCCGCCCGAACGATGTCCAGGTTCGCGGCGTGCGTCAGGTCAAGGCACAGCCCAAGATTGATAATCGCTCCGATCACGAAGGGTTTGGCGATCTTCGACCGCGACGCTTGGGGCTGATCGCAGAGGAACTCCGCCCAAGATTTTGCCCGGTGTGGATCCCCTTCCCAAAAATAGGCTCCCCATCCGAGCCAATCGTAGGGGTTGTCGCTCGGTCGGATCTCCGACTTCCCGGAGAGAATTCGTTCACCGACTTCCTGATCGCAACCGTGGAATCCAATCGCGACCGCCGGTAAAATCATCCGCCGTAGCGTCGGGTCACTTTGCCGGACTTGGTGATGAAGCCGAACTTGACGAGAAACTCTCGGGCAGTCTCCTTCGAAGCTAGGATTTTCTTGGAAGCACGCTGGATGGTTTCAACCTCCTCGCGGACCTGCTTGGGAGTCATCGGAATCGTGCTCGTCACCATGTCGTAAAGGTCGAGCATTCAAGTTGACTTGTAAATCCGTTTCTCGCGTCGGTAATCTCCGCCAAGAAGCGGATGCACGGAAGAACAATGCATGATCACAGCTGACTCCAACCTCGAATCGCTCACATGAAGAAATGCCTGATCGGTTTCCGCGGCTGACCTCAAATGAATCCAGACAACCAACCCGCCTTCCCGCAACCTGAACTGTTTTACGAGGATCGCTTCTGGGAGCAATACGTCGGCAAAAATCTGGTTAGCGATCCAGTCATTGCGATCGTCGAACTGGTGGCGAACTGCTGGGACGCCGGGGCCAGAAAAGTTGAGATTTCCTGGCCCGAGGAAATCGCCGAGCCGTTTAGAATCGAAGATGACGGCGAGGGAATGACACGAGAAGAGTTCTACCGCCGGTGGGGCAGCTTCAGCTACGATCGCATCCGCAACCAAGGAAAGACCGTTGAAATCGCCTTTGGAGATGTAGTCACGAGTCGCCGGGTTTTCGGCCGGAACGGTATCGGTCGTTTTGCGGCATTTTGTTTCGGCTCCGAATACTCCGTTTCGACCGCGAAGAATGGTGAGCGCAACCGGTTTGTCGTCCGCAAGGGACGAACTCAACCGCTCGAGTTCGACCTGGTCTCCACCGAGTCGGCCGCAGACAGCGGGACGCGCATCGAAGTCAACGTGGTGACCGGGACTCTTCTTCGGGCCGAGACCATTCGCACCGAACTCGGTCGTCGATTTTTGACCGACCCAGCTTTTCAAGTTCATGTCAATGGAGTGCGGATCGCGTTTGATGACATCGAAAACAAAGGTCTGGAGGTTCTCGAAGTGCCGGTGCCCGGGATCGACTCCACGATCACCGTCAAAGTGATCGACACGAAGCGAACCGACCCCACTGGTCGGCAACACGGAGTGGCATGGCACGTCCTTGGGCGGCTCGTCGGGGATTGCGGTTGGAAAGATCCCGAACAGCGCTCATTGATCGATGGTCGGCGGGTCGAAGCCAAGCGGTTCACGTTCATCGTCGACGCCGACCTGTTGAGTGATGCGGGCGCGGTCAAGCCCGACTGGTCGGGCTTCGAGGAAGAAAACGAAACATATCGCGCGATCAATGCCGCCGTCCAAGCGGCGATCACAGCAAAGCTGTTGGAAATGACAAAAGAAAAGCGGGGCGAGACCACCGCCAGCGTGCGGAAAAGTTTCTCACAGGAGGTCCGCCAAATGACGCCGCTCAAACGCGAACGCTGGAATACATTCGTCGAAAAAGTTGCTGAGGACTGCCCCAGTCTAACCGAACAAGAATTGAAGAGCGTCTCCGGAATTCTTGCGAACATGGAGGTGGCATCGAGCCAATACGGTCTCCTCAAAAAGCTCCACGATCTGAATCCCGGTCAAATCGACGATCTCCATGAGATTTTGGAGGAATGGACTTTGGACATGGCCAAAATCGTCCTCGATGAGATTCGCGAGCGCATGAATCTGATCGAAGAGCTGCGCCTCAAGACTAATTCAAAAACAACGCTGGAAGTTCAGGAATTGCAGCCTCTCTTCCGTCAAGGGCTTTGGATCTTCGGACCTGAATTTGAAACGATCCACTTCACTTCCAACGAAGGAATGACATCGGTGATTCAGGGCCTATTCGGAAGGGACGACATCAAGGGATCGCGCAACCGCCCCGATTTCGCGATCCTTCCAGACGGGACCGTCGGACTCTACTCGTATCCGGAATTTGACGACGAAGGCGCGGAAACCGGGCCGGCCAAGCTCGTCGTTGTGGAGCTGAAAGCTCCCGATGTTCCAATCGGCGACAATGAAAAGGGGCAATGCTGGAAATACGTTCGAGAGCTTTTGCAAAAAGGCCTTCTCTCGGAACGAACGCGCGTCCAGGGGTTCGTTCTGGGCCGAACCATCAATCAGGTTGACCGCGAAGAGAGAACTGAACTGAACGGGCGCGTCCGCATTTTGCCGATGGATTTTGGCACGGTTCTCCAACGGGCCGACAGTCGGCTTCTCAAACTGCGCGAAAAGATCAAATCCGCCCCCTTCCTCCAAGAGTCTGGAATCGAGACGTTTCTCTCGGAAGGTGAGTCCTCCAACGGAGAGCTACCGTTCGCAGAGTCGGTATCGCTGGAGGAAATCCCAGTGTGACCAGCTGTGCATCACCGTCAGTCTGCTAGTGCGGTAGATAGCGCATCGGACGGTTTGTCCGATGCGCGGCGGCCTCAGCGGCAGGGTCAGGATTGCCCCAATTTGATCTTGTTGTTGCGAATGTAGTTTTTGGCCTGGGTGACGAGGACGTTCTCCTGTCGGTCGGGCTGCATGTTGGGGCTGATGGTCGCTTTGAGGCTTTTCACGAGGTCGGCCTGTTTTGGTTTTTGGAGCCAGTCTTTGACCTTCGCGGTGTAGCCTTGCCGCTGTTCGGCGTCCTGCATCTTGCGGAGCAGGAACTTCCGCTCCAGATGCTCCCGGGGAAGCTCCTGGGTGTATTTCACGAGGTCGGGTTCGGCCTTCATGAAGGCTTCCAATTTCTCGTTGATCTCGGGATTGATTTTGAGCTGCCGAGCCCGCTCTTCTTTCTTCTTTGGTGTTGCGACTGCCATAAGACAGATGGGTTTTGCGCGAGGCGTTTTGGCCTTTCGGCCCCGTAGCCAGGCTGGTTGACGGTTTTCCTCGTTGGAGGAAAGCGGGTTCAGGTCCGGGCCGGAGTGGGCGCGGATGGAATTTTCGGTGCTGGTTCGTCTTCGTCGTCGAGGGCGCCTCCGTTGAGTCCGCCGAGCTGCTGCATGACAGATTTCAGGAATCGTTGAGCGACCTTGCGGGACGAAAGCCGAGACATTTCGGCATTGATGAGCACCTGGACCAGTTGACTGGTCGGGACGCGGATTCCGGTCTTGGAAACGATCTCGGAGGCTTCCTGGAAGGTCGCGAACGTGTCCGATTCGAGGGTGACAGTGACGTTGGCGGATTTTCTATTCATGGCTGACTGCGGTTGGTTGGGTTTGGTTCTTCGCGGGGACGACATCGGTGATGGTGTCCGCCCAGATGGAGTAACTTTCGCGGGCGGTGTCGGGATGGCGGTAGTAGGCGACCTGCCCGGTGACGACGAAGGCGGTGCCTTTCCCGAGGGATTCGACGAGCGTGGGAGCGAGTTCGCGGGAGGCCTTGACGGTGATCGGAACGATCTCCAGCGGCTTGCCTTTCTTGGGCGGAGCGTTGTGAAGGGCAAAAACGGACGCGAAGGTCGCGGTGCCGTTGTCTTCCTTGATGGTTCGGGGGTCGTCCGCAGAGCGGAGGCTGAGTTTGATTTGGTTCATGGTGGTGGTTTGTGGTTTCAGTTGGAAAACTCCTCCCAGGGCTGGGAGGAAGATTCGGAGGAGTCTGCGGCCGTGGCTTCGGGGGCTGGCGTAGGAACCGGGAGGGCGGCGAGTTGCCGCTTGAGCTGGTCGACTTCCGCCCGGTCCGCGGTTTTGTCCTTCTCCATGTCGGTGATCCGTTTCCGGAGAGCACGGTTCTGCTCGGTCAGCGCGTCCGCCTGCGCCCGCTGCCGGGCATTCATCAACTCCGCATCCGTGCGAACGTAGTAGGACGCGGAAGGGTTGGAGCGGGCGACGGTCGGACCGAGCGGGAGTGCGTAAGGCTCGTCGGGGAGGTAGTTCCAGTTGGGAGACTGCTCGCGGCGATAGACGGTGTGCCGCTCGTGCATCACATCGGGCAGATCTGGATCGCTGTAGCGACCGACCGGGTAGGCTTTGACAGTTTCCTCCGTTCGGACCTGCGCCATTTTCTTTCGCGAAACGGCGTTCCCCTGCCCGCTGACGGCGGTGCGCTTTTCGGGCGATGGGGCTTTCTCTTTGGTGGCGCAGGCCGAACAGAGGCAAAGGGTGATGAGAGCTGCGATGATCTTCATTGGGGCTGGGCGGGTGTGGTGACGGCGGCAGAAAGCTCGGCGGCTTTCTGCACGTCCACGGTTTGGGTGACGTAGAGGTAGAAGAGCGTTCCGGCCGGGACGCGGACGAAGTAGGGCTCACGGTCGAGCTTTTCCAAGAGACGCTGGGAATAGATTTCCGTTCCGGCGGAAATGCCGGCCGAAAACGCGTCGGTGAATCCGCCGTTCTGGATTTGGGTCGCGCCACCGGTGAGCGGTGAAATGAGGTTGGTCGTCTCCGGGAACGCACCCGCACCCGCTGAGAGCATCGCTGCGAGTATGGCCTTGGCCTCGGCGTATTTGTCGGATGCGACTTGGTATCCACGAAGCCCGGCGGAGCCGTCCGTCTCGCCCCATTGGTCGGGATTCTCGCCGTCCGGGGAATAATCGAGAGCCGTGCCACTGAGCGGCAATTCCCGACCGTCCTGGAAGACGAGCATCCACGCTCGATCCGAGCCGATCCGGTCGCGGGCAGAAGTCTTCTGCGCGACACCATGCACTTCGCACCCTGCCGGGATCACGAGGCGGCCATCGTGCCAGACATCCTCGGTGACAAGACCAATGATCGGCGTGTCGAGATTGATGGAATCGACGGTGTTCACCAGTTCGCACCGGAGGAGCCGCCCGTAGGGCAGATAGAGGTCGCTGCGGGAGGTCTCACGGGTGGCGAAGATCGCCTGCGGAATTGGTGGTGGTGGCTTGGGGTTTGCGTTTGGACGGGCGGGCGGCGGAGTTGCGCTCGGCCTCGGTGGCGCGGATTCGGCGCGGCTTGGTTGCGGGATCTTCTGCTCAAACGAGTAGGAGGTTGCCTTCGTGGCCGGGGCGGTCGAAGCGGAACGGTTGTCTGGCGGTGGCGACGCTTTCTTCCCGGTCAGGATGAAGGCGAGGAAGATCGCCAGCACGAGAAGGAACAATGCGAGACGACCGGAGGGTTTGCGGACGAGTTCGGTCCAGACTTGGCGGATATTCATTTCTCGAGGGAGGTGGTGGGTTCGACGAATGGAGGCAGCAAGTCGGCGTCGGACAAATCCGCATCGGCCCGGACGACGAGAACATTCCACGCGTTGTCGGGTGCGAGGTGGTTGCGTCCCCCCTCCCCGTTGCCCGTGACGGCGAAGAACGCGGGGGTAATCGAGTTTGGCGGCATTGTCCCGGAAGCGTCGGCGATGGACTGCGTGTAAATCCGTTCATCGAGTCGGACAGCGAGGTCCTGGGGCTTGTAGTAGATCGTGGCGTCCGAGGGGTTCTCCAGTTCGACCCGGAAGACGAGGGTGTCTTCCTCCTCGAAGCGCCACACGTCGCGGACGTGGACGTTGAAATTCTCGTAATAATTAATGATCTCCGGTTCCGCGTGGAGCACGCCCGCGAGGGCATCGGGCTGGTGCTCGGCGAAGAGCGGATACGCCTTGGCTTTGTCGAGGAGCGAAAGGAGCCGCTCCGGGGCGACGGAGAGACCGACCGATTTTCCGCGCCGGTCGTCCGTGAAGAAGCTCAGCGAGTAGAACGGGTTCTCGGAGGCGCTCAGGTGAAGGATGTAGGCTTTGCGCCGATAGATGACGGTGAGGTGATCCTCGACGTCCGGCTTGAGCGCCCGGATGGTGAAGTAGAAATTCCCCGGCGTGAACGAGATGAGGAAATTCGCATTCTCCTGTTCCTGGACAGCGACCGATTTGGCGTAGAGACCGGAAATTTCTGCCGGGAACATGATCGTTGTGGTGCCCGACTCAAAGGCGACCGGGACGTCATAGATGACGAATTCATCGAGTGGCTTCTGAACGATCTGGCCCGCGTGGATTGCTGGGGTGATCAGCAGCGCAACGGAAATGAGCACGCTGTGAAATTTCATAGCGGGGCCTCCTCGTATTTGAAGTCCTGCACGACGAGCGGAAGGCGTCCATTGGCGAGGAGATCGGGGTTGCGGACGAACAGGAACTCGATGGAGAACTTCACCGGTTCCCGAAACTCGAGACCGTTGACGGTGCCGGTGCGGATAAGACTCCCTTCGGCTCGGACGTTGACCGCCTCGTAGGACTGGCCGGACGTGTCATTGATCTTTCGGGTATCGAGGATGTCGATCTTAGTGATCTCGACCTTCTGGTGGATTTGCTTCTCCTTGAATTCGGGATTCTGAGCGACGTAGAGCGCCTTCGCCTTCTTCCGGGCGGGATTTTCGAGGTAGATGCGTTTGAGCAAATCCGGGAGGTCCGGTCCGACCGGATTGCGCTGCAGCAGTGCGAGGCACGCGAGCCGGACGTGGTAGGCGTGGAGTTGACCAGCCTCCTCGAAACCGAGAAGCGGGGAATAGATCAGGGTGCCGCCCCCGTCGAGAATGACGACCTTCTCGCTTTGCTTCATCGCTTGGATTGTTAAGTAAGGGGCTACGGCGGCAGTCGCAGCGGCCAGCGCGGTGGCGGCCATCCAGAATCGCGCGGCGATCGCGTTGTTCGTAATGGCAGAGATTGCGGAGAGCTTCATGGTTTAGGAGCGACGGGTTGGTGGAGTTGACAGCGGCGAATCCGGCGGGAGCGCCTGAGCCTTCGCGTGATGCGAATTGAAAGCGGCCTGCGCGGCGTGTGGTGTGGTGACGCTTCCGCGGTGGTGCGAAACCGTGCCGCGATCCTGATCGACGACCGCGAAGGCATTCGGCGCCGTCTGGGTTGCGAACATGCCGGGATTGCTCGGATGGGACACCGAGTCGGGTGACGAATCGGAACCGCTGCCACCTTCCGATGAAGAAATCGACGGCGGCGGCGGGAGGTCTGGTGATCCCCCCGACGCACTCCCCGCGACATCGCTGGCGATTCGGCCCATCGTTCCCGCCGCGCCCGTCGCGGCCTGGGTTCCGGCCAGAGCGGCCTGTGCTGCGGTTGATCCTCCCAGTGTCGCGGCCGCTCCGGCGACGGTCAGCCCGGTGCCGACCGCCAACCCCGCCGCTTGCATCGTGCCTTGAATCCCAGCCTGCATGGTCGCCGTCGTGGCGCTCATGCCCTTCATAATCGCGCCCGCGACGAAGGGAACGGACAGATAGAAGAAGACCGTGACGATGGCGGCGAACGCCATAATGAACGGAAAGACGAGCCAGTTCTGAACGATGATTGATCTCGCTCCTGAGAGAATGATGCCGCCCGCCGTGATCGGGTAGAATAGCGTCTCGCTGAGCGCCGCGATCACGATGTCCACGAGACTGATTCCCACGTGCCAGAGCAGGACCGTGAACGAGGTGATTCCAAACTGAACCCCGAAAGATTGCGTGTAGGAAAAGAAGAGAAATCCGATCAACAGAGGCGAAACCGCGATGAGTCCCGCGATGGCGAACTCCTGAAAGAATCGGAGCACGATCAGCATAAAGCGCCCGATGCCTTGGAAAAAATAGCCGATGGCAGCGGGAACGATCTTGCCTATATCGGTCAACGAGTCCGACGGCTGGTTCTCGATCCGTGAATTGAGAATCTGAACGATCTTGGCGTCCTGAGACTTCGTGAATTCGCTCCGCATCTCGACGAAAGCCCGTTGTCCCGTCTCCATCATCACTGGGTATCCCGCGATCAATCCAACGATGACGGTTGTCTTGATGAGGACGCCGAGGATGGCGCGGGGGTCCGAACCGGCCCGCCATCCCATCTCACCGATCCCAATCACGCAGAGTAGAAACGCGAAAGGCATCAGCAACGTGCGGATTTCGAGTGCGGCGTCGTAGAGTGTGGAGAGGGCTTGCATCGCGGGAGGCGGTTGAATTGATCGACGGGCAAATCAGAATCCCGGTGGTTCGTCGGGGAGAGCCATCGTGAGATCCGGTTGGCCGAAGGCCGCGTCATCGAAGTCGACCTCCGGGAGTTGCAGTTCCTCCTCCGCCTCGATGGCCATCTGGGCGAGTTCGCGATTGCGCGCCCGGCTGATTTCGTCGGCGGCGACTTCCTCCTCCTCGCGCCGGTTCTGATTGAGAACGTGGAGCATTTCGACATCGCGACTGGCGGCTTCCGCGACGTAATCGAGATCCCCGAGCGCGGTCTGCGCCGTCGCGAGCGAGCCGACGAGCTTCTGGACTTCCGCGTCGTCCTGTGCCCCCTTCAACTGAGCATTCAGCTTGGCGATCTGCTGACTGAGAAGCCGACGTTTGTTCTGCGCCTTGCCGATGGTCGTCTCGAATCGGGCGAATGCCTTTTCGACCGCGTGAAAGCGTTTGAGCGGGTCGCCCGGGCCGCGCAAGGACGCGACTCCGTCGAAAACGTCAGTGGCATCGTCGGCCAGTCTCGTCCATCGATTCATGTCGACTGGCTCGAACAAAGCCTGGGCCGTCGCGGAGAGTTCGATCCCCTCTCCTGCGAGGTCGACCAGTTCGACAAGGGTGTCGCCAATCCCGGAATCCTCGAAGTATTCGGAGAACAGCCCGCTATCGATCAAACCGATGGCGGCGACCGGATCGCCGATGGCCTGCTTGACCTGATTGGCGGTTTCGAGTTGCTGACGGACGGTCTGCAACGTGTTGCCAAGCGTCGCGAGCTTTTCGGCCCACTGCGCCTGTTCCCAGGCGTATTTCAGCGTGTCGAAAATGTTCTTCTGGTCCTGGCGGACCTCCATTCCCGGGGCGGCGACAACAAGCTGCCCGCTGGCAATGGGGACGACGAACACGGAGGCAGCGGCAGCGACGAGGACGGATTTCGTTTTCATGGTCTTTTCTGGGTTGGGGTTCACTCGTAGATCGGGATGGAAATTTCGTAGGGCACGCGCTTAACCGTGGCGTCGGGATCCGGTTCGACGGGCAGCCGATAGACCGCGAGCCGGGGTGCGGAGTCGCCGACCTCGTCCCGCTTCTGCATGTTCTGAAGAATCCAATACTGCCGCTTCACCGTGTCGGAAGCGCCGCGCTCGTAACCTTTCTGGAATTCCTTCCGGGTCGCGCACGCCGACAACGCACACGCGACCAACACGCACGCCGCACGCGCAACGCATCGGGCTTTTCTTTTCCTACCAGACGAAGACGACGGAACGATTTTCATGGATTGGATGGGGTTGAAGCTTGGCCGTTCGACTCCGCCAGAATCCCGGCGACAACATCCGAATGAGCGCGGAGCTTTCGGGAACGCGCGTCGAAGTCCTCCCCCGTCGATGAACTGCAAAACAGCATCTCGGGAGAGACCCGGTTGTGAATCGTCCCGCAACGAGGCTGCTGAACGTCGAGATGGTAATAGGTCAGCGCCGCGAACTTATTGCCCGGCGGGAGGTGCTCGGGCAGCGGGTAGCGGGACACCGCCTCCTTCGTCGCTTCGGACAGATCGATATCCTTCGCCACGTCCTCGATGTCCCGGCGGTCATTCATCCGCGTGAAGAAGAACTGCTTGGCGTTGCCAAACACGATCGGGCGAATGCTCGACCGCTGAAACCGACTGTATTGCTGGACGATGGAAATGATCCAGGTCGAGAACTTCGACAATTGCGCGTAGAATTCGCTGACGAGTTCCTCGCCCCCCGCGATGTCGAGCGTGCGGGCGACTTCCTCGAAAATGACTCGTTTCCGCGCCCCTCGCGGCAGCGTGATGATGTGCTGACGCCCGTAGTTGGCGATGAGGAACCCCGCGAGTTCCTTCAACTGGCGGTTGGATTCCGGGATATAGGTCAGGTCGAAGTGAGCGACCTTTCCGGTAATCGAGAGGTTCGAGTGACCGCAGACCAGCCGCTGTTCGTTCCAGGGAGCGAGCAACGTCGCGAGGTGGTTGATCTCGTCGCGATTGTGCTCCGGGAACGGCGCCACCAGCATCATTTGCTGGAGCATGTCGTGGGTGGGAAAGTCCTCAGCCTGGAAGAACGCGAACGCCGCGTTACGAACGAGGCGCTCGGTTTCCGGCGCCTGCATGAAGCGCGACACCTCTCCCGCGGTGGGAGCAGCGATCAGCGTTTGCTTCTCGTCCTCGGCGGTCGAGTGGATCAGTTCGGTCCACGCTTCAAGAAAGGTGGCCGACACCGGAAGATGGGCTTTTTTGTAGGCAACCGCGGCCATCGCGTGGCGGGCGACATGCTCGGCCCGTGACGGATTTTCCGAGATCCATTCCTCGTAGCGGTCGGAATACAACTGCTCGATGTACTGGGTGATCTGAGCGAGTCGCAGACTGCGCTTATCCTCGTCCGCTGGATTCCCCGCCATCTTGGCAACCAGCGCAGCGGCGGTTGTGATTTGCAGGTTGGTGAGCGGGGCGCTCTGAGTATCGAGATAGTTCAGACAGAGGTCGCCGTCCGGTTGAATGACGATCGGGGTCTCGTTCTGCGCCTGTGACCAGATGCCATAAGAAAGCCCTTCCTCGACGATGAGCGTGAAGTCGTAATACGGGTCGGTTTGCGAGAGCAAATCGCACATGAATGCGGATTTCCCAGCTCGCGTCATTCCCATGAGCACAGCCAATTGCGGGGTACCGGAAAGGAAGTTGCGGACGCCAATCAGATTCCGGTTCGAGCCGTCGTAGAGGGCTTCGGCTCCGTCGAGGTGCCCGGTGAACGTCGAAGAGAACGGGAGCAAGTCCGCCAGCCATTCGTCGAGACCATTGTCCGCGTGCGGTGTGTATTTTCCCCACACCCAACCCGGCCAGGTTTGAAACCAGACGTTTTTCGTCGTCGCGGCGGAGGACAAGTTGCTCGTCCAGCATTGGGCATCCTCCATCTGCGAAAAGGCCGTTTCAATCTGCCGCGTCTTGGAAACCAGACCTGCCTCGCTCTCGTCCCACACGTGGACGACGAAATCGTAGCTGATCGGGACGACATCGCCCTGCGCCAGTTCCCGGATTCGCTCTTCCTTGACGGCCTTGGCGGTCAGCATCGAGTGGCGACCTTCCGCCAGGTAATCGCCACGCACCCGCTCCAAAGACTTCTCCGCCCGCCCGATCTCCTTCCGGGCATTCTGAGGGTAGAGATTGACCGTGATGGCGTAGTCGAGAAACGGCAGCGAGGTGAGCGCCCAGAAAATGCCGCGCCGCGTGCGCTGCGGACGGCGTTTGAGAATGATGAGGTTGTGGTAAAACCCGTCGGCAAAGAAGCCAAACGCCTTCCCGCCCTGCACCCCCTGGTGCCAACAATTTTGGTGAAGCGTTTCTTCCGGGCGGAACTGGCCGATGGGGTCGTAATTGTCCCGCCGGAGATACGATGGATTGAAGAACGTCGCGTAGTAGCGGAAAAGATCGTCTCCAGAGAATGCCGTGACCCGGCAGCCGTGTGGCTCGAAGAGCGAGGCGATCACGCGCCCGTGTTGGTCGAACGACTCGCGGTATTGCGCGAGCGAGCGCTGATAGTGTTGGGTGAGCGTTCTGCCGGTAGCACCGTTCGGAGGGTTCGCGGCGATGCGCTTCGACAGAAAGAGGACGAGCTTCTCGCGGCGGAGCTGACCGGTCTGCATCGCCTGCCAATAGCGATTGAAGCGTTCGTTCCGCGTGATCGCCGCCCACGACTCGGGTTCGCAACGCTCGTCGGTGACGGCCTTGTAGGCGAGCAACTCGTCGCGGTAATCGGAATCGACCGACCAGCGAATTTGGGCGCGAGTTGATTCGTCCAAAGTGTGAAGAAATTGCCGAACTGACGCATAGAACGCATCGAGCGCGTGTTCGCTGGCGTGCCGAAGATCGGGCACGTCCAGCACGAAACCTTTCGACACGAACCCACGTCGGTCGAACTCGTTCCAAACGAGGAGGTCTTCGCAAATCCAACCGTTAGGCGTTTTCATGACGATGAAGCGGGTTGATTGGTTGGCGGGCCGGCGGCGTCCAGCCGTTGCCAGCGGCAAGCGTTTCGATCAGGTCGTTGTCGAACGAGCGAGGCCTGCCTTGGCGAAGTGCGAAGACGTAGATCGTAGTGAGCACAAAGGGCAGCGATCCGATGCCGAGCGTGATGGCCGGGGGATTCGCGCGGTAGAGCATGAGCGCAAGACCGACGCTGAAAACCAGCCCGGCGAGGAGGAAGAGGATGTTCACTCCCTCCAGCCCCCAGATCTTGCCGTCGCTGTCGTCGCCGGCGTGGGTATTGACCAGCGATTTACTCACAGTTGGATCGAGGGCATTCCGCCAGCGTTGAAGAGCGCTTCGGCGATGATGACGGAAAGGCCGAGGAGCAGGCCGCCGACGATAGACATCTTGCCCATGTCGGCATTGCCGGACCGGACCTGCCAGCCGCCGTGGGCGATCACGACGACGGCGATGATAAAGAGAAACTTCGCGATGATTCCGAGACCTTCGGACATCGCTCCGTCGAGGGAGGCTTGAGCTAGAATGAGGTTCATGGATCAAGAGATACCTCGAAATCGAAACGGCATTGTTCGTCTCGCGAACAATCTTCACGACCAGCGGATTCGGCGCGATTCAAGCGTTTATGGGCCTTGGCTGGCCTTTCGAGTTCGATCAATCCGGAAATCTTCTTGCGAAAGTCCGGTGCGCGAGGGTCGACCAGCGGGTGGAGTTCCTGATCAAGCACGCGAAAGACGCGGCAGAAAAACAGCACCTCGAAATCGAAGACGGCCTGCTGCCCGTTCTCGATCTTCGCGACGGAACTGCGGCTGATGTCGAGCCCCTCGATCTGAAGTTTGGCCGTCAATTGCTCCTGCGACCATCCGCGTTGACTGCGGAGTCGTCGAATCTGGGAACCAATGACGTTTCGATGGCGCATGACGGTGGCTTCCGCTCATCGAAAGCAACCGGGACACGTCCAAGGCTGAGAGACGAGATTAACTCAGCTCACGGATGGCCCAATTTCAGCCGATGGCATGGGCCTCCTGCCATTGCACGGATGACAAGCGGACTCATCCGCGATGTGACGAACGAGTCAGAACCGGTGACGAAGCGGGCACTCCGGCGATTTCGTCACACCAGATTCCGTTCGCGCAGCGCCTCGCGGAGTCGGTGATAGGCTCGGCGACTGAGGATGACCGGCACGCTGAATCCGACCACCTGCACGAGAATCTGGTCACGCGACTTGACGGAAACGCGATCCACTGCCCGCAGATTCAGAAGAAGCGAGCGCGACACCGGAAGAAACATTGGCTTGGGCAGGATCGCGTCCCACTCGGCGATGCGGCGGCGCATGAATATGGACGAGCCGTCACGGACGTGAACGCGCGAATAGTTCCCCTCGGCTTCAATGCCAGTGATGGAATCGACATGGACGACCCGCATCGTTGAATCAGATCTGAGAAAAATCCGGTCTTCCGGCAGCAGCGGTTTCGTCGGATTGATCTTTGGTTGGTGTAAAATACGCTGAATCGCCTCCGACAACCGGTCGCCGCGCACCGGCTTGAGGAGATAATCGATGGCGTTCACCTCGAAGGCGCGGACGGCATATTCGTCGTATGCGGTGACGAAGATGACCGAGGGAATCGGCTGCAATTTCGGAAGGAGCGAAAATCCGTCACCGGTTGGCATCTGCACGTCGAGAAAGATGACGTCCGGTTTCAGATCGAGAAACAGAGCGGCCGCATTCGCGACGGAGTTCGCCTCAGCGACCACTTTGACGTTTGGGTGGGCCGCAAGCATGCGTTGCAAGGACTCCCGAGCGGGAGCCTCGTCGTCCACGATCATGGCGCGTAACACGGTATCCATCCTATGGTTCCTTTGGGATTCGAATCTGGACTAGAACCCAGCCGTCCTTCTCGTTGGTTTCAAAATGCTCGCGTCCTTCGTAAATCAGCGCCAGGCGTCGCTGCAAATTTTCGAGACCAACTCCACTGGCCCCGTCATCGGCCCGCGGCTCAATCCAATGACCGGTATTGGCGACTTGAATGATCAAACATCCATCTTCAATCGTGACGGAAAGCCGAACGATCAACGGTAACCGAGAAGTCTGCCGCCTGTGTTTCACGGCATTTTCGACCAATGTCTGTAGCGTGATCCCCGGGGCCGGGAACCCGCGTGCGTTTTCGTCGATCCAAGTTTCCACCTGAAGTTCATCGCGATACCGGGCTCGCTCGACGGTCAGATAATCGACCACTGCGTCGAACTCATCTCCGATGGACACGAGATGATTCCGCCGTTGGGCAAGAGAGAATTGCAGGTATCCAGCCAGCGCATCGATCTGAGAGACCACCGCTTTGCTTCCAGTCTCGATTCCAGTTCGAATCGTATTGAGCGCATTGAAGAGAAAGTGCGGGTTCATTTGCGAGCGGAGCATTTGCAGCTCGGCCTCACGTTGGCGCGATTCGGCGTGAGCCAGCCTCAATTCTCCTTCTCTCGCGTCCTGAATGCGCCGAATCCCGAAGTAGAGAGCGCTCCACGCGGCGAAAAGCCCGGTTCGGAAGTAAAAAATCCCGAAGACAACCTGCGTGGTGAAGATCTTCTCTTCGTAGAAATCGAATAGCCCGTGGAACGCCAGCGAGAACCAAGTCAACAAACCTCCGGCGCCGATGGAGACCGCGGCGACAGCGGGAATCAGCCACCGCAGCCGGACACCTCGTCGATACAATCGCCGGTAGATTTCGCGCATCGCTATCGTCATGAGGAATCCCAATCCATCACGATAGAGAGAGACGATGACCGACCCGGGAACGGTTTCCAGAACGACCCATTTGAGCGGAAATGAGAAGATCGCAAACGCCGTCCAGCCCCCGATCTGGAGCTTCCAGAAAAGCGAAACGCGCGACCAACCTCGGAACAAAAAGTCCGCGGACGGAATCGACGGGGTCGCTGGGTTCATTGCCGTTATTTATTCGGAGTCGTTCCCGACAGTTCTCCTTCGAGCAAGATAATAGATGACCGGATAGATGAGGAGTTCCAGCAGAAAGCTCGTCGCCAAGCCACCGATCATGGGGACAGCTAGGCGGCGCATGGTGTCGGCTCCCGCGCCAGTCGCCCAGAGAAGCGGCAGCAGGCCGGTGAAGGTGGACATGACCGTCATCGTCTTGGGGCGGATGCGTTTGACCGCGCCGTCGTGGACGGCGGTCCAAAGGTCCGCGACTGTGTTGAGTTTCCCTTCTTCGCGGAAGCGGTTGTAGCTGGTGTCGAGGTAGAGGAGCATCACGGCTCCGGTCTCGGCATCGAGACCGGCCAACGCGATCAGCCCGACCCAGACGGCGAGCGACAGGTCGTAGTCCATGAACCACAGGAACCAGATCGCGCCGATCAGCGAGAACGGGACGGCGAGTAGGATGATCGACACGCGCAGCCAGCTTCGCGTGGAGAGGTAGAGGAGGAGAACGATGCCGACGAGCGCGAGAGGAATCGCAATGCGGAGTCGGGCGTTGGCCTCCTGCATGTATTCGTATTGCCCTGACCAGACGACGGTCACGCCGGGCGGCAGCGGGACGGCCCGAGCGACGACTTGCTGGGCACGTTCGACGTAGGTGCCGATGTCGATGTCGGCGATGTCCACGTAGACCCAGCTCGTGAGGCGGGCATTCTCGCTCTTCACCATCGGCGGGCCTTTGCGGATCGAGATGTCGGCGAGTTGGGCGAGCGGGACCTGTGCGCCGGACGGCGTGGCGACGAGGGTTTGCCGGACGGACTCGATGGTGTCGCGGAGTTCCGATGGGTAGCGGACGTTGACCGGGTAGCGCTCCAACCCCTCGATGGTGGAGGTGACGGTCATCCCGCCGAGCGCGGTCATGATGACATCCTGCACGTCGCCGACGACGAGGCCGTAGCGCGCGATCTCGTCGCGATTGATCTCGATGTCGAAGTAATTGCCGCCGACGCTTTTCTCGGGAAACGCGCTGGTCGTGTTCGGACTGGTAAGTGGATCGGACTTCAACGCGTTGGCCGCTGCGTTGGCCAGACCGGCCAGCTCGGTGAGATCGGACCCCATGAACTTGATGCCGATCGGGGTGCGGATGCCGGTGGAGAGCATGTCGATGCGGGTGCGGATCGGCATGGTCCAGGCGTTGGTCAGGCCGGGGATCTGGACGGCGTCGTTCATGCCGGGAACCCGAAGTTCACCGCCCTCGCCGTCGGGCACGTTGTAGCCAAAGATAATCTCGTCGTTCGTGATCGGGCGGATGGAGGGCAGGACTTTCCTAGGCAGCCACTGCGCCCACGCGGGCCAGCCGTCGTAGAATCGCGGCTCCCTTACCTGCCGCCACTTCGATTTGTCGCGATGCAGCGTGATCGTGGTCTCGATCATCGACATGGGAGCCGGATCGGTGGCCGTTTCGGCGCGACCGATTTTTCCGAAGACGGCTGCGACCTCGGGGAATTGCGCGATGAGTTTGTCGGTCTGCTGGAGGATTTCCTTCGCTTTGGTCACGCCGATTCCGGGATCGGTCGTGGGCATGTAGAGGAGATCGCCTTCTTCGAGCGGCGGCATGAATTCGCTGCCGAGTTGGCTGAAGGGATACCAGGTCGCGGCAAGCAGACCGACGGCGGCGAGGAGCGTGAGCCATTTGAACCGCATGACGAAGGCGAACGCGGGATTGTAGATCACCTCGAGGATGCGGCTGATCGGGTTGCGCTCTTCATCGGGGATTCGCTGGGGGAGCAGGACGAGCGCGCTGAGAAGTGTCCACCCACCGGCCAGAATCCATCGTGACATATCGATGCCGGGCAACGGGATGACGAGGAGCAGGATCGCGGGCGCAAGGATAATCCCGAAATAGGTGATCAATCGGCGGCGCCGACTCCAGGTCGTCGGCAGAGTCCGCTCGGTGATGAAGAACGTCATGAGGACGGGGATCACGGTGACGGCGAGGATCGCGCCGGACGCCATGGCGAAGGTCTTGGTGAAGGCGAGCGGCTTGAAGAGGCGTCCGGACTGTTCGCCGAGAACGAAGATCGGGAGGAAGCTGACGACGATGACCAGCAGCGCAAAAAATAGACTGGGCCCGACTTCCTTCGCGGCGTCTCCGATGACCTCCAATCGGGGACGCGGCGGGGCACCTCCGGCGACCCGGTGGCGTTCGAGTTCGAGGAACTTGTGGGCGTTCTCGACCATGATGATCGAGCTATCGACCATGACGCCGATGGAAATCGCGATGCCGCCGAGCGACATGATGTTGGCATTGATCCCGACGAGATTCATGATCGTGAGAGTCGCCAGGACTCCGGTCGGCAGGACGAAGGCGGCGACCAGCGCGCTACGAGCGTGCAGCAGGAAGAGAATGCAAACCACGGCGACGACGAGGACTTCCTCGGTGAGCGTGTGGCGGAGAGTCTCGACCGCGCGTTCGATGAGGTCGGAGCGGTCGTAAGCGATTTCGATGGCGACGCCGGGTGGCAGGCCGCGCTCCAGCTCTGCGAGGCGCCCGCGGACGTTCTCGATGGTGCGCTTGGCGTTCTCCCCGAAGCGCATGATGACGATGCCGCCGACGACTTCGCCTTCTCCGTTCCATTCCGCGATGCCGCGCCGGATGTCCGGGCCGAGACGCACCTCGGCCACGTCGGCAAGGCGAATCGGAGATCCGCTGTCGTTCACGCCGAGCGCGATGCCCCGCAAATCTTCTAGTGCACGCTGGGAGCGAACGTCTTCGACCCGTTTCCCGTCGGCGGTGGCCGTGGCTTTGTCTTCGGGACTCAGCGTGCCGAGGTAGCCGATGCCACGGACCATGTATTCGGTCTCGCTCTGCTCGATGAGCCGACCGCCCACGTCGGAATTCGACCGCTGGATCGCCATACGAACCTTCTGCAAGGGGATGTTGTAGGCCCGCAGTTTCACGGGATCGACGACGACCTGATATTGCTTCACGAAGCCGCCAATTGGCGCGACTTCGCTCACGCCATCGACGGCCGTCAGCTCGTAGCGCAGATACCAGTCCTGCAAGCTGCGGAGATCGCTCAGGTCGATCTTCGGTTGCACGAGCGGCGAACCGTCGAGCGGACACTCACGGAAGCCGGGGAACGTGCGCTGGAGCACGAGCCGGGAGCGGGCGGGCTCCGTGATGTCGGCCTGGCTCGCGTAATAGCGGTTGGTCTCGGGATCGTGCCAGAGTCCGTCGGGGTATTTTTCGCAATACGGCCCGGTGGTCAGCACATATTGAAAAATCCAGCCCACGCCCGTCGCGTCGGGACCAAGCTGTGGCGCGACTCCGGCGGGGAGACGATTCGCGACGGAGTTCAGTTGTTCGAGGACGCGGCTGCGCGCCCAGTAGATGTCGGTCCCGTCCTCGAAAATGATGTAAACGAAGCTCGTCCCGAACATGCTGTATCCCCGCACGACCTTCGCGTAGGGCACCGCAAGCATGGCGGTGGTGAGCGGATAGGTGACCTGATCCTCGACGATGCGCGGAGCCTGTCCGGGAAACTCCGTGCGGATGACGACCTGCACGTCGGACAGATCCGGGATTGCGTCGACAGTGATGTTCTTCGCGGAATACCAACCGCCCGCGATCAGGAAGCCGCAGAGCAGCAGCACCATCACGCGGTTGCGCACGCACCAGTCGATGAGTTTTTCGATCATAATAGCGACTTAGTTATTGGTTGGTGGATTTGCCGGAGACCGGAACGGCGGTGCGTTCGTCGAAACACGCCAGCATCCGAGTTCCCATGTAAGGATTGCGGACATCGCCGGCGGCCTGGAGCCAGACGGCGCCACCCTGGTCCTCAAGAAACATCGGGCAGCGCAACGCGAGCACGTCGGTGCCGAATCCACCCGGAACGCCGGTCTGCATCACGATCTGGCGGAATGGGACGCTAAGCCGGCCGAAGGCGAGCCGGGCAGCGGCGAGGTCCGATGCCCCAGTGAGCATTTTCGCTTCAGTTGTGATGGTTTTGAGTTCATCGACACGCTGGTGCCAGAAATGCGGATCGTCCGGAATCTCCGTCGCCTCCAGCGCCTCAATCGAGGAATCAAACTGCCCGGCGGCCTCCGCGACTCCCGCCGTGGAATCTTCGGCCAGGGCTGTCTGAATCACGAAATAGTGGTCCAGCGCGGATTGCAACGCGGTCGACGCGGCGGTCGGCAGCGAGACCGTCTCGGTCGCCGCCGTCGTAACCACCGTCTCCTGCTCGGCGGCGGACTCACCCTTGAGCATCTTCGCGAGCGCTTCTCGCATGTTGGCTTCGCTGTCGAGGAGGAACTGGCCGGAGGTGACGACCATCTCGCCGGGCTTCAAACCCGCGAGAATCTGAACCGTCCCATCGTCGGTGGTCACGCCGGTCTCCACCGCGCGGGGCTCGAATTTCCCCTCGCCCAGGCTCGCGAAGGCGACTTGGCGCCTGCCGGTGTCGATGACCGCTGAGCGCGGGGCGAGCGTGGCCTTGGCGGCGAGGCGGCTCTGGAGTTCGACGTTGGCGAACATGCCGGGCTTGAGCAGGCCGGTCGGATTGTCGAACTCCAGCCGCACCTGTGCCTCCCGCGTCTTCGTGTCGAGATACGGATAGATGTAGGCGACCCGGCCCTCGAACGTCTGCCCTGGGATGTAAGATAGCGTCATTTCAGCCGACTGGCCTTCTTCGAGGTAGGGCAACTGGTATTCGTAAACGGTCGCGATCACCCAGACCTTGGACAGGTCGGCGATGCGGTAAACCTGCATGCCGGGATCGACCTTCATGCCTTCGTTGGCGTGCTTCTCGGTGACGACTCCGGTGAAAGGACTCAGAATTTGCAGCGTTTTCTCAGCCTTGCCGCGTTTCGCCAACGCGTTGATTTGTTCGTCAGTCGCGTCGAAATACTCCAGCCGCTTGCGGGCAGCCGCGGCGAGGGAACGGTCCCCTCCCCGCTTCGCGATGAGGTAGTCTTCCTGGGCGGAGTATAGCTGCGGCGAGTAGATCGAGAAAAGCGGTGTCCCCGCGGCGACCTTCTGGCCAAGCGAATCGACCGAAATGTCCTCGATCCAGCCGGAGACTTTGATGTTCACGTCGCGGACCCGCTCTTCGTCGTAGCCAACGATGCCGACCGTGCGAGTCGTCTTGACCAGCGGTCCTTCGGTGACTTCGCCGATGCGGATTCCCATGTTTTGGACGACGACGGGGTTGATCGCGATCTCACCGGCGAATTTCGCGGGGTCGAGCGGCACGAGGTCCATGCCACAAATCGGACATTGGCCCGGCTCGGGCATGATGATCCACGGGTGCATGCCGGAGATCCAATACTGCGTCTCGACATCGCCGGAGTCATTCCCCCCACCGGCCATTTCGTTCGTCTTTAAGGCATCACCGGAAAATAGACGGGGCGCAAAAAACCATGCTGCGACTACAAGAAGCAGGATCGCCACGATGGCGAAGACCCAGCGAAAACGCCGGGAGCGGTGAGGTTGGTCGGGATCGTTTTTCATGGCTTGGAGATGGCAGTGGCGGTTTGAGGATTGGGGTGGTCGAGAGGTTCGCCGATGGCACGTTCCAGTTCGGCGATGGCGCGGAGCGTTCCTGCGGTGCGGTCGATCAGACCAAGTTCGGCGCTGAGGTAAGCTCGCTGGACGTCGAGCAGATCCGTAAGCGTCGCGGAGCCCGCGCTGTAGGCCGAAGTGACGGACTCGTATGCTTGCCGAGCCTTCGGCAGAATGTTCTCGGCAAAACTGTCCCGTTGCTCGCGCATCGCTCGTGCCATCGCGTAGGCGGCCTGGACGCCGGCGCTCACGTCGGCGGTAAGCTGAGCTTGGCGGGCGGCGGACGACCCACGGCGCGCGACGGCGGCCTGCTTTTGCGCACCGAGCTTGTCCCACCAGATTGGGAGATTGACGGCGATGGTCCCCATGATCGGATCGTTGCCGTTCTGCGGTGTCATCGGCTGGACGGAACTTGCGCTGACGACCGTGTAATCCAGCCCAAGCGTGACGTCGGGAAAATACTCGAGCGCAGCCGCGCGGACGCCAAGGTCATCGCGGGCAACCGCGGCCCGGGCCGCTTCGATGTCCTGATTGGCCACGATCGAGCGGCGCATCACCGCTTGGAGAGACGGAAGCTCGGGCAATTTCGGGTCGCTGTATCGAGCGACAGCAGTGGCTGGTTCCGTCTCGCCCCGCAGCGCCGCCATGCGGGCGATGACGCCAGTCCGCTCTGCCTCGAGTTGCGCGATTCGAACTTCGATTTCCTCCGCGGCGATGTCGGATCGCAGGACGTTGGCGATGGCGCCTTGATTCGTCTCGACCAGCGCTTCCGAGGACTCCGTCGTCTGGCGAAGGAGCGCCTCCTGATCGCGAAGAACGAGGATCGCGCGATCCGCGCGGTAGAGATCGGCGAGCAGGATGCGGCCTTGGGCAAAGACATCGCGGAGCGCTCCGCGAAATTTCCAATACGCGACCTGCGCGTCGGCCGCGGACCGCGCCCCTGCCGTGCCGAGCTTGCCGGGGAACGGGATTTTTTGCGATACGCCGAACCGCTGCCGCATCGCGCCGGTTCGCGTCTGCACGCTCTGGAAATAGTAGCCGTAGCTCACCATCGGATCGGGCAGCGAGGAGACGACTTCGGGCATTTGCGCCATCGCCTCCCATTCCAGTCGGGCGGAATCGACCCCCGGATTGACGACAAGGACTTCGGCCAGAAAGCGGTCAGCTACCGGAGAGGCGTCGTCGCCCCGGGCGGATGCCAGCGCGACAACCGCAAAGCCGATGCGGGAGAGATTTCGAATGGATAAGATGGATTTCAATGGTGTGGAAAGGAGATGGTCTGAACAGGACGGAACCCACCGCAGGGAGCGGCATGGCTTCAGGGATAAGCGCCACGGTTCACCGCCAACCGACCCGGAATGCGGGGCGGGTGGAAACGGGAACTCAGGCGACGCCGACCGGCGGCGCGTGCGCCAGCAGGCGACGGGCCAGAAACAAATCGAAAAACGAGGTGCCGCCAGGCGGAGCGTGGCCGGGGAAGGAGCGGGTTTGGGCCACTGGCTCTTCGAACAGGATCGAGGCGATCTCGACCCACGCCGGTTTCAGAAAATGGAGTTGAGTCGATGGAGCGACCGCGACCGGCGGAACGGGAGAATTCAACTCGTCACCGCACAGCATCTGCATGCCGGGGACCGGAAAATCCTCTTGATCTGTCGAGTGACAGTGGCTCTCCGGTGATGCCTCGGCGGCAGCGGGAGCCCAGCTCGATAGAGTGCAGTGATTGGCGGCGGCCAGCCACGACACCAAGGTCAGCGAAATAATCGCCGAGAGCAGCCAGACGGATCGAAGTCGCGCACGCACGGCCACATGAATACCGGCAACCCGCGACGCGCGCAAGCCAGCCCTGATCAAGAACGATTCACTCTGCCGATTCTTTTGAATTCGAGTCACTGGAGAGTTAAACGACGAAAACCGGGAAAACCCTCACGATTTCTGGAATTGTTTTCCGAAGAACGGCTCCTCCATTGGTCTTGTCACTGACCTACTCCTCCACGGACCGCGCGACCTGCTCGATCAAGGTTGGCGTGACGAACAGACCTGCCGCCTGCATCCGGGCGAAAACCGGTCGGCATTCGTCCACGAACCCGCGTTTCTTCGCCAACGCCACCAAGCTCAACGTTCCGCGGAAATGACAGCCGAGGACTCCAGCGCACCTCCGAGCGGCGTCGTCGTCCAACACGGCTTCGTAATCTCGATTCTCGATGGCCCACGTGATAACGGCGGTCTCGCCACGTCCCAAATCCCAAGCCAGCAGCTCTTCGGACGCTGCCGGATTTTCTCGAATCAGGGACGAGCCGACTTCGGTCTCGATCCATTGGCGGGCGGCATCCTCTTCCGTTCCCGCCCGGACTTCGTCCGCGACCGCTTTGGGAATGATAATTTCCCCCATTCGAGGCAGCCAGCCGAGTTGCCCGGATTTTCCCAGGAGAATGATCGGCGATGCGTCAATGACCCAACGCTCAGTCACGGGCGAGTTCTTCCGCCAGTTCTTCCGGCGTCGATTGCACCGCCGAGACTCCGAATCGCCCCGCCCCCAGCAGGAACGCTTCGCGCGCCACCCCGGCGAGCATCGCGGCCTTCGACTGCGAGATCATCCCCGCCTCATACCATTTCAACGCCGCGGCCAGCCGCATTTCGCTCGCAAACTGGGCTGGACTCAGGCGTAACGCACTGAAAGCGGATTCCGGCAGGTCCATCTCGATGTGCATAATCCCAAATACCACAGTCGAGCTTTAATGTCATTGAATGGTTCCTGAGGGCTGTGAGCAGACGGGGTTCCCGTTCTACGCGACGACCGAAGAACAGGCATCTTCGTCGCATTGCTGGACCTCCACCGTGACGTGGACGAGTTCTTCGTGCTCGTGCAGCATTTCGCGGTAATCCTCCACCGACCTCGGCGCGTGGGCGACGATCCCGACGATGGCGGCGAATTGCCCCGCGCCGACCTGCCAGATGTGGAGGTCGTAAATCGTCGAGTCGCCATCGGCTTCGACGGTTTCGCGAATAACCTCAAGCAGATCGGTGTCGGTCGGCGTGCGGTCGAGCAGGATGCCGCTTGTGTCCCGCACCAATCCGTAGGCCCAGACCGCGATGACGGCGCTCCCGACGATTCCCATCATCGGGTCCATCCACCACCAGCCGAACGACGCGCCGGCGACGAGCGCGGCGATGGCGGTGACCGACGTGAGCGCATCGGCCAACACGTGGATGTAAGCGGATCGCAGGTTCAAATCCTCGTGGTGGTGGGAATGGTCGCCGTGCTGGTGACCGTGATGGTGGTGATGGTGACTGTCCTTGAGTAGCAACGCGCACGCGACGTTGACGGCGAGCCCCAGCACGGCGACGCCGATGGCTTGGCCGAACTGGATGGGCAGCGGATCGAGGAATCGGTGGACCGATTCGGCGGCCACGAGCAGCGCGACGACGGCGAGCAGGATGGCGCTGGCGAAGCCTCCGAGGACACCGATCTTTCCGGTGCCGAAGGTATAGCGAGGATTGCGCGCGTTGCGCCGACTCAGCCAATAGGCGACCGCCGTGATGGCGAAGGCAGCGACGTGTGTGCCCATGTGCAGACCGTCCGCGAGGAGCGCCATCGAATTGAAAATGGACCCCGCGATGATTTCGATGATCATCATCGAAACGGTGATCCCGATCACGAGATGAGTCCGGCGCTCGGCGGACGAGTTGTCCGCGCCGAAGTCGTGCCGATGGTGCCAGCGTGTCGGGTCGGTCTTGTGCATAACGGTCTCGTTCTTATCGCTGACAGCCGGGGCCGACAAGCGTCCGCCCAGCGAGAGACGGCAGAATCAAAGCGCCTTCACGATCATCCAGACTGACATCGCGATCATCATCAGATTCTCGGTGAGCGAGATGAAGCCGAGCGGGACGCTGCTACCGCCGCCCACGCAGGCGCAGTTGATGTCTCGCTTCTCGATGTAGACGGCCTTGACGACTGAGATCGCCCCGACGGTGCTCACGAAGAGCGCGGCTGGTGCGGCGATCCACGTGGCGAGACCGGCGATCATGAGGATGCCCGCGCCCGCTTCGACAAATGGGTAAACGTAAGAATACGGGACGTAGCGTCTGGCGATCACGTCGTATTGGATAAAGCCGGTGGCGAAGGAGAGCAGGTCCTGGAGCTTGAGGATACCGAGGACGCACATGCTGAAGGCGATGAAAAGCTCCAGCACGCGAATGACCGCCAGACCGCCCTGCATTGCCCAGCAGGTCGTCAACGCCATGAGGAACGTGACGGCGAACACGACGACGACCGGTTGATAGGTCTTCCCTTCCTTGGGATCGGGGCCTTTGCCGAGGTGCTTGCGGAGGGCGTCGTAGCCGCCGAGGTGGTCACCCTCGATGAAGATCTGCGGTGTCTCGTCGTAGCCGTGTTCTTTTTTGTATTCCTTGTTGGCGTCCATCGACTCGAGGTGATGATCATCGATTTCGTAATCGTTACGGCGGAGGAGATCGATGGCCTTGATTCCCCAAGGGCAGAGGTGCTCCGGGGTGACCATTCGGTAGATGGTGGCTTTCTTTTTCATGAGACTTTGCGTTTGCCGCGTGACTTGCGGCTACTTGTGTTCGAGATCGGCAATCAGTGTCTTCATCTGCGCGATTTCCTCGCGCTGAGCTTTGATGATGCCATCAGCCAACTCGCGCACCCGTGGGTCGGAGATGTGGGCTCGCTCGCTCGTCAGGATGGCGATGGAGTGATGCGGAATCATCGCTTTCATCCACGAGACATCTTCGACGGTCGCCTGGCTGCGCACGAGCCAGAGGGAAAGGGTGAAGACGAGAACACTGCCGACGAAAATGCCGGTGTTCAAACGTCGGTTCCCATACATGCCGAGCATAAAGGCCAGCATGATGACGGCCATGGTCGCGCCCATGAGAATGGCCATGTAGACCCGGGTTTCGCTGAAAAAAAGGTGATCCAGCGCGTAGGTGTTCAGATACATGAGCGCGAACATCACGACTGCCGACGTGGCGATCATCGCTCCGAATTTTGCGTATTTATTCATGGGTATTTCAGCGTGGATTCCAAGAAATTCGCCCGCCGTGGTCCGCTCGGTTGTCCCTAAGTCTGCTGCTGCTGACCTCGTTTGTCGTAATCTCCTCTCACGATGGCGTCGAAGACGGCACCGGGTTCGATCTTTTCGTCGCCGTGCATCACGCGATCGTAGAGGTCGTCGGGCAGCACGCGGAGGACGGTCATGAGGCCCTTCGCCGCCATCGACCAGTCCTTGCGCATGCCGCGGGCTTCGCGTTTGCCGTTGATTTTGTGCATGGCGTCCATGCTCATCGACATGCCCTGCATCTTCTGCGGGTAGCCGGGGGTGTCGAAGGCGGGGTTATCCAGCGCGTCGGCCGGGACGGGGCGGTTGCTGGCTCGGAGGTAATCACTGACCTCCGAACCGCGGATGCGCGGGCCGACCTGCTCGACCATGTGGTTCATCATGTGGTGGACCATGTGACAGTGGAAGATCCAGTCGCCGGGATTGAAGGCGATGAACTCGAAGTCGCTGGCCATGGCGACACCGACAAGCGAGACGTTGCGCGGGATCCAGGCGCTCGGCGGGATGCGCCCGGCCTCCGTCCCGGTGAGCCAGAAGGTGTGGCCGTGCAGGTGGATGGGATGGTGTTGCATGGGGCTGAAGTCCATGAGCCGGACGCGCACTCGCTCGCCCTGCCGACAGACGAGCGGCGTGGCGTAGGGGCCGCTGCGGCCATTGATCGTGTGCCAATTCCAATCCATTCGCATCGAGTCGGGCGTGTTCGTATTCGCGTCGATGAAGAAGTTCTGGAAGATGAGCGCGAAGTCGCGGTCCACCGGCGGATCGTAGGCGACGCGCGGGTGAATGATGAAGAATCCGACCATGCCGAAGGCTTCCTGCATGGCGATGTGGGAGTGGTAAAAAAAAGTGCCCGTCTGGTGCAGGTCGAATTCGTAAACGAACGTCTTGCCGGGCTCGATAAGCGGCTGGGTGAGTCCGGGAACGCCGTCGTATTGGACCGGCAGTTCCAACCCGTGCCAATGGACGGTCGTCGGCTCGGGCAGGTCGTTGTGGACGATGATGCGCACGCGGTCGCCCTGAAAAGCTTCGATCATGGGACCGGGCATGCTGCCGTTGTAGCCCCAGACGTTCATGAAGTAGCCGGGCAGGAACTCTTCCTTTACGGCCATTGCACGGAGTTCGAATTCCTTCACGCCGCCGATCATCTTCCACGGCACCTTCGTCATGTCGGTCATCTCGCAGAGCACGGGCTCGAGGCCGGACGCGCGGCGGCCCGGCACGAGCTTGCCGAGATATTGGTCGGAACCAACCGGCCCGCCGAAGCTCGGGTGCCAGCGGGAGTAGCTGTCGAAATCGCCGGGGATTGCACCCGACTCGGGCGTCGCGGCTGGCGATGGCTCGGTTTCGGGCGTTTGACCGGAGGTGGTTGCCACTCCACCGACGATCCCGACGGCGGCGGCGGCCCCGGCTTTGGTCAGAAATTGGCGGCGGGTCGCGGCGGAATTTTTCGATTCGTCGGATGAGGTCATGGGTCTTAGCGAGGTTTGGGGTTGGAATCGATGTGACCGGCGGGCAGCGGGCCGGGCGGCGGCATCAGGCCGGAGGTGAGGAGGTAGCCGTCGATGAGCGTCTGCGCCTCGCGGAGCGCTACCCACTGGTCGATGTTGAGGAGACGCTTGCCGAAATAGAACTGCTGGGTTTCCAGGACCGGCGGCCACGCGAGACGGTTGGCTTGATAGCTCTTCAGACTGGTTTCGTAGGCTTCCTTCGCTTCGGGCAGGACGCTCTTCTGATACGCGAGGATGCGCTGGCGCATCGTCTCGAACTGCATGTAAACCGGCGCGAGCCGCTGCATGAGATCGCGCTGGACGCGAAGGATTTCGCTTTGCTGGCGGGCGAGGTCGGCCTGGGCCTGCCGCACGGTGCCTTGGTTGCGGTCGAAGACGGGTAGCTCGATGCTGGCGGACACGTTGAAGACGTTTTCCTGGATTCCGAAGTCGAAGTTGTGGCCGTAGGCCCCTTGAAGCGTGAGGTCGGGAATCGGCTCGACGCGCTCGCGACGCACCGTGATCTCGTCGGCGCGCAGCTTGGCGTCGGCGGCCTTGACCTGCGGGCTGTTAAGGAACAATTCCCGCAGCGCGGTGTCCCAGTCGCTCGCGGGGACGGTGCCCATGAGCGGATCGGTGATCGTCTTTTTCGGGACGGTCGTGCCGACGACGGCTTCGAGATTCTGCCAGGCGGCGGTGAGCTGATTCTCGGCCATCTGGACGTTGAGTTCCTGCTCGGTGAGCGCGATGCGGGCCATGGCGACATCGACTTCGTTGGCCTGGCCGACGTTGAAAAGCTCGCCCGCGGTGAGAACGCCGTCGCGGAAGGATTCGAGGAGTTCTTTTTGAACGGTGAGATGCTCCTGACGCCCGAGCACCCGGTAGGCGTGGATTCGCACGTCGTTGCGAACGCTCAGGATCTGCGCCTCGCGGTCGAACCCCGACACCTCGGCACGGGCGAGGTATTTCTTTTTACTGAGATCGAGTTTGGCGGGGACGACGAATCGCTGCTGGACGAAGCCGCCCTGAAATTCACCGGGGCTTTCGAGGTATTGTTCGTGCGTGGCCCCGATCTGCTCGCCCATGTAGCCCACGGTCGGATTTGGGTAAAGTCCAGCCTGTTCGGCCTTGGCGAGTTCACCTTCGACGACGGCCTCCGCCTGCCGGAGCGTCGGGTTGTTCACGAGGGCGAGTTGCTCGTAGTGGGCGATGGTCCCGGGCGCGGAATCCTTCGGCGGAGATTCGCCGCCGGCCATAACGGACAGGGCGGGAAATAGAACGAGCAGGATGAGAGGTCGGTGGATCATTCGTATCGAGAGGTTTCGGTTCAGCCGGTCCCGGCGGGTGTTTTTGGGTCGATTCCGTCGCGAGTCAGATCGTCGGCGCTGGCGACCACCGCCTGGGTTCCCGGTGGATTCTCGAACCAGCCACCGTAGAGGAAATCCTCACCCTTCGCGGGATCGAGGTCGCCGAGGTCGGCGCGGATTTTCACGTTCGTATACATGCCGCCCATCGTGATGTAGCCGTGCGGGCCGACCGAGCCGACCATCGGGACGCTGTTCCCCGGGATGCGCATCCCCATGTCGCCCATGTCCCCCATCCCGTCCTGACCCATCGTCATGTAGCCAGGGAGAAAGGTGCGGACCTGCTTGTCGAGTCCGCCGGGATCGACGCCGATGAGGTTCGGGATGGCGTGACCCATCTGGTTCATGACGTGGTGCGTCATGTGGCAGTGCATCGCCCAATCGCCGGGATTGTCGGCGATGAACTCCACTGTCCGCGTGCTGCCAGTCGGCACGAGGACGGTCGTCTCAGGCCATTGACCGGCCTCGGGAATCGGCCCGCCATCGGTTTCGATGAGCTTCCAGGCGTGCCCGTGGATGTGAATCGGGTGGTGGTCCATCGCGGAGAGGTTGCCAATGCGGACTCGGACCCGGTCGCCAAGCTTCGCGAGCAACGGTGCCGTGCCGGGGTAGGCGCGGCCATTGAAGGTGAGGATATTAAAATCCGTCATCTCGTTCGGATCGGGGCGGCGGGTGCCGGGCACAATCTTCCACTCGCTGAGCATGTAGGTGTAGTCGCGGTCGGGCGCGGGCGACGGCATCTCGCGGGGATGCACGATAAACATCCCGAGCATCCCGAGCGCCATCTGCGTCATCTCGTCGTGGTGCGAGTGATACATGTAAGTGCCGTGCTGCCAGACGGTGAACTCGTATTTGAACGTCTCGCCGGGCGGGACCGGTGCCTGGCTCAAGCCACCCACGCCGTCCATGCCGCTGGGCACCAGCAGGCCGTGCCAGTGAATGCTCGTCGGCGCGGGCAGGTTGTTCGTCACGTAGATGCGGATGTGGTCGCCTTCGACGCATTCGATGGTCGGCCCGTGGACACTGCCGTTGAATCCCCAGCAGGTGGCTCGCAGTTCATCGTTCGCGTCGGTCTTTGGGATGAAGACGTGATCGACCTCCTCGCAGACGAGGTGAAAAATCTTCGCGTCCTCGACGATGCGAAACGGGAGCGCGGAGCCGTTGAGCGTGACGGTCGGACGGTAATGGCGGCCGGGTTCGCCGGGAGCGAGCGGCTTCCGCATCCACGCGGGTTGACCGGATGCATCAGACGGATAGGCCGACGATGCGGTGGCTGGGCCGGGCGCGGGCTGCGCCCGCAAGAGCGAGGGCAGAGCGACGGCTCCGGCGGCGATGGCGGAGCCGCTGAGAAACCCGCGGCGAGTGAACGGACTGGATGAGTTCATGGTTTTTCGGTTTCAGTTCGGACGACTTTCTTCCCTTCACCGGTAGGCCGACGGGAAGTCAGGCTGCCGCCGACGGCATGCTCAAGCTGGGCGCGGGTGATCCAGTAGTCGCGCAGGGTATCGACATAACCGCGCTCGGCTTCGAGTTCTTCGGCCTTCGCGAGGAAGAGCGCGTAGGGGCCGATCTGCATGGCATTGTATTGGAGGACAGAGCGGTTCACGACCTGGATGCGCAGCGGCAGCACCTCGTCGTGGTAGAACGTCGCCTGCTCGC
Organism: uncultured Verrucomicrobiae bacterium; assembly: GCA_963749035.1. GTDB lineage: Bacteria > Verrucomicrobiota > Verrucomicrobiia > Chthoniobacterales > JAATET01 > CAVVKW01. The sequence goes on from CAVVKW010000001.1 coordinate 263,169, forward strand.
GCAGGCTCGCCAGTTGGTCGCGGTATTGGCGGACCTCGGACCGAATGTCCACCGCCAGCGCCTCGAAGCGCGCCTCGGCCCGGCGGAGATCGGATTCGCCGCGGGCGAGCCGGGATTGACCTTGATTGAAAATCGGCAGCTCGAGCCGGAACGCCGGTCCCATGTTCAGCGCGCCCTCGATGTCGCGCTCACCGGTGAACCCAAAATCGAGAACCGGAATCCAGCGGTAGGTGCGCGTGAGTCCGAGCGCCGTCACGACGCTCGCCAGGTCGCGGTGCGTCGCACGCAGATCGAGCCGGTTGGAGACCGCGAGCATTTCCAGATGATCGGGCGAAAAATCGTTCGCCGGTGGCGGCAGCAGGTCTCCCCGAATTTCCCAGGCCGTCTGCTCGCCCCAGAGTCCCAGCAGCCGATTGAATTCCTCGCGGTGCCCGGTCAGTTCCGTGGCCGCCCGCGCCAGATTGATCCGCCCCTGGCTGTAGGTCGCCTGCATTTGCAGAAGTTCGAGGTCGGTGACGTTCCCGACCTCGAATTGCTTCTGCGACAGATCGAGCCCGGCCGCGTTCGTCTCTTGGACCACCTTCAGCCGCCCGATCAACTGTTGATCGGCCTGCACGCGAAAGTAGGCCATTTTCACCTCGGCGACGAGGTCGAGCACTTCCGCCGCGACCCGCAGCTCGGCGGCTTCGAGTTGTTCTTCCGACAGCTTCTTCTTGAGCGGAATCATGAGGATCTGGGCAAATTCCTGGGCGACGAGCCAGCCGTAGCGATTGAACTGGCTGGCCACGACCGGGAACTGGATTTCGAAATCGACGGAGGGATTCGGCAGCGTCACGGCCTCGATCACGTCGGCCCGCGCGATGCCAATGTCCTCGAAGGTCGCCTGGAGATGCCGGTTGTTGAGCAACGCGACCTGGACCGCGCCCGCAACGGTGAGCGGGCCGCGCAAATACTTCTGAATGTGCGCCGCCGCCTCATCCCGCGTGGCGGCATCCTGTTGCCAGATCACCTCGGCGTCGGTGCGCTCGCGCACGGTGTCCGCCGCGCGATTCTGCGCGGAGAGCGAACCGGCGAGAAGGACGCCAATGAGGAGGGCGGCAGTTGTCGTTTTCATCAATGATTCATTCCCGGCATGGCCTCCATCGACTCCATCGGAGTGGGTTTCGGTTTCGCGCCCGCGAGGAGGCGGCTGGTCCGCTCGGTTGGCTCGTCCCCGCCAAGCCACGGCTGGCTCGATACCGGCCCTTCGACCGCTTCTGGGCTGGCTGGATGGGTCGGCGACAACGGAGCCATTGGCGTTGTCGCGCATCCGGCAAGCGCGAGGATGGCAACGATCATTGCGCCGGGAACACTAGTGCTCATGGTCATGAATAACCTCTGGAGCATTCTCGCCGACCGGACGCAACTCCGGATGCCTCACCCGTCCACCCGCTTCGGCGATCCAGCCCGCCACCCCGAGACATGCAACGGCGACGACCGCCGTTGCGCTCGCGAGCGGCAGGCTCGCTGCCGGCCATTTGATCGGGAGCGCGATCGCCAAAGCGGCGACGGCGGCGAGGACGTAGAACGTCCAAACCGACGCATCCGCGCGGTCCATGTGGGCATCGAGCCAATCGATGCCTGCATCGTCCGCGATCTTGCGGATCGGCTTATAGGCTTCGGAGCCCGTCGCGTAAACGGGCCAGGCGGAGACGCCCGCCACGACGAGAATCGCCAGCGCGGGCAGGAACGCGACGCGCTGTCGCACGAAGAACGCCACCGCCAGTCCGAACAACCCCATCACGATGCCGATGATCGGGACGTGGTTGATGAGCAGGTGTTGGTAGGCGGGGTCGGAGAGTTGCTCGAACATGGGAAAAATCAGATGACTGGGAAAAGCCCGTCGGAGTTTGACTCTTCCGACGGGCCGAAGTGTTTCCGCGCGTTAGTGATTGTGGTCGCCGTGACCGTCACCGGTCGATTCGGTGGACACCGCCTCGCCAGCTTTGGCCGCTTCCAGCTTTTTCAGGTAGGTTGCCGGGTCTTTGTCGAATTTCTTCTTACAATCCTTGCAGCAAAGCTGCACCTCTTGGCCCTCGTATTCAAAGACGTAGGGCTTGCCCATCTCGTCGAGACCCTCACCGGAGACGATGCAGGTCGTCAGGGGGTAGGTGGATTTGTCATCGGCTGCGTGGGTGATGCCAGTGATTCCGAGGATGAGGGCGGCTAGTAGGGTGGTCAGTTTTTTCATGGTTTGTGTGGTGATGGTTGATGTTCGCGATTGTTGTTCGTTCTTTTTGAAACGAGATCATTGCAATTATCCCTCGGTTTTTTTGCAAAAGATCAAATTTTTGTCCCTCGCAGGCGGAGGGCGTTCAGAATGACCGACACCGAACTGAAGCTCATCGCCGCGCCCGCGATCATTGGGCTGAGAAGCACGCCGAAGATCGGGTAGAGCACCCCTGCCGCAATCGGGATGCCGGCCGCATTGTAGATGAAGGCGAAAAAGAGATTTTGTCGGATGTTGCGCATCACCGCCCGGCTGAGCGCAATGGAGCGGGCGATGCCATCGAGGTCGCCCTTCACTAGCGTGATGCTGGCGCTCTGCATTGCGACATCGGTGCCGGTGCCCATCGCGATTCCCACACTGGCTTCGGCGAGTGCCGGGGCGTCGTTGATGCCGTCTCCCGCCATGGCGACAACGGTTCCGCCGTGGCGGAGTTCCCGGACGAGTTCGATTTTGTCTTTCGGATTCAGGCCCGCGCGGACGTCGTCGATGGCGAGTTCCTTGCCAACGGCGGCGGCGGTGCGCTCGTTGTCACCCGTGGCCATAACGACTTTGATCCCAAGTTCGTGGAGTCGACGAATGGCCGCGGGTGTGGATTCCTTGATGGCGTCAGCAATGCCTATCACGCCGATGGCGTGTCCCTCGGCGGCGACCCACGCGACGGTCTGCGCTTTCTCCTGGAGTTCGCGAGCGGACGCGGCGAGGTCGTCGGGAATCGTCACCCCGGAATCGACGAGGAATTGCTCCTTACCCACCAGAACCGTGGTCTCGCCAACGATGCCCGAGACGCCGCCACCCGTCGTCGAGGCGAAATCTCTCGCCTCCTGGGGTTCGAGATCCCGATCCTTGGCGGCTCGCTCGATCGCGCGGGCCAGCGGATGCTCGCTGCCCGCCTCGAGCGCAGCGGCCAGCAGGAGAACACGATTGTCTTCCGTGCCGTCAGTGGTGACGAGCGAAGTGACGGACGGTTTTCCTGCGGTCAGCGTGCCGGTCTTGTCGGTGATGAGAACGGTGATCTTCTCGGCCTGCTCGATGGCCTCGGCGTTCTTGATGAGAATGCCGGACTGCGCGGCGCGTCCGACGCCAACCATGATCGACATCGGCGTGGCCAGACCCAACGCGCACGGGCACGCGATGATCAGAACGGAGACGGCGTTCACCAGCGCGTAGGCCATCGCCGGGACCGGGCCCCAGACCGCCCACACTCCGAAGGTGATCAAGGCGGTGAGAATCACGAGCGGGACGAACCACCCCGCCACCGCATCGGCGAGCTTCTGGATCGGCGCGCGGCTGCGCTGCGCGTCAGCGACCATCTCGACGATCTGGGATAGCAGCGTCTCGGCACCGATCTTTTCGGCACGCATGACGAATGATCCGGTCTGATTGATCGTTGCCCCGACAACCGGGTCCCCCTCGCCTTTCTCGACCGGCATGGGTTCTCCGGTGATCATTGACTCGTCGAGGGTGCTTTTCCCTTCGACGATTTTTCCATCCACGGGGACTTTTTCGCCGGGGCGAACCCGCAGCCGGTCGTCCCGCTCGATCTCGTCCACGGAGATTTCCTCCTCCGCTCCCCCCTCGCCCACCCGGTGCGCGGTGCGGGCCGCGAGGCCGAGCAGCGATTCGATCGCCTCGCCGGTGCGGCTGCGCGCCCGCGCCTCGAGCAATTGACCGAGGAGCACGAGCACGGTGATCACGGCGGCGGCCTCGAAGTAGAGCCCGACCTCGCCCCCGACGCGGAAGGACTCGGGGAAAATCCCGGGCACGATCACCGCGACGGCGCTGAAAACGTAGGCCGCGCCGACGCCCAGCGCAATGAGCGTGAACATGTTGAGGCTGCGGTTCTGGAGCGACCGCCAGCCGCGCACGAAAAAGATCCCGCCCGCCCAGAAGACGACCGGCGTCGTGAGGATCAACTCGACCCATTTCGACACGGCTTTCGGCAGGACGCTTTCCAGATGGAAGCCGGGGATCCAATGCGCCATCGCAATCAGGAAAACGGGTAGAGTCAGCGCGGTGGCGAACCAAAATTTCCGCGACAACTCGCGCACCTCACGGTCTTCGTCGCCGACCTCGCCACCGGATTTCGGCTCGAGCGGCATCCCGCACTTCGGGCAGTCGCCCGGGTGATCCTGCTCGATCTCGGGATGCATCGGGCAGGTGTAGATCGTGCCCTTCGGCGCGGTCGGGGTCATCGGTTCGAGCGGCATCCCGCATTTCGGACAATTACCGGGGGTATCGGAGACGACTTCCGGGTGCATTGGGCAGGTGTATTTCGCGGAGGCGCGGGTGGCGGGAGTCGACTCACCACCGCAGCAAGCGGCGGACTCGGGCTGGGAGTCGGATTGTCCTCCGCAGCAGGAATCAGGATCAGGATCAGGACTTTTCATGTGAGGAATGGTGGGTGGCTATTTGAGAAATCGAGAGAGGACGGTGCGGAGTTCCGCGATCAATTCGGGCGGCGTCATCGTTTTGGCCCCTTGGTGCCCTTGTCCGCGGGACTTGCCGACGACGCAATTTTCGACGTGGTCGGTGAGAAGTTCGATGCCCAAGGCATCGAGGGCCGCGCGAACGGCGGAGATCTGGTTGAGGATGTCCACGCAATACCGGTCATCGGCGACCATCCGGTCGATCCCGGCGACCTGCCCCGTGATTCGCTTCAATCGACGGGTGATTTTCACGCGGGCGTCTTCGGTCATTTGATACCCCTACAGGGTATTGGTCGCAAAGTCAAATTCCGAACTTCTCACGAGAGAAATTCGTCGATCAAACCGCGTGCCGAGAGGCGTTCCGTGAGGATTTTGCGCGCGCGATAGATCCGCACCTCGACCGTCTTGGGCGTGATTCCGAGCGCCGCGGCGATCTCCTTGTGCCGCCAGCCATCCACCGCACCGAGCAGGAACGCCTCGCGGAGATCGGCGGGGAGCCGGGCGATCTCGGAGTCCAGCAGTCTCGCCGTTTCCGAGCCCGCGACCGCTTCGTCCGGAGCGGCGGCGTGGTCGGGCAGATCGCGCTCGTATTCACCGGCCGTGAAGGATTCCCGCACAATGGAATCGGTGATTTGCCCTTGCCGGAAGGTTTTCGACTTGGCCTCGTCGCGACACAGATTGATCGCAATCTGAAAAAGCCAGGTGGTGAACTGGGCTTTGGGCCGGGCGCGCCCCAGGGCGAACCAAGCTTTGACGAACACTTCCTGCGCGAGATCACGCGCGGTCTCGGCATCGTTGATGTGCCGATAGATGAAAGCGTGAATCGCGCCTTGATGCCGCTCGATCAAGGACGCATACGCGCTCTCGTCCCCCGCCCGGGCCTCACCGGCGAGGTGCCAGTCGTCGGGCTCCTCCGCCTCAGTGGTGGTGGGGCTCGCCATCCTCGGATTGTTCGTCGAGGTTTCGGAGGGCGTCCGCCGTCATTCGCATGAGGGTATCGTATTGCTCGGGCGACAACACGTCGCGCATTTCGAAGACGTGTCCGATGGTGAGCTTCTGGAGATCGCCCATCTGCACGTGAATCCGTTCGATGGCGTCGTGGACGCGCGTGGTCTCCCTGCCATCGGCGAGAATGGCATCCGCGAGGGCGACGTTGGCCGCCTGCATCCTGCCTTCGAGCTGCGTCCGTGCGTCATGGTAGCGCCCTTCGATCGGCCCAAGCGCTTCCCGCTGCGCGGCGGTCAACTCGAGTCGAGTGTGCACCCAGGCGTGGGCGTCATCGTGAGCGGAACGCTGCCAACGACCAAAGAGACCCAGCGAGAGACTTGCCGCACAGGCGGCGATCACGATGACGACCGCCAGTAACAGGAGGAGGGACGGGACTTTTCTCACGGAAGGTGCGCCAGCAATCCCGAAGGAAAATCCTGCGCGCTACTGGAAAAGACGCCCAGATCGAGACCGCGCACTGAGAGCGCCGAATCGGACGTTCCGAGTGCGAAGGGAGCTATCGCCCCCACCACGAGGGCCAAGCTCAGACTGGCCGTGATGAACGAAGGACGGTGAAGGCCAGCGAGAACCTCCTGCCACCAACCCGATCTCGGCGGCGCGGTCCGACGCAGCCGGATGTCGCGCAGGACATCCTGCGCGAACGATCCGGGCAGAGCGGGCACCCGACTTTCACGGTAAGTTGCCAGAAGCGAATCGAGATCGGGTTTCATGGAGATCGGGACAGCGAAGAGGGTGAATTACAGATCCTTTCGGATCGAGCCGCACTTGAGCATGCTGGCACCGTAGTAAGGGTTGGCGATGGATTTGTCCGCCTGAACCCAAGCCGCGTCCGCCATCGGACAGAAGGCTTCGTAGTATTCACCCGACTTGGGATTCTGGGCCGCGAGTGCCGCGACGAGCGTGGCGCTCAGTGGCTTGAATGCCTCGCGGGCGGCCTTGAGGTCGCCGGCTTTCCCGACGGCTTCGGCCTGCGAGGAAACGGCTGCCGGGACGGCACCGTCACTGGCTTTGGCAGCTTCCGCGAGCGCGGTGGCCGCTTCCGGCACACCGTCCAGCGAATCACCCGCAAGCGCGGTCTGAATCACGAGATACTGGTCGACGCTGGTTTGCAGAGAATCAGGCAGTGAGGCAGCCCGCACCGGAGCGAGGGCTGAGATGGTGCCGAGGGCGAGTAGGGTGAGCAGGATTTTCTTCATACTTTTGGTTAAACGACGGAGCGCCGGATTTCCCTCAACAATTATTTCACTGCACTGCTGGTTGCGTCCCATTTTGCGGCGGTGACGGTCACTTCCCGTCGTGGGCCGCTCGGAAACACTCTTCTTCGAGCTGCGAGATCGCGCGCATGATGGTCGCGGACCGATCGGCATCGAGGTTTGGAATGGCCCGCACCAATCCGCGGATCTCTCGAACGTGCCGGGACGCGTCAGTGAGGACCGTGGCCGGAGCTTTCTCGTCTAGCCGCGCGGCGAGCAGGTTGATCCCGGAGACGAGCATTTGCATCTCCCGAGTCGGCGATTTCAGTGACAGCTTTTCGAGCCGACCGGAACCGATTTTGTAGAGCTGGAGGTAGAGCGTTTGGATCGGAAGCCGCACCACGTATTCGAAGGTCGCCCAGCAGACCAGCCAGACCGCCAGCGCGACCACGACGACGTGCAGCACGTGGTCGAGAATGAAGGCGGAAGGATTCGTCGGCGTGGTTATTCCATACTCGATGGCCGCATAGGCAAACATGCCGACCGACATCACGAGGAGGCTGCGGATCGCAATGACTTGGGTCAGGCTCGGCAGGTCGTGGTCGGAGGAATCGGCTGCAACTGAGGAAATCGAATGGGACGGATTGTTCATGGTGGTTGTAACGAGCTTTCGGCTGAATTCCCTCGACTAATCGTGCGGTGGACGCGGGATCGCTCCCGTCGCTAGTCGGGCTGCACCCGGCCCCAGTCGTCCGGATGGAAGAAGCTTTGAACTCGAGGCGAACACCGCGAGATCCAGCCCACGTGCTGCGATCATCGCTTCGCGGGACTGCGTGACGTAGGGAACAGTAGCACCAACCGTCACGGCGATGGTCAGAGCGGCGGCGACGAGCCTGGGCCGGGAAACCGCAGTGAGGGCATCGTGCCACCAACGCCCCTCCGCGGTCGCCATGCTCCTGCGGAGCCGGATCGCGCGGAGGACATCAGCCGCAAACGATCCGGGCAACTCTGGAAGTGGAATCTCCCGGTAAGAAGCCACGAGTGAATCAAATGTGATGTTCATATGGGGTGAAACGAGAAATCGCGAACCTTCCCTCACAGAAATGCGTCGCAGACAAGTCCGGGACCGGTGGAGTCCGCGCCCCAAGGCTCGTCGCCCATCGCGATTCCGCATCTCCCCGGTGCGAAGTCCGCAATATCCCGGCGATTGACGCTGCCTGCGGTGATTCCTTGAGGGATTTTTGACTCGCAGATCGTTGGACCAGGCCGAGATGCCGACCAACGAAAACAGATCCTCCGAAGCGGAGCCGATGCGGCCCCGGCCCAAAGGTTCCCAGGATGATCGTGCGAATCTGGACGGGCCTTTTCTCCGGAATCTTGGAGAATCGCCCTTCCTGAAAGGCGCGCAGGCCACCTTTCTCGGCGTCACCGGGCTGACGTTCGACCTCCGTGCCGTGCCGCGTATGAGCCGCGAGATTCCGTCCGCTCCACGAACGATCCCCGTCGGAGCTGCGCTCGCCCGCATCGAAGCTCCAGTCCAAGTCAGCGGGGTGCCCGTTGCGATTCTCGTTAGCGGCGCGGCGAGGATTCGGCCATCACGCCACCTCCCGAAGAGTCGATCCCCTGAGGATTCCCCATCGATCAACCGGACGACGTGGGACTCGATTTCCCGGCTACTCGGACTCCTGGCTGACTACCTCGCGTTGCGCCTGCAAGAAGACGGCATGTCGGATGAGCCACCGGCATCGCCCGCCATTCGTGAGGCGAAGGAATACATCAAACGCCATTCCAGCGAGGCAATCCGCCTGGCCAAGGTCGCTCGATTGGTGAACATCAGTCCGACCCATTTCAGCGAGAAATTCAAAGCCGAGACGGGTGAGAATTTTGTGGATCACGTGTCCAGGATTCGAGTGGAGCGAACGAAAAAGTTGCTGCACGGCACCGATCGACCCATCACCGAAATCGCCTTTCAGGTCGGGTTCCAATCACTGTCCCAATTCAACCGCACTTTCAAAAAAATCGTTGGGGCCACACCGCGCGATTTCCGGAAGGACGCGGGGGCGGGCTGACTCGGGTCTCAAGACGAACGAAGCGTGTTCCCGGAAGAAATGCGGAGTTTATCCCGAAAGATGCGGGGCGCGATCTCGGTTGGGCAACGAGAGTCGATAGCTGAAAATGACGACCGCCTCCCGTTCCTCTCCGCTGCACGAAAGCAAAATTCGTATCGAGATCGTCGGACCGACTGGCCCAGAATTCGATGCCTTCGTCCCCCACGCGGTTCTTCAATTCGATCGCTGCGTGTGGGAACTCTCCGGCAACCGGTCCGCGCGTTTTGCTTTTTTCAATCGAGGAACGGTCGAATGCCGAATCTTCGAGGGAACACGGACATTCGACGTGGCGGCGGGCTGCCTGTCGGTGCGAGACGATCATCTCACTCTGCTCTGCCAGTGCGTTTCTCCGTGCCGATGCGCCCCGTGCGGCTGCGGGGCCATCACTCCATCCATCCACCATGAAAAAAATCACTGTTGACCGACCCGACTGGAACGAGATTTGTGTCGTCTGCACGAAATCCACCCGAAGCAATCGAGGCTTTGCCGAACTCACGGTCGACGGAGCACAGATCTTCGTCTGCTGTCCCGGTTGCATGATCGCCTACGAGGACGCACGGGATCGCTACCTTGCCCGGCGGGAAACGCTCAACCCATCGGACCTCGGCGGGATGCATTGAATCAATCGCGCCGCACGCCCGTTGATTGAAAGGGCTCCGCAACTTTTCCGAGGGATTCGGGGCGAAAAGTCGTTCCACTGTGCATGCCCCTCCCAAGCGCCAGCGACCAACACGGGCTCGCCGACGATCTCAGTCGGACGAAAATCTATCGCGACTACGAATCCGCCTTCGAGCGGGCGACCGGCTTGCCTCTCCAGATTCGTTCCCTTGGTGACGACTGTTCACCGCCCAAGCCAGCACGCGAGGGCGATTTATTTTGCGCCTTGATGGCACGCAACAACCAAGGCTGCGCCGCCTGCCAGCAGATGCAAAAGCAGCTCGAAGCGGAAGTGGGTTCCGAGCCGACGACGCTCAAATGCTTCGCCGGTCTGTGCGAATCTGCCGTCCCGGTGCGGGTGGGCGAGTCCATCGTCGCGTTCCTCCAAACCGGTCAGGTGCTCCTGGAACGACCGGATCGACGGACATTTTCGGCGCTGGCGAAGACGATCCTCTCCTGGGGCACGGAGATCGACGTGAAACGCGCCGAGGATGCGTATTTCAATACCCGCGTCATTTCGCCGGAACACTACGAGTCCATCATCGATCTGCTGAAAGTCTTCGCCGTGCATTTGTCCGGGTGCGCCGAAGGACTCATGCTCCATCGCGAGCAAGCCGAGCCTGCGCCGGTCGCCCGCGCTCGCCAGTTCATCCTCGAGCGATCCGATGACGACCTCTCCCTCACGAAGGTCGCCGAGACCGTCAACACGAGCGCCACCTATTTCAGCGAACTCTTTAAGCGAACGGTCGGCATGAATTTCACGGAATACGTCTCCCGCGTGCGAATCGAGAAAGCCAAACATTTGCTTATGAATCCGCAACGGCGCATCACCGAAGTCGCCTTCGATGTCGGGTTCCAGTCCCTGTCCCAATTCAACCGCGCCTTCAAGCGATACGCGGGAGCCTCGCCCCGTGATTACCGATCCGCGCAGACGGGCGCGTGAACCCCTCACGCCAAATGCTCCGACTGGAGAGCATCGACGGCTTGAGCCTGCGGATTACGGCGACCACGGTTCGCCTCCGCGCGAATGGCCGCGGCACTTACCAAAGCGGGATGCCCAAGACCGACTACGTCGCCTTTGCCTCGGCTTGGTTGGAGGCGGACAACCGAGTCTTTCGGCTCGCCAACGGGATGGCGAGCATCCACGGCGAGGGAATCAACCTCGTCACGGCTGCGTTCGAAGAAATGTCTCCCGAAGAGTGCGCCCCGCCCCATCCGGCCTCCGTATCGCGCAATTTCGCTGAAAACCGAAAAAATGCGCAATCTTTCCGGGCGGATGCGTAGAGGAACTCGACCGAAGAAGCGAGACTCCCGGCAGGGTCGATCAACTTTCGACTCGCAAAAAACCAAATCAACCAACGCAAAAATACCATGAAAAAACGCCTACTCCTCGCCATCGTTTCGGTGGCCGTCACCGTCCTCACCGCGCAGCCCAGCTTTGCCGGCAAGGACTTCCAACAACCCGGCAAGATCGTCCTCGATAAGCTCGGAGAGACCACCGCGCTAAAGACCACCAGCGATTGGGAAAACCTCGAGGCTGGCGACATGCTCGTGGCCGACTGTCCGATGATGGGCTACGTCACCGTCACCCACGTGAAGAACCCAACCGGCAAAGGCGCGGGCTACTGGGCCAAGCACCAAAAATTTGTCAACCCTGGCTGTGAGATCACCCTCGCCAAGAGCGAAGACAGCGACGAGGTCCAGGCCACCATGTATTGCCCGGATGCCGGAAAGGAAGTGCCGGTCGAGTGCTCCGTCATGAAGGCGAGCTGATCGCCCGACCCAACCAAGAATCCGCGTGGCGCACGCCTGGTCGTTCGACCGGTCCCGTGCGCCACTTTCTTTCACCCCCCCCAGTCTGCAATTTCGAAATGAAAACTTCGCTCCCCTCCTTCAGAACTCTGTTTTTCGTCGCAGCCGTCACCGCGACGACCGCCCTCCACGCCCTCGCTCAATCGACGCACGCCCCGACGCTTGGCCCCCGCCCCGCGCGGGCCGGCGATGAAAAAATCGTCCCATCGGGCAACCTCGGATCCCTGCAAATCTTCACGCCGGACCGACAGGTCTACTTCGAAGCGGGAGAATCCCTCATCTGGGAAAATCCCAACTACCAAATCCGCGCCGCCGGGAGCGAACGCCCGCGCACCGGATACCACCGCCGACCGCTGGTTCTCGATCCCGGCACCTACGTCGTGACCATTCCCGATCTTCCATGGATCCCAGCGTTCCGCGTGGTCGTCGAGGCGGGACGCGTGACGTCCGTTTGGCTCAACGACGCCGACCGCCCGGAATTCACCACCGCCAAGCAGCAGTCTCCGCCACTCGTCCGCGACGCCGACGGCGACCCCATTGGCTACGCCGCCCGGTAAACCCCGGCGCACCGACGGCAACCGTCCCGATGCGAGCGGGCACGCGGGCTGATCTCCCAAGAAACGCGGAGTATTTCCGAGCCGATGCGGAGCGCCACTCACCGAAGGCCCGTAGGATCGAGGCAACCAACCAAACTATGAAAAGCCATCGAATCCCTCGCCCCGCCTCCGCCCTCCTTGCCTGCACGGTTTTGCTCTCCGGGCTCGCCGCTCACGCCGCCGATCCCGACGCCATGACGGACCTGCAAAAAATGGCGGCCACCGTCGAAGCCAACGCCGCCACCGACGATCCCGCATCGCCTCCAGCCGATGCGGCCATGTCCATGGGAGGCACTCCGGATCCCACCGGAATGACGATGGGCGCCGCCGGATCGAAAATGGGGGCCAGCGGATCGATGACTGACTCACCGTCCTCGCCCGACATGAAGGGCATGATGGGCGGCATGAAAGGGAAGATGGGCAAAATGAAAATGTCCATGGATGAGATGAAGGGCATGGCCGGGGACCAGGCGATGAAGGCAAGAATGGAGGGCATGCAATCCATGATGTCCGACATGGAAGGCATGATGGGAAACATGGAGTCCATGATGGGCGGCACGTCCGACGACGGCGGGATGATGGGAATGATGAAGGGCAAAATGGGCTCCATGATGTCCGGCGGAATGAGTGACGGGAGCAAGGGCATGGGCGGAATGCAGATGATGGGCGCCATGGGCGACACGTCCTCGATGAAGTCGGCGTTGCCCGGCTTCCCCGGTGCCTCGCATCTCTACCACGTCGGATCGACCGGATTCTTCCTCGATCACGAGGAACACATCACGCTCAGCCCCGAGCAAACGAAGGCTCTCGAGGAAATCGCCGAAAAATCACACCTCGAGCAGGCCGCCACCGACCGCCAGATCGCCGAAGCCAATCAGACGCTCTTCACCCTCACCGGCGCGGACCAGCCAGACGCCGAAAAGATCGACGCTGGAATCACCAAGATCGAAAACCTCGCCGCCGCCCGCCGCCGAGCCTTCATCCGGCAGGTCGGCGAAGCCGCCAAACTACTCACCGAAGATCAACGCAAGGTTCTCGTCGGCCAACCCATGCCGGACGCTTCTACGCCCGCCACGTCGGACAGCGGCATGTCGGATATGTGAAGCACTCCCAATTCACTTCCCCTACCCGAAAGATCATGAACGACCTCGCCTCATCCAAGCTCGTCATCGCGCTCCTCGCCGCATCCGCGCTCGCGCTCCCCGCCTGCTCCGCCCCGCAACCTGGCGGCACGCACGAAATGGGGCCTCCCGGCCGCTCCGAGACGATGGCCAACGGATTCATGCTCCAACAAAGCACCGACACCCCACGCTTCTGATCCCTTGTCGTTTGCAATCGAAGTCTGCAGATGAACATTCCCGCCGTTCAGATGATTGTGGGGGGTGTCGCAGTCGTCGCCATCGGGTTGTTCGCCGGTGCGGGGCTCGTTTTCATTCTGATCGCGCGCTGGGTGGGATGGCTCGCCGATGCCCGCCGCAGAATCGCTCGATGGCAAAGCGTGGGCCAAGCGTCGATCCATCCCTCGGCGAAGAAAATGCGGAGTTTTTCCGGCGAGATGCAGAGCGGCAGGAAGCGTTCACCGCGATGATGTCACCAAGCAAAACGACCAATATGACGATGAATTCCAAACTCCAAATCCGCCGTAAAACCAACCTCCGCTCGGGATTGGCGCTTGCCTTGATGCTCACCTCCCTGCTGCCCGGCTTGGCGCGCGCGGCGGAGCAGGAAGGAACCCCGAAATCATCGCCCATGCGGCGGATCACGACCCAGGCGCAGGCCGAGGCGCTGAAGCCCGGCGACTCCATCGCCATGGTCTGTGCCATGTGCAAAATCGTGACCATCGAGCCGGTGACCGCCGACCAGACGCACGTGAAAATGCTGACCATCGGCGAGAAGCTGGCGTGCCCCACCTGCGGGGCCACCGTCGAAGTCGTCGCCACCGGCACGGGCGAAGCCAAGGACGCCGAAGTCAACTACGTCTGCTCGGAGTGCGGCGACCAGGCGATGTTTGTCACCGCCACCGAGTCCGGCAGCGGCTCCACGCCGAACACGGAAGAATAACGGAGTCCGCCAACGTCAACCTCCGGCACCGACAACCAGCGAACCCCCCAAAACCACGTGAAAAAGACAATCATCCTCGCCATCACCATCGCTGGTCTCGGAATCGGAACTGCCTTCACTCAGGAAACCAAGGTCGATGTCGAAGCGCAAAAACGCATCACCGCCGTCCTCGAAGCGCGGTTGAACGCCCGCAAGGCCCAGACCTGGGTGATCGGGAAGGACATTCTCGAACTCCACCAGCGGATGGACAAGAGCCTCGCGCAAATGGTCGACCGCATCGCGGCGCTCAAGGACTCCGTCAGGTCCTCCCAGCAAATCGGGAATCTCAAGATCGAAATGATCGAAGGACTTCAGGAAGCAATCGAAACGTTTCGCTCCAAGCGGATGGCATTGAGCCGCGAACTCCAGTCGGGAGATTCCGCGATCTCTCCGAAAGTGATCAAAGATGAAATCACCCATCTCGATCAACACATGGACGCGCATCTGGATCAAATGCTCAAGCTCTCCAAATCCTTCGCCCAGAACAACGACGTGAAAAAATACGAAAGCGTGAGCAAGGACGGTGGCGGTGCCGGGGGACACGGCGACACCCCCATTCAAATCAATCCCGAATGGGAGCTGAATCTCCGCAATCGCTACCTCAACGAGAAGCAGCGGGAGATCGTGGAAGCAGCACTGGAGAAATCCATCGATCGTTGCGATACCCGGATCCGCGCCATGCGAGCTGACCTGGAACAAAAGGCCCTGACCGATGTCGACCGGGAGATGATCCAGTCGGAACTCGATGTTCACGTTTCCATGCTCGAACAGCGGGAGCAGCAAATGAAAGATCTGCTCGTCGTCGCAGAGCCCAACACCACGGAGGTCACTCGAAACGAGGCGCAGGCTCTCGAATCAGCCGTGGACGAACTGATGAACGACGTCCAGCGCGATGTGCGGGCCATCGCTTCCAAACACGCTCAACTCAACGCCGAGCAGCAGCGAATTGCCCAGTTGGAAAGCACTCTGGAAGCCCGCAAAAAGTGGCTGGCGGATTATGAGTAGAAGGAAACGCCGTAGGGTTCCTCCGGATGGCCAACCGGGCGGCAACCCGTTGCCATCCGTCACTGGATTCGCTCGCGGCTGAATCACAATTGCCGGTCGTCCAATCAGCCAACTTGACTCGACCGATGCGACTGGCGCGGGCAGCAAAAGAAATGCGGAGTTTTTCCGGCGCGATGCGTAGCTGATTTTTCCCGTCGCCGCGAGGATTCCGCCATCCCCGCGGGGCAGCGGGCGGAAATCCGACATCGAATCCGTTCCCGGCGACGCGGGGGAAAAGCATCCACCGAAACCAGAAGGAGACTCCGTATGAAAACGACCCATTTGCTGGCCATGGTCGTGGCCGCCTCCCAGACCCTGGCCGCGCTCCGAGCGCAGGAGGATGGCGGGATGAAGGCGATGGACAAGCGGGAGCACCGCGACCTGATGCCGACCCACGTCATGATGCAGGAGATGCAGGCGACGCAGGACGCCGAAATCGACAAGCTGCTCGCCGAGATGAACGCCGCCACCGGCGAGGAAAAGGTGGAGGCCCTCGCGGCGGTCGTGAACAAGCTCTTCGAGCAACGCAAGGCGATGCACGCCAAAATGGGCGCCTTGCTCGACCACTAACTCCCGACCGATGCGTTCGTTCTTCGATCCGATTCTGGGCGGTCCGCGCACGCTGGCGGCAAGCCTTCTGGTTGGTCTGCTCGTGGTCGCTGGCGCAATCGCGCAGGTGTCACCCGAAGAACACGCCAGCCACCATTCCGGCGGCGAGGAAGCGGACGGCCAGTCGGCGGAATCCGGCGGCGGGATGGGACCGGGCAACAAAAAAGGACTGGGACCGGGAGCTGGCGGCGGTGGGATGATGGGCGGTGGCGGCATGGGCGGCATGATGGAAAAGATGGGCGCTCCCAAGCCCAAGGATCTCTATCCCTCGCTCATCAGCCTGCCCGAGCTGACTCCCGAGAAACGCGCCGAAATCGAGGAACAGGCCCGCGAGCGCATGAAAACCGGGTCGGCGCTATTGAGCGAGGGCCTCGGCGAACTCGAACAATCCAGCGCCACGGCGGACCTCCCCGCCATGCAGGCGGCCACCGCCCGGATGCGCGAGGGGCTTGCGCGCTACGACAGCGGATTGGCGGCCCGGCGGGCGCTCGCCGAGGGGAAACCGCCCCGCGACATCGCGCTCGAATGGTTCAAGACCGAGATGAGTCTCCCCACCGGAGCTGCTGTCGCCAGCCAGGGATGGATCGACCAACGCACCTTCCATCTCGTCGCCATCGCGATTCTCGGTGCCTTCGCCGCGATCATGATCTGGATGTATTTCTTCAAGATGAAGCGCGCGTCGGCCTTGCTGGCGAAGCTCGCCGCCGCCGAGCCGACCGGCGGAGCCGAGGCAGCGAAGGCTTCTCCCCCGACCGGTCCCGCTCCCGGCGCGCCAGCGGAAGCCGCGCCCGCCGCGGCCCCGAAGAAGACCGATGAGTCGGTCGCGGCGACCGCGGCCGACTGTTGCGCTCCTTCGGATGAAACCTGCCCGACCGGCGAGGACGCAACGGACCGGCCCGACATTTCGGCGGGACTCCTGCCGATTCGCAAGAAGAAGCTGTGCCGGTTGCGGGTCGCCCGCATTGACCAGGAAACCCCCGACGTCAAAACCTTCCGTCTGGTCGCCTGTCACGACGGCGGCATCCCGTTCAGCTACCTCCCGGGCCAGTTCCTCACCCTCACGCTCCCGGTCGGCGACAAGCCGATCCGGCGAAGCTACACGATCTCGTCGTCTCCCACCCAGGGCTACTATTGCGAAATCTCGGTCAAGCGCGAGGAGCACGGCGCTGGCTCGCGCTATCTCCACGACGAGGTCAAGGTCGGCGACACGCTCGAAGTGCAGGCCCCCAGTGGCAAATTCATCTTCACCGGCAAGGAGGCGGAGGACATCGTCCTGATTGGCGGTGGCGTGGGGATCACGCCCATGATGAGCGTGACCCGCGCGCTCACGGACATGGCCTGGGACGGCGACATCCACTTCATCGTCGCCTGCAACGACCCCGAGCACTTCATCTTCGAGTCCGAGCTGGGGCGGCTCCAGCAGCGCCACCCGAACCTCCACCTCTTCGCCGCCATGAGCGATCTCGACGAGGAACGGGAGAATTACCGGAAAGGCCGGCTCTCGCGTGACCTGCTGGCCGAGTGGGTGCCCGGGATCGCGTCGAAGCGCATCCACATTTGCGGCCCCTCGGGGATGATGGACGCGGTCAGGAAAATGCTGGCGGAACTCGGCGCGCCGAAAGAGAACGTCCACACCGAGAATTTCGGCGGCGAGCAGAAGCCGCAAGTGCGGGCCGAGCAGCGCGCGAAAGCGGCCAGCACGGACATCGCCGAGACGGGCGGAACGGTGACCTTCCGCCAATCGGACAAATCAACGCAGTTTCAGCCGGACGAGACCGTCCTGGAGGCGTCCGAACGGGTCGGCGTAAACATCGACTACTCGTGCCGGGTCGGCATGTGCGGTGTGTGCGTCGTCAAGCTCCTCACCGGAAAAGTCTCGATGGAAGTCGAGGACGGGTTGGACCCGGACGACAAAGCCGCGGGCATCGTTCTCGCCTGCCAGGCGAAATCCACCGGCGACGTCGCCGTCGATGCATGAAGGACCGCGAGCCCCTCATCGTCGGCGGGCTGGTCACGCTCATGCTGCTGCTCTGGGCCGGGTTTCTCTTCCATCATTCCCCGACCTTCGCCAGCAGCCCGCTGGGTGTCGCGCTCGGATCGGTCGGCGCGTTCCTGATGCTTTTCCCCCTCTTCTACATGGTCATCAAGCGGGTCAAGCCGCTGAAAAAGGTCGTCACCCGGCGCGTGCCGATGCGCACCCTGCTCGCCTGGCACGTCTATGCGGGCGTCTTCGGGCCGATCCTCGCGCTGCTGCACACCGGCCACAAATTCCACAGCCCGCTCGGCGTCGCGCTCACGGGCCTGATGCTCGTCGTCGTCCTGAGCGGATTCGTCGGTCGCTACCTGCTCAAGCAGGTCAACCGGGAGAAAAGCGCCGAGTCCGCCAATCTCACAAAACTGAACGCCGCCTACGCCACCACCCTGCGCGATCTCCGGAACGAACCCGGCGAGGCGCGCCTCCTTCGACCCTTCGCCGGTGTCGTCCGCCGCCTTGGCGCCGGCATTTTCCTGCGCCCCGAAGCCGATCCGGCCGGTCCGCTGCCCGCCAGCCTGCGCGCGATCAGCCTGGCGGAGTCCATTGCCGACACGGAATACGCCATCCGCACGCACGAGTTCTTCAAAGCCGCGTTCGGCAAATGGCTCAAGCTGCACATCTGGATTTCCTTCCTCCTCTACGGACTGCTGGCGCTACACGTCTGGGCGGCCTTCCACTACGCCTTCGCCTGGAGATGAAAGAGCGGCTCGTCTTGATCCTCGCGGCCGCGGCGCTTTTCGCGGGCGGGTGGTATCTTTTCGGGCAGCCTCCGGCCTTCCAGCGGGTGGTCAATCCCGGCGGACTGTCGCAGGCCCACGCCTTTCTCGGGGACGACTGCATGGCCTGCCACACGCCCGGCAAGGGCGTGGCCGCCGTCAAATGCATCACCTGCCACGCCAACGACATCGCTATGCTGCAACGCCAGCCCACCGCCTTCCACGCCAACGTCCAAAGCTGCCGCGAATGCCACGCCGAACATCAGGGCCTGAACTCCCGCCCGGTCGGCATGAATCACGATTCGCTGGTCAGCATCGGACTCCGCGAGCTGGAAAAAGCGAAGCCCGACTCCTCCGAGCACGTTCGTGCCGATGAATTGAAGGAATGGATCCGGGTCCACCGGGAAAGCGCGTCCGCGGGCATCGCGCTCAACCCCGGAATCAGCGCCCGGGAAGCCACCCTCAACTGCGCCACCTGCCACGAGACGAAGGACCCGCACTTCGGCCTCTTCGGCATGGATTGCGCCGCGTGCCACGCCGCCGAATCGTGGTCCATCGCGGCCTTCCAACACCCGAGCCCGTCCTCGACGAGCTGCGCGCAGTGCCACCAGGCCCCGCCCAGCCACTACATGGGGCACTTCAACATGATCTCGCGAAAAGTCGCCGGCCAACCCAAGGCCGTCGTCAGCCAATGCTACCTCTGCCACCAGACCACCTCCTGGCCCGACATCCGCGGCGCGGGTTTTTACAAACACCACTGAACGGAAAAATCCAATGAGCGAAGACATCAAAATCCTCCCCGGCCCCAGTAAGCCCGAGCCCCGCTGCATCGTGTGCCTGAAGGCCCTCCACCCCGACGAAGAACGCTTTAGCGTCTATCACGCTGGGACCGAATACTCCGTTTGCTGCGTCTCCTGCGGAGAGAAATTCCGGCGCAACCCCGTCCTCTACACCATCACCTGAGCAGCCAACCGCCGCACTGCGCCATGGATCCCTTCCGCCACGTCATGGAAATCGTCGGCGCCGTCGTCGATGCCGCCGGAGTGTCCATCGTCGTGATCGGAGCCTTCGTCGCGACGTTCCGTTACCTCCTGCATCTGAGTCGGCGAGCCGCCAACGCCTACGAGACCTACCGGCGAAACATCGGTCGCTCGATCCTGCTCGGACTGGAGTTCCTGATCGCCGGCGACATCATCCGCACCGTCGTCGTCGCGCCGACCCTCGAGAACGTCCTCGCGCTCGGCCTCATCATCCTCATCCGCACCTTCCTGAGTTTCTCCCTCCAACTCGAAATCGACGGCCGCTGGCCCTGGCAGCAGGCATTGCCCGAAAAAGCGTAAATCCAATTTACCAATGACAGAATAATCTACCCATCCACATCGTCGAACAAAGACCGCCGAGGGTCTACTTCCTCCGTCTCACTGTCCGCTTCGAGGTCACCTTCCTTTTTCTGCCAGTCCCGCTTCAAATCCTCGACAATCTGTTCCAGTTTTTTGCGCGCTGTAACGAAGCGGCGGTGGACTGAACGGTCTCGCTCGAACTCGCGGGCAAATGCTTCGAGCTCCTCCTCCCACGACCAAAAATAGTCGCCCGGGTCTTCATCTTCATCCTGCTCCCAACGGGACTTCCACCACTCTGTCTCGGCTGCAAGTTTTCTGGAGGTCAGATCGCGCCGAACCATGGCGCGAAGTGATCTCAGTTCCGTAGAGTGGAAAATTGATCGGAAACTGGGCCGAAACATGAATCGCCATTCCGGCGTATCGATAGCTGAGAGGCGCGCGGCTTCGACATATCGGGTCCGCTGCTTCTCTGGAAGAAGACCATGGTCATGCAGAACTCCAAAGAGCTTGGCCTCCTCCGACCAAAGAATTCTTGGATGAAGTGCCAGGCTCGCGAGGTATTTGGGCTCGACGTTCAGAAAGTGCCGAATGAAATCGACAGAGCACCGCGCAGACAAAAAGGAAGCAAGGCGTCTTGCCCCG
Source organism: uncultured Verrucomicrobiae bacterium (assembly GCA_963749035.1). GTDB lineage: Bacteria > Verrucomicrobiota > Verrucomicrobiia > Chthoniobacterales > JAATET01 > CAVVKW01. Next base: position 283,724 of record CAVVKW010000001.1, read on the forward strand.
CCCGGCTCATCCATCATTTCCCGAAGCCGCTCCGCCACCGGCGAAAAACGATCCGGCGGAACAACGAGTTTCACCCCTTCGAGTCCCACATCGCCACAGGTTATCTCGCTGAGAAGCTGATCGACTCGCGTCCCGCATAGGAAAACGTCCATTAGATTTGGGTCGTCGCCGATCACGCCACCAAAGGCATCGCGAATACTCGGATGCTTAAAACGATAGATGTTCTCCCCACCTTCCAGGCCGCGAACAATCAAGGAGCCTTCGAGCGCGCCGAGGGACTTACGCACAGCGCCGATGGTAGAATTCATTAACTGAAGCGCCCGATTTTCGTCGCTCGTTAAGTCGAGTCCTGCACGAAGCCTCCCACCGCGCATGAATGCCAGGCCGAGTGCGGCGCGATTCGCATCACCAAGTCCTTCGATGACTTCGCGAAGGTATTCCTCTGGATCGGCGACAAACTGGAGGATCGAGTCGACATTGAGCCGGACATTTTTAGTAAAAAATGGATTACCGAGACGCCGAGCAGTTTCAGGAAGAAAATTCTCGTGTGCCGCAACATCGGGAAGAAATTCCTTCACGGCACGCCGGAATTGCCTCGGTTGATTGCCGAGCCGTAGGTGGTTGTAGAGGATCTGCTCACGCTCGCGTTGGGTCAGCTCCTCCACTTCGATGACGACGCGAGATTCCTTGAGCAACGGGAAGATGGATTCTTTGAGATCCTCGACTGCCGCCTGATGGATGTAACCCCGCGATGTGAAGATGGCTCGGGCACCGCGTCGTAGGGCAGCACTCAAGTGAGGGAGCGCGTGGTTCCATTCCAGCGCCCGCTCGCGCTCGTATTGCCGCTGCCCGAACACGTCGTCCATCCAGAAAAATTGGTTTGGTTCGCGGGGATTCCAATGGGCCGTGAAATCATTCGCATGCCGCACCTTGACAACACGGGCTCGCCAGGTATCCGCTGCTGCCAGCGCAAGCGCGGCGGCAATGGTCGATTTCCCACTTCCGGGATCGCCGAGAAGAAACACAAAACCTTTCGTCCGCAGAGCCTGCACGCTGCGGTGATGCGAATCCGTGACGACGAATTTCTCGAGTTCGTCTCCCAGCCACGAAAGAATGTCCTTGGCCTGTTCGTAAACCCGCTCGTCCAAAATCTCGGTCAGATCTCCTAAGCCGTAAACGCGGGGAACGAGTGTCCGCAGCCGCTGATTTTCGCGAATCTGCTGCGTTATCCACTCCCCGCCGAAAGCCGCGAAGTGTTTGATGCCGCGAATACTCAGAAAGCGGGCACGCAATTCGCTTTCGACGGGGCCGCGAAGCGACGCATTCGTGAGCAGCAAATAGTTTCGAGCCAGTCCCTTTGCCGCAAGACGCCGTGCCTTCGCAAGTTCGTCAGTGAGATCGGAGACACGGAGAACCGCACCAGCTTTGACCGTAAATTTGCATTGCGCGACGAAGCTTCCGCTCATCTCCTCGCCGCCCTGCGGCTTCCACTTTCCGTGAAATCCTCCATCTCGCCCTGCATCGCCGCTATCAGCGAAAGTCTGGAACGTCTGACCAAGTATTTCGCGCAGGATTGTTCCGCAAAGGCTTTGGAAATATCCCCATCCAAGAGTGTGGAGAGCATAGGTGACACCACCAGCCGATGCCCCTTGCGCTACGGACTCGGGGCGTGCCGGAGTTTCGTCTCGCGTTCGTTTGGACACGCGCTTCACCGGCATCACGATTTCTCGGTGACTCGTCCGCGACCGGAGAATTCGCCAGGTTTCCGGGTCAAGCGTATGCGATAGCTCGCATCAGCAGTTTGGGAAGGCCGTTGCAGTTTATGGAGCATAGCGTTCATTCCTTTTCATTGAACGATTTCTCGAAATCACTCGCGGCCGCCATCATCTCATCGAAGGTCGGCACCGCGCCAAAGAACATCGGGCCGAGCATGGCCTGATAGTCGGCTTTCCATTCCTTGACCTGCTCGGCTGGCGGGACGAGGCGGAACGTCCCGGGCTTGTGGGTGGAGTAGTTGACCCAAGTGTAACGGAAGAAAAGTTCGCGGTGCTCGGCGACACGTTCGAAGAGCGCCCTATCTGCCATGGCACGGTCGCCGACTCCCGCTCGGAGCAGGCACCACAGGTCGTAGTAGTGGCGGGCCATGCGGAGCTTCCGCGGCTTGTCCGGCGGACGGAACGTTTCCTCGTGAAGCAGACATGCCTTTTCCCAAAAGGTCCGCTCGGCGGCGAGCACGCGAATGGCAAATGCCGCCTCGGGATCAAGCGCCGGAAACTGCTCGATGACATAGGGCTGAATTAAGCGGCTTTCGTGCGGCCAATCATCGGATCGGGCACCGAGTTCGATCTTCACCACGGGCCGAACGTAACCCGCCGCGTCGGGTGGGAAGACCGATGGATAGTGAAAAAGCAGGCACTGCCCATCGGCCACGTCGGGATCGACTTCGAGTCGCCATTCTGCTCCCGCAAGCGCATTTTGCAGATGCGCTGCCAACGCGGGTTGCAGAGCGCCCTGCACCCACTCGCGGCAAGTATCCATCAACTTTTCGAGACGCGCCTTGCGTTGCTTGTTGCTCGGAGCCGCATCCGGCGCGGCGTCGCCGCCAAAGCCGAGTGCTTCTTTGTCCACGACGAGATCGATGTCCTCGGAAAAGCGCTCGATGAGTTTCCACGCCTTGGAAAGCGAAGTGCCGCCCTTGAACGTGAGATGCTCGCCGATACCGGGCAGATGAAAAAGTTCACGGAGCGTCCAACAAACCCAGAGGTCCTTTTCCACGCTCGCCGCTTGCAGGCCCATGGCTGCATCGACTTGCTGAAAAGCAAGCCGACGGCGCTCGGCGGGAAGCTGGAGAAACGCGTCCATCGTTTAAGCGTGCGGCTCCGTGAGTGGACGCAGCAAATCGGCGATCCATGCAGGCGCGTGGCGGAGATCCTTGCGAAGGACCGGGCGGTCGGATTCGCTGATTTGTCGGTGCAGGGTGGCGATCACCTGATCATCGACCTGTGTCTGCCCGAGATGGCGTAGCGCTTGGATGAGGGTGCCACTCTTTCGCCCAGCCGTGGCCATATTTCGCGGCGTGGTGTGTTGCAGAATGATTTCGCGTTTGCCGATCTTCACCTTTCTCGCCGGGCCATCTGTGAGAAAAACGATGCGCGACGGCACCTGCTCGGAGAGACCGAGCACGTTCGCGGCGTAGGCACCGGAAGGTTGGAGTCGGATCGCATCGCGGACGACCAGAGCACGGGCGATGGCATCGGCGGAAGGTGCCACCATCCCGAGGATCGGATCCTGAACCGGATAGTCGTAGAGTCCCCGGGCGAGTTGCCGGACGGTTCCCGCTGCTTTGAGGCGCTTGAGCGCGGAAGCCACCGCATTACGGCTACCAATATCAGCCAGATGCGCGGGCGTAAAAACCCAGCCCTTCCCATTCCCGCGCAGGCGGTCGAGGATTTTCCGATCAGCAGATGAGGCGGAGTTAGGCACGGAACGTTTGACACAATAAATGCCCTATTTTTGTGTCAGAAGCAACGGTTGAAAAACCCGCCAAACGTGGCTGCGCTTGCTCCCAATGCGTGCGCCAGTTTCTCTGCCGCGATGGCAAGATCGCAAAAACAGAGAGAAATAGAATTTACGAAGGATCGCCGATGCAGAGCAGAGTAAGTGCGGCGTTGTAGTTGCCAACCTTCATCGACTGCTCGAAAACGTCGAATGCGACGTTATTTGGCAGGTCTGGAAACCAAGCCTCGGTCGGAACCTGCTCCATTTCGTCAGGCATTGATTCGTTTTCGTAGGCATACCACGCGAGACTCTGACGACTGATTGCCTGCTGCGATTGGAAATAAACGCCATACCGGTCGGTTCCGCGCACCCACCATCGGATCTGCCGATTTTGCGAAGCCACCAACACGCACTCGTGGCGACACTCCCGGATGAACCGAATTCCCGCAGCCGTAAGCGACACGGTGAAATCCTCGGCCAATTCCCTCAGAAGTTGCAGACTCGGCGTGACTTTTTGACAGCGAGGTCGGATGAGATGGCTCGGCATCAGCAGCTCTGAAGCGAAGGTGTTCGCTTCGATCTCTAGCGGACTGCGGTCGTAGTCTCGCAGGTCGGAGGCGGAGCACACGAACCACTGCGAGGAGTCGTGAAGCTCCCAATGCCCGAGGTCATGCGCGATGGCGAAACGCTGCCTGCCCACCTCCGGAATGTTGCTACTCACCCGGATGATCCCCTTTTTGCCCTTGCGGACGAGTCGGGCTTCGCAACCGGTCACACCACCGACCACCACGAGGACGCTGCGGTCCATCGCGATGTCTTCGAGCCGGATGTCCCTTGGATGCGCGAAGCCGTATTCGCGAGCGAGTTTGAAAGCTGCTCCTTGTGCCCGCAGGAGATTAGGTGCTGGGCCGCTCGTCTTCATCTTCGGAGTCGTCGAGTAGGATGATGTCATCCAACAAAGATTGGAGGTCTTCTTCTTTTGCCTCCTCGAATTTTCGGAACAACACGACGGCCTTCTGCTCCCCGCCGAATTGCTCGTCGAGAAGCTCTTTGACCCTTTCGAGTAACCGCTCACGCCCCCGAGCCGCCGTGGCTCCAAGCTCAGCCACCCGGCCAAGCAGTGCCTGTCGACGCTCGCGAGCGATAGCCAAGCGCTGACGGCTCTTTGCTTGCGTGATCTTTTCACGCACCGTTTTTAAAACAGCGGCGGAGTCGATCCCGGCGCTCTTCAGCTCGGCTCGCATGAGTTCGCGGGGTTCGTCCTCGACCTCCGACCTATGGAGCAGCCGAGCGAGGGCCTTCACCGCGTCGGTCGCGGGCGTCATGGACTTTTCATCGGACATATTAGGGTTGGGGGGATTGAAACGGGTTCTTGTCGGCGTGGGCCTTCCGGAAGTCTCTGAAGCAGCGTTCGAGCCGCTTGTTGGCATTGGTGATTTCCTGCTCCTTGACGCCCAAGGCGGCGGCGATCTCCGCCCGCTTCGCAACTCCCTCAATGGTGCAGCCAACGATCCCTTGGATGAGCTGATCGCCGGCCACGGAATCGTAAAATAGCAGGAGAAGCTCGGAGTTTCGCTCCTCGTCTTCTTTCTCTTGAACTTGCATCGCCGCGTCAGCTTCGTTCCCATCCGATAAAGTCTCAAGTGGGTCGCGGTCGTCGTCCCCGGTGGCAACGGCCAGCTTTCCGTTCACATTCTCCGAACTCGTGCGCAGTCCGCTGATCTTGCTGTTCACCACGGAGCGCATAAAATTGAGAGGGTCGGAGTCCTTCTCCGGGTTCCAATTCCGCTTGCCTGACAACACGTCGGAGATTGCCTCCTGCACGATGTCCGCCACGTCTTTGCCGCCGGGCAGATGCCCGTCCCACACTCCGCGCCAGTTGCGCGACCGGATACGACGCAGGGTGAAGGTCAAAAGACGCTCCATAAATTCCTCATCGGTAACGGCGTTCTCAAACTGCGCGAGGGCTTCGGGGGTGAATTCTGCCATTGTTGGTAACGATCGTGGGCCGCATGGGTTCGTAGCATAAAAGCCGGACACTCCCCAAAATTTTCCACGCGTTCGTCGGAAATTTCCGTCCTCGGGCTGGCTTTTATCCATTGAGGGACAGTCAGCCGCAAAAAAAATGCGCGCCGAATGGAAAATCCGGCGTTTCGCCCGGCTCTTCTCATCAACCACCAAACAGGAGACACACCAAATGAAAGAAATTGAACTCTACATCCACAACGCAAACCATCCCGACCCCGTGCTCGTTAAGATCGACGAGGACGCCACCGTCGAAGAGCTTCTCAAACGAATTGCGCCGGAGACGGACGGGGATATCCATCTGAGTATCGAAGGCGAGGACGAACCTCACGAGAAGCACCGCAAACTGTGCGAATGCGGTATCAAGCATCGACATCACGTTCACTGCCATCGCTGCCGGAAGGTAGCGGTTACGGTCTTCTACAACGGAGAGCAAAACCGCACCTTCGGGCCGTCGGCAACGATTGAGAAAGTTCTCCGCTGGGCGTTGCGTGCATTCGACCTGAAAGGTGCGGATGCTTTGGACAAGGTGCTGCGCCTTCCCGATGCCCCGAATGACGTGCTGTCGGAAACTGCGCATATCGGTTCCTTCGTGAAGCCTCCCGCCTGCGAGGTGCGCCTGAACCTCACAGGGAAAGTGGAGGTGAATGGGTGAGTCCCGACCAAGCGCTTTTCCACGCCCACCTCGAGGACGCGCCCTTCCAAGCGGGCGTGGACGCCGGGAGATGGGGGCTGCACGGCGAAGCAGGCGAGATCGCGTGGCCGCATCCGATTCTTTGGGTGCAGGCCGACGATGATCTGCTGGCCGCCGGGAGAGTCTTCCTCCGCTTTACGGTCGACGGCTACCCGCAGACCCCACCGTCAGCCTGTCCGTGGGACGTTACGAGCAATTGCCTCCTCGAACACGAGCGGTGGCCGAAAGGGCCGGGTAACGTGACGAAAGTCTTCAATCCAAACTGGAACGGTGGCACTGCGCTCTACGCCCCCTGCGATCGCATGGCGATGGCCGGGCATGAGATTTGGAAGCCGCAATTCCCAAACGTTTGGTGGCAGCCCGCGTTCTCTATCGTTGTCTATCTTGGTTTCGTCCATTCGTGCCTCAACCGGAGGAAATATGCCGAAGCCTAATCTGCGCATTCCCTGGCTTGTCTGGTGGCGACTGATGCGCCAACTCAAGCGACGCGGCGGCGGACGCCGCGAAAGCGGCGCATTTCTGCTTGGGCGTAGCGAAGCGAACAAGGTGACCCATTTCGTCTGCTACGACGACCTCGATCCCACTGCGCTCGATACCGGAATCATCGTTTTCCACGGGGGAGGTTTTGTTCCGCTGTGGGAAGAGTGCCGCATTCGGAAGATGCGCGTCCTCGCCGATGTGCATACTCACGGAGGCAAGTGGACCGAACAAAGCGACTCGGATCGCACCCACCCAATGGTGTGTCAGGCCGGACACGTGGCCCTCATCGTTCCGCACTTCGCGCAGCGCCGACTGCCGACGCTCGCCGGTGTTGGGATCCACGAATACCGCGGCGATCATCGCTGGACCGCGTGGGGACCTAAATCCGGCAAGGTGCGCCTCACTCTCCTATGAATCCGGATCAGCTCAACGAAGAGAACTATTGCCGACTCGCTCGCGCTGTCCTCGAACGATTTGGCGGCTCTTACCCCGAGGCGATGGAGACGCTGGGAACGTTCCGACTAAACCTCATTTGTGGCGAGGAGATCAGGCACTCGGCAGCGCTTCAGGCCGCGCTTCTCACTGCGGTGAATACGGGGAAGCGCGCGTTTCTTGGCGGCGTATTCGTCGAGATGCCTCCGATGGTCGCAGCGACGGTCCCTTGGCCGGGAGAAGGTTCATTGAACGACATCGTCCGATCGTTGGGAGCCCGGCTCTGCGATCCTCAGCACTCCGATCTCAGCCATACGCTTCATTTCGGCGGGGCGGTCAACCCAGTTCCCGACGCGCTGTCGGTCATCTGCTCCGGCTGGCGCGGAGGTGTCGCGCCCGCCGAAATGTCATTCTCCCTTCACGACGACATCGACTTTGCGATGGGCGGCATCGCAGCGGGCGCGATGGGTGTGGCGCGTGGATTTCTACGTGTCTGCGGACTCAGTAGCCATTTTGTGCAACGTCCGCTCGGGGTCTCGCTTTGGCGACCGGATCTCGAATGGACTGACGAACAGGCGCGCGGCCCCGAGTTAGAATATCTTCCGGCGAACTTGTGGCTTCTGGGCCTTGGCCATCTGGGGCAGGCCTATCTTTGGAACGCGGCAATGCTGCCCTACGAAAAACCGTGCGAAGCGCTTTTCATGCTCCAAGACTTCGACCGAGTGGTCGAAGGCAATTTGAGCGCGGGACTGCTCTGCGAAAAATCCTCGGCAGGGCGCTTGAAGACGCGCCTTTGTTCGGAATGGTTGGAAGAGCGAGGTTTTCGCACCCGCATTTGCGAACGCCGTTTCGATTCGACGGTCCGTTGCGAGGCAGACGAACCGCTTCTGGCACTCTGCGGTTTTGACTCGGCCCCCGCGCGACGCTGCCTCGAAGACGCCGGATTCAAGGTCATCGTCGAGTGCGGGTTGGGCGGCAGCGTCGACACCTTCGACCAACTCTCGCTTCATACATTTCCGGAGTCGACCCGAACGCCTGCCCAGATTTGGGCTGAAGAAGAAACCGTTGAAGATATGGCGCAGCCTGCGCTTCTCGATGCATTCCGCACCGAAGACCCCTGCGGAATCGTTGCCGAAACGCTGGCCGGAAAAGCGCTTTCATCCTCGTTTGTCGGTGCCTATGCGGGAGCGCTGGTCATGGGGGAAGTGCTGCGCGGACTTCACGGAGGTATCCGCTGTGAGGTCATCAACGGGCAACTCCGCAGCAATTCCCCACTGCGAGTCGCCGCTCGGGACAAACATTTCCAGCACCGTCTCGCTCTCGCTGGATTTACCGTCGCCAAGCCCTATTTTTGTTGAGCAACGTGAATCCTCGGCACCGGATCCGAAGAATTGCGCAGTCTTTCCGGGATATGGCGTAGCCACTCCGCTCCCTCTCACCAACAGTCGCGCGATGGAATTCGAGTCCCCCAGCCTGTTCAATCGCAGGCGTTTTCTTCGGACAACCGCTGCGGCGGGGCTCCTGACCAGCTTCGGCGGCATCCTTCCCGGACTCGCCCAGCCCGGTCGGAGAAGCGAATTGAGCGGCACGGACCTCGATCTCACCATCGCCGAGGAGACGCTCCGCATCGGGGGGCGGCGAGCGAAGGGCATCACCATCAACGGCGTGATGCCCGGCCCGTTGATTCGGCTCCGCGAGGGCGATGACGTGACGATTCGGGTCCACAATCAACTCGATGAATCGACCTCCATCCACTGGCACGGGCTGATCCTGCCCTTTCGCATGGACGGCGTGCCGGGCGTGAGCTTCGCCGGAATCCCGGCGGGCGAGACCTTCACCTACCGCTTTCCCGTCCGGCAGAGCGGGACCTATTGGTATCACAGCCACTCGGGACTTCAGGAACAGCTCGGGCACGCTGGCTCGATGATCATCGAGCCGCGCGGCGGAGACCCCGTCGCCTACGACCGCGAATACATTGTGTTGCTCTCCGACTGGTCGTCGATGAATCCCTACAAGCTCCTCGCCAAGCTCAAAAAGGAGAGCAACTACTCGAACTACCAGCGCCGCACATTGGGCGATTTCTTTCAAGCGGTCGCCACCAAGGGCCTCGGGCCGACGCTCGCCGACCGCGAGCGCTGGGGCGCCATGCGCATGGACCCGACCGACATCGCCGACATCACCGGCCACTATTACACCTACCTCACGAATGGCCTGGCTCCGGATGACAACTGGACCGGTCTCTTCCGCCCCGGCGAGCGCGTTCGGCTGCGCTTCATCAACGCGGGAGCAGCCACGTTTTTCGACGTCCGCATTCCCGGCCTGCCGATGACCGTGGTCGCCGCCGACGGCCAGAACGTCAAACCCGTCACCGTGGACGAGTTCCGCATCGCCATCGCGGAAACCTACGACGTGATCGTCGAACCGAAAGCCGACCGCGCCTATACCCTCTTCGCCGAATCGATGGATCGCAGCGGCTACGCGCGGGGCACCCTCGCCCCCCGCGTCGGCCTGACCGCCGCCGTCCCTCCGCAACGCCAGCCACCCGAGCGCACGATGGCCGACATGGGCATGACGCCGATGGCCATGGCCGCGATGGGCGACATGGACAAGCTGGAGGGCCAGCCCATGCCCGGCATGGACATGGCCGGGATGTCGGACGCCAACCCCGTCCAGCCTGATCCGAGTGGCACAGAAGCCATGCTCATCCAGCCCGACGGTCGGCACGGCCCCGACCACCACGGCCCCGGAGCCGCCACCGTCGCCATGATGCCGACGTCGCGCTTGGGCGAGCCCGGGATCGGGCTCAACGATATGCCGTGGCGCGTGCTCGTTTACACCGACCTCGAGAGCCTCCATCCGCAGCCCGACCGGCGAAAACCCGACCGCGAGATCCAACTTCACGCCACCGGCAACATGGAACGCTACATGTGGTCTTTCGACGGGAAAAAGTATTCCGAAGTCACCGGCCCGATCCCCTTTTACCTCGGCGAGCGGCTGCGGCTCACGATGGTCAACGACACCATGATGGAGCACCCTATGCACCTCCACGGCATGTGGATGGAACTCGACAACGGCCACGGTGCCCGCCGTCCGCGCAAGCACACCATCGGCCTGAAACCCGGCGAGAAAGTTTCCCTCGACATCACGGTCGATGCACCCGGCGTCTGGGCCTTTCACTGCCACGTTCTCTACCACATGGACATGGGCATGTTCCGCGTGGTCGCCGTCGCGCCCCGGGGATCGGAGACGACCTCATGAGAAGATCGGTCCGCAGTCGCTCCGCGTCAGTCGCTCTTGCAATAGCCGCCGCGTTGATCGGAGCGAGTCCCATTGCTCGCTCCCAGAACTCGATGGCCGACATGCCCGGAATGTCGGCCGCTCCGGAAGCGCCCGCGCCGCAAACCGTATCGCCCGAGGGTTCGCCGGACGATCAGAAATCCTTCGGTGAAGTCCCGACCTTCGCCGAACTCGACGACCATCTCGACAGCCTGCCGCCGCCGATCAAGGACCACGAGATTTACAGCATGTTTCTGTTCGACCTGTTCGAATACCGGCTCAACGATACCGGTGCCGACACGTTCGTCTGGGATCTCGTCGGCTGGGTCGGCGGAGATACGAACCGCCTCTGGATCAAGACGGAGGGCAGCCAGGAACTCTCCGACGCCTTCACCGGAGAGGGCGACCTTCAGCTTCTCTACGGGCGGAACATCGCGCCCTTCTGGGACTTCCAGATCGGCGTGCGGGGATTGCAGAGTTTCGGAGCCGGACCTGAACAAAGCGCCCGCAGCTACGCGGTGATCGGATTTCAAGGACTCGCCCCCTACCTCTTCGAGGTGGAGCCGTCGCTCTACATCAGCGATCAGGGCGAAGTGTCCGGCGCGCTGACCGTCAGCTTCGACATTCTGCTGACCCAGAAGCTTGTCCTTCAACCCCGTTTCGAAGGGGAATTCTCCGTCCAGGGCGACGAACGATTCAACACCGGACCCGGCGTCAACGGGATGGATCTCGGCATCCGCCTTCGCTACGAGATTCGGCGCGAGTTCGCGCCCTACATTGGCGTCTCCTGGCTGCGAAGCTTCGGCGAGACCGCGGAACTGGCCCGTGAAGAAGACGAAGCCTACAGCCAGGTCGCCTTCGTCGCCGGTCTCCGGCTCTGGTGGTAATCGACAGGCGCATCTTCGAGTTGCTGGAAATTGCGAAAGAAGCCAATGGTGGCGCGGACTTCGTTTGTTGAGGGAAGAGGCTCGCCCCGCTACAGAGGATTATTCAAAGAGAGGGAACGCGCGGCGAGACGTTCCCTACCAATTGTTATGCAAAAAGAACCATGCTGATACGCAAGACGATTCTTGAACGCATCAAAGGTGGTGACGTCACGCTCGCGTTCCGCAGATGGAAACGGCCATCTGTGAAGTCGGGCAGCACTCTCAAGACTGTGTTGGGATTGGTGTCGATTTCTACTGTAAGCAGCTGCACACCAAATGAGATATCGAACGATGATGCCCGGAAGGCTGGATACCGCGACCGCAGAGACCTTCTCGATGAGTTAGATCAACGGGAAGGAGAGATTTATCGAATTCGATTGGCCTATGCTGGAGACGACCCAAGAATTGCCCTGCGGGAAGACGCCAATCTCACTGACGAGGATGTTCGAGAGATTAAAACTCAACTGGAACGTTATGATCGCGCTTCCCGACAAGGAGATTGGACACGCAAGTTCTTGGAATTGATCGCAAGTCATCCCATGTTGGCGGCGGTAGAGTTGGCAGCGAAGGCCGGAGTCGAGAAAGATTGGCTGAAGATCAACGTCCGCAAACTCAAGAACCTTGGACTAACGATCAGCCATCAACCTGGATACGAGATATCCCCGCGTGGTAAAGAATACCTGCGGCGAACCACTGAACGGGCATAACAAGCGGGTGCTGCCAACAGGCTACCCGCTGCGAGTCGAAAGCGTCATGGCAATCACAACCTTAACCTTAAAGTGAAGCGGCGCTGCCGGTAGCCTGTGGCAGACCCTTGACGGTAGGGCTGGCGCGCCGCGCCAGCCGACTTCCATCCACCCAGCGCGTGCGACCGAAGTTCGGGAGCAACCCCGAGTGCCTCGTCAATAGGCCCCGTGGACTTTCGGGTGGTAACGAATCACGATCCAGTCCGCCTTGGCGGTCCCGGCGAGCGGGAAGCTGACCGCGAACTCGTAGCGGTCCTGCTGCGCCCGTCCCTGTGGGGCATCGAGCGGGAACAGCTTCTCCGAAAACACCGCCCCATCCGCGTCAACGAGTTGCACGGCGACATGAGAGGGTGGCGGAAACCCGGGGCCGAAGATCCTGATGACGTTTCCACTGACGATCAATCGACCGGATACCTCGTAGGCCCTGGGGGCGGAAATGACGCCCCCCTCCGCTTCGACCGCGCGGACCGGGATCGGCGAATCATTGTTTCTCCCGTCTTCCACGAGCAGAGCGCAGCCGGACAGCCCAAACACGGCTGCAAACGTGAAGATGCGAAGGAGAACGATGACGGAGGTCGGGTGGCTGTGGTTTGGTGTTTTCATAATGGATCGGGATTGCCGAAGCGATCTCGATGCGGAATGCCGGACGATCAAGACGGGTTCGAAGGGTTGCGGGTTCATTGCGAATTTTCCTCCCTGTTGTTGGTCGGAGCCGTGTCGGCATCAGCCGCGTCGGCTGTCCCGGTGGCTGACAGACCGATGAGGTCGATCTGTTCGCGGACGAATTGGTCGCCGCGCAGACTCACGACGTGCAGTTGGCGGGGACCATCGAAGCGGAGCGTGTCGTTGATGAAAGCCATCGCCGTCGCCATTTCGATCCCGTCCACGATGACCGACATCGAGTGCTCGAAGATCGCGACGTAGGCGAAATGCCGGCCATCCGGACTGAAGGTGAGGCCGGACACGTTGCGGTAGCGAGGCCCGGCCTCGCCGTCGACGACAACGCGCCCGAAATCGCCATCCTGCACCGCGTAGGCGTATCGGGAACCGTCCGGTGAGAAGGTGAAGCTTCCCGGCAATGTCATGTCCCACATCTGGTCCGGTCGGCCATCGACCACGGCCATGAACTGGCGCCCGTCGGTTTTGGCAAAGAAGGCGAAACGCTGGCTGTCGGGACTCCAGACCGGCATCCCCTCGGCGCTCCGATCGAGGGCGGAAAACTCCCTGCCGTCCGCCACCACGACCGCCTTGCCGTCGCGCAACGCTCCGTAAGTCACCCGCCGGGAATCAGGGCTGAAACTCAGGCTGTCATTCGCTACGTCCTCGTAAGTCGGGCTTTGTTCGTCGTTGATGAAGACAGCCTCGCCGCCATTCTCCAACGCGGCAACGTAGGCGACGCGGTAACCGTCGGGGCTGACTCGCACCGTGCGGCTGATCACCCCAGGATGGAGTCTGGCGAGAGGCAATTGCTGCTTGAAGACCGTCGGCTCCGGCGAGGCAGCGTCGTCAACAGCCCGAGCGATTCCTGATGAAAATAGAAACACGCCGACAAGCCGAAGCCATTTCTTGAACGAGGTTTTCAAACGGTGCATGGCTGGATCGGAAGGACTCGCAAAGCCGGTGTGCCGAAGGCGTGTCCCAATCAGTGGAACGAGAACTCTGCTCGAAACCCTCAAATTTTCGCGCACTCCGGATGCCGGTGCTCCGAGCGACGCGTTCAGCACGAGACCTGCTTTGCAGGACGTGTGCGCTTTCGAACCCTCCCTGTCCTCCTCGCCGCTGCCGCGTGGTCGACGGTCTCATCGGGCAGGGCCGGGACCCTCGCGGAAATTCCCTTCCACCATCGGGATGGTTTTCTGTGGATCGAGGTCAGCGTGGACGGTCAGCGCGAGCCGCTGCATTTCCTGCTCGATTCCGGCGCGGCGTCGAGCGTTGTAAGCCTGGACGCGGCGCGCCGTCTGGATCTGAGCCTCGGGCGGCCTCTCCCCGTGCAAGGGGTGCACTCGCAAACGACGGCTTTTCGCATCCGTCGTTTCGAGGCCCAGATCGCGGGCATCGCGCTGCCGCGGTCCGTGTTGGCGCTCGACCTCGAAGCGGTGGGCGCGACCTGCCATCGGCCCATCGACGGACTCCTGGGCGCGGATTTTTTCCGGGGCCGCGTCGTCCAGATCGACTTCGCGGAGGAAAGAATCCGCCTGCTGGACGAGGCGCGCGCCGACTCCCGGAGTGTTATCCTGCCGGTCCGGATGCGCAACGACGCGATCTGCGTAGCGGTCGGAGTCGCCGGACAGCCGTCGCAGTGGTTGCGGCTCGATACCGGGTGCGACTCCGCTCTCGAATGGGTGACCGGCGATGCCCGGGCGCGCGATGCCCGCGGCGCTTCGGTCGGCTTGACGAGCGCTCGCGCCGACACGATCCGCGTGGATGTCGATCTTGGCGGGCGCACGCTGAGGGGGATCGAAGCCGGAGTCCATCACCGGCAGATCTTTCCTCGCGAAGCCGGGTTGCTGGGCACCGGACTCCTCTCGAAATTCCGCGTCACGGTCGATGGACCGGGGCGGCGCGTGATTCTCGATTGACGCCGCGCCGGTCGCGGAAATCGACGCGGACTCCCCATTCCGGAAAAAAACTTCCGAAACCATGAGGGATTTGCGTCCGCATGGCGTTTCACCCAATAGAGCCGAATGGAATCCAAAGGGATCGACCGGCCGGCTCGAAAAGAGAAACCAAAACCGAAAGAAACCACCATGAACTCCTCCACCAAAATCCTCAGCGCGCTTGCCCTCGGCGGCCTTCTGGCCGGCACGGCCCTGGCCGGGCCGGGCGACGCCCATTCGCGTTCCGCCTCACTGGCCACCCAGGACAACCCGGTCACGATCGGGCTGTTTCGCAGCAACAACGTGTCCTCCACCAAGACGGACTGCCTCGGGATGACCAAGCAGACCAAACTGCTCCCCAACGCAAATCCGAAGGCACGTGGCCTTCAGGAGGTCGTCGTCGGCTATCGCTGCAAGGGCATGGCCGATGCGGGATAATCGGCGAGCGGCTGCGACGAACTCGCAACCCTTCGCCCACGAAACCCCAGCCATCCAGCGGGAACGGGACATCCCCGATCCCGCCGTTGGTCAGGAAGGACGCTCCCACTCGTGAGCGTTCTTCTTTTCGTCCTGGGCTCGGCGTTGATCGCGCTCACGCTCGTGGACGCGCTGTGGACCACGATCGTTCCGCACGGCGCCGGCCCCCTCACGGCCCGCGTCTGCCGGGGATTTTGGTTTATGGCGAAACGCAGCCCAGCCCGCGCGCGGGAGATTCTCCTGCCCGCGGTCGGGAGCATCAGCCTGCTCGCCGTCATCATCGGCTGGGTCACGCTGCTCTGGATCGGCTGGTGGATGCTATTCTCCGCCAACCCAAGTAGCGTTCTGCACGGCCAAAGTCAGACGGCAGCCGATTCTTGGAGTCGCGCCTACTTCGCCGGGTTCACGCTATTTACGCTGGGTGTGGGCGATTACGTCCCGAACGGATCGGGCTGGCAGGTGGCCACGGCGCTGGCCTCCTTCAGCGGATTGTTTCTGATCACCTTGTCGATCACCTACCTCCTGCCGGTGCTCTCCGCGGCGACGGAGAAGCGTCAGCTCGCCGCCATGATTCGCGACCTCGGTCGCGATCCGACGAGTCTCATCGTCGAGAGCTGGGACGGCGACGGATTCGACCGCTTGATGGAGCAACTCACGGCCACGGTCTGGCCCAAGATCCACCTGCACGTCCAACGCCACCTGGCGTATCCGATTCTTCACTATTTCCACACCAATCGGCCCGAGACTTCGCTCGCCGTCCGCGTCGCGGTGCTGGATGAAGCTCTGCTGGTGCTCGCCCACGGCGTTGCGAAGGACGCCCGGCCCCGACCGTGGGTTCTGGCTCCAACCCAACGGGCAGTCGGCAGCATGCTGGAGGTGCTTGAGACCCGCTTCATCCACGTCGCGACGGACGATCCCCCGATTTCCGATACGACCGAGATCGCCGCCGCCGGCATCCCGCTGGCGGACGGTGAGGCATTCCGACGCGCCATCGCGGGCCTGGGCGTTCGACGGCGGCGGCTGCGCGGCCTGGTTGAAGACGCGGGGTGGTCCTGGCGGGACGTGCTGGAGCCGACTGCCAGCGCGGAACCAACGAAAGCCAATTCAACATGAGAAACTCCGATCATCAAAACCACCCGGGCGGGTCCGCCCCCGAAGACGACGGCCAATACCAGAAAAACAGTCTTTCACTGACCGGAGCGGTCGCGATGGGGACCGGCGTCATGATCGGCGCCGGCATCTTCGCTCTCACCGGCCAGATCGCCGCGCAGGCCGGCGGGTTGTTTCCCTACGCCTTCCTGGCCGCCGCCCTCGTCACCGCCTTCAGCGCCTACTCCTACATCAAGCTGTCCAACGCCCACCCCTCGGCGGGCGGGATCGCGATGTATCTCGAGAAAGCCTACGGCAAGGGAACGATGACCGCCGGGTGCGCCCTGCTCATGTATTTCTCGATGGTCATCAACCAAAGCCTGGTCGCCCGCACCTTCGGGGCCTACACGCTGCAACTCTTCGACGGCGAACAGCCCGCCTGGCTCGTCCCCGCGCTGGGCGTCGGATTGCTCGCCTTCGCCTTCATCGCCAACGTCGCGGGCAATCGGTTCATCGGCACGTTTTCGCTGGTGATGGCCATCGTGAAGATCGGCGGCATCGCGGTTTTCGCCATCGTCGGGCTCTGGGTGGCCGACTTTTCCTTCGACGGACTCACGGCGACCAAGGACGCCTCCACCGGCGGATTTATCGCCAGCATCGCGCTCGGCATTCTGGCCTACAAGGGGTTCACGACCATTACGAACAGCGGTGGGGAAGTGAAAGACCCTCATCGGAACGTCAGCCGCGCGATCATCATCTCCATCCTGATCTGCGTCGGCCTGTATTTCGTCATGGCCTGGGCCGTGGCCAGCGCTCTGAGCGTGGATGAGATCATCAAAGCCCAGGATTACGCCCTGGCCGAGGCCGCCCGCCCGGCGGTCGGACGCTACGGCGTGTGGTTCACCGTCGGGCTCGCCGTCGCGGCCACGGTTTCCGGAGTCATCGCCAGCGTCTTCGCGGTGTCGCGGATGCTCGCCATGCTCACGGACATGAAGCTCGTGCCCCACAAGCATTTCGGCATGCCCGGGCGGGTCCAGAAGCACACCCTCGTTTACACCATCGTGATCGCGATGGGTCTCACGATCTTCTTCGACCTGAGCCGAATCGCGTCGCTGGGCGCGATCTTCTACCTCGTCATGGACCTCGCCGTGCACTGGGGCGTGCTGCGACACCTTCGCAAGGACATCGGGGCAAACGCCATCATCCTCATCACGGCCATCGTGCTCGATGTCGTCGTGCTCGGGGCGTTTCTCGCGGTCAAAGCTGGAAGTGACCCGATGGTGCTCATCGTCTCCGTCGTCGGCATCGCTCTGATCTTCGGCGGCGAGTGGCTCTTCCTCCGCTGGAGGGGGGCAACCTCCGCCTAGGAATCGGAACCAATCCCTCCCGCTTTCTAGCGGCGGACGGCAGTCACCCGGTCTTCCTCGACCTTCGTCGAGGAAAGAGCCTGAATGACGCTGTGCGCACTCTCAATCGCCCAAGGGCGCGTCAGACTGCGCCGCTTCCAAGCATCCGGCCGAGCCGCTGCTTTGGCCTTACGTTGGATTGAGACCTTCGATTTCGAGGGCCGCTTTTCCGTAGTAGTGCTCATAAGCCCTAGAATAATGCAGCGGACCCTCCGGGGCAAGCTCCACGTAGGAGACCGGCAGTGATTTCCCGACCAGCCCGCGAGCGCCGAGATTGTGGACCAGGGTGAAACTGACGCTGTTGTTCGCGTGATACTTGTCCATCAACTTGAGGATCGAGGATTGAACCCTCCGATGATTGGCGGCCAGATCGGCCAGCGGCACCCCTCGTCCCTCCGTCTTCGCGCGTTCGAGAGATCCGTAAAGCGCCATCTCGATGTCCCGGAACACGTAGGCAACATCGACCCTCCATTTACAATGCAACGCCAGGTCAATCATTCGAGCGGCCCATGCAGGCTGGTCCAAAGTGCCATCCCAGGCCAACTCTGGCGTCGGCTCGTGCTCGAGAGCGTGCGTCTTTCCTGCGGCCCAGCCTCCTGCCATGAAGCGGACGATTTTCCCCTCACCTCCGCGTTTCAATTCGCGCTGCAATCGACCGTGCGAATAGCGCCAGGCGCATTCCCAACCGGGCAGAAGGTCGCGAGCCTGACCTTTGGGAACGTCTCGATAGCGCTCGTCCAGAAATCGGGCGATGTCCGTGCTGACGATGCGGCCACCACGTGACTCGGGTAGGTCGTCGTAGATGCGATCCGCTTCCGCCGTGTCATCGAGAAGCTGCTCAAAAGCAGCCAGCGCTTCTTCCTGCTCGGGGTTCAACTGCGGAGACGCTGCCATGCCGTCTTCTCGATTGCCTCAACTACGAGCTGCGCGTCAAGCGTCGGCGACCGTAGAGGACCAAATGATTTCGCAATCGGCTTCCGCGGACCTTCGGGTGGTAGCAGGCGACGCTTCGATCCGCCGAGCTGTCCCCGTGATTCCCTCAATGCTCATGAGGAACTTCGTGCTGGTGCGGATGGGAATGCGCGAGGTCGCCATGACGATGCTCGTGAGTGTGGTAATCCCCGGGCGGGATTGGATGTACGGGAAGGGCGGCGCGTTGACATCTCTATATACACGGAATAGTGTATCCGTGTGAATGGACAATTTGGAACCTCCTGCGGTTCGGAGTTGGGCGAATGCTCTCCGAAGCCGCCGCTCGCAGATCGGCTTCTATTGACGACGGAGAGCGCCGGAATGCTGGCGGAAATTTTCGAAATGCTGGCGAGTGACACCCGTCTGCGCATCCTCCACGTCCTGGTGAAGGACGGTGAGATTTCTCCGAGCGGCTTGGCGAACCGGATCGACATGAAGCCGCAGGCCGTCAGCAACCAGCTCCAACGCCTGTCGGATCGGGGAATCGTCCAGACGCGTCGCGAAGGGAACAACGTGCTCTACCGCATCGTCGATCCTTGCGTTGCCACCCTCATCGATCGCGGTCTTTGTCTGCTGGAGGATCGCGCGGCTTCGGACTCCGCGAAGGCGTAGCCTCCATGAAGTCGCGATTGGACAAGGTCCGGGACCTCAGACTGGACGCCGCGCCGGATCCTCCACCGCCCTCCCGCCGCTGGGGACTCTGGCTTTTCGTCCTGATCGCGTTTGGCATCGCCGCCGTTCTCGCGTTCCGGTATTCGCCGCCCGGGAATTCGACTTCTCAAACGGAGGGAGAAGCGAACGCCGGCGTGCCCGCTGCTTCCGCGCCCGTGACTTCGCTTGAGGCTCGCGCCCCCGGCCGTTTCACCGCCGCCGGTTACGTCGAGCCGATTCCGCCGTTCCCGATGCACGTCAGCCCCCTCGTGCTCGGGCGAATCGATGAATTCGCCATCGTCGAGGGCGCGCCGGTGGAGGCCGGGCAGGTAATCGCCCGGCTCAACTCCGAGGAACTCCGAAGACGCCGCGCGGAGTTGCGGGCGGCGCTCGACATCAACGCCCAGCGGCTGTCTCTCGCCGCAAGCGAACTCGCGCGCTCCAAAAAACTGGCCGCCACTGGCGCGACCGCCGTCAACGAGCTGGAGCAGGCCAGCACGGACGCGGCCGTGCTCCGGGCGGAGGCGGCAAAACTCCGGACGGAAATCGAGACCGTCGAGTGGCGGATCGAGCAAGCCGACGTGCGCGCCCCGACCGACGGCGTGTTGTTCGAGCGGCTGGCGCACGTGGGCGACACGATCTACGCCGACTCGAAACGGGAAATCGCTTCGATCTACGACCCGGCGAAGCTGCAAATCTGGGTGGACGTCAACCAGCGCGACGCCGCCAGGCTGCACGTCGGGCAGCCCGTGGAAGTCGCTCTCGACGCCGAACCGGGCCGGGTCTTTACGGGCGAGGTCCTGCGGATTCTCCCGCGCGCGTCGCTCGCGAAGAACACGATCCAGGCGAAGATTCGTTTGCGCGAGACCTCGCCGAGCCTGCGCCCGGACATGAGCGCGAAAGTGACTTTTCTCGAGCCGAAAACCTCCCCGCTCGCCGCGGACCAAACCACCACCGCCCCATGAATCCCATCGTCGATCTTCGCAGCATTCACAAAGTCTACGCCCGCGGCGGCGAAAAGCTGGATGTCCTCCAGGGAGTGAGCGTCCAGGTCGCGCCCGGTGAATTCCTCGCGCTCATGGGACCGAGCGGCAGCGGCAAGACGACGCTGCTTAACCTCATGGCCGGCATCGACACACCGACCTCGGGCGAGATCGTCGTGAACGGGCAGGACATCGCGAAAATGAGCGAGGACCAGCTCGCGGCGTGGCGCACGCGCAATGTCGGCTACGTCTTTCAGTCCTTCAATCTCGTCCCGGTGCTCACCGCCTACGAGAACGTCGAGCTGCCCCTGCTCCTGCTGCCGCTCGACCGCCGCCGCCGTCACGAGCAGGTGCTCACCGCTCTGGAGGTCGTCGGCCTGAGCGACCGCAAGGACCACCTGCCCCGCCAGCTCAGCGGCGGGCAGGAGCAGCGCGTCGCCATCGCGCGCGCCATCGTGACCGACCCTCCCCTCGTGCTCGGCGACGAGCCGACCGGCGACCTCGACCGCGAAAATGCGGAGTCCATGATGGAACTCATCGCGACGCTCTGCCGCGAATTCCAGAAAACCTTCGTCATCGTGACCCACGACCCGAAGGTCGCCGAGGCCGCCACCCGCGTCCTGCACATGGACAAAGGCGTCCTCGTCGAAAACGAACGAATCTCCCCGGAGGCGGCCCGATGAAGTTCCTGCCCTTCGCCTTGAAAAGCCTCTTTCGCAATCCCGTGCGCGCCCTCCTGACGTTGCTCGGCGTCGGCGTGGCGATGTTCCTCTTCACCGGCGTCGTCTCGCTCGACCAGGGAATGCGGCGCATGCTCACGAACTCGTCCGGCGACGACGTCCTCGTCGTCTTCGACAAATACCAGGGCTGCCCGCCGCTCTCGAAGCTGCCCACCGCCCATCAAGGGCAGGTCGCCGATCTCTCCGGGGTGGCCGGGACCATGCCGACCCTCTTCCTGCTGAGCGCCTGCTCGCGCGCCACCGATCTCGTGGCGGTCCACGGCATCGAACCCGAAAAATTTCGGGACTTTCGCGAGATCGACCTCCCCGACGACCAATACCGCGCCTTTGCCGAAGAGCGCGGCGCGGCCATCGTCGGCGAGCGGGTGGCGCGCCGCTATGGGTGGGAGATCGGCCAGGCCGTCACGCTCCAGCAGCTCGGCGGCGTCTCGTTCACGATCCGGGGGATCTTCCGCGCGCCGGGCAACAGCCTGGAAAACGCGATCCTCGTCGATCTCGACTACCTCCAGTTTGCAACCGATCAGGTCGGCCAAATGACCCTGCTCCTCGTGAAAGTGTCCGATCCCGAGCGGGCCGGCGCGGTCGCGGAACGGGTGGACGCGTTGTTTTCGAGTTCCGCCTCGCCGACGAAGACCTCGCCCGAGCAGGCGTTCATCGCCACGGCGATCTCGGGAGTCACCGGCATCGTCGAGTTCAGCCGCTGGCTGGGCTACGTGGCCCTCGGCATCATTCTCATTGGCGTGGGAAACAGCCTCGCCATGACGATCCGCGACCGCACCCGCGAGTTCGCTATTTTGAAGACGCTCGGATTCCGGCGCGTTCAGGTGCTTGGCCTCGTCATCTCCGAGGCGGCGCTGAGTTCTTTGCTGGGAGGCGCGCTCGGCGCCGGTCTCGCCTGGCTGCTGGTCAACCGGTCGAGTCTCTCGCTCTCGGTCGAGGGCTTCACGATCACGCCGCACGTCTCGCCGGAACTCGCCGCGGGGGCCATCGTGCTGGCGGCCATCCTCGGCACGGTGGCCGCCGTCGTTCCCGCCATCCAGGCCAGCCGGCTGCAAATCGTGCGCGCTCTACGGGAGGACGATTAAATGAGACTGCCGCTCCGCTACAATTTCCGCAGCCTGTTGCGCCGGAAAACCCGCGCGGCCATGACGGCGCTCGGCATCGGCCTGGCCGTGCTGGTGGCCGTCCTCATGCTCGCCCTTTCCACGGGTTTGACGAACAGCATTCGCGCCACCGGCCACCCCCTCAATGTCCTCGTCACCAGCAAGGGAGCCGAGACCACGGAGTTCTCCTCCATCGATCCCGCCGTCTTGGACGTGCTGCGATTCTCCCCCTACGTCGCGGCGGCGGGAGAGAGTCCCATGGCTTCGCCGGAGGTCTACTTCACCACGCAGGCGGAAACCGGCCCGGGTCTCCCGGCGGCGCAGGCCCTCGTGCGCGGCGTGCTCCCGGCCGCTCTCGGCGTGCACGATCAGGTGCGGTTGACGGACGGACGCTTCCCCGGCCAGCCCGGCGAGATCATGGTCGGCCCGCTGGTCCCGGCCAAGCTCAGCGTGTCGGATGATCGCCTCGCCATCGGCCAGTCGCTCACGTTCGAGGGAACGCCCTGGAAGATCGTCGGACGGTTCGCCGCGCCGGGCACCGCCTTCGAATCCGAAATCTGGGGGCCGCTCGACGACCTCATGGTGGCCGCCCGGCGGAGCGAACTCTCCTCCATCGCCCTGCGGGCAAAAGACGCCGCCGCGCTGGAGGAAATGCTCTTCGACTTCGCCACGCGCAGCGACGTGCTCGTCGAGGCCCGCCGCGAAACCGCCTACTACGCGGCCTACGCCGAGGCGTTTCGCCCCGTCCAGATCATGGTCCACGTGATGACCGCGATGCTGGTGCTGGGCGGGGTCTTCATCGGAATGAACACCCTGTTCGCCGCCGTGATGAGCCGCATCCGCGAAGTCGGCGTGCTGCGCACCGTCGGCTATCGCCGCGGGGACATCGCCCTGTCCTTCCTGATCGAATCGCTCATCCCCGCCCTCGTCGGCGGCGCGCTTGCCTGCCTGGTCGCCCTCGGCGCGAACGGATTTGCCCTGCGCATTCCCATGGGCGCGTTCCGCTTCGAGGTCGGACCCTCGCTCCTCGCGGTCGGCATGGGCCTGAGCGCGCTCATCGGAATCCTCGGCGCCGCCTGGCCGCTCTGGCGGTCGGCCCGCCTCAAAACCGTCGATGCCATCCGGCATCTCTGAACCCAAAAGAAAGAAAAAGAAAAATGAAAACCAAAACCCTGACCACCACCCTCATCGCCACGCTTTGCGCCCTCGGCCTGGCAACGGCCGAAGACCAGTCTGCCGTCACCGGAGTCAACGCCCTGGTCGCCAACCCCGCCGAGCATTCCGGCAAGATCGTCACGTTCACCGGCATCGTGAACCTCGTTTCCGAGGAACGAAAAATGTTCACGCTCATCGACACGTCCGAAGCCGACTGCACGGACGCCTGTCAGCAACCCACGATCATCGCCGAACTCGGTCCCGACCTGACGACGCTGCCGAAACCCACCGAGACCGTCGTTGCAACGGGCAAAGTGGACACCTCGAACTCGCCAGCCCGCGTGACCGTGACGGAATTGATCTCCGGCAAGGAAGCCGTAGAGGCTTCGTCGAAGCGATGATACGCGGACCGGGGTGGGTGCCGCGGCCCTTTCGGGGATTGGTCAACATACCGTGAGAGCCGCCCATTCGGCCACGCCCCCAAGCCTGTCTTCCCTACTCGGTTAATCCGATTTCCCTGGTCGCATGTTCCAGCCGAAGCTCGTCGAGTTTGTCAAACGGAAGTGACCAGAAAAGCTCGAGTCGGCGTTTGATTTGCTGGGTCACGTCCCAGAAAATCTTTTCCTTCTGCTCGTCGGTTCCCTGCGCCTCGCCCGGATCAGGTGATCCCCAGTGAGCGATGATCGGTTGGCCAGGCCACACCGGGCACGTCTCCTTGGCGTTGTCACAGAGGGTGATGACGAAGTCGAACTCGACGTCTTCGAACTCCTCCCACGATTTGCTCCGGGCGTCGGCGGTGTCGATGCCGTAGTGCTCTTTGAGAATCTTCACCGCAAGAGGGTGTGGATCGGGGCAGGGATTGGAACCCGCGCTGGCGACATTGAATTTGTCGGCGGCGTATTTCTTCACGAGATATTCGGCGATGATGCTTCGCGCGGAATTGCCTGTGCAGAGGGCAAGAGGATATTGGTCTTGTCCATTAATCCGACCCTCAGCAGCAGCTCGACGATTCTTAGAGCCTGTCTGAAAACGCGGGTGTTTACGAATATTGGTTAAGCATGATTCGGATAGCGGCAAGAAAGACGAAAGCTTTGGCACTGGAGATTGTTTTTTCGTAGTCGCGGACGAGGCGGCGCTGGTGGTGCAGCCAACCAAAGGTGCGCTCGACAACCCAGCGTTTAGGCAGGACTTTGAAGCCCTGAGTCGAGTCGCAGCGGCGGATAATTTCCACTCTGGTATCTGCGCTTTCGGTATGGACCCAGTTGGCGAAGGGTTCCCCGGTGAATCCTCCATCGGCCCAGATCTTTTTCAACCGATGCTCCTTGAGCACGGGCCTGAGCAGTTCCATAGCTCCTGCTCGCTCGGGAGTGTCGGCGGGAGCGATGAAGACGCCCAGAATCAGACCTAATGTGTCCACGCAGAGGAAGCGCTTGCGTCCTTTGGTCTTCTTCCCGGCATCGTAGCCTACGGTGCCACCATGAGCCGCCGCCCGAACGGTCTGGCTGTCTATTACTGCCGCGCTCGGCTGCTTCTTCTTGCCCGCTAACTTGCGAAGACTCTCTCGGAAAAACGCATGGAGGGTTTCCAGCAGTCCGGAGCGCGACCAGACCCAAAAATGATGATAGACCGTTTTCCAACATGGAAACTCCTTTGGTAGCAGCCGCCAAGGGCACCCGCTCTTCGTCATATACAACACCGCGTCGACAACCCGGCGAAGGCACGTCCGCGGTCGTCCCGTCCGGGCCTTTTTTGGCAGCAGGGGACGAAGGATTTCCCATTGAAAGTCGGTCAGATCTGTCTGGTATTCGGCGAATTGCATCGCTTGAATTCCCTTTCGGATAGAAGGCAAACGTCTTGCCGTTCTCAGGAATCAAGGTAATTCCCCCACTTTTTTCGTTTTCAGACAGGCTCTTAGCAGTGATCTGGTCGGTCGGGATGTTTTAGTCGTGAACTTAAACAGACGGAACGCCAGCGAATCGAATCCGGATTACCTTTTTTCCCTTGGTCGACCTGTCCGACCTCCGTGGTCGCGAGTTTTTGCTGTCGCTCCATGCAGTCCCCTCAATTTGGTCACTCAGGGTCGATTGTCAGGAGGTTGTAGAACGGGATTCCTGTCGTGGGCTGGCCTCCGAATCGGGTGCCGGTGTTGCGCTCAGTGAGGTGTTCAATACCTTGGTTGTAGCTGATCGCAGAAAGTGGCAGGTAATTGACGTCGTAAACAAACCGGCTGGCGTCTTTTAGGAAGTATTGGAGAAAGTTTATCACGAAGGGTTTTTCTTCGAGAGAGGCCGTATTCACGTAGATGAAGAGGGGACGACCGAGCGGGATATAGTATCCCTCCTTGACAGCCTTGTTCGACGGCGGAACCGGGCGACTCCGCCGGGACTCGCCGGCTATGGCGTCGTAGTCGTTCTCGATCGGCACGGCTTTGAGCTTTTCCTGCTCGGCGGAGTAGTAGGCGAAGGGAATGAAGCCAAGGGCGTATTTGCTCCGCTCGATGCCCGCGACGAGTTCGTTGTCGTCTTCGCTGCCCGTGTAGTCTTTGCGCAGGGTCTTTCCTCCAGTGATGACTTCTGCGAAGTAATCGTAGGTGCCAGAATCGGTGCCTGCTCCGTAGAGTTTGATCTCTTCATCCGGCCACTCCGGTCGGATTTGGGTCCATCGCGTGACGGTGCCCTCGGCGCTTGGTTCCCAGAGCATTTTGAGTTCGGACGTCTTGATCGAGTCCATCCAGTCGTTCTCGACGTTGACAGCGATGGTGAGCGCATCGTAAGCGATGGGGATTTCAATAAATTCGATACCGTTGGCTTTGGCCTCGGCGATTTCGGCGGACAGAATCGGTCGCGAAGCATCCTGAATGTCGATCTCGCCTTGGAGGAACTTGCGGAATCCACCAGTCGTGCCGGAGAATGCCACGTCAATCTCTACAGCACCCTCGGTGTGTTCTTCGTAAGCTTGGGCAGCGGCCGTGATAATCGGATAAACCGTGCTCGATCCGTCGATGGCGATGCGCTTTTCCTGCGCAATCGAGAGTCCAGGAACGGCCACGATGATCGTTGCTGTCGTCAGGAATAATCGGAGGTTGGTCGAAATTTTCATTGGTTTTAGGATGAGGGTTCGGAATCAACTGGGGTGGATGCAAGTTCACCCGCGCGTCGGCATATACGCATAGGCATATATTGTGACAAGTTTGTCACAGTTCCTCGCTGAAATTTTTCTCATTCCGCGCTATCTCTAGAGGTTTTGATGAAGAAAACGGATCGGAGGATGAGTGAGGGAGACTTAGTGCGGGTCTATGAATGCCTGTGCGACGTGACGCGCTTGCGGATTCTCCACCTACTGATGAAGTCGGCGTTGTGCGTCTGCCACCTCGAGCAGATCGTTGGAGGACCACAGGCCCGGATTTCCCGGCACTTGGCTTATCTCAAGCGGCATGGCGTGGTGACGACGTTGCGCCACCATAATTGGAGCATCTATCAGCTTCAGAAAAGTCATTCGGAACTGGTGGAGCTTCAGCTTCGGTGCTTGCAGGACTGCGTGCAGGAAATGTCCGTCTTCCGGGAAGATCGTGAGAGACTGGCGACTTTGCGCGATGACGTGAAATGGATCGAAAACTTGATGGCTGGCAGGCTATTCAGCGTGCCGCCGAAGGGTTCGGACTGTCGGTGATTGATCGGGTTGTGCCTACCGCTTCTGGCAAGCGGATTTGCGACAAAAATGTCACAATATACGTTTGGGCGTATACACTCGGAATTGGATGCTCGTTTTCGCGGTTACGAACCGCGCAAAACCTAAACACCATACCCATGAAATCCCTGAAAACACATTTTGTCCTCCTCGCGACGGCAGGCCTAGCGTTCAACGCAGTGGCCGCTCCGGTCGAGGTCGATCCCTCCATCCCTGCCTACACCCAGACCAGCGGTGTCTCGGGCAACTTGAACTCGATCGGTTCCGACACACTGAACAACCTGATGACCTTCTGGGCGGAAGGCTTCAAGAAGGAATACCCGAACGTCAACATCCAGATTGAAGGCAAGGGGTCGTCGACCGCACCGCCGGCCCTCATCGCCTCGACGGCCCAGCTCGGGCCAATGAGCCGCGAGATGAAGTCGTCCGAGATTGATGAGTTCGAAAAGAAATTCGGCTACAAGCCGACTGAGATCAAAGTGGCGGTGGACGCCTTGGCGGTCTTCGCCAACAAGGACAACCCAATCGAAGGACTCACGATGGCGCAGGTCGATGGCATCTTTTCCAGCACGCGCAAGGCGGGCGGCGAAGATATCACGACCTGGGGCGAAGTCGGGCTGACCGGTGATTGGGCGAACAAGCCGCTGTCTCTCTTTGGACGCAACAGCGCGTCCGGCACGTATGGGTTTTTCAAGGAGCAAGCCCTCAGCAAGGGCGACTTCAAGTCCAGCGTGAAGGAGCAACCCGGCTCGTCTGCGGTCGTGCAGGGAGTGGCGAGCGACATCGCCGGTATCGGCTATTCGGGCATCGGTTACATCACGTCCGGAGTGAAGGCCGTGGCACTGGGCGA
This sequence comes from uncultured Verrucomicrobiae bacterium, assembly GCA_963749035.1. Classification (GTDB taxonomy): domain Bacteria; phylum Verrucomicrobiota; class Verrucomicrobiia; order Chthoniobacterales; family JAATET01; genus CAVVKW01. Next base: position 311,511 of record CAVVKW010000001.1, read on the forward strand.
AGAGGCTGGCAAGTTTGTCGAGCCGACTTACGAGAATTGCCTGAGCGGTGATTATCCGCTGGCGCGCTTCCTCTACGTTTACGTCAACAAGAAGCCAGGTGAGCCGATTGACAAGCTCACGGCGGAGTTCCTGAAATACGTGCTCTCGCAGCAGGGGCAGGAGATCGTCGTGAAGGACGGCTACTTCCCGCTGCCAATGCAAATCGTCGAGGAAACGCTCTCCGAGGTCAGCGCAAACTAAGTCGGACTTCCGAACATTCCCGTCCCGAGCGTCTTATCCGGGCATCGAGAGTGTCCTTCATTGGTTGATGGACTCGGGGCGGGACATTCGGACGTCAGATCGCACTGTCCATTCAATTTGCTTATGGCTGTTCCCACCTATGCCAACGACCCGAAGCGCTTTCAAACCCGGGCGGCCACGCTTTACTTCGACCGATTCATGTCCGGGTTCATCCGGGTCGGTGGAGCGCTCGTCATCGCCGCGGTGCTCGGGATTTTCGTATTCATTTTCCTGCAAATCCTCCCGCTCTTCCAATCCGCGAAGGTGGAGGAAATCAAGAGCGTTCCTCTGCCGGACGGTGCTTACACGGTTCTCGGCATCGATGAATGGGGCGGGCTGCCGTTCCTGCTGGAGTCCACGGGGCGGATCGTGACCGCCGATCTCGCGACGGGCCGGACCATGGAGATTGCCTCGCCCTTCGACGCGGGCAAGAGCATCACTGCGGTCGGCTACAGCGAACGCCAGCAGAAGATCATCGTCGGCACGGCCGAGGGCGAATTCGCGATCGCCTCGTTGAACTACTCGTCGTCGGTTGATCGGGAAAATCAGAAGATCAGCCTGGCGATGGAAGCCGGTCCGGTTGCTTCCGTTGGCGTCGCCGGGGTGCCGATCCAGTCCATCGCGCTGGGCGAAGCGGGCGAGCGGATGCTGGTCGCTGCTGTGCAGTCGATCGACGGGCAGAAACAACTGCACGTCGTTATCCTCACCCGCAAACGCACCCTGCTCGGTGCCGGGAAGCTCGAAGTCGAGCGGAGTTACCAGCTCGCCCCGCTGCTCAGCGGTGCGCCGGTTCAGGTGCTCGTGCCCACCACCGCCGACAGTTTGATCGTCTTGAACAGCAATGGCTCCGTCGATTATCTCTTTCTGGGGTCTAGTCGGGAATTTGAACTGCGGCAGACGTTCACGCCCTTCGAGGACGCCGAGGACTCCGGCGTGGCGGCGATGAATTTCCTGCTCGGCGACGTGTCGCTCGTCTTCGGCGGCGTCGAGGGCGAGACGCGTGTCTTCAGCCTCTACATTCCCGAGGGGACCAACACCCGCCTCTTCGGCATGCGGCACGAATTCCCCGCCCTGCCATCCGCGCCCGCGTTCATCACCAGCAGCCTGCGCAACAAGGCATTCCTGATCGGTGACGGCAACACGGCGGCGCTGCGCTACCTCACGACCGATGCGACGCGCTGGGAAAGCGCGTTGCCGTTCTCCGCCCAGAAGGCCGTCATCAATGGCAAATACACCCGCATGGTCTTCCTCGACACCGAGAATACACTCCACGTTTATTCGCTCGACGACCCGCACCCGGAGGCCGGCTGGAATTCCTTCTTCGGCAAACTCTATTACGAAGGTGCGAGTGAAAAAAAATGGGAATGGCAGAGCACCGGCGGCAGCGACGATTTCGAGCCGAAGCTGTCGCTCGTGCCGCTGATCTTCGGCACGTTCAAGGGCACCCTCTACGCGATGATGTTCGCGGTGCCGATCGCGGTGCTGGCGGCGCTCTACACCTCCCAATTCATGGAGCCGAATCTTCGCCAGGTCATCAAGCCCACGATGGAGATCATGGCCTCGCTCCCATCGGTCGTGCTGGGGTTTCTGGCCGCCATCTACATCGCGCCGCTCATCGAGACGCGGGTGCCTTCTCTCCTGCTGGTCTCTTTCGGCGTGCCACTGGCCTCCCTTTTGCTTGGATGGTATTGGAGCACGCTTCCGATCACGATCCGCAAATACATTCGCCCCGGCTACGAAGTGTTCGCTTTTGCGCCGATCCTCATCGGGCTCGTGATCCTCTTCTGGCAGCTCGGCCCGGCGTTCGAGCGAATCGCTTTCGTCACCACCGATCCCAGCGGGAATCGGGTGGCGGACTTCCGCGCGTGGTGGCCGGCGGTCACGGGATCGTCCTTCGAGCAGCGCAACTCCCTCGTCGTCGGCTTCATGATGGGCTTCGCGGTGATTCCGATCATCTTCACGATCACCGACGACGCCCTCTCGAACGTCCCGCAATCCTTGCGCACCGCCGCCTTGGCGTGCGGCGCGAGCCGCTGGCAGACCGCGATGCGCGTCATCCTGCCGACCGCTTCAGCGGGAATTTTCTCCGCCGTGATGATCGGACTCGGGCGCGCCGTGGGTGAGACGATGATCGTGGTGATGGCGACCGGGAACACGCCCGTCATGGAATGGAACATCTTCTCCGGCATGCGGACGCTTTCGGCAAACATCGCAGTCGAACTGCCCGAGGCTCCGCAATTCAGCACCCTCTATCGCGCCCTGTTCCTCGGCGCGATGTGCCTGTTTATCCTCACCTTCGCGGTCAATACCGTAGCCGAGATCATGCGGCAGCATCTGCGCGAAAAATTCAAGACCGTCTGAGTCGATGCACGCCCCGCGCAAGAACTCCAAGGACCTGCTCAAAGTCCACGCCGCTCCCGGCGAGCCCTTCGTCTGGCTGACCGCGATGGGACTCGCCGTCGGCGTCCTCATGGTGATCGGTCTGCTCGCCGTGATCGTGCTGAACGGGTTGCCGGTCTTCTGGCCCCACGCTGCCGTGGCCGTGCAGCTCGAGCCGGGAGTCAACAACCCCATCGCCAACGCCCCGGCCGTCGTCGGCGAGATCGTCGAGCGGCGCACCAAAGCCGTCAAGGTTCTCGGCCCGGACGGCGAACCGCTGGAGAACCAACAGGAGATCCAGTTCTACGTCGCCAACCGGGACTCTTATGGGTTCAGCTTCGTCTTTCTCGACTCCGGCGACATCGCGGCCATCGAGCGTCCCGCCGACCTGCTCGCCATCGAGCGCGTCGAATACGGCGACGCGATCGGCACGCCCGTGGCCGTCGTGACGGGCGACGGACAACGCGTCGAAGCGGGAACGCCCGGGTTCGACGCCGAACTCCAGCGCCTCATCCAGGAGGGCAATCGCCGCCGGAAGAAAATCGAGCGCATCGAGAAGATCGAGATCGGCCGCATCAACTCCCGCCTCACCGAGCTGCGGGTCACCGGCGGCGAGTCGGACGAGACCCGCCAGGAAATCGCCGGCCTGACCGGGCGATACGACGTGCTCGCCGCGGAAGCCCGCGCACTCCGCGAGCAGCAGAGTGAGGATTCCCTCCTCCTGCGCCTGCCCAACCAAGCGGAGAAGACCATCGCCATCGGGAACATCATGTTCGCCTACTACCCGAACCAGCTCGGATTCTTCCAGAAAGTCGGCATTTTCCTGCACAACATCTGGGGATTTTTGACCCTCGATCCCCGCGAAGCCAACACGGAAGGCGGTGTCTTCCCCGCCATCTTTGGCACGTTCGTGATGACGTTGCTGATGAGCGTGGCCGTGATGCCCTTCGGCGTTATCGCCGCCATTTACCTCCGCGAATACGCGAAGCAGGGCTTCTTCGTGCGCGCGGTGCGCATCGCCGTGAACAATCTAGCCGGGGTGCCATCCATCGTCTTCGGCGTCTTCGGACTCGGGTTCTTCGTTTACTTCGTTGGCGGGTCGATTGACCAGTTATTCTACGGCGACTACCTGCCGACCCCGACCTTCGGCACTGGAGGCATCTTCTGGGCCGCGCTCACGCTGGCTCTGATGACCGTGCCGGTCGTCATCGTGGCCACCGAGGAGTCCATCGCCTCCGTCCCGCGCGGCATCAAGGAAGGCGCACTGGCCTGCGGCGCTTCGAAGTGGCAGACCATCCAGCGCATCATCCTCCCGGCGTCACTTCCCGGCATCCTCACCGGACTCATTCTGGCGATGGCCCGCGGCGCTGGCGAAGTCGCCCCGCTCATGCTCGTAGGCGTGGTGAAGCTCGCGCCCAGTCTGCCACTCGACGGCGAAGCTCCCTTTCTGCACCTGGAACGTAAGTTCATGCATCTCGGCTTCCACATTTACGACCTCGGGTTCCAGTCACCCGATTCCGAAGCGGCCAAACCGATGGTCTTTGCGACGACGCTACTCCTGATCGTCCTGGTCGTGCTGCTGAACCTCACGGCAATCCTCCTTCGCGAGCGCCTGCGCAAGAGATTTTCCACCGGAGCCTTTTAAGATCATGGATCCTGATACAAAAACCAAAGCCATGCCAGAATCGCCAGCCACCCAAGGCGCCTCGTCGACCTCCGTCAACGTCAACGAAACCCTCGACCCCGACTACATCAAGCTCAGCGGATTCTCCTTCTGGTATGGAAGCAAGCAGGCGCTCTTCGACATCACGATGGACATCCCTGAGCGACAGGTCACGTCGTTCATCGGACCATCCGGCTGCGGGAAGAGCACTCTGCTGCGTAACCTAAACCGCATGAACGATCTGATCGAGGGCGTGAGGCACGAAGGCGATATCGCCGTCAACGAGCAAAGCATCTTCGATCCCCACATCGAGGTCATCTCCCTGCGCAAACGCATCGGAATGGTCTTTCAAAAGTCGAACCCCTTTCCGAAGTCAATCTACGAAAATATCGTCTTCCCCCTCCGCGTCGCTGGGCAGAACCGCAAGAGCATCCTCGACGAAACGGTCGAGCGCAGCCTGAAGGGTGCCGCGCTCTGGGACGAAGCCAAGGATCGCTTGCAGGATAGTGCGCTCGGCCTTTCCGGCGGGCAGATGCAACGGCTCTGTATCGCGCGAGCCATCGCGAATCGCCCTGAGATTCTACTGATGGACGAACCTTGTTCCGCGCTCGATCCCATCGCAACCGCGATGGTCGAGGAACTCATTCACGAGCTGAAAAAGGAATTCACGATCGTCATCGTGACCCACAACATGCAGCAAGCCACTCGCTGCTCGGATCGCACGGCGCTCTTCTACCTCGGCAAGCTTATCGAGTTCGACACGACCGAAAAAATCTTCAAAGATCCGGCCCAAAAACAGACCGAAGACTACATCACCGGTCGATTCGGTTGACACCAACGATCAATGCCTCGTCGGGATCACTCACGACTCCCGATCTCGCGTGTCGCATGCTCCAGCCGAAGCTGGTCGAGTTTATCGAAGGGTAGCGACCAGAAAAGCTCGAGTCGGCGTTTGATCTGCTGGGTCACGTCCCAGAAAATCTTTCCCTTCTGCTCGTCGGTTCCCCGCGCCTCGCCCGGATCGGGTGATCCCCAGTGAGCAATGATCGGCTGGCCTGGCCACACTGGGCACGTCTCCTTGGCGTTGTCACAGAGGGTGATGACGAAGTCGAACTCGACGTCTTCGAACTCCTCCCACGATTTGCTCCGAGCGTCGGCGGTGTCGATGCCGTAGTGCTCTTTGAGAATCTTCACCGCAAGAGGGTGTGGAGCGGGGCGGGGATTGGAACCCGCGCTGGCGACATCGAATTTGTCGGCAGCGTATTTCTTCACGAGATATTCGGCGATGATGCTTCGCGCGGAATTGCCCGTGCAGAGGAAGAGGAGCTTGAAGCGTGATTTTTGGGGATTCATGGCTTTGGGTATTGGTCAGGTTGGGTTGGATGTGAGCTAGGTTAAGTGAGTGCTCTCCCGCGCTGGAGTCCGGCGGCGTAGGCTTCGAAGACGAGCTTGATTTCGTCCCGGACGCGGCGGAATTCGGCGAGAATCTCTTCGTCCGTTCCGCTGGCATGGGCGGGGTCGTCGAAGCCCCAATGAAAACGATTTACCTGGCCCGGAAACATCGGGCACGCCTGATCGGCATTCCCGCAGACCGTGATGACGGTATCGATCTGTCGGTCAAAGAACTCGTCCATGTGCTTGGATCGGTGATCCGAGATGTCGATGCCGATCTCGCGCATCACTTCGATTGCTTTCGGATGGACCGCGCCGGTGGGTTTCGATCCGGCGCTTTGCACCTCGACGAGATCGCCCGCGGCGGATCGGAGGATTCCTTCGGCGAGGTGGCTGCGGCAGGAGTTGCCGGTGCAGAGGATGAGAATTGTCGGCTGGTTCATCTTTCGATCCTCAGCAGCAGCTCGACGATTCTCCGCAGCAGGAATCATCTTCGTCGTCACAGCAGCTTTCCTGTTTCGTCAACGGACTGCCGTCCACAATCACGCGACGGATCGGCATCCCGGAGTCGGGATGATTCGTGATCGCCTCCGCGGTCTCACTTTGTTCGATCTCGTAGTGGTTCGGTTTTTCCCCGGCGGCGGCGATGGATTCGTAGATGTAGGTTGGCATGGTGGGTTTGGTTTTTGGGTTGGATGAGAGGGTGTTCGACCGGTCGGGTTACGAAGAAATGATGCGATCTTCCGTCGGCTTCTCGTTGCGGGGTTCCCCGGCGAAGCCACACCGGAGTCGGAGGGCCACGCGCACCAGGCCGATGAGAACTGGAACCTCGATGAGCGGACCCACCACGGCGGCGAAGGCCACTCCGGAATTGATGCCAAAGACCGCGATGGCTACGGCGATGGCGAGTTCGAAATTATTGCCCGCCGACGTGAAGGCCAGCGAGGTCGAGCGCGGGTAGTCCGCTCCGAGCCATTTGGCCATGAAGAAACTCACGAGGAACATGACCGCGAAATAAATCGTCAGCGGTAAACCGATGCGCACGACATCCATCGGCAGCTCGACGATAGTGTTTCCCTTGAAGGTGAACATCACCACGATGGTGAAAAGCAGCGCTCCGAGCGTGAGAGGCGAGATGAACGGGAGGAATATCCGCTCATACCACTCCTCGCCCTTCCACGGCACGAGCACAACGCGGCTGAGCACCCCGGCAGCGAACGGGATGCCGAGGTAGATCATCACGCTCCAGAAGATCTCCGACATCTCGATCTCCACGACTTTCCCCTCCAGGCCGAAATAGGGCGGGAGGACGGTGATAAAAAGCCACGCGAAGGCGCTGTAGAAAAGGATCTGCGCGATGCTATTGAGCGCGACGAGTCCGGCGGCGTATTCGCGACTGCCCTTGGCGAGGTCGTTCCAGACAAGCACCATGGCGATGCAGCGGGCGATCCCGACGAGGATGAGGCCGACCATGTAATCCGGATGGTCGCGCAAGAGAGTGACCGCGAGCAGGAACATGAGAACGGGACCGACGATCCAATTCTGCACGAGGGAAAGCGTGAGGATGCGGGTGTTAGCGAAGACCTTGGGAAGCTCGGAGTATTTCACCTTCGCCAGCGGCGGATACATCATGAGGATGAGGCCGATGGCGATGGGCAGATTGGTGGTGCCGACGGTCATCGGTGCAAAGAATGCCTCGGGGTCGGCAAGGACGAAGTGACCCAAGGCGACGCCGAGGCCCATGGCGACGAAGATCCAGACCGTCAGGTAGCGGTCGAGGAAGGACATTTTTTTCGAGATCGCTTCAGGCATGGTGCTGTGGATTTGCCTTCAATTCGACGGCTTCGAGAGTGCAAGCAGCGCGGCAACGCCGACGGGTTCGTCGAGTTGCCAGCGAATGAGAGCCGCCCGACTCGCAAGCGGGTCGAACACCTCGAGGAGATAGCGGTGCTCGGTCTGCTCACGCTCACGCAGCAGCGGGTCGGACGATCCGCTTTCGAACAGACTTTGGTTGATGATCCAGCCGAATGGCTCGATTTGCGCCCGGCGCAAGTCCTCCTGCAAGGCCGCCGCCTCGTGCACGGGCGTGGCTTCCGGCAGCGTGACGAGAAGAACGCGGGTGAATTCCGGATCGCGCAGACGCTCCAGCAGGCGCAGGACTTCCTCGGGTTGCGTCGCCCGGGCCTGACGATTCAATTCACGTTGGTAGGACTCCGTGGCATCGAGCAGCAGGAGCGTGTGACCGGTCGGGGCGGTGTCGAGAACGACGAACTTGTCCATTCCCTGCGCCACTTCCCGTGCGAAGGCCCGGAAGACCGCGATTTCCTCGGTGCAGGGCGAGCGGAGGTCTTCTTCCAACAACGCCCGGCTCGCTTCGTCCATCGTGGCCCCGGTGGTCGCGAGCACGTGCCGCCGATAGTCCTCGGTCTCGGCAATCGGGTCGATGCGGCCAACGGTCAGTCTTGGCAATTCACCGGCCAGAGCTTCGGCGACGTGGGCGGCGGGGTCCGTGGTGGAAAGATGCACTGCGTGTCCGCGCTTGGCCAAAGCGACAGCGGTCGCTGCCGCAACGGTCGTCTTGCCGACGCCGCCTTTGCCCATCGTCATGATGACGCCACGCTGCTTTGCTGCGAGGTCGTCGATGAGATCGTCCAAACCTTCGAATTCCGGTGGCGTCCAGGATTCGTCGATCCGGCACGCAGCGGCGTCCGTGCTCTCTTCGAAGATCGAATGAAGTCCGCCGATCCCGAGAATGTTGCGTGCCCGGAGGGCGACCGTGGCAACCGGCAGCGTGGCCAGAAAATCCGCCGACCGGTCCAACGCTTCCGCACCGCGCCGTTCCATGGCGGCAGCCGACGCATCATCAGGATGGCTGGCTCGAAAAACGCCGTTGAGCACCACCATTTGATTGGCCACGCCAAGTTCTCGCAGTTCCAGCGAGGTGCGTTCCGCTTCCCGCAACGAAGCGGCCTGAGGTCGGCTCACCAGCACGAGCGTTGTCAGCTTCTCATCGGCGAGCGTCCGGACCGTCTTCTCGTAGATGGCTTTCTGTTTTTGAAGACCAGCCAGCGGACCGAGGCAGGAGGCTCCGCTCGTATTCTCATCGAGGAATTGATCCCACGCCTTCGCCAGGCTCATGAGCCGAAGCGTGTGACCAGTCGGGGCCGTGTCGAAAACGATGTGATCGAAATTCTCACCCGTCGCGGGATTCCCGATTAACGCGGTGAATTCGTCGAAGGCCGCGATTTCCACCGTGCAGGAGCCAGACAAGCCTTCCTCCATGCTGCGCAGAGCCGCTTCCGGCAAAATGCCCCGCACGGGACCGATCACGCGTTCCCGGTAAGCTCGGGCGGCTTCCTCGGGGTCGATATTCAGGGCCGAAAGTCCAGCGAGCGACGGGATGGCTTGGGGCTGATTGGAAAGCGCAACTCCGAGAACTTCATCGAGATTGGACGCCGGGTCGGTGCTTACCAACAGCACCCGCTTCCCACTCTCGGCGAGACGCAGAGCCGTCGCGCACGAAAGCGAAGTCTTCCCGACTCCCCCTTTTCCCGTGAAGAACAAGTAGCGGGTGGACTGTTCCGCGGTGATCTGAAAGGCCGGAAAATTCACGAGGCGTCATCCCCCGTAGCCGCCTGCATCCAGCGAGTCCGCTCGGCAGAGTCGGGATAGGCCCCCTTGGCAATCAGCGCGCCATCCCAAAAAATTGCGGGTAGCGCCTCCGAGCCTTCGTTCTCCAGGATGGTCTTGACCTGCGCATTCGTTACGAATGCCATCGGATCCTGCCCAAGCCCGAAGCGCTCGACACGAATGCCGCGCGCTTGGAGTGCGTTCAGCAACCCGGCGAATTGTGCCAGATCGGGATCCACATCCGGCCCGCAAACGCCGGTCGAACAGCACATTGGCGGATCGTAAACTTGAATTACTTTCATCGCCTTAATTTGGTTGTTTGGTGTAATAAGCAAGTAAAGGCCCGCGCATTAGGCCGCTCTCTGCCGCCCGTCAGCCGAACGCGTCCCGGCGATGAGATCCACGCATTTGAAGAACTCGAGCAAGCACGGGCAACGGAGTCGGTAAAACTGATTGAGACCCCGCTTCTCGACCTCGACCCAACCCGCGGTCTTCATGATCGAAAGGTGTCGGGAGACCGTCGAGATGTCTGCGCCGACCAGCTCAGTCAGCTCGCAGACGCACTGTTCGCCATTGGTGAGCGCCTCGGCGATGAGAACCCGGGAAGGATGGGCCAGCGCCTTGATCACGCTCGCCCGCTCCTCCACGCGGTGCTTATTCGCTCGCTTCATATTGTCAATTTGGCGTTTCTGCCAAGTATGTCAACTGAGAAATTTCTGACTCCATCCCGCGAACAACGCCCCCCCGCCCATCAACCGTCAACCGCATTTTTCCCTCTGATCCTGACTGCCCGAATGGCACGGTTTCAAGCCGGATTTCGGCTATGGCGCGGTAGTTTGATCCCGCTCTGGATTCTCGTGCCAGAAGAACGCTCGTTGATCCGATGGGCTGTGAGCGTCCGCATCCAAAGCGCCGTCAAGCCGCCGCACTCCAGAGATTCTCCACGGGATTTCTCACCTGAATGACGCTAGAAAGTCCCGCCTCAGCCGTGGGGATCAGCCAGTAACTCCGCGAGCCGGGGGCGCAACTCCGCGGGGACCCGATCCAACCAGGATTCGTCGATCTGTCCGATTTCCATCATGTCCAGCAGATGAACCTGATCCTTTCTTCGGAAGGAAGTGAGTTTCATGCGCACGAGAGCGTCCAAAGCGACCAGCCGGAATTCCTCTCCAGGGAGGTCGATCTCATCCACGCTTGGTGACGGCAGCAGCGAATCCTCCTGCACCTTTTCGCCAGCGAAAATGACGTGCACGGCATCGCGGGCCTTTGCCCTCGGTCCATCAAGGAACATCTCGATCCGACCCGCCCCGCCAAGGATTGCCGCGGATTTATGAACAAAGCCCGCCGCCTCCATCGCGGTGACTGCTCTCGCAAAGTCGCCGCGATCCAAAAGCAGATCGACATCGCGGGTGTTGCGAACCACCGATTCATCGACCCGTGAGACCCAGGCCGCCACCGCGTTTCCACCAATCACCGCATACCGCACCCCCGCGGTCTCCAAGGCAGCCACGGCGCGTCGCAGCCGGTCTTTGACCTTCTCGATTCCGTTGCTCATGTTGGTCCAGGAAACGGGTCCGGAGGAAATCGCGGGAGCCGTCATATCTGAAGGAATGTTAGCTGCTCCGATCAGGAGTCCCAGCCCAAATGAGCCGGGAGCAAATGAGAGCAACAGAGCTTCGCCACAATCATCTGTTTCTCCGTTCTCCAACGTTCACGGGTCGCTGGATCGGAAAACGCCGCGGCGGACTCCGGGATTGCCATTGCACAGCCCGCGTTGAGCAAAGCTTGTAAACCTAAAATATGCACCTGGTCTCAAATGAAACGCCTGCCTCAGCCGCGCGGATCAACCAATAACTCGGCTGTGAGTAAAGCCTGCCGCGACAAAAAGAGGCCGCGCGATGCCCTCAATGCTCATGAGGAACTTCGTGCCGGTGCGGATGGGAATGCACGAGGTCGCCGTGACGATGCTCGTGGGTGTGATAATCGCCGGGGGGATCGAGAGCGCTGTGCGCGTGACCGTGGGTGCGATCCGGCAGGTGAGCGTGGGCCGCGGCGAGGCGGAGCCGGCCAATCCAGAGCGGCAGGGAGACGGCAGCGAGCAGCCCGGCGAAAAGCCAGGCACTCGGTCCGAACCCAAGCGCGGTCACCGCGAAGCCCGCCAGCGGATACGTGAACCCCCATCCCGCGTGGCTAAGCGAAAAGTGTGCCGCGTAGATGTGCGAACGTTCGTCCGTCGCGCTGTTGGCGGCAAGGAGTTCGTTCCCGCGAATGCCGAGAATGCTCTGCCCGGCACCGGCCAACGCCCAGGCGACGAGGAGCGGCTCGAAGCGCTCGAACCATCCGGCCCCGGCGAGAGCCACGATCATCCCGGGCGCGGCGCAATGAAAAAGCGCCTTCCGAATCGTCGGCGTCGCTCGTCCGTAGCCGGTCGCGCCCAGCACCGACCCGATCCCGTAGGCCGCCATCGCCCACGCGTAAGCGGTGTCTGGCAGGCCAAGCTGACCCTTCACGAAATCAATGGTTGCAACGAGAACGAAACCACCCGCGACGCTGACCTGAAGCGCCAGATAGAGCGTCTCGCGCAGGAGCGGACGGCGCAGCATCGCCGAGATGCCGTGGCCGATCCCGGCCCGTCGCCGAGTCTGCTTTTCTGCGACCGCCAGCCTCGGCAGACCGAAGATCAAGGCAGCACTCACGAGGAACGTCAGCCCATCGGCGACGAAATTTCCGCGAAATCCGAATACCGCGATCGTCAGGCCAGCGAGCGAGGGTCCGAGAATGTTTGCGGTGTCATACGCGACGGACCCGAGCGCCAGCGCCCGTGGATACTGCGCCGCAGTCGTGATGCCAGGAATGACGGCTTTGTAAACCGGGGTGAAGAGTGCCGCCCCGAGATTGAGCAGGACCGCGAGCGCGTAGATGTGCCAGACGCTTTCGACAAAGAAGAACCCGGCGACGATGGCCGCTCGCGACAGGTCGCTGACGATCATCGTCGTGCGTGCGCCGAAGCGATCGGCGACGAACCCCGCCCACGGTGCGGAGAAAACGATCACGACGATCCGAATCGCCAGCGTGACACCGAGCACCATCGAGGCCGACGCGCCGACGAGCTGGTGCGCCAGCAGGCCCAGCGCCACCGAACTGAGTCCGCTGCCGACCAAGCTGATGACGTGTGCCCAGAAGATCTGCTGGAAAGGGCGGTTCCGCCAAAGGGACGCCGTCGGTTCACCGTTGGGACCGTTCATCGCTGGCCAGTTTCCGTTGCCGTATTGGGAAGAGCAATCAGATCGATCTGCTCGCGGATGAGTTGATTGCCGTCGAGCCGCACGACGTAAAGAGTGCGGGGGCCGTCGAAGCGAAGCGTGTCCTTGATGAAGGTCCGCCCGGTCGCCATCTCGACGCCATCCACGATGACGGCCATCGACTGCTCGAACATCGCGACGTAGGCGAAGTGCTTGCCGTTCGGACTGAACGTGAATCCGGCGACGTTGCGGTAGCGCGGGTCTGGCTGGCCATCGACGATCACCCGTCCGCCATCGCCGTCCTTCGCGACGTAGGCAAATCGGGAGCTGTCCGGCGAGAAGACAAAGCTCTCCCGGATCACGGAGTCCCACGGATCGCCGGGCTGACCGTCCACGACGGCGGCGAGCTGGCCATCGTCCGTGGCGGCGAAGTAGGCGAAGCGCTGGCTATCTGGACTCCAGACCGGCATGCCCTCGGCGCTGCCGTCGAGAGCGGAGTATTCCTTGCCGTCCACGACGACAACTTTGTTCCCGTCGCGCAGAGCACCCCATGCCACGCGCTGCGAGTCGGGACTGAAGCTGAGGCTGTCGTTCACGATGCCGCCGTATTTCGGACTTTGCTCGTCATTCACGAACACGGCTTCGCCGCCGCCCTCCAGCGTCGCCATGTAAGCGATCCGTTGGCCATCCGCGCTCACGCGCAGCGTGCGGCTGGCAATGCCGGGATGCAGGGTGGCGATGGGCGTCGCCTGTTTGAAGACCTCGGGTTCGGCGAGGGCAAAGGCCGCAGACGCGATCAGCACGGCACCGCAGATCAATCTTCGAAACCTCATGACTCAAGCGGCAGCAGGTTCGGGGAGACCAGGGCCGTGGGCGCGGCGGTCGCGGTTGAACATGCGGTAGAGGACCGGCAGGACGATGAGGGTGAGCAGCGTCGAGGAGAGGATGCCGCCGATGACGACGGTGGCGAGCGGTCGCTGGACTTCCGCGCCGGGGCCGGTGGCCAGGGCCATCGGGACGAAGCCGAGCGAGGCGACGAGCGCGGTCATGAGGACGGGCCGCAGCCGGGTGACGGAGCCGCGGAAGATGGCCTCGTCGAGCGGCACGCCGTCCTCGCGGAGCTTCTTGATGAATGAAATCATCACGACGCCGTTGAGCACGGCGACTCCACTGAGGGCGATGAATCCGACGGCGGCCGAGATCGAGAGCGGGATGCCGCGCAGCCAGAGGGCGAGGATGCCGCCGGTGAGCGCCATCGGCACGCCGGTGAAGACGAGGAGCGCGTCCTTGAGCGAGCCGAAGGCGGTGAAGAGGAGCAGCAGGATGAGAAGGAGCGCGACGGGGACGACGATTTGCAGGCGCTGGGCGGCGGAGATGAGGTTCTCGAACTGTCCGCCCCAACTGATCCAGTTCCCGGGCGCGATCGTAACGTCGGCGTCGATGCGGGCCTGGGCTTCCTCAACGAAACTGGCGATGTCGCGCCCGCGCACGTTGGCGGTGACGACGACGCGGCGCTTGCCGTTCTCGCGGCTGATCTGGTTGGGGCCGGGGGCGATTTTCACTTCGGCAATCTCGCCGAGCGGGAGGTAGTTCGTTGCCGCGATGCCCATGCCTGCGGTGCTCGCGACTTCGGTGATTCCGTCGCCACCGGGAAGCGGGATGGGGATGCGCTCGAGGGCGGCGAGGTCGGTGCGGAGCCGCTCGGGCAGTCGCACGATGATGGCGAAGCGCCGGTCGCCCTCGAAGAGTTCGCCGGCCTGCCGACCACCGAGCGCGATCTCGACGACGTCCTGGACATCGACGACGTTCAGCCCGAATCGGGCCATCTTTTGCCGGTCGAGTTCGATGGTGAGCAGCGGGAGGCCGGTGGTCTGCTCGGTCTTCACGTCGGCGGCTCCCGGCACGGTGGCCAGGACGGCCTCGATCTGCCCGGCGGTCTCTTCGAGCACGTCAATGTCGTCGCCGAAGACCTTGACGGCCACGTCGCTGCGGACGCCGGAGATGAGTTCGTTGAAGCGCATCTGGATCGGCTGGGTGAATTCGTAGTTGTTGCCCGGGACCTGCTCGGCGGCGGCGACCATCTCGGCGACAAGTTCGGACTTGGGCTTGCCAGGGTCGGGCCACTCGCTGCGCGGCTTGAGCATGACGAAGCCGTCGGCAACGCTCGGGGGCATGGGATCGGTCGCGACCTCGGCGGTGCCGATCTTGGCGAAGACTTCCTTCACCTCCGGGAAGGAGCGCATGCGGTCTTCGAGCACGTCCTGCATCTCGACGGCCTGCGTGAGGCTGGTGCCGGGGATGCGCAGGGCGTGGAGGGCGATGTCGCCTTCGTCGAGGCTGGGGATGAACTCGCTGCCCATGCGGGTCGCGAGGAGCAGGCTGAGGACGACGGTCGCCAGCGCGCCGATGACAACGACGGCGCGCGCGCCGAGGGCGACCCGGAGGATGGGCTCGTAAACCCGGCGGGCGGCGCGCATGAGGATATTCTCCTTTTCGGAGATTTTCCCGCTGAGGAAAATGGCGATCGCCGCCGGGATGAACGTGACCGAGAGGATCATCGCGGACCCGAGCGCGAGGAGCACCGTGACCGCCATCGGGGTGAACATTTTACCTTCCACTCCGGTCATCGTGAGGATCGGCAGATAGACGATCATGATGATGATCTCGCCGAAGATGCTGGCCTTGCGGACCTCGCGGGTGGCTTCGAAGACGATTTCGAACCGCTCGCCGAGCGTGAGGAGCCGACCGCGGTGGTGTTGTTCCTCGGAGAGGCGGCGAATGCAATTCTCGACGATGATGACGGCACCATCGACGATGATGCCGAAGTCGAGCGCGCCGAGGGACATGAGGTTGGCGCTGACCTTGCCCTCGACCATGCCGGTGATGGTCATGAGCATGGACAGCGGGATGACGGCGGCGGTGATGAGGGCGGCGCGGATGTTGCCGAGCAGGAGGAAGAGCACGACGATCACGAGGAGCGCGCCCTCGACGAGGTTCGTCCGCACGGTCTTGATCGTGGCATCGACGAGGTTCGTGCGGTTGTAAACGGGCTTGGCGATCACGCCCGCGGGCAGGGATTTGTTGATCTCGGCGACCTTGTCGGCGACGCGCACGGAGACGGTGCGGCTGTTTTCACCGAGGAGCATGAAGACGGTGCCGAGGACGACTTCCCGGCCGTTCTCGGTCGCCGCGCCGGTGCGAAGTTCCCTGCCCATGAGGACCTCGGCCACGTCGCGAACGGTGATCGGCGTGCCGTCGCGGTGGTCCACGATGATGGCCTCGATGTCGGCGATGTCCTTCACCTGGCCGGGGACGCGAATGAGATTTTGCTCGCCGTTGCGCTCGATGTAACCGGCTCCGACGTTGGCGTTGTTCATTTCGAGCGCGCGGAGGAGATCGTTCATCGAAAGGCCGTAGGCGATGAGGCGCTCGGGGTCGGGCGTGACGTGGAATTGCTTCTCGAAACCGCCGATGGTGTTGACTTCGATCACGCCGGGGACGTTGCGAAGCTGGGGCTTGATGACCCAATCCTGAATCTCGCGCAGGTCGGTGGGCGTGTAGGGCTGGCCGTCTTCGTTGACCGCGCCGGGCTCGGCCTCGACGGTGAACATGAAGATTTCCCCCAGGCCCGTGGCGATGGGACCCATCGCGGGCTCGATGCCGGGCGGGAGCTTGCTCTTCAGTTCGGAGAGCCGCTCGGAGATGAGTTGGCGGCCGAAGTAGATGTCGGTGCCATCCTGGAAAACGACCGTCACCTGCGAGAGGCCGTAGCGGGAGATGGATCGCGTGTAGTCGAGGTTCGGCAGGCCGCCCATCGCGGTCTCGACGATGTAGGTGATGCGCTGCTCGGTCTCGAGCGGCGAGTAGCCGGGGGCCTCGGTGTTGATCTGCACCTGGACGTTGGTGATGTCCGGCACGGCGTCGATCGGGAGGCGCTGGTAATTGTAAACGCCCAGGGCGGCGACGCCGAGGACGGCAATGAGAACCATCCAGCGCTGCCGAATGGAGAATTGAATGAGTTGGTCGAGCATGGTGTGGGTGTGGGCTAAAGCGCGTCGTTTTCCGACTCGCCGGTGCGAATGCGAATGGTTTGGATGGCTTCGGTGACGACGATCAGCCCGTCACCGTGATGTCCGGTGCGAGCCTGGTCGCGGATGGTGGCGATGATGTCCGACGCGATCTCGTCGGAGGCGATCACGCAGAGGAGCTTCTGGCGTTCGAGGAAGACGTTCCCGGGATCGGGGACAAATTCCCCGCCCTCACCGCGCCCGCGGCCCTGGCCGACGGTATCGATGACGGTGACACCGGGAAAATGCGGCAGCTCGCGGAGCGCGTGAAGGACGCGGGTGAGCACGCCGGGCTGGAGAATGGCTTTGATTTCTTTCATGGCTCGGTTCTCCGGATCAGTGATCGTGGCTCGCGCCGGATTTCAGGATGTCGGCTTTGATGAGGTAGCTGTTCTCGGTGACGTATTCGGCGCCCGGCTCGAGTCCCTCGGTGACCTCGACCCAGTCCGCGTCGCGGCGGCCGAGTTCGACCGGCATGATCTCGTAGAGATCGCCGACGTTGATGAAGACGACATTCCAGTCGCGGAAGGTCTGGATCGCGCTGGCCTTCACGGCGACGGGCACTTCCTCGGCTTGGACGAGGACTTCGCCGCGCACGAAAAGACCGGGCCGCCACTGGCCATCCGGATTCGGGACGACGGCACGGGCGAGCATCGTCTGGGAATTCTCCGCCCCAAACGGCGAGATGTAGCTGATCGTGGCCTCGACCGGCTCCATCCCGGGGCCGCCGTCGATGAGGACCGCCTGGCCTTCGCGGAGGAGCTGGAAATCCTGGCGGTAAACATTGAAATCAGCCCAGACGGTCGCGAGATCGGCGATGACGAAGATCGGCCCCTCTCCTGAGACGAACTCGCCGAGGGTCACGTCCTTCGCGATGATCGTGCCGTCGATCTCGGCGGTGACGTCGTAGGAGCGCAGGCTGTCATTGCTCTCGACGACGGCCAGCACGTCGCCCTTCTTCACGGAGTCGCCGAGTTGGTTGTTCACGGCTTTGACGACGCCGGGATAGCGGGGCATGACGTGCGCCATTTCCTCCTCGTTGGCCCGGATTTTTCCGTTCACGGGGACGCGCGTATTGAGTTTGGCCGGCCCCGCTTTCTCGAGTTGGATGCCGACTTTCTCCGCAGCTTCCGGCGCGATGGCGACCCGCCCTTCGTAGCTCTCGTATTTCCACGAATAACTCCGGTCCCCGCGCTTCGCGGAGACGAGGACGTCGAAGGAATGCGGCTCGACGACGGGCAGATCGCCCGCGAGGTAGTCGCTCTCGGGCTCGAAGCGAATCGTATCGCTCCGGTCGATCCGATCCAACGTGATGACGAGATCGATTCCGGACGGATCGAGCGGCTTCCCGTTTTCGTAAAAATAGACGCGGGATTGTGGCTCGGTGCCCGGCGGTTCGTAGATGGTCACCTCGACTTGGAAATCGCCGTCGGTCAGCAAGCGTCCGCGATGCGGACCCTTGACGGCTTCCTCGCCTTCGCCACGATCCGCGCCGTGATCGTCGTGACCACCAGCTTCGGCGGCGTGTTCGTCGTGGCCGTGAGGATCGACCGGTCCGGCTGGTTCGAACTGGAGGATGCGGAGGGCCAGAAAGCCGGCACCGCCGAGCAGGAGAATGATGATGAGAAGTTTGAGAAGTTTGAGAGATTTCATGGTGGGTGTCGGGATCAGTTTTTGAGTTTGGTCGGCGCTTCCGCGGTGGTTGGGACCAACGCGGCCGCGCCGATGAGCCGGTCGATTTCGGCATGGCTGGTGTGGTAAATGAGGGCGGTTTCGATGTTCTGCCGGCGGAGTTCGATGAGGGAACGACGGGCGTCGGCGAGTTCCAGATACGAGAAGCGGCCGAGCCGGTAGCCCTCCTCCGTCTCGGTCAGGACCTCTTTGGCGGCGGGCAGGATTTCCTTCGCCATCGTCCCGAGTTCGCTGACGGATTGAAGCTGCCGCTGATAGGCGGAAAAGAGCTGCACGGCCAGCGCCACGCGGATCGCCCTTCCCAGAGCCTCGGTCTTCCCCTGCATTTGCAGGGCCTCGTAAACGTCGGCCTGCCCGCGGTCGAAGAACGGAAGCGGGACGGAAACTCCGAAGACACCGGCCCACTCGTTCGCGTCGGCGAATTGCCGGACACCCGCGCTGACCGTCACGTCCGGGACGGCTCCCGTGCGGGCCAGCGCGAGCTGCGACTCGCGCAGACGCACTTCCGTGGCAAAGCGGGCGAGATCGGGATTGCTCCCGATCCGGGCCATGAGGCTGCCAAACGCCTCCGTTCGACGCGTGTCGAAGAAGGCGGCCCGGGCCGACGTGAAGGCCGGCGTTTCGTTGCCCCAACTCGCGGCAAGGGATTTCCGCGCGGCTTGCAGCTCATGTCCGGCGCGGTCGCGATCGAGTTTCGCGCGGGCGACCGCGATTTCGGCTTTCTTTTGCTCGACGATAGAGGTCCGCGCGGCTTTGACCCGCTCGGCGACCGCATTCAGTTCGGTTTGCGCGAGATCGGTCACCTCTGCGGCGAGGGTCAGGCGCTCCTGCGCCGCGACCACTTCGATAAATCGGCGGGTGGTTTCCGCGAGCACGTCGAGCCGACGCATCTCGTAGTCCCAAGCGGCGAGGTCCCCAGAGAGCCGGGCCTCGGCCACGCGGCGCGACCGCTTGCCACCGAGTTCGATCACCTGGCTCAGGCTCAGCGTCGTCTCCGTCGCGTCGGCCCCGGATCGGCTGCCGCTGCCGGGAAGGTTTTCCACCTCCAGGCCGATGGCCGGATTCGGACGGTAACCAGCGCGAATGCGCCGGGCCTCCGTGGCGCGGAGTTCGTAGTTGAACGCGGCGAGAGCCGGATTGGTCGATAAGGACAAGGCCACCGCGCTGGCGAGGGTGAGCGGACCGTGGGGTTCGCGAGAGGTCGAGGGCGGCGTCTCGGCGCGCAGACCGCCCATGGCGAGCAGCGCGAGAGTGAGGCCGATTCGAGAAAGAGTTTCGGGATTCATCGATAATTCAGGTGATTGGAGAGCCCCGACAAGGGGCCGGCTGGCAGATTGAGCGGGACTTGGAAGCCCCGGAGCTTTCGAGTGGACATGGGCAGCGACAGAAATTTTTGCGGGCGTGATGCGAACGCGACGGTTGCCGATTCGCGGGTTGCGGAGTCCGTCCGGGCAAGGGAAGCCCAGTCGGTCGAGGAGGCGAGCCCCCTTTGATCAAGCGCGGGACGCGGGCACGATGCGCCCGCGAATCCTCAGGAAAGCTGAGGTGGGTAGTCGATCTCGCGAACCGGAGAGTCCGGCGCGATGCCATCCGTCACCGCAAGTCTGCTCGACAGGGTGGCAGATGCGGCACGGGTCAATTCATCGAAAGCGATCACGTCGACATGGGAATGCGAGTGCGAACAGGAATGGGATTCCGTCGATTGTTCGTTCTCCTGCCCATTCGGGGGGTGGTGATCCTTTCCGGTCGGGGAATGGTGATTGTGATCGGAATCCGCGTGCTCGGTTGCACACTTGATCTCCTGATAATCCGACCACGCGTGCGCAAACTGACTTCCCAGCAAAAGGAAGACAGCAATCACCCAGATCAGTCTGGAGGACGTGGGCAGCTTCGGCACGGGAGGTTTGTTAGTCGGGAGCGTGGGGATTGTCAACGGGGGCGACTCGACTCGGGAGAAGCTCTTCTCCTCAACTGGCGCTTTCATCCGGCGCGGCACAATCCTCGCTCGCGAGTTCGACGTCGATCGTGACGTGCTCGAACGTCTCCTCGTCCAACGCTTCGCGCACTTTGTTTTTTGCCTCCACGATCTCCGCGCGCGAGGCGTCGGAGGTCATTTGCAGGTGCATCGACAGGACGTGACTCTCGCCGTCGAGCGACCAGACGTGAACGTGATGGGTGCGCTCGACCTTGGGAAATTTCCCAACCTCCTCCCGGAATTTTTCCACACTAAACGACGCGGGCGCGGTTTGCAGGAAGACTTTCATTACCCTGGTGAGGTTGCGACCGACGTTCCAGAGGACGAAGAGCGAGATGCCGATGGAGAGGAGCGGGTCGATGATCGGCACGTCCCAGATCGTCATGATGCCCGCCCCGAGGAACACCGCGCCCCACCCGAGGGTGTCTTCGAGCAGGTGCCAACTCACGACCTTTTCGGTGAGCGACGAGCCTTTTTTTACGCGAAGCACCGCCGCGCCATTCACGACGATGCCGACGACCGCGAGGATCATCATGCCCGGCGCATTCACGGGTTCCGGCGAGACGAGGCGCTGCGCGGCCTGCCACAGGATGAACGCCAGACCAGCGATGAGCACGAGACCGGTGATGAGACCGCCGAGGAGCCGAAAACGCCGATAGCCGTAGGTGTGCTCGGGCGTGCGCCCGCGCTCGGAGAGTCGATCGAAATACCAAGCGAGTCCGAGCGACGCGCAGTCGCCGGAGTCGTGCAGCGCGTCGGTGAGGATGGCAATGCTGTTGGTCCACAGTCCGCCGATGATCTCGAGGATCGTGAACCCGAGATTGAGGAAGAAGGCGATCTTGAGATTACCTTGGCTCCCGTGGTCGTGGCCTTCGTGAGACCCGCTCATTTCTCCGGCACGTGATCCAGCCACTTGAGTGCGGCATCGCGCTCGCCGGTCTCGTAGTAGCGGATATTCGCCGACGTGAAGGGGGTCATCGCCTTCGTCATCAGCTTTTGCCATTGCTTTTCGCCAACCAGAGCGACTCGGATAAAGTCGGTCGCGTGCCGGATGTCGAATTGGGTGTCGGCCCAGAGGCCCTTGGCGGTCCAGCCCTGAAAGTTGATCATCTCCCAGAGGAGATTGATTTTTCCGAACGAGGCGATTCGTGCTTCGAGAGCTGGAACGATTTTTGCGTAGTCGGACTCGTCGAGTCTCCCGCTGACGCGGAGGTGAACGATTCCGGGGGCGGGGTTGCTGATGAATTCGTGCATGGTTTCAAGTTTGCTTGATGGATGGATCCCGTGATGCGGGAATACTGATCAGACGGCGGCGTCGCCGGTCTGGCGGGTGCTGATGCGCGTGGCGGCTTCCACGGGCAGGACGTAGATTTTGCCGTCGCCGGGAACGCCGGTATGAGCTGACCGGCTGATGGCTTCAACAGCCTCGGCGGCGACGCTGTCTCGTGCCATCAACTCCACGCGCACTTTCGGCAGGAAGCCGAAGATGGCTTGCTCCTCTTCCGCGGCCTCGGATCGACCGCGACCGCGACCGAAGCCGCGAACGTCGGAGAAAGTCGCGCCGGAAAGCTCCGACACGGCGTGAAGCGCGTCGCGAACGGCCTCTTCCTTGATGGGTTGGATGAATGCGATAACCGATTTCATGAGGGATTCCTCCGGGCCTAGTGGTCGGCGTGGCCTTCGTGCCCGCCGCTTTCCGTTTCGCAGATGCAGGCGTATTCGGGGCGATTGCACTCGCCGCAGACCTCCGTGTGGTAGTCGATCCGGGTATTCGTAGGTTTGGCGTCGGCGGTGGGTTTGATCTGAAGAACGATGCGGTAGCCTTCGCCCTCGGGCAGTGCCGTGGTCGAAACGAAGGCGTCACCGGATTGCTCGAAATCGAGCTTCTCCCGGCCAGCCGGAGCTTCCGCGATGACGGTGACGACCTGGTCCGCCGGGGCGGTGGGATTCATTTCTTCACCGTAAAAGGTGACGCTGACTTTCCGGTCGGGCTGGACGAAGAATTCCGCGTGACCGCCGGGGGCTTCGACGATTTTCCCGCCCTTGGGTCCGGGGATGGGTTTGTCGTGACTGTCCTGCCCGAAGGCGGCTGTCGATAGTGCGATGAGGGTGAGGGTGGTCAGGATGTGGTGTTTCATGGTTTTTGGTTTGTTGGTTTGGTTTGGGTTGATGTGAGGTTGATCAGGGCGTGGCCGACAGGCTGTCGTGACCGGCTTGGTCGGCTAGAAAGCGATCCAGGGCGTCCGCCGGGATCTGCTCGCTGATGAGCTGGCGATGAGTCGCCAGCTCGGCCGGGGTATGTCCGGGCAATTTGAAAATGCTGCCCGTGCCGTGATAGTTGATCTCGATTTTTCGGATGTTGGAACGCTGGGTCTCGGTGACGCCGTAGCGCGTTTCCAGCGTGGCGAGCCAAACTTCTCGCTCCCGGCGAGCATGCCACTCTCCGACGAAATGCAGGCTCGCTGCGGCTCCGACCACGACGAGGATCGCGCCGGAGAGAAGGAACCATCGGTCGCGGCGGGAGAGTTCGGTCGGAGCGGGTGTCGATTTGTTGCGCCAGTGTTTGCGGCGGCGTTTCGGGGGGCGATGCATCGTTCATTTGCGGGTTGATCCCAGGAGGCGGAGAGAATTCATGATCACGAGGAGAGTCGCGCCGGTGTCGGCGAGGATGGCGAGCCAGAGGCTGGTGAGGCCGAGCACGGCGAGGATGAGGAAAATGGCTTTGATCCCGAGCGCGAAGGCAATGTTGAAGCGGATCATGTTCAGCGTGCGGCGTCCGAGACGGATCGCCTCGGCGACCATTGAGAGGTCGTCGCGCATGAGGGCGATGTCGGCGGTCTCGATGGCGGTGTCCGTGCCCGCAGCGCCCATCGCGATGCCGACCGTCGCGGCGGCCAGGGCTGGCGCGTCGTTCACGCCGTCGCCGATCATGCCAACGCTGCCGAACTCCTCGGCCATCGCCTTGACGCGCTCGATCTTGTCCTCGGGGAGCAGATCGCCGTGGGCTTCGTCGATCCCGGCTTCGCGGGCGATCGCGCGGGCGGTTTTCGTGTTGTCGCCGCTGAGCATGACGACTCGTTCGAGACCGGCTTCGTGCATTTGCCGGATCGCCTCCTTCGCGCCGGGGCGGATGGTGTCGGCGATGGCGAGCACGCCGATCACTTCGCCCGCACAGTCGGCGTGAGGTTTGTGACCGACGACCACGACGGAGCGGGCCGCTTCCTCGATCTTCGCGAGTCGCGCTTCGAGTTCGTCGGAACAAACCGCCAGCTCGTGGGCAAAGCGGTGATTGCCGACGAAGTAGTCGTGGCCGTCGATGTGGCCTTCGGCTCCCCGGCCTTTCACGCCCTGGTAATCGTCGCAGGGATTGAAGGTGACGCCCTGCGCTTCGGCGTGCTGGACGATGGCCTGGGCGAGTGGATGCGTGGAATGGGTGTCGATGGCGGCGGCGATGCGGAGGATTTCCTCCTCGCTTGCTTCGGTGACGCGTTGGATCTCGACGACCTTGGGTTTGCCTTCGGTGATGGTGCCGGTCTTGTCGAGTGCAAGGGATTGCAGGCTGCCGAGAGCTTCGAGGTAGGCTCCGCCTTTGACGAGGACGCCGCGCCGGGCGAGCGCGGTGAGGCCGGAGACGACGCTCACGGGCGTGGCGATGACTAGCGCGCACGGACAGGCGATGACTAGCAGGACGAGCGCACGGTAAATCCAATCCATCCACGGCTGGCCGAAGAACAGCGGCGGCGCAACGGCGAGGACGAGGGCGAGCACCATCACCGCGGGGGTGTAAATTTTGGCGAAGGCATCAACGAAGCGTTGCGCGGGGGCTTTGGAGGATTGCGCGTCTTCGACCATCTGAATGATGCGCGAAAGGGTGCTGTCGCTCGCGGCCTTGGTGGTCTCGATCTCCAGTGATCCGTCGCCGTTGATCGTCCCAGCGAAAACGCTGTCGCCGACGGTCTTCTCGACGGGCATCGACTCGCCGGTGATCGGAGATTGGTCGATGGCGGAGTCGCCCGAAGTGACCTTGCCGTCGAGGGGAACGCGCTGGCCGGATTTGACGAGCACGGTCTCACCGACTTCGACGGCTGAAGCCTCGACTTCGGTGACGGCCCCGTCGCGCTTCACCAGGGCGGTTTCGGGCGCGAGTTTCATCAGCGCGCGGATGGCTTGGCGGGCGCGCCCGACGCTCCAGGATTCCAGCAACTCCGAGAGCGCAAAGAGGAAAACCACCGCCGCGCCTTCGGCGTGCTCGCCGATGGCGACCGCGCCGACGACGGCAACGGTCATGAGCACGTTCATGTCGAGTGAGAGGGAGCGTAGGGAGCGCAGAGCCTTGGGAAAGATCAACCACCCGCCCGCGACAATCGCGACGAAGAAGGCCGCATCCGAGATCCAGCCCGGTTCGACGCCCAACCATTGGAGGAGAAGGCCGAGTCCGGTCGCGGTCCCGGAGACTCCCACGAGAATCGTGGGGAGCATCGGACGACCCGCTTCGCCGTCTCCTTCCGAGACGGTCACACCCGACCGATTGATGGCGGTCGTGATTTCTGCGCGTTGCAGCGAACCGTCGTGATAGACGGTCACCTTCGAGGACACGATTTCGGCGCGCACTCCGAGCACGCCGTCGAGCGGACCGACCGCGCGCTCGATGGCGGCGACTTCCTCCGAGCAATCCATCCCGGTGACGCGGAAGATTTCGTTGGCGGGAGCATCCGGGGCCGGGGCGGCGGCTGGCTCGGGGTCGTCGTGATGGTGGTGATCGTGGTCGGTGCTCATGATTGCTGGTCGGTCTGATTAACTGCGCCTGGTTCGATGCGGCGTCCGGCTCTGGCGGGTCGGGGTTCTTGATGAAAGCGAGCGATGGATCGAGGGTGT
The DNA here is from genome assembly GCA_963749035.1 of uncultured Verrucomicrobiae bacterium. GTDB lineage: Bacteria > Verrucomicrobiota > Verrucomicrobiia > Chthoniobacterales > JAATET01 > CAVVKW01. The sequence goes on from CAVVKW010000001.1 coordinate 336,706, forward strand.
CGGTCGTGGCATTGTCGGAGTCGCGGGCCGACTCCGGGGAATGGGCAGGCGCTGTCGCCGGACGGGCACCCGCTGTCGGCGGGGATCGTCCGCGCGGAAAGCTTCGGCCCAACCTTCGTAAATGAGGCGCCGCCGCCCCAACGCGTGCGCCGCCTTTCGCCCGACCAGATGGAACACCCAGCCCCACGACAGCACGAGAAGCGCGACGAGAATCCAGAGCGACCAGTTCGCGAGAACTTCGGCGAAGGCGGCCCAGATGGTATTGTCGATCATCGTCATGGTTCGGTTTTGGTCGGCGTGGACGACGGGCTGGTGGCCTTGGACGGACCGGTGAGCCCGATGAGGTTTATCTGCTCGCGGATGAGTTGATTGCCATCGAGCCGCACGACGTGAAGAGTTCGCGGGCCGTCGAAGCGAAGCGTGTCTTTAATGAAGGTCCGTCCGGTCGCCATCTCGACACCATCGACGATGATGGCCATCGATTGCTCGAACATCGCGACGTAAGCGAAGTGCCTGCCGTCCGGGCTGAAGGTGAATCCGGCGACATTGCGATAGCGCGGACCCGGCTTGCCATCGACGATCACGCGTCCGGCATTGCCGTCCTTCGCTACGAAAGCGAATCGCGAGCTGTCGGGCGAAAAAACGAAGCTTTCCCGGATCACGGAATCCCACGGCTCGCCGGGTTGGCCATCCACGACGGCGGCGAGCTTCCCGTCGTCGGTCGCCGCAAAATAGGCGAAACGCTGGCTGTCAGGACTCCAGACGGGCATGCCCTCGGCGCTGCCGTCGAGAGCGGAGTATTCCTTGCCGTCCACGACGACGACTTTGTTCCCATCGCGCAAAGCGCCCCACGCGACGCGCTGCGAATCGGGGCTGAAGCTGAGGCTGTCGTTGACGATGCCGCCGTATTTCGGACTCTGCTCGTCGTTGACGAATACGGCTTCGCCGCCGTCCTCCAACGTCGCCATATAGGCGATCCGCTGACCGTCCGCGCTCACGCGCAGGGTGCCGCTGGCGACGCCCAGATTCAGCGTGGCGATGGGTGTCGCCTGTTTGAAGACTTGATTGGGCGCGGCTGCGGGCGGCGCCTCCGCTCGCACGAGCGATGCCAGCAGCAGCGCTCGCCCGAGGGCGATCATCGTGGCGATGCGGAGGGGCGACCCGGTCCTCATCTTTTTCCCCCTTGAATCCACGCGAGAGCCATCTCGCGTTCGGAAAAGCCGAACCGCCGCACCGCGACCGGGAGCAAGTCACGCTCCAGATCGCTGATGATTCCCTCCTCCGCATCGATTACCAAGGCCACACGTTCGATTCCCGAGAGCGTGTGCTCGTCAAAGAGTGCCTGGCTCCAAGTCATTGCGCTCGTCGCGGGGGGATCGAATTGGAGCAGGACCGATATCCGGTCGTGTTCGGCCAAGCGGTTCTCCAACAGATACCGTGTGCTTTCGCGATCCACGGCGTCCGGGCTTCCGCCGACCCGCAGGATGACCAGCCAGTCGATGGGATGGGGATAGTAGGAGTGCATGGCGTTTTGCGCGAGGTTCAGGGTTCGGAGGGATCGGCGTGACACATCAGGTTGAGGAGCGAGGATTCGAGGCGAGTGAGTGAGCGCATGACCGGGACTTTCCGCTCGGCGTCGGTGACGGCGAGACCGCCCAGCCGGACGCGCAGTTCCTGCACAGCGGTCAGGGCCGCTGTCAGGTCGTCGGAGCCGCCAGTTTGCAGGCGTTCGACGAGTTGATTGATCCCGTCGATGATGATCTCCATCTCGGCGGTGGCACTGCGGTAGGCCAGCTTCTCGAAGCGTCCTTTGCGAATGCGGGACAAGTGACGCACGATGGCGTGGACGGGATGCAGGACTTTCTCGCGCAAGGCCAACCAGCACACGAACCAGACGGCCAGACCGACGATCGCAACGTGCGCGAAGTGGTGGGTAATGAAGTTGAGAAGGTCATCCGGCGGGTCGAAGATCAGTTCGAAGCCGGTGTAGGCGAGCAATCCCCCGCCTACCGCGATGGCAGCCCGGGTAAAGAGAATTTCGCTGAGGCTGCGGGAGCTGGCGGAGACTCCGCCTACGGTGCAGGAACTTTGCGAAGATGGAAGAGTCGGCATCATTGGTTCTTTGGATCGACGATGATTTTGCCTTCCGAGCCACCGGAGGCGGGGAAAGTGAGGAGATCGAAATCGAGCTGATTGCGCCACGCCTGAACGAGGACGTGGTTGCGGGTTTCGACGGCTTCGAGGTAGGCGCGCTGCATCTCGACGAAGAGGCTGATGGAGATGCCACCGATGCGGTATTGGCGGTCGGCGAGTTCCGACGCGGCGTGAATCTCGTCAATGGCCTCCGGCGACATCGTCGCGAGGAGCTGGCGGGTGGCGGCGAGCGCGACATTGCGACGCTCGAATTCGCGGGTCAGCTTGGCTCTGGCGTCCTCGGCGAGCATTCGCTGGAGGCTGGCCGGACCGGTTGTCGCACTGGTGGCGACGGGGCGGGAGAGCCCGGCGAGATCTTCGACGGCACCGAGTCCCTCCGTGGTGAACCACCCGCCGACCGGATACATCTCGGCCTCGCTGGCCGCATCGACCCCGAAGACGCCTCGGGCGATGCGGGCCTGGCGGGTCGCGAGGGCGAGGCTGGCGGCCACGAGGTCGGGACTCGATCCGTCGGGGTTGAGCGCGGGACCGGGCGGCGGACCTTCGAGAGTAAAGGCGGCGTTGGCCGGACGACCGATGAGGCCGTTGAGCACGATGGCGAGTTGGTCCTGCTCGGCCCTAGCTTCGGCGGCGGCTTGCCGGATCGGGTAGTTCGACCCGCTGAGGATGCGGATCTCCAGCAACGCGTCGAAGCCGCTGGTCGGGCGCTTCTTCAACATTGCGACGAGGGCGTCGGCGCTGGCGGCGAGATCGGCCGCGGCACGTCCGGTCGCCTGAGCGGCGAGATACTCAACGGCGTGGAGACGGACCGTGGCCGCCAGGACGAAGCGAAATTCTGCGAGCGCCAGCTTTGCGAGATCGGCGTCGCGGTCGAGGATCGCACGGCGTAGCGTCTCACGCGACGGGAAGTCGAGCGGCTGCGGGATTTCGGCGGGGGTCGCGGCCCGCTTCTTCCCACTTTTCAGCGCGGCGAGTTCGGCCTCGTAGTAGGACAACTCGGGATTGCTCGCCATCGCTTCGGCGACGAGGGCGTCGATCGACCCCGTCGGGGCTTCGGCGGCCTGGCTGCTGGGTGCCGCGAACAATCCGAACGCGAAAACGATGGCCGCGGTCGCCGCGACGGCGGCGCTTTTCTCCCGCCGTGCCCGTTTGCGTTCCAAGCCGCTTTCGACCCAGTGGTAGAGCGAGGGAAGCAGGAGCAGCGTCAGGAACGTTGCGGTGATGATGCCGCCGATGACGACCGTGGCGAGCGGACGCTGGACTTCCGCCCCCGCGCCGTGGCCGAGCGCCATCGGGATGAAGCCGAAGCTGGCGACCATGGCGGTCATGAGCACGGGGCGCAGCCGGTCCATCGCGCCGTTACGCACGGCGTCATCCACGGACTCACCTTCTTCGCGGAGCTGGTTGAAGAAGCTGAGCATGACGACGCCGTTGAGGACGGCGATACCGGAAAGCGCGATGAACCCGACCCCCGCCGAAATCGAGAACGGCATGTCCCGCAGCCAAAGCGCGAAGATTCCGCCCGTCACCGCAAGCGGGATGCCGGTGTAGATAATGAGCGCCTGACGAACGCTGCGAAACGCCATGAAGATGAGCAGGAAGATCATGGCCAGCGCGGCGGGCACGACGATGGCGAGGCGGGCGCGGGCCTGCTGGAGATTTTCGAACGTGCCGCCGAAGTCCACGAAGTAGCCGTCGGGGAAGGTCACCTTCTCGTCGATCTGCCGCTTGGCCTCGTCCACGAAGGTCTGCACGTCGGTGCCTCGCAGGTTGACCATAAGGGTGAGGCGTCGCTGGAAGGACTCGCGGCTGATGGTGTTCACGCTCTCGGCCATGGTGGCGTTCGCGGCTTTGCCGAGCGGGATGAAGCCGCCGTTTTCGCTGCGGAGCGGCAGATTCTCGACGGCGGCGAAGTCGGCGCGATCTTGCTCGCGCAGGCGGATGACGACGGGGTAGCGCCGGTTGCCATCGACGACAACGCCGACTTCCTTACCCGCGAAGGCAGTCTCGATCACGTCGTTCACCTCCTGCGCTTGGACGTTGTATTGCGTCATGGCCTCGCGATCGACTTCGACCTGGAGGATGGGCGCCTTGCCGACGGCGTCGTATTCGACATCGGCGGCGCCGGGAATCTTCTCGACGATCTCGCGGACTTCGTTGCCGATTTTCTCCAGCTCGTCGAAATCGTCGCCGAAGATCTTGATGGCGATGTCGGCGCGACTGCCGGAGAGCAGTTCGTTGAAGCGGAGCTCGATGGGCTGTGAGAAGAGCTGAGATTGGCCGGGGAATTTCGCAGTGAGTTCCTCGGACATCAATTCGAGCAAACGTTCTTTGCTGACGGGCTTGCCGTTTTCCTCGCGGAACTCGGAAGGCTTTTTGAGCATCACGTAGGAATCGCCGACGTTCACGCCCATTGGATCGGTCGCGACCTCGGAGGTGCCCACGCGGGCGAAGATGTTCTCGATCTCGGGAAACTTCTCGACGAGGAGCCGCTCGGCGGCGTTCTGCATTTCGACCGAAGGCGTGAGGCCGATACTGGTCGTGCGGATCATCTGGATTGCGCCGGAGCCTTCGTCGAGCTGCGGGATGAACTCCGCGCCGAGGCGCGAGAACACGGCCATCGAGAGCGCGAAGATCCCGACGCTGATCGCGAGAATGACCCAACGGGCGTGGATGGCGAAATTCAGCGCGGGAGCGTAAATCGCCTTACACCAGCGGATGAAGAAGTTGTCTTCCTCGCTGACTTTCTTCGTCATGAAATACGAGCAGAGGACCGGGATGACGGTCAGCGAAAGGATGAGCGCACCGACAAGGGCGAACATGACCGTGAGCGCCATCGGCTTGAACATTTTGCCCTCGACGCCGGTGAGCGTCAGCAGCGGGACGTAAACGATGGTGATGATCGTGACGCCAAAGACGGTGGGCGTGCCGACCTGCTTGCAGGCGGTGAGAATCGTGTGAATGCGTTCTTCGCGCGTGAGGAGTCGCCCGACCTGCTGCTGCTTGTGGGCGATCATGCGGACGATATTTTCCGCCATGACGACCGCTCCATCAACGATGAGGCCGAAGTCCACCGCACCGAGGCTCATGAGATTTCCCGAGACGCCGAATTGCACCATGTTCGTCAGCGCGAAGAGCATCGAGAGCGGGATGGCGGACGCTACGATGAGGGCGGCGCGCCAGTTTCCGAGCAGACCGATGAGCACGACGATGACGAGGATCGCGCCCTCGAAGAGGTTCTTCTCGACGGTCGCGATGGTGGCATCGACGAGATCGGTGCGGTTGTAGAGCGTGACGATCTCCATGCCGGGCGGAAGCTTCCGCTGGATGTCGTCGATCTTGTTGTGGACGCGCTCGGAGACGAGGCGGCTATTCTCGCCGATGAGCATCAGCGCGGAGCCGATGACAGCTTCCTTGCCGTTGAGAGTCGCCGCGCCGGTGCGGACACCGGAGCCGATGGCGACTTCGGCCACGTCCTTCACGCGGAGAGTCGTCGGCGTGCCCGCGAATTTGAGCGGGAGATTGGCGACTTCCTCGGCACTCTGGACGCGCCCGAGCGAACGCACGGAAACGCTCTCGCCGCCTTTCTCGACGATGCTGCCCCCGGCGTTCTGCGTGTTCTCCCCGATGGTGTCCGCGAGTTCGGAGATCGTGACGCCGACGCTGCGGAGTCTGTCGGGATCAGGCATCACGACGATCTCGCGAGTGTAGCCTCCCGACGTGTTGACCTCGGTGATGCCGGCGACCGTGCGAAGCAGCGGCTTCACGATGTAATCCTGCGCGAGCTTGAGCTGCCGGAGCTGATCCTTGGGATCGGTCGGGATGTCTTTGGCGTCGGCCTTGTAGCCAACCGTGTAGTGATAAATCTCCCCGAGACCCGTGCTGATCGGAGCCATCTGCGGGGTCACGTCGGGCGGCATTTCCGCCGCGACGGCTTGCAACCGCTCCGAGACGAGCTGGCGGGATCGATAAAGATCCGAGCCTTCCTCGAAGATGAGGGTCACCTGCGAGAGACCAAACTTCGAGATTGAGCGGATCTCCAGGAGGTCCTGAATGCCGCCCATTTCGACTTCAATCGGATAGGTGATCAATTGCTCGATCTCCTCCGGGGCGAAGGCCGGGACGGCGGTGTTGATCTGGACCTGGACGTTGGTGATGTCCGGGACGGCGTCGATGGGCAGATGGGCGGCGGACCAGCCGCCGACCACGATGAGCGCAAATGCGCCGATGAGAATGAAGACCCGCTGACGAAGAGCGAATTCGAGAATTTTATCGATCATGTGATGAGTAGGAAATTAGTGAGAGTGCCCGCCGCCTTTCGTGGCGCGGAGTTCGGTGATGTAGAGTGCCTGAACGGCGGTGATGGCGATCTCGTCGCCCTCGTAGAGTCCTTCGGTGACTTCGACGAACTCGTCGTTGGAGGCTCCGATGGTGATGGGAGTGCGCTTGAGGAAGTCGCCGTCTCTGACGTAAGCGAAGGGACCCGCCGCCGTATCGAGCACGGCTGAGCGCGGGATTCTGGCAGCACCGAGGTCCTCGGTTTTCAAGGCTGCCTCGCCGGTGAGGAATGTCCCAATGGGGAAACGCCCGTCCGCGTCGGGGATTTCGACCAGCACCTCGGCCATGCCGGTGACCGGGACCTGCGTGTCGTCGATCTTCCAGACCTTGCCGGTGACGGACGAACCAGCCGGATCACCGGTGCGAAACGCGACCTCCTCGCCCTCGGTCAGCTCGTTGGCCAGGTCCGGCGTGAGCGTCGCCGTCGCGTAGGCTTGCCCGGAACGCTCGCCGCCGAAGCTCCCAGAGCCTTCGCTCGCTTCGCGGTAAACCTGCGCCGTTAGTGAAGTCGTGGCCTCCACGGGTTCAGCGGTCACGTCACCGATCTCCAGGCCGAACGCCGCGCGGGTATCGTCGTTGACCGCTATTCCCTTACCGGGCTGAAAGACACCGGCTTCGCCTTCCTCTTCGTCGCCGTGGCCTTCGTGGCCTCCCTGCTCTTCGCCGTGCTCATCGGGTTCGCCTTCGGCGTGCGTTTCTTCGTCGCCGTGTGCGGCGTGTTCCTCTTCTTCCGATCCAGCGTGGTCGGCGTGATCTTTGTCCGCCCCGCCTTCTTCGTCGGCGTGATCGGAATGCTCTTCGTGGTCCGGCTCGGGCTGGGCGACGCCCTTCGGTCCGCAACCAATGAGCAGCGTCAGGAAGAGAAGGGTTGTGAGTAGAATTCGGGTCGTTTTCATTGTTCGGTTTTCGAGGGAGCGTCGAGACGTCCGCCGGTGAGGAGGTTGAGGTCGAGCAGGGCGCGCCACGCATCGAGCACGGCATTCTGCGAGGTGCGCAGCGCGTTGAGGTAGGCGGATTGCGAGTCGAGGTAGAGGACCGCCCCGATGGAGCCGCTGAGGTATTGGGAATTCGCCGTCGTCGAAGCGCCCCGGATGTTCTCCAGAATCCCCGACGGGATTCGACTCAACTGACGCCGGGTCAGTTCGTAACTTCGCAGGCGGCTGAGAATCTCAGCTTCGGTGTCGCGCTCGGCCTTCACGCGGAGCGCCTCGGCGGCGGCGGCGCGGGCCTGGGCACTCTGGATATTGCCGATGTTCCAATCCCAGATCGGGATGGTTGCTGACACGGACGCCCCGATATTTTGCTCGGTGTCCCCCGCCACGTCGCGGCTGAAGAACGGCCCGATGGCGAAGTCCGGCGCGATGTCGAGCCGGGTGGCCGTGATTTCCTTCGCCGCTCGATCAAGCTCGCTCCGGCGAATCTGGAGCAGCGGATTGTGCGTCTGTGCGGCGAAGACGAGGGCATTTTCATCGAAGGATTTCCCCGGCGCTCGGAAGGGCGTGGAAATTCGAAGCGGCAGTTTTTGAGGGCGGCCGAGCAACGCATTGATCCGCGTCCGCGTCTCCTCCCGCCTCTCCGACGCCTCTTTAATTGCGGCCCCCAGCTCGACGAGACTCGCCTGCACGAGGCGAACCTCGATGTCGAAGCGTGCGCCGTAGTTGTTCGCCTTGCCGAGCTGCGCCGCCAGATCGTTACTCTGTTGGTAAACCGCCTCCGCGGCGTCTGCTTCGGAGATCGCCGCCAGATGCTCGTAGGCCAGCAGCCGGACTTGCCCGGCCAAGGCGAGTCGGAATTGCTCGAGTCCGAGTTCGGCTATCTCAATGTTCTTGTTCGCGATCGCCTTGCGGAGCGTCCCCTTGCCGGGAAACTCGAACGTCTGCGTCACCGAGACGCTGAACGTCGTGCCATTACCCTGGAGGACATTGGCCTCGTCGCGCACCTCGCGTCCGCCAAACTCGACGGAGACTTCGGGATTCTTGAAAAACCCGGCCTGCGTGCGCTGTCCGCGGGCGGCGGCGACTTCCGCCTCGTAGGTTTTCAATTCCGCGTTGTTCGCCAGCGCTGCTGCCGCCAGCTCGTCGATGGAGTTGGGGCCGGTCGGGGTATCCTGGGCCTGTAGCGCAAACGCGCTGGCGAGGCCAAGCGCGACGCTCAGCGTTCGAATTTGTTTCATGGGTAGTTGGTTTCTCATGGATGGCTGGCCGCTCACGCGGAATGAAAAGTCGGGTGATACCGGACGATGATCCGCACGGCGTCGCCGACCTCGGTCAAGGGGAAGCTGACGACGAACGAAATTCGCCCGTGACGCGCCCGACTCAGGCGTGGATGGGACGAATCGATGTCGTCCCGCGCTTCGGCGAGCACCGTGCCGTCGGCGGCGACGAGCTGCACATCGACGTGGGCCGGAGCCGGAATGTCCTGCCCCAGAATCTGGCTCAGACTCCCGGTGACAAACAGACGGTCGGCGGTCTCGTATGCCCGCGGGCCGGAGAGCACGCCACCGCTGGCATCGACGGTTTGGATGAGGAGCGAGGAATCACCGACCCGCTGACTTCCCTTGAAGGTGGAGCAAGCGGAAAGGGTCGCGAGGGCAAACGCCGCGGCCGCGGGTCGCCCGAGAAAAGCAAACTGAGAGATCGAATAATCGAGAAAAGAAGGTTTCAAAAGTTGGTCCTGATTGTGGCGGTCCGGCAAAGTGCCGGGGTGCGCAGTGGTTCGAGTGGGAGCCGGAAACAATTCGGCAGGTCGGGGCACGGAAGGCCCCGTCAAACGCGAATCGCGGACGCACTGCGCCCGCGATCAATCAGGACAACTGAGGTGGGTAATCGATCTCGCGCGACGGACCATCGAGGGCCATCTCGTCGCGGAAGGAGAACAAACAGACCGAGGTGTCGGGGATCAAAGTCCGCACGGAATCGACGACTGCCAATTTCGTGTGCAGGTGGCTATGGCCGCAGCAATGACCGACCGGGCAATCATCGCCCGATGCCGGAGATTGCTGCCGTTCCGCCGCATGATCCTCGACAACCGTGAGATCCGCGTAAGCGTGAGCCGCTTGGCCACCCGCCATCAACAAAATGGCGATCACCCAAACGATCCTAATGTGCTTCACGCAGAACTGCATTGCGCCCGTAGATCGGATGGGCGCAGGCATTTGTCAATTCGGAATTCAAAATGCGTAAAATTCCAGCAACGTAGAATCTTCCCCGGCCGCCAAGGGCTTTTCGACAGTCGGAGTCAATGGAGCGGCCCAAAAAATTGAACAGCACGGTGGCATAACCGAATGGAAAACTTTCGACGCCAAGGAAGCCGAGATTGCACCGTCTCGATACATCCGCCTCTTGGTGAACGACCTTGATTTGTTCCCCGCTGTCGTTCGTGCAATGCCGAAAGAGGGTTTCGGGTCCGAAACTGAGAGAGAAACAAGACACTGCGAGCATCCCGAATGAAAAAAGTCGTTTGGTCTCGGACGCGCGCCTGAAAAATACCGGGCTACTTCCCCACTTCAGCATCCAGCCATCGATACGAGAGGACTGAACGATCCATCGCCTGCCAAGAAAGGTTTACTTTGCGGCCATCGATCTTTTCTTCGACCAGTCCGACATTCTCGAACGATTGTTTCAAGTTTGGGAAGACGATGGTGTCTTCAAAAAATCGAAAACTTTTGGAACCAACGATATCGAATCGGGTCGGTGACTCTTCCAAATCTTGCTCTCTTGGAGGGAGATCGGAGCTAGCCGTAAAACTGATCTTGATTGGCTGTGGCGAGACCTCGAACTGAACTTCACGACCTTCCATGAGCGCCGCGATTTGGTCGGTTTCTCTCATGATCTCCGGCGTGATCAGGTTCGTCGTAGGGAGAAGTGCATCGATCTTGAATCGTTTGCAGATCTCGCGGCACCGACCCAGCCAATCGAGCGTTTCAATGGCTGCGTCGAGGTCAGGAGTGTCGTTCAGTTCAGCCTGACAAAGGCTGTTCCCATCCAAAAACCACGAGATCCGAATCGGCTCGCCATCCTTGGTGCTCCGCGCCAACACGCGAATTTCGTCGAACCAAGGCAGAGCCATGATCCGGCGGCCTCCCCAGCGTTGCCAATAAAAACCGAAGGAGACTGAGAGTGGCTTTCCGGCAACGAACTCGTCGGGAATAATCTGCGACTCGATCACCAGCGGAGTGCCAGTCAACGCTCCATTGAACGTCAACGAATCCGTTCCAATTTGCCATTCACCATCGATCTGAAGAAACCGGCCCGATTCACGACTCGCGCCCAGATCAATTCGGCACGTGCCCGGATGCTTCGGTGGCTGCACCGAGATGGCTTCGCTGCGGGATTCGTTGAGAAGACTCTCCAGAAGGGGAGAATTGATTCGAAGATGATCGGTCGGAATCTTCAATGGATTGCCATGCCGGACAAAGGAATCTACGGCAGCGGCATCTAATCCCTGTTCGCCCGCGCGGATGTGAGCAATCGGGAATGACTCCAACGCTCCGATTTCGATGTGCTCCTGTCCTCCAAGCATGGAGACAGTGACTTCCAGCCGCGGATCGAGCTGATCGAGATCACGTTTCCGCTTAGCAAGAGCCGCCCGAGGAGTGCCCGGGAAAAGCTCGGACAAATAATTTTCGGCCTCGCGCAGGAATCCTCGGAACCTCCGAAAGTCTGATAGATTGTTATCTTTTTCGAAGCGAACCGTAACAGTCCGCTGCTGGAGACGGGCCGATGACACCTTCTCCCGAAGGTATTGCTGGGCGAAGATCCAGTGTGCGCCGCCACTGTCCACATCGACGAGAAAGATGAATGCTGGAAGGCGCTCTGAATCGCGCAGGTAGAGCAGCGACTTCGATTTGATCTTACGTTGCAGCTTGATCCGACCCCGATGGCGCGCGCCTTTGATCTGAGCCGCAAAACGCAAACCGGTCGGCTCGCCGTCGACAATCTCAACCTGATAGTCGACCGCGAAATCCGGACTTTGTTTTCTGAGAAGCCAGGACGCGGGCATCAGACTCTCGAATTTCCGAACGGCGAGTTGGTCGATTTCGAGGGATTCGCCGTAGGTCGGATAAGGACTTCCCGGTTCGCTCTTCATCGAAGAGATCCTACCATAAGAACGACGACGAAAACGAAATCCGAGTCGAAAGCCCTACACCACAAACACAAGTCGCTCGAAATTCGCAGAAACGCGTATCCGACCGGATGAAGGTTGATTCAGTTTCACTGCATCGCGGACGACATCGCCGAGATGCTTTCGGACGACCTGCTGAAGCGGTCTCGCACCGAGAGTTTTGTGAATTCCACGCCGGATCAAAAACTCAATGACTTCAGATTCCACAGTCAGGTGATGCCCTTTCGAAGCAAGACGATCGAGTTCGTCAGTGATTCCGACCTGCGCGATCCTCCGCTGCGTCTCTTGAGCGAGCGGTTTGAAAACGATTTTCTCGTCAAAACGACCAATGAATTCGGGACGGAACACGCGATGAAGTTCGGCGAGAACGGCCCGTTCCAAGGTCGTGAAAGGAAGACGCGTCGGGCGAAGGAGTGATTGCGCGCCGATGTTGCTGGTGAACACGAGAACGAAGCCCGAGAGATAATAGGTCCGATGGTCGGCAAGCGTGATGCGGGCTGCGTCCGTCATCTGGAGGAACAAATCCCAAATCAACCGGTTCGCTTTTTCAATTTCATCAAAGAGAAGCACTCCTCGACTATGCCCGGCCAGAATTTGCCCCAGCCTCCCCTCTCGCCCGCCCTCGTCTCCCATGAAGAGCTTGACGCTGTCGATGTGTTGAAATTCCGACATATCGAATCGGAAAAGCGCATCGTCGCCGAACAGGAATTTCGCGAACTCCAGCGTGAGCTGGGTCTTTCCGACGCCGGTCGGCCCGAGAAATAGGAGTGAGCCGAGAGGCTTGTCGTCGGGAGTGAGATCAAGCAACGCTCGCTCCAGCACGGAGCACACTCGTGGAATGACGTGATCTTGTCCGATGATCTTCGCGGAAAGATGTGGTTCGAGGCCGACGAGTTTTTTGGAAAGGGAGTCGGGTATCGTTTTCATGGTTTGGAGGTTTCCGGTTTGGGTTGGGCGCTTTTGTTCCGAAGCCGTTGGAGGACGGCGTAGTGCGGTCGAGAGCCGGTGAACCAGTTCGGAAACGCGCCCTCAGGAGTAATGGGCGGAATGAGTCGACGGCGGAATCGCTTCTCGCAGTGTCGGATGATGGCCGTGAACTTTCGAAGCCGACGAAGCTCGTGGGGTGGAAAGAACGGCTTCACGACGCGGCGATAGTTGTAGGACATCCGTCCGCTGCCTGTTCCCCACGACTTCTCGGTCACTTCGCGCTCGCCGATGTTTTTCGACGCGATCACTGCGGAATCGTCATTCGCGCAAGTGAAGATGATCTCGTTGCTCAGATTGAGCATGAGCACGTCGGCATAGCGTTTATCGAGCGCCCCGAGGAGCGAGGTGTAGGCCTGGGTGGCGAGAACGATGGTCGCCTTCGCCTCGCGGATGACGCCCGCCGCTCGGTGGTCGGCGAAGGCCGACTCTGCGCCGGTGATGATCTCTTGTCCCTCGTCGGCGAAAAGAATGATCAGGTTGTCGTTTTCCCGCTCTTCCGCGGATTTGTCGAAACGACTCAACGCGTGAAAGTAGAACGAGAGTTTCAAGATCGTGTTGATGTAGAGCCGTTCCGTCTGAAATTTCTGCGGCATCGCAATGCAGACGATTTTTCCCGAGTCGATCTCGCTCATCGAGAACGTCGGCTCCTGGGCGCAGAAGACCTCGGCGATTTCGTCGGCGAGGAAGTAATCGAGATACGTGCTGATGGAGCCCTGAACGCCGCCAAGCTGCTCCGGCGGCTGCTCCAGAAATCCGCTGAACGCCTTCAGTAATTCCTGTCCGCGCTGGTCGCCGCAGTCCACCAGCATCTGCATGATCTCCTCCGAGTCCTCCTCCTGCATGAGGATGCGGCGGACGTTCGGAATCGTGACGAAGGCCCCGACGTGACGGAGGGCGTCGAACGCGAGCTGGATCGCGAGCTGTGCCTTGACGGGAAAAAACGGATTTTGACCACGACCACCCGTGAGCGAGGTCGCAGTATCGACGATGACTTTCGCGTAGGTTGACGAAGGGACGCTCGGATTGCCCGTGATGTTGATCGTGTTTGGCGGACGCCAGAGGGCACTCTCGCTCACCGGGCGGGTCTGAAGCAAAACCAAGTCGTCCTTGCGACCAAACCGCGCGGCCATGCGAATGAGGATCTCCCAATAGAGACCTTTCTGGTCCAGGCAGATTCCGCCCCAGGTCGGGACGTTCTCGAAAATCTGAAACGTGATCGCGTTGATTGCGCACTGCGTTTTTCCTGAACCGGTTCGTCCGGTGATCAGCCAGCCACGAACGAAATCCTCCAGCGACCACGACACGCCACCGATCCGAAGAATCGGCTTTCTCTCGCTGTCAGCGGAAAAGGTGACCCACGCGAGAAACAGGGCGCAGGCGCCGATGGCCATCCACGACTCCGGCGGAACGAGCAGGAAATATCCAGCGATGGCGCCCGCAACACAAAGCAGCGTGAGAAAAAGATCAGTCGGTTTCATCGGCGGAAGTGGGACGGAGTTTGAGCACGAGAAAATCGAACAGCCGTCGCTCGGGATCGGGAACCGGCTGGCTGTAGCCTTTGAAATTCACGATGGTGATGGCGTCGCTTTCCGGCACGGGTTGATGCGAGAAGCCGTCCACGTCGGCGACGCGGAAAACGAAATCCTCGCAGCGAACGTGTTCAGTGAGCGTGCGAGTTCCCGAGCGTGACGCTCGGTTGCTGGGCATGTCTATGGGCATGGGACTGGTAGCCGTGAACGCGACTGTAGCGTTGGTGAAGGGCGCGATACTGGCGCTTGAGTTTGTGAAGCTGATTTTGCAATTCGCGGATCGAACGGCTCTGGAGCGCGGCGGAAACCTTGGACGCGACCCGCTGGATTCTCGTGGAACGACGGCGCGTCAATTTTCGAACGAAGGCAAGATCGCGTTGCTTCACGAGAGCGGCGCGTTGCTTCACCAAAGCACGCTCGATACCGCCGATGGATTGGTAGAGCTGTTGCAGCCGCAACGCCTCGGCATGCTTCGAAGATCGAAGCGCGTGGCTATGAAGCTGATTGAGCTTGCGAGAAAAAATCAGCCGGTCGGAATCCAGGCGCTTGCTGACCGCCTGCTCGATCTGCTCCGGTGACGAAAGGATTTTCTGCCAGCGCGAGTTTTCCTGCCCGAACCAATCGCGGATCACATCCATTTGCTTTTTGTGCTTCGACTTGGCGAATCGCGATGTACTGCAACCAACGTAGTTCCCTTTCAAGGTGCGCGGGCAGAGCGCTACGTGCGCGTGGAGATTCGCGGTGTCGTGATGCAGTCCGTAAGCGAAGCCGATCGAATCGCCCGGGTGAAATTTCTCCGCGAACCGCCGCATGATCTTCTTCATGGTTGAGTGCAACACCTGGTCGGGATTGATCCCGGCATTTACCAGTGCGTCGTGTTGCGCGATGGACATCGAAAACACGAGTCGGTGCGCGATGACCGGGCGCTTCGCCTTCGACGAGGATTTCGCGAGGTGGAGTTGCCAGCCTTCGGTGATACGCCGCTTGCGCTCTTCGTTGGTCAGCTTCGACGGTGCCGTGCTCGTGCCGTCCGGATTGACGCGGATCAGGTTGTGGAGGAATCCCCCGGCGTGGACCTGGCCAATGGATTCCTTCGACGCGTAATCGGTGAACTGTTTCAGGCGGCGTCCGATCTGCTCATCCATTTCCTCGCGCTGACGCAGCGATTTTTTTCGTCCAGAAGTTTCGTCGAGATATTCGAGATCGAGCCGACCGCGAGCGGTGGATTTGCGGGCAAAAATCTGGCCGTTCTTCATGTCAGCGATTCGAGAAGGACGAGCGACTGGTCGAGCTTGGATTCCATACGTTCCATGACGGCGGGATCAATTTTGTCCTTCGTCGTCACGAAGTAGAGAATCGCCTCGAAGGTCTGCGCCTTCGTCTTGAAGCCAAGCGACGCGTGGAGCGTGTCGAAGCGAACTTTCGCGTCAAACGCCACGTCGAGGGCGAACTGAACGGTTCCGGTTTTGGATTGGTGGGGCATTGCGGTTATGCGTGGGTTTTGGTTTTCACGCGGATGCGTGGGGTGAACAAAAGCGAGCCAGCGGCGAGTCGGTCCCGGAGCGTGCCTGACACGCGGAGGGGGGGCGGGAAATGAGCGCCAGCGGCCCGCCCGCACTTTCCCCTAGGGAAAGTGCTATCCTGACGCGCACCCGACCTAGGAAAGTGCGCGCTCCGGTCAGAATCCCGGACGCTCGGGAATCTGTTCACCAAGGAGCTGCGGAACTCGTTTCCAGCGGCTCTGGTCGAGAAGTCGAGGAGGTCAAGCCCGCCGATTCGAACCGCCCGGAACCCGAACGGAGAGAGCGGTGAGGACGGATTGAATGGGCGGGTACCAACGAGCCGGTCGGCGAAATTGCGCTGACGGGAGGCGGTGGCGAAGGCAGGCGGGGCGAGAGGTCGAAGCCCCTGCCGTCCTGA
This sequence comes from uncultured Verrucomicrobiae bacterium, assembly GCA_963749035.1. GTDB lineage: Bacteria > Verrucomicrobiota > Verrucomicrobiia > Chthoniobacterales > JAATET01 > CAVVKW01. The sequence goes on from CAVVKW010000001.1 coordinate 352,758, forward strand.
GCAGCCGTCGCCCGTGAGCGCGCCAAAAACGCGAATGCGCCATGGCCATCGACAAGTGCCGTGGGAATCGAGACAGGCGCATCGTCGAATGAAGCCGCCGGCTTGAAGGAGGCCGCCGAGCGAAGCGGGCGATTCCTTCAAGCGGGCGGCCAGAGCGCCCGTCGCGGAACAGGTGGCGCGGAGTTGGCTGGCCGCAGCGGCAGGCCGACTCGGCGCGAACAGAACGCGAATGCGCCAATCCCGTGCTCCCGATTTCATTGCGACATCCCCTTTTGGCGGGCGCGGGCCGGTTTTCTTCTTGGATAGCGCCGAACTAAATCACTCGGTTTGGAACCGGATGTTCGCGATGATTGTCCACCTTGCCCCGCTGCGAGAACGGGACGCTCGGCTACCGGTGACTCAACCTCGGCCAATCCCTCCGTGTGTTTGATGCCGCGAACAAAGTCACTTCCCCGCTGACCCTGCGCGGCTGCGGAGACGATCAACCGGGGATCATTCTCCAGCTTGCCGATCCACGAGGCGAGGTAGGATGCGGAGTTTTGAAACTGAACCTCGCTCAGTATCCCTGCCTCGTTCGATAGGAACGCCGCGCCAAGTTCGGCCACGAGTTCCTCCTTGGAATAACGCTCTGATCCAAATTTGACGGGAGAGGTCACCCCTTCCCGGTCCAGCCGCGAGCCGTGGCCCGTCGCGTGAATCATTTCGTGGAAGAGCGTGTGGTGGTAGTCCTCCCTGCTCCGAAACGTCGCCGGGGCTGGCATCTCGATGACGTCGCGCTCGGGCGAGTAGAGGGCCGCGAAACCGTGATGATGAATGGGACAAAGCCGTGCCTCGGAGACCATCGCGGCGGCCTTTTCGCACGGTCGGCGCTCCTCCGGCGCGAGTGAAAGAGACGGTGCCGCGATGCCTTCGGTCTGGTCGAGATTGAAGACATTCGACCAGCGAATGAAGGGAATGCGCGACGACCTGCCGTTCTCCTGAACAATCGGACGGCCCGCGCTGTCGCACTTCTCGACGAGCTTGTAGTAGATGACGGGCGTTGATTTTTCGCCCTTGCGAACGTGGCCGCCGAGATCGAGAGCCTGTTTGAACGAAACCCAGAACGGCGATTCGTAGCGGGCGGAGCCGAGAAGAAGGGAATTGATCCCCCGGTAGGGCTTGCGCGAAACAATGTTCTGCGCGGAAACCCACGGCTTCTGCCAGGGCACGGTGCCGAGCTTGAGTTGCTCGAGGAACCGGTCCGTGATCGCCTGGTAGATGTCGCGTTTCACAGCCACACCTCCTCCCGGGCGGCGTGAATCGCAGCCTCCGCTTCGGTCGCCGAGAGGGTGAACTTCCGAGCGACGACAGCAGAAAGCGGTTCCCCGTCGAGCGTCCGAGTGAACAGCGGAGTCTCATCCGCGCCGATTCGACGGTCGATGTATTGGAAGAAGTAGGTCTCAAGGATGGTCGTATGGGTATCGTTCATGGACGTGTTGTTCGGTGTTGAGTTACAGCCGCTGGCCCTGCGCGACCGTGTTGATGATCCGTCCGAGATCTTCGCAACGGACGGGAATCGGAGAGACGTTGAGTCCCGGATCGACGCGTCCGAATGCGTCGCAGACCCAGCAATCGGCAACGCAGGCATCTCGGGGAATGTCTGGAGACGCCGGCGTGTAGCAGTTGAATCGCTGACTGGCTGCCGACGAACTGGCCCGCCCACGCTTCCCGCGGTAGATCGCGCCGAAGATAAAGTTTGGCAGCTTCTCAGACATGGCGAAGAGAGTGCAGGGGGTTCCGATGCGGCTTTTGAGCGAGCCGGACAGCCCGTAAATCATCGTTCCAATCCTTCCGGGTCGGGCAGTCGGAGGAGATTTTGAACCCGGCCCAGTCCGTGGTCTGATCCCACGCCCGCCTCCATCCGCGCTCCCCGGCGGCATCATTGTCGAGGGCGACGACGAACGATTGGCGACGATCGTAGGCCTGCCACATCAGCTCTTCCGGCACGCTCACGCCCCCACAACTGACGACGGCCCGCGACTCGCATGGGCCGCCTTTCAAGGTGACGTAGCTCAACGCGTCAATCGGCGACTCGACCGCGACGACCGCATCGGCCTGGTCGATTGACCCGACCGCGAACCACGCCATCCGCTTGTCCCCGAGGCAGGGACGGAAGGAGGAATCCGGACGCGTGTCTCGCAGCGATGCCCCGAGAACCTTCCCGCACGCTGTCCGGTGCAGAAAAACAAGAGCCGGGCGCGGCCGATGATCGTTCGCGTAGATCGATCCAACCTCGTGCAACCGGTCCACCGTTACCGGGTCAACCCCTCGGGTCTCTACGAGATACGCCCGTGCAGCGGGCCAATTCGCATCATCCCGGACGGCGTATCTCGCCATCAAACTCCGGAAAGGAACCCGCTTCGGTTGTTCAATTCCTCCGAGTTGTCGATGCTGACCGTAATCGGCGTCCACGACTTTTCCTCGCCCAAGATGCTCTCCCAAACCCCGGCACGCGGCGGCAAAGTCCGATCCCGTCAGGTGGATGTAGAGGTCTATTGCCCCGCACCCACCAAGCCCGGCTTTGTTGTCAAACCACAGTCCGCCCGTGATGACAATGTTGTGATTTTCGTTCTTCGCACGGGCGCTCAAACCCTCCGGTCTCACCGCAAGTCCGTGCAACCGGAGCACTTCAGCCAACGGAATGGCCCGAAGTTGTGCGATCGAAGCAGGCTGGATCATGCCCGCATTCATCGCTCAAAACCGCGAATGTATTGTTCGCGAGACGAACAATCTCCTAGGGGAAGTCGGTTTCTCTACTGAGCCGGACCTGATTCAACGCGTTTCAAGTCGTCGAAATGGAGTGTTCCGTTCCGCCAGTTGATCGAGAAAAACACACTCCAACCCGACCCGCCTGACCCCTCGATGCGGAAACGAACGAAGCCGGAATCCGCCCCGACCAGATCGACTCCGTCCCGATCCGGGAGGATTTCGATGCGATGTCCATCAAGCGAAACTGCGTTTGCGAACTGCTCATTACTTGCATCGAGCGCCTGCCGAACCGCGTCTCGAATTCGCTGGATCGTCTCCCGAGTGAGAATCGTTTCGAGTGGGAGCGGAACTTCGAGACTCACGGCTGAACCTCATCTTTCAGGCATGCCGTCTCCCCATCAAGGCTCGGAAACGCCAAAATTCCCCGTCCCCAATCGATCACGAAATCCGCTCGTTCAACAAGCTCCTGGCTTCCGCCGATTATGAACGAGACCGTTCCTGCATCCGTCCCTCGCATCACGACGCCCTTGCCGTGCCCCGGTAGCGAAACGGTCAGCGCGCCTGCCGTGAGCGCGGCTGTCAACCGCGCAGAATTTGTCTCGATTGTCCGTCTGACGGCCTCCTCCGACCTCGAAATCCCACGCACCGAGGAATCCATACCAATTGACAGTGCGAGTTCCAATCCCACGTCGTTGCCTCAGTTTCCGTTCCAAGCGAGTGGACGGCGACCGAGTCCGGTGCGCCGACGCCACGTCCAACCCGCCGCTGCCGCATGGTGTTTGTCCCGCATCTGGACTGGATAATACCCGGCGAACCGATTCAGGACAATGCAAACGTCCACAAATATGGACGACATTCCCGGTAAGGGGACTATGTGTCTAACCCGATTGCCAAGTCGTTCTCCGAGCAGTTGAGGGCATTCCGAGGCGAGATGAGCTACGCGCAGTTCGCGGCGAAATTGGGCATTTCCAAGTCGTTGGCGCACAAGTTGGAAACCTCCGGCGAAGGCGCCACGCTGGACACTGTTTACAAGATCGCGTGCGCACTCGGATGCAGCGTCGAAGACGTTCTGGGAGCGGTCGCGGTCCGAAAAAAGCGTTCGCGGCGCGGCTGATCGCCGCGGTAGGCAGTTCAATTTTTATCCGATTCGGGGAGTCTCTGTCCCAGTGCCCACGGAGGACGCTCTGTCCGCAAAGAGGAATGGTGAATGATCCAATACCCGATCACGGGGATGATCCCGCCCAGGAGCGTTGCCGCACTCCAGACCCAAGGCGGCACTACAAACGTGCCGAGATCCCGCGACCGAAGGAACTCTCACCGTCTCGGTAATGCTCGCAAAATTGAAGCGATTCCACGCGCTGCATGGTTATGGACGTGTGCCGGAAGACCGGCCGGAGGAACCGCACCTGGCGCAGTGGATCAGACGCTTGCGCCAGGCCCGAAAGAAAGGACAGCTTTCCACCGCCCAAATCCGGGCGGTCGAAGGCCTTTTCGAGTGGAACCCACGAGGTCAGTAGATTTTTTCAACGGCGTTGATCAACCAGTTATGACCGAGAATCGTCGCTCCGGCGTAGACGGCATATTTTGCGGAGATCGCAACCCGGTGGCCGGCACGCAGTGCTTTCCAGTAGTGGAGAACAATCGCCCAATACAGAATCATCATTGCCGCCCAAATCGTGCCGAGGAAGAGGCCTAATGAGTCGTTCACCGGGTCACCGAGTCGATCCAACGCCAGATAGCACAGATAAGAAACAACGAAGGCCGCATACCCGCACTCCGCACGGCGAAGGCCCTCCGGCAACGTCGAGAAATACGATCTGATCAGAGAAAACAGGTTCGTCATAAGCACTTGAAAGCTGCAATGGCTTTTCGCTGGCAGCAACCGATATTCAATGCGTCGGTATCGGCGAACGGGTCATTCTCGGCTTGTCCACGGACCTCCCGCCCGCCACCTCGAAAGCAGACGATGCGCGGAGTTGGCCTCGGCGACAACCGGACGGAGGAACGCCGCGACGAATCTCACGACTTCTGGAAAGGCTGTCGGAACGCCGACAAAGATGTTGCGTCGCAGAAACGCCGACCATTGAGCATTCTTGGCGGTGCTGGTCGCGAACGAATCCTGAAAGCAAATCGGGTCGGCCATCAGCTCCGTTCCTCGCCGCGCGAAGGTTCGCTGGATCGCGAGGGAGAGGGCTTCTCCGATAAAGTCCCCCGTCTGTCCCAAGGTCCAGATGTCGAAGAAATCCTTCATCCGGCTGTTGAGTTCGCCGAGTTTCACCATCGCCTCGAACTTCTCCGCGATCACGGTCTCTCGATTGTAGGCGCTCAATTCCGGAGCTGCCTGACCGAGAATTGTCGGATAAACGATGGCTTCCGACGCCGGCGTGATGATGTCGCTGAATCCAATGTCGATCTGCATCGGAAACTTCGTGTTGCCAAGCGTTCCCCGGAACCGGACGCGAACACCCTCGTAGTCGGCGTCTTCCGCGATGCGTTCAGTTTCCACTGAATCTGGATCGAAGAACAGACCGTCATCGTCGGCGGGAATCTGGCAGATTGTTGTGATGACTTCCCGGATCGAATCGAGGTCGTTGTTCAGCCTTCCGAGCAGATCGATGTCCCGAGTCGGTCTGGTGACCGGCATCTTCCAGACGAGCAGCATCAGCGCGCCTTTGAGGACGAACTGATCTCGATAATCGGATTGAGCAAGCCGGTAGAGCCACCTTTCCAGCGCGTAGTATTGAGCCAGTTCATTGAACGGTCGTCCCGATTGGCGAGCCACGTTAAGCAGGCGCTGATGCACGGACGCGGCGACATTCTTCAACGGTTTCAAATCGTGGCCTCCAGATAGGGCCGGATCACGTTCTCGACCCGGCAGATACGCGCGTATTTCAGCACGGCCTGAAAATCCCGCTTCCGCTCGGCGCGATAGGTTCGGAGGGCTTCCAGCGCGACATCGAGTCCGATTTTGTTTCGATACTTGAAAACATCAGCGAGCGTCTTCTCGCGGGAGTAAACGCGGAGAGGGATTCCGTCCACGACATGCGTTTCGATCCCGGCGGCGAGCGATTCCAGCGAAAAACGATAGACCTTGATCGGCGGGAAATTGAGTCGGGGAACGCGAGCGGTCCGAGCCAGCGCAACCTCGACGGCGTGCGGAATCTGGGTGGTCAGGCGATGGAAGGCCAGTGCTGAGACGAGGCAAAACACGGCCTGAGGGACCTTCTTCGCGACGGTCAGAAGATCGGGCTCACTCAGCGGCGGCAGCTCGGAGAGTCGAAACAGGCCGCGTGCGATTTGCTCGATCTCGCCACGGTCGCGGAGCGAATAAAGCGTGCGTGGATGGATGCCCGCCCGGAGAGCTTCGACCGTGCGAAGGGTTCCTTTGTGATCCCGGAAGATGCGGTGAGCCTGTTCGATGGATGTCGGCATGACGGATAGCAGTGCAGATAGATATTTATATCATACTGCATATTTATCCAATCCATATCGGTCTTCGTTTCCGCGTGCAGGATCGACCTATGCGGATCACCCCGACGGCGAAGACTCGGAAGTTTTCCATCCCCGCCGATTCCCAAATCACCTGACCTTAGCGACGGTTGCCCGCTGCAGAACGGAGCATCCATTCGTCCTTCAAAACATTTTTGGAAGGACGACTTACTTCACATTTACTTCAATTATCCGCAAGTCGTTGATAATGAGG
>CAVVKW010000002.1:0-1193549 GCA_963749035.1 uncultured Verrucomicrobiae bacterium
GCCCGGCTGGGCTTTGGTGACCTCAGTGTTCCCTTTCGCCAGATCGTCATGCAGACCGGCGTCCCGGCTGGATTCGGGAGCGAGGTGCTCGCGATGCGTTGCCCGATGTATCTGAAGGATCAGGGAGGAGCCGTCTGGCTCCAGGCGGCGGGCGATGTGCGCAATCCCTACATGGGCACCAGGATGCTCGAATGCTTCGACGAACGAACCGCCATTCCCGTCGCCGGGGAGCCAACCAACAACTAAGGCCGCCATGATTGAAAAACTCATCGAATGGTGCGTTCGCAACCGCGTGATGGTGTTGCTGCTGTGCGGCTTCCTCATCGCGGCGGGTTGGTATTCCGCCAAAAACATCACCGTCGACGCCATCCCCGACTTGTCCGATGTGCAGGTCGTCATCCGCACGGAGTATGCCGGTCAGGCCCCGCGCATCGTCGAGGATCAGGTCACTTATCCGCTCACCACCGCGATGCTCGCGGTGCCCTACGCGAAGGTCGTGCGCGGCTACAGCATGTTTGGCACGAGTTTCGTCTACGTCATCTTCGAGGACGGCACCGACATCTATTGGGCGCGCAGTCGCGTGCTTGAACAACTCAACTCTGTCACAAACCGGCTGCCGTCCGGTGTCGCCCCCCAGCTCGGACCCGACGCCACGGGCGTGGGCTGGATTTTTCAATACGTTCTCACGACCGGTCCCTACTGCGAGAAGTATCCCGACGGACTCTGGCACGACCCCGAGACCGGACGATACTACGCAAGCCAGGCCGACATCACCGAGCCGGCCCGATCCCGGCTCGTGCTCCAACGCACCTTCCCCGGATTCCAGGAATGTCCGCTCGATGGCTCGCCGCTCGTGCAACCGAAGATCGACCTGAGCGATCTCCGCAGTTTGCAGGACTGGTATCTGCGCTACGAACTGACCGCCGTCGATGGCGTGAGCGAAGTCGCGCCGATTGGCGGCTTCGTGAAGCAATACCAGGTCGTCGTCGATCCCGTGAAACTGCGGGCCTACAACATCCCCTTGCAGAAGGTTCGCATGGCGATCCAGCGGTCGAACTCCGACGTGGGCGGTCGACTCATCGAGCAGAGCGAGACCGAATACATGGTCCGCGGCATCGGTTACCTCGGCACGTTGAGTCCCGAAGACAAAGCCACGGCTACCGCAGACGGGAAACGGGTCGAAGACGTTCGCTCCCAGCGCGCGCTCGAGGATTTGCGGGGCATCGCGCTTGGCGTAAACGACAGCGGGTCTCCGATCCGCCTCGCCGACGTGGCCGAGGTGCGTCTCGGCCCCGACATCCGGCGCGGCATCGCGGAGTGGAACGGCGAAGGCGAAGTCGTCGGCGGCATCGTCATCATGCGCTTCGGGGAGAATGCCAAGCGCACCATCGAGAACGTCCGCGGGCGCCTCGCAGAGCTGGAGCGCGGCCTCCCACCCGGAGTCACCATCGAAATCGCTTACGACCGCTCCGACCTCATCGAACGCGCGGTCGAGACTCTCCGCCACACGCTCACCGAGGAAGTCCTCGTCGTCGCCGTGGTTTGCATTCTCTTCCTGCTGCACGCCCGTAGCGCGCTGGTCGCCGCCTTCGTCCTGCCGACCGGAGTCCTGGCGACTCTCACGATCATGAATCTCGTCGGGATCAACGCCAACATCATGTCACTCGGCGGCATCGCGATCTCCATCGGCGTCATGGTCGATAGCTCGATCATCATGGTCGAGAACGCCCACAAGTTTCTCGAACTCGAACGCCACCGGGTCGCCGGAGGCGCCCCGCCACGTCCCCGGTTGGAGGTCATCGGAGACGCCGCGAAGGAAGTCGGGCCCAGTCTATTTTTCGCGCTGCTGGTCATCGTCGTCAGCTTTCTCCCGATCTTCGTTCTCGGCGAACAGTCCGGACGCCTCTTCAAGCCGCTTGCCTTCACCAAGACCTTCGCCATGGCGTCCGGCGCGATCCTCGCCGTCACCGTGATCCCCGTCCTCATGACGTTCTTCATCACCGAGCGGACTCTGCCGACGACCTGGAGTCGGCGCCGCCGATTGATCACCTATTTCGGGATTATCCTTGCGCCCGCGATTCTGCTCCTCGTCATCCCGTTGCCCGGCATCGATATGTCACGATGGATTCTGGCCGGTGGGTGGACACTTCTCAGCGCGCTTATCCTGCTCCCGCAGAGAATTCCCGATGAAGAGCGCAACCCCATCAGCCGCATCCTCGAGGTGATCTACAATCCAGCGTTCGCCTTCGTCATGCGCTTCAAATGGCTCACGCTCCTCGCCGCTGTCGGTCTGCTCGCCGCGACGTGGTATCCGTTCAGCCAACTCGGCAGCGAATTCATGCCGCCGCTCGAAGAAGGCGATCTCCTCTACATGCCCACGACCGATCCCGGCATCGGCGTGACCAAAGCGAAGGAAATCCTCCAGCAGACCGACAAACTCATCGCACAATTTCCCGAGGTCGAAGCCGTCTTTGGAAAAATCGGTCGCGCCGAAACCGCGACCGATCCGGCTCCCATGTCGATGATCGAAACCACCATCACCCTCCACCGCGACAAGTCGAAGTGGCGGCAGGTCCGCGAGCCGCGATTCTACGACGGCTGGCCCGCGTGGGCGCAGTGGCTACCCAAGAAAGTCCGGCCCTCCATCCGCCCGATCACGACCGACGAGATCATCTTTGGCTACAACGTGCCCGACGGCGAGGGCGGTGAACTCCGGGTTCCCGGCATGAACGACGCCGTCCAGATCCCCGGCCTCACCAACGCCTGGACCATGCCGATCCGCACCCGCATCGACATGCTCTCAACCGGGATCCGCACCCCAATCGGGATCAAGTTCATGGGGTCCGATCTCACCGAGCTTGCCGGTCTCGCCAACGCGGCGGCCAACGCGTTGAAGTCCGATCCGCTCACCAGCCCGAACACGACCAGCGCGTTTCCTGAGAAAAGCGTCGGCGGCAATTACTTCGACATCGAGATTAATCGCGACGAGATCGCGCGCTACGGCCTCGTCGTCGGCGACGTGCAGGATGTCATTATGACCGCGCTCGGCGGGATGACCGTCACCTCCACCGTCGAGGGGTTGGAGCGCTACCCGGTCAACGTCCGCTACCCATCGGAACTCCGCGACACCATCGAATCCGTCCGGCAAACCCTTGTCGCCACGCCGTCCGGCGCGCAGGTCCCACTCGCCCAACTCGCCGACATCTCGATCCGTAAAGGCCCGCCCATGGTGAAAAGCGAGAACGCCCGCCTCACGAGCTGGGTCTACGTGGACATCGCCGACATCGACATCGGCACCTACGTCGAACGTGCCCAGCAAGTCGTCGCTCGGGCCGTCCCGCTGCGGCCCGGCGTGACCGTCGTCTGGTCAGGCCAATACGAATACATGCAGGAGGCCAACGCCCGACTCCGCATTGCGATTCCTCTCGCGCTCGTCGGCATCGTTCTCCTCCTCTACCTCTCCACGCGAAGCTGGCTGCGCGTGTCGATCATCCTACTCGCCGTCCCGTTCTCGCTGATCGGCGCGATCTGGTTCCTGTGGTTCATGGACTACGACCTGTCGCTCGCCGTCTGGGTCGGGCTGATCGCGTTGGCCGGCCTCGATGCCGAGACCGGAGCCGTGATGCTCCTCTACCTCGACACCAGCTACAACCGCTTCCGCGAAGAAGGGAAACTCAACACGGTCGCGGACCTTTGGACCGCCGTCCACGACGGCGCGGTCAAACGCATCCGTCCCAAGACGATGACGGTCATGTCCACCTTCACTGGCCTGCTGCCGCTCCTCTGGGCCACCGGCGCGGGAGCCGACACCATGCGCCGCCTAGCCGTCCCCATGATCGGCGGCCTCGCCTCGAGCTTTCTGTTGGAACTGCTCATCTATCCAATCATCTATTTCCTCGCGCGCCGGCGCTCGATTGCTCGGCAATCGGACAGCAACCCCGTAAGCTAAACCGTCAAGAGCGATGGGTTTTTCGCGTTCTCCGGTCTGGAATCACGAAATCTTCTCTTTCGGCCATTCGGAAGATTTCACTACTGGTGGGGGTGCGAGGTGGTCGCTTCACCGTCAAATAGCCGGATGCCGACGGGTATCTTCCTGCATGCTCACAACTGGATGCTCCGCTCTTACCGATAGCCAATACATCGCAACCTTGAAGTCGTTCAGCGGCCGCTACGCCTCTAGGAACCGCGCCATCTTCATCCTCGGAAGCCGAACGGGATTTCGGATCTCCGAGCTTCTGAGTCTTACCGTAAACGATGTCTTCGATCCGACCGCACGGGCGATTAGAGAGTCGGTCACCGTCGCTCGCAAAAACATGAAAGGAGGACGCAAATCGCGGACGATGCCGCTTCACGCGGAGGCACGGTCCGCAATCTTTGAGTGGCTCCGAAACGCCCAGATGGACCATCCCGGTTTTGCGCGAGCCTGTCTATTTCCGCGCCAAGGGAATTACTCCAGGCACTTGACGCGTCAGCACGCCGACTCCGTGATCCGCTCCGCCTTCAAGCGGGCGGGACTTGCCGAGCAGGGCACTCACAGCATGCGAAAAACCTTCGCCTCTCGGCTCTGGTCATCGCCATTCATCAACGGAGATATGTTCAAAATGCGCGAACTTATGGGCCACGAGAATTTGGCCAACACTGCAAGGTATGTCCAATTTCTCGACGGGAGTTTGGAACGAGCTGTTTTGGCGTAGTTCCGCCTTTGAGGCGCGCGAGTCGACGAGGGCATCAACAGCACTCTTTGGAGAATATGGGCGACAGTGGATGAAGTGGAACTGTCTGATTCGAATCATTGGGATTCTTGGGCATCGTCTCTATGCAACATGGTGCAACTGCCGACCACTCTCGATGGGCGCCGGAACGTTGCTCCTTGACCGTTAAAACGGAAAGAGCCCGGGGCGCTTTTGCTTCCCGGACTCTGTTCGTCGTTTTTCGTGCGTGAAACGAATTAATCGGGATCGCGATTGGGCGAAATGTCGTAGCCGGCGCTTTCCAGTTGTGCCCACGTCATCGCACGCTGAAAATTTCCCACAATCTGCATGATCTCCGGGAATTTAACGATGAAGGGCGTGACGAAGACAGCGCACCATAGTCCGCTTTGTGGTTTCTGCATCGGGACCGTGAACAATGCCTCGAAATCCCTCATGAGGCTCGGTTCAGCGGCCAGTTTCTCCGAGGTGGCGGCCTTTGCTTCGATTACCGTTTGCCAAGCCGGTCCCTGGTTCGTCTCGTCCCAGTTGGTCACCCAGGTCGCAAGCGAGACAATCCCTGAAATTCCGGGTTTAACACCGAAAGCGGTTGCGATGGTGAACGTGTCGAATCGCATTTCGGAAAAAAATAGTTCTTCTGATCCCAAAGCGGCCACTCGAACGATTTCATTCTCCGAACAGGCCGTCTCCAAGATCTGTCGGGATGAGTCAAGCCATGCTTCATCGCACTGCCAACGGGGCGACAAGTTATTCTTACCCGCTTGCAGCGCGTAGTGCTCGAAGCTTGAAATCCGACGTGAACCGCCCTGTTTTTCCTGGCTCGAGGATCGCTTGGGAGTGATTTCCGCGCTGGGAAGCTGGGCGTCTGTCCAACCCAGACGGGCACGGAATGTCCAAACCTCTTTTGCTTTTTTATTCTGTCCATTAATCCACACCGTAAAGGGGAGATCCTGACCCGCTTCGCTCTTGGGGAACAATCGGTCAAGATTCGACGCATGCATTTGCAGCACATACGGCGCCCGGGAGTCATCGACGAATACCAACTCGATACCGATCTCCGACGGAACCTCGTGGTGAAGCCCGCGAGTTACCCGCACATGCTTCACATTGTGAAACTCATTCACAACGTGGCGTTGACTATCGGGAACCATCAGCCTCAAGGCGCCCGCGTTCGTCGAGAGGAAAAAGAGACCATGGTGGTTGCCAACCGTTTCCCAAAAGTTCGTCGAAGCGATCTTTTGGCCATCATTTTTGAGACATAGAATTGTTTCCATACTCAAAGATACTGATTTCGGAGGTGTTTTTTTTCAGAGTAACTCAAAAAAATTTACCTCTTGTGGTAGCCTGAAAAGGCATCTCAGGAATTTTGGCTTGGTTGCGAATGGGGCTTGGCGCTGCGTCAGTCACTGTAACGGACAAATGCACAATAACATTGACGATGTTATCGTGCAGTGATTAGTTACGTTGATGGAAGCGCTAGAAAAACGCTTGGTGGTCTACTTGGATTCGATCACTGGAAAAATGCCGGACCTCCAGATGGAGCTTGCGGATGGGATGGCGGCGTTACCCTTGTTCCTACGGGAGCGTTACCTGCTTCGAGCCCTGAGGATCTTCGGCAAAAAATGCCTACTTGCCCTGGAAGCGCCCGAATGGGAAACAGGCTCCCCTTCTGAGTATGCCTCCCACGCCGAGCTACTCCACCAGAAGCTCGGAGAACCAGTCACCATCGTCTTGCCCAACATTCCGTCCTATGTTCGAAATCGCATGGTCCAGATGGGAGTCCCCTTCATCGTCCCTGGCAACCAGCTCTTCATGCCATTCGTGATGGTCGATCTTCGGGAGCATTTTCACCGCATCTCACCGGCCCATGGGAAGAATCTCTCACCCTCCACCCAGAGCATTCTCCTTTACCACCTCCTCAGAGAATCCATCGCCGGCGTCCCCCTGCGCAGCATCGCGGAGAAAGTCGGCGGCTCACCGATGATGCTCAGCCGGGCCAAGGACGAACTGGAGGCTGGAGGACTCTGCGGAACCACTCGAAAAGGGCGATCCATCGTTCTTGAGTTCAATCGCCATCGGCGGGAACTATGGGAACAAGCCCAATCCTTCCTGACCTCGCCCGTTCGCAAGACTCATTGGATTCAATGGAGCACGGTGGGCTATCCGGCACTCGAGGCTGGCCTAACCGCTCTCAGTAGCCGGACCATGATCGAGGACGATCGCCTGCCCACCTACGCCCTCCCTCAGGAAACCTACCGGGCGAACCTTGAGAAGGGCATCTTCCATGGCTGTCCTGGCTCCTCGGGAGCCGATATCCAGCTCCAGGCATGGAGTTACAATCCACTCCTCCTCGGAGACGAGATCCGCGTCGATCCGCTGTCCCTCTACCTCAGCTTGAGAGACTCCGTGGACGAGCGCATCCAACAGCAGCTTGAGACACTCATTGAGGAGGTGAATTGGTCATGATCCGGGGACTCGACATCTTCCGCGAACGTTTCCGGGATTACGAAGATTCGCTGATCCTGATCGGCGGAGCCGCCTGCGATGACTGGTTCACCCGGCAGGGCCTCGAATTCCGCCTTACCAAGGATCTCGACATCGTTCTGGTGCTGGAAGCCGTGAATCCCGGATTCATCGCGGCAATGCGCCAATTCATCAAAGACGGCGGCTACAAAGTCAGCCAGCGCAGCGAGGATGGCCCGCCTGTGCTCTATCGTTTCGCCAAACCGACCGACGAACAGTTTCCCTTCATGCTGGAAATCTTCAGCCGGAAGCCTGAAGGAATCGACCTTGGGGAAGATCAGACCATCGTTCCGATTCCCATGGGTGAGGACACCCACAGCCTATCCGCGATCCTTGTCGATGACGACTATCACGCGCTGATCCGCGAGCATTCCGAAGTCCGGGATGGTGTTTCCTTTGTCACCGCCACCGCGCTGATCCCGCTGAAATCGAGCGCCTGGCTGGACCTCAGCGAACGGAAAGCCGCAGGGGCAAAGGTGGATGCCAGGGACTTCGCCAAACACCGCGCCGATGTCTTCCGCCTGGCAGGAACGCTCCCCGGCGACCCTGGGCCTGAACTGCCCGAAACTATCCTCAACGACGTCCGCCGTTTTCTCGATGGCTTTCCCGAGGAATCCGAGGAATGGCGGGCCATTCTCGCATCGATCAAAGCCACCCTTGGTGGAAACCTGAAGCCCGCCAGCTTGCGATCCGCCATCCAAACCTACTTCCGCCTTACCTAAATGGATATCGAGACATCCAACGCTATTCGGTTCTTTTTCCCGAATCCGTCGCTCATTCAGGTCCTGTTCGAGGCATTGGCGAATTCTCTTGATGCCGGAGCCTCGGAAGTGACGATCCGGATCGAGATTGATGGCTTCGTAGCCGCCGACACCCTCCGATTTACCATTACAGACAACGGCAGCGGTTTTGACGACGGCAGTTTCGACCGATTTTGCCAGCTTCTGAAACCGCGGGACGCGGGCCACAAAGGATTGGGGCGGCTTGTTTACCTCAACTACTTCGACCGGGTCGAGGTGGAGAGCAACTGGGGCAACCATCGACGAACCTTTCGATTTTCCGAGCAGTTCAAAGGGATATCTCACGTCGATACGCTTCCTGATCCGGAGCCCCAGTTAACCAGGCTCGTTTTCAAGGGATTTACCGGGCAACGCGTCAAATCCTACGACGACCTCAAACCAGGTGCTCTCAAATCGAGAATCATCGAGCAATTTCTTCCCACGCTTTACGACCTGAAGCGACGTGGTGAAACGTTTCTCATCCGGCTGGAATTGGAAACGGACGAGAAAAACTACGAGAAGGATTTCTTCTCCACGGACGAGGCAATCGTCCCGGACGACCTGCCGGACCTGACTTCGGTGAAGATTACCGATCCGGCTCTGGATGCTTTCGAAGGCGTCGAGATGCTCTATCAGGTAAAATCCGGCTTTGGGCCGCGGCGAGTCCTTATCGCAGCCAGCATCGATGGGCGGACGATTCCGATTAAACTCATTCAGCCGAATGCGATTCCTGCGGATCACTCAGTCATCTGTCTGTTCTTCTCGAAGCTTTTTGAGGGATCAGCAGACGGTGCCCGACAAAAACTGATCCTGCCTGAAACGGTTTCAGAAGAAGAATTGATCCGCGTCTTGCGCAGCGAGCTTGGGAAGGTGCTGGCCGACGAAATTTCGCAAATCAGCGAGAGGAACGAAGAGACCAAAGAGGAGTTCGAGGAAAAATTTCCCCATTTGCTCGGCTACTTCGAGGAAACATCCGTCGGACTAATCGACACGGACGATGCACTGGACATCGCGCAGCGCCGCTTTTTCAAGGCCCAGAAGGAAGTTCTTCAGTCGGACAAACTCGACGACGAGACCTTCGAGTTATCCCTGGAACTCTCCTCCCGTTCTTTGACCGAGTATATCCTCTACCGGGATCTGATTATCCGCCGGATGAAGGAAATGAACGCGGAGAATTCAGAAGCGGAGATCCACAATTTGATCGTCCCCCGATACCACGAGTTCAATCAGGAGGGATTGGTGGAAGGCATCTATCGGAACAACGCGTGGTTGCTCGATGATAAGTTCATGAGCTTTCAGACCATCCTGAGTGAGAAGCGGATGGACGAGGTCATCGATGCAATTCGCCTCTCCGACGATGGAATCGGCGATGACGGTCGCCCGGACATTGCGATGATCTTCTCCGCTAATCCGGCTGAGGTGCCCCAGGTCGATGTGGTCGTGGTCGAGATCAAGCGCAGGACCAACGACGAAAAGGAGAACACCAACGCGGTGAATCAGTTGCTCGACCGCGCTCAAAAGTTGGTAGATCACTGCCCGAACATCCAGCGTGTCTGGTATTACGCCGTGCTCGAAGTGGATGAGGTGCTCGACAGACGCCTCCAACAGATGAAGTGGGCGCCAATCTTCTCGATCGGGAAGGTTTTTTATCAGGACTTCGAGACTCGGCGTCCTGACGGGCAGGTCATTCCGACGCCAACCTTCATCCTCTCCTTTGATGCCATTATTGGCGACGCAGAGTGCCGGAATCACACATTCCTGGAAATCCTGAGGTCCGGGATGAAAGCCATGGAGAAAACCGTTACTCCAGTAACCCAACCCACCGTCGTTCAAATGGAAGAGGCGACCGCCATCTGATTTCCCGTTTCGAATGACCAGATCTGTCTCGTTGCACGCATATGGGGAGCGCCCCGTAAATATCGAAACAGAATCCGTAGGGTCCGCCTTGGCAATGAACTAGTCTTCATCGCAACCCCCGCGATCCAGTCGGTCCACAGAATCGACGAGTCCTGCCGAAGGAGGCGCGCAACAACGTTATCTGCTAACTTTTTCTTTCATTGGTAGGAAAGATATCCACGAGATCCACGCGAAGGCTCTTCATCAAGCGCGCAACAAGATGCAACGTGGCAAACTTATTACCGTTGATGAGGCCGTGGAGCATTGAGGGGGGGATCTTGGTCTCTTTCGAGAGCTGGGAATAGCTCCAGTTTTCAGAGGACATTTTATCGCGGAGGAAACTCCCCAGCGCAATATCGAGGTGGGATGGAGTTTTTGAAACCATTCTCCAACGAGAATGGCTGCGGCGCCATTCTCCATGGAGAAGGATGACGCTTGACTCGCGGTTCTCCATGGAGAATAGATTGCGGCCGCGGCCGTCGAAGCAGGAATGAGGCGCCGGTATCTTCGAATTCTATGAAAAAAACGCCCCGATCCTTCTGCTCTCTCCTCGGTTTGATGATCACATTCCTGGCCGCTTTCGCACCATTCGCTGGTTGCTCGAAATCTCCGAATCAGGCGCCCTCGCCGATAGCGAACCCTGCGACCAAACAGCCGACCGGACCAGAATATCCGTCGAACGACGATGCACAGCGCGCATTGATGTCGGCATTGAAGACAATTGTAGCGTCACAAGGGCAAATCGACTCGCTTGAGATCGAGACCATCAAATGGGGCGAAACATATCAAAATCCAAATGGGCAATCAACGGGTGACCCATTCTCACCAATGATGAACAAGGTTGAATCACCGCAGCCCGGCGCGACTATTTTCCCCGCTGAAGTAAAATTTTCATGGTCGGGTGAAGTCACCTTCGGGGGTGAGGGGATCCGCCACGAACACGACCGGTGGAACTTTTTTGTCAACCCAATGGGGGACCTGAAGGCCGTGCCAATCGGCCCGGTCAAATGATCGGACTCCGCAAAGTCGCGCCTACGATGAAAAGAATGATCTTCCTCTCACGGTTTCCGCTTATTGCTTTGGCGCTTCTGAGCGCGGGATGCAGCAAACCCGGCCCTGACATTGAACTCAATGGAGTGACGCTCTTCGATGTCCCGTTCTCATTCTATTTCACAAACCGCGAGCAACAACCGATCACGATCGAGCGAGTGGTCGTCAACGGAGATACTGAGCTTCTGTATGTGATAACCGGCCCCCGCAAGGCCACATTCTCTCCAACCGTTCTCCAAACCGGCGAGTCAATCGCTCTCAACAATACTGTCGGACCGGCCGCCCGAAGTGTGACGGCATATACAGATCGCGGCTCGCGCACCTGGGAGGTCGAATAAATTATGAATGCAAAAAACCTAATCACTCTCGGCCTCGCTCTTTTGATCGTTCCGAACTTTATACGCGGCGCTCTCGATCTTGGAGATAGCCAAGCCTTGATGTCCGTCTTCGGGATAGGCGCCGCGATCGGCATGACTCTCTACATAGTAGGACTGTGTAAGGCAGCGAGTGCAAAGGGACAGTCAGCGTGGTGGGGTGCGACTGGGTTACTGTGTGTTGTCGGCGGACTGATCGTCCTGTTTCTTCCAAAACGAACAGTCTCTTGAATGAACTAAAATCTATGAAAACCTTCCTTTTGCTCACTTGGATGACCCTCGTTGCAGTCACCGGATACGCCAAACCTCTCTCGATCTCGACGGGTGAGTGGCATGGAACGCGCACGGATTCGTGGTCCGACGAGACTAAAAGCTATCCTACAAAAATTAGCGTTCGCGATAGCGGGGCATCGGTCGTCATGGAGGAAACCTACACGTTTCTCCCTCCCGGCCCCGAATCCGACTCCGTCACCATCGTGACCACGACAACTTTTTCACCGCGCGGACGTATCCGCATCGTAAAATACGATACCTTAAGCCAGACGATCGAAGCGACAGCCTCAGGGCGTTGGACGCAGCGCGGGAAGACGGTTCTCGCGCGGGTCAATGGGGTGAACTGGCTTAGCACCCGCAACGTCGGCACCATCGAATATATCCTCAGAAAGCGAAAGCTCAGCGCACAAGGACGCTTCCTCGTCACTTCCGACAACGGATTCTTCGCTTTGTTCGAGCCAGATTTCGATATCGTTGCCAAGCGAATCGGCGGACGCCAGAGAAACTGACTTGAATTCGCTGATGTTACTCGACGCCTCGATTATCTGGTCTGAACTGGTTGTTCGCGAGGCATCTGCTTCGGATGTTTTCGTGCATAGCCTGTCAGCGCTTCGTTGACCGGACGGACCTATCGAAACACCCCGGGCACCTTCGTATCCGGAGTGTCTCCGCCACTTCCTTCGCATCTCGGAAGCGGGTCGATCTGGACTGCTCTAACGAATAATGTCCAAGCCAGCGCTCTCCAATTGAGCCCAAGTTACAACGCGCTCGAAATCACCTAGCATTGGCAACAGCTTTGGAAACCGAGCCATGTGCGGCATCAAGCATACCGCGCACCAGGGACTCGTTTTCGGTTTCTGTAGTGGGGCGAAGACTGGGATTGTGAAGCACTCTATCGCAGAGGCATCTGATTGAGCGTCCGAGGTGACCATATCGATGAGCTTCAAGGTAGTCTGCCACGCCTTGTCTTCCGTGGTTTTGTTCCAATTTGTGATCCATATCGCCAGCGGAACGACCTCAGATTCCCCCACTTTTGATGCATACGCGGTTGAAACGGCAAAACTTGCATCCAATGGGTTTTCCATCAAATACAATTGTTCGTTGCCCTCGGTAAACGCGGGAACATAGGAGCCTGAGAAGCGAGCTTGTGATAATATCGGACGGATGGTTTCCAAGGCGATGTCTGGACACTCCTGACGGGGCGACTGATAGGTGTGCCCCGTTTGGAGAGTGTAGTGCTCGAAACTCAAGACTTTCTCTGGAATCGAATCGGAACCGGTTGTTGCTGCCTCGGTCGGAGGCGTTTCAATTGTTGGAAGCTGCGAGCTTGCGCAGCCAAGATGGGCTCGCATTGACAATACTTGCTTGGCTTTCCCCCGTTTCCCATTGACCCAAACCGTAAAAGGGATTTTCTGGCCGGCTTCTGATTTTGGAAATAGTCGATCCAAGTCGGAAACGTGCATCTGGAGGACATACGGCATCGGAGATTCGTCTTCAAATAACAGCTCAATCCCGATCGCAGACGGATCCATATAATGCGGTCCACGAGTGACGTAGACGGTATCGACGTAACGAATCTCGTCCACGACATGGCGTTGACAATCGGGAACGATCAATCGCATGGCACCAGCGTTGGTCGAGAGAAAGAAGTTGCCTTTAGCGTTGTGCGCCGCTTCCCAGAAATTCGTTCTAACGAGCTTCTGGCCATCATTTTCTAAGCATAGATGTGTATCCATGCTTCATAGATACTGAGTTGCTCGACAGCTTTTTGAAAATAATTGAAAAAAGTTTTCCGACTCTTCCAGAAACGCTCAGGCGGCGCTTGATCCTGGCAATCTCGGTTTCGATTTTCCACCACGACTGATAGTGTAAAATACAAAGTTGGCGTTCTCTCATGCGGACGCCTGCCAGATACAACCTGATTTGATCGCCCCCCCTCGTCTCAGCGCCGGAGCCGACATCTGAGAGGGCCGCGATCTCGCGAAAACGACAGCGTCCGTATCTTGTCAGAATGATCCGAACTCCGCTCCGCTTAATCAATCTCGCCGAGATCTTTCGAAATGACGCGATCTTATCGCTCCAACGTTGGTCTGACGCCATTCGAGCATGGGGAAAAGAGCACCCGAAGCCTCGCGATTCCGGCTACCTAGAGGATGTCGCCTCATATGCTCATCAGGAGACTGGACTACGGTGCATGGCCCTCGAGACGCTCGATCGATACGCCGCGCTAGAGCTGTGGACCGCCGCGATTGAAGACCTTTCGAATGTGGCTTTTCTCGCGAGCTACCCCCGCGAACTCGAGCACTCACTGCGCAGTCTCGGCGCTGTCGACCCGAGCCTACTGGGTGGATTGCAGTGGCTTTTAGCGGATAACATGAGCTATCCCGCGCGCAACCACTTTCTCCGCTGGAGAACGTGGTCGGCACCGATTTTTGCCGTCGATGCAGACGTTGTGTTATCTGCCGTAAATCAACCAGACCCGGAGCCGTCGCCGACGATCAAAGACCTATTTGCGGACGGCACCAAGTCCCAGCGCGCGGCGATGAAAGACCTCTCCTACCTCATCGCTGTAAAGCGCCTGGGACGGACGTTTGGAGGCATCAAACCACGCACTACGGCGCTGCTGGTCGTCCTATCGGGCAGCGGCAAAACGTGGGTCGCGGAAACGGTCGCAGCGATGGCCGGGCTCAAGTCGTTCGGTGCGACGGTTGGTTCTTGGTTGATCTATGGAGGTAGGGGCGAGACGCCCACCGCCGAACGTATACGCCGGCATCTACGCGACCACGGCGCGAGCGTAATTGTGATCGATGAAATCGACAAAGTGCGGATGGGAAATAACGACGGAAACGCGGGGTATTTCCGCTGTATTTGGGACGAGGTGATGAGCCTCCTGGACGGCCGAGCTGACCGTTGGCCGGACTGGTCCGATGCCGACACTACGGCTCTGCGTAATAGCCATTTCGTTGCCGCCGGCGCGTTTCAAGACGTATATCGCACTCAGCTTGGTGCAGGTCCGGTGCTGATCAAGGAGGAAATTGAAGCGCTCGAGCCAGTTACATTTCAACGCCTCTCAGACGCTCAGATTTTGCCCGATGAGCTACTCAACCGATTGGGGAGCGTGATCGAAATCAGGCCGCCCGAGACTGACGAACTTGCTGAGCGAATGTTCGAGATCGAGAACGACGCTGGGTTCGCATGCGACAACCAAGAGCGTCTTGAGAATGCTCAGCGCATCGCATGTAGCCTGACTGGCATGAGGGGCCTGGAAGACTACGCGTTGCAGCTCGCGCGCCGCCGCATCAAAGAAGACCGCCGAAGCGCTCGCGAGAAAGGTCAGTGATTGTCCGGTCAAAATCCGGAACACTTTTTAGAGTAAGCGGGGTTTTGACCCGTAAATCGTTGCCTCTCAGGAGGAAAAAAAGTGCGCCCCAGGCTCGAACCGGGAACCGATTGACCAAGAGTTACTTGGCGTATCCTCGGCATAGACCGCAAAACTGAATCTGTTCTTGAGTCGGGTCGTAGTCCTGTCTTGGTTGAACGTATCTTGAAACCATGAACCGCTTGTCTGTTTTTGTCGAAAGCACGGAACGTTCGACGAAAATCACCTGTTGCCTCATCGACAAACGAGAGATTGCGTATGTTGAAGGGCTACTTGAAAAGCTCCGCTTGGATTGCGACATCGATGAAGTTGGAGGACCGTTTTACGCGGTGGACATTACCAATGTTTCGGGCTCGATCCACAAGGAGATGCGCACTCGGGCTGAAACCCTAGCGATCATCGAAGCAGAGGAGATCGGACAGAATGCCCGTGATGTTTTCGAGCAGACTGTCACTGGCGGCAAATACTCTCACGGAGACCTCACCATTTCCGTCTGTCCGGACAACGGGTGCCGGTAGGCGTCAGTCCAACTGATCGCCTCACAGAATTGGAGTCGTTCGAGCGAAATTACGGCCAACGCTTCAAAGTCAGTGACCACGTCGAAGTCCGATACGCGCACCCCGGGGACCGAAATCTGGAGTTGTCGCAATGTCGTCCCGCGCATCCCAGCGGATTGCGCCAAGTTTTTCGACGACGGCAGATCTGATCACATGCTGCACCCGTGACGGAGCTGTGTGGGCTGGGTGGGCGTGCCACTCCTCGCATCCCGTAGCTTCAGGCAGGCAGCCAATCGCCGTGGGTTGACGATGCTCAAGCCTGGAGACTCGGACTTTCCCCCAGCAATCTCGCCGAATTTTCCTCAAGCTCGCTCATCAGAGCAGTCGAAACATCCAGAATTCAGCGATTTCTTGGGAAAGAAATGGGAAAGAAATCGAGCGACTCTATACGCCGTTTAACGCTTCTAAACGCCGGGGGGGTTTTTCGGGAGTATCTCGTATCCCTCTAAAAATGAGTATTTTAAGAGTAATGCTCGAGGAGGGACTTGAACCCACACTCCTTGCGGAACCAGATCCTAAATCTGGCGCGTCTGCCAATTTCGCCACTCGAGCTTCGCGAGCGACGATTATACCGAAACTTGCTTCCGCCGCTACTGGCAAATTCAGTCCGCCGACCGCGCGCGAGAACGATTTTCGAACGTCACACCATCCCGCGCCGCCAGCAGCCCTCCGGCAATGCTGATCGCAATCTCGTGCGGATGGTTCGTGCCAATCGGGAGCCCCAACGGGCACTCAAACTTCCCGACTCCCCCGTCCGGCACTCCCGATTCTCGCAGCTCCCGTTCGAGCGTCGCCCGTTTGGATGCGCTGCCGATCACTCCAACAAACGGGAATTCCCGCGACTCGAGGATTCGCCGCAGAATTGGAAAATCCGTCGCGTGCCCTTGCGTCATTAACATCACGCTGGAATCGTCCGGCAGGTCATCCACCGAGTCTGCCAAGTCCGCCGTCACCTCGGCGACCAAGTTCGGCGCCGACGGCAGCTTCCCGATCCAATCCGGACGCGGGTCCCGACAAATCAGGCGGCAATCGAGCGGAGCCAGCACCGGGATCACCGCAGCCGCGACGTGCCCCGCTCCGAAAATCGCGATCGTCCACGTCGCCCCCGGATCGACCTCGAAATAAAACGTCATCACCCCTCCGCACGTCATCCCAATGTCACGCTGCAGATTCCATTCGACCGTCTCCGTCCACCGCGTGCCAGATCGCGACCCGAGAGTCTCCTGCGCCCGCTGGATTGCGGCGGCTTCGACGCGACCGCCGCCGACCGTTCCCGCCAGCCATCCTTCAGCGCCAACGACCATTTTCGCTCCGGGGTCTTGCGGTGTGCTGCCCCGCGTGGCGGTCACGACGACCAACACGTGCGGCATCCGACCGGCGCGAAGCCTTTGCAGAGTGGGATAGAGGTCCGGCGTCACGCCGAGAACCTACGAAAAAGGACGCCCAGAACGGGCGCCCTTTCCGGTTGAAACTTTGACAGGTCGTTATTCAGCGGAGGTCTCCGGTGCACTGGAATTTAGCTTCTCAATGATCTCATTCGAGAAATCAGCATCCTCGCGTGAATAGACCACCACGGGAATCTGACCGGCACTCAGCCCACTCTTATCCAGCACGAGATCGTAGCCCGTGTCCGTGATCTGCTCGTTCACGATCTTCATGATGTCTTCGATGATGTCCTTGCGCATCCGAACGAACTGCTCCTGGAGTTGACGCTCGCGCGTGCCCTTGAAGTCGTTCACCTCGCGATCCAAGGTGCGAGCCTCGTTCACGAGTTCTTCGCGTTCCTTGAGCTTCCCGTCCTTGGCGTCCTGGCTCAACTCCGGTGCTTCGATCTCGGCGTTTAGCTTGTTGATCGTTTCCATTTTCACTTTCAGCGTCTCGACCCGATCGTCGAACTCCTTCTTCGCCGCGGCGCGCTGATCGTTGAGTTTTTTCTCTGCGTCTTTCGTTTTGTAATACTCGGTGAACACGCGGTTCATGTCGAGAATGCCAAGTTTGACCTGAGCTTGGGCGGCGAGCGGCGCGAATGCGCAAAGGCCGAGAGCGAGGACGGCGATACGGATGGGGTTTTTTGTCATAAATAGGTGTCGGAGGATTAATTCACGAAACGCCCGCTTCGGCGAGCGTGAACATACTCAGACCGGTGTGGACCGAATCCGTTCAAAATTGATACCCGACGTTGAAGTTGAATTTCCCGGTGCTGTCGTTGAACTGGTCGCTGTCGATCGGAATACCGTAGTCGATCCGCACTGGCCCGATCGGGAGTTCCACTCGCAGTCCCAGGCCGATGTCGCTGTTCACCCCACTCGTCGAGAAATCAGCAAAACCTGAATTCACAAAACCAGCATCGTAAAAGATCGAGCCGCGGAGACGCGGGATGATCGGGAAGCTGAGTTCGACCGTTCCGTAGGCCAACGTGCTGCCGCCCAGTGGATTTCCCTGATCGTCCTTGGGACCGACGTCGCGGAAATCAAAACCACGCAAGTTGTTCGACCCGCCGAGATAAAGCCGGTCAAACAACGGAACGTTCTCTGGTCCAGAGTCGTCGCCAAATCCATCAACCACCGCCACCGATCCCTTGAACTGCAAAATCATGTCGAACGGCAGCGAGAAAAACTGAGATCCTTCAAGCGTGATTCCGTAATCCATCACGTTCCCGCCCAGCGGTCCGCCCGCCACGAACCCGCTAAGACTGCCGAACTGCCCTTTCCGCGTGAGGAACAGGCTGTCACGCGTGTCATACGTCAGCGCACCCGAGACCGCACTGCGATCATATGTTCCCTCCGCGTCCTGGATCACCTCCCCGGCATCCTCATCGATGTCGAAGATGCGAATCTGCTCGATGCGATACTCACCCTCGATTGCCAGGTAGTTCGTGAGCGCCTTCCGGAGCCCGACGGTCGCGCCGACGTTCGATTGATTGTAAACTGTGCTCAAGAACGTGGCGTCCCGGTAAAACGCTTCCGTCGTCAGCGAGAGCCGATACCCGAGGAACCACGGCTCGGTGAACGACACGATGAAGTCGCGCCGTCGCAAACCATACTGCACCCGGATTCGGAATCGCTGACCGCCACCCGTGAACTGCGGCCAGTTCGATATGTCAAAGTTGGTCTGCTGTAGCTCCGCGAAACCAATCAAACTGTCGATCGTGCTGAAGCCCGCGCCGAAGTTGAAAGAGCCCGTCCGTTTTTCTTCGACGATCACGTTCAGATCTTTCCGACCGGGAACCAACGTGTCGGAAGGGACCAACTGCAAAGCGGTCGGAGGCTCAGTCTGAAAGTAGTTCAAATTCGCCAACCGCTGTCGGCTGATGTCGACCAGCGTCGTGTCGTAGATCTCACCGGGCTTCACCGCCAGCTCCCGCCGGATCACCCGATCCTTCGTGCGCGAGTTACCCTGGATGTTGACGAGGTTGACGTAGGATTGGACGCCTTCATCAATCGAATAATTGATGTCCACGGTGCCCTCACCCGCTGGTGTCACCTCCGGCAAAATCACGCGATCGATGTAGCCGCGTGCCCCGTAGAAGTTCCCCAACGCCGTCAGATCCGCGGTCAACCCGTCCGGCGTGAAGGACGAACCCGAGACCATCTTCAAGACCGCCTCCACCTCACCAACCGGCACGATGTTCACGCCCTCGATCGTGACCAGATTCACCTTGTATTCGATCCCCTCCTGGATCGTGATCACCAACTCCGCGCTGTCCTCCCCGTAAGCGATCGTCTCGATGTCGGAGACCACCACGTCGGCGAACCCCTGGTTCTGATAATACCGCCGGATCGCCGCGCGGTCCTCCTCGAGCTGGCCGGGGACAAGTCGACCGCTCTTATTAAAAAATGACAAAAGATTCCACGTCTTCGTCGTCATCGCCTTCTTCAGCGGACCATCTTCGACCGAGTAATTCCCGACGAACGTGATTTTCCGAACGACCAGCTTCGGTCCTTCCAGGATCGAAAAAACCACCCGCGATCGGTTGTCCGGCAGCTCTTCGATTTTATATTGGACGTCGACCTCGGCGTAATTCCGCTCCTCGTAAAGCTTCAAGATCTCCCGCCGCCCTTCTTCGAGCCGCTCTTCGTTCACGGAATCACCCGGCTTCAGCCCGATTTCACGACGGATTCGGTTCTGACCCACGACTCCGGCGCCCTCGATCAAAATCTCCGCGATCACCGGTCGCCCTTGCAGCAGGACCGTCACCTTCACCCCCGCCGCGGTGGCTTCACCGAAGATTCGGACGTTCGCCAGCGTCCCCGTCGAATAAAGGTTACGGATATCCCCCTCGACCGTTCGCTCGCTGTAGGGCTCACCGACCTGCGTCGCCAAATTCGCCAGCACGCGCTCCCGCGAAATCGTCTCCGGCCCGACGAATTGCACCTCGATCTCTTGGATGATTGGCCCCGACCCGACCTGCGCACCAAGCTCTCCGCCCGAGGTCACAAAAACCCCGACCAAAATCGAAAGAAGCAGCAAAAAATAAGGAGATCGACGTTTCATGAGGCGACAGCAAGGGCGTCCCGTCGGACGCTGGGTTGAACCGGGCAGTAAAGACGAAACTCGCGTCGAAAGGTCAAGCCTCCACACTCCTGATCCCCGCAACAGCCGCTTGAACGGATCACTCCTTTGTCAGTCGGCAACGCCACCCGTGCCATTTCCTGCCGGTTCTCCCGTCACTCGAAGCTCTTTACCATCTCATCGATCCCGACCGTCGCCGTCCCGAGCTTGCCGACCACGATTCCCGCAGCGTGGTTCGCCAATTCCGCCGCCTCCCTCGCGCTCACTCCCGCCGCGAGTGCCAACGCATACACTGCGATGACCGTATCGCCGGCACCCGACACGTCGAAAACCTCCTGCGCCCGCGTCGGCGTGTGGTAAGGCTCTCGCCCTCGCTCGAACAATATCATCCCGTGCTCGCCTAACGTAACCAGCAATTGTTCAACGTCCCAAAGTTCGACCAATCGTCGCCCCACCTCCAGCAAAGGATCGTCCTCCAAGGGATCATCCGCCGCCTCCTCCGTCGGCAATCCCGCCGCCGCGAAGGCCTCACCCCGATTCGGCTTGATCACCGTTGCTCCCGACCAGTCCACCACGTTTCCGGGATTCGGATCCACGCAAACGATCACTCCCCGCTCACGAGCCGCCGCACTCACGCGGTCCTTCAATTCCTGGCTCACAAACCCTTTGCCATAATCTTCGAATATGATGACGTCCGTCTCCGTTAGAACCTCGTGCACGCGATCCATGATCTCATCCAAAACCTCAGTTCCGACCCGCGTCCGGCGCTCCCGGTCCACTCGCACGACCTGTTGTTGCCGGGCAACGATGCGCGTCTTCACGATCGTCGGCCAGTCGTCCAGCGTCACCAGACTGTCGGTTCCGATCCCTTCTTCGCTCAGCAGGTCAGTCAATTGCCGGCCTCTCCAGTCATTCCCGATCGCGCCAAGCACGCGAACGTTCGGAGTGAATTCGACCAGGTTCCGCGCGACGTTCGCCGCACCTCCCGGGTAGCAACTTTGACTGACCACTTCCACCACCGGAACCGGGGCCTCCGGCGAAATTCGCGACACCTTGCCCCAAACAAATTCGTCCAGCATCACGTCACCAATCACCAGCATCCGCTGACCCTCCGCCGCCCTAAGAATGTGTTGTATTCTCTCTGAATTCATAAATCATTACCCCCGCCGTCCCGGCTTCAGCCGATCAATCAAGGGCGGGCACTCATAACTCGAACGCTACCACAATGAGAATTACCTTTTTTGCCACCGTCGCGCTGATCGGCAGCCTTGCCGCCACCCAAGCCGAATCCGCTCCTCAGCAGATCGATCTGGCCAGCTTCCCGGCGAATAGCGTCGACGACGTCGTCGTTCCCGTCCCCAGCGAGATCTTCAACGTCCTCGATAAACTCGGGTCGCCGAATTGGAAGGGCCAACTTCGTTCGTCCTTCGGCAAGCAGTCTCAAAATCGCGCTCAAGTCGCCCTTCTTCTTGGCACCGTCATCGCCGAAGGCTTCATTGCCGTCGAAGCGGAAGACGCCGAGCAGGTCAAACAGATCGGTCGCGAAGTCCTCGACCTTTCGAAAGCCATCGGCGTCCAGGCCGCCGTTCAGAAACGGAGCAAAAGCATCATCGACTTTGCCGACGCCCGCAAGTGGAACGCCGTTCGCCGCGAGCTCGACGGCGCCCAGCAAGACGTCAAGGGCGCCATGGCCGAGCTCAACGACGAAGACCTCGCCCAACTCGTTAGCCTCGGTGGCTGGATCCGCGGCACCGAAGTCCTCACCTCCATCGTCGGCCAGGACTACAAGAGTTCGCGCGCCGAACTCCTCCACCAGCCCGAGCTAATCTCCTACTTCAATCGCCGCATCGACTCGATGAACCCCCGCCTTCGCAAGAGCGACCTCATCGCCCGAATCCAGCGCATGCTCACTGAGATCCGCCCCCTCATCCTCGAAGGTGGCGGCAGCGAAATCAGCCCGAAAAGCGTCGACCGCATTCATTCCATGACCAAGGAAATGGTCCAAACGATCTCGTCCACGAGCGACGCCTAGAATTTTAACCGCCTGCCCGACCCAAACACCGCCACCGCTGCCGCCTCGTGAAACGCATTCTCACCACCACTATCGCCCTCGTCGCTCTCGGCGGGATCGCGTTCGCAACCGTCGATGACGCCCTCTCGTTTGCTTACGAGGCGGCTACGCCCTACGTCGAAGAAGGCTTCACCTTCCGCGAAGATGCCTGGGGCGGCGATCTCGCCGTCGGCGAGCAAAAGGCCGTCACCGCCCAGCTCTTTAAGGGTAACGACTATTGGTTCTGCCTCGGCACCGACGCGGACGACGCCGAACTATCCGTCCACATTTACGACGACAAAGGGAAACTGGTCGAATCAGAAGACTGGCAGAAAGGTCGCTTCGCCGGAGCACGCGTCAAGCCAGAGGCTTCCGGCACCTACTACGCCATCGTCACGATCACGAAGTCTCCGATCGAACGCACCCACTGGGCCCTCGTTTACGGCTACCAGTAGTCGCTTCATGGCCAACCCGTCGGAAACCGCGACGCTCGAGTTCGAAAACGCTCGAGATCTTCAGTCCCTATTCGCCCACGACGATAAGCTACTCAAAGAACTCGACGCGCGCTTTTCCGTCCGCGCCGTCGCTCGCGACGCACAACTCCACGTTGAAGGCGACCCGGACGACATCGACCGCGTTCGCCGCGTTTTCGAAGAGTTGGCAGCCGCCCGCTCCCGAGGCCTCGCCATTCGGCGGCACGAGTTTCTCTACGCCCTCGACCAGGCTGCCCAACCCAATGGCCGGAGCCTCACCAGGCTCCTCGACGAGAAGATCGTCTGCTCGCCTCGCAAGCCGCCGATCGTTCCCAAGACCGACGGCCAGCGCGCTTACGTCGAAACCATCCGCGGCCACGACATCGCCTTTGGCATTGGCCCGGCCGGCACCGGCAAAACGTATCTAGCCGTCGCGCTCGCCGTGTCGGCGCTGAAGCAGGAGAAGGTCAGCCGCATCATTCTCACCCGCCCCGCCGTCGAAGCCGGCGAGGCTCTCGGCTTCCTGCCCGGTGACCTCCAGGAGAAGATCCTTCCGTATCTCCGCCCTCTTTACGACGCCCTCAACGACATGATGGAAGTCGAGGAACTCCAAAAATACATGGACCGTGGCGTCATCGAGATCGCCCCGCTCGCCTACATGCGAGGCCGGACGCTGAACAACGCCTTCATCATCCTCGACGAAGCTCAGAATACCACGACCGAGCAGATGTTCATGTTCCTGACTCGTCTCGGCGCCGAATCCACCTGCGTCGTCACCGGCGACCGCACCCAGATCGACCTTCCCCGGAACAAACGCAGCGGGCTCATCGAGGCCGTCGACGCCCTTCGCAGCATCGAAGGCATCGGAATTCACCTCTTCAAGGAAGAGGACGTCGTCCGCCACCCCCTCGTCCAGCGCATCCTCCGCGCTTACCGCAAGCACCGCGGGCTCCAAGACACCCTCATCTAATTTTGGATATCGAAACGCTGATTGGGGATCACTCCGAGACGAGAGGCTTCCGCGACGCGGCGTCCCACGGCCATTTCGGCCTTCCCTATTTCCAATTTCTCGAAACAATTTCCGAAACGTGAGCATTTGGAAAAATCAACGCCGTCGCCTGGTTAGCCAGGGCCTCGCGAGCGCCAAGACCCGCCGCAAGCAGGTCGAAAGCCCACTCACCGAGGCGCTCGAGACCGGCTGGGCCGCCCGGCTCGCCATTGCCTTCGCCTTCATCTTCGGTCTCGGCCTCCTCATTTTCGCCGGACCTCAGGCGGAACCCCTGAAAAAGTTCGTCATCTGCATACTGGTTTTCGTCACCGCCATGGCGCAGCTCTGGATCAATCATCCCCAGACGCTCATCAGCAACACCCGTCTCCTCCTCGTCCTTTCCGTCTGCTTCCTCCAGCTCATCGCCGTCAAACTCATCCTCGTCAACGCCGGCCCCGAGGGCATCGACCCGCTGATGGCGCCCGTCCTCATTCCCTACGCCTTCGCTCCGCTCGTTCTCTCCGTCCTCCTTGGGAAAAACCACGGACTATACGCCGCCGTCTTCTGCTCGCTCTGGGGAACCTTTCTTCTGCCGCAGATCAATTCCGTCTTCCTCGTCATTTCCCTCATCACCGGCTTCGTCGCAGTCTTTGTCACCCTACAGGTCCGCCGCCGCAGCCGACTCATCCGAGCTGGCATCTACGTCGGAGCAGCCACTTGGGTCCTCGCCGCCACCTTCGGCTTGGTCGGGCCTATCGTTTGGGAAGATCCCGCTGCCACGAATTGGAACCTCATTGGCTGGCAAAGCTTCGGTGCCATCGCCACCGGATTCCTTACCGCCATTGTCATCAGCGGCCTCCTCCCCGCGCTGGAAAGCACGTTCGGCGTCACCACCGATATTTCGTGGCTCGAGATGGCGGACATGAATCACCCGCTCCTTCGCCGCCTGTCGATGGAAGCCCCCGGCACCTACCACCACAGTCTCGCCGTCGCCAATCTGGCCGAGGCCGCCGCCGAGGCCATCGGAGCGAATCCGACCATCTGCCGAGTTAGCGCCTACTTCCACGACATCGGCAAACTCGTGAAGCCCGATTACTTCAACGAAAACATGCCACCGGGCGAAAACCCCCACGACGAACTTACCCCCACGATGAGCTCGCTCATCATCATCGCGCACGTGAAAGAAGGCGTCGACCTCGCGCTTAAACACAATCTCAACCCCCTCCTCATCGACGCCATCCAGCAGCACCACGGCACTTCCCTCGTCGGATATTTCTACCAACGTGCGCTTCAGCAACAAGAAGACGCCCGCCTCGGCGGGAAGATCATGAACATGCGCGAAGAGGACATCCCGGAAGTTCGCCCGGAATCTTTCCGTTACCCCGGCCCGCGTCCGCAGACGAAGGAAAGTGCCATCGTCAGCCTCGCAGACTCGATCGAAAGCGCCTCGCGCTCGATGGATCGCCCGACTCCCCAACGAATCGAAGATCTCATCCACGATCTCATCGACGCCCGCATCACCGATCACCAACTCGACGAGAGCCCTCTGACTCTGGACGAGATCCGCCGTATCGCCGATGCGTTCCGGGGCACCCTAAACTCCATGCTTCACTCGCGCGTCGCTTATCCGAAGGCGAAGAAAAAGGAGGAAACACCCGCCCAGCGCCCGGAAAAATCCGCCGCGTGACGCTGTCTTTCTCGAACCGCCAGCGCAAGCTCCCCCTCGACCTCTCCCGGCTTGAAAAGATCGCTCAGCTCGCTCTCCCGGCGATCCTTGCTTCTCCCGGCACCGACGAAGCTCTACTCCTGAATACCCTGGAGGTGATCGAGATCACGATCCTCTCATCACGAGAGATGGGTCGCGTCCACCGTCAGTTTCTGGACAAGACGGGGCCGACTGACGTCATCACCTTCCCCTACGGCGAGATCCTCGTCTGTGCCGAAGTCGCCGCCGAACAAGCTCCCCTCCACGACGCCGACTTCAGCGATGAGCTCGCCCTCTACGTCATTCACGGCCTTCTCCACCTCCACGGCTACGACGACTGCTCTCCCAGGTCCGCCCAGCGAATGGCCGACCGACAGGCAAACGTTTTGAATTACGCCCTCGATCAGCTTTAGTATCGGCACATCGAATGGACTTCAACGAACCGACAGAACTGAACCAACCCGAGCCCGATCCGCTCGAGGCCGGTCTGCGCATCGCCAACCCGAATTTCGAGCAAACCGCGCCGCTGACGTTCCGTAACGAATCCCGTTTTGACCTCGCCGCTCCCACCTGGCGGGACGCGACCTTCCTCCCGATTCTCCTCCCCGCCATTACCTCCACCGTCGACCTTGCCGCCGACGGGCAGGTCCGTGAGATTATCGACCTCGAAGCCGCGCTCCTCGAAGCCACGCCGGCAACCTCGATCCCCGCCCTCCTGGCCGAGGGTCACCGTCTTGCCACCGAAGGCGACCCGCGCGGTGATCGAGTCCTTCCCCGCCTCCACGCCGCACTTCGTGACGGCAGCCTCCGCGGTCACTTCACCATTCTGTTCGCCGCTCGTTGCTCCGTTTTTTCAATCCCGACCCGCGTTGCCGTTGGCTCATACCTTCTGCAAGAACTCCTTGCCGGAGCGCCGAACATCCAGGCGGGACGTGCGCTTACCTTTGCCGCAACGTGCCTCGACCAAGTCAGCCCCACTCCTCAACTCCGAGCCGCGTAATCTCCAATGGCGACCAGAACCCTCGATAATCCAGAGACCGACGTCGAAACCTCGGACGAGCTCGATCTGCCCTGGAACGTCGTGGTCCACAACGATCCAGTCAATCTGATGAGCTACGTGTCCCTCATCTTCCGGCGGATCTTCGGTTTCAACCGGGAACGCGCCGAACATCACATGATGGAAGTTCACGAACTCGGTCGGTCGATCGTCTGGACCGGCGAGCGGGAGAAAGCAGAGCTCTACGTCCAGCAACTCCACGCCCACCTCCTCCTCGCCACGCTCGAACAGCGCCCCACCTAGCCACTTTTCTACGAATTCCCATGCAATTTCACGTCACCGAAGGAGGCGGTATCGCTTTTCGCAAGATCCACCCCCTGCTCGCGGAGCTTATTCGAAACATTCCGCACATCGTCGAGCCTAGTAACCTCTCCGACGCCGCCGAAGATCGTCTCTACCCGGAACCCAGTCCCGATCCGGATCTCGATCAAATGCGCTCCGATTGGCAGGCCTTCGTCGCTCCAGATCTCCAGCAACATTTTCAGAGCACCCGCGACATCGTCGCCGCCGATCTCCGTCGCCTTCTCCAGGGCGAAGACAACCTTTTCGAGATCACGATCCCCCACCAACACACCGAGGCGTGGCTGAACGTCCTGAACCAGGTTCGCCTGGCTATGGCCGCCGACATTGAGATTGACGACGAGGCCGCACTTGAGGCTCTCGACGCCGACGCCCACGACCTCCTCACCGAGACCGGCATCACCGCCTTCCGGATCAACCTCTACGCTACCATGCAGCAATGCCTCGTGGAATTTTTGGACTCCAACCAATAGGGGTCACCCCCGGTGCCACGTCCACCTATGGTCAATAGGCCCGCTGTCCGTTGACACCTAATTGGGTCTTCTTACGGCCACTCTTTTTCGAAGTGAGAGCTGCCCCGTTCAGTTTCTTTGCAGCTTCGCGACATCGCGCGAGCCAAGCAGCACCACTCCACGGGACCGCCAAGCCACGAACGATGGACCCAAGGGCACGCGAGGAAGAAAAAAGAAGGCGCCTCCCACGTTTCCGCGGAAGGCACCTTCTGAAGTTTTAGCTTGGCTGCAAGAATTAGCTCTCCGACTCGGTCAGAGCGGGTTCGTCCTCCCCGCTGTCGTCGGGGCTCGTCGTGTGGAACTCCAGCTTCTCTCCGGCTCGGACAATCTTGACGCGATCGCCTTCCTTGATCGAACCCCGCAGAATTTCCTCGGCCATCTGGTCTTCAAGATACTTCTCCACGGCCCGGCGCATCGGACGCGCTCCGTAAGCCGGATCATAGCCCTTCTCAATCAGCAATTCATGCGCGCTCTCGTCCAACTCGATCTCGATCGACTTCGCGCGAATCCGCTCGGTCACCTTCTTCACTTCGAGATCCACGATCTTCATCAGGTCCGGCTTCGTCAGCGTGTGGAAGACGATGATGTCGTCCAATCGATTGAGGAACTCCGGTTTGAAAACCCGCTTGGTCTCTTCAAGAATCTTCTCCCGCATCGTGTCGTAATTGTCGTCCAACGTCGGAGCACCGAATCCCAGCGTCGTCTGTTTCTTGATCAATTCCGCACCGACGTTCGACGTCATGATGATGATCGTATTCCGGAAATCGACCTTCCGACCCAGACTGTCCGTCACTTTGCCTTCTTCCAAAATCTGAAGCAGAAGGTGCATCACGTCGGGATGCGCCTTCTCGATCTCATCAAAAAGAACGACCGAATACGGCCGCCGCCGAACGGCTTCCGAGAGCTGACCACCCTCTTCGTAACCAACGTATCCCGGAGGCGATCCAATCAGCCGCGAAGCCGTGAATTTCTCCATGTATTCGCTCATATCGAGCTGAATCAACGCGTCCGCGTCGCCAAACATGAACTCCGCCAGAGTGCGAGCGAGAAAGGTCTTGCCGACTCCAGTCGGCCCAAGGAAGACGAACGAACCGATCGGCCGCCGGGGATCTTTCAAATCTGCTCGTGAGCGCCGCAGCGCCTTGCTGATCGCCGTCACGCCTTCGTTCTGACCAATCACCTTGGCCTTCACCTCGTCTTCCATCGCGAGGAGCTTCGCGGTCTCTTTCTGCTCCATGCGCCGGAGCGGAACACCCGTCCACTTCGAAAGCACGTGCATGATGTCATCGTCCGTCACGACGACTTCCTTCTCCTCTTTCTTGGCCCGCCATTCGGCGAGCACACTCTCGAGTTCGTCCTTCGCCCGCTTCTCGGAATCCCGAAGTGCCGCGGCCTGTTCAAAATCCTGGGCCTTGATCGCGCCTTCTTTCTCGACCTTGATCGCTTCGATTTTGGCCTCCACCTCCTTGACGTTCGGCGGACGCGTCATGGCGCCGATCCGCGCCCGCGAGCCCGCCTCGTCCATGATGTCGATGGCCTTGTCCGGCAGGAAACGACCCGTCAAATAGCGATCGGAAAGCTTTGCGGCGGATTCCAGCGCCTCGTCCGTGATCTTCGCCTTGTGGTGCGACTCGTATTTGGGACGGATTCCTTTCAGAATCAAAATCGTCTGATCGACCGTTGGCGGCTCGACCTTCACCTGCTGGAAACGACGCTCAAGCGCCGAGTCCTTCTCGATGTATTTCCGAAATTCGTTCAGCGTCGTCGCACCGATGCACTGCAACTCGCCGCGACTCAGCGCTGGTTTGATGATGTTCGACGCGTCCATCGCCCCCTCAGCCGACCCGGCACCCACCAGGGTGTGCATCTCATCGATGAACAAAATGACGTTCTTTGACTTCCGAATCTCGTCCATCACGGCCTTGATCCGCTCCTCGAACTGACCGCGATACTTCGTCCCGGCCACCATGAGCGCGAGATCCAGTGTGATGACCCGTTTTTCGTGCAGAATCTCCGGCACGTTTCCAGCGATAATCTCCGAAGCGAGCCCCTCGGCGATCGCCGTCTTCCCGACACCGGCCTCACCAATGAGCACTGGGTTGTTCTTCGTGCGACGGCAGAGAATTTGAATCACCCGCTCGATCTCGTCTTCACGCCCGATCACCGGATCCAGCTCGCTCTTGCGCGCCATCTCGGTCAAATCGCGACCAAACGCCCGCAACGCTGGCGTCTTGCCTTCTTTCTTGCCGGTGTTTCCAACTTCGGCGCCAACGGACTCTCCCTCTTCCTCCGCGGAAAAATTCGGATCGAGTTCCTTCAAAATTTCGTTCCGCGTGCGCTCGATGTCGATCTCGAGGCTCTTCAAAACGCGAGCCGCGACACCCTCCCCCTCGCGGAGGAGCCCAAGCAAAATGTGCTCGGTACCGACGTAGGAATGCTGAAGCGCTTTCGCTTCCTTGCTCGCCAGCGCCAGAACCTTCTTCACGCGCGGCGTGTAGGGAATGTTGCCGATCATCTTCGTTTCCGGCCCGGAACCGACCTGCTTCTCGACTTCCATCCGCACGGTTTCCAGATCGAGCCCCATCTTCTGAAGCACGTTCACCGCCACACCCTGGCCAAGCTTGATCAATCCCAGCAGCAAATGCTCGGTTCCGACGTAGTTGTGATTAAACCGGTCCGCTTCTTTGCGGGCCAACGCCAGAACCTGCTGAGCACGTGGTGTAAAATTATTCATCATTGGATTCCTGGTTATCGCCTGCGGCCTCGGTGATCGGACTCAAGTCTGGCTCAGGCAATGCATGTAGCTTCGCCCGAATTAGGCGGGCTCGCAAGGAGTCGCGAGCGTCAGCCGACATTTTTTGCTCCGTCGCCCCCTTTTGCAGGTGACCGGGCTGCGTCTCGATGAAGAGCCGATCAATCTCGATCCTCGCCGTATCGGGAAACATCTCCAAGTCGATCCCCAGCTTGATCACCGACAAGAGATTCAAAGCTTCCTTGGAATTCATCGAATGCGCGTTCGACAAAATCCCGTAAGCCCGCCCGACCTGATCCAACACCGTATTCGGACGTCGCTCGACCAACGTCGCACGCGCGTTTCCCTCGTGCTCGATGATGTGCTCGATCACCTTCGTCAGCCGCGCAATGATCTCCTGCTCGCTTTCGCCAAGCGTCGTCTGATTCGAAACCTGAAACAAATTCCCCATCGCCTCCGACCCCTCGCCGTGCAGCCCGCGCACCGCCAGGCCGATCTTGTTCACGGAATTCACGATCTTGTTAATCTGATCGCTCATCACTAACCCCGGCAGATGTAACATCGCGGACGCCCGCATCCCCGTCCCAACGTTCGTCGGGCAGGCGGTCAAATAACCCAACTGGTCGTGAAACGCGTAGTCCAGCCGCCCCTCGAGTTCGCTGTCCGCCTTTGATGCCAATTCATAAGCGCTCATCAACTGCAGCCCGCACCGGATCGCCTGCATCCGCAGATGATCCTCTTCGTTGATCATGAAACTCAGCGTTTGCTCGACGTTCATCACGACGGCACTCCCCGCCCCCTTCGCCGCGTGCTCACGGCTGATCA
Source organism: uncultured Verrucomicrobiae bacterium (assembly GCA_963749035.1). GTDB lineage: Bacteria > Verrucomicrobiota > Verrucomicrobiia > Chthoniobacterales > JAATET01 > CAVVKW01. The sequence continues at coordinate 30,715 of CAVVKW010000002.1, forward strand.
GATGCCGTTCCATCAACACCTGCCGCTCCAGTGCCGTCAGCTCCGTCAAATTCTGCGCGTACGACTCCGTCATCTCCGGCAAAGCCTCCACCGCCGGTCGGATCAACCCCAACACGTGCTGCCGCTCCGCCCGCTTAGCCCAACCCGGGAAGGGCAAATTGCCGAGGTTCCGCGCCAGCCGAATCCGACTACTCACCACGATTTGTCGATGCGGACCATCACCCGAAAGCCATTCTCCCGCGTTCGAGAGGATCGCCTCGAGGTTCACGAAGCGATTTCCTCCTCGATCTGCCGGATCTGATCCCGCAGCTCGGCCGCCTCTTCGTAATGCTCCTCCGCCACCGCCTTCTCGAGATCGGATTTGAGTCCCCGCATCCGCGTATTGATCGAGCGCGCCCGCGCCCGCCCCGCCGGAACCTTCCCGCTGTGCTCCGTTCCCTTGTGCATGTTCCCCAGCATTCCCATCAGCCCTTCGGCGAACGTGTCGTAACACGCACTGCATCCCAACCGGCCCGTCTTTTTGAAGTCCGCCTGCGTGAATCCACACACCGGACATTTGATCGTGGACGGGCTCTGCTCGATCTGCTCCGCCGCGCCCAGGCCATGCAGCAGGTCCGCCAACGCAAACCCCGTCGGGTCATCCACGTCCTTGGCCTTCGAGCAGGCGTCGCAGAGGTTCACCTTCTGCATCTTCCCTTCGACGATCTGCGTCAGGAAAACGGTCGCCTCTTTCTCGCCGCAAACGTCACACTGCATCCTTAATCAATCGGAGTGCCGGAGTTCGCTGTCAACTCACGGAATCGTGCAATCAAGTCCCGCGTGATCGGTCCCGGCTTCCCGTCGCCGATCGGACGCCGGTCCAATTCCGCCACCGGAATCACTTCCGCCGCCGTCCCGGTGAGAAAACACTCGTCCGCCGTGTAGATATCGTATCGCGTCATCTGCGGCTCCGAGACGTCCAGCCCAGCCTCCCGAGCCAACTCGATCACCACGTCGCGCGTGATCCCCACCAGCGCCCCGGACGCGATCGGCGGCGTGTAAACTTTCCCCTTCTTGACGATGAACACATTGTCGCCCGTGCATTCGGAAACGTAACCCTGCTCGTTCAACATCAACCCCTCACCCGCCCCCGCGTGCGTTGCCTCGATCTTCGCCAGCACGTTATTCAGGTAATTGAGCGACTTCACCATCGGGCTCAACGCCCCGTGCGGAATCCGCCGCGTCGAGCACGTCACCACTTTCAATCCATTCTCGTACATCTCAGCGGGGTAGAGCGTAATCTTCGAAGCGATCACGATCACCGTCGCCCGCGGACAATGCTCCGGACTCAAACCCAACGTCCCCTCACCCCGCGTCACCACCAGCCGAACGTAACCGTCCCGCAGCTCGTTCGACCGAATCGTCTCCAGCACCGCCGCCGTCATTTCCTCCGGCGTCAACGTTGGCTTCAGACAAATCGCCCGAGCCGAATCGAACAGCCGGTCGATGTGCTGCTCCAATCGAAACACCCGACCCCCGTAAAATCGGATCCCCTCAAATACCCCGTCGCCGTAAAGCAACCCGTGGTCAAAAACCGAGATCTTCGCGTCGTCGCGATCGTAAAGCGTGCCGTCGATGTAAACCTTCATTCGAGCCGCCGACACTGCCCGCAATCTTCGCCAACATCAAGCCACCGACAGCGACCCCAGGAACAAATCGACGTTTCGATCGTTGTCGTGCAACTCCTCGACAAAACGCCCGCACTCTCGCTGACAAAACCCCAACCGCTCTTCGTCACCCAGCAGTTCCGCAATCCCTTTCGCCCAGGTGTCGAAATCACCCCGACCGTAAACGCCAAGGCCAAAACGCCCGAACAAATCGTCCGAATTCACGTCCAGCGAAGCCAGCGCCGCCCCGCCCAGCCCCGCTTGGATAAAGCTGTTCGGCCACCCCTCGTAGGTCGACGTGTTCACGAAGATCCTCGCCGCGTCGTAGTGGTCCTGCGCTTCGTGATAAGGCACCCGCTCGATAAAGTCGACGTTCGCCATCCCCCCCGCCCGCTCCGCGACCTTTTCCCACAACGTGACGTCCTCCCGCACGCAAACCATCTCGCACCGCGCGTCCGGCAACTCCTCGGCGAGATCCAAAAACAGATGCGGACGCTTGATCGGCTGGCACCGCGCCACCCACAGCAGATCAATCGTCTTCTCCGCCGTGAGCGGCGCCCGTCTCGGCAAGATGAGATTCCGATACATCCCGCAATGCATTCCCCCCTCGACGAAAAGATCCGCCTGATGCTCCGTCATGGCCATCCGCAGATTCGCCGCCCGCACCCCCCGCTCAAAAACCATCCCGCGAACCGGATTCTCCCGCCGAAATTCCCCGTTCACCTCCGTGTCCAACCCGCAGATAAAAATGACGTGATACCGCAGCGCCTCACGAAAAAACGTCAGCATCGTCAACCACGTCGTCCACCCCAGGACCACGACGTAATGCGGCTCCTCGTCGCGAATGATCCGAAACACGCGCGGCAAAGCACCCAGTGCGTCGACCACCGCACCCGTTTGGAATTTCCCGCCGTTCCGCAGCCGCACCCCATCCACCACCGAATCCGACTGGCCACTGTCTCCACCGACGATCACCACCTCGTGCCCGCGTTTGACCAATTCCCGAGCCAAGAGCGCCACCTGCAGCTCCGCCCCTCCCGACACCCGATCCGTCTTCGTATCCAGCACCAGATGCGCGTAGCTCGAAAGAAACAGAAATTTCATTTCACTAGACTCGCTCCCATTCGCAGCCAAGGCATGCGAAAAAATTCCCGGCCCGCTCGCCGCCGTAGCTCCGTCAGAAAACCGGCCGCCTTCCCCGCCGCCCGCACCCGGCACCACAACGTGTAATTCTGATCCGCCATCACCCTCGTCAATCCCGGAACTCCGGACCGCCCCCTTAAAAATCCTCGGCGGCACTCCGCCACCGCCTCGAAATACTCGCTCCAATCTTCCGGCCAACGTCCCGACCACGCCCCGGCAATGACGTCCGCCGACTCCGACGCCAACCCCGGCACCGCCGATCGGATGTTCTCACGCAGAGTCTCACGCACGTCCGGCAACCCCTCACCCGCGTTCGCCTCCGCCATGATCGAACCCTCGCGCTGACGGTATTTCACCAGTGGCCTCCGCAACGTCACCACCGGATGATCCCGCGCCACCCGCGACCACAAATCCAAATCCTCCGACGCCCGCCGCTCCCGATAGCCCCCAAATTTCTCAACGATCACCCGCCGCCGAAAGAACGCCGAGCTGTGCGCGAACGGCGTCCGAAAACACAACTCCCACTTCACCAAGTCCGCCGAACCCGCCGTCCGCCAACGCCCCGCGTATCGACCGCCCTCCGAGATCAACCCGACGTCGCACCCGATCAGCGGCACCGCCGGATTCCCCCGCGCAAAACCCACCTGCTCCGCCAACCGCTCCCGCGAGCAAACGTCATCCGCATCCAGCCGCGCAACGAACTCCCCACCCGCCTCCGCCAGCCCCCGATTCAGCGCCGCGACCAGCCCTCCGTTCCGCTCTAGCCGAACCACCCGCACCCTCGCATCACCCACGCCCTCCGCGATCTCCGCACTCCCGTCCGTCGACCCATCATCTACCACCAGCAGTTCCCAATCGTCGAACGTCTGCCGCCCGACGCTCTCGACCGCCTCCCGCAAATGCCCCGCCCCGTTGAAAACCGGCACTAAGACCGTCACGACCGGCTTCATTTCCCCCGCACCTCGGCAAAGATTCCCCCGTGCCGATCCACCCACTTCCGCTGATCGAAAGAACGCACCGCCCATTCCCGTGCCGCCACCGAGAACCGCTCCCGATGCGCCATCACCCGCTCGACCCCATCCGCCATTCCCGCCGCCGCCGGCACGTGATCCCGTGTCCAATCATCCGGCACCTCGACCAGCACCCCGCAATCGTCCGGCACCAACTCCGGCATTCCCCCACTCCGCGAACCCACCACCGGAACCCCACACGCCAGCGCCTCGATCGGCACCGTCGGACACGGATCCTTGTATTTCGGATGCAGCAACACGTCCGCCCCCCGATACAAATCCGGCGCCTCGTCCTGAGAAAATTTCGGCAGAAACCGAACCCGCTCTCCGAATTCGCCAGCCTCCACGTAGCTCGCGCATTCTGCCTTCGCCCCTGACCACCGCAGCTCACCCGCCACCGTCAATTCCGCGTCCACCCCGCGCCGACTTAGCTCGGCCAGACAATCAACCGACGCCCGCACCCGGTCAAACGAATGACACGTCCCCATCGCCAACAGCCGCACCGGAGGCGTCAGGCCATATTGCTCACCAACCGACACCTCCGCCCCCGGACAAAACCGATCTAGGTTCACCGGATTCCACAACACCTCGCTCGGCCCATCGACCTCACCTAAATACCGATCCGCCGACTCCCGACAAAACGCACTCTGATAAACCACGAAGTCCGCCCGCCCGATCAACCGCCGCATCGGCTCATTAAACCACGGATAGAACTCCCCCGCCCAAGCCGGATACGCCACACCATTCTGATTCCAAACCACCGCCACGCCCGCTCGCTTCGCCCAATCGACCAACTCCTCCGCGTTCGGAATTAGATGCAACAGACTGCTCACGAGATACACGACCGAAAATCCCTCCCGCGTCTCGCCAAATCGCTCCCGCAAATGCCCGAGCTTCACCCCTCCACCAATCCGCGTCTCTCCCACCCGCGTCGGTTCCTCGATCCACCCGTAGTTCACCCCCTCCCCCGGCGCGGCCAGGCGTCCCAATCGCCCTCGAAAAGCCGCCGCCCTCGGCGCGTAGGCAACCGACCGCGCCACTTCTCGCAGATCGTAGCGAATCCTCGCAGCGACCGACACCGGCTCGACAATCCTCACCCCCACGGCAACTCCCTCCCGAGCACCTCCGCCAGCCTCGCGTTGTGTGGCGCATAAAACTCCCGCAACCGCGCTTCCACCCCCGCGTCCATCAACTCAGCAATCTTTCCCTCCCGCGCCCTCGGCAGTTCCGGCAACTCACGCACCGCCAACCCCAGATGCTTCTGCACCCGCTCTAGCGTCTCCGCGCGTGTCGCCGAGAATTCCTCAGTCAGCAAAAACAAACACTGCTCACGCGGCCAGACCGCCAGCCACCGCTCGATCATTCGCGCGTAAATCCCAATCAACACGTAGCGAACCGGATTCCAATTCACGCACTCCACGGATTCCACCAAAGGACCCAAATCCTCGCGCCGCAGCCACCCCATCGCCCGTTCCACCACCGGACCAAACTCCGCCTTCTCCGTCCCAAACTCTCGAAACATCCAGTAATCCGACCACGCCCGCCGCACCGGATCCCGCAGCAAAAACACCAGCCGCGCCTCCGGCACCACCGTTCGCACGTTCGTCGGCCCATCCGGATGCGCAAAATATTCCACACTGCCATCCCCAACAACAAATCCCCCCGCCCCTAACCGAACGGGATAATTCATCGCCGCCCGCAACCGACTCCCCGGATAGTGCAGAAAATTCGTCGGCTCCTTCCGCGCCCCCCTACGGACTTCTGGATGACTCACCAAATCATCGTAAAGCGACGACGTCCCACACTTCGGTGCCCCCACGATCACAAACGACGGCATCGCCCGGAAAGGAGCCGTCCCCAACCGCCAAATTTTGGAAATTTCTTCCTGTATTCTCATACCCTTCGCGCCTTCGCGCCTTCGCGTGAGATTAATTCAGCCTCGATCCGCGCCGCAATCCGCCCCGCCACCGCCGTCCAGGTAAATTCCCGCATCGCCATCTCCCGCCCCGCCGCCCCCATCCGTTTCCGAAGCTCCGCGTCCATCAGCAACGTCCGCAATCGCTCCGCCAGCCTCCCCGCGTCCACCAAAAAACCCGTCGCCCCATCCCGCACCCGCTCCACGTTTCCCCCCACCGCCGTCGCCACCACCGGCAGCCCAGACCCCGCCGCCTCCGCCAACACCGACGCCGACGGATCCATCCGACTCGGCAGACAAAACACGTCCGCTTTCCGGTAGCACTCCGCCGTCTCCTCCCGCGAGAGCCGCCCCCGCTCCACCACGCCATCCTCACTCAACCCCGGCCGACACCCCACGATCCAAAGCTCCGCCCCCGGCACCGCCGACCGAACCTCCCGAAACGCCCGCACCAACTCCGGCCCACCCTTCCGCTCCCAATCGACCCCCACGAACAAAATCACCGTCCCGCGCCGGTCGCTTCCGTCCACAAATTCGGGCCAATCCACGTTCGACCCCGACCCCACGTTCATCACCCGCTCACTCTCCACCCCGTAATCCTCCCGCACCGACCCCGCCGCGAACTCGCTCGAAACGAACGTGCAGTCCGCCCCCTCGTAAAGCCGCCGCTCCATCGCCCGCCACTCCGCCGCCACCGGCATCAGCTCCCGCGGCTCCGGATACCGCCGCCCCGCCAGATACGTGTGATCCGTGTAAACGAAGTGCGGCACCCCCGGACTCGACGCGTCGAAAAGCGACTGCGTCTGAAACGTAAAATCCGCCTCATCCGCCTCCCGCCGCGACCACGCCGCGATCGCCCGCAGCACCACCGGCAGCCGCGGAAAAAAATCCCGCGGCGGAATCCGTCCGCCAAAAATCCGCGCGCCGTGACGCACCATCGCCTCGCCCGTCGCCCTTGCCGTCAGCCAACCGTCGCTCCGCACGATCTCCCGCTCCACGTCGACCTCCCGCCAATCAACCCCGCTCATCCGCTCCCGCAGCGCTTCCAGCAACGCCACGTTGATCAGCGAAAACTCGCCGATCCGAAAGTAAAACGCCTTCATTCCCCGCCCCCCTCGAGCACCCCCGAGACCGCCGCCCAGTGCTCCCGCGCCACCACCGGCGTTGCGTAGAATTTCCGCACCACCTGACTCGCCGCCGCCCCCCGCTCCGCCAAATCAGCACTCCCCGCTTCCGCCAACTCGTTCAGCGCCATTCCCCAATCCGCCTCCGCCTCGCACAACGTCACCGCTCCTCCACCCGCCCGTCCCTCCACGTCAGCATAACTCGGCACCGGACTCGCCACCGCCGGTAACCCACACGCCATCCCCAGCGAGATCTTCCACTCCGTGTGACTCAAGTTGTAAGGCGCATCCAGAAACCGCGGCGACACGATCACCCCACCCTCCGCGTATCTCCGCAGCAAATCCTTCACCGACGTAAACTTCACCACCGAATGCGGCACCTCCGCCAGCAACCCCTCCATCCGCTCGCGCACTTCCGGCGGCCACTCCCGCATCGCGGCCAGACTTCCCGTCACCAGATTCAGAAACACCCGATCCCGCCGCTCCAGCAGCACCCGCTCGATCACCAGAAACTCACACAGCTTCGACGCCATCCCGCTCCACCACAGATTCAACCGCCCATCCTCCCGTCCGCGCACCGCCCGCGGCTTCGGCACCAATCGGAAATTCACGTTGTCCGGCACCCAGCTCACCCGGTCGTTGAACTCCCCGCACACGCCCGCCAAATGACGCGACGACGCGATCACCCCGTCGGCCAACTCCGTCATCGCCACCGCCGACGCCCGCTGCTCCTTCGTCGGCACCATCGCGTCAAACCGACCCACACCCCCGGACGCCGAGTAGTAATCCACGTTCGCTTCGAAAACCACGCGCGTCCCCTGCCCCTGCAACAACCCCGCCAACTCCACGCAGCGATCGCCCATCGACTTCAGGAACACGACGACATCGTAGAAGTGCCCCGGCCGATACAGTTCGTAAACCACCTCGCCACCCAACTCCTCGCGCACCGCCCGCGCGACCCAGCGAAACCGCATGAAGCTCATCGGCGACGCCGCGTCGTCCCACCCCAGCCACAAATTCCACGGCCGCATCCCCCGACTCAGCGCCGCAACCTCCGGCACCCGCCCGTTGACCACAAACCCCACCCGCCTCATTTGGAAAAAAACGTCCCCACGTCCCGCGTCACGATCTCACCCCGACAGTATTTCTCCTGCTTCCAATCCCTCGCCGGCTCCCCGCCGAACCGCTCCTTCAGACGCGCCCACACCTTCCGCCACGACCAAGCGTGCCGGTCCATGATGTTCTGCCGCGTCCCCCCGTCAGCCGGATCGAGCGACGACCGCCGCGAAAAGCACAGGTGCAAACACCGAAAATCCGCCTCCTCCCAACTCGTCTCCTCGTGCAGCCCCCGTCGAAGTGAGGCGTCAAACCCGTCCTTAAAATGAATCGTCCCACCATTCAGCCGCTCGACGACGTCCCGCCCCTCCCACCGTGTGATCGCCGAAAAATTGTAAAGCTTCGTCATGCTCCGACACGGCGGAGCCAACCAGCCCGAAGCCGATCCGCCATCCACCCCAAGATCCCGCACGTTCAGCACGTTCCCGAAGATCACCCACCACCCGTCGAACTCCCCCGCCTCCAGCCGCGACCGAAACCTCCGCAGGCCCTCGGGATCGTAAACCTCATCCCCATCCACCCCGAAGACCCAGGTCCGTTCCCGCCCCACGTACGGCTTCAGCATCACCTGCGATTCACGCGAATCTGCGATCGTCCGCACGACCACCTTCTCCGGAAACTCCGCCACCAGCCGCGCCAGGATCTCGCCCGTCCCATCTCGCGAACCGTGATCTGCGATCAAAAACTCGTCGCAGAAAAACAGCGCATTCCGCACCGCCCGCTCCACGAACAAATCCTCGTCCCGCACCAGCATCGACCCGATCACCGTCATTCGTTCACAACCCTCAGATTTCATCGAGAAACTCCTCCAGCTCGTGCAGCCAATACGTCCGACCCGTCAGCTTTAAAAAGAACATCAGGTCCGTATTCAGCTTCCCCTTCCGCAGCAGCCCGCTCCAAAAAAGCGGATACGGGCCGTTGTAATAGTGATGCACCCCCAGCAGCTCCCCGTCCACCGCCTCCCGCGCCAAATCCCCCATCAACCGCCGCACGCCGCACCGATAAACGTCCGTCATCACCCGGAGCGCCCCGAGTTTCCGGTCACACGTCTTCACCGCCATCGCCCGCCCCTCGATCCGATAGCACCCCGTCTTCAAGCGCTCCGGCAAATCGACCTCCGGAGCCCCACCCCGCCGCTCGAAAGCCCACGGCGTCTGCTCGTTCTCCGGCAAGATCGCGATCAGCCGATTCAAGATCTCCCGCAGATCCATGAGCCGCCACAACGCCGGATGGAGCGTAAATTTCCACTCCGCCTCCCGACCACATCGATCCAAAGTGAACCCCTCCGCCGCGACCTTCGTCCCGTAAACCTCGCGACCCTGACCCCATCCCGATAACGAAACGCTTACCCCGCCGACCTCCGCCAATATTTTCGGCAACGTCCGATTCAAATGTCGCGCACAGCACCAGCTCATCGGCGGATGGTCATCCAAAATCAGGTAAGCCGCCTCGAATCCCTCCGCCATCAGATCGTCGCAAGCCGAACGCGTCACCTTCATCCAATTTCGCGGATCATCGCGCAGCTCCAGCCCCGCCGCGCGATCTGACAATCCCGCGTAGCGAATCTCCGGCACTTTCGCCCAGTATTCCCGAATCCTCCGCTCCGTGAACTCCGCCAACTGCCGATAACGATCAAAAGTCGAGATGAGAACGCAAACCTTCATCGTCCCCCAAACCCGCGAAGCGCACGCCATTTCACTTTCCGCATTTCACATCATCAATTCCGCTGAGCCACGAGCCGCTGAAGCGTTTCGACGTAAGCCATCACCATCCGATCACCCGACGGCATCTCGCGGAAAACCTCGTCGCGCAACTCAGGCAGTCGCCCGATCGCCTCGCGAATCGCTCCGCCCATGTCATCACGGAAACCAACACCGTAGCACTGACCCAGCTCGACGATCCCGCCGCCATCCTCGTGATACACCATCGGCAGCCCGCACTGAGCACCCTCCACGTGATGCATCCCGCACGGCTCCCAGCGTGAAGCCGTCAGGTATAAATGACACTCGCGCAACTTCTCCGCCAGCGGCTCGCCCGACATCGGTCCGATCGTCTCCGTCGCCCGCCAGTTGATTTCCGCCGGCCACCGCCCGATCACCCGAAACTCCACCCCGGGCAACTCCCCGCCCGCCAGCATCTCGTCCAGCTTCTGATAGAAATCGAACCCCTTCAGCCAATTATCCGACCAGTGGTGTGTCACGAGTCGCACCGGCTCTCCGTCCGCCGGCCGCCGATTCCCGATCGGGTGAAACGCCCGGCAGTCCGCCCCGTTGTAGATCACCTCGTGCGACCGCTCTCGATCAAACCACTGGTCCACGAAATAATCCCGCAACCACCCCGAAACGAACACCGTATGGTCCGCCAGCTGGTTCGTCCGCCGCAGCAATTCATCGATGTCATCCGTTCCCTTCCGCCGATCGCATTCGTTGACCCGGTGCAAAATCGGCACCTCCGGACGCTCCGCGCGAAACTTTTCCAGCTCCGCCAGGCCAAAGCGCTTCGCCGGATGGTCCCGACGCGGATCGATCACCACCACCACGTCCGGCTCCGACTTGAGATCGTAGGTCACCCGCCACCCCCGCTGCCACAGGCGCGCACTCAACTGCGACACGAACGTCCCCGCCCCACCCCACGGCCCGCCTGGAGCCACCATTGATATCGCGACCGTCGGCAACTTCCACCTTCTCTTCGAGAAAAACATTACCACCGACTAAGGGACGCAACCGCCCGAAACTCAAGAACCTAAAACGTCCTCCAACCGCTCCGCAAACGCCGCCATCGTCCCCCGCTCCCGCACGCGCTCCCGCCCGGCGCCCGCAGCCAACGCCGGTGACGACAGCGCCCGCCGCAGCGCCGCCACGTCGCCCGGCGGAACCAATCGCAAGTGCTCCCCATCTCGAAAATCCTCTCCCGTCCACAGCCCGCGCGTCCGCGTCATCACAACCGTCCGCCCCGCCGCCATCGCCTGCAACGCCACGCTCTGCCCCGCCGGCTGCACCGCATTAACCAGCGGCACCACCACCACCCGCGCCCCCCGGTAAAGCTCCCGCAGATCCGCGTCACTCACCGCCGACCGCCGCCACGATCCCCGCAGATGCTCGACGTTTCCCGGCAAGTTCTCCGGCAGACTTCGATTCGTCAGGATCTTCACCGGCACGTCCATCCCCCGCACCGCCTCCACCAACGTCGCGTAATCCCGCCGCGCATCGTTCCCGACCGCCAGCACGTATCCTCCCCCTCCACCTTCGACACCACCGCGACCCCAAAAATCAACGTCGACCCCAAACGCGTTCACCACCGACTCCACGCCAAACCTCCGATCCATTTCCTCGCGCTCAGACTCGGCAAACAGCACGCAGCGCTGATTCCGGAGTGCCCAACGAGACGATGCCAGCCTCACGCCCGCCAGCGGATGGTTCACCATCCCACAGTGAATCCCGACCACCCGCCGCCGCAGCCACCCCAGCCGCTCCCAGACTCCGAGCGCCATCGCCGTCGCCGTCGCCGCTCCGATCACCACGTCGAACCGGTTCAGCTCCTCCAGCAGCCGCCCGACTGCGACCACGTCGCCGCCTCGCAGACGCACCGGCGCCGACCATCCCAATCCCACGTTCAACCCCGTCGCGACTCGCGAATCAGTTTCTGCCACCGCGTCAAAGACGCCGACCTCATGCCCGACCCTCGCCAGCTCAACCGCCCCGTAGAAAAAATCCGTCGGCCCCTCACCCGCCCTCGCCGCTTCCCACCGGGCCACCCGCCCGCCAGCATAGACGTAAGCAATTTTCAAAACTTCAATCGCTCCCAATCAACTGCAGCCCTCTCGCACCCCGGCCCGACGGATTTCGAGATACCAATCACGACCCTTCAGTCCAGCCCGATCCCCGGCCCCTCGGGGAGTTTGCGCAGACGATCAATGTGCTCGTGCCGCGGAAGCAAAGCCGTCGGCTTCATCACCCGGTTGCAGAAATGCACGGCCGGTGCGGTCGCCCACCCCTCGACTCCGTATTCCACGCACGCCTCCCCCTGTTTGAAACCCGACTCGTGTTTTTTCAAAATCAGCATGTCTGAAGTGTGCGCATCGCTCCGAAAGACCTGCCACCACTTCGGCCGCTCGTCCGCAAACCACCGGATCGCCCGCAGAAATTCGTCCCGCGTCCCGCTCACCATGCACGGCACGTATCGATCGTAGATCGTCAACTCCCCCGCCTCCCGCGGCTCGAACGAATAATTGATCACGTCGTAGTCCGACATGAATCCACCCCCCTGCTGCGCCACCGCGATCCAGCGCAGGTAGCACCAGTAATCCAAATTGTGCTTGTTGATGCTCGGCAATTTTTTGAGCTCGCGCGCCATCTCCTCCAGCTCCTCGTCGAAATCCAGCGACTCGTATCCGAGCACCACCGGCTCCCAGCCCAGCGCTTCCCACGACTGCTTCCACAGATCGATCAACGCCAGCTCATCCCGCTCACGCTTTCCCTCAACCGGAGAATAGAATGTAAAAACCTTCATTTCTGTCGTTCGTAAGCCTTGGTGATCTGCTTCCGCGTTCGCGCGTCCTTCACGCCATGAAACGCATAAGCGCCCCGGCTCGCGTGTCGGATTGCGACCAACTTTTCTTTCCGCAACCGAATCGTATTCCGGGAATACCCCTCACGCAAAGCCCGCAGATTGTGGAACTCCAGCCCCGCCCGGTCCGCCTGGCACCAAACCCACCGGTCCACGAACCCCTCCTGGAAAGGCGCAAACGTCGCCCCCTCCACGGTTTTCCGAAGCGAGTCCGCGTCGAAGATCCACGGGAAATGACAGTAGTGCGTTCCCGCCATCCCCGGATTCCGGTTCTTGAAGAGATTCGCCTGCAACCCCACCCGCTCCACCGGACGCCGCAACAGAAACGCGTCGTATTCAACAAAAACGTAAAAGTCCGCCCGCAACTCCAGCGCCTTTACCATTCCCGCCAGCTGACGCTTCAAACACTCCTCACCAGATTTGTTCGACCGCCCCGTCGCGAAACTCACCGCCCCCGCCACCCGGTTCGGACTGTCCTCCGGGAACACCACCATCACCTCATCCGAGTGCGCCCGCCAGATCGGCAAATGCCGGTCCACGATCGCCTGCCCCCCCGCGTAGCTAAACACCGTCGTCGCTACCCGCATCGCTCACTCCATTTGACTCCGCCCGTCTCCGCTTCGCTCCGGCTCTCATTTCTCATTTTTCATTCCACGTTTCAAATTCTCATCAACCCACCCCGTCACCATCACCGTCCGATCCGCGTAAAGTCTCGAAAGCAAAAAATCCACCGCCCGCTGCGCCAACGCGCTCCCCGCCGCCATCCGCCTCAACCGATAGGCCACCCAATTCCGATCCGTCACCCCGTTCGCCCGCCGCCCCACCTCCGCGATCTCCCGCAGCCGATCCCATCCCCCAGCCTCCGACTTCGTCGCCGGATAGCACCGTAACTCCGCCAACTCCTGGTCGACCGCCACCACCGGCCCCCGCTCCGCCAGCTTCATCAGCAGATCCCAATCCATCGCGTATTCCAGCGACGTATCCAGCCCCCCCACCGCCTCATACGCCTTGCGCCGAAAAAACATCGCCGGCTGCAGATACGTCAGCGCCGACCGAATCAACTTCGGATCAAATTCCCGAGCCGCCACCCGCTTCGTCCGCCGCCCCTCCGCGTCCACCTTCCAGCCCGCGCCGCAGACCGCCACCGCCGCCGGATTCGCCGCAAACGCCTCCCTGACCACTGCCAGCGCCCCCGGCAGCAACCCGTCATCCGAATTCAGCCAACCCAACACCTCGCCACTCCCCAAGCGAAACCCCTTCGCGATCGCGTCGCCCTGCCCCTCATCCCGCTCCCTCACGATCGTCAGCCCCGCCTTCCCCTCATACCGGTCCAGGATCTCCCCCGTTCCGTCATCCGACAAGGCATCCACGATCCACCAATCCAACTCCGCATCCTCCTGAGCCAGCACACTCCGGATCGTTCCCTCGATGAATTCCGCCTGCCGGTAGCTCGGCGTCACCAGCGTGATTTTCACCGTCCCGTCCTCCACACCACGTTCAACGAAAACGGTCGACCGATCTCCCCCGCATTCGACCCCGGCCAAAATCGCTCGATTGCCCGAGGCGACATGAACAGAAACGACTCGTCGTCCATCATCGCCTCCACCCACCGATCCAGATCATCCGCTTCCCCAATCAGTTCCCGACCCGCTCTCGCGACTTCCACGTGCTGCGGATGCCGGTAAGCCGTCCACAGATGAACCTGCAGTGCCCCGCCCCGTCCCATCGCCTCCAGATTTTCCCGCGTCACCCCCACATCTCGATCAAAACTCACGACCGCATCAAACTCGCCATTCCGCGATCCGCAATCCGCAATCCGCAATTCATACGAGTTCTTCAGCGGCCGCAAATCGCTCAGCTCACCCCCCAGCAACGCCACCCGCCCACCCTTCCGGACAAACTTCCGAACCAGCCCTGCCGCCAACGCTCGCTGGTACGCCCCGACCGCAAACGAATGCGGCCCCGTCGCCTCCAGCGGCGTCCGCCGCCGGATCCACGCCAACTGCGCCTTCCGCGAATAACGCCACTTCGCAAAGTCAAACGCCCACCACGGTCCGCGCGCGCCGCCAACCTTCCGCGGAAAATCCCCCGCCCACCCCCGACCGCCCCCAAACTTCTCGAACCGATCGTCCACCGCCCGTCCAACCTCCAACGATCGCCAGATCCACGCTCCGCCTTCCTCCAGCACCATCGTCTTCGCCACCCCCCTCACCGCCGCTCGAAAACCCTCGTTCTCCCGCCGCAACCGCTCCGCCGCCGTCTGAAATTCCACCCGATCGTAGCCACAAACCACGCCGCTCCCCGTTTCCGTCAGAAACCGGCCCGCCGCGCTTTCCAGACTCCCGACCAACAGCACCGGCAACCCCGCCTGGGTAAAAAGATAAATCATCCGCGACGGGAAACTCAGCGCCGCGAACGACCGCTTGTCATCCTCCACGTCCATCCGCCCGCTCGGCACCACCGCAAAATCAAAATTCGTCAGTCGCTCGCGCAATTCCCCATCCGGCAGAAACCCCCGCACCACGACCCCGTCCTCCGCGAGTCCTTCCGTCCCACCGCCCAACCAAGCCGCGTCCGGCCCCTTCCCAAACCAATCGATCACCCACCCGCTCCCTCGAACCATCCCCCGAAAATCATCCAACTGCCGCCGACTCCAAAAATTCCCCAGCAACGCCACCCTCGGCCGTTCACCATCACCCCTTCGCGCCTTCGCGCCTTCCCGTGAGAGCTCAAAACCCCCGTCCATCACCGGAGGCAGCCACCAAAATTTCCGCCCATACTTCGCCCCGTAAACCGCGCACATCTCCGGAGAGATCCCCAGGCACAGGTCACTCACCTCGATCAACCTTCGCACCACGCCATCCCCCACCTCACCGCTCAGCACGTTCTGATCATCCATCACAAACGTGCAAACCCGCGCCCCCGTCACCTCTTTCAGCATCGCCGCCACACGAAAGTCTTCCGGGTAATACGGCACGCACAAAATCCGCTCCACCCCCGCCGCCTCCACCCGCAACCTCTCACGCAGCTCGCCCATCGAGCCAAACCGATCCCCGATTACCACCTCCCGCCCCCCAAACTCGCTCTCCCCCCCGTAAAGCGTCCGCGAACGAAAAACCACGAACCCCTCATTCACCGGGAAAAGTCTCCGCAGAAAGATCCCCACGCCATGCGCGTCATTCACTTCCACCCCGGTGACCAGCGCGTCCATCACCGCAACGCCGCCTTACGAACGTATACGTAGACCTGCTTGCCGTCCGTCCCCACGGCATCACCCGCCAGCTTGAATGCAGTCGCGCCCCGCATCGTCTCCCTCAATTCGTCCATCATCCGCTCCGCCGGCAGATTCATGAACGCGTCGCTCATCCCCGGATCCTGAACGAAAACGACGTCCGCCCGCTTCAGCTTGTCTCTGAAACGCTCTACCGAAGGCAGAAACCCCCCTTTCACCGCCGAAGTCCGGTGACCCCGTTCCAGCAGCCACATCTCGACGTTCTCCCGCATCAACGGCCCCGATTGCGTGAACAAAAGCCTCACCCGCTTCCGCAGCGGCAATTCCTCCAGCACCTCGATCACCTGGCCCTCCACCGCAGCAAAGTTCCGGCCCGATTCCCCCGCCTGCGCCCACGCGTAAGGCGGCCACCGCCAAATCAGCACCGCCACGACGGCCAGCCCAACGGCCCCCCACCGCCGCCAGCCCCCAATCCGAAATCCAAAATTCGAAATCCGAAATCCAAAAACTTCCCGCCACGCCCACGCGCCAGCAAAGAGAAACGTCCCTGTAAAGGCCCCACCTAAAAACGGCGACTTCATCCCAAACCCCGAACTCAGCAAATAAGTCAGCAAAACCAGCCCACCAAGCGCCACCCAAACCAAAGTCCCGCGGCACCCCCTCCAACCTCTGCGCCTTTGACTCGCTCGCTCCCGCTCGCCTCGCCCTTCAGGCAGCATCTCAGAGCCGATGCAGTCTGCCCCGCGCCTTCCCAGCCCCCGGTGCTCCCCCTCCGCGCTTCCACCCACTCCCAGCATATTGATCGCGACCGCCGCCACCATCACCCCGAGCAGCGTCAACCCCGCCCACCCCAGATTATTCGCCGCCCCAAACCCCGTTGCGTAATACAGCCACTTCTGCGTCACGCTCACCGGCGCCCGCCAGATCGCCTCATTCGCGCCAAACGAGTTCGTCCAGAAATACGCCCAGGTGTCCGCCCCGAACGGCACCGCGTAAACCGCCGTCAGCACCACCACGACCAGCACCTGCACCCACGCCGTCCGCCCAATCGCGCGCCAAGGCACCCGGCCCGCCGCCAGCGACTCGATCACCACCCGCATCCCGACCGAATACGCGAACACGATCAGCGTCATCGCAAAAGTCGACGGCTTCACCAGCAGCGCCACCGCACACAACACCGCGTGCCACACCCTCGGTCCCCGCCACCAACTCCCCGCTGCCAGATACCCCGGCACCACCAGGCCATAGACTCCGCAAAGTCCAACCGCCACCGCCCACGCCAGGTCGGGCCGAAACTCCACCACCGCCAGCGTCGCAAACGGCGTTGCCAGGAAGAACACCAGCCCGCTCCCCCACTCCCACCCCCGCAGCTCCCGCCACATCCAAGACAGCGCCGCCAAGAACCCCAGAACCACGAAAACGTTCATCGCGTACGGACCCCAGTCCGCGTAATCGGCCACCAAAAACCCCGCCACCGCCAGCCCCACCGCCCACGCGGAATGCAACCCTTCACTCCGCAGTTCCTCGGTCACCCCGCCGAGGCCCTCCGACCGCCCCGACTCGATCAACCGCGTCGCGCTCAGGAAATAGACCGCGTCATCGTAATTCGGAACCGACGCCAACCGCCCCTGCCGCTCCGACTTCCACACGCCAAAAGCCGTGAATGCAACCGCCAGCACCAGTGCAATCCCCCATCTGACCGTCGCCCCACTCATCGGGCCGGCCTGGCTGGGAATTCCATCAAGTCGGGCCGCTTCCCGTTCTTATTCGGGCGCTTCTCCCGTTCTCGCTGCTTCGCGAGGTCACGCTCCCGCTTCCGGGCCCTCCGCTTCGTTACACCTTCGTAATTCACGTCGTCCAGTTCCGGACGTTTCACCCTCAGATCACCTTCGAGAAAGACGCGATCAAAAAGCTCCGTCGTTTCCGCCGCCGAAAGAGCTTCAAGCTCGGCCACCCGCGGACGGAACAACCGACCGGCGATGACGATTGGCTCATTCGAGCGCGCCCAATTTCGACCATTGAAGCGAAAGATCACGATCGACCCGTCCAGCGGATGAGCCGAACGATCAATCCGGATCCCCTCGTCATCCAGCGTAATGTTCGATCCTCGAAAAACGCCGCGCATCCGCTCGCTCGCTTCCCAACCCGGCGGCATCTTTGCAAAGTCCGTCAGCGCGTTGCCCGGCATTGCCAGCCGCTGAAATCGGAATCCCGCCGTGCCGACTTCGTCCGCGTCCGCCACCGCCAGCGCGCCATCGAGATCGACGATCACCATTTCATCCGCCTCCACGTCCCCGGCCCCCGCGATGATGTCTTTCCAAAATCCTCGCTGAAACTCCCACCCCTCCACGTATTCCGCCTCCTGAACCCGCTGAAAAAACCCGACCAACAGTCCCAGGTAAATCGCCAGAGCCACCAGACACAACCTCCAGACCTCCTTCCATTTCGCCAAGCAACCCCGGCTAAGATCAACGCCGCACCCCACCGCGAGCGCAAACCCCATCGCCGCCGCCTGGTGCAACCCGCTCACCCGACCGACCACCTTCACCGGCGGATAATACCAATCGTGAAACCGATAGACGTAGGTGATTGCCGCCAATGCGATCCCGGCCCAGAAAAACTGCCACAGCCGACCCGTCTCTAGCGGGATCAAATCCCGGTCACTCGCCCGAAGAAAGCGATACAACCCAATCGCGATCACCCCCATCACCACGTATTCCACCGCCCCAGCCGTCACCAACATTCCCCACGGCCGCCCCACCATCGTTTCCAGCACCGCCCACATCCCGATTCCCGGAGCCGTCACGACGCGAAAGATTAACGTCCCGAGATCCGCAACCATTTCGGACGTTCGGTCATCTCCCGCCCAGTGCCGCAGCAGCATCACGGCGACGAATACGCCCGAGCAGATCGCGCCGTGCCGCAAGCTCTCGACCAAAAACGCCCGCACCGAATCCCATCGAATCAACATCGGCGCCAAAACGAACGGTAAGAAATAGGGCTCGAAAGTGAGCAGCACCGCCGTCAGCACACCGTATGACCACCATTTCCACCGACTCAAATATAGCCCCAGCGCCCCCAGCAACATCAGCGTCGTAAATTGGAACGCCACCTGGTGCATGATGATCACCTTGCTCGTGTCCGGCGGAAACAGCAGGTAGAACAACGCGCCGGACACCGCACCCAGCGGGCTAACAAATCTCAGAAAAAACCGGTAGAGTGCCACGGCCGCCGTTGTCGAAAGTAGCAGGCCAAAAACGTAGCTCCACGTGAGCGTAGGCAGAAAACCGAGTAACCAAGCGAACGTCGGATTGACGACCCACCAAATCGGTCGCCCCTGTGGCAACGTCGTAACCGCGTACACCCACATGTCCCACAGCTCAACCCAGCCCCACGACATCGGCGGCAAAGTGAAAAGATAATCGTCATCGTAAAGCCCAAACTCTTGGGCGCGCCAGTAATTCGCTACCAGGTTCACCGCCAGGAGCACCAGCACCACCGAGCCCGTCCCGATCCCCCGTTTCGCAACAACCGCCCGGTCCATCACCAATCAATCAATAAGACCGGCAGCGCCGCCACCCTCGCGGAACCTCGACTAAAGCGAGAAACCCGCCGCCTCCGCGTCCTTCGCAAACATCCGCACCGTATCGAGCGACAGCTCACCCAGATCCTTCCCGTCCAATTTCAGCGCCTTGCCCAGAACGTCGTGGGGCACCGTCACGATATCGCATCCACACTCCGACGCCTGCCGAATGTTGAGAACCTCCCGCACACTCGCCCAGAGCAGCTCGGCCTTCGGCATCCCGCCGAACTTCGCCTTATTCGCCGTCATCATCGGCACCGGATCCACACCCGTGTCGGCGATCCGCCCCGCAAACACCGACACCACCGCCGGCACGTCCACTTCCAGCGCACCCAACACACCGTCAACTTGAGCTTCCGTCAGAATCGCCGTCACGTTCAGCTTCACGCCCTCCCCAGCCAGTTCTCGGATCAACGGCAGCGCACTCTCCTCCCGCGTATTCGTAATCGGAATCTTTACGTAAACGTTCTCCTGCCACGCCGCGATCTTCAGCGCCTGTCGCTTCATTTCCGAAAATTCATCCGTAAAAACCTCGAACGAGATCGGCTTTTCCCGCACCACCGTCAGCACGTCGCGCGAAAACGCCTCGTAGTCCGCGATCCCCACCTTCCGCATCAACGTCGGATTCGTCGTCAACCCTCGGATCAACGGATTCTCATAGAGCTCGGCCATGCTCTGACGGTCGGCTCCATCCGCAAAGATCTGAATCGGCAGTTCGCTAAGTGGGATCATGGCAAGCGGTCAAGGGATGGACTGGCCCCGGATCCACTCCGACGCCTCGCGTAAGTCTTTCACCGTAAAATCCGGCTTCTGTCGAAGCTCTTCGTCGTATCCCCAGTCGACAAACACCGTCCGACACCCCGCCGCCGCCCCGCAATCCACGTCCCGCCAACGGTCACCCACCATAAAACTCCCCGGCAAATCCAGTCCCAGCTCCTCCGCCGCCCGCACCAACATCCCCGGAGCCGGTTTCCGATCCTCCGAAGGCTCCGCCCCCGAATCAAAACACACCTCCACCCGATCAATCGGCAGCAATTCCCTGAGCTTTGCGTGAATCGCCTCCACGGTCGACCGCTCCATCGTCCCTCTCCCCACGTCCGGCTGATTTGTCGCCACGACCAATACAAACCCCGCCGACTTCAGCTCTCCGCACGCTTCCGCCACCCCCGGCAGCAACTCAAATTCCTCGACCGTCGCCGGCGGATACGGCTTACCCCCTCTCACCACGGGGCGATTGATCACCCCATCCCGATCCAAAAACACCGCCCTTCGCATTCAATCCGAAATCCAAAATCCAAAATCACCTCGTTCCCTCCCACTTCGTCTCCTTCGCCTTCAGCTTGGGATGCGAAACGAGCAGATGCCAGATCGTCCCCGCGAACGCCTCGGAATGCGGAGTCACGTGAGCCGGATTCACCACCGGCACGATCACGACCGCCTTCGCCACGGTCGCCGTGAAGCCACCATCACGCCCGACGATCCCTAAAATCGAAGACCCCACCTCCTTCGCATACTGCAACGCCAAAACCAGATTCGGACTCACGTTTTTCTCCAAATTCCCGCCGCCGACCGAAAACACCAACACCGCATCCTCCGCCTTCAGCCGACTCACGCGCAGCCACGCCTCGAAAACCGTCGGCCACCCCTCGTCGTTCGTTCTCGCCGTTAACTCCGACACGTTATCCGTCGGAGCGTAGGCCTCGATGTTCGTGATCTTGCGGAAATCATTCACCGCGTGCGACGCACTCCCCGCACTTCCTCCCACCCCCAGGATAAACAACCGCCCGCCCCGCTCGCGGACCGCAGCCAACTCGTCGGCCAACGCCTCCACGGCCGCAACGTCGATCCCCGACGCGATCTCCCTGACTTCCTCCAAAAACTCTTCCGCGAAACTCATCAGCTTGGTCCTCCTCCGGGGGTTAATTTCTCGTTCAACTCGCTCAGCCCCTCGTGCGAACCGACCTCGTAGAATCGCTCCGTCACCTCGTATCCGGCCAGGGTCGAACCCCTCACATGACGTTGAAAAAGGTTCGCCAAGTCAAGAACCGTCCCCGCCTCTACCGACTCGAAAACCTCCCGCCGCCACGCGCTCAATCCGTAGTCGATGTGCCGCATCTCCGGCACTCGATTCACCTTGTCGTAAGCCCGGATCACCCCCTTCTCAAACCAGACGTTGCTCGCATCCCACTTCCCCTCGTTCCGAAACACCGTCATCAGCGCCGGCAACCCCGACGTCAGAAACGCCCGCTCCACCGCCGCATAATTGATCGGCAGATACGAATCCCCGTACATCACGAAAAACTCCTCCGGCAGCATCTCCACCGCCCCCCGAATCGCCCCTCCCGTCCCCAGTAGTCTTGGCCCGTCGAAAGCGTAGCGAATCCTCACGCCCAGTGCCGACCCATCGCCAAACTCCGCCTCGATCATCTCTCCCAAATATCCCACGCAGAGCACGATCTCGGTCACTCCCTCGCCCCGCAGCAACTCGATCTGGTGCGCCAGAAACGGTCGTCCCGCGACCTCGACCAGCCCCTTCGGAATCTTCTCCGTGATCGGCCGCAACCGCGTCGCCAGACCCCCAGCCAATACAACCACCGGCAACATCAAGAACCCCTCATTTAGAAAATCTGCGCCCCTCGGTTTAATCTGCGGACAAAACCCCTCAGTCACTGACCACGACCTTCGTCCCCTCGAAATCAAATCGAAACCGCATCTCCGTCAGTCCCTGCACCCGCATCGCGTGGCGTAGCCGCGTCTTGTCCGCCGCGTAAAACATCAGAAATCCCCCGCCACCGGCGCCGATCAACTTCCCCCCGATCGCCCCATTCGCCAACGCGTGCGCGTACCACTCGTCGATCTGCGGATTACTCATCCCACCCGACCGCGCCTTCTTCCGCTGCCAATGCACGTCCATTAGCCTCCCGAACTCATCCAGATTCCCGCCCTCCAGCGCCTCCAGCGATCGATACCCCAGCTCCTTCGTAAAGTGCAGGTTCTCCAGCATTCCGGAGTCATTCTCCTTCGACCGCACGTTCTGATCCTTCAAAATCGCCGAAGCCGACCGCGAATAACCAGTGAAGAAAAGCAGTAGATTATCTTCCAGGTTAAACAGCGTCTCCTCCGCCAGTCGCACCGGACGATACTCCACGCTCCCGTCCCGTTTGAACGTAAACGCCGTAATCCCCCCCACCGCGGCGATGTATTGATCCTGCTTCCCGATCGGCTCACCCAGCTTCCCCAGTTCGATCTCACAAGCCTCCTCCGCCAGCTTCTCCTGCGTCACCAGATTCCGCGTCCGCGCGTGCAACGCCCGCAGCAACGCCGCCGTAAAGCTCCCGGACGAACCCAGACCCGTTCCCGCCGGGATGTCCGCCATCGAAGTCACCTCCAGCGACTCCCCCGACAACCCCATCAGCCCAAACGCCTCCCGCACGATCGGATGCTCCAGCTCACTCGCGTGCGCCACTCGCTCAAGTTGCGAATACTTCACGATCAGATCCTTCACGAACGTCCGGTGAATCGTGATGTAAATGTATTTGTCGATCGCCGCCGCCACGAGAAACCCCTCGTGCCCCTCGTAATAGGAAGGCAGATCCGTCCCCCCGCCTCCCAACGAAACTCTCAAAGGTGCCCGCGTAATAATCATTTTAAAAAAACCTCAACATCTCAGAACCCGAAAACTCAAAAACTCAGAACCCGCTCCGCTCATAAATCGTCCCCACGATCTCGAGCGTCGTCACCCCCTCGGCCAACCCCGGCACCGGCGTCCGCCCCAGCCGAATATCCTCCGCAAATTCCGCCATCTCCAGTTTCCAGGATTGATCCCCCCGCGGATACTCCCACGCCGTCGTCTCCGGCGGTCCCATCTCCGGCAGCATCTTGTAAAACGTCAGCCGCTCCGTGCCGTAGCTCCCGCCCAGACCATCGATCTGCCACTTCGCATCGCGGCCGTAATACTCGAAGCAGAAGAGATTCTTCCACTCCGAGCAGCTCGCGTGCATCCACGCCGTCTGCCCTCCCGCCGTCCGCAGACTGAGAAACGCGTTGTCGTCCACCGGCATGTCCCAGAACGACGTCGTCGCGTGACCATCCACCTGCGAAAACTCCCCAAAGAACCACCCCGCCAGATCGATCAAATGCACCCCTTGATCGATCAACTCCCCGCCGCCCGACAACTTCGGATCCGCCCGCCACTCCCGGTCGTAGCCGACCCGTCCCCCGTGCCCGTATCGCGCCCGCAAAAACATCGGCTCCCCGCACACCCCGGAATCCACCAACTCTCGAGCCTTCTGGAAGGCCGGATGGTAACGATGATTGTACCCGATCCGCACCAGCGCCCCCGTCTCCGCCGCCGCCTCCGAGATCTCCCGCAACTCCGCCGCCGACCGTCCGCCCGGCTTCTCGATCAACACGTGCTTACCCGCCCGCACCGCCAACAGCGCCAGCTCCGACAAAGCAGCGTTCGTCGTGCAGATGAAAACGGCCTGAACCTCCTTATCGGCCAAAACACCGCCGAAATCCGTTTCCACCCTTGCCCCGCGCGGCATCGACCCCGCCCGTTCCGGGTCCACGTCGCAGACCACTTCCAGCCGAAAATTCTCCGGTAAATTCAAAGCGCGTTTGCGCCCGATGAGCCCGCACCCGACGATGGCCAGGCCAATGGAAGGAGGAAAATCAGACATCGAAAACAAATTGACGGTTCACCGCTTTGCTCCGAGAAAGCCGCCGTGCAGGGAAAAAATGACGTTCTGATCCGGTTTGTAAAGTTCGGAACCGTCGGGGCCACCGTCATGGCGTTCAATCTTGCCCTCCTCTGGTTTTTCCACCGTTTTCTCGGCGACAACCTCGCTTTTCTGGCCGCCTACTTCCCGTCCATCGCCCTCCACTTCTTCCTGAACAAAGTGTGGACCTTCGGCTGCGAGCGCCGTGACCTGCACCGTCAAACCGCGCAATACGGCCTCGTCGTCGCGATTAATTTCGCCATCAACTGGAGCCTCTACAATCTGGCCCTCCTCACCGTCACGAATTCCCCCGTCCTCGCCAACATCCTCGCCCTGCCTCCAACCATGGTCATCGGCTACCTCCTCTTCAGCCGCCACGTCTTCAAAAAAGCGTAGAAAAAAATTGGGGACCGCAAGCTTCCAGCTTGCCCCGGAGGGCTTCCAGCCCGACGGCCCCGGCAAATCGAGCAACGCGAGAGAGCCGCCCCCCTCTCAACTCTCAACTACGAACTCTCAACCCTCATCCGTCCCCCACTCCAGCCCCCGGTCCTCGGGAACAATCCGCCGCAGACAAAAGATATCCGTCCCCTTCATCTCCCCAGCCAACTCCCCAAAGCGCTTCCACGGATCCCATTTCGCGCTGATCAACCGACCGGTCACGTCCCCGCTCTCTTCGCTCGCGAGAAACACGCAGAGTTCCGCCCCCAAGTTCAGCGGCGTCGACCCTCCCCCCTCAATCCACTTCTTGTTCTGCTCGTAAAATTTCTCGCCGACCTTTTCCGCCCCCGCCGCGATCACCTCGTCCATCATCCGCGTCTTCAACGCCCCCGGCGCGATCGCGTTCACTTGGATCCCGTGCGGCTCCAACTCACCCGCCAACGTTTCCATCAGGCGGACCACCGCCGCCTTCGACGCTGCGTAAGCGCTCACGTTCGGCATCGGATTCGTCGCCCCGCCGCCCGAGACAATGATAATTTTTCCCTCCCCCCGCGCCTTGAAGTCCGGAATGACCGCCCGACAAGGCAGCAGCACACCAAACAGATTCACGTCCATCGCCTGCCGCCACTCCGCCAGATCGACTGACTCCGTCGGCCCCATCGGTCCGTAAATCCCCGCGTTCAGCACAACCGCATCCACCTGGCCCAGCTCTCCCCTCACGAAATCAAAAAACGCCGCCACCTCCCCCTCCCTCGACACGTCACAAGCCGCCGACACCAAACGTCGACCCTCACCCGCCAGTCCTTCGAGTTCCTCCTGCGTCCGCTCCAGCAGATTTTCGTCCCGCGCGCAAATCGCCACGTTCGCTCCGGCCCGGAGAAAATGCTCCGCAATCTCACGCCCCAACCCCTGCGACCCACCGGTCACGACAACATTCATTCCATCCACTTTCATAAATTCACTCCGCCACCCGGCAATCCGCGCAGCGGGAGCCGACAGCATCAAAATCCGTGTTCATCCGTGTCATCCGTGGTTCAACCCGCACTCCGCCCCACGCTCACGCACCGCAGCCCCGGAACCGCCCCCAAGAAGCCATCCGCATCCACCACCAAATCCCCCCGCATCCCCGAATCCCCCCAATCAATCTCCCTGAATTCCGGCCACGCCGTGCAAACCACCGCCGCATCAGCTCCCGCCAACGCCTCCGCCACCGATCCGGCCAGCGTCACCGCCGTCAACCCCCGCGGGAGTTCCTCGACCGCCGGGTCAAACGCCCGCACGTCCACCGCCGCCCCCACCAGCTTCTCACAGAGTTCCACCGCCGCACTCCGCCTCAGCGTGTTCGTCCCGACCGTGTAAACCAAACCCAGCACCGCAACCCGCTTGCCCTCAAATCCACCCAATTTCCGCTCCAAAGCCGAAAACGCCCACCCGCGATGCCGATCATTGCTCCGCTTGATCGCCGGAATGACCTCCAGCGTCTCGCCCCGTTTTCGTCCCAACTCCGACAACGCCACCACGTCCCGCGCCAGAGTTCCTCCCGCAAACGGTCCGCCCGCACCGAGATAAGCCCGCTTCCCGATCCGCACATCGCTCTTCAATCCAGCAGACACCTCCGCAGCGTCCGCCCCCGTCAACTCACAAAGCCGCCCGATCTCGTTGATAAAAGTGATCGAAAGCGCCAAGAACGAATTCAGCCCGTGCTTCACCATTTCCGCCGAAGCCATCCGCATAAAGATCACCTCCTTCGCAAACGGCGCGAATAACTCCCCCAGCAAACCCCGATCCCCCTCGTCGCACCCGACAATCGCCCGATCCGCCTCGGTGAACGCCGCGATCGCCTTCCCCAGCCGCAAATTCTCCGGCGAATACGCCCACCGAAATCCCGGAAACTCCTCCGCCAGTCGCGCGCCCGTTCCCACCGGCACCTGGGAAGAAACCAAAACCAAGGCCCCCGTCCGCAGCCCCGCCACGGCCCGCCGCACCTGCTCGATCACCCACTCCACGTCCGCCACGTCCTCCGCGTCCACCGGTGTATCCCAGCAAACCCACAGCAAGTCCGCGTCCGCCCCGGCATCCGCCGCGTCCGCCGTGAATCGAAGCCGTCCAGCCCCCAGACCGCGTTGAGTCAGCTCGTTCAGCCCCGGCTCCGCGATCGGTGCCCGCCCCCCGTTCAACTCCGCGACCACCGCCTCGTCAAAATCCAACCCGACCACGCGAAACTTCGTCGCCGCGCAAGCCGCCGTCACGCACCCCAGGTGCCACAATCCCGCAACAACGACTTTCATCGCAACCCCTCTGCGCCTCTGCGGCTCTGCGTGAGAACAATCACAGCAACCCCCGCTCCTGAAACACCCACTCGTTCGCCGTCAGCCAATCGACCGTCCGCTCCACGCTCTCCTGAATCGTCAACCGCGGCTCCCAGCCCGTCGCCCTCACCTTCGCCGTATCGAGGAAAATAAACGGATTGTCCCCGATCCACCCCCGCTCCCCGCCGGTGAATTCAAACTCCGGCTCGACCCCCAGCCGCGCGCAAATCCACCCCACCGAATCCGTCACCCGGCAATACGCGTCCGTCCCCAAGTTATAAATCTGCACCCGATGCGGCGCGGACGCCGCCGTCGCCGCCCGCGTCACGTGGAGAATCGCGTCCACGCAGTCCTGCACGTATAAATACGATTTCCGCTGCGCCCCATCGCCCAAGATCCGCAGCCGCGTCGGATCCTTCCGCAACGCCCGGCAAAAATCAAACACGTGCCCGTGCGTGTATCTCTCCCCCATGATCGACACGAAGCGGAACAAATACCCCTCGAAGCCATACCCCTCGCAATACGCCTGGATCAGCGTTTCCCCCGCCACCTTCGACGCCCCGTAAAGCGACGTCTGCACCGGAAACGGCGCATCCTCCGGCGTCGGAATCACCTTTGCCTCGCCGTAAACCGATCCGGTCGAAGAAAACCCGATCCGCGAAATGCCATTCGCCCGCATCGCCTCCAGCACGTTGAACGTCGCGATCGTGTTCTGCTCCAGATCCCGACTCGGATGCTCCGTCCCGAACCGAACGTCCGCATTCGCCGCCAAATGAAACACAAAGTCACAACCCGCCATCGCCGCCGTCAGCGCGTCCTTATCCAGGGTGTCCCCCTCCACCAACCGATACCCCGCAGCCTCCTTCGCTCCCTCGACAAACCGCCGCTGTCCCGTCGAAAAATTATCCCAGCCCACAACCTCGACGCCGTCCGCCAGCAATCGATCCACCAGATTCGACGCCACGAATCCCGCCGCCCCCGTCACAAACACCTTCTTCATCGCCCGATCATGCCTCCTTCAGCATTGCTCGGCAACCCGCACCAGCGGGAGCCGACCACATTCCCATCCGTGTCCATCCGTGCCCTCAGTGGTTCCCCTCACCTCACCCGTAAACTCAACCCGATGCACAAATTACAAAACGTCGCGGGCAGAAAGGGCAGCGGAAAAAACGTCTTCCGCTCCACCACAAAACACCGCTCCAATTCCTCGATGATCTCACCCGGCAGATTGATGTGCTCCCGTTTGTAGAACCACGAGTAATCCCCACCGATCCGCGTCTTGTAGACCCGCTCCGCCGAGATCTTCCGCGCCAACGAATACGCCGGACTCCCCTCCGTCGGAATCACGACCAGCAACCGCCCCGACTCCGCGTTCAACAGCCGCCGCATCTCCGTCACGCACGCCGGCAGATTCGGCAAATGCTCCAACACGTGCACCGCGATGATCCGGTCGAAGAATCCATCCTCGAAATCCATCCGGGCCTGGCAATCCCCCACCACCGTCTGCACCTCGGGATAACGCCGGCGGATCTCCGCCGCCATGTTCTCGCGGAATTCATTGCAGTAGTATCCCCGCCGCTGCTCCTCACTCAGCACCTCGTATTCCAAGTGCTCCCCGAGTCCCGCACCGATTTCCAAGGTCGTCCGGAAATCCCCCGGCGAGAACTTCACCGGCGTCCGGTGATTGAACTCCTCGATCATCCCGTATTTTTTCGGCAACTCCTCGTGCCAAATCTTCATGAAGCGATCGCTCAGCTCCCGCTGCTCCTCGGTCAACTCCGGGAGCACCTTTGGCCACTTCGCCGATGATTCTGCCGCCGCTCTCACGTCTTCCCATTCATCCCAAACCCAATCGCCTCATCCACGATAAACCGAGGCCGCTGCCGCACCTCCTCGTAGATCCGAGCAACGTATTCCCCCAGTATCCCGACGCTGATCAACTGAATCCCACCCATCAGCAAGATCAGCACCACGATCGTCGGATTGCCGGTCGGAAACGGGAAACCAAACACCTTCATCAGCGCATACACGACCGCGATCACGATCGAGAAACCCGCCAGAATGAACCCAAACTGCGTGCTCAACGTCAGCGCGTAATTGGAAAAACAAAAGATCCCGTTGAAACCGATCTTCAACGACCCCAGAAACCGATTGTAATTTGTCTCCCCCGCAAACCGGCCCGGACGGTGAAACGGCAGCAGCGTTTGTTTGAATCCGACCAGCGCCACCATCCCGCGCAGAAACCCGTGGCACTCCCGCAGCCGAACGATTTCGTTCACCGCCCGGCGCGTCATCAGCCGGAAATCCCCCGTGTTCGGCGGGATCTTCACGTCCGCGATCTTGTTGATCACCCGGTATCCCACCAGCGACACCACCTTCTTGATCCACGGCTCCCCCGTCCGCTCGATCCGCTGTGGAATCACGATGTCAAAGCCCTCCTGCCACTTCGACCACATCTCCGCGATCAGTTCCGGCGGATCCTGCATGTCCACGTCCATCACCACGACCGCGTCACCCGTCGAATACTCCATTCCTGCGAGCGTCGCCATCGGCTGCCCGACCCGGCGCGAAAATTTGATCAGCTTCACCCGCTCATCACTCGCCCGCTCTTCGAGGATCACCTCCTCCGTCCGATCCGGCGAAGGATCCATCGAAAAGATGATCTCATAGTCCTCCGTCAGCTGGCCGAGGATTGGCCTCACCCGCCGAAAAAATTCCGGCAAATTCCCCTCCTCGCGAAAAACTGGAACGACAACCGAAAGCTTCAAAACGACCCCGACTCAATCAATTCCAGAAACTGCCCGCAAGGATTCCTCACCGATCACAACCCCCGCATCCGCATCCGCGCTCGCACCACCTCCACCAGCATCGGCACCGGCGCCGTCAGCAAATCCACCTTCCCTCCGTCCACGTCCCGCCAATCCACCGCAAATTCCTCCACCCGGTATCCCGCCCGAGCCACCAACATCAGCAGTTCAACGTCAAACGCAAACCCGAACGTCCGCGCCCTCGGCAGCACCGACTCCACCACCTCGCGCCGGAAAATTTTGAACCCACACTGCGTGTCGTAAACCTCCAGCCCGGCGATCAGCGTCACCAACGTCGCAAAAACCCGGCCCGCCACGTGACGAGACCACTTCCGGTCCACCGTGCGACCCACCACCCGCCGCCGCGAGCCGATCAGCCCATCGACCTCCGCCCCCCGCTCCCGCAAAACGTCAAACGCCCGCCACCCCCGCAGCACCTCCCCCGCACTCACCGCCCCATCCGCGTCCGCAAATCCAAACGACTCAAACTCCAGCTCCAGCCCCCGCCGCCAGCCCCGATACACCGCCGCCCCCTTCCCCTCATTCTGCACCGCCCGCACCGGCTCCAGGATCTCCGCAGCCCCCTCGACCCGCCGCCCCGCCTCCACGCATTCCACCAGCCGCTCGAAATCTTCTTCCCCCGATCCATCGTCCGAAACCAAGATCGCAAACTCCCCCGTCAGAGTCCGCCGCAGCTCCGCCAAAAATGGCTCCAGCCGCACCGAATCCCGGTAATTCGGAATCACCAGCAACGCCCTCCCTGCCTTCATCTCATCCGTGTTCATCCGTGCAATCCGTGGTCATAACTCATCGAATAAACGGCTCCACCAGATTCACGTCCGCCGGATTGTCCGCCGCGATCCGCTCAGACCACTCCGGAGTGAGCTGAAACCGGTTCGGATACATCTTCCCCGCCGCGTTCGCCGACCGTCTCACCGGAGGCAAACCCAACGTGTTCGTCAGCGGCCGCATCGAGCGCTTGAAATCATCCGTGGTCCCAACGATCCAAAATTTCCGCAGCTCCTCCGTCACCCGGGCCAACAACTCGTTTTCCGGCATCCTCTCGACGGGCAGTCCCAAAAACACCCGCCCCAACCAGCACGTGATCCAATTCCGCTCCCGCCCCACGTACCACTCTTCGAAGTCCGGCGTCGGTCGATCGCTGAACTCGCGCTGATGCATCTCCCAATTGTAATGCGAGACCATCCGGGACGCCGGATCCCGCAGACACGTCACGAACTTCAGCTCCCGCCCCGCCAGTCTCCGCGTTGCGGCCAGACTCACGTCGTGTCCAAACAACACCTCGATCCGCTCCAGCTCCCGCTCGTCCTTGCAGTCGAACGGCACGCATCCCGCTTCGAGCACGTCCCGCCTCGCCCGCCCGTCGAGGTGCACCAGTTCGTCGTTCCACGAAAAATGATCGTTCAGGTGCAGAAACATCGACATCCCCGCGCACTTCGGCACGTGGTGATAAACGATCAGCGGACGATCACCCGGCGGTCGCCCCGCCCACTTCCGCTTCAACATCTCCCGATGAAACGGCCGGTAATGTCCGCCGCCCCAATCATCCGGATACGCCCGCGCCAAGTCTTCCGGCGAAAACAGCGCTTCCAGCACCAATTTGGCAAATCCCGGATACCGCTCCTCCGCCGCCGCCACCATCTCCCGCTCCAACGCCTCCCAGCGAATCACGTCCCCCCGGCACCCCGCCGCCGCTCGATCGATGTCCGGAAAACACAGCTCCCCCACCCGCCCCTTCGCGTGCCAATCGAGCAATCCGAGCATCACCGGATCGCCGATCACAAACGTCCGCCGCGACACTCGCCCCACCACGTCCCCCGCCACCGTCGCCACCGCCGGACTCGGCGCCTCGAGCCGACTACGAAAAAGGGAGGCGAACACGCAGTGGGATCGACTACTTGAGCCGCAGTAATTTTTTCACCTGCCCCGTCAGCGTCGCTTCGCTCTCCAAGGTGCGAATCCGCGCCGACATCTTGTTGATCAGTGCCATCCGCTCGTTGCACGCCCGCTGCAACTCCACGAGCTGCTTCTCGAAAGGGATCCGCTCACTCCGATCCTGCGCGTCGATCATGAACCCTTCCTTCAACCACAACGTCAACCGCAACCCCTCCAGATGACGCAGGTAAAACGTCAACCCATCCAACTCCGCGTCGGCTTCCACCGGTCCGTCGAGCACCAACCGCTCCGGCTCCCGTCTCGGCAGCCCCGCCACCGGACTCTGATCCACCGTGTGCGTTGCGTCCGCATCGAAGCCCAGATTCGTCACCAGATTCCCGGTCGGCACCACGTGCCCGCGTCCCCGCGCCCACGCATGAAACGCGAACTGAAAATCCCACGTGTCCAAAATCCCCGACCGCAAAGCCATCAAAATCGCCCGCCACACGCTCGCCTCCAGCGTCTCCCCGTGCACTTCGTCGATGACCGAGTCCCACTCCTCCGCCGACCGATCCTCCAGCTTCAGCGAGTAGCCCTCCCACCGATCCCGCCAAGTCGCCCAGCCCCACATGTTGAAATACTTCGACCGATAAGCCCCCACCCCGTCCGCCGTCAGCGCATCCTGCATCCGCTCCGGCAAAAAACAGTCGCCCGAGATCGACGCCACCCGGTCATCGTCCCGACAACGCTCGAGCATCTCCGCGCAAAACGGGAAAAACGCCCGCGACGGCAACGTGTCGTCCTCCAAGATAATCCCCTCCCCCGCGTCCTCCAGAAACCACGAGATCGCCTCGCTTACCGCAACCCCGCACCCGACGTTCTCCTCACGATAGAGCCGCTTCACCTCGCAATCCCAATCCACACTCTCGAGGATCTCCCGCACCGCCGCACATTTCGCATCATCCTCCAGCACGTGCCCCCGTGCCCCGTCCTGCGCCACCCAAAGCCGCCGCGGCTTCACCTCCCGCAGCACCTCAAAAACCTCCGCCGTCGGCCCCGGCCGATTAAACGCGATCAACAAGACCGCAGTCTCCACCGGCCCCTCCGCCCTCAATCCAATTCCAGCACTCATGAGGGCCGCACGCAAAGTCGCGGAGCCGCGAAGAAATTCAAAGCCTCACACCGAGCCGCAGAGCCGCAAACGAAACAAAAAAGATCAGAATCTCTGCGCCCCCGCGCCTCTGCGTGAGATCCGTATCTCATTGCATTCTTCTTCGCGCCTTCGCGCCTTCGCGTGATCCCCCTCACCCCAACCGCTTCTGCCACGACTCCACGATCTCCCGCACGGTATCCTCCAGCGACTTCATCAAATCCCAGCCCGGATAATCCGCCCGCATCTTCCGCAGATCCGAGTAATAACAGATGTGGTCGCCGATCCGATTTTCGTCCACGTAAGTGTATTTCTGCTCTTTCCCCGAGAATTTCTCGGCGATCTTGAACGCCTCCAAGATCGAGCACGAATTGTCCTTTCCGCCTCCCAGATTGTAGACCTCCGCAACCCGCGGCGCCTCGAAAAACGCCCACATGAACCGCGCCACGTCCTCCGAGTGAACGTTGTCCCGCACCTGTTTCCCCTTGTAGCCAAAGACCCGGTATTCCTTCCCCTCCAGGTTGCACTTCACCAGGTAGCTGAGAAATCCGTGCAACTCGACCCCCGAGTGATTCGGCCCGGTCAGGCACCCTCCCCGCAGACAACACGTCGGCATTTGAAAATATCGACCGTATTCCTGCACCATCACGTCCGCCGCCACCTTCGACGCGCCGAACAAACTGTGCTTCGACTGATCGATCGGGAAATCCTCCGAAATTCCGTGCTCGTAAGCCGGATCCGCGTAATCCCAACGCGTCTCCAGCTCCTTCAAATCAATCGTATTCGGTCGATCCCCGTAAACCTTGTTCGTCGACATGTGAATGAACGGACTCTCTGGACAGGCCCGCCGCGCCGCTTCCAGGAAGTTCAAAGTCCCGACCGCGTTCGTGTCGAAGTCATCAAACGGAATCGCCGCCGCCCGATCGTGGGACGGTTGAGCCGCCGTGTGAATGATCGCGTCCGGCTTCACTTCCGCCACCAAATCGATCACCCCCTGACGGTCGCGAATGTCCAACTCGTGATGAACGAACCCCTCGATTCTGTCCCCCAGCCGCTGCTGATTCCACCGCGTGTCCCCCTGCGGCCCGAAGAATACCGCCCGCTGATTGTTGTCCAACCCGTGAATCGTGCACCCTTTCGACGCGAAAAATAGACTGACCTCCGAACCAATCAGGCCCGACGAGCCCGTTACCAAAATCTTTTTACTCATAAATCCTCACCAGCATCCCACCGCAAGGCGCGCGAATTTGCAATCGTTGACCACCCGGGCCAGACGAACTCAGACCAACCGGATCCCGTCCGTCGCGAGCACCGTCCGCTCACCCGTCGCGAGAATCGCGTCCCGGGCCGCCTCCGGCACCCCCAGTCGGATCATTCGGTAGCGTTCCCCTCCCGCCGGCTTCGGAAGCCGCACCCGGAAACTCGTCGCCCGCGGATACCCCTCCGAAGTCGAAGCCCGCGTTGCGCATTCCACTTTCTTCCCGTCAATCTCGACCCACAAACCCCGCATCACCCCGTGCCCCCGATTCCGGACCACGCGGAACGATAGTTCACTCCAGCCCTCGGCGACTGCCGGGAAAAACGCATCGCCCCTCCCACCAGCACCCAACCACCGAATCACCGGTTCGTCGGGCCGCCCGACCTGCACCCGCGGCCCCCAGCCGTCCCCGTAAATCACTTCCCCCCGATTCCACATGGTCTCAGTCAGCGTCGGATCACCCTGCGCTAGAAACCGGTCGAGCATTCTCCCGTGGCGTTCACCCTCCCCGCAACCCAACTCAGCGTCCATTGCCGCCATTCGCTCACTCAACAACCCATCCGCGAAATTCCACAACTCAAAGTCTTCGTTGTCCTTCCGAAACATCTCCCAAGCCTCATCAGAAGCCTGCACGCGATCCGAACCACTCCGGTTCAGCTCAAACCCAAACCGCACCGGCGGCCACCCCATGCGGTAATTGAGGAGATCCACCGATTCCTGGAATCGCTCGACCAATCCCGCCACCCGGCAAGCCGCCACCTTCGCTTTCGCCCGATCCAAAAGCTTCGACCGCTGTCCACCACCGAACGTCGCCCCCATCGCCCCGCGATCCGCGTTCATCCATCGGCACTGGTAACTGTGAAATCCCACCCCGCCCGACGCCACCCTTTGCAGGAAGTCCTCAAACGCCATCCCCGTCCGCAACCCAGCCTCGTAGTCCGGATAACCTGCGATCTTGGGAATCGCAGCCTCCGACTGCTCCACCGCCAACTGCTCGATCTGATACCGATACACCGACCGAATCAGCGACTCCGGATCTCTCAACCACGTCACCCGCACCTCCTCCTCGTCCGCTCCCTTCCGCCACGCGTGATGGGCCGCAAAAAATCGCCACCGTTCCCACTCCGGATCCGGGATTCCTACTTCCGCCTCAAAGTGATGACCCGGATACACGTCCTGCTCCGGAAAAAATTGCTCCATCCACACCCGCAGACTCGTCCCCGCCGTCTTCGGCACGTGATCAAACAGAAACTTCATTTCAACCGCCCCACATCGCGTCGCCCACTGCGCCGCTCACCCCAGCACCAAAGGATCCGAGCACTCCATCACGAGATGGGTGTAAGGAATCCGCAACTGCCCGTGCAAAACCCGACACTTCACCGTCCCAAAGGCCTCTTTCGCGAGTTGCTCGTATTCCGCTGTCCGCCGCACAAATCGCCCCCGATCCCGCAAAACCATTTTCCGCGCCCACTCCGACTGATCGCTGGACACCACGCCGTCCAAACTCACAAACCGCCCCCCGGGCTTCAGCGCCATCGCGGCCAGAGTGAGGAGACTGCGAGCCTCTTCGTTGTTCAGGTGGTGCAGCACCCCCATCGCCAACGAAAGGTCAAAATCGCGATACCGCTCCAGCAACTCCGGCCCGACCGATGCCACCTCGAAGGACCCACGATCTCCGTATTTTTCCTTCGCCGCGCGAATGTAGTCCTCGTTGAAATCCAGCCCCACGTATTCGACGCCGGGCAGCATCTCGATCCAATCCGCCGGCCCACAACCGATGTCCAACACGCGGTCGCCCGACTTCGCCCGCACGAAATCCGCCGCCAGCCGCTTCCGAAACGCCTCGGCACCCACCACGTCGACGAAGGCCCGATAGACCCGACTCGACCCCAGCGCCTTCCAGAACAGCTTAATCATCGCTCAAAATCGATCCGCTCCAATCCGCGTCGTCACGCGAACGCATACTCACCCGAGCCACATCCGAAATGGCACCGCCTTCGAATGATGCGTCTCCTCCGGCTTCACGCCGCGCCGCATAATCAGGTTTTCGTTGTCCAAGACCAAAACATCCCCGTAGCCGCGCTCACCCAGCCATTTGTAAACCACCGCCTCGTCGACCCCTCGCTTCCGCAGCGCGTAGTTCACCTCGATCACAATCCACGGATTCAAGCGCTCCAACGTCTTCTCCGCCCCCTGCAAGACCTCGAAATCGTAGGAATCCACGTCGATCTTGATGCAATCGAGCCGCTCAATTCGGCGTTCGACCACGAAATCGTCCACGCTCGTAAACGAATAATCCGCGCGCTCCGGCTCCTGCCCCCAGATCCGAAAAATTCCGTCCTGCTTCACCCCGGATTCCTTCCCCAGCCCCGTCCGCATCGCCTCGACGTTCCCACACCCGTTATGATCGAGATTGGCCTCCAGCAACCCATGCGTCGCCGTCGGCTCAAACGAATAAACCTGCCCGTCCGAAGCCAGCTTGGAAAATAGAATCGAATAATACCCGACGTTCGCACCGCAGTCCAAGACGACCCAATCCTTCGCGGCGTTCCGAACGAACCACCCTTTCGTTTCCAACTCGCAGTTCGGATAATACCAGGCGAACTGTGAGTAGGACTTCACCAACTCGATCGGGTCGCGCCCCGGCACGTTGCACAGCACCCGCTCGTCGCTGATTTCGTCGGCCGCCACCGGCTCGGCCTCGACCGGCTCTGGCTCCCGGGTCTTCTTGGGGATGAATTTATGAAACTTGCTGTTTGGGATCGCGGCCATATGACCGCCCGACTTTCGAGAACCCACGCTCTCCTGCCAACCAAAGAATCACTCGGCAGCCGCCTTCTCCGCCTCGGCTGCCTTCCGCTTCTCCTCTCTTGCCTTTTTCTTGGCCAACCGCTCCGCCTTCCGCTCGGCCCTTTCGGCCTGCAGCCGCTCCCGCTCACGCCGAGCCTCCACGGCTTCCACGTGTTCCGCGTAGCGAGGTGATTTCACAACCGCCATCACGAACGACAAATTCTCTCTTCGGAATTCATGATACTCGGGCGGCTCCACCCACCCCTCCTCAAGTAGCCGGGCAACCCCCGCCTCAGCCTCCTCCCGATCCCAAGCCAGAACTGCGAGTTCGATGAACCAAGGCAGCCGCTCAATCTCATCCTTCAGCAAGATCGGCATCCCCACCGCTGAATGTTCCCCCGACCAATCGTGCAATCGACTGAATCCCCACAGCCAAACGCCATTCATCGCGTCGAAAAAATTCGGCGCTTCGTCGAACGACTCGTTGGAATACCAGAACGCCAGCTTACCCGCCTCCGGAGGCCCCTCGCCGACAACTTCGCGAAGCTCCACACCCAACTCGAGCGCCTCGAATTCGATCATCGCCTCCTCCCGCGTCGCGGGGAGATACGCGTCGTTCGCTGCGTAGAAAGCCAGCGGCGAAACCACCATCACTCCCACCAAACCAGCCGCCGCCCCCACCGGACCAATTTTCCGGCGGGCACCCAGCACAACCAACAACGCCCCAGCGAGGGCCACCGCCACTGCCAACGGCGGGAGCGAAGTCGCAAACCCCGCCACCCACTCACGACCGACGTATCCAGCAACCGCCAGAACTCCCAATCCCACCACCCACCAAGTTGCGGGCCGAACCGCCGTTCCCGACGCGAGAACCATGCCCACCACCGCGGCGAAAGCCAGAAACGTCACGGGGCTCAGGTGCACGAAGTAGAAGAACAGGGAGATCACCGCCGCCTTCAGCCCGAAATCTGCCACTGCAAAAAGCGCCACCGTCAAAGCCAATAACAGCCCCGCCAGACTCACCGGCAAGCGCTTCTCCCGCGGACTCGCCCAAATCGCCACCCCCACAAGCACCAGCACCAAAACCGGGACAAGCAGGTAATACCAGCCGTCACCGAGGAGACCGAACACGTCCCGGTGCCAGGGTGCACCACCACCACTCGCCATGTCTTTCCCGGTCGTCAAAGCCATCACGTCCCACTGCCAACCCTGCGATGGCACAAGAAAATGGCGACCAACGACCAATCCTAGATAGACGATCAAAAACCCACCAGCCGCCGCGAAACCCGCCATCACCAAGTCCCGCCACCACCTCAGTGCCAGGAAGAAGCCGACCGGCCAGATCCCCACCAGCCCGGCGACCGCCAACGAGAACAAATTCGTCGCCCCAGCCAAAGCCAGCGCCGCTCCGGACGCCAGCGACCATCCGATGATCGACCACGCCCCCCGCGACGCCGTCACGGAGACCACGCATGCCAGCGTCGCCGCCGTATAGACCATCGCCATGCCATCGACGTAATTCCAAAAAAGACTTCTCCACATCCAAGGATGCACCACCGCAACCACCGCCAGACACCTCGCCCAGCCAGACGGAACGAAAACCCTCGCCACCCTCGCAAGTGCCACGACCAGCCCAGTCACCATCACCACTCGCAGCAGGAGATAACCGAGCCTCGTCCCGAACAGCTCATGAAAACCAATCGCGGGCAGCAGAAAACCCACTCGCTGATTGTAATAAAGCACCCCGAATTCCTCGGCCAACTCCCGGAACCCAAAGACCAGCCCCGTGTAAAGCCACGGATCGATAAACCCGAGCTGCATCAGCGCACCGTGGCACACCAGCACCATTAAAGTACCAACCCCCAAGCCTACCCCAAGATCCCCGATAACCGGACGCCCCTTCATCGTCCCGCCCCCTTCCTTGCCACCAGCACCAGCGACCCCCCAACCGGCAGCGAAAGCCCAGCCGCCATCAACGTTTCATCGACCCTCATCGCGCCTCCGACCACCAAATTGACCACAGTTCCAGGCGAAAGGTCCCGAATCGCCCGATCTCTCGCGTCACCCCCAGCTTCCCGCGAATTCCCCCGCCGCGTCAGCACCATCGCGGGTAGCAGCGTCGTCACGAACGACGACACCCACTCCACCGAAAACCCCGCCGCCTCGACCTTCCGCACCAACCCGCCCCGCGAATACCGCCGCTTGTGCCCGCTCGCATCGTCAAGCGGACTCCACAACCAATCGTGCTGCGGGACCGTCACGAAAAGGCAACCGTCCGGTTTCAGGGCCTTCCACCCGCCTGCCAACGCGCCCGCGTCGTCGTCCAAATGCTCGAGAACATCAAAATACCCCACGGCGTCAAACACCCCGTCGAACGGCATCTTCGTCGCGTCCAACTGACAAAATCGCACTCCGGGAACGCGTTTCTTCGCGAACTCGAGCCCCTGCACGAACGCCTCCGCTCCGACCAACTCGTATTCAGGAAACCTGCCTGCCAACCCCTTCAGAACAAATCCAGTCCCACAACCCACCTCCAGCACCCGGGCCGCCCGCTGCCCGACGTATTTCTCAAACAACCGGAGCAAAATCCGATTCCGCCCCTGAAACCAAAAACTGCGCTCTTCGACCGCAGCCAACTCTGCAAACACGTCCGTCGGATAATCTTCCCCACCCGCCGCCAAGCTGGGTGCGAACGCAGGAAAACCACCGACCTGGTCCGGCGCCCGCCCGATCAATTCCTCCAGCGTCGGTTCACTCATTTCTCGAAAAATCGAATCACCTCGGCCGCGATCCCTTCCGCCCCCGCTTCACCCAACTCATGAAACAGCGGCAACCTCACCAACGAATCCGAATACCGATCCGCCCACTGCAATTTCCGCCCGTCGTGCTTCCCCGCGAAATACGGACTGTCGTGAAGCGACTGATAGTGAAACACCGCGTAGATCCCGCGATCGCGCAACCACCCGATCAACTCCGTCCGCTCCTCCAGCGATTCACAAATCACGTAATAGAGGTGTCCGTTGACCGTCTCACCGTCGTTCACCAGCGGAACGCCAAATCCCAGCCGCTCCGCCGCCGGCCTGAGAACCGAATCATACGCCTGCCAGATCCCCACCCGCCGCGACTGGATCACCTCCAAATGCTCGAGCTGAGCCCACAATGTTGCCGCCGTCAGCTCCGACGGAAGAAAGGACGACCCCACGTCGACCCACTGATACTTCGCCACCTCGCCCCGAAAAAATGCCGATCGATTCGTTCCCTTTTCCCAAAGCACCTCCGCCCGCTCGATCAGATCTGCGCGGTTGATCACTAACAGCCCACCCTCGCCGCTGATCACGTTCTTTGTCTCGTGAAACGAAAACGTCGCCAAGTCTCCGATCCCCCCCAGCGCCCGCCCATGGTAGAACGAATCGATCGCCTGCGCCGCATCCTCGATCACCAAAATTCCCCGCTCCTTCGCCACCGCCATCACGGGCTCCATCTCGACGGCGGTCCCTCCGTAATGCACCACGACAATCGCCTTCGTCCGGTCCGTCACCAGACCCGCCACCGCCCCTGCATCGATGTGCGGACGGTCCGCCTCACTGTCGCAGAACACCAACTTCGCCCCGCGCAGAGCAAACGCGTTCGCCGTCGAAACGAAGGTGTAAGACGGCAAAATCACTTCATCGCCCGCCTCAATGCCCGCCAGCAACGCGGTCATCTCCAGTGCGTCCGTGCACGACTGCGTCAGCAGGCATTTCCCGAGCCCGTAACGACTCTCAAAAAATTCCTGACACCGTCGCGTAAACGGCCCGTTCCCCGCCGTCTGCCCACCGGCAAACGCCTCGCGGATGTGCTCGATCTCAGTCCCGCTGTAATACGGTTTATTGAAGGGAATCATCCCCGAGCCAAGCTCGGATTCCGCGCCGAATAGTAAAAATCCTGCACCGACGCCGGCGGCCAACTCTCAAACCCAAGGAAACGCCGCAGACCCGAGTCCAGCTCCGCTTCCGGCAAGGATTTCTTCGCGATCTCGTGATACTGGAATCGCGGCTTCACGAACTTCCGGCACGCCACGACCGCCAAGCCACAACGAATCCTGTCCGTCGTATTCGCGCCCCCGGCGTGCCAGTTCCGCGGATCAAAAAATACGCCCGAACCCGCGGGACGCGTGAGCCGAACCGCTCCGGCGTGAAATTCTTCCTCACTCGGTTTCTCCGCCATCGACTGCGATCCCGGCAGGTGCAACGTCGCGCCATTCGCCTCCGTAAATTCATCCAACGCCAGCGTCAGAACAATCCGGTTGTACCAGTTCGGAATAAAAAAATGATCGTCAACGTGGATCTTCGACGCGCCGATCTCCTCGCCGGCCGGCATCACCGCCGTGCTGTAACTATACAATATGCAATCCTCCCCCAGCAGGCGCCGGAAGATCGCCAGCATCTTCGAATTCTTCAGCAGTGACACCATTTTCGAACCGTACGTCACCAATTCCGGCACGTAATACTTTCCCTTCCCAGGAGCGTCCTTCCACGCCTCGTAATCCTCATCGATCACCTCCAGCAAGGCCGAGCGCAGGGCCGCGATTTCCTCCACCGTCAGCAACCCATCGACCACCGCGTAGCCCGGGCCGCGGATCTCTTCCTCAATCTTCGCAATATCCGGTTCGTTCATCATTTCATCGAGTGGAGGCCAATCATGTTCCCATCGGGGTCCTGCACCAGCGACATAAACCCATACTCGCCAATCCCCATCTTTGGCTTGAACACCTTCCCACCCGCGCCCTCCGCGCGACTCTGTTCCTCCGCACAATCCTCGCAGGAAAAATAGACCAGCGTTCCACCCGGCCCCGATGGCACCCCCTCCATTTTCACGATCGCGCCCGCCGCGCCGCCCGCGTTCTCCATCATCGGAAATGCCCACATCTCAAGCGTTGGCCCGCCGCCCTCACTCGGAGCCTGCAAGTGCTCCAGCGTCACCTGCAAAGTCGCTTCATAAAACGCTTTGGCTACATCCACGTCCTGGACGTAAATCTCGAACCATCCGACCGGATTGCGCGCATCACTCATAGAGCCATCGGTTTATCCAAGCTCCCTACCTGCATCAACCAAATAGAAAAACGACGACAAGTCGTTGCAGTGATTCCGCGATCACCCCTCAACCACGAGGTGGTAAATATCTTCAGTCTCCTGCAACCGAAACCCCATCGCGATGTGAAGGTTCGTGATCGGCACGTTGCACGCCGAAAACGGACTCGTCAGCAAGTCATGCCCCTCCGCAAATCGCTCCCGGCAGCACAACGTCCAGAATGCCTTGCCCAATCCCTTGCCCCTTACCGCCGCCGCGTTCACCTGCAGAATGATCGCCGCCCCAGAATACGCAAAAAACCCCGCCACCGCCCCCTCATGCACCAGCGCGTAATAATCCCCCGAAGCGTGGATATCTTCCACCCAGCGATTGAAACGCTCATCCGCCCGCGCGCGATCCACGTTGAAGTCGCGATGAAAATGCCCGTGAGCAAACGACGCATCCGCAATCGCCACCAACTCCCTCAGCCCAGCCTTCTCTGCCAGCCTCACATCGTCCCGCCGGTGATCCACCAACATCTCCTCCCGACAAAAATACGTTAAGGCTGTGTCGCAGTAGTAAAATCCTAGCTCGTGCAAAGCCCGCTTATCCGCCTGCGGATCCACCCGCACCGTGTAATGCCCCGCCCCCAACCCCGGCACAATCTCCCGCATTTCCTCATCACCCACCCCCACGATCTCATACGTCGGCATCCCCACCGCCCGCGAGTTCCAGGGCGTCTCCCGTAAAAAGTCCTTCATGAAAAATTGCGTTTCTCCGCGTTAATCAGCGGACGAAAAACTCCCCCTCCCCACCCGCGGAAGCCGGTCTGCCTCCAAGCTCCCCGTCACGTCCCGCACGACGTAAAGCGGCCTCATCTTCACCTCATCGTAGACCTTACCGAGATAAATCCCCACCACCCCCAGATTGCAAATGATGATCCCGCCCAACAAAAACAGCGCCACCATCAAACTCGCCCACCCCAACACCTCCGAACCGAAAAACAACGCCCGCACGAAGACAATCACTCCCCCCAGCAACGCCAGCAACGCGATCAAGAATCCAAATTGCACCGATAACCGCAGCGGCTTGTCGGAGTAGGCAATGATCACCTCCGTTGCCAATTTCAGACGCTTGCGAAACGAATAACTCGACTCCCCGTCCGTCCTCGCGTCGTGCTGCACCTCCACCACCGCCGTGGGAAATCCCATCCAATCAATCAACCCCATCACCAGTCGCAGCCGCTCGCGCATCGACACCACGTAATCCACTGCTTTCCGCGAGATCAGCCGAAAGCTCCCCAACTGCGAGTTATAGCGGATGTCTGCCAGCTGATTGAAAATCCACGCAAACGCGTGTGACCCCGCATCCTGCATCAGCGGGTATTTCCGTTCTGATTTAAACGCGGAAACGACGTCATAGCCCTCCAGCGCTTTCTCGTAGAGCCGCCCGATCTCCTCCGGACGATCTTGCAGGTCGCAGTCCATCGTCACCACCCAATCCGCGTCACAAACGTCCAGCCCGGCAGTCAGCGCGTAGTGCTGACCGAAATTCCGACTGAACCTCACCCCCTTGATCCGACCGTCAGCCGCCGCCAACTCCTCGATCAATTCCCACGACTGATCCCCTCCGCAATCCTCGACCAGCACGATCTCGAAATCCTCCGAAATTGCGCCAACCGATTCCGTCAAACGCCGACACAACTCCCGGAGCGTCCTCTCCGCCCGGTAAACCGGGATGACGACCGCAATATGAGACACTTCGTGAGCTAGAAGTTGAGTTTTGAAAGTTGAGAGCCCGAGCAGCGTCCATTCGCGCTAACTTGCGTCCTTTCGTGGTTTCGCCGCATCACCCCATCCTCGTCCGTTCACGTCGCGAAATGCTTGGCGGCCCTCTCAGCCTCCTCACCACCCTTGCTCATTTGCTCTTCGATCCACGCGTAGGTCTGCTCGAGCCCGTTGCGCAGCGAAATTCCCGGAGCCCAATCGAGATACGACTTGATCAACGTATTCTCACTGTTCCGGCCCCGCACCCCCTTCGGCTTATCGAGTTGGTAATTCCGCTCCAGCTTTACACCGCCGATGTCCTCCGCCAGATCAACGAGCTGGTTGATCGTCACCATCTCGTCGCTTCCAAGGTTGATCGGCTCCAGGACCTGCGCGTCC
Source organism: uncultured Verrucomicrobiae bacterium (assembly GCA_963749035.1). GTDB lineage: Bacteria > Verrucomicrobiota > Verrucomicrobiia > Chthoniobacterales > JAATET01 > CAVVKW01. The sequence continues at coordinate 74,633 of CAVVKW010000002.1, forward strand.
ATGATTTTCATCACGCCCTCCAGACAGTCGTCAATGTACATGAAGCTCCGCGTCTGCTCACCATCACCCCAGATGTCGATCCGGTGATCTCCGCTCAACTTGGCCTCGATCACTTTACGGCATATCGCCGCCGGTGCCTTCTCGCGCCCACCGTCGTAAGTCCCCCACGGCCCGTAAACGTTGTGGAACCGGACCACCCGGCAATCCACCCCGTAGTCCTCGCTGAAATGGCGACACATCCGCTCCGAAAACAACTTCTCCCAACCGTAACCATCCTCCGGCATCGCGGGATAGGCGTCCGCCTCCCGCAATCCCGGATTCTCCGGATCGACCTGCTTGTCCGCCGCGTAGACGCAGGCCGAAGACGCGTAGAAAAATTTCTTCACCCCGTGCTCCTTCGCCGCCATCAGCAGGTGGGTATTGATCAACACGCTCAACATGCAAAGCGCCTTGTTGTTCTCGATGAATCCCATCCCGCCCATGTCACAAGCCAGATTGAAGACGGTCTCCGCACCGTCCAGCGATTGGAAACACGCATCCTTCTCACCCAAATCCAGCGACAGATTCTCTGCGTAATCGAATTTCTGATACCACGCGTCCAGTGGTTTCCGATCCACCGCCCGGATTGACGTGAATCCTCGCTCGTGGAGATCGCGCACCATGTGACCACCGATGAATCCACCGGCCCCACACACCACAACAGTTTGGTTTTTATTCATGAATATTCTGGGAAACTAGGCTCAAATTTTTTAGCAAACCATCGCAGGACGCTCGTAACCCAAGGTCTCGTAAGCATCCCACGCGGTCGGCTCGACGCACGCGACGATAACCGCCGCCTGCCAATCGTCAAAATCCATCTCGCGCTCAGCCGACCCGGGCGTCACGTGGGAATTCAGCCGCTCACCTCCCACCGCGCGTCGCGCCCAGTCTTCATCCCACCCCACCCGACCTCTCGTGATCTGATCAACGAACCCGCCCAATCTCTCAGCATTCGAAGTCAAATCCTCACAGCGATACACGGGTGCCACCGTCCGCTCTCGCAGGATATTGTTGAGCATATTCACCCCGTGGACGAAGAGCTTCGACTGGTAGCTGTCGTCCGGTAACACGACCCGCCCGTCGGTGAAATCAGCCACGTAATCCACGTTCCACCCCCGGGAATACGAAAGCCGCTGAAAGAGGGCCACCTGACTTGCCAACCGCGCCATCGGCTCTCTCACCACCACCGCGCAACCAAAGCGTTCTCCGAACGCAGACTCCACTCGCGGAATCATCTCAACTTGAAGACCATGCACGTCCCCCGCCGCTCGGTGAGCATACCCCTGACACGCCAGCAATTTCATATAATCGACGCCGTCCAAAGCCGGAGCTCCCCCGAGTTGCTGCCAAAAGGAATTACTGGCGTGAACGCAAAATATCTCAGGATGCGCGTTCAGATGCTTGGCCAGCCAGGATGTCGCCGCGCAGCCCCACGAAACGACTGCAAAGCATTGGGTCGCCGGATAAGTTTCAAAGAAGGCGCGCTGCCCCGGCGATGCACCCGCGTAGAGCGCGGCCTCAGCCCCGCCATCGGATTGCCGGTTCACTCTTTGATCCCAATCAAGATGAAGCTCGGTTCCAGCCAGTGCACTCTTCGGAACTGGTTCAGCTCAGGAATGAGTTTCTTCATGGCATTCACCACACCCCGCGACGTCGAAAAATCCCGGACGATCTCGTGGTCAGGGCAGAAGTCGTGCCACATCATGATTCCTCCGCTTCGCAACAACGGCAACGCCTTGCGGGTATCGTTCAGCACAACGTCCTCTTCGTGACCACCGTCCACGAGAACCGAATCAAAAAATCCCGCCGGGTAGTTCGTCGTGTCCCACTCGCGCGAGTCGGAATAAATCTGGCAAACCCGCGAGCCCAAATCCCGCATCAGGTATTTCATCCCGATGAACGTCACCCGATCCGTCGCCGGGTTATCCCCGACGTCCAACCCCAGCCGCTCGCCCCACTCCCGCACCATCGGCATGTCTTCCGGATAACACCCGTAAACGGCTTCCCCGTCTTCCGATTTCTCTCCCAGCGCCGGATTGATCGTCCACACCGTCCCCCCGCATTCCTCCAGCACGTAACAAGTGCCCTCGCCCCGCCACGTCCCAAATTCCAGATGCCTGCCCGGCGCGAAGTTACGATAGATGTAACGAAAAATCGGCGAATCATCGATTTCCATCTTCCAGTCGTGATACCGCCGATTCTTCGAGGCATCCGACATCTCGAAGGGCTCCGACGCTCCCAACAACTCGTGCAGTTCGCCTACCGGCAGCGCCGTGATCGGTTCGAATAGTTTAATCATAAGAATAGCTCCAAGCCGCGCCTACGCCTCCGGCGCCCACATCTCCCTCGCCGCGTCTGCGGCGGCCTCGTCGTCGACGCAGCGCCCGATGGGAACGTAGCGAATCCCCTTCGCCTCCGCCACCTCGTCGCTCAAGCAGCGCCAGAAATCCACCACCGTCACGCTCTCGCGCCCCCGCAGAAAATCCTCCGGCCCCAGTCCACGAAAGACCTCGTCCGGCGTCGTCACCAACACCACTTCCGCCCCCTCCAGACACTGCTCCAGCGACTCCGCCACCAAAGCGCGATATTGGAGCGTCGCCCGGGCGGTCTCCCCCGCCAGCGGATCATACGCCACCACTCGCAATCCCGCGTCGGCCAGCGCCATCGTCAGAGCAATCCCCGGCGACTCCTCGATCACGTGGGACAGCGGCTTGTAGGCCAATCCCAGAACCGCGACGGTATTTGCACTCTTCGTCAGCGGCCGCAGCTTCTCCACGAACCGCTGGGAAAGCGCCTTGTTGTAGGCGTCGTTCTCCCGCAGCAACGAGCAATCCGCTCCCAGCGATTCCCCAATGAAACTCAGCGCCACGTTGTCCCGGGGGAAACACGGACCCGCAAAACCCATTCCACCGCTCAGATACTTCCGCCCGATCCGCGTGTCGCTACCCAAGGCATCCGACACCACGTCGACGTCCCCGCCCGGCACCCGCTCGCACAAATCCGCCAGCGTGTTCGCGAACGAGATTTTCATCGTCACGTAACTGTTCAACGCGATCTTCGCGATTTCCGCATTCTCCAGACTCATCCGCCGCACCACCGGATCTTTCAGACACACCTTGCGATGAATCGCTTCCAACGCATCCCCCGCCCGCTCGTCGGACTCGCCCAGAAGATAGAAATCCGGATTCAAAAAATCCCGAATCACCGAACCCAGCGCAATGAACTCCGGGTTGTAACACAGGCCAAACCCCTCCCCGCACTTTTTACCCGACTCCCGCTCCAGAATCGGCAGCAAACCGTGCCGTGTCGCCCCCGGCAGCACCGTGCTCGTCAACACGATCACGTGATAGCCATCCTTCTTCGCCATTGCCTGCCCCAACCCCTTGAACGCCAACTCAGCGTATTTGATCGAAAACGCCCCCCGCTCATCGCTCGGCGTCGGCACGATCACGAAGCTGATGTCAGTCTCCAGCACCGCCTCTTCGTGGCTCATCGTCGCCCGCAGCCGCTCCTGGTTCGCCGCAATCATCTCTCCCAGCCCCGTCTCCTGCACCGGCGCTTTACCCGCGTTCACCGCGTCCACCGCATGCCGCGACACGTCCACGCCGATCACGTCCAACCCACGACTCGCCATACCCGCCGCCATGCTCGCGCCTAATTTCCCCAGCCCAATAATTGATACCTTCTGCATTTTGCTCATTTGAATAACCCCAATCGTTCCAACCCGCCAAAGACCTTTCGGTAGCTCCCGAGCCTCTCCCGGGTCGCTCGCAGCTTCTCTGCGTATTCGCCCTTGAGACGTTCTTCATCAGCCGCAGCGACTCTCAACTCCTTCTCCTTCGCTCGCGACGCGCGCTTCGTCGCCTCAAGCTCGCCCCGCAAATCATCGATCCGCTTCTGTCGCTCCGCCATCCTCTCCTGAACTTGCTCCATCGATTGACGATAGGATCGGATCCCCTCCGATAACGTCGCGTGATCTCTGGCCGCACTCGCCTTCACGCCGTCGCAGACATCCCGAAAATGCCGTAATAATTCCCACTCCTCGCGGATCGCCCCCACCGGAGCATCCCACGGTGCCCGAAGTTCCTTCGCCACCTCCTGCCGGACGACCCCCGCCGCATCGCACCGCGTCTCATCGAGAGCGATATCAACCATTCCCCAGCCCGGCCCATTGAACTCAAGGGCCTGCTTCTCTCGAGCCATTCGCTCCAGCAACGGCCAAACCTCCTCGTAGTCGAACCATCCGATTCCCTGCCTCGCCAACCGCTCGTAAAGCGGCGTCGCCGCCCCTTCCGTGTAGCCCGATCCCACCCCGTGCTCGACGTGAAAACATACCGCCGGCGGAGCCAGCCACGTCTCACTCAGCCCCGCCCAGTGCGCGCTGTGGACGCCGATCGAGTCCAAGTGCAGCGAGTAGAGTTCGAACTCCGCGTATCCGCCGATCCGGGCCCACCCGTCACGATGCAACAACGTAAAATCGCCACACGCGCACAGGTGGATCACCTCATACGGCGCGTCCTTCCGCGTCACCAGCGCCGTCACCTCGCCCAACTCCTCGCGGTCGAAATATCCCGATTCCGTGCCAAGCCCCAACACCTCCTCGATCGGCGCATCCTCCTGCTGCAGCTTCGCCATTTCCGCCGGCGTCGTCCGCACGTTCTTCCGGATCACGTTCTTCCACGCGTAGTCCAGCTTCTCGTCCAGCGACCCGTTCTTGATGTCCGAGTTGACGTCAAAGCGGTCGCAGCGATACATCCGCTCTGGATCCAACTTCCGACTCGCGAGCACACCGAACAATTCCTCCGACATCAGGATGTCGATGTTCGTCGCCAGCACAAATTCCCCACGTGCCCGCCGAATGCCCACGTTCTTCCCGATCATCTGAAACAAGGGCAACCTCCGAGCGTAATCGAACATCAAATGCCGCTCGTAGGGCACCGTAAGCACCCGGCAATCCACCCACTCGTTCGAATTCGCCCACGAAATCACTTCCGCCAGCGGAGCCCGCTCGCCCGGCGGATTCCATTCCACGATGATCAATTCCGCCGGCAACTCATGCCGCGCGCACTGATCCAGAAAACTGTCGACGAAGATCTGCGTTCGCTCCAGCGTATTACCCCCGTGTTCGTCATTGCGGCTCACCGCAACGACGGACAGATACGGCTCGCGATCCGTCATCCCCGCGATCAGGAATCCGACCCTTTGCGCAGGTCCGCCAGCTCCGCGCGAGCTTCCGACAGACTCTGCTCCAATGCGCCCATCTTCCGGTGCAACTTGTCGTTCTTATCACTAAAAGCCGCCAACTCCGCTGCCGTCGCGTTCATCAACTGATTCGACTTCTGCAGTTCCAACCGCAGCTTTTCGAACTCGTTCAACCGCTTCATGATCTCCGCCGTCCCGAACAACGTCGCGTTCTGATTCTCGAAGTGCAATTCCAGTGCGTTGATCTTTCGGATTTTCTCCAGCAGGTCCGCCGCGTAATCCGCCAGCTTCCGCATCCGCCCGGCCGGTCTCGTAATCTTATCCAACATCAGTTTTCCTCCCCTTCCAGCAGACCCTTCCGCAAAAACAAGACGTCCTTCTGCTCCAACCGCCCGTCCTGCGGCGACCGCCAGCCACCGCACTCGTCAAAGTAACGGAAGCCCAGAGAATCCAAGAGCTCCAGCATCTCACTGAACACCTTCGCCTCCGGGGCCAACCGCTTCAGCGTCAGCTCCAACAGAATTCCGTCGACCTGCTCAAGGAACTTCGCCCCGCCCGCCAGCACCTTGTGCTCCGCGCACTGCACGTCGACCTTCATCAAACCCCGACCCTCGATTTTGAGTTCGTTCGCGATCCCGTCCAACGTCTTGATCGGGACCGTCAGCGGCTTGCCCTCCACCGGCAGCGTCTCCGCAATCAGACTGCTGTTAAAAAGATCCTCCGATACGTGGAACGTCGCCTCACCCGGTTCATCGCTCATCGCGACCTTCAGTAGCTCGTATTCCGGATGTTTGTCGAAAAACCAAGAGCTTTTCTCCCGGTAAATGTCAGCCAACGGTTCAACCAAAATCAGCCGCGCCTTCGGAAAAATCCGCGAAATCAAATCCGAAAACACGCCATTCGACGCCCCGATATCAACGAAGAAATCCGGTCGATACCCCAGCCGCTCCAGCCTCCGATACGGATAATACGACTCGTGCAATCCGTGATAGATGTCGCCCGGCGCCGGCAGTTCCATCCAAACTCCCTTGCCGTCACCCATTGGGGCAAACGCCTTCTCGAATCGGTCATCCGCCGGAGCCCCCTTCTCCAGACTCTCCCACAGCCACTCGTCCACTCCCTCGTCTGAGAACAGACTCGCGCACCCCGCCGCGGTCCCGCGGATTTCCCGCTGGCGCGCCGGTTCATTGATCGCTCCCACCGCGTCCGCAAACGCCTTCGAGTCATAAGGACAAATCGTCCCGACCTTGAATCGCTTCACGAACTGACTCGAGGCCGACTGCTCACTACCGATCACGATCATGGGTAGATTCCCCGCCGCCACGCTCGTCACCAGCCGCGTCGGAATGCTGTATTTCGCCAACCAATCTTCCTGGTCGTCCGGCGAACTCGGCAACACGCCGAACGCGTATTTCCGAATCTCCGAGCAAATCTCTTTCTCGGGTAGCGCTCCCTTGAAGATAATTCCGTCTTTCTCCAGATCCGCCTCGTCGAAATCCACGAACTTGCCGGCGTTCCCATACCAATGAATCTGCTTCCCGGAATCCCGGATCACGTGCCGAATCTCGTCCAGCCACGTTTTGTTCCAGATGTTCCCGAGCAGGACACCGGTATTCTTGTATTCCACCGCCGATTCCACGACGGCATCAGTCTGCAAGTCCCCCGCCCGCACCACCGGCGGCAGCACGAACGTCTTGATCCCAAACTTCGTTTCGTAGGCGTCCCGCATCTCCGGCGAGATCACGAAGACAATCCCCGCCTTTTCCAGCGCCTCCCGCATCACCTGGTCCGAGATTCGATGATTCGTTAGATTCTGGTCGTCCATGATGTAAATCATCAACGGCACCCCCCTCGTGTCCGCCGCCGCCATCGCCAGATAAACGTCCTCCGCGCTAAACGGCACGCTCATCACCCGCCGGATCTGATACGGACGCAGTGCCTCCAACCCCGACGAATACATTCGGTAACGACTGGCCTTCCAACCGCTCACGAAAATCTGGACGATTCCGAAATCGTTCACCGGATACGCCTTGCACGTCCACACGTGCATGATCTTCCGCCAGTCTGGGAACATCCGTTTGATCAAGATCCCCGTCCCGTGCAAGTCATTGACCTCCACGTGCGTCACCATCAGATCCACTTCCAGCGACGTCAGCAGCTTTGCCCGCTCGTGTTCCCAGTCCGGGAGACCACCCGCTGGATCGTATTTCGGCTCCGGTTTATCGGCCTTGATCAGGTCGTTAAGCTGCACGCGCAGCTTCGACGCCCGGTCGGATAAGGTTTCCAAATAACTCATAAAATCTGCTGCGACCGAGGGTTATCGCCCACCCCGCCCCCGGAACTCAAGAAATTGCGCCCGCGAGTATATCTCGTAGTCCAGCGCGTTCCTGCTTCGAAAATCCTCTTCCGCTCCCGCCGCCAACCCCGCGTCGGACGCATCCCCCGCATTTGCATGCTCCAGCGGCTGACCCGCGAGCCAATCCACCGCCAGTCGCGCTCGCTCGACCGTCGCACTCTCGCTAGCTCCGTCGAGAATTTCGCGCATCCGTTTCAGCAAAATTTGCAGCCCCTCCACGTGCTTCTCAGCCGCGCCGATGAAAAAATACCGAGCCAGCACCGCGTCCACCGAACCGCCGTCGCAACCTAGCCTCTTCGCGATCGGATTCTCCAGCGCCGCTAGATACTTCTCCAGCGACGTGTAAAGGTTCGGCTCCCGCGCCACCGCAGCCGCGTCGTGCCGCCGAACGTGTTGGAAATTCGACACCGCGGTCGCCAGCGGATCCCGCACGAAGGTAAACAGTCGATACCGCTCCGCGTCCGCCCAGATCTCTGGATAGCGCTCCTGCAACCTCAACGCTCCGTGCGTAAAGTGACCGCAGACCAGCGTATCCGCCGAGAGTCGTCCGAGATCCGCCGGCGCGTCGTCCAACAATCCCGCGAGCCCCAGAAACTCGGTGTGATCTTCAATGCCCCCAAACGCCTGCCAAAACAAATGCCGAAGGCTCGTACCGTAGGATTTCGGGAGATGATTGAAAACAAAAACCGGCTCTCCCGCCGGTGCCTTCGCCGACTTCCAGGACGGCAGCGCAAACCGACGACGCACGCCCGGCTCCCCGCTTCCCCCCAATCTCCGGACCGCCTCGGCGTAAAAATCGCGATCCGCCCCTGGCATTCCCGCCCGCGGCGGCGGAGTCAGCGCAGATCCCGGCGGCTTCTCCCCGCCGCCAAACGCCTCCGCCAGCGAACCCTCGAAATCACGCGCCGCCTCCAGCGTGCGGACGATCCGCAAGGGCGCCTCGTTTCGGCGCGCCCAATCGATCGCCACTCCAACGAACTTCCGCAGTGATTCCTCCGGTCGCTCGTCGACCAGCACCACGTCGAAATCTTCCACCCGCACCCGCCGCTTGCCCACGATCCGGCCCAGCGCACTCGTCACCTCATCCGACCTCGCCGCCAAGAATGCCCCCTCCGATCCAAAAACGTTCGGACGTGCCCGAAGCAACTCCGGCCGTTCTGAAACCAAGTGCCGATAGACCCGGCGTTGCACAGCCACCGGCTCCCCCACCACCGTCACGCGAAGCGATTGAGGACTCGTCAACAGCTTTCGATAATCTCGTGCCCGCCGCCCGGAGAAATGCCCCATCAGCGCCGCCTGTCCGCCGATAAGGTCTTCGGGCACGACCGGATACTCGCCCGCTTGAGGCGTATCCTCCCGGACGCAAAAAACCGCTCGGAGAAAATTTCCCAACGCCTTTCCCTCGACCCCCGGCACCCGAACGAAAACGACGCCACCCAAAGATCAGTCCTCCAACCCATTGGGTCTCCGGCCATCCGGACACCCGGCGATTCCAACCAAAATTCCCCTTACGATTCCCACCGCGAAATCAGAGCCCCTCGCCGAACAACTCGCGGTGCCGCTCCTCGAGAAGCGTCTTCCCCTCGGCAAACATCGCGTAGTCCAATTCGTTCTGCTTCCGGAATGCTTCCCGCGCCGCGTCCGACACCTCGTAAGGCTTCCGCGGAGTCGCGTTGATACGCGGGACCTCGACCGGCTCTCGTTCCATCAGCTTCGCCAGCACCCGCACCGACCCGTCGTAGTGCTCAGCCACCGCCACAAAAAAGAACGTCTCCAGAAACTTTCGCATCGTCCCCTCGAAGCCGAAAAAACCGAGATGGTGCGCCATCGGGTTTTTCATGTTCGCCAGATGATCCTCGACGGTTGGCACGACCTTCTTTCCCTGACGCTGACGGTAAAAATACGCCGAAATCGCCCGCTCCATCGGATCCCGCAGCAACGTCACGATCCGCACGTTGCCCTGCGCGATTTCGTCCGCGTAACGCTCCCGCGGTCGGATTCCATCGTGGATCAGGTGCCCGCAGATCATCGTGTCCGTCGGCATCGACGCCAGGTCGACCTTGCTCTCCTTGAATTCCTCCCAGAGCTCCTTGTTCGCCTTGCCCGGCGGCTTCTCCAGAATCAAATCCAGACCCAACCCCCGGCACACTTCCCGGAACGACTGCCCCGCGCACTTCGGCACGTGCTGGTAAATGTAAAATTGTTTGTTCGTATCGCTCATAATCTGTTCAAGCCAACTTCTCTTTCGCCTCGGCCAACTGCTTCACCGCGTAGTCGTAAAGTGCGTAATCCAAAGTATTCCTCTCGCGAAAGATCGCCATCGTCTCGTCGGAAATTTCCGTCGCCTGTCGATCCCGCGCCGACTTGTTTTCGTGCGGCAGCCCGATCTTCTCCACCGCTTCCAATCCGCGCAACGCCCGCACCACGCTCCGACTCTGCGGGGCTCGACGGAAAATCTCCAACGTCCGCGCGACCAGCACCTGCATCGATGTCTCGACCTGATCGGCCACCCCGAGGAAGAAATACCGCCCCAGCACCTCCTCGAAATTTTCCGCCGTGCACGGAAAACTCGACGCCATCGAGTTATACGTCTTCCGCAAATAAGCCTCGAGGGACTCGAATCGCTCCGCCTGACGCTCAGCCACGTGCGGTTTCTTCTTCAGAGTGTAGTAAAACAGCGACGTCTGCATCTCAAGCGGCTCTCGCAAAAACGTGAAAATCTTGAACCGTTCGTCCGCCAGCACCTCCGGATACCGGTCGCTCAAGTGCTTCCCGACGCTGTTGAAATGCCCGAGCAAAAAGTCCTCGGCGCACAATGTCGCCGGATCGTAGCGCAGCTTCCCAAAACTCTCTTCCGAGTCAAACGTCGCGACGTAGTCCGGATGCGGAGTCGTGAACTGACGGAAATACTTCCGCATGCTCGTCCCGTAGCATTTCGGGATGTGATTAAAAACGACGACCGGCTCCATCAAAAATCCTCCTTCGGACGAGGAGTCCTAAATCCCACCCGATCAGCAGAGCGTAAAATCTGCGTCCCTCGGCTTAATCTGCGGACCAACCCGTCTCTCATCCCATCTCCTCCGAAAGTCGGCGGACCGCCGCCCGGTAGATTTGCCAGTCCAGCAAGTTCCGACTCAAAAATCGAGTCCGCGCCAACCACCCCACCGAACCCATCAGCCCCTCGACCTCGCGAGCCGCATCGACCGCCTCACTACTTTCGCGCCGCAACTGGTAAGCCGTCCGCAGCACGTTCGGCGAATCCCCCGCCGCCTCGATCACACCGGTCATCGCTCGAAGTAATGCCCCCAGGCTCGCCGCCTTCTTTTGGTTCACGCCAACGAAAAAATACCGCTCCAGCAACGACCGGTAGTTCGCCCGCGTCGCCCCCAGGAAGAACGCCATCGGGTTACTCCTCGCATCCAGAAACTCGGCAAACGTCCCCACCTCGCCCGCGTTCGGCCCCCGACTGACGTGCAGATACGTCACCGCCGCCAATCGCAGCGGCTCGTCGACAAACAGGAATACTTTGAACCGATCGTTCTCGAAAAACTCCGGATAGACCTTGTCGATGTAAACGCTCCCCGGGCGGAAGTGCGAACGAAACAAAAACAACTTCGCCGCCGACAGCCACCGCGTATCCAGCGGCATCACCGCTTCACCGGCAACCGATGCCCCACCGAAGGCATCCGGTTCGTCGTGCACGACCGCAAATTTCGCGTAAACGAGCTCGACCAACTCGCGCGACCCGCACCCCGGCACTTGGTGAAAGACAAACGTTGGCTCCGCAATTTCCGGCACCTCCGCCACTTCGTCCTCTCCCGTCAAAGCCATTCCCTCCGCACGCCCCCCTTCATCAGGAACCGGCTAAGTTGCGAGCGAAATTGTTCACCGTAATACAAACGCGTCATCTTCCGCCGTTTCTCCGGATCACTCCCGAAATCCGGTCGCAGCCAACTCATCTCCGTTTTCCCGACGTCCACCATCTTCGCCGACGTCTTCTGCTCGGAGTGCACCCGGAAGCAGCCCAGGAATCTCGGCACCCTCACAATCTTCGCGCCCGCCTTGTGAAATCTCTGCAGCAAATCCCAATCCAGCGCGAAGTGAAAATCGACGTTCAACTTTCCACCCGCCTTCTCCCAGATCCGCCGCCTCCAGAACAGCGTCTCCTGCGGCACGTAGTCGAAATACGTCAAAGCATCGTCGTGGTGCGGCGGCGTGACCCACCTCCCGATCTCCTGATCGTGCTCGTTGATCAAAATGCGATGACCGTAGATTACGTCGACGTCTGGATTTTGCTCGAAGTAGCTTCCAACGTAAAGGAGGGCCCGCTGCATCAACAAATCGTCCGAGTTCAGCCACGCCATGATCTCGCCGTCCACCATGTCGAACGCCTTGTTGATCGCGTCCGCCTGACCCTGATCTTTCTCCGACTTCCAAGCGAACCGATATTCCTCGCTCAGCGGCTCGAGCACTTCGACCGTGTTATCCGTCGAAGCTCCATCCCACACCGCGTAGCGAAGTCGCGGGTAAGCTTGATCCATCACGCTTCGGACCGTTCGCTCGATAAAATTCGCCTGATTGAACGTCGGCGTCACCACCGAGATCGACGGATACTTCCCGCGAGACTCCGCCAGACTTGGCGCCTCGTATTCGATCGGGCGCGGCTCGTATTGCCGTAAGTTCCCCATCCGCTGCGGAAACTGATTCAGGCAAAATTGGCAACTGCGATCGAAGCGGTCGTTCGCCCACTTGATCGCACGCGGAACGAGGCCCTTCGGGCGATAATGAGCCGCAGGTGGGCTGGGCTTCGTGTCCGGTGCCGGCGGTGGCGTGTCCTCGGGTGTCGGCTCACTCATCGTTGACTGCCTCCACCTCTCCGAGCGCTGCTTTCCGGCGCTTCGCCGCACCGCGCTCACGCTTCCCGGTCTCAATGTCAAAATCCCACTCGCGCGGCTGAAAATATTTCCCGTCGAAACCACCCTTCCGCTTCGCACCCACTCGAAACCGTTTGCTCCGCCTCCGCGCCAGTAACGTCTTCCGCGAATACAAAGAAACCCGCGCCTGATACATCCCCGGCAACAATCCCAGCCACGGGAATTTCAGCCGCACCTCGTATTCGCCCGGCCTCACCTCGATGATCCGATCACAATCCCGCTTGGTCGAAATTTTGAGCACCTGCTGCTCCATCATCGACTCGGCCATCGTGTCCATCGTCGGCAAACGCATCACTTGCACGACGATGTTCATCAGATCCACTTTTCCATCGATCTGCAACGTCGAGAGCAGCACCGACGGCGACTCGTTCTGAATCACCGGCTCTCGGGCGTCACCACCCGCGCGATCGTCCTCGTTGTAAACTTCCACCGCCGTCACCTTGGCCCGCTCGTTCTCGATCACCGGATCCATCAGCACCTCGGAGCCATCCGCGGTCGACCCACCGCCACCGCCGCCACCACCTCCGCCACCCGACTGGGACTTCCCCTTCCGCTTCGCGTGCAAGTCCTCCTCGTAATGCTCGAGCACCTCCGCAGCCTTGCCAAATTGCACCCGCTTCCCGCCCGACACGTACATCGCCAGATCGCAGACCGCCAACAAGATGTCCGGAAAGTGATGCACGATGATGAATGACGTCCCCCCATCGCGCAGCTCCTGCAGCGTCTTGATGCACTTCTCGCGAAACTGCATGTCGCCCACCGCCAACACCTCGTCCATCAGCAAAATGTCCGGCTGGGTGTGAATCGCGCACGCAAACCCCAACCTCGCCGTCATTCCCGAGCTGTAGGTCTGCACCGGCGCGTCGAGCGCATACTCGATTTCGGAATACTCCACGACCTCGTCAAATTTCGCGTCGATCTCCTCCCTCGTCAGACCCAGGATCGACATGTTCGTGTAAATGTTTTCCCGGCCCGTGAGGATGGAGTTGAACCCCGCCCCCAGCGCCAGCAGCGGAGCCAGCCGTCCTCTCACCGTCACGTGGCCAATCGTCGGTTTGATGATCCCCGACATGATCCGCATCAGCGTCGTCTTCCCGCTCCCGTTCGTCCCCACCAGCCCCATGGCCGAACCACGAGGCAGCTCGAAACTCACGTCCTGCACCGCCCAAAATTCATTCTTCTTGAGCTCACCGACCCTCGCCGGCATCCCGACAAACTCCCGCCCAATGTCCTGCACTCCGTAGAGCAGCGACCGTTTCAGATCGCGGCAAAACCGCTTCGACACCCCGACGACCTCGATGCACGGCGGTCCCTCCGGCAGCTTTCGCTCCCCCGACTCCAGCTCGTCATCATCATCGTCCTCGTCGTCGAGAACGTCATCCCCTTCGTCCGTTTCCATCAAGTCATCCAATCCAAAATCCGAAATCCAAAATCCAAAATGTGATCACGAGCTCCACCTCTCCACGATCTGCGGCGTCGCTGCCCGGAGCAACGCCATCGCCAGAACCAAAGCCCCCAGGGTCAACACCGTCACCAACAAAAATTGCGGAAATTGCGTCAGCGGCTGGCTCGTAGCCAATTCCCGCGCCGTCACCAGCACCGGCGTCACCGGGTTCGCCCGCACCACCGCCGCGTAGATCCCGTCGTTTTCTGGTCCAGGCATCGGGAAAAGCACCGGCGTGATGACCAGTCCGGCCATTATCAGATACGGCAGCATGCTCCCGATATCTCGATAAAGCAGCCCAATGGGCGCGAGAAACAGCCCGACCGTCGTCCCCAGTAGCACCAGCACCATGTAGGCAAACGGAAAGAGCAACGTCCAACCGCTCACCGGAATCTGATACCAAACGAACGCTCCCACGATCAGTAAAAGGTAAACCACGATCTCCACCGAGAGCTTCATCAGGTCCGCGAGAATGATCGCCTCCCGCGGGAATCTCACCTTCGTCAGAATCCCCTTGTTCATCGTCATCGCGTTCATCGGTCCGCGCAGTGCCGCCGTGAACATCTGCCACATCGACATCCCAATCAGCACGTAAGCCGGATAGTAAATGTCGGTCTTTCCCAGGTCCGCCAGATTGTTGCGCCGAAGAACCGTCATGCCAATCGTCCAGGCAATCGGCGGGATCACCAGCCAAAACCACCCCAGAAACGACTGCCGGTATTGAGCCTTCAGATCACGAAACGCCAGCATCCCCGCCAACTGGCGGCTCTGACGCAGATCGTTCCACATTTCACGGACGAATTTCCCCGGCGATGTCACCGTGCTTTCCGCCCCAAACGTCCTCACGACGTGATGCCCACTCTCAAGACTCATACAACGCCCCGCATCTAACGCCGTTCACCTTGAAATTCCAAAATCTAAAATTCGAATCTCGAGCACCCCGATCCCCCCGCTCGATTTGCCCCCCCGTCCGTCGACGACCCGGAGCCTCTTCAATTCCACAATCCTGGCGCCAGGTGAATTCTCCCGACCGACGTGAATCCGCGAGTGGTCGGCAGGCGGAGACGGCCAGATCTCCCGCGAACGCCGATACCCACTGCATGGAACTCTCAAACCTGAAAGACCTCTACATCCACGAACTCAAAGATCTTTACAGCGCCGAGAAGCAGCTGGCCAAAGTTCTTCCGAAAATGGCGAAGGCCGCGACCAACGAAAAGCTCGTCGCCAAATTCAAGAAACACCTCGAAGAAACGAAGGAGCACGCGACTCGACTCGAAAAAATTCTCAAAGCCAGAAAGGCGACCACCCGCGGCCCCAAGTGCAAGGGAATGGAGGGCGCGATCGCCGAAGCTCTCGAGATGATCGACGAGGATGCCGATCCCGACGTCCGCGACGCTGGACTCATCGCCTGCGCCCAACGCGCCGAACATTACGAGATCGCCGGATACGGCACCGCCCGCACCTACGCCGACGCTCTCAAAGACAAGGCTGGTTCAAAATCCCTGCAAAAGACCCTCGATCAGGAATACTCCACCAACGACGAACTCACCAAGCTCGCCGTCGAAACGGTCAACCCCGCCGCGAAGAGCTGACCAACGGCTATCCCAACTCTCCAAGCCGGTCGTCCACGGACGACCGGCTTTTTTTTTGCAGGCTTCAACCTGTTGCCGAACATCGGCCTCTCAGAGTCAATGCACCCTTACCCCTGCGTCTCTGACGCGGTGCGATAGGGACCGAGAAATTTATCGCCGTTTGGGTGAATGAGATGCTCCGGAGCCTCTGCGATCCAGACCTCGGTTTCCCACGCGATCTTCCCTGCCCACTTCTGATAGGCCGCTCGCGTAAGAAACGCCGTTACGTAAACAATGGGAGCCTTACACCCGGACGTTAATCGCTTTAGTTCAAGCAACCGTTCGGGTCCAATTGGCCCTGAAGAATGCACTGCCTCTACCAGATAGAGCCAATTCTTCTCTGAAGAATAGGCGACAACATCAGGCAAGTCCCCGCGATCGATCTCGAAGAAATTCAGTTCCTTCAAACGGGTTTCATCGAAATAGAGATGCTTATTCGCAGCGTCCCCTAAATAGAGAACCTCCGCACCGAACCCGTAGAGACTGAGAAACTTCTCCACGACCTGGCGCTGAAGGGCGTTGTGGCATCCTGGACTCAACGTCAGACTCACTCCCTGCGGTAGAGTCACCGGAATGGAATCGAGTTTGCGGCGTTGTGCTAACAAATGCTCCAACGCCGCCCGACTCGCATTAAATCTCTCAAGTTGCTCGGCCCACTGGCCCGTTCCGTAACAACGAATCAACAAGAGAAACTCCGGAGCCAGTCCAAAACCACGTGTCCCGTCATTCCGATCCGCCGCTGGATCAGCAGCACTCATGACCACGAAACCCGCCAAAATCGGGTGCTTCAAATCACGTCGCCGCACATCGTCATAGCTTCCTTCCGACCGCGTCATCCGGAAATGCTGGTTCACAAACCGAATGATGTCGCGAGATCTAGGCGGACGCCCGCTTTCCGGCTCACCTGCATCCTGCCACGAGTCCCCGACGCGAATATTTGCAACAGCGAGGAGCGCAGTCCCCATGCATTCCAACGTTCGAGTTCGCACCAGACTCTTTGTCGGCGAGACCTCGATTCCACAGCAATGAAGGATGTGCAGAGCGTCGTTAATCAGACGTCGGACCTTCGTCGGCTTCCGCGACTTCGGGATTTAGTTCAAAGCGGCCATCAAATCAGGCTCAATTGAACATCCCGCTTACGAGCAGCGATTTCTGCACCACTCAGGCTCAGGTGAGTCTCGAGATACGCTTCCACCGCGCCGGCCAAATGCCATGCAAACAGCGGAGCAACGGCGTTTCCAATCTGGTTCAGCACGGCAATCTCACCCCCACAAAAACGAAACCAATCTGGAAAACTCTGAAGTCGAGCTGCCTCGCGTGCGTTCAATCGACGTCTCCTTCCGTCGGGAAGCGCAATTCGATGCATATCTCCGGTCGCCCCAGCGAGATTTCGGCAGGTGAGCGTCCGGGCTGGCTTCTCAGGGTGAAGGTCGCGCGGGCGAACACACTTTGATACCTTTTCGTATTTTGCAACGTAGGCATCCATACTCGGCGTCAGGTATTTCCCATCTGCGGGAGCATCCTTCATTAACTTTCCGAGTGCTTCCCCGGCACACACCCGGTTCATCTCTTTCTCCGGCCACCTGAACTCGCCCCGATGGCCGACGCAAATGACCCTTTCGCGATTCTGCGGGACCCCAAAATCGACGGCGTTCAATAGTCGATGTTCGACGACGTATCCGCATTCTTCCAGGGAATCCAGAATCTCGTCGAAGTATGGTCGATTGCCGTAAAGCATTCCGCGGACATTCTCAAATAGCCAAATCTCAGGTTGGACACGCCTAACGGCGCTGATAAATGCGGGGAACCCATCCCTCGAGTCTTCCAATCCTAGCTGGTTGCCACCAACACTGAACGGCTGACAGGGGGGGCCGCCGACAATCACTGAGGCCGAGGGATAATTAGTCTGCGGCGATAGCTCCAGATTGCGACATTCCCCCGAGAGATTCGATGAGTAAGTTTCGCAACACCACGGATCAATTTCGAAGCCGAGAGTGCGGAATCCGCGCGCCTCGAACCCAAGAGTCAGACCGCCACAACCCGCAAACAAATCGAGGACGAGGGGCCCTTCGCCTCGCACCACCTGCAACGTCCTATCAAGCCTCGTCGCGAAATCCATCAGAGTTTCAATAAACGGCCCTCGAGCTCGCAAGTCCATCAGTGATTCCCCGCGCACGCCTCCGTTTCCGGTCCAAAACGGAACGCTTAATGCTGATCCCCAACAGTCGGATGCGACCGATCGTTCGCTCGCACGCGATATTTGGCGATTCCCGCGCCCGCAGCTTTCTGTCTCGCCAATTCCGATCTTAAAACTTTGCGCATTTTCCATTGAGGACCCACCTCGTTTTCGCCGTCTTGACGATCGTTCTCCTGGTCTTCCTGATCAGTCAGACCGGGTCAAAGACGCTCGTCTTTGACGACGTGATCGAACAAGCCCGCCAACTGAGCAAACAGGATTTCGAGCGTCAAAAAGAGACGGCTTCCGAACTCCTCAAAAACGCCGACTACGCAGCGACCAGAAAAATTCGAATGCGCGACGAAGCTTACGTGTGGCGCGAGCAAGGACTTCCCTTTCAACTCGGATTCTTTCCGACCGCCGGCCTTCACTCCCGGCCGGTTTCGATTTTCTCCGTCTCCAACGACGGCGCGCGTTGGCTCAAGCCGGAGAGTTCGAGTTTCGACTATCTCGATAACGTCGTCCCCCCCGAGGAACGACACCTCGTCGACTACGCGGGCGTGCGGGTCATGTATCCGATCAACGAACGCGGCCGCCTCGACGAGGTCATCGCCCTGCTCGGAGCGAGCTACTTCCGAGCCGTTGCCAAAGGGCAGTCCTGGGGCATCTCGGCCCGCGGCATTGCCCTCGATCCGGGTGGCGAAGACGCCGAGGAATTTCCGGACTTCACGAAATTCTGGTTTATCGAGCCGACCGCGGCGTCGACGGATCTGAGGTTCTACGCGCTCCTCGACGGACCGAGCCTCACGGGAGCCTATGAGTTCCGAGTCTATCCCGGCCCGGAAACCAAGGTCGCCGTCAAAGCCGTCCTGTTCGCGCGCAAAGACATCTCCATTCTGGGGATCGCCGCGATGACCTCCATGTTCTGGTATGGCGAAAATACCAGCAACACCTTCGGAAACTTCCGACCGGAAATTCACGACTCCGACGGCCTCCAGATCAAGACCGCAAAAGGCGAGTGGCTCTGGCGTCCCCTCGCCTGGTCCCAGCAAACGCAGTGGAACGTCTTCGAAGCCCCCGAGACCCCCAGCGGGTTCGGCTTGTTTCAGCGCGACCGCGATTTCGAACACTACCAAGACCTCGAGACCCATTATCACCAACGGCCCAGCCTGTGGATCGAACCCGGCGGCGACTGGGGCCCGGGGCGCGTCAAGCTTCTGCAACTCCCGACCGACAACGAATACATGGACAACGTCGTTGCCTTCTGGGAACCGAAGGAGACGTTCGAGGCCGGCGAGAGTTTGGAATTCGACTACACGCTCGTTTGGTTCGGTGAGAACGCCGGGCTCCCCCCGCTGGGCCGAAACATCGCGACACGCATCGACTACCAGAACGAAAAATACTACCGAAACGTCGTCCTCGATTTTGGCGGCGGCGAACTCAGCGGACTCCCCGCCGACGCTCCGGTCAAACCCATCATCTGGGTCAGCGACAACGGAGCCGTAAAAAATCCTGGCGTTCAGAAAAATTCGAATGACTCGACTTGGCGCGTCAATTTCGTCCCCACCACGGATCAAAGCGACCTACCGATCGAAATGCGCTGCACCCTGATGCTCGACGGACGCCCCGTCAGCGAAACGTGGACTTACACGTGGATTCCATGACTCAGCTCGCGCCCACCTCCGACCCCACCGACCTCCACGATTGGAACGCTGCGTGCGTCCGACTCGAAGACTTCATCCGGGCCCATCGCGTCGAAGACCGCAGCCGCCACGTCACCTTGGTGGCTGAACTCCTCGATGAAGCCAAACGCGACACCGACGAGCTTCGGCCCCTCTCTCCGGTCGAACGGGTCATGGTCGTTGCCAGTGTTCGCATCGAAGCCTGGTTCTCCGAACTCGTCGACGGTGCCGGAGCGGAACGCGGTCGCGCCGCCTACTACTCCACCGGGATCTACCGCCGCTGGCCGGGCACGTTCCTCCGCGGCGATCTCCCGGCCGAGATGCGGGAAGCCATGCGGACCGCTTCCGTGCAGGCGGGACCGGATCTGGAATTCACCAGCCTCATCCGCAAGGAGATCGACTACGGCCCCATCGAAGACATCGCCCGTGAGACGTGGGCCACCTTCTCCTGGGGGCACGTCTTCCGGGCGTTCTTCATCTGGGCCGCGATCTTCGTGATCACTTACGGATTCTACGTCGCGTTTCTTTCGTGAAGGTCTTCTCGCGCACCGCCGCCCTCCCCCCGGAGATTGCCTCGTTCCGTCAGGCGATCTTCCTCGCCACCGGTCTAGCCATCACGTTCGCCGGCGGCTGGATGTTGGTCGAAATGTTTCGTGGCGACGGGATGCGGTGGACCGAATGGGGTTTACTCGCGCTGTTCGTCGTTCTCTTCGGACAGCTCGCATTCGGTTTCGCCATCGCGTTCTGGGGATTTGTCGTTCGAATCTTCGGCGGCGACACCTACGAGGTCATGCGAACGCTCGCGGAAGTCCCGACCGACGCAGAATTGGGTTCGACCGCCATCGTCATGCCCGTTTTCAACGAGCAACCCGGACGAGTTTTTCGCGCGGTCGAGAAAATGTTCGAATCCGTCGAATCCACCGGCCACGGCAGCGGCTTCGATTTCTTCGTGCTCAGCGATTCCAACAACCCCGATAACTGGATCCAGGAAGAGTGCGCGTGGGTCGATCTCTGCACCCGCCTCGACGCCTGGGGGCGCATTTTCTACCGGAAGCGCCGCGTTTCTCTCCACGGTAAAAGCGGCAACGTCGCCGACTTCTGCCGCCGGTGGGGACGCCGATACCGCTACGTCGTGATCCTCGACGCCGACAGCGTCATGGAGGGTGACACCCTCGTCCGACTCGCCCGCGTGATGGACGCAAACCCGCGGGTCGGCATCGTGCAGACGCAACCCGCCATCGTCCGGGGAACCTCCCTACTGCAACGTCTCGTGCAATTTTCGACGCGAGCCGTCGGGCCCATCTTCGCCGCCGGATCGAACTTCTGGCACCTTGGCGGCTCGAGTTACTGGGGACACAACGCCATCCTTCGGCTTCAGCCCTTCATGGAGCATTGCGTGCTACCGGAACTCCCGGGACGCAACGCCAAGGAGCGCCACATCCTCAGTCACGACACCGTCGAAGCCGCCCTCATGCAGCAGGCCGGCTATGAAGTCTGGTTCGCCTACCGGGAAGGCGGCTCCTACGAAGAAGGCCCGCCGAACCTCACCGCGAGCTTCCAGCGCGACCGCCGCTGGTGTCAGGGGAATCTTCAACACTTCTGGTTTCTCTTCGCTCCCGGCACGCCGTTCACCAGCCGCATTCATATCTTCTTCGGCCTCGTGGCCTACCTTTCCGCCCCGCTTCTCGTCGCCTTCATCGCCCTCAGCGCGGTCGACCATTACTGGAAGACTCAGTTCGAACTTTTCTCCGACCGGACCACCTCGATCGGTTGGGGGCCGCCCAGCGTCGGCCCCCTCACACTTCTCTGCCTCACCCTCACACTCCTTTTCCTCCCAAAAATTCTCGGAGCCATCGTCCTTCTTCGAGACGCCCGTCGCCACGGCGGAGTGCTGGGCGTCATCGGAAGCAGCCTCGTGGAAACGGCGTTCTCCGTCCTCCTCGCGCCGATCTATCTCTACTTCTACAGCAAGTTCGTGCTTCTCACCGTCCTCGGCGTCCGCGTGGAGTGGAATTCCCAGAACCGCACCGGCTCGGCGATCCCCGTCACGTCCGCCGCTCGCGACTACGCCGAGCCAACGCTTCTCGGTCTCGCGGCCACCGTCGCCGCGTCGATCTGGACTCCTGGCCTCCTCGTGTGGCTGTCTCCCATCCTCTTCGGATTGGTTTTTGCGATTCCGCTCGCCATGCTCACCAGCTCCGACCGGATCGGTGCCCTTCTTCGGCAGCGGGAGTTTCTGATCGTTCCCGAGGAGTCCGCCCCTCCGGCCATTCTCGATGGATTGGACGACCTGCCGCCCGCCCTCGACCGATCCGGCGTTCTCGAAGGCGTCTCCCGCTTCGGCCTTCTTCAAGTCGTCATTGCCCCGCCGATCAACGCCATTCACACCGCCATGCTCCGCCGCTCGCAGGTCCATGCGCCGCAGAAACAAGAACGCCTGGACAATCTCGGCACCCGCCTCCTCACCGAAGGACCCGACGCCCTCGAGCAACGCGAAATCAACGCCCTTCTCTGGAGCGCCGAGTCCATCACGCAGGTCCATCGAAAAGTCTGGCGGATGTCCGAAGAAACCCTGCACCCCTGGTGGCGCTTCGCCATGAACCACTACAACGAAGCCTCCGCAACCCGCGCCCGCCGCGTCCGTTAAGAAATTGCCCAGGCAGGTCAGCCGGCTCTCCCCGTACCGATCTTGCTTCGGATCACGATTGTAGGTAGGAACAGCTCCGTGCCCCCCACGAAAAGAGAGCCCCTTTCGGCCAACTGATCGCCAGCGGAAATGAAAACGCCGCTCGTCTTCACCGTCGTTTTCGTTTCCTCCGCGGCCGTCGGTATGTTTCTCGGCCAACTCACCAATCAGACTCCAACTCCCGCGCCCGATCCACCCGCCAAGAACACTTTTCGACCGCGCCCGATCCACCCCACCAGCCAGCTCGACGCCGCGATCTCGCAACCGCCAGCGGACCGCAAACGCTTTACCTCGCGGGTCGAAGAATTTCTGACGGAGCTTTCGACGATGGATGAATCCACCGCGCTCGGCCGACTCAGGGCCCTCCCGGCTGATCGAACGCTGCCGACCGCGCTCGAAGGCTTCTTCCGGGAAATGCTCGTCGGCCGGTTGGCGGAGATCGGCACGCCCCCGGAGAAGTTTCCGATCCGAAACGCGCGCGACCGGGAGGCGACCCTCGCGAATTTCGTGACCGCGAAAGCCGCGCACGATCCAGCCGCCGCGGAGACCTTCGTCATCGAAATGAGGGCCGGCCCAGAGCAGACGACGGCGGCTCGCACCCTTCTCGCCAGCCTCGGTGATGCCGACCCGCAGCGGGGGCTGGAATTCCTCCGCACCCATCCCGAATTCCTGACCGAGGGATCTTGGCTTTTTTCCTCCTGGGCAAAGAACGAGCCAATCTCCGCCGTCCACGCAGCCGGCTCGTTCAACGCAAAATTTCAGCAGTCGTTCACGCACTCCGCGATCCACCAATGGACGATGGATGATCCAAGTCGAGCCGCGGAGTTTGTCGAATCGCTCCCTTCCATTGAACGTGAAATGGGCCGCTCGGCCTACATCAACGCATTGGTGAACAAGGACCCCGAGCTGGCGTTGGACACGTTACTGGCCCGACCGGAACTCGGTAATTCCATGTTTCTCGATTGGATCGGCAGCCGACTGGCCGATGATGTTGAACGCGCCAACTCCGTCCTGGAGCGCGTGCCACCCGGTGAATTCTCGACGCGTTTGATCGGCGGGATTGCGAAAGGCCTACTTCGCGAGGGCCCCGAAATCGCGCTCGCCTGGGCTGAAGGATTGCTCCCTGGAGAACGAGAAGAAGTCGTTCGATCCGTATTCTCCTCGCTCTCGCGCACCGATCCAGCCGCGGCAATCGCTCTCGCTGCGACCCTGCCGTCGGGTGGCGAGGCAGCCAAAACCGTCGCCCGCGAATGGGCGAACAATGATTTTGAAGCTGCGTTCAAAGCAGTCACGACCTCCCTCTCGGGAGACGAACTTCAGACCGCGCTTCCGGGCCTCTTCTCGCCGAATTACTCGTCGATCGGTGCTGATTTCACCACGCGAATGAAGCTCCTCTCCACGCTGGAGCCGACTCTGCAGCGACAGGCATTCGACAGTGCCGGCGCGAACTGGGCCATGGTCGATCCCGAGGGTATCATCGGGCAACTCACCGGACTGACGGGGGACGACCGGGTCGCACTGGCAGAGGGCATTCTTCGCGGATTGTCGACCGCACCAGCACGCCTTGTTCAGACGGTAGCCGAGGCCCTGCCACGCGATCAGCAGATCGCCAAGGCACGCTCAATCTCGCGTCAATTGTCCGCGACCGACCCCCAGGCGGCCGCCCAGTTCCTGCTCTCACTCCCGCCCGATCCGGATGGCACCGACCGCGGACTGGCGATTACGGACGTCGCCGTGAAATGGGTCTACGATGACCCCAGCGCCGCGACGGCCTTCACCGCGGGTCTGCCCGACGGAAAGGCCAAGGACGCCGCGAGCGTTGCGCTCGCCTCGGAGCTTCGACATTTCGATCTGGAAAGCGCAACCCGCATCCTTGATGGCGTGGCGACCCAGACCTCTCGCCGACAACTGATCCGATCCATCGCCGAGACGTGGCGCCGAGTCGACTCCACCCGCGGCCGAGCCGCTCTGATGGGTCGACTTCACTCGGACGAGGAGCGGCAACTCGCGACAAGTGTTCTCGCCGGCGATAACCGATGACTTCGGCCTCAAAAATTTGGACCCGGGCCGGCGCGATTGCGATCATCGGACTCATCGTCGGTTACTTCCTCGGACAAGCCGGACGCCACTCCCACGACCAGGCCGAGAATTCGTCGCCGTCTCCAAAATTCCGACCTAGCAATTCAGTCGCACCCGCTGCGGTCAACTCCACCCCGAAACCGGCTGACATTACCCTCCCCAGCCCCGATTTCCACGACAGCGAAGGGTTCGAGGCGCACGTCACCAAGCTCGAAGCCCGCGGGCTCAGCGAGCAGTTCGCCAAGTGGCTGGCGCTGGTTGCGTTGGCGGAGGTGAATTTCCGAGCATCCTTCGATTTGGCGGCTTCGGAGGATCTCGTCTTCACTTGGGGAACGGGCGCGGCCTTCGTCGATCCGCAAGCGGCAATCGAGATGGCCACTGACCTGCCGCGTGACTCCTCAGCGGACGTGGCGATGTCCATGGCCGCCTCGCTCGGCCGATTAGCGCCCGAGCAAGGTTTCGCCTGGTTGACCCGGATACCGAAGGCCGTCGCGACGAGCGCCGCATTTCCCTTTTTTGAAGCCTGGACCCGCACTTCGCGCTCGGCGGCCGCCCGAGCAGCCGAGAGCCTTGAGCCAGGACGCTTTCGTAGCCAGTCGCTCGCCGGTGTCTTCAACGCCTGGGGCGCCGACGATCAATCGGGAATGATCAAATGGGCGCTCGAGCAGGACGCGTCGATTGGTCGGATTGCCATCAATTCACTCCACGAATCCTCGGGAATCCGGGGAGCCGCCCAAGTCCTCGAAGTCGCTGGACAAAGGCCCGAACTGGTCGACTGGATGATGATCGCGAATCTCTCGGGTTCTCTCGCGAAGACCGGTCAGTCGGGCGAGGCCGCGGTATTGGGAATTCCACCGGGCCCGTTGCGAAATCAAGTCCTCCTGCGCTACGGCGACGACCTCGCGCGTATGGACCCGAAGCGAGCGTGGGAACTCGCTCAGTCACTCGATCCGACCGATCGCGGTTACTTCCTCCGATTGAGCGCGACCGACCTGACGAAACACGCCCCGCGCGAAATGGCGACCTTGGCGGCGTCTGGAGAGGCCGGGTTTTCTTACTCCCTACGGAGCGTCATGGAAGAGTGGACCAAGTCCGACGCCCCCGCGGCCTTCGCGTGGAGCTTGGAGACGTGGCAGACCGGCGGGGGGACGAGCGCGCTCAAATCCGCCATGCGTGAGTGGGCGAAAACTGACGCGGCGAGTGCAGTCGGCGCCCTCACTCCCCTTTCACCCGCCGTCCGGGCGCACATCGTCCCTGAGATCGCTCGATCCTGGGGCCAGAAAAATCCGACGGCAGCCATGGCTTGGGCCCAGGCCCTTCCGCCGATCGAAAGGACCCGGGCCGTCGACGAAGCCTTGCGCGGCTGGGCCGACGCGGATCCAGTTGCCGCGGCCCGCGCGGCGGAAGATCTCCCCTCGGACGGTTTGGAGGATTCAATGCGATCCATCGCGTCCGCCCTCGGTCAGCAGTCACCATTGGAAGCGATGCAATGGGCCGGCCGCCTGGATCGTCCCGCCACTCGCGACCTTGCAACGGAAGAAGTGACCAGCGCGTGGGGAAAACGCGACGCGAGTGCCACTTCAGCGTATCTCGGCGAAATGCCACGCGGCTCCCAACGAGACCACGCCGTCGCGGGATTCGTCAACGCCACCGCCGAGCTGGACCCCGCCACCGCGTCGGAGTGGGCCGCGGTCATCGACAACGAAACGCTGCGCCGCAATCGGCTTCGAAACGCCATCCGTTCTTGGGTCAAACACGATCGAACCGCGGCGCAGAAATTCGTCACCCAGATTGAGTCGCCTTCGCTCCGCGAGGAGATGACCAAGCAGGCAGCCAAATGAGAGGAAGGCTGGTGTTTTCGGCAATCGCGGTCGCGGCCGCCGCGTGGGCAACCGGATATCTCGTCGCGAAGCCCCCCCAAATTTTCCTCACCAGCGAAATCTCCCCGCCGCCCCGCGAGGAGCCAGATCCTCGACCACAGCTCCCCTCCAAAGCAGAAACCACCGCCGTCGCGGCGCCGTCCGCCGAGCCACCTCTGGACCTTTCCGATCCATCCCTCCCGCCCCGGCTGGCACGACTTTATCGCGAAGCGCTCGTCGAGCGATTGGTCGCCACTGGCGATGTCGACGGGGCTCTCACCGTCGAGCGGGAAGCCGGCGCCGCCCCCTCCGAATTGACAATGCGCGCCGTTGCTCAGCGCGACCCCGCCGAGGCTGATACCTTGCTCGGAAAGTTGCCCGAGGGCCCAATGCGCGACGCCGCCATTCGGGAATTGCTGAAGGAACTCGGTCGCCGGGACCCAGCTGCCGCACTCGAACGGATCGAGGCTGACCCAGAACTCAAGAAATCTGCCTGAGCCCTGTATGTCGGCTGGGCTGAGGTCGACGGCGCGGGCGCGACCTCAGCCGCATTTTCACTCGGAGAAGAATCTGACAACGTGAAGAGATCGGTCATCTCAGCCTGGGCGAGCAAAGATCCCGAAGCGGCTTGGGAATGGATCGACGGGCTACCTGCCGGGGATCGACACTTGGCAACCGGCAGCGTGTTCGGACCGGTCGTCTATGACAGCCCAACGGAAGCACTCAAGCTCCTGGCGAGCCGTGGATACCTCGCGGACAGCCACATGGCCCAATGGGTCGGGCTGCGGATCGCGAATGACATCCCCGGCGCCGACGCCGCGGTCGATCTTCTCCCGCCAGGCCAGGGGCGAACCAACCTCATCAGCGGCCTCGCGCGAGCCCTGTCCGGCGAACCACTTCAAGCGCTGGCTTGGGCCGACACCCTCCTCCCGGGGGAACGCGAGGGGCTCGTGAAGGATCTATTCGATTCACTCGGGCAGCAGGATCCAGAGTCGGCCCTCGCTTTGGCGAATTCCGAATTGGCCGGGATGGAACGGACTCGTGCCATCTCCAGCGTCCTGGCGGGGTGGGCGAGAGAGGACTTCGAGGCCGCGTTTGCTACGATGATTACTCAACTGGACGCCGAGACCCTACTCGAAGCTGCTCCGGAACTTTTCCGCTACCAAACATTTCCAAATACCGAAGCGCAGGATCGTGCGATGGATCAAATCGCTCGGTTGAGTGCGGATCGCCGGGAAGCTGTCTTGGCTGGCATCGGCTCAACGCAAGCATCCATTTGCGGGGGGATACTCGTAGATCGCGTTGCAAAAATGGACGCTTCGAGCCGCGCGGCGTTTGCTCGCGGAGCTATCGAGCAGTCTTACATGTTGTCGCCAGGTCTCGTCGTCCGTCTGGGCGAATTCCTGCCGGTTTCGGAACGGACGAATTGGGCGAGAACGATCAGCGCCGCGATGGCAGCATCCGATTTACGCGGAGCAGCGAGCTTCGTTTCTGGACTCCCGGAAGGCAAAAACGGCAACACAAAGCGCCAAGCTCTCTCGAGCGTCATGAGCAACTGGACCAACGTCGATCCGGACGCGGCGGAGGCTTACCTCGCCCGCCTTCCCCCGGGCGAACTCCGAGCCTCCGCCGCCCGCGGGGTCGCCGCCCGTTTGGAACGGTTCGATTCCGTCGCGGCAGGCCGAGTCCAAACCCGGTTCATGGAAAACAAATGAAAGCGTGGATTCTTGCCGGATTGATCGCGGCCTTCGGCTGGCTCGGATACCTGAGCGGGCGTGCTACCCACGTTCCAGAAACCACCGGGCCGACAGCGATGACCGCGCAGGCGGTTTTAGATCCAATTGCACGAAACCAGCCGACTTCGCTCAAGAAAGCTGCCCCGACTAACGAGTTGGTCAGTGAGGATTTGGAAAACTGGCGAGCCCTCTACCGAGAGACGGCAGCCGACCCAGGAAAAGGACTTCAGCTGGCGACCAGTTTGGAGTTGGAAAATGAATGGGCCATGGCGGTCGCAATGATCAACCCCACAGCCGCTTTTGACCTAGTCCGTTCGGTGCGCGGAGCGGGATCGTTTGACGTGTCGGGACCGACCGGACCGATCAACGTCTTCTTAGAGACGCTGGGGCGTGTCGATCCAACAACGGGCGTTACCCCGCTCGCGAAGCTCTCGCTTCCCGAGGCGCTGAACGTCAGCCGTTCGCTTTTCGAAAGCTGGTCCGCGGTGGATCGAAACGCAGCTCTCGCGGCGGCAGATCACCTCGAGCCTAAGGCCCTTAGCGAAAATGCCCTCCGCGGCTTGATGCGGGAGTGGGGAATGGAAGATCGCGAGGCAATGATGGCGTGGGCAACCGCCCGAGGAACCCGCATGGGTCGGGAGGCCTTCCGGTCACAGTTCGCATTCGGGCAAAATCAGGACGCGGAAGGATTGATCCGGCTTGCCGCCAAATATCCCGACGCTGCGGACACGCAGGTCGTGGCGAACGTCGCCGGCGAACTCGCCGCCCGAGGCCGCGACGGTTGGCAGGTCATTGCCAATTTCCCGCCCGGGCAGCTGCGGAATTGGATGGCCTCCATCTTCGGAAGACAACTCACCCAACTCGACCCTAAGGCCGCCTGGGAACTCGCGAATTCTTTGACACCCCCAGACCGGGAGAAATTCCTGGGCTACTTCAGCGCTCGCGACCTCGTGAAAGTCGCCCCACGCGAAGTGGCCGAACACGTCCGGGACGGGGATACAGGAATGGCCAATGAACTGGAGTCCATCGTCGGTGAATGGGCGGGATTCGATCCGCAGGCCGCCGTCGCTTGGTCCAAAACCCAACTCACGGGGCTCTCCAACGTCTCGAATCGCTCGAACAAAGCATAGCAGCCTGGGCAAAAGACAATCCCGATGAAGCCATCTCGGCTCTGGCCGAACTGACACCGTCAGAACGGGCTAGAATCCTGCCTCGGGCACTCTCCAACTGGGCGGGCACCGCGCCCGAAGCTGCTTTGGACTACGCTCAGAAATTACCGGAAATCGAGCGAACCTGGGCATTGACGGGGGTTTTCCGCGGCTGGGCCTTCAGTGACCCGGCGGCGGCGGCGCAAACACTGACGCTCCAACTCCTGGGTGGATTGGGGCCAGCCTACGACGCGGTCGCTTACCACTGGGCGGACAAAGATCCATCCAGCGCGATCCAATGGACGCAGTCGATTCCAGCGGATGTGATGGGTGGGCGAGTGGCCCGGCGCGTCATCGAGAGTTGGGCCCGACGCGACGCCGCGACCGCATCGGAAGCGGTCAGCGAACTCCCACTCGGACGTCTGCGTGACGAAGCCACCCGCGGCCTCGCGACCGCGATCAGAGAGTTGGACCCCCAAGCCGCAATGAAGTGGATCGATAGCATTGGCGACGCCAGCCTTCGCGATAAAGCGCGAGCCGACCTCGACCATTGACGAGCCTTCGTCCTACGCTCGATCCAACTCGGCCAACCACAGCGCCGAGCTCGCGTCGCTCGGCATGCGCCAATCGCCGCGCGGCGATAATGCCACCGTCCCGACCTTGGGACCATCCGGCATCGCTGATCTCTTGAATTGATTCGCAAAAAACCGCCGGTAAAACGTCCGCAACGTCTCGCGAATCTCGTCTTCCTTAATCTCGCCATCGAACGCGACCTTCGCGAGCTTCAAGACCTTCGTTGGCCGCTCGTGCAATCGCACCGTGTGATACAGGAAAAAATCGTGTAGCAGATACCGACCGATCGCCGTCTCCGTTTCCTGTATCCCCCCCTTCGTCGGAACGAGTTCCGGTGAAATTGGCGTGTCCACGATGTCCCGCAAAACCCCAACGACGTCACCCTCGAACTCCTCGTCCGCGCACCACTCGATCAGATACTTCACGAGCGTCTTCGGCACCCCGGCGTTCACGTGATACATCGACATCTGATCGCCGTTATAGGTGCACCAACCCAACGCCAACTCCGACAAATCGCCGGTCCCCACCACGATTCCACCGGTCTGGTTCGCCACGCTCATCAGCAACTGGGTGCGCTCCCGAGCCTGCACGTTTTCGTAGGTCGCGTCGTGCTGTCCCTCGGGGTGTCCGATCGCTTCCAGATGCTGCGCGACCGCGTCGCCGATCGGGATCACCCGCACGTCCGCCCCGACCGCCCCGGCCAGCTTTTGCGCGTTCCCCTGCGTCCGGTCCGAACTCCCGGGGCCCGGCATCACGACCGCCACCACCGCCGACGCATCGAGACCCGCCGCCGCCAGTGCCCGAATCGTCACCAGCAACGCCAAAGTCGAATCCAATCCGCCCGACAATCCGATCACTGCCGTCTTCGACCCGGTGTGCCGCAACCGCCTCGCTAATCCCGTGCTCTGAATCGCAAAGATCTCCCGACAATCCGCCGCCCTCCGCTCACCCGCCGCCGGGATAAACGGCGTGCGCGCCACCTCGCGTCGGAGCGCTCCAGCCGCCACCACCTCCCCCAGCCGCATCGGCACCAGCCGCCACTCGTCATCCGCTGCGGATGCCGAGAACGTGCTGTTTCCCTGCCGATCCCGCCGAATGTGATCGAGGTCGATGTCCGCCGTCTTCCACGTCGTTCCAAACCCAAAACGCTCCGTTTCCGCCAGATCCTTCCCGCACTCCGCGATCAGGCAATGACCCGAATACACCACGTCGGTCGACGATTCGCCCGCCCCCGCGCTCGCGTAGAGATACCCGGCCAGGCAGCGCGCACTCTGACTCCGCACCAGACCCCGCCGATACGCCGACTTACCCAGGATTTCGTTACTCGCCGACGGATTCGCGATCACCGTTGCCCCCGCCGTCGCCAAAGGTCCGCTCATCGGCTCCGCCCCCCAGACGTCCTCACAAACCTCGATCCCCAGCCGCAACCGATCATCGGCCGGATCCGCGAAAATCAAATCGTTCCCGATCGGCACCAGCCAATCCCCGATTGGCACCGCGTCCACCGAAAGCGTCGTCGCCCGAGCAAACCATCGCTCCTCGTAGAACTCCGCCGACGTCGGCAAACACGTTTTCGGCACGATCCCCGCCACGCCGTCCACCGTCACGACCACCGCGCAATTATACAGTCGCGATTCCACCGCCAGCGGCAGACCGACCACCGCCGCGACACCGGTTTCGCCGACAGCCTCCGCAATCTGCCCCAGCGCCGCCCGCGCCGCGTCGATCAGCGCCAGTTCGTAAAACAAATCTGCGCACGTGTATCCGGTCAATCCCAGCTCGGGAAACACCGCCAGCGAAACGCCTTCGTCCGCTAAACCCCGCAACGCCGAACACGTGGCCTCCACGTTAAAGCCTACGTCCGCCACCCGCAGCTCAGGCGACACCACCGCACACCT
Organism: uncultured Verrucomicrobiae bacterium; assembly: GCA_963749035.1. GTDB lineage: Bacteria > Verrucomicrobiota > Verrucomicrobiia > Chthoniobacterales > JAATET01 > CAVVKW01. The sequence continues at coordinate 106,076 of CAVVKW010000002.1, forward strand.
CAAATATCCTAATTCACGCCAGTCCATTTGCCGCCGACCCTAAAGCAAGATCCTAATTCCCAAATCCCAAAACCGCCCCATCAGCAGAGATCTCCCCCGATCGCCGACAACGGTTTCCGCGTCGCCTCCCGCAGCGGTCCAAAGTGCCCCTGCTCACAGCACCGGACAAACCCCTCGGTCACCGTCTTCAATTCCGCCCATCTCCGCCGCACGTCGCGCGACTCCTCCTCCGAGATCTGCCCGTCTGCCGCCGCCGCTGCGATCACCGACATCATGTCGGCAAATTCCTGAATGATCTCCGTCGTCGCTGGGATCAACTCCTGACACACGCCGACCCCGTTCGGATCCTCGACGTAAAATCCTCCCGCCCGGTGACAAAGCCATTGAATGATCCCCGGGTGTTCCGTCAGCTGGATTAACTTCGACACCCGATCCAGCGGATTTCGCGTTCCACTCTGGTCCTCGCCCACCGCCTGCATCCACTTGTAAATGATCGAAAGCGACACCCCGAGCTCCGCGGCCACGACCTTCGGCCCGACCGCGTCAATCGCTTCCTCCAAGACCTCGTGGGAATCCTGCATCCCCTCCGAATAGATCCCCACCGGCTCGCGCCCAAGTATTTTCCTCCTCACAATTGCGCGAAAAACTGCCAAGCTCCCCGGCGAATGATGGCTAACGCGTCCGCCAATCCCACCGCTCGCACCGCCACCCCCCTCGCCGGCTGGGTCGCCTGGGGCGTCGTCTCTCTCTTCTACCTCTACGAATTCCTGATTCGCGTCGCGCCGTCGGTGATGGAGCCCGAGCTTCAAAAATCCTTCCACCTTAGTGCCGCCGGACTCGGCGCCGCCCTCGGCGCCTACTACTACATCTACGCTCCACTTCAGCTCGTGGTCGGCGGGCTCCTCGACGAATGGGGCACCAAACGCGTCCTCATTCCCGCCGTCCTCCTGTGCGTCTGCGGCTGCTTTCTCGAGATCGTCGGTGGGCACCCCGCCATCCTCATCGCCGCCCGCCTGCTCCAGGGAGCCGGCTCCGCCTTCGCCTTCGTCGGCGCCATGCACGCCGCCGCTCAGTGGTTCCCCCCCGAACGCATGGCGCTCGTTTCTGGAATGACCACCGCCCTCGGCATGCTCGGTGCCATCATCGGGAACGCCGCCGTCGCGGAATTCGTCGCGCGCACCGGCTGGCAATCATCACTCCGCGACGCCGCCATCTTCGGCCTCGTCGTTGCCGCCGCCATCTTCTTTTTCCTCCCCAAACCTCGCAAAGCCGCCACGCCCCGTGCCGATCGAAAAGGCACCGCCTTCTCGCGGATCTTCGGCCACCTCCGTCGCGTTATCCTCAACCCCCAGACCTGGATCATCGGCTTCATCGCCTCCTGCCTTTACCTGCCCCTCTCCGTCTTCGGCGGCCTCTGGGGCGTCCCCTACCTCACCGCCGTCGCCGACATCAGCGTCGTCGAAGCCGCCCGCGTAATTTCCGTTCTCTACGTCGGCTGGCTCATCGGCGGACCCGTGGCCGGCTGGCTTTCAGATCACCTCGGTCGCCGCAAAGCGATGCTCCTCGGTTCGACCGCCCTGACTCTCCTGACGACAATTTTCCTCGTCATCTCACCCCCGACCTCGACCGTGGGCATCGTCATTCTCCTGCTCGCCATCGGTCTCGCTTCGAGCGTTCAAGTCGTCGGTTTCGCCGCTGGACTGGAGGCAAATCCCCTCCCGGCCGCTGCGACCTCCATCGCCTGCGTCAACATGATCGTCATGCTCATCGGCGGCCTCCTCCAACCACTCGTCGGCGTCCTCCTCGACCACTCCGCCAAATCAGCCGGAGCGATCGACGCCGGGAAATTCTCAGCCGATGACTTCCAGCACGCCATGATTCTCCTCCCGATCCTCTCGCTTCTCGGCGTCGTCGCGTGCTTCTTCCTCAAAGAGACCTACGGCGGTCGCACCGTCTCCGAAGGCGAGATCCTCGCCGCTGAAGAAATCTGATTCCCGCCGCGCAAGCGACGCGAACTCAGTCGTTCTTCTTGCGCGCAGCCGCCACGAGCTTGGCGTAAGTCTCGGACGGACAATCACCGAGGTGATCGATTTCTTCCCTCACCGCTCCGGCCTCGTAATCGATCGAAAACAATCCAAACCGCGGCGTGTAGGAACCCCACTCGTAGTTGTCGGTCATCGACCAATGCAGGTAGCCGACCAGTGGACACCCCTCCTTCCTCAGCCGCGAAACCTCAGCCAAGTGCCGGCGCAAGAACTCGCTCCGCGTCATCTCGTCCCTCCTTTCGTGCGAGTGAGCGTTGTCCCGCTTGCGCCGGTGTGCCATTCCGTTCTCCGCGATCAGCAGCGGTCGGTCGTAAAATTTTGTGTAGTAATGGCAGAAAAAGTGCAGCCCTTCCGGCAGCATTCGCCAGTCCCACCACTTGCTCGTCATCCCATCCATCAACCAGGACTTCACACCTTTGGTCTTGAACTCCAGATCCCTGAACGAAGGCGGTCGGAAAACGTGCGCAGCGAAAGGATCGTAGTAATCCAATCCGATAAAATCAAAAACCCGCTCCCGCTTCGACGCCGCCAGCTCATCGAGAAAGAATCGGAACGTCTCCTCGGTGAAGTGCTTTGGAGCCAGCCGATCAATCGTCCAGGACAACATCCGGCCAAGCGCAGAGAAAAATCCCCCGTGGAACGGCAGCTTCGCCTCGCGAATTGCCTGCTGAAGCGCCTTGCGGTTGGTCGCAAACGTCTCGTTCAGCGGAGTCTTGATTTCCCGCGATGACAGCAAATCGAGAATCGCCTGATCCGACCAATACGAATCGCTGCAAAACGTGTTCGTCGTGATCATCACCTCGCCCCAACCCCGCTCCTCGTAAAGATCGCGGATCACGTTGTAGGCCCGGACGTGCGCGGCCAGCATCCGGTTCATCGCCCTCACTCCAACCTTCAAGCCCGACGCGTCCCCCGGAAAATGCGGTGCCAGATACGTGTTCTGGATGAGAATGTTCGGCTCGTTCAGAGTGATCAACCACCTGAGCGGATCCGTTGAATGAACCTCGATCAACCGCGTCGTGATCCGCTCCAACGCCGTTGCGACGTATTCCCCAAAGAGTCCGACCGACCGGTCCTCCAACCACGCGTCCATCCCCAACCACGCCGGATGGGTGAAATGCTGAAACGTCACCACCGGCTCCAAACCCCGCTTCCGCGCCATCGCGATTCTATCCGCGTAACCATCGATGGCGTCGAAGTCGAACGGCGGCACCTCGTCCAACCGCTCCAAACTCGTCGACGGCTGAATCCGCGGCCATTCCAGACCAAGCCGGAAAGCATTGAGCCCCATGTCCTGCGCCCGAGCGAAATCCTCGTCCGCCCGTTCCCAAAATTCCGCCGCGCGCCCCGTGGTCTCGACGCGTCCCGATCGCTCAGCCCGCGACCAGTTGTTCTGTGGCTGGCCCTCCCCGTTGTAGCCACCTTCACTCTGGTAGCCCGAGGTTGAAACCCCCCACAAAAAATCGCCGTTCATTCGTTCGTCTCCCAAAAAAAATCCGCGCGCCAGCTCATCGCAGGCGCGCGGATGAAATCTTCTGCCGACAGCTCGTTAGAGCGCCGCCGTGTAATTCTCTTCGGCCTGCGACCAGTTGACCACGTTCCAGAATGCCTTGAGGTAATCCGGCCGCTTGTTCTGATAATTCAGGTAGTAGGCGTGCTCCCAGACATCGACGCCGATGATCGGCGTTCCCGGGCACTCGACCACACCAGCCATCAACGGGCTGTCCTGGTTCGCCGTCGAACAGACGCAGAGTTCCTTGTCCGCATTCACGCAAAGCCAAGCCCAGCCACTGCCAAACTGACCCGCGCCCGCTGCTTCGAACTTTTCTTTGAAGGCGTCGAAACTTCCGAACTTCGCCGTGATGGCTTCACCCAATTTACCGGTCGGCTCACCGCCGCCGTTCGGACCAAGAATCTTCCAGAAAAACGTGTGGTTGCTGTGACCACCGCCGTTGTTGCGAACCGCAGTCCGCTTATCCGCCGGCACCGCCGACAGGTCAGCGATAACCTCGTCGACACACTTCGACGCGAGTTCGGTGCCCTCGAGAGCCGCGTTCAGCTTTGAGACGTAAGCCGCGTGGTGCTTGTCGTGGTGGGTTTCCATCGTCCGCGCATCGATGTGGGGAGCGAGGGCGTCAGTCGGGTAAGTGAGTTCAGGAACTTCGTATGCCATAAATTTAGAATAGGTTTGGTTTTGAATGGCCAAGGCTAGAGATCCGCCGCAACCAACACAAACCACTTCGACTCCCACCACCCATCCGGATGCCCAGACGAGCGTGGACCTTCGACGAACGCCGACGACCGCGTCCGACTCACGCCCTCTTTCCACACCGACAAAACCTGGGGTGCCCCACTCCCGCCCCCTCCCCGTCAGAATGCCGATGCGTCGACATTCCAACAGCCCCCACGCACAGCCCCATCGCGCGCGAACCTCGACACACCGCGTTCCACCCGCTTACCCTCCGCCCCATGCCCCCCCCAACCGACCTCCCCCCCGGCGACGCGGACTGGACCGCGATCGAAGCCGACCCGGATTTTCGCGCGCTCCTCAAACAGAAAGCCGCCTTCGTCGTCCCCGCGACCATTTTCTTCATCATCTACTATTTCACCCTCCCGATTCTCGTCGGCTGGTTTCCCGAGATGATGACCAAGCCCGTCTGGGGCGACGTCAACGCCGCCTACCTCTTTGCCCTCTCGCAATTCGCCATGGCTTGGATCCTCGCCGGACTCTACGTCGCCGCCGCCGCCGGTTGGGACCGCAAGGCCACCGCCATTCTCAAAAAGTTTGGCCGCGCCTGATCCCCCCCAATCCGAAATCTAAAATCCGAAATCTAAAATCGAATGGCCCTCTGGATGTTCCTCGCCTTCGTTGGCGCAACGCTCGTCATCACCTACTTCAGCGCGCGAAAATCCAGCGGATCGTCCGCGTATTTCGCCGCCGGACGCCGCATCACCGGTTGGCAGAACGGCCTAGCCGTCGCCGGCGACTACATGAGCGCCGCCAGCTTCCTCGGCATCGCCGGCATCATCGCCGTCAACGGCTACGACGGCTTCATGTATTCCGTCGGCTTTCTCGTCGCCTACCTCACCGTCCTCTTCATCGTTGCCGAGCCGCTCCGCAACGCCGGTAAATACACGATGGCCGACGTCCTCGCCTATCGGCTAAAGCCCCGTCCGGTCCGCGCGCTCGCGTCGCTCAGCACGCTCACCGTTTCCATTTTCTACATGATCGCCCAGATGGTCGGCGCGGGCGTCCTCGTCCGACAGCTCATCCCGGGCGTCACCTACGAGATCGCCGTCGTCGGCGTCGGCATTCTCATGGTCATCTACGTCGTCTTCGGCGGCATGCTCGCCACGACCTGGGTGCAAATCATCAAAGCCGTCCTCCTCATAAGTGGCAGCCTCTTCCTCAGCGTCCTCGTGATGCAGAGGTTCAATTTCAGCCTCACCGAGTTCTTCGGCTCCCTCACCGCCATCACCTCGACCGCCGCCGATGGCACCCAGCAAACCCGAAATTTCCTCACCCCCAACCTCTACTTCAAAAACCCGTGGGACCAGATTTCCCTCGGGATGGCGCTCCTCCTCGGCACCGCCGGCCTTCCCCACATCCTAATCCGGTTTTACACGGTCCCTGACGCAAAGACCGCCCGCGCTTCCGTCGTCTGGGCCATGGTCATCATTGGCCTCTTCTACATCATGACCACCTTCTTCGGCTTCGGCGCCGCCAGCTTGCTCGGCCCCGATTTCATCCGCGACAACGGCGGGAACAACATGGCCGCGCCCCTCCTCGCCCAATTCCTCGCCGGCGACATTTTCTTCGCCTTCATCTGCGCCGTCGCCTTCGCCACCATCCTCGCCGTCGTCGCCGGTCTCACCATCAGCGCCTCGACCAGCTTCGCCCACGACTTCTACACCAACGTCCTCAACCACGGCAAAGAGCAGCGGCCCGGCGCGGAAGTTCGCGTCGCCCGGATCACCGCTTTCGCCGTCGGAGCACTCGCCATCGTGATCGCCATCGTCCTCGGCCCCAAGGTCAACGTCGCCTTCCTCGTCGGTCTCGCCTTCGCCGTCGCCGCCAGCGCGAACCTCCCGGTCATCATCTTCTCGATCTTCTGGAAGCGGTTCAACACCCGCGGCGCCGTCGCCGGACTCGCCGTCGGCCTCGTCAGCTCCATCCTCCTCATCCTCGTCAGCCCCGACTTCATGGGCGACAACGCACTCTATCCGCTCAAGAACCCCGCGCTCGTCAGCATCCCGCTCGGTTTCCTCGCCGCCGTCATTGGCACGCTTTCAGGACGCGAACCCTCCGCCGAAGCCAAGTTCGCCGAGTTCGAAGTTCGTGCCAATACCGGGCTCGGCTCCGAAAAAGCCACCGAGCACTAAATTTTAGCCGCAATCGGAAAAAAACTCCAACCCGCCGCTTGACTTCCGAACTTTCCCACGCATACTCCCCAGTTCCTTATGGCAAAGAAAGCATGGATTGAGCGGAACGACCGCAAGAAAAAGACCGTTGAAAAATACGCCGAACTTCGCGCGGAGCTCAAAGCCGCCGGCGATTACATCGGCCTGTCCCAGCTCCCTCGCGACGCATCCCCCACTCGGGTGGTGAATCGCTGCCAACTCACCGGTCGCCGCCGCGCGTTCCTTCGTCGCTTCAAGCTCTCGCGCATCACGTTTCGCGAGCTCGCGTCGAACGGGATGATCCCCGGCGTGACCAAATCCAGCTGGTAGCTCCCTCGCTCCCGGCGGAAACCTCCCCGGCCCGGGATCGCGATCAGTTCCCCACAACTCCTCCCGTAACCAATTGCAACCGCGTTGCGGTTTTATTGGGTCCACCCGATAATTCTGTCCTTTTCTCCGCAAAAGCCGCAACACTCCCCCCGCCATCAAACCATTCAACCAATTCTTTAACAAACGGGGCTCGGACCCCGGGTGTAGTTGGCCCGATTCCGGACGCTAATGGAATTCACACATCTCTTGCTGGCCGCAGCCGCCAGCGGTGAAATCACGACCGACTGGGACTCCCCCGGAGTCATCTTCATCAAGCTCCTCGCAATCTTGGCACTCGTTCTTCTCAACGGGTTTTTCGTTGCCTCCGAGTTCGCCATCGTCAAAGTCCGCGGCAGTCAGATCGACACTCTCATCGACGCCGGCGCCACCAAGAACGCGACCCGCGCCCGACTCGTCGTCGATCACCTCGACGAATACCTCTCCGCCACCCAGCTCGGCATCACCCTGGCCTCCCTCGGTCTCGGCTGGATCGGCGAACCCTTCCTCGCCGCCATGCTCGAGCCGATCTTTCACAAGGTCGGCATCACGTCGGCCGTCGCGATCCACACCGCCGGCTTCGCACTCGCGTTCTCGATCATCACCTACCTCCACATCGTTCTCGGCGAGCTCACCCCGAAGTCACTCGCCATCCGCCGCGCGCTGAACATCACGATTCTGATCTCAGCACCACTCCGACTCTTCTACCTCGTCTTCAAGCCCTTCATCTGGTTCCTCAACGGCAACGCAAACTACCTCCTCCGCCACATCTTCAAGGTCGAGCCCGCCGGCGAATCCGAGCTCGCCCACTCCGAGGAAGAACTGCGCCTCATCCTCGCGGAATCCCAGAAATCCGACGAGGTGACCTCGCTCGGCCGCGAGATCGTCATCAACGCCCTCGACCTCAAACGCCGCATCGTCCGCGACATCATGACGCCCCGCGGCGAAGTCATCTACCTCGACGTCGAAGAGCCGTTCGAGACGGAGATCAATACCGCCATGGAGTCGCGCCACACCCGCTTCCCCCTCTGCCGCGAGCACCTCGACGACGCCATTGGCCTCGTTCACATCAAAGACCTCCTCGCCCTCGTTCGCGAGAATCGGCAGGACTTCGAATCCGTCCGCCGCGACCTTCTCCACGTCTCGGAAATGATGCCGCTCGAAAAGCTGCTCCGCTTCTTCCTGACCAAGCACGCGCACCTCGCCGTCGCCGTCGACGAATACGGCGGTGCCGTCGGCATCGTCACCCTCGACAACGTGCTCGAAGAGCTCGTCGGCGACATCCAGGACGAATTCGACATCGACGAAAACGAGTATCGCAAGATCAACGACATGGAATTCGAGACCGACGGCACGCACGCCCTCTACGAACTTGAAGAAAAACTCGATACCAAGTTCGTAGAGGCGGACGTCACCACCATCGGCGGCTACATCACGTCCGAGCTCGGCCACCTCCCGGTCACCGGCGAGACCGTCCGGATCGACAACTGGCTCGCCACCGTCGCCGAGAGCGACAACCGCCGCGTCCTTCAGGTCCACTTCAAAAAGGACCCACTCGAAGAACCTGAGACCACCGAAGGTGCCACTGCGCCCACCGAAGACACCAAGGACGCCATCGACGCCAAGGGCGAAGAAGACGCCAAAGAAAAAGCGTAGTTCGCTCCATTCAGCTCTAGAAAAGTTCCAGTTTCCAATTTCTCAAAATGACCGACCCCCGTTTTCTCGATCTCGCCGAAGTCCTCACCACCCACTCCACCGACCTCAAAGCCGGAGAAAAGGTCCTCATCGACGCCTTCGACATCCCGGAGACGATGGTGATTCAACTCGTCCGCGCCGTTCGCGCCCGGAAGGCCATTCCCTTCGTTCAAATTCACAACGCCCGCATCTCCCGCGAGCTGACGCTCTCCACCGACGAAGCCCAGCTCGAGATCTCCTCCAAGCTCGAGCTCGCTCGGATGAAGAAGATGGACGCTTACATCGCCATTCGCGGCAGCCACAACATCACCGAGATGTCCGACATCCCCGAGGACCGCATGGCCCTCGTCATGGGCAAGATGCGTCCCGTCCTCGACCACCGGATCAACAAGACCAAGTGGGTCGTCCTTCGCTGGCCCACCCCCTCGATGGCTCAGCAGGCGCAGATGAGCACCGAGGCCTTCGAAGACTTTTACTTCAAGGTCTGCACCCTCGATTACAGCCGCATGAGACCCGGCATGAAGGCCCTGAAAGCCCTCATGGACAAGACCGACAAAGTTCACCTCAAAGGCCCCGGCACCGACCTCCGTTTCTCCATCAAGGGCATCGGCTCGGAGATGTGTGGCGGCGACCGCAACATCCCGGACGGCGAAGTCTTCTCCTGCCCGGTTAAGGATTCGGTCGAAGGCACGATCACCTACAACACCCCAACCGTCTATCAGGGCATCGCCTTCGAGGGAGTTGTCTTGGAGTTCAAGGAAGGCAAGATCGTCAAAGCGACCGCCAACAACACCGACGCGCTCAACAAGATCCTCGATAGCGATCCCGGTGCTCGTTACATCGGCGAATTCGCCATCGGCTTCAATCCCCACATCCTTCACCCGATGCGGGACATTCTTTTCGACGAGAAAATTTCCGGCTCCTTCCACTTCACCCCCGGCCAGGCCTACGCAACGGCCGGCAACGGCAACAAATCTCGCATCCACTGGGACATGGTGAACATCCAGCGCAAGGATTACGGCGGCGGCGAAATCTGGTTCGACGGAAAGCTCATCCGCAAAAACGGCATCTTCCTCCCCAAGCCACTCCTCAAGCTCAATCCCGATCACCTGCTGAAGTAGGACAGTCTTAACGAGATTTGCAGAATTCGAAATGCGCAGCATTTCCCCAGAAAAAATCCTGAGAATCCTGTAAATCCTGTCTAAAGATCAGCGGATGCCCGTCCGCACCTTCGACCAAGCGCTCGCGTTCGTTCGCCAGCACGGAATCGTCGGCATTTTCGGCGACAGAAAATCGGACGTCCCCAGCCTCTGGAACGTCGTCGACCTTCCCGAGCGCCAGCCCGGCGAAAAGGGTTGGGGCAGAAAAGTCAGCGCCGTCTGGAGCTGGAAAAACGAGATCCCAGCCACCTATCCAAACGAGATTTTCTACGGCAAACTCCCCAACGGACAGGCTGTCCTCATGACGATGGACCGCCTCGCCGCCCACTACGCCGACACCCACCGTCCGCTCCGCGACTGTTCGCCACTCGCCCGGGAACTCCACACGCACATCGCCCTCGACCCCACCACGACGGGCGCTCTCCGCAAACTCACCGGCATGAACCGCCCGCCCGAACGCGGTCGTTTCGACAAAGCCCTCCTCGAACTCCAGACCACCCTTAACGTCGTCCGCCGCAACGACCCCAAGGACAAAAACGACACCTGGATCCCCTTCGCCGAGCAACACGTCGACGTCGCTAAGCCACCCGCCAACTAAACGGGATTATGCAGGACTTACTCGATTAACAGGATTCAGACCCATCGCTGAATTCTCTCCAAAAAAATCCAGTCAATCCTGCCAATCCAGTTAATCCCGTTTAGTTTTCTCAAAGAGCCCCCGCCAATACTCCAGCCGCTCCTTCACCCGCCGCTCCATCCCATTCTCCGTCGGTTCGTAATACCGCCGCCCTTCCGGCAGATACGCCTGCGGCACGAATCCGCCCTCGTAGTCGTGACTGTATTTGTAGCCGACTCCGTGCCCCAGTTTCTTCGCTCCCGCGTAATGCCCGTCGCGTAAGTGCTCCGGCACCGCCAGCGTCCGCCCCTCCTTCACGTCCGCGTTCGCCGCGCCGATCGCCACCGTCGACCGGTTGCTCTTCGGTGCCGTCGCGATGTAGATCGCCGCGTGCGCCAGATTCAACTGCACCTCCGGCAGCCCGACCAAATCGACCGCCTGCGCCGCCGCCACCGCGACCCCCAGCGCGTTGGAATCCGCCATCCCGACATCCTCGCTCGCGCAGATCACCATCCGCCGCGCGATAAACCGCACGTCTTCCCCGGCATAGAGCATCTTCGCCAGCCAATAAACCGCCGCGTCCGGGTCCGATCCCCGCATGCTCTTGATGAACGCGCTGATCGTGTCGTAGTGCGCATCCCCGTCCCCGTCGTAAACCACCGCCTTGCGCTGAATACTCTCCTCCGCCACCGCCAGCGAGATCACCTTCCGCCCGTCCGCCCCCGACTCCGTCGTCAGCGCCGCCAGCTCCAGCGCGTTCAGACATTTCCGAGCATCCCCGTCGCTGATCTTCGCCAAATGCCGCGCCGCTCCCGGCTCCAACACCACCCCACTCCCACCCAGGCCCCGTTCTTCGTCGGCCACCGCGCGCTCCATCAACTTCACCAACTCCTCCTCGCCAAGCGGCCGCAATTCGAACACCTGCGAACGAGAAACCAACGGCGAGTTCACGTAAAAATACGGATTGTGCGTCGTCGCCCCGATCAACCGCACCAGCCCACTCTCGACGTCCGGCAGCAACACGTCCTGCTGCGATTTATTGAACCGATGAATCTCGTCCACGAACAGAATCGTGCGCGCCCCGCCGTTCCGTGCCCGGTTCGCCGCCGCCCCAGCCACCCGACGAATATCCGCCACGTTACTCTCCACCGCGTTCATTCGCTCGAACCGCGACGCCGTCGACTCCGCGATCACGTGCGCCAGACTCGTCTTCCCCGTCCCCGGCGGACCAAACAACAGAATCGATGAAATCCGATCCGCCTCGATCGCCCGCCGCAGCAACTTCCCCTCGCCCAGAATGTGCCGTTGCCCGATCACTTCCCGGATCGTGCGCGGCCGCATCCTCGCCGCCAACGGCGCGTCCTTCGCCATCTCCTCCGTTTCCTCCTCTCCGAACAAATTTTCCACCCCCGCATCATCACCCCGCCGCAAATCCCCTCGCAAGCCGCCATCCGCGCACCTAAAATTCCCGCCGATGAAAACGCTCCTCGCCGCCGTCGATTTCAGTGACGCCTCCGCCAAGGTCATCTCCAAGGCCCACGAGCTCGCCAAAGCTCTCTCCGCCCGCATCGTTTTCGTTCACATCGTGGAACCCGTCGCGAACTACGTCCCGGTCGGCGCCGCCATGGACGTCATCGAAACCACGCCACCTCCGATGGTGGAACTCGACACCGAACCCCAAAAGAAGCGGCTCAACGGTTTCGTCGAAGCCGCCACCCAGGCCGGCATCGGAGCAGAAGCCCACGTCATCCTTGGTCTTCCCGCGGAGGAAATCGTCACCGCCGCGGAATCCCAGGGCGCCGACACGATTCTCATCGGATCCCACGGTCACGGAGCGCTCTACAATCTCTTCGCCGGTAGCGTCGTCACCGGCATCCTCAAGCGATCGGAGATCCCCGTTCTCGTCGTCCCAATCCCGAAGAAAGACGAACGCTGACCCCGCCCAATGTCCGATCCCGAGAAAGCACTCGAGCGCGGCCTCGGTCGCATCCGCACCAAGAGCGATGCCGCCCGCGCACTCACCGAAGCCGAGCGCGCCGCCGGCGACCTGCAGCAGGAGGACGTCGGCCAGGACCCGCGCGCGTCCGCAGTCCCGAATGACCCCACCGCCGACGCGATCGTCGATGCCGCTGACGACATTGCCCAAGCGGACGAACGCGAAGCTAAGCAGATCGACGAAGGCATCGACGCAGCGGCGCACGAGACCTCGCCCGACGTCGAACGCGGCCGTTCCCTCCTCCGCGAGGAACTCATCGCACGCCTCGGCCCGCTCGAGCGGGCCGACACCGTCGCCTTCCTCGCCGTAAATAATCTTCCCCACCCTCCCACCGCGGACGCCCTGTTCTCGAGACTCAGCTTCGCCATGACCGGCGGACACGCCTGGGCACTTGTTCCGCTCACCGTCATGCTCTGGGACAGTGCCCGCGGCCGCCAGGTGCTCTTCGGCACGATGCCAGCCCTCTGGTTGTCCACCGCCGTCGTCGAATACGCGATGAAACCCTACGTCCGCCGAAAGCGCCCCTTCCTCTCCGTCGTCGACGCCATCATCGTCGGGCGGAAACCCGGCAGCCACTCCTTCCCGAGCGGACACAGCGCCGCGGCTTTCGCCGGCGCGCTCCTCCTGTCTCACTACTTCCCACGCAGGAAAAGTTGGTTCTTCACCCTCGCCGGACTGGTCGGATTCTCGCGAGTTTACCTCGGTGCCCACTATCCGGGCGACGTCGTCAGCGGCGGGGTGTCCGGGATGGCCCTCGCCACGATCTTCCGAAAAATCATCGGCTCGAAACGGCGCTAGTCCCGGCGGCTGCGCCGCATCGACGTCCGTCTTCAACCCTGTCCCGCAGCTCGTCAGACCGGATCGCCGCGACCCGGTTGCCAGCGCAAAGCTAGTTCGACGAACGAACGCGGCCAATCGCGATTGGCCTTGGCACCCCCCGCGCACTCTGAGATTCTCCGCGCCGAATGGAGGGAATGTTCAACCAATACGACGTCGGGGGATTCTTCGACGAAATGTTCGACTCGGCCGGCAACGTCCGTCCGCACTACGAAAAACTCCTCGCCCGATTCCAAGACATGGAACCCGGCGAGTTCGACCGCAAACGCGCACTCGCCGAGCATTCCTACCTCAGCCAAGGCATCACCTTCACCGTTTACAGCGGCGACGAAGGCACCGAGCGCATCTTTCCGTTCGACCTCATTCCCCGGATCATCGCCGCGAAGGAATGGACCCACATCGAAGCGGGCATCAAGCAGCGCCTCCGCGCGCTGAACATGTTTCTCGACGACATCTATCACGGCCAGCGCATCCTCAAGGAGAAGATCATCCCGGAGGACATGATCCGCAGCGCGAAGCACTTTCGCCCGGAATTCATGGGCTTCGACGTCCCGAAAAACATCTACATCCACGTCTGCGGCACCGACCTGATCCGTGGAGCCGACGGCCAATACATGGTCCTCGAAGACAATGGCCGTTGCCCCTCCGGCGTTTCCTACGTCCTCGAAAATCGCCAGGCGATGAAGCGCGTTTTCCCGCGCCTGTTCAATCAGTGCGCCGTCCGCCCCGTCGACCGCTACCCGCAAGAGCTCCTCTCCGTTCTTCGCCACGTGGCCCCCGGCGAAAATCCCGACCCCACCTGCGTCGTCCTTTCGCCCGGCATCTACAACAGCGCCTACTTCGAGCACTCCTTCCTCGCCCGCGAGATGGGCATCGAGATCGTCACCGGCGCGGACCTCGTCGTGCAGAATTCCCGCGTTTACATGAAGACGACCAAGGGACTCAAGCAGGTCGACTCCATCTACCGCCGCATCGACGACGACTTCCTCGACCCCGAAGTCTTCCGCAAGGATTCCTGCCTCGGTGTCCCCGGCCTCGTCGAGGCCTACCGGGCGGGCAACGTCAGTCTCGCCAACACCATCGGCACCGGCGTCGCCGACGACAAAGCCGTTTATTACTACGTGCCCAAGATGATCGATTTCTACCTCTCCGAGGAGCCGATCCTTCCGAACGTCGACACCTACCTCTCGGCCGAAGACGGCGACCGCCAATACATGCTCGATAACATGGAGGACCTCGTCATCAAAGCCGCCAACGAATCCGGCGGCTACGGTATGCTCATCGGACCGCACGCCACCAAGGAGGAAGTCGCGAAATTCCGTGACCTCGTTCGCAATGACCCACGCGGCTACATCGGCCAGCCCGTCATCCAGCTCTCCCGCTCCCCGTCCCACTGCGACGGCGCCATCGAGGGCCGCCACGTTGACTTCCGTCCCTACGCCCTCTACGGCGAAGACATCAAAATCATTCCCGGCGGTCTCACCCGCGTCGCCATGAAAAAAGGCAGCCTGGTCGTGAACTCTTCGCAGGGCGGCGGCAGCAAAGACACCTGGGTGCTCGACCAGTGAGAGAATTGCAGACTGCGGATTGCGGATTACGGATTGCGAGCCACGCGGCGATCCACTCAGCAAATCCGAAATCCGAAACCCGAAATCCGAAATTCCTATCATGCTAAGCCGCGTCGCCGATTCCTGCTACTGGCTCAGCCGCTACATTGAGCGCGCCGAGAACAACGCCCGCCTCCTCACCGTCAACATGGAGCTCATGCTCGACCTCGAGGACCCCGATGCCACCAGCGTGCGCCGCCACTGGGAGCCCATCCTTGCCACCCTCGAGGACAAGGAACTCTTCACCGAACTCTACGATGACATCACCGCCGACGACGTGATGGAATTCGTCACGTTCGAGAAGAAAAACCCGAATTCCATTCTCTCTTGCGTCAGCTACGCCCGGGAAAACGCCCGCACCGTCCGCGAGCAGATCTCCTCCGAAATGTGGGAGCAGGTCAACAAACTCTACCTCTATCTCCGCAGCACCGCCGCCCGCAGCGACTTCGAAAACACCCCCCACGACTTCTTCAACAGCATCACCGAAGGATCACACCTTTTCCAAGGCATCACCGACGCCACCATGACCCACGGCGAAGGCTGGGATTTCATTCAGGTCGGAAAATTCCTCGAGCGCGCCGACTCCACCTCCCGCGTCCTCGACGTCAAATACCACATCCTCCTCCCCACGGGCGAACGCGTCGGCGGCAGTGTCGATCTCACCCAGTGGATGGCCGTCCTCCGTTCCTGCTCCGCGTTCGAAGCCTACCTCAAAATTCACGTCGGCAACGTCTCCGCCGCCAAGGTCGCCGAGTTCCTCATTTTCAATCCCGCCTTCCCCCGCTCCATCCGCTACTGCATCGGCAATCTCGATCGCGCCATTCACCGCATCGGCGGCAGCGGGATCTTCGGCTTTCTCAACGAGGCCGAGCGTCTTTCCGGCGTCCTCACCGCGGGCATGAACTTCAGCACCCTCGAAATGGTTTTCCAGCAGGGCCTCCACGAATACCTCGACGGTGTCCAGAAGCGGCTCGACGACATTTCCTCCGCGCTCTGTAGCACCTACTGCGAATGGCTCGAAGATCCCGAAGAGAGCCAATCTCAAAGTCAGAGCCAAAGTCAGAGCAACGGTTCTCAGAAACAAAGCCAACGCCAGACCTGACGCGTCCTCCGCACGGCGAAATTGAACCTGCGATCACCGACATCCTGGCTGACACCCCAACTCTTGTCGCCCGCAGATCTAAAGCACGGATCAAACGCCGTAGAATGACTTCGCTCATGCGAATCTTCGCCGCTCCCTTTCTGCTGGTTGCCGTCTGCCTTCCGGGCTTGGCAGAGACTTGGGAAACCATCCCGAATTGCCGCCTCATTGAGAACAAGTCCAACGACGGCGACAGCTTCCACGTCCGCGCCGCCGGCAAAGAACGCATCTTCCGCCTCTACTTCGTCGACGCCGCGGAGACCTCCAGCGATTTCAAATACCGCACCACCGATCAAGCCCGCGATTTCGAGGTCCGAAAAAAGCGCCTCTACGAACTCGGACGGCAGGCCACCACCTTCAGCATCGACAAGCTCAGTGGCAATTTCACCGTCCGCACCCGGTGGGAAGACGCCCGGGGCAACAGTCGACTCCCCCGCTACTTCGCCGTCATCGAGACCCCGACCGGCGATCTCGCCGAGCTTCTCGTTGCCGCCGGCCTCGCCCGGATTCACGGCCACGACATCCCCCATCCGCGCGGTATTTCGGCGGTCAGTTACCAACGACTGCTCGAAAATCTCGAAGAAACCGCAAGATCTGCCAAACGCGGCGCTTGGGGCGAGACGTCGACGTCTCGACGACCGAAAGCCGATGAGCGCAAGCCCACAAAGCAGACCGACGATCGCCCAACGCTCACCGATATCCCCGCGTTCTGAATTCCCGATTTCCGGTCAGCTCTTGAAGTCCCGCCGCTCGAAAGCCAACCACCCCATCACCAAAAGAGTCGCGTCGATCGCCAGCAGCATCACGTAACTCTCCAGCATCACGTCCCACGGAATCCGCGGCTGAAAGACCTGCACCCAGCTCGCCATGTGCGCCGTCAGAAACCATTCCCGGATCGTTTCAAAATACGGGATCGTTTTGAGAATCGAATCAATCAGCAGGAACGACAGTGTCAGGATCGTCGCCGCCGCCGGCTTCATGTTCAGGCACGAGAAGAAAAACCCGATCGAGGTAATCGTGAACAAACTCAACACCAGAAATGGCTGCGCCAACGCGTAGCGCTTCAGACCCTCGCCGAAGTCATACAGCGCGAACACCCGCTCAAACGGAGCGAACACGAAG
Organism: uncultured Verrucomicrobiae bacterium; assembly: GCA_963749035.1. Taxonomy (GTDB): domain Bacteria; phylum Verrucomicrobiota; class Verrucomicrobiia; order Chthoniobacterales; family JAATET01; genus CAVVKW01. Next base: position 123,062 of record CAVVKW010000002.1, read on the forward strand.
AGCCCACCCCCACCCCGCTCGATCAATCCCGCCAGCAAGGCCGTCCCACTGATGAATCCCACCAGCGCCGCCGTATAAACCAACGCCGCCAGCGCCTTCTGCGAAAGCAGACTCAGCCGCGACACCGGCCGACACAAAATCATCCGCATCGTCCCGTCCTCCACCTCCTTACTCACCAGATCTCCCGCCACCAGCGCCAGGTAGAGCGAGCCCAGCAGCAGCACGGTCCAAAGCAAAATCATCAACCCCAGCGTCAGCCCCGACAGATACTCCGAAGCATCGTAGCCGCTCGCCTCGATCATCCGGGTTACCGACCGCTGCACGCGTTCCAGCCTCAGCAGCCCGAGCAGCAGCAGCTCGATCGCCAGAAACGCGCCGAACCCAATGTAGGTCCGCTTCCGCGCAAACAACTTCACCAACTCCCCGCGAAACTGCGCCAGATACGAACTCACTCGCGCAGCCTCCCCAGATAAAAATCCTCCAGCGACAACCGCACCGTCTCCACCCCGCTCACCCGCACTCCCGCGCCGACCAGCGCCGCCACGATCCCGGCGAGATCCGCCGCCTCGGACAGCACCGCCACCCCATCCTCCTTCGGCACCGCTCCCGCTCCACGTAGGATCTCCGCGGTCTTGCCCCAATCATCCACCGTGAAACGCACTCGCCGCTCCGCCCCCGAACCCTCGTTCCAAACCCCGCAATACCGCAAACGCCCCTGATTTAAAATCGCCACCCGATCGCACAACTGCTCGACCTCCGACAGCAGGTGCGAAGACAGCATCACCGTCAGTCCCCGCTCCGCCCGCAGCCGCAGGATCAACCTTCGCATCTTCTCGATCCCCTCCGGGTCCAGACCCTCGCTCGGCTCATCGAGCAGAATGAAGTCCGGATCCGGCAACAGCGCCTGCGCCAGCGCCAACCGTTGACGCATACCGTGACTGTAAACCCGCACCGGATCACCGATCCGCTCCGTTAATCCCACCAGCTCCACGACGTCCCGCAACCGCTCCTCCGACACCGGCCCCGTGTAGGCCACCAGCATCCGAAGATTCGTCCAGCCGCTCAGATAATCGTAGAACGCAGGCATCTCGAAGATCGCCCCCACCCGCCGCAAGGCCGACCCGCGGTCCCGCTGCACCGACACCCCGTCGATCCACACCTCCCCCGCATCCGGCCGCACCTGGCCGAGCAAAATTCCGAACGTCGTGCTCTTCCCCGCGCCGTTGTGCCCGAGCAGTCCGAAGATCTCCCCCCGCTCCACTTCCAACGACAGCGGCAGCAGCGCCGGCCGTCCCTTGAACGCCTTCGAAATCCCCTCGATCCGCAACACGGCTACTTCCCGACCTCCAAGCGCAAACCCGACGTCGCGTGCCCATCCGCGTAAAGAACGTTCACCTTCGATCCGCCACCCCGGTGCCAACCCTCCTTGTCACTCAGCACCGGGATTCGCGTCAGCGCTTCGGTCAGGTTCAGAAAGCTCAACGCCGTCGCCCGCTGGCCACTCAACGTTGGATTCCAAAAGTAGCTCGTGCCCGTCTCACGCCACACCCCCGGGTCCGCCGGGCACCGAAACACTTCCTCGCCCCCCGCGTAATCCAGCAACACCGAATCGATCGTCGCCACCGCCGGTCCGTCGCTCACCCTCGCCGCCGCCACCGTCGGCATCACCAGATCGTTCTCTCCCAGATAACCATTCAGCGCGATCCCGAGCTGGCGCAAATTCGAGAGGCACTCCGCCGATTCCGCCCGCGCCCGCATCGCCGAGAACCCCGGCACGGCAATCGCCGCCAGGATGGCCACGATCGCGACGGCCACCAATAGCTCGATCAGCGTCACGCCGCCCTCTCTCATCGATCCCGCCACTGCAGCGACTGCTGAATCTGCTCGATCACCGGAGCGAAATCCACTTTCACCTCCGCGTTGGCTTCCTCGTAAAACGACGTCATCCCCTGCGCGACGATTTTCTGCATCATCGCTTCATTCACCGGCCGGCGGTCATCCTCCCCGTCCGCGGGACCACCCGATTCGATATTCTTCAGCGCCCGCTCGACGATTTCCCGCCGCTTCTCCGGCTCCATCTTGTTCAGCGCCAGCATCACCTGTTTGAAACCCTCCGGCAGCGTCAGGTCCAAATAGACACCCCGCTCCGCGTCCGTCATCGACTCGAAAAACTCCCGCAACGTCCCCGTCCGCTGCAGCTTTCGCCGCTCCTCGAAGTTCAGCCGATTCAACTTCCCCGCCACCCCCTCGATCACCTCCATCCGTCCCGGACCCGACTCCTCCGTCAGCGGATTCGCTGCCACAAACGCCGTAATCTTCTCCGGCGTCGGTCGCGCCGCCCGCACCATCCAGATCGTGCCGACCGCCACGACCCAGATCGCCACCAAAATCCCAATAACCCTCCAAACGCGCGGCATCCGGCACCCTATCCCCATTCAATCAAACCGCAATCGACACCCTCGATTCCAGATCGGAAAGCCCGATCTTCACCCCCGCGTCTTCCGCCAGATTCGCCCACCGAGCAAAACCGCCGCGATCAAGAGCCCGGTCGTCAGCCCAAGCCAGACTCCTACCGCACCAAGGTCCAGGCCAAACGCCAGACCTGCTCCCAACGGCAACGCCACCACCCAATACGCGCCCAGCGCGATCCACGCCGGAATCCGAACGTCGTCCATCCCTCGCAAACAACCCGCCGCCGTGATCTGAATCCCATCACTAATCTGGAAGATCCCGGCGACGACGAGCAACTTCGCGGCGATCACGATCACCGCCGCGTCGGGAATGAACCACCCTGCGATCGTGCGTCCGAACGAGACGAACACCAGCGCGCTGAATGCCATCACCCCCGCCCCCATCCAGAGCCCACCGGCCACGATCGGGCGCAACCGTTCCACCTCCCCCGCGCCCCACGCCTCACCGACCCGCACCGTCAACGCCATCGATACCCCCAGCGGCACCATGAACGTCGTCGCCGCGCACGTGATCGCCACCTGATGCGCCGCCAACGCCTCCGCCGACAACCACCCGATCATCACCGTTGCCGCCACGAACGCTCCGACCTCAGCGAGCAACTGAACGCTCGTCGGCAAGCCCACGCGCAGCAGACTCCGCATCGTCTCCCAGCTCGGAACCCGCAGCCACCTCACGGGCACCCATTCCCCGAAGTGCCCCCAACGCGCCACCCAGCCGAACAAAACCGCAACGCTCAGTCCGCGCGCGATCAACGTCGCCCACCCGGCCCCCTCCAGACCGAGTGCCGGTGCTCCGAGATTGCCGTAGATCAACGTCCAATTCAGCACCACGTTCACCCCTACCCCACCCAGCAAAATCCAGAACGCCCCCCACGGCCGGTTCATCGCATCCGCGAAATTCTTGAAGACCATGCACGCCAACCCCGGCACCAAAGACGCCATCACGATCACAAAATACGTTTCCGCCGCTCCCGCGACCGCCGGATCCTGTCCGAGCACACCGAGCACGGGTTTCGCCAGGAATCCCGCGGCCAGCGCGATCGCTCCCAGCGCGAAAGCCAGGTAAAGCCCGTTGCGCACCGCCGTCCTCCCCCCGTGGACGTTGCCCGCCCCTCTCGCCTGAGAGACGCGGATCGATACCGACACCAGCAACCCGATCGAAAAGACCAGCGGCACGTGCATCAGCGTCATCGCGAGCGTTCCCGCGGCCAGCGGCACGACCCCCAGATGCCCGATCATGATGGTATCCGCCACGCCCATCAGCATGTGGCTCACCTGCCCCGCGACCAACGGCACCGCCAGTGCGACCGTCCCCCTCGCCTCACGCCAAACCAAACTCAAACCCGACCTCCTCGCACAATCGCTCAACCAATCACCCCCGCCTCACCGGAAGCAATCGCTAACCGCACTAAGAAGATCCGCCACCGTCACCCCAAAATCTTTGGCCGCTGACCAGCGATGTTTGAACCGCAGCACCTGACGGGTGATCCGGATGAATCACCCCTCCACCGCGCCAGCAATCATGGCAAAATGGCGATCCCGCTCGACCAATTCGATCTCATAACGGCGCGCGCAAGCATCCACCAAGAGATCACCGAACGGCACGTTTACCCCCGCGCGCAAACACAAGTGCCCGTTTCTTGCAGCCAGTTCCCAACACGTCTCATCGAATGGCAGCGACACACTGAGAGAACGCACAGCGGTCAAATCTTCTTCCTCACGCCGCCCACGGATACCCTGAAACAGTTCCACCCAAATCGGCTCGGTCATCGCCACGCGTCCCTCCGACAGAAGCCCCTGAAGATAAGCTGCCGTCTCGGCGTTGCCTCCGCGACGCGTGGCTTCGACCCAAGCCGAACTGTCAATAAGCACCAGCTTACTCACTAACCACCGAGAGACCCATCGACCCCATCGATCTCCGTCAAATCGCCTGCCTCGATTTCATCATTGGTCGCGATGTCCCAAGTCCCGAAACCCGCCGCGATCTGTTCGACCAACCGACGCCGATTCATCTCCTCCAAAGCCCTCACGACCGCCTCCCGCTTCGTCTCGGCACCCGTGTGCCGCATAGCGTCCTCCAAAACCCGATCCGGAATATCGATTGTGGTCTTCAAAGAATCCACGTTACGGCAAATTCAGAATCCGTCAATCGCCTCGCCTTGCGAACACCAACGAAGGGTTTCGATCCTCTACCTCGTCCCACGCAACTGGCATCCCGGTGGAGCTCTAGGCCGTAGTTGCCCTCCTGATTCGAGCGGCCTAATCTACGACCGAGAAACCCTTGAGATCCACTCATTCCGCTTGCTAATTACCCAATTATCATTGGTTAAGAAAGTTCGAATCAGAAGGGCAGCCACGGTAATACGTGGGGAAACCCATTCAGAGTTACCCTGCGGGAGAAATCCCGCGGGGGATCTCTCTTGAAACCGCTGGTGCCGTTGCGGCTACCCAGCTTCACCTCCGCGCATTTAACGCCGCACCGCCGTCGCCAGCACCGTCTGGAAATGCGGTGCCTCCTTCTCCCGCGCCACCACTGACAGCTCGACGTCGGTGAATCCCGCCCCCGTCAGCATCCCGTGCATCTCCACTTCGGAGAATCCCAGCCACTGGTGCGCGTAAAGCTCGCGCGCCTGCTCGTAACTGTGGCTCGCCAAATCCAAAATCACGACCTGCCCCCCGGGCTTGAGTATCCGGTGAGCCTCCGCCACGGCTGCGCCCGGGCGCGCCGCGTGGTGCAGGGCCTGACTGAATAGTGCCACGTCCACCTCCCCGTCGCCGATCGGCGGCGCCTCGATGTCGCCAAGCCGGTATTCTAAATTCTCGAACCCATTGTCGCGAGCCACCGCCGACCCGAATTCCACCATCTTCTCGGAGTTGTCGATCGCGATCACCCGCCGGACCCGCCGCGCCAGCAGTTGCGCCAGCGTCCCCTCACCCGCTCCCAAATCCGCGATCACCACGTCCCGCGGCAATAGCCGCAACAACCCGTGCGCCAGCGCCTGCCAGGACCGCCCCGGCACGTAGGTCCGCCCGAACTTACCCGCCAGCCGGTCGAAATACTCCGCCGCCCGGTCCTTGCGCTTTCGCAGCGTTAATCTCAGCGCCTCCAGATCGCTCGCCGCCTCCGGAATCTCGGCGCACCCAGCCTCGAGCAACGCCACCAGCGGCGAATCCCCGTCGACCGTCGCCGAATAAAAAATGTTTTTCCCGACCCGGCGATCCGCCACCAATCCCTCCCGCTTCAACTGCGCCAGACTCGCCGACACCCGACTCTGCGCCAGTCCGAAAATCCCCTGCAATTCCGCCACCGACAGCTCTTCCTCGCGCAACAAGCGCAACAACCGCAAACGTGTCGGATCCGATAGGGCGCGAATGGATTTTAGAATTGACGGCATTTGACGCATCAATATATCTGCATACCTTCATACATCAATCAAAACACCATGCCCCGTAGTTACATCTTTTCTTCCGAATCCGTCGGCGAAGGCCATCCCGACAAAGTCGCGGACACCATTTCCGACGCCATCCTCGACGCCTGCCTCGCTCAGGACAAAAACTCCCGGGTCGCCTGCGAGACTTTCGTCAAGAGCAACGTGGTCGTCGTCGGCGGCGAGATCACCATCCCGAACCTCAAGGCGTCCGGCAAAACACTCGGCGAGACGATCAATCTCGAAGCCATCATCCGTCAGGCCGTCCGCGAGATCGGTTACACGAACGAAGACGACATCTTCCATTCCGACAAGCTCTTCATTACCAATCTCCTCACCGACCAGTCCGACGACATCGCCCAGGGCGTCGACGCGAAGAAGGCCGAAGGCAAAAAGCACGCCGAACAAGGCGCCGGCGACCAGGGCCTCATGTTTGGCTACGCCTGCGACGAGACGCCGGAGCTCATGCCCGCGCCGATCATGTTCGCCCATCGCCTCGGCCGCGAGCTCACCAAGGTTCGCAAGTCCGGCAAGGTGAAGTGGCTCCGCCCCGACGCCAAGACTCAGGTCTCGGTCGTTTACGAGAACGGTAAACCCGTCGCCATTCGCAACGTCGTCATCTCGACCCAGCACGCGGAAGGCACCAAGCACGCGGACATCGAAAAATTCTGCGTCGAGAAGATCATCAAGAAGGTCCTCCCGAAGAAAATGCTCAAGGATACAGAGTTCCTGATCAATCCAACCGGGAAATTTGTCATCGGCGGACCCCAAGGCGATTGCGGCCTCACCGGACGCAAAATCATCGTCGACACCTACGGCGGGATGGGACGCCACGGCGGTGGCGCCTTTTCTGGGAAGGACCCCTCGAAGGTCGACCGCAGCGCCGCCTACATGGGCCGATACGTTGCCAAGAACGTTGTCGCTGCCGGTCTCGCCGCCAAGTGCGAAGTCCAGTTCGCCTACGCCATTGGCCATCCTGAGCCGGTCTCCGTCCACATCGACACCTTCGGGACCAACACGGTGCCCGAGGAAGCCATCGAAAAGGCCGTGACGAAAGTCTTCAGCTTCAAGCCAGCCGCCATTGTGAAAGCACTCAATCTCCTTCGCCCGATCTACAGCAAGAGCACGAACTACGGGCATTTCGGCAAAGAAGACCTCGATCTCCCGTGGGAAGCTACCGACAAAGCCGAGGCACTCAAAAAAGCGGCGAAATAAGGAAGGTGTTCCGTTTTCAGTGTTCGGTTTTCAGTAATGAGCTTCCAATCATTTGAGGACTTGGACATTTGGAAACGGGGATGTCGTGTGGCGGTGGAAGTCTGCAAGCAACTACAAACCTGCAAGAACTACCCGTTGCGCGACCAAATGCAGCGTTCCGCCATCTCGATCCCGTCAAACATTTCCGAGGGTTCCGAGCGGGACTCGAAACCGGACTTCAAAAAATTCCTCCGTTACGCAAAAGGATCTGCGGGCGAACTCCGAACCCAGACGTATATAAGCAATCAAACTCAACGAATATCCTGCGAATGAAGGTGCGGAACTTATCACGGAACTCCGGGAACTAAGCGCCATGATCCAAGGGTTAATTTTCTCAATCGAAAAATCTGAACACTGAAAACTGAACCACTGAAAACTACAAACCTATGAGCACAACAACCGACACACCCAGCAAGCTCGACTACAAAGTCGCCGACATCAGCCTCGCGGAGTTCGGCCGCAAAGAAATCGAGATCGCCGAGCACGAAATGCCCGGTCTCATGGCGACCCGCCGCAAATACGCCGCCGAGAAGCCACTCGACGGCGTCCGCATCATGGGCAGCCTGCACATGACCATTCAGACCGCCGTTCTCATCGAGACGCTCGCCGACCTCGGAGCCGACGTCCGCTGGTGCTCGTGCAACATCTTTTCGACGCAGGACCACGCTGCCGCCGCCATCGCCGCGGCCGGCATCCCGGTCTTCGCCTGGAAGGGTGAGACCCTCGAAGAATACTGGGAGTGCACGGTCAACGCCCTCACCTGGCCCGACGGCTCCGGCCCGCAGATGATCGTTGACGACGGCGGCGACGCCACGCTTCTCATCCACAAGGGTGCCGAGCTCGAAGAAGGCGACACCTCCTGGGTCAACGCCCCCGCCGGCTCCACCGAAGAAGGCGTCATTAAAGCCCTCCTCAAGAAGGTCAACGCCGAGGATCCGCTCAAGTGGACGAACTACCTAAAGGATTGGAAGGGCGTCTCCGAAGAGACCACCACGGGTGTCCATCGCCTCTACGAGATGCACGCCGCCGGCAAACTCCGCGTGCCGGCCATCAACGTGAACGACTCCGTCACCAAGTCGAAATTCGACAACCTCTACGGTTGCCGCGAATCCCTCGTCGACGGCATCAAGCGCGCCACTGACGTGATGATCTCCGGCAAAGTCGGCGTGGTCCTCGGCTACGGCGACGTCGGAAAAGGCTGCGCCCAAGCGCTCCGCGCTCAGGGCGCGCAGGTCGTCGTCACCGAGATCGATCCCATCTGCGCCCTCCAGGCTGCCATGGAAGGTTTCCGCGTTCTCACCATCGAAGACACCCTCGGCTGGGGCGACATCTACGTCACCACCACCGGCAACAAAGACATCATCCGCCTCGAGCATCTTACCAAGATGAAAGACCAGGCGATCGTTTGTAACATCGGTCACTTCGACAACGAGATTCAGGTCGACGCCCTCAACGCCGCTCCCGGCGTCAAGCGCCTCGAGATCAAGCCGCAGGTCGATCAATACACCTTCGAAGACGGCCGCCAGCTCTACATGCTCGCGGAAGGTCGTCTCGTGAACCTCGGCTGCGCCACCGGCCACCCGAGCTTCGTGATGAGTAACAGCTTCACCAACCAGACGCTGGCTCAGATCGACCTCTGGAGGAACCACGAGACCAACAAGCCGGGCGTGACCGTTCTCAGCAAGCAGCTCGACGAGGAAGTCGCCCGACTCCACCTCGGCAAGATCGGCGCCAAGCTCACCAAGCTCACCAACGAGCAAGCCAGCTACATCGGCGTCGAAGTCGAAGGCCCCTACAAGCCCGAGACCTACCGCTACTAAGCGACAGACATCTCAACGAAAGGCCCGCGGAGCGATCCGCGGGCCTTTTTCGTTGCCGACTGGTCAGATCTGCTCAACCCCGCTCCCGGCGAGAATCAACCCTTCGGTTGCGAAGTTGATCACGCTCCCTTGGTGCCGGCGTGCCGAGCAGCTGGACAGAACTGGTAAGCTACCTTCGAAATGAAGTCGGACCGGATTGGCTTGAGACTTTTCCCGCTCGAGAACTTGTCCGGAGTCGAGGGCGACGAACGGTTGGCCCGAGGTTTTGTTCAGGATCTGAGTTCGGAGCTGACCCGGTTCCCGGCTTTGGAAGTGACGCTGTCGGATGGGAAGGCGACGGAGGCACCCGGAGCGGGTTACCTTCTCAAGGGAAGCTTACGCCGGTCGCGGGAAAATGTTCGGATCAGCGTCCAACTCGCCACCGCGACCGACGGACGCCACGTCTGGGCGGGACGCTTCGACGAGGCGGACGTGCTGTCGATCCAGGACGAGATCGTGGCGAAGGTGGCCAACGCGCTATCCATCTCGCTGGATCATTCGTTACTCGTGGCTTCCCGGCGACGGCATCCGACCAAACTGGCGGCCTACGAGTGCTGGCTGCGCGGGATGGAGTGCCTGCAACGCGGAGCCGTCGCCGCGGACGAAGAGGCCCGGGAGTTTTTCTCCCAGGCCCTCGAGGTCGAGCCGCACTACGCCCGCGCTTACGCGGGGATCTCGCTGTCTCATTTCAACGATTGGAGCTGCCAGGCATGGGCGCTTTTTGAAGAGAAGGAGCAGTTGGCTTACGATAACGCCGTGCGGGCCGAGGCGCTGGATCCGAACGACGCAGCGGTGCAGCTGATCCTGGCCCGGGTCGAGCAATACCGGCGGGAGTTCGGGCGGGCGCTTCCCCGGATGGAACGCGGCGAACAACTGGCCCCGAACGACGCCCGCACTCTCATCCAGCTTGCGGGCTGTTGGAGCTACCACGGCGATCCCGAACGCTCACTGGCCTTGGGCGAACGGGCGCTCGCGCTAGATCCGCTGTGTCCGGGTTGGTTCTACGGCTACGCGGCATTGCCGTTTTTCTCGCTGCGGCGCTACGAGGAGGCTCTAGCCGTCGCGGAGAAGGCCCCGCCGGGGCAAGTCGTGGACGTTCCGGCGTTCAAGGCGGCCATCTGCGCCTACCTCGGCGAACGGGAAATGGCGGCACGCTACCTGGCGGAATTTCGCGCGGACTTCGACCTCCGCATCGCGGGGGGTGCGGAACCAGGCGGGGACGAATTGTTCCGCTGGGTGCTGCACCTCAATCCCTACCGCCGGCAGGAGGACGTCGATCACCTCGGCGAGGGGTTGCGGCTGGCGGGTCTGCCGGGTTCGTCGCGGCGGACGATGACGGGGGCTCCGCTCAATTGGCCCGTCGCCAACACGTTCCGGCGGGAAGGTGCCCTCTGGACCCTGGCCTTCGATCACGAGGTCGTGCAAGTGAGCAATCTGCGCGGGCTCAATGACCTGGCGCGCCTGCTGGCGACGCCCGGCCTCGACGTGCCGTGCGTCGACCTCGCGGACGCAAAGGTGGCGGAACGCGGAATCGAGCGTGTCGACGCAGCGGCCCTGGTCGCCTACCGGTCGCGGCTGCGGGAGATCGAGGCGGACGCGAACGACGCGGAGAAGAGCGCCGACCTCGGGCGGTCGGCCAAGCTGGCCGAGGAGCACGCGGGCATCCTGCGCGAGATCCAGGCAGCGACCGGGTTGGGACAACGGGTACGCCGAACGGGCGGCGCGCACGAGAAAGCCCGCACCAGCGTGACGTGGCGGATCCGGGCGGCGATCAAGAGAATTGGCACCGCGCACCCAGGGCTCGGACGGCATCTGCAAAATTCCATCCGCACGGGCGCGGCGTGCTCCTACCAGCCGGAACAGCCGACCGACTGGCGTTTGTAGCCGGCACTCACATTGTGAGGCCCGGCCTCACGCCTAAGGGGGTATGCCGATCCGCTCGCTGCCCCACCTTCACAACACGCTCTTCCTCACGGATGGCGGCCTCGAGACGACCCTCGTGTTCGAGCACGGCGTTGCCCTCCCGCACTTCGCCGCCTTCGATCTGCTGCGATCCGCCGCCGGACGAACCCTCCTGCGGGACTACTATTCGTCCTACGCCGCACTCGCCAATCGGCACGCCGTGGGATTCGTGCTGGAGAGCCCGACCTGGCGAACGAGCGCGGATTGGGGCGATCGGCTCGGGTATTCCCGCGAGGAGCTGGCCACCGCGAATCGCGAAGCCATCGGGCTGATGCACGAGATCCGGGAACGCTTCGAGACGTCCGAGTCGCCGTTCGTAATCAGCGGATGCGTCGGACCGCGAGGGGACGGCTACGCCGGGGAATCGAGAATGTCTGCGGCGGACGCGGCGGATTACCACGCACCCCAAATCCGCACGCTCCGCGACGCCGGGGCCGAACTCATCTCGGCGCTCACCATCCCCTCGGTGGCCGAAGCCATCGGCATCGGGAACGCCGCCGCGGCGGCCGACATCCCGAGCGTGATCTCCTTCACGGTCGAACGGGACGGACGGCTACCGTCTGGAGCGACTCTCGGGGAAGCGATCACCGCCATCGATGCCGCCGCGACGGTCCCTCCCGCCTACTACGCGATCAATTGCGCCCACCCGAGCCACTTCGAGAGCGAACTGACGATCGGCAAAATTCCCGTCCGTCGGATCCGCGGGATTCGCGCCAATGCCTCAAGGTGTAGCCACGCGGAACTCGACGCCAGCCCGACCCTCGACGCCGGCGAACCCGCCGCGCTCGGCGCGGACTACCGCCGTCTGCGCGACCGCCATCCCGAACTCACCATCCTGGGCGGATGCTGCGGCACCAACGAGCGGCACCTCGCCGCAATCTGTACCGCGTGTCTGCCGCTGCCCGCTGCGAATTTCTAAAACCTCCACCCACTACCAACCACCGAAACCACCATGAAAAAAAACCTACTCACCTACCTGGCAGCGGCCCTTGCCGCCTACCCCACCTCGTCCACGCTCGCGACTCCCGTCGCGACGTCCGGCGAATTCCGCCTCAACACCACCACCTCCGGCAACCAGGACAACGTCCGGGTCGCCTGGCAACCCGGCGGGTTCGTCACGAGTTGGGACGGCACCGGGGCGTCGCTCAACGTCTTCACCTCCGGGTTCACGAACGCGGGCGTCGCAACGATCGCTCAACGCAACGTAAATTTCTTCCTGCCCGGGACTCAGAGAACTTCCGCCATCGCCGCGCGACCGGACGGCTCCTACGTCGTGGCGTTCGAGGATGACGCCGAAGACGACGCCCAGCCCGTCGTCGCGTTCCGTCGATTCGACGCTGCCGGCCAGCCGCAAGGGATCAACGGATCCGTCGGTCCGGCTGATCGCGGGCGCCAGCGATTCCCCGACGTCGCGCAGCTTCCGGGCGGGAACTTTGCCGTCGTCTGGAACGAATCGGTCCTCGTCGGGAACCAGACCGCCTTCCAAATCTTCTCGCAGGGCGGCCAGACCGTCACCGAAAAGATCGTCGTCAATACCAGCGCCCCCGGCGCTCCCAACCCCACCAAGATCGCCGCCGACGGACTCGGTCGCCTCATCGTCGTCTGGGAAGCCACGAATCTCGATCAAACTCAGAAAACCATCGCCGCGCGCATCTTCTCGGGCACGGGCGTTGCGCTGACCGAAAAATTTGTCGTGAAAACGGATCGCGACAACGACGTGAGGTTCCCGTCGGTCGCCGCCGACGCGGGCGGAAACTTCGTCGTCGTCTGGGAAACGGTCGTTCCCGACGCGGGTCCGTTCACCATCGCGGCGCGCCGGTTCAACGCATCGGCCGAGCCCATCGGCGTCGAGTTCGCCGTGGGGACAGGATTGGGCGCAGACCAGACCCGGCCCGTCGTCGCGATGGGGCCGGATCAGACGTTCGTCGTGGCCTTCGAGGCCGAGGACGATCCGAACAGCTCAACGCACGGCGTGTTCCTTCAGCAGATCGACTTCGTCACCGGAGTGCCGATTGGAACCACCGTGCGGGCCAACGAAGACACCGTGGGCGACCAAGCGAAGCCCGCCATCACGGTCGGCGCCGACGGCCGCCTCGTCGTCGTCTGGCAGACGCAGGAACCAACCGACGAGGCCCTGGTCCACGACCTGAACGGCCGGACGTTCACTCTCCTTGCGCTCCCACCAGGGGACGTCGTCACGCCCGGTGCCCGCCCGACTTTGATCGTCAAAGGTCGTTCGCGGCGGCTGACGTCGAAAGCGAAAGTCCGGATCCGGGGTCGCGCAGCCGACGACCAAGGCGTCGCCGCGGTCGAGTTCAAAACTCGCGGAAAATTCCGGGCCGGTCCGATCCGCGGGAAGGAACGCTGGACCTTGCGGCTCCGCGTGAAGGCTCGTCGGACGACGATCAAGTTCCGCGCCGTCGACGAAGCCGGGCAATTCTCGAAGATCCAGCGAGTCGTCGTCCGACGACGGTAAGGCGGGCTCTCCCGAGCGGCGGCGGAGGGGTCAACTCTCGACTTCACCCTTCACCCCTTCACCGCGCCGGTCGTCAGACCGCTGATGAACTCACGCTGCAAAGCAAAGAACAAGATCGCCGGCGGAATGATCGCCAGCAGCGTGCCGGCCAGGAAAACCCCGTATTGCTGCTGATACTCACCGACGTATTGATTGAGCACCACCGTGAGCGGCAGTTTGCTCTGCGTTGAGAGATAAACGTTTGGCGCGATGAAACTGTTCCAAGCTCCCAGAAACGCCACCAAGCAGAACGCCCCGGTCATCGGCCGCACCAACGGCATCACCAATTGAAGGTAGATCCGAAACTCCCCGCAGCCATCGATCCGCCCCGATTCGATCAGATCATTCGGCACGCCGACGATCGCCTGACGGAATAAAAAAATTCCAAACACGCTCACCGCCCCCGGCACGATCAGCGCCCAGTAGGTGTCGAACCACCCGATCTTCACGATGATTTCATACGTCGGAGCCAGCAGGATCACCGGAGGAATCATTATCGAGCCCAGCATCACCGCCATCAGGATCCCCTTCCCCGCGAAGCGATATTTCGCCAGTGCGTATCCCGCCAGCGACGAAAAGAAGAGCTGCGTCACCGTCGCTGCACCCGCCAGGAAGAGTGAGTTGGCGATGATCACCCAAAAATACAGCGTTCCCTGCAGACTTTCCTTCGGCGTGAAGAGCTCTCGAAAATTCTTCAGATTGATCGTCTCGCTCGACCATTCGCTGATCGGCGGAAAGAAAACGAATTCGTTGAGAACGTCAGGATCCTTGAATGCCGCCGCGATCAACCAAGCGAACGGCGCAAGGATGAGGCACGCCACCGCCGCCAGGATAACGTAGCGAAGATAGGTCAGCGCCCAACGCCGGGCCAACACCCAGACCGCGACGAAACCCGCTGCAGCGAGCAATATTGTCAACCAGACCGAATTCATCACCCTACTCCCGGAACGTTCCGGAGACCCGGAGTTGAATGAGACTGATCACCAAAATCAGCAATACCAGCAGCCACCCGATGGCCGCTCCGGTGCCCAAATCACCCGCATCAAACGCGTATTGGTAAAGGTAACCGACAATCGTCAGCGCTGAATTCTGCGGCCCAAATCCCTGAAGAAGCGCGTAGGGCAACTCGAACAACTGATATGATCCGATCGTGCTCATCACCACCACGAAGGTCGCCACGGGTGCGATCGCTGGCACCGTGACGGCCCGGAAAACCTGCCAGGTATTCGCGCCGTCGATCCGCGCCGCATCGACCAACCCCTGATCGACGTTTTGGAGCGCCGCCAGGAAGTAGATCATGTTGAACCCCACGTAGAGCCACAGCGAGATCAACACTAGCGCGGGCATGACGAGGTCCGGATTCTCCAGCCACCGCGTGTCGAGACCGTGCCCAGTGAGCGAATGCAGAAACCGGTTCACCATTCCGTATCTCGGCGTGAAGAGAACACCGAACATCACGCCGACAAAAATTTGACCAACCAGGTGGGGCGAAAAGATCACCAACCGGAAAAATCCCTTCATGCGATCACGCCGCGAGTTCAGCAACAGCGCGAGCCCCAGCGAAATGGGGAGCTGGAGAAAAATTGAAAACACCGCGAACACCGTGGTGTTCCGAAGCGCCGTGTAGAAATCCGGATCGCTCAACACGAACGTGAAATTATCCAGCCCGACGAACACCTCGCTTTGCGCTCCGTTTGTCTGGTGCAGCGACAACACGGTCGCCTTGATCACCGGATAAACGAAAAATCCGAGCGTCAGCAGAACGTAGGGCGCAACGAAGGCGTAAGGCACCCAGGCCCGGCGACGCGAAAGGGACGTCGATGGATTCATTGTTCGGCAGTTTCCGGAAACAAAAACGCGTTCCGCTCAATTTTCCGCCGGACTTCGTCGGCCTTCTTCCGAAGCTCCGACCGGACGAACTCTCGCAGCCCAGCTTCGCCATTCTCGTCGAAATACATCGCCGACCCAATCAACACGTCGGTCAACTTCGTGCTCGCGAGGAGCGTGTAAGGCGCGACGAAGTCGGGAGGTGTTTGCGGCGCCAGGTTGGCAAAAAGCCGTCCGAGCGGCTGCCCCGAAAAGTATTCGTTCGCTTCGTCGAAGACCGGCTGCGACCACGCCGCCTTGAAGGGCGGAACGATGTTCGATACCCGGAAACGATCGGCCAGATCCGCCTCGTTGAGGTAAAGGTGCTTCGCCAATTTCCAGGCCAGCTCGGGCTCCGGGCACGCTTTCGTGATCGCCAACCCACTCCCGCCCCACGTGCTCGTGACCCGGCCGCCTTCTTCCCAAGCCGGCAGAGGCATGAGTGCCATCTTGCCCGCGATCCCGGGCGCGTCGATCTCGTATTGCCGCGTCCGCCAGTCCGGCGTGAAGTAGAATACCACCAGTCCATCCAGCATCACTTTCGACAGCGTCTGTCCCCACCCCGCCGAAAACGAGATCCGCTCCAAGCCCGTCATCTGCCGGACGTACCAGCAAATCGTGTCAGCAACTACTTCCGAATCGAAGATCACCCGACCGCTTTCATCAAATAGCCCGCCGCCCCGCTGCAGGATCAGAACGTTCAGCACGTCTGGATTCGCGGCCGGCAGGTCGATCGCGTAGCGGTCGACGACACCGTCGCCGTCGGTGTCAGCCGTGATCTGACGGCCAATTTTCACGAAGTCGTCCCACGTTTTGATCTTCCCGACGTCAATCCCGAGCGACTCCACGATGTCTCGCCGATAGCCCAGCATCACCGGATGCACGTCGTGCGGAAGGGCAAACGTCCGATCCCGAGTCGACCACAGGCTGAACCGCGAGCGGACGATCTCGCTGAAAAGTCCTTCTTCCCGTAGTCGGTCGGTGAGATCAACGAACCCCACATCCTCTAAAGGACCTCGGGTGAAGTATCCCATCATCCCCTTCTCGAGCTCCACGAGATCCGGCACTTCCGTTCCCGCTAACATCGCGGATTGCAAGCGACTCGTCAGCGCCTGCATCCCCACGAGTTGCACCTCCACCGCCACCCCGTGCTGTCGCTCGAATTCCTCGATCGCCTTCTCGTAGAACGGCACGTGCTGCCGCGCGAACGTCACGAGGACCAAATCCGGATTCGTCGTCTGCGCCGACCACCGCCCGGCGACGATCGCGATCCCGGCACACCCAGTCACAACGAGAATCCAAAGGGGAGCTTTGCCGTAGGGGAACGTCACTGCGAGGCGGACTCTATCATTCGACTCCAAAATTCCAAAAGCGTTTCGCATTCAGCCCCCGCCGTGACTAGCTTCCCCGCATGAGCTACCAGCCGATTGAGAATTACGGTGTCGTGGGAGATTTGCACACCGTCGCCCTCGTGGGGATGAACGGATCAATCGATTTCATGTGTTTTCCGCACTTCGATTCGCCGTCGATCTTCGCAGCCATCCTCGACGATAAAAAGGGAGGCCGCTTCTCGCTCGCTCCCGAAATGCGCGACGTCCGCCACCGGCAAATGTATCTTCCCGATACCAACATTCTCATCACGCGCTTCCTTTCACAGGAGGGCATCGCGGAAGTCTCCGACTTCATGCCAGTCGAAGAAAGGGGCCACGCGCATCAGCTCATCCGCCGAGCGAAAGCGGTGCGCGGCGACATCCGCTTCCGATTGGATTTCGAGCCAGCTTTCAATTACGGACGCTCCACTCACAAGGTGGTGGAAACCTCCGACGGCGTCGTCTTCAGTAGCGACGGCCCCGACGGCACTGTCCTCCGACTGAACGTCCAAAGCGACGTCGACATGCAGATCGAGGACGGTCGAGTCGTCGCGCACTTCAAACTCAACGCCGGCGAAACGGCGTTCGTCATCATGGAGGACGCGCGCGAATGCAATTCCCCTCAAAATCGCCGAAACTCCGACGTCGCCGACCTCTTCAAAGAAACCCTCAATTTCTGGCGCGGCTGGTGTCACCGCTCGACCTACCGCGGACGCTGGCGCGAGATGGTCAAACGATCGGCGCTCACACTCAAGATGCTCGTGTCCCACCCTCACGGAGCCATCGTCGCGGCCCCCACCTTCGGTCTGCCCGAGACGCTTGGCGGCAGCCGCAATTGGGATTACCGCTACACCTGGATTCGCGACGCTTCCTTCACCATCTACGGCCTCATGCGCCTCGGCTACACCGCCGAAGCCAAGCATTTCATGAACTGGATCGAAGATCGGTGCCGCGAACTGGCCGACGGTCAGATGGACATCATGTATTCGATCGACGGGCATTGCAACCTGCCGGAAGAGACCCTCGATCACTGGGAAGGCTACCGCAAATCCAGCCCGGTTCGGATCGGCAATGCCGCCCACAATCAGCTCCAACTCGACATCTACGGCGAGCTGATGGACTCCGTTTACCTCTACAACAAATACGGCGAACCGATCTCCTACGACCTCTGGGCCAGTCTGACCAAGATGATCGACTGGGTCTGCGACAACTGGAAGCGACCCGATGAAGGTATTTGGGAGATCCGCGGCCCCAAACAGCACTTCACCTACTCGCGAGTCCTCTGCTGGGTGGCGGTCGACCGCGGCGTCCGGCTCGCTCTCAAACGTTCGTTCCCCGCCCCCCTCGACCGCTGGCTCAAAGTGCGCGACGAAATTTATCACGACGTTTACCGCAACTCCTGGAACGCGGAGCTTCAGTCGTTCGTCCAATATCAAGGCGGCAAGAGCCTCGACGCGGCCTGTCTCCTCATGCCGCTCGTCAAATTCATCGGACCCACCGACCCGCGTTGGATTTCCACGCTCCGCGCCATCGAGCGCACCCTCGTCGAGGATTCGACCGTTTACCGATACAACATCAAAGATGGTGCGCACGATGGCCTCGAAGGAGAGGAAGGCACGTTCTCCATGTGTTCGTTCTGGTATGTCGAATGTCTCTCGCGGGCCGGTGATCTCGACAAGGCGCGCTTCCTCTTTGAGAAGACCCTCGGATACGCCAACCATCTCGGTCTCTACTCGGAGGAACTCGGTCCCTGCGGCGAGCACCTCGGGAATTTTCCGCAAGCCTTCACCCACCTCGCGCTCATCAGTGCCGCTTACAATCTCGATCAGGAACTCACTCGCCGGCGGTAAGACCAGCTCTCGTCTGGGTTTGAAATCAGCCGGGCTCAACGGCTAGAGTGTTCAAATGAAAACGCCTCTTCGCTTGCTTCTAGCCCTGGCTCTCATCGCGACATCCCGGGCGGACATCTCTACCCGCGAAGTCACCTACCCCGCCGGTGACATCGAAGCCAAGGGGCTCTTGGCCATTCCCGAAGGCGATGGCAAAAGTCCCGGCATCCTGGTGGTCCACGAATGGTGGGGCATCAACGACTACGCGCGCGAACGAGCCAAAATGCTGGCAGAACTCGGCTACGTCGCCCTCGCCGTCGACATGTATGGCGATGGCAAGACCGCCAAACATCCCGACGACGCCATGGCCTTTTCCAAAGCCGTCATGTCCAATCTTCCGGAAGCCACGGCTCGCTTCGAAGCCGCGATGGATTTTCTCCAATCCCTACCCGAAGTCGACCCCGACAAAATTGGCGCCATCGGCTACTGCTTCGGCGGCGGAGTGGTTCTGCAGATGGCTGCCAGTGGAATCGAAGGGCTCGACGCCGTCGTCAGCTTCCACGGCTCGCTCGGCGCCAAGGTCCCCACGGGCGTCACCCCCTCCGCCCGGATGCTGGTCCTCACCGGCACCGCTGATCAATTCGTCCCGTCAGAAGCCGTGGACAGCTTCGAGAAGCGGATGGCCGAAGCCGACGCGACCGCCACGGTCATTAGCTACCCCGGCGCCAAACATGGTTTCACAAATCCGGAAGCCGACGAAGCGAGCGAGGAATTCGACCTCCCGGTCGGCTACGATCAGAACGCCGATCGCGATTCGTGGGGCGAGATGAAGGAGTTTTTCTCCGCCGCTTTCGAATCGACCGACTAGTTGCCACCACCCCGTCCGAGCCGGGCAATCCGTCACTCCACCGCGCGCGTCACCGCCGTCAAAATCTGGAGCTTCCGCCGCTCCAGCACCCGCCCCAGCGGTGCGAGGCTGAGCCAATAGAAGACGCTGACCGTTAGCAGAACCACGCCCGAACCGATCAGACCGACCGGCCAGCTCGGCCCGTTGCCGGTGAGAGTCAAGATGGATTCGATCAACGTCGGAGCCGCCACCGGCAAAAGAACGAGCGGAAGAACGAACGTGAATCCGATCAGTGCCACCATCACGTGAGGCTTCGTCCGGGAGGGCTTCAAGGTCCCCGGCGACGTGTGGTAAGGCAGAAAGATCGACGACACGTTTCCCATTCCCAATACCACCACCGATGCGCTCGCCCCCTGCATCAGGGCCTGGACGAGCAGCAACACCGGCATTCTCCACACCAGAGCCAAGGCACCCAGCAGCAACCAGACAACCGCCAATAACAGGGGCAGCATCACCAGGTTTTTCCCGAGTAGAAGGTCACGGCCACTGATCGGCGAGAGAACGTAAGTCCGGAAACCGTCACGATCCGACCCAAACTGATTGGCGTAGAGTTGATTCGCAATCATGAGGGCAAGATTGATCGCCCCGAAGAGTGCCCACGGTCGCGCAGCGCCCAGCTCCGCCCCAAGTCCGGGGCGCAGGAAGATAACGCCGAAGACCAGAACCATCGCGACCGCACTCCCGAGTGCCAGTTTGAGTTCCGGAGCCCGTAGGATGCTCCGCAAACTTGCCGCTGCGACCGCCGATACTGGCTCCGACACCCCCGGCCAACGCCGCTCCAATGCCCCGACAGACTCCTCCGCCGCAGCCTGAACCTCCCGTTCTTTCCGGCGCCTCGTTGTCCCCGAATAAAATCGGGCCGTCCCCCGATACGCCTGCCGAAATCCCGCGAACGCCAGTCCAAACAAGGCAGCCCCCGTCAGGAACGAAGGGAGGAAGTCGCCGCGCCCCATCAACTCTCGCGCCGAGTAACCCACCCAAAGTGGCGGCAGCACGCGGTGCGCCGTTTCCAAACCCGGAGGGAGCTCCGCTTGCCCCGTCCACGTGACCGGAGCCGCCTCCGGCGCGCGGACGAGATTGAAATAAAGGTTCGGTGCTTGCGCGATCAGCATGATCCCGATCGTTACCCACACCAAAATTGCCCGCTTCCGCCGGGCGTTGATCATCAACCCCGCCAGCCAGCCCCGCAGACAATACGTCCACGCCGTCACCGCAAAGAGCAGGCCGAATGCAGGGAGCGCCAAGACCGCAAACGAGACCCCTCGCCCCACCACCAAACCGACGATCAACCCCGCCATCGCCGGAGCCACGATCACCAGACTCAAGGTCACGTGAGACGCCACGTAGTTGATCAGAAAGGCATCCCGCAGTGAAACCGGTAGATGCATCAACCGCGGGAGGTCGATAATTTCCGAGCGCTGAAGTTCACTCGCAATCCCGATGGTCCAGAAGAACAGAAAGACGAGGACCACGACGTCCCAGACGATGAGCAGGAGGTCCGGGGACGCTTTCGACAGCGCGCTGGATCCCACCACCAGACCCATCCCGAAAGCGGCCAACGCCAAAAGGATTGCCCCGACCGAGAGCAGCGTTGCCACGACCGCCGCCAACCCGCCGCCCCGCGTCCATTGATTGACAACGAGTCGCCACCGCAGCCAAAGGATGGTGCGAAATTGCGCGACGTCCATTCCTTCGGAATCTACACGTCGCTCCAAACCAGGGCGACAACCGATGGGGGAATGGGGTGATCGACGGGACTCGAACCCGCAACAACCAGAATCACAATCTGGGGCTCTACCATTGAACTACGACCACCATTCGAACCAGCGAGAGCCGGTGAGAATTCGCCATAAAATTGCCGCCGCTCCCGCGTTTGTCAACGCGGTTGTTCGGCGGATTCTCTGCTTCTCTCCATTTTCGCCGCTCTCCGCCGGTCAATCATTTCGGGGGAGCGATCCGCTCGAAATACCGCCGGACCAACTCGCGGGAACCATGAGGAAGTTCTTCGCGCTTGATGGAATCCTCCGCGACTCGCCGCGCTTCCCCGTAGGCTTCGCGGTAAGGCCGTTCAGCTCGACCGCCTCCGTCCGTCGAGATCGTCCCCACCGCCACCGCGGCACCCATGCCTCGGTCCAAGCCGGATCGGTCGTCGAGCCCATTGCTTTCGATCTCGGTCGCCGCACCAAGCAGCGGGCCTCCCCGCCCGATGTCCCGCTCGTCCCCGGGCCCACCGCCCGGCCGCTCGCTCGACCGTTGTCCCGCGCTCGCGCCATCTTTCCCGGTCTGGGCCGCCGCCTCGAGTTGCGCCAGCGCATCGCCCGCTGAGCCACTCCCACCCTCGGTCTGTCCGGGCGACGGCTCACCCCGCACCGCCCGCTTCATCTCCTCCATTCGAGAAGCCATGTCGGCCAGCTCTTCTTCCGAAAGTGCCCTCCCCGCCCCACCCGCTGGATCGTTGCTTCGCGCCGCGTTCTCCCCCACCACCGGTAGATCCTCACCCGATCCCGCACCGCTCGCCTCTTCGCGTCCCGATCCCGCGTTCGTCGACTCGCGATCTCCGCGCAATCTATCGATGTCCGCCGAAGCGGCTGCCAGCGCCCGCAGAGCGTCCTCCCGTGGCTTCGGTGAAAGCCGCTCCCGCAACGCAGCCGCCTGACTCCTCAGTTCCCGCTCCGTCTCCGCAAGTTCTTCACCATCGGGATCTCCGACGACTTCGGCTGCGTCTTCGAGAATCTTCGCAACAACCTCGCGTTCCGCCGCGGAACTCGCCGCTCGCGCTTCGAAGAGCCACGTCAATCCGACCCCGAGCAGCAACGGAACGAACAGCACCGCGACCACCGGCTTCCATTGTATCCGCACGATCTCTTTCGCCGGGTGCGTCCGGGAAAACGCCTTCGCGTCGGCCACGACGAGTCCCTGCCAACGCGTTCCCGCTCGAAGCCGAACGGCCGTCGTCATCCGATCCGCGCCGCCCGCCGCTTCATCAACGACCCGCGCCGCGTCGACCAGCGGCCGTCGAGTGCCCACGGTCGAAGCCGCCACGACCAACATCCAGGCGCCCAATACGACCCCCCCAATCTCCCACGTGAACGGAGGGCCGCCTCCGAGGAGCCGAACGATTCCCAACCCAAGCCCGCCAATGGCAAACACCACCCACGCCAGCGCGGCCCAACGAACAATCTTCTGCGCCCGTAATCGCCTCGCCACTCCCTGCAGATACCGACGCAATTCAGCGTTCACCTAATCCTTTTCCCTCGCTTCAACTTCCACCACCACCGCCGTTGCGTTGTCCTTGCCCGAAGCCTGCACGGCCGCCGCCACCAAGCGAGAAGCCACGTCACGCTCGTTCGTCTCCGTCGCAAATTCCAACAAGCGTGCGTCGAACAACCCGTCGGTCACCCCGTCCGTGCAGAGCAGGAACCGGTCGCCGCGCTCCAACCCGATTCGCCCGAGCTGCGGTTCGACGGAATGATTCCCGGCACCGAGTGCTTTTTGCAGGACGCTGCGGCGCGGGTGGTTGCGCGCCTCCCGCTCGTTGATCTGCCCCTGGCGAAGCAACCAGCCGACGTGACTGTCGTCCTGCGTCACCTGCCGGATCCCGCCGGACTTCGGCAGGTAATAGATTCGACTATCTCCAACGTGGGCAAAATACATCCACTCCGGCGTGAACCACGCCAGACTCAGCGTCGCTCCCATCCCCCGGCACTCTTCGTAACTGACTCCCAGAAAAGTCAGCGCATTGTGAATCTCCAGGAACAATTCCGTCAGCACATCGCTCAGCCCGGCGTCGACTCCTGCCGCAGAAATTCGAAACGACTTCGGCATCAGCTTCGTGATTTTCTCGACGACGATCCGACTCGCAAACTCGCCAGCTTCCGCCCCACCCATCCCATCGCTGACGGCAAAGACCGCGTCCCGCTGGGCCAACGCCGCCTCCCCGAGCTTCCCGAGTCGCCAGGCCTCGCGCCCGTCAAATTGGAGCCCGAGAAACGCGTCCTCGTTGTTTGCCCGGAAGCGCCCCCGGTCCGACGTGCCGGACCACCGCAAATATCGTTCGAGCATATCTCGTTACTCCGACCCTTTCACCGTGATCTCCTCCGGCTTCAGACCAATGGATTCGCCGCCCCCGTCGGGCCGAAGAATCGTGGCAAACTCGAAATCGATCAGGCAAAACCGCCCGTCCCGCTGCCGATACGTCACGTTGCGCAGCTCCGCGTCCTCGTGCCTAACTCCGAAGTTCTCTAGCTCGGCGTAAAGTTCCTTCATCCGGCCGACGTCGAGCCGATCAACCCGCGATCCGCAGTTCGTCGTCACGAGAGTCAACGTCTCCCGATCAGCCGCCACCACCCTCGGCACGAATCCACAAGACCGACCCTCGAGATACTTCAAAACCCGCACCTCGTTATCGAAACGCCGAACCCGCCCCGAACCACGAAACGTCTTCGTGACTCGCCCGTCGAAACCGACCCTCACCATCGCCCGCGCCGTGTCTTTCACCTCCTGCATCGCTCCCCCACTCTGCCCCATCCAACCTAAAAAGGAAACTTGCGATCCCTCCGCACGCGACCCGTGCACCAATAGTCCCGTTTCTAATTTATAATTCCGGAACTCTCATATAATTCTGCTCCGTGCTCGAACTTCACGACGTCTCCCTCTTCGTCGGTCGCGGCGAATCTCTCCAACCGATCCTAGCCGACGTCGACCTGCGTCTTCCCCGCCAGCACCTTGCGGCGGTGATTGGCCCTTCCGGCTGTGGGAAGAGCACCCTCTTGAAAGTGGTCGCCGGGATTGCCGACGGAGACGACGAAGGTCGCGTGATCTGGGACGGACGCGATCTGTCGGAGCAAGACTTTGCTCCGACCGAAGTGGGTTACGTTCCGCAGTTCGGCATCGCCCACGACGAACTCACCACCACCGAATCCATTCTCGCCGCCGTCCGCCTCCGAGTCCGGCCGGCCCACCCGGGACACCTGCGAGAAATTGCCGAGCAAACCCTCGCCGAAGTTGGCCTGGGCGAATTCGGCGACCGGCGCGTCGGCGTCCTCTCCGGAGGACAGAAGCGTCGCCTCGCTCTCGCGATGGAGATCGCCAGTGCTCCAGCCATCCTGCTCTGCGACGAGGTCACCTCCGGTCTCGACGCGCAGGCGGAGGACGGCATCGTTCACCTCATCCACCGCCTCGCGACTCGTGATCGACTCGTGCTATCCGTCACCCACAGTCTCCGTCACCTCGACCTCTACGACTCGATCATCGTTCTCGCCGAAGGATCGATCGCGTATCACGGCCGACCCGGCGACCTCACCCACTACTTCCAAATCGGCGACCCGGAGGAACTCTACGCCCGGCTCTCCGAACGCAAGGGCCACGACTGGTCCCGCTCGTGGCGAAAACATCACGCTCCTTACACCGAGGATCTCCTCATCGAGTTCGCTCCCGCCCCGGCCGAATCCACCGAAGAATCCTACGCCCCGCGCGATGCGGACAAAACTAACTCACCCGGAGTCTTCGACGACTTCGACGCCACAACCGACAACGACGAATTCAAGACCCCACCGTCCGAAGAATCCCGCGACCCGGAAGCCCCCCCCGCGGGGAACGATCCGAAACCCGAAATCCAAAATCCGAAATCCAGGATTCCCTCCGCCTTCAGCCAGTTCACGACTCTCGTCGAAAGACGCTTCCGGATTTTCTTCCGGAGCCCCGGCCAGATTGCCCTCCAGCTCGGCCTGATCCTCGGATTCCCCGTTCTGGTTGCCATCTTTGCGTGGCACGGACTGCCCGAGATCCAGAACCTCAGCGTCGGCCTCGGCCAAGACCCGACCCGTCAGCTGGTGGAAGCCAATTCGTTTCTCGCTCAAGCCAGCCGCATCGGCAGCCTGGTCTCCGGCATCGTCATGTTTCAGGTGATTCTCCTCACCCTGATGGGAGCCAATAACTCCGGACGCGAAATCGCCGCCGAGCGCCTCATCTTTGAGAAAGAAAAACTCTCCGGCCTCCGCGCGACCAGCTACATCGCCAGCAAAGCCGTGTTCCTTTCGTTGCTCGTTCTCGCTCAGTCGATCTGGATGGGTCTTTTCGTCCACTTCGTCTGCGGATTCCCGGGCGACCTCCTCGCACAGCTCGGCTTCCTCGTCCTCGTGAATGCCGCCATGACCTCCATCTGCCTCGGAGTGTCCGCTTGGATGAGTTCGGCGGAACAGGCCTCCCTCGTCAGCATCTACCTCGTCGGATTCCAACTCCCGCTCTCCGGCGCTGTCCTCGCACTTCCGGATGCCGTCGGATCGCTCGTCCGGCCGTTCATCTCCGCTTACTGGAGCTGGTCAGGGGTCTTGCAAACTCTCCGCGGCGAACGTTATTACGAGATTGCCCAGATGGTCGTGCAAACGGCCCTTTCCCCCGCCGCCCTCTGCGCTTGGATCCTCGTCGGCCACATCCTCGCTGGCTTGTTCCTCGCCTACACCGGATCGAAGTCCACCCGCTTCCAATGAACATTCCAAACCCGAAACCCGAAACCCGTAATTAGATGGCCCGCCGTTCCCGCAATTCCATTCACCCCGCCGTCCTTCTCGCCGGGCTCGCCGGGCTCGTGATCGTTCTCTACATCGCTTCCACGCTCATCCCTCAAAGCGGCGATCCCTACCGGACCACTGCCCCCCTCGCGGTCGACGCCTACCTGGAGAATTCGAACAGCCTCCGCGGCAACCTCTACAAGTTGGAAGGAGAAATCCTGAACGTCCTCGGCTATTCCCCCTCGACCCAGGACCGTTTGATCTCCGTCCAAATCGATGGGACGGAGAGCATCGTCCCGCTCGTCATCCCCAGCGATCTCAGCCACGTCAACCTCCAGAAAGCCCAGCGCTTCCACTTCGAAGTGCGCGTCGACCCCCAGGGGATTCTGCGAACCCAAACCCTCCAGAAATCATGACCTTGTTCGTTCGCCTCACCCGCCCCGCTCCGACGAGCACTCTCGCGCTCGTCTTGATCGCCGGGTCGTTTTCCGCACCGCTGCGCTCCCAAGTCATCGACGCCGCTACGCTAAATTCTCCGCCACCCGCCGGTGATCCCGCTTCCGGGACTTCCTCCTTCCTCGGACGCGACGTCCCGTCGTTCGACCCCGCCAACGAAATGATCAGCTGGGACGGCAAGACGTGGAACGTCAACAACAACCGCCTCTTCGAATCCCGCCTCGAGAAGTATCTCAACGTCGAGGCCGAAACGTCGGAAGAGGACCGCGCCTACAACGCCATTCTCGAGGAGATTCTCGACATCCTCAGCGCAAACCGAGCCAGCCCCACCGCCCTCGACCGCGCCTTCCAACTCCTACCCCAAGCCTCCGAATACCGTCGCGACGCCGGCCTCGGCGACACGCTTGCCAATCAAGTGTATTCCGCCTGGCGCTCCAGCCGTAACCTCGACCGCATCCGCCAGGCCGACGCCGCGCTCCTCGAAGAACGCCGCCGCGTCGAACGCAATCAGGTCGTGACCGCCGACGCCCGACCTCTCGAACGCGTTTCTCCCGACAACCCCGCCGCCGCCACCGCCGTCGCCGAGCGCCGCGCCCTCGAGATGCAGCCCTTCGTCACCCGGCTGGCCGAGCTCAATACCCTCCTGAAAACCAACCAAGCCAAACGAGAACTCCAGGAAGCTCAGACCAAGATCGAGTTCCAAGCGCTCATCGTGCAACTCTTCCTCCAGCGCCGCTTTCAGCACGTTCTCATCGCGACCCGCTTCTACCGAAACGTCTTCGACGACGGTGACGACCAACTCCGACTCAAGGGTGAATCGAAGAACCTTTTTTCGAAGACCACCGGACTTCCGCCCACCGTCGGCACCGTCGACGCCATCGCCAACGAGATCCTTCGCGACGTCGGCGAAGGCATCGAGGCCTACAAATTTCTACTCGAGAAGGACGAACTCGAAAGCGCCACCAAACGCCTCGCCGAGACGTTCCTGGTCGGCGAATACCTCCCCGAGGTCCGCACCCTGACCCGAGCCGACAAGCGCCGCGCGCTCGCCTTCGTCCAAGCCTCGAATCAGCTTATCTCCGCCCTCGAGGTGAAGGACTACACGCGCGCCGAGAAGCTCGTGAACCAACTCGAGGAAACCGCCAAGGACTTCGACAACTCCAAACCCATGGCCGCCATCCAGACGGCCAAGACCGTTTCGGCCATGCATCTCGCTAAGGCCAAGAACGCCGCCGTCGCGGGTGAACGCGAGGTCCTCGAGACCGAACTCTCCGCCGCCACCGAGATCTGGCCGCGCAACCCCGCACTCGCCGACATTTCAGCGACCATCTTCTCGCAGGGCGACGTGCAGGGAAAAGCGCTCGTCGATTTCGACCAGCTCCTCAGCCAGAAAAATTACCGTCAGATCTACGACGACAAGGAACGCCTCATCGCCGCGACCGCACTCGACCCCGCCCGCCAGGATCAACTCCGCCAGGTTCTCGCGGACATGACCGCCATCGAAGGTGCCATCATTCGCGCCCAAGAGATCGAAAAACGCGGAGATGCCGCCGGAGCTTGGGAATCCGCCGAGCAGGTCTTTCAGAGATTTCCCGACGACAGCAAATTAAATCAACTCCGCGCCAACCTCACGACCAAGGCCGCCGAATTCGTCCGCGCCCTCCGCCGCGCCGAGGAACTGGAAAGCCGTGACCAACCGGGCTCCAGCCTCGGCTGGTATCTCAAAGCGCAGCAGCAATACCCGAACAGCGACTTCGCGCGCGAAGGCATCGAGCGGCTCACCAAACAAATCCTTCCCGACGCCAGCTAGCGGCCGCCCGATCCGCAGATCACTGCTCGCGGCGCCGCGCCGCCCAACCGGCGATTCCCAAGCCACCGACGACCAACACCCACGTCCCCGGCTCCGGCACGGCAACCAGCTGCCGGACGATCCCATCGTGCTTGTTTAACACGAAGACCTCACCTCCCGTTCCGAGGCTGAATCGGAGATCCGCCCGCGACGTTGAACCCAGCCCCCGAGCCGCCCGCTCGGCGTTGATCAATTCAAGCAGCCGCACCGCTTCCCCGTTCTCGTCCACGGTCAGCAACTCGCTCAGACCGTCCTGCCCACCAGCCAATGGATCGGTGTCCACATTCAGCGTAAAAATCAACCCGGTCGGGAAATCTCCGAGCAACAGATTCCCGTTTAAACCCGGGATGCCACTGCCTCGAACGACCTCGCCGACCGTGATGGCCCGGTTTCCGATCGACGTCGGAGGATCCGATACGAGGTTCGTGTGGTCATACTCCGCTACGGGATCGATGAAGCTCGGATCGTCGGGCCGACTACCATTCGCAAAGCTCCCTTCGCGATTTACCCACCCGAAGTTTCCGCCATTTTCGGCCAGATCGATTTCCTCCACCGCTGTCTGCCCGATGTCCGCAATGAACAGATTGCCGCTCGCATCGTCCCAGCCGAAGCGCTGCGGATTGCGCAAGCCAGCCGAATAGATCTCCGCCAGCGTTCCGGCGTCGCCGTCGCTCGCGAACGCGTTCTCAGCCACGATGCCGTACTGCCCATTCGTGCTATCGCTCCCGAGTGGATCGATCCGAAGAAGTGCACCGTAGGGGTTCCCCAGCTTCTGGCCGTTCCCCTGCGGATCGTTCCCACTCCCGCCATCGCCCATCGCGACGTAGAGGTTCGTGCGATCCGTGCCCGCCGCGGTGCCGCGTGTATTGAAAGCGATCAACCCACCATTGTGATTGCCGAAAGGCTGCTTGAATCGAATCACTTCGCGAAATGGATTCGCCGGCACCGTCGGCGAGAACGTGCTCGCTGTCGGTGTCGATGTCTGCCACTCGAGCAAAACGGTATGGAATGACGTCGAGCCGCCGGGATCAAAATCCGGCGTGGACCCAGTGTCGTTGCTGCTGTGCAACGTGTAAAATTTTCCGAAACCACCGGTCGACGGAGTCGCAAAGTCGGGGTGAAAAGCGAAGGACTGAAATCCAACTTCGCCACCGCTGATCAAGCCCACTGATTGATCGCGCAGATCGAGATACTCGGTCACCGACCCACCACCCGCACCCACCGAGTAAAGTGGACCGTTCTGATCGTTCACGAACAACCGACCCGTTGGATCCGACGTCATCACACTCATCCGTGCGGGTCGATTTGTCGTCGAGTCCGGCAACGTTGCGAAATCCTGAATTCTCACCGCGTTCGTGCCCCTCGAAATCGGATCAGGAAAGTAATCCTGAGCTCGAAGCGAACCCGCGCCAACGAAAAGCAAACAAACCACGGGGAACCAAGGGGGGCATCCAGCTTTCATTCGAATACGGTGTCACCGAACGGCAAGATCAGCAACCGCCGACGATCCTCGGAGACACTGTCCGCAAGGCGTCATTCAGCCGATCTCCGCCAGGCGCGCGGACTGGCACTCATTCGATCACGGAAGGCACGGTGAAAGCTCGAGACGGATTCAAAACCAACTTCCAAACTGATCTCCAACACGGACTTGGACGTTCCGCGGAGCAGCGACGCAGCGGTTCGCACGCGTAGGTCATGGAGGTAACAAAGCGGCGAGGTCTTCATCGTCTGCCGAAAAACCCGGCGGAATTGCGCGTCGCTCAAGGCACATCGACGCGCCAACTCTCGGATTCTCAGGGGACGCGCGTAGTCCTCGATCAGTATCTGCAAGGCCGGAGCGAGCCGTTGATAGTCGGTCGAGTGCTGGGAACCGCCCGCGTCGTGACTCGCCGGCCGCTGGCGGTGCGCTTGCACCAGGAGCTGGAGCGCGAGAGCACGGGCGACGACCCGGACACCCACGGCATCACGCCCGAGTTCCTCGGCGAGTTGTCGGGCCGCATTGGCAAAACCAGGATGCTGGTTCACGGTGAAAACGTTTGGAAAATCCGGGCTGATCAGCCCGGCGGTGTCCGACCATTCCGGTTCGACCCAACCGGGTGGAAACGACCGGACCGGATCGAAGTGCATCCACGTCCATTCGCTCGTCGTCCCGGGGGCTCTGCGCGCAAAATGCGGCTCCGACGCCGGAATGATCACCGTGTCTTCGTCTCGAAACGTCCGGACTTTGTCGGCGATCATGAAGATCCCGTTCCCGCCGTGGCAGTAGCCGATCTCGAGACATTGGTGCACGTGAAGCTGGCGGATCGGACGGTCGCTCAGTTGATGCCCCGCGTGCATCCAAAATGGATTCTCGTCACTGAGAGGAATGGATTGTTCGAAAGTGGCGAGCCGACGTGCGCGAATCTGCGTCATAACTGAGCGAATTAGCGACGAATAGGGCAGAAATACCTGCCAACATCAAACCACGCTTTCAGCTCCCGCAGGAATTTGCCGTGAGTTGATCCCCTTTTACCCCAACCAACTCTCCAAACGACAAATTCATGGCAGGCTGGACCACACTCCGAGAACTCGTTCGCGAAGAATTCAAACAATCGCTCGAAGAGGGCAAAGACCCCGGCAAGGTCGACGCTCTGCGACCCGCCTACGAGGCGGCCAGCGAGGACGAAGACGCGTTAGCGAAAGTTCACCGGCAGCTTTTGGCGCTCCCCGTGCGCGACGATTTCCCGTTCGAAGAACCAAGCGGTCTCGACTCGATTCGCGCTCTGCGCACCAACGACCAGCGCACGTGGGAGCTTTCCATCGACGACGATCAGCTCTACGACAAACTTTACGGTGCTTGGCTCGGACGCTGCGCCGGGTGCGCGCTCGGGAAGCCAGCCGAGCAGCTCATGACTCGCCTGCAACTCGCCCACATCGGCAATTCCTGGGAGCTGCAAAAGAAGTATCTCGTCGCTGTCTCCGCCGACGAATGGCCAATTCGCGACTACTTCCCCGCCCACTCTCCCGCCGAACCCGAGACTGGCCTGCTCGACTGGGGGAAAGGTTCTTTCCGCGAGACCATCGCTCACATGGAGACCGACGACGACATTCGTTACACCGTGCTCGGACAACAGATTCTCACCGATTACGGTCGTGATTTTCGCTCGTGCAACGTCGCCAATCGTTGGCTCGGCCTCGGCTACACTTTCTTCTGCACCGCTGAGACGCAGGCCTATCGCAACTACGTCATCCGCGGCGATGGGTTCCGCAACCCCGCCCGAGAACCCGACCTCGACCAAACCGCCGACTGGGAATTCTACACGCATCACCAGAATCCCTACCGGGAGTGGATTGGGGCCCAGATCCGCGTCGATTCCTACGCCTACGCCGCTCCCGGCAACCCCCAGCTCGCCGCGGAATACGCCTGGCGCGACGCGCGAATCAGCCACGTGAAAAACGGGATCTATTCGGCGATGTTCTGCTCCGCAATCATCGCCGCCGCCTTTGCGACCAGCGACGTGCACGAAATCATCGCCGCCGGGCTCGCCGAGATCCCGGCCACCTCACGCCTCCACGCCGAACTTCTCCAGACAATCGCGATCTGCAAAAAATACGAATGCAACTTCGAGCACTTCGAAGCCGTGTTCACCGAGTTGCACGCCCTGCTCGGCCATTATCACTACGTCCACAGCAACAACAACACCGCCCTCTGCGTCGTCGCGCTCCTGCTATCCAATGGCGATTTTCACCAGGGCATCACCCTCGCCGTAATGGGTGGATGGGACACCGACTGCAACGGAGCAACCGTCGGCTCCGTCGTGGGTGCTATCACCGGAGCGAAGCTGGCCCCAAAGCTCTGGGTCGATCGGCTCAACGACACCCTCCGCGCGGGTCTCCTCGGCTACGATCCCATCGCCATCTCCGAGTGCGCCCGGCGCAGCTTGCACATCGCCCGAAAGGATTGAATTCCCACCGGCAATTTGCCACCGCGCGGCAGATAGCCGCCGATCAGCCCAAGTAGTGGTATCGCTAAGCCCGCCCCTACTTGGAATCCAAATTCGGGGGATTTGTCCCCGCGTGATCCCCGTCGGCGAGCAACTTCCTGGCCTTGGCTTTGGAACTGTAGCGCATCTGGAGCAGTTCGACCACGAGCGCAAAGCCCATCGGGAGATAGATGTAACCCTTCTCGACGTGCTTGCCGATACCCTCGAGGAACAGCGTCACACCAATCGTCACGAGGAAAGACAGCGCCAGAATCTTCAGCGCGGGATGCTTCAGGATGAATTCCCCGATCGGGCCCGCGTAAAGCAAGAGTCCGCCGAAGGAAACCAGCACCGCGAACGCAATGATCAGCAGATTCTGCGTGAGACCCACCGCCGTGATCACGGAGTCGATCGAGAACACGACGTCCAGCATCACGATCTGAAAAATCGCCGCCGCAAATGCCCCCTTGGCCACGGCACTCGCACCGCCGTGGGACTCCTTCAGCTCGACGATGTGGTGGATTTCCTTCACCGCCTTCCAGATCAGGAACATTCCGCCGACGAGCAGGATCAAATCCTTCACCGACAATCCCCAAAGGACGGGATCGGTCATCTGCACGAGCAAGAATGCTCCCGCCACGAAGACCAACCGCAGCACCATTGCGAGCATCAGACCAATCATCCGCGCCTTCTTTCGGGCCGCTTCCGGGAGGCGGTCGACCACCAGCGAGATCACCAGGATATTGTCGATCCCGAGCACCAGCTCGAGCCCGATGAGGAGGGCAAGGGTTGCGAGAGAATCCGCCGTCATGGCGTTCGAGAACATCGCGGGAAAAGACATATCCATGGTCAGTAAAACGGGTATCAGGTCTTCGTTGCGCGTTCGTCTTCCAAAGAATCAAGAGCGATGCGGGCAGCACCGAGGAGAGCGGCTTGATCGTTCAGGATCACTCGCACCGGCATCGACTCCATCAACGCTTCGAGTCGACCCTTCGCGTTGAAGTCGTCGATGAACGCCGGTGCCCGCAACTTCCACAGCAGCTTCGCTGGAATCCCGCCTCCGATGAAAACACCCCCCGTCGCCATCGTCTTCAAAGCCAGATTGGCAGCCTCGTTGGCCAGCGTACTCGCGAAGATCTCGACCGTCTGCGCGCAGAGTTTGCACGTGCCTTTCTCAGCCGCCGTCGCGATCACCTTGCCTGGATCCGAGGTCTTGAGCGCCGCGGCGATTTCCGACTTCTCCTTTCCGTGGCCCAGATCCCGGAGAAACGCGTAAACGTTCGAAAGACCCTGACCGGAGGCCACCCGCTCGATACTGACGTGCCCAAACCGACTTTGAAGATAACTCAAAAGCTGCAGCTCGACCTCGGTGCGCGGCGCAAAGTTCGCGTGACCACCCTCGCTCGCCCACGGGTGGTAACGCCGGCCGTCCCAGTAAAGTCCCGCCTCGCCGAGCCCGGTGCCGGGCGAAATGATGCAGCGATTTCCCACGGCGCTCAGCAGCCCGTCCTGGAGCGTCTCGAGATCCGTTGGGGCCAGCTCGCTGATCCCCGCCGCGTTCGCGGCCAGATCGTTAATCAAAGTCACCCGGTTCGTTCTCAGATCCTCGGCCAGCGACCGCCCGTCGACCTCCCACTTTAAATTTGTGGGCTGCGCCCGATTGTCCCGCACCACACCCGGAACCCCGAAACACGCCCCGTCGACGCGCCCGTCGGACTTCGCGAGAAACTTCGCTACGATGGCGTTCAGCCCATCGGATTCCGCGCTCGTGTAACGCTTGTTGCGCACCAGCTCGAGGCCGCTCTTCCCGAGCGAGAAGAGCGCGAGATTCGTCTTCGTGCCGCCGATGTCTCCGGCCAGCAACAATGCTTTTTTCGTCGGCATCGCTTACCTCGACGCGGGATAGTGATGCCAGGAGTGGCCGTCGCGAGCGAGCAGCTCGTCCGACGCCTTTGGCCCCCACGTCCCCGCATCGTAGTTCGGAAAATAGCGAGCCGGGAGCGCTTTCCACACGTCGAGAATGGGATTAACGATCCGCCACGACGCGTCGACCGAGTCGTAGCGATGAAACAAAGTCGTCTCCCCAATCATGCAATCATACAGCAGAGTCTCGTAGCCGGTCGCCGCCAGCTCCTCGCCA
This sequence comes from uncultured Verrucomicrobiae bacterium, assembly GCA_963749035.1. GTDB lineage: Bacteria > Verrucomicrobiota > Verrucomicrobiia > Chthoniobacterales > JAATET01 > CAVVKW01. The sequence goes on from CAVVKW010000002.1 coordinate 157,439, forward strand.
AAGTCGCAGTAGTTGAAGTCGAGCGGCACGTTCGCGATCTTGATTTTCGGCCCCGGGCGCTTGGCCTTAATGTCGAGCGTGATCCCTTCTTCGGGCTGGATGTGCAAGACGAGTCGATTCGGCGCGGTCTTCTGCTCGACGTCCCCGCCGAACAGGAGCAAGGGTGCCCGTCGAAACCCGATAACGACCTCCGTCGCGTGCGTCGCGAGTCGTTTCCCGGAGCGGATGTAAAACGGCACCTCAGCCCACCGCCAATTCTCGATCATGAGCTTCATCGCGACGAAGGTCTCGGTGTTCGACTGCGGATTGACGTCCGGCTCCGTCCGATAGGCAGGGACGTCCTTCCCGTCGATGCTGCCCGGACCATACTGACCGCGAACGGTGTTTTCGATCACCTCCTGCGGCTCCATCGGACGGATGGCTTCCAGCACCTTCACCTTCTCGTTGCGGACGGCGTCGCCAGAAATCGAGCTTGGTGGCTCCATCGCGATCAACGACAGCACGGACAAGATGTGATTCTGCACCATGTCGCGCAGCACCCCGGAATGATCGTAATAGCCGCCCCGCATCTCGACACCGAGCTCCTCCGCCACCGTGATCTGCACGTATTCGATGTAACGCCGGTTCCACGTCGGCTCGAAGATCGAGTTTCCGAAACGGAAAACCATGATGTTCTGCACGGTCTCCTTCCCGAGGTAATGATCGATGCGGTAGATCTGCGACTCGTCGAGGGTCTTCGTCAGATCGCGGTTCAACGCCCGGGCGCTCTCGAGATCGTGCCCGAATGGTTTCTCGACGATGACCCGCCGCCATCCTTCATCGGTCTCCTTGGAAAGCCCGACCGCCGCGAGCTGGTCCACGACCTTGGAGAAGAACGAAGGCGAGATCGCCAGGTAGAAGAGAATGTTTCCCGGCACATTCCACGTCTTCTGCGCCTCGGCGATCTTGCCTTTCAGTGCCTCGAACGTCGCCTGATCGTTGAAATCACCGGGCACGTAATACATTCGCTGCGCGAAATCCCCCCAGATCGACTCGTCGAAATCGCGGGTTGCAAATTCTTTCACCGCCTCCGTCGCCTTCGTCCGAATCGATTCATCGTCGCCTGGCGTGTAAGCGCAGCCCACAACGGCGAACTTCTCCGGCAGCAAATTCAGCGCCTTCAGATTGTAGAGCGCCGGGAGCAGCTTGCGTTTCGTCAGGTCGCCAGAGGCACCGAAGATGACAATCGTGCACGGATCGCCAGGGCGATCATGACCGGTGAGAGGAGAATTCTCGGGCATGTCCTCTGTTTAGCGGAACCCCGCCCGTCCCGTCACCAACGAAACCGCCGGAAAGGGGGATCCCCTCACCCCGCCCGCCGCTGGAGCACCGCCCGCATCACGTTCAGGTGATCATACGTCACCGCGCCGCTGCAGCGTTCCTTCACCTCGGCCAACCTCGCGGACCAGTCCGCCGCGAAAGCCCGCTCGATCTCCCGACGCAGTTCCACCGGCACCAGGCGCTCCAGATCGATCTCCCGACCCGCCTCCCACGCGCTCACGAGATGCGCGACGATCGTCCGCCCCTTCAACCCACGCTGTCTCGCAATCTCCGTCACGTCGTTGCCAGCCAGAAACAACTCGACCGACTCGTCCACCGTATCAGCCGACGCCGACACCTTTGGCTGCGGCGCTCGAGTGGACGCCGACCCAGCATCGTCTTCAAATTCCCGGCGCTCGTTGCTCTCGAGATACTCCCGAATCTTCGCGATGAAAACGTCAGCAAACTCCTGCGCCTTCCGCTCACCAACCCCGGGGATCTGACGGAAGTCGGAATCCGCGCCCGGATATTCCCGAGCCAGATGCCGCAAAGTGACGTCGGAAAAGATCACGTAAGCCGGCACGCTCCGCTCTGCCGCCAGATCCTTCCGCACCCCCCGCAGTTCGTCGAACAGCGCTTCGTCGTAGGCAAATTCCGTCGCCACCCGCCGCCGACTCGCCGTCACCGCCGCCTGCTGCGCCACCCGGATCTCCCGTCGATCCTTCAATGCCGCGATCCCCTCGTCCGTGATGTCGACCGTTGCAAATTTCTCCTCCGAACGCGACGCCAGCCCCTGCCGAATCAACTCCCCGGCTAGCCCCTTCCAGAAATTCGCCGGCTGATCGCTCCCGACCCCGTAAACCGAAAGCCGTTCGTGCCCCCGCTTCCGCACGCCCGCCGTGTTCGCGCCCGTCAGCACCTCCGCCACGTGATTCAACCCAAAGCTCCAGTTGCTCGCCTGCCGGATGCGATACAGCGTCGACAAAAACTTCTGTGCCGCCACCGTCCCGTCCACCTGCTCGCGAGGCGAGAGACAATTGTCGCACGCCCCGCAGTTCTCTTCCTCCCACTCCTCGCCGAAATACGCCAGCAAAGCCCGCCGCCGACACACCGACCCTTCCGCGAAATCCACCAGCTGATCCAGCTGCCGCTGCGCCACCCGCGCCTCCTCCGGGTCCTTCTCCTCGATGAACCGCTTCTGCTTAACGATGTCCCCGCGCCCGTAGAACAGCACGCACTCACTCGCCAGCCCGTCCCGCCCCGCCCGCCCCGTCTGCTGATAGTAACTCTCGATGCTCCCCGGCAGATCGTAATGCAGCACGAACCGCACGTTCGGCTTATCGATCCCCATGCCGAACGCAATCGTCGCGCACACCACCTTCACCTCGTCCCGCACGAACCGCTCCTGGTTTTCCGACCGCTCGTCTCCACTCAGCCCAGCGTGGTAGGGCAACGCCGACACACCATCGCGCTCCAGCTTCGTTGCGACCGATTCGCACGCCTTCCGCGACGCACAATAAATGATCCCACTCTCCTTCCCCCGCCCGAGCACAAATTCCCGCACCTGATCGTAGGCCCCCGCCTTCGGATCGACCCGGTAGAGCAAATTCGGCCGGTTGAAACTCGCCACGAAAACCGCCGGATCCCGCAGCCCCAGTAGCCGCACAATGTCGCCCCGCACGCGCTCCGTCGCCGTCGCCGTCAACGCCATTACCGGCACGTCCGGAAAGGTCTCCCGCAGCTCCGCCAGCCGCCGATATTCCGGTCGAAAATCGTGACCCCACTCGCTGATGCAATGCGCCTCGTCCACCGCGATCAATTGCGGCCGCCACGACTTCACGTCCGCCAGCGTCCCTTCCAACAGCAGCCTCTCCGGGGCGAGGTAGAGCAACTGATAATCGCCGTTGTGCAGCCCCCGCAGCCGTCTCCGCGCCTCCGCCGCATCCAGTGACGAATTCAAATACGTTGCCGCCACCCCATTCGCCACCAGCGCGTCGACTTGATCCTTCATCAGCGCGATCAACGGCGAAATCACCACCGTCAACCCGGCCCGCATCAGCGCCGGCAACTGGTAACACAGCGACTTCCCGCCCCCCGTCGGCAACAACGCAAACACGTCCTTCCCCTCCAGCGCCGCCCCCATGATCTCCGCCTGCAACGGACGAAATTCATCGTAACCGAACACCTCCTTCAGCTTCGCGCGCAGTTCCTTCATCCGCGGCACCTTACCCGCACCACCACCACCCGCACCAGCGTTCACGGCGCTGGCCTAATTCGATCTCCTCAACTCCGAACTCCCGAAAACTCTTAGTTGAGCAATCTCCTCGATGATCAGATTCTCCACCCGGCGAAAAGGTTCTTCACGCGACGGACCACAAAACAAATCGAACCTCGTTACCGACGCGGTGGCCCCCACCCCGATATCGTTCCCCAGCTTCATCTAACCGGGCGAGGAAGACTCGGAAAAGTTATCCGCGCAATGTTCGGGCAACAGCGGTGGGAGATCATCGAAACCCGTGACCTTGCGGATCAGTTCCGCCGCGATGTTCCCATCGTCGAATCCAAGCTCAAAGGCTCGAGGACGGTCGCGACGCTTTCTGTCGACGCTCTATCCCGGCCCTCGATTCTCAACGTTCCTTCCGCATCTCCAAGCTGCTCGTATCCCGCTCCCGTTCACACTCCGACTCGACGAATTCATCCATGTTCGGCATCCCGGAACGAACCTTCCCCGCCGCACCGCGGGACGAACTCCCTATCAAGCCAGCTCTGCCAATGAAGATCAGACCAGCATCCTTCAGCTCTTCGAGAACCCAACGAACTCGCGTCCCGACATCGCCCGCGCTCTAAACCCCCTCGGCCTCCGCTCCAATTCGGCCACCACCTCCTCAAAGCCATCCGTCGGCAGGAACCCCGCGGACCGCGACCGACCCGCCAAGCGACTACCGACCGCTGAACTAGTCGAGAATCGGCTCAGTCTTCACTCGCATGAACTGCGCAGGGCTGTCGCTGAGCGGAGTGAGCGAAGTCGCCCGGTAGAAGCGATAATCATCCGCCGTCCCAAGAAAGGTCTCCGCGATGAAATCTTCGCCGCCCTTCCAGTCCGCCGGGAGATCGAACGAGACCTGAGGGATCATGATCCGATCCGTCACGCTGGGATCGCGTGCGAAGACAATTGAAAACATCCCTTCGGCCATCTCTACGTCCGGTGGAGAGCCCGGGACGTGCTCTCCGAGATAATTCGGCGTCTCCGCCCCGGCAGCAAGCAGCTCGATCCAGTCGACATCCATCAAGGGACCGGAGCCTTCGCCGAGAAACACGAGGTAAAGATCCTGCTCACCGGTCGGGACCGGATTCAACGCTGTCGAAAACGTCACGTAGCTGTCGAAGCTTCCGGTTGCACCAATTTCGACCGTGCCGATCACGGTGCCGTCGACTGCACCAAGTCGGAGCTCGACCTGACGGCCCGCCGACGGACTCGCCGCAGAGATGTCAAATCGGCCCGCTCCCGCTCCGAACTGAAACCCGTTGTATCGCACCCATTCGCCGTTCTGAATATCGCTCAGCTTTCCACCGGAAGTCGTAACGCCCGGTCCACCCGACGCGAACTCGGCTTCGACCTGGGTGTCGAGCGTCCACCCGTTCCCCGAGCCGTCACCCGCTTCCACGGTGACCGTCACAAAATCCGTTCCGGTCGCGCCCAAATCATCCGTCACGAGTAGATCAATCGCGTGCGTGCCGATGGCGAGGTCGACGGTCGGCGTCTCCCCTTCACCAACGGGATTGCCTGCTGCCGACCAAAGGAAGCTGACGATAGAGCCGTCGGCGTCCGAAGATTGCGATCCATCGAGAACGACGGATTCAGTTCCCACGACGCCCGAATCAATCACGGTCTGATCCAGACCAGCATCCGCATTTGGTGCCGAGTTCGGCTCGCCGTCCAATGGTCCCAATCCGCCATTCACTTCGTTCGGATTGTATTCCGGATCGTCACTCAGCAGGAACCGGTCGATGAGCTGACCGTCGTAATCTCGCCAGAGACTCATTTTATAAGTTCCCTCCGTCAGAGAAAGATGCGCCCACTCCTTGATCCAAACCCACTCGCCGGAGGCTTGCTTTTCCAGAGGGATCAGCCGGTGAGCATCTTCCGTCCCGTGCTCCATGGCACGACGAGAGAACGAAAATTGGGAGGAATTCGAGTCACCGGACGGCGAGAGCACCCGCGCCCACAGTGTGTAAATGCCGCGCTTCTCGCTGGGAAGATGGAGTGTGTAAGTCAAACGGCACGGCTTCCCGATCCGTCCAAGACCATTATCAGGGGTGGTCACGTAACCGTCTCCCACGAAACCCGCCTCGGTGTTCTCCGTGGAAAAAACCACCGTGTCGTCCATCTGAAGCGACTCCGCAAAGTCTTCGGCCTCCACGACCATGATACCGTCGTCCCCGACCGTTTGGATGTCCGTCAGCGGCAGGACTTCGACCGTCACACGCCCGCGGGAATGCAGGCCCTCGCTATCACGAACCGCGTAGAAAAAAGCGTCCGTTCCCCAGTACGATCCCGAGGGTGTGTAGGTCACCAGGTTGCCGTCGATCGAGAGCGAACCGCCCTTGAAACTTTCGTTGTTCGCGTTCTGCCCCGCTCTTCCAACGCCGGTGACCGTCAGCGTCTGCCCTTCCGGATCGCTATCGTTGTCCAGAACCGCCACCACGATCGGTTGGTCAATCGGAGTCATCACGGTCTCGTCTTCGCAGACTGGAGGTAGGTTCACGCTGCCCGCGCCCGTTTCTTCGAACGTAAAATGATCCAGGAGAAAGGGAACGCCTTTCAAGTTGGATCCGTGGCCGTGGAGGAAGACATCGTGCGTCCCGGTAACAGTCTGGTTCAGTTTTCCGCTGAGCTGAACGAATCCATCCGTCTCACTCACCGCCAAGGTGCCAACGATGGGTTCATCGACACCCCCGAGTCGAATGGCCAGCGACGAAGGCATCGTTCCCGACTCCTCGCAGGACAGGGTCACGCTGAATCCGTCTTTGCCAGCACCAAAATCGACGTTCCGAAACGCGAGGAAACCTCCCGCGTCGGTGAACGTGACCACGTCCCCGCTACCCCCGTTGTTTAACGTCGTGTAGGCCGATCCAGCGTAAGTCTCCGCTTCAATTTGAGACGAAGCCGAAACCGTTGGCCAAATTTCCGAAAGCGCGCTACCTGGTCCCGGGCGGCTAACGCCCCTCGTCGGACGCATGTGAATGCGACCGCTTTCGTCGAACCACATCGGATCCACCGCAATCTTCCGATCCCAATTCGACCCAGTATCCTCTTTCTGCTGGTAGTAAACCCACTGCGTCCCGTTGCTATCGCCAATCATGCAATGGTGGCCGGGCCCCCAAATTTCTTCGCTGTAGGACTGGCGAAGAAACGCATCGTCCTTCTCCAAGGTCTGAAACGTCCACGGCCCTCGAGGATTGTCAGCCGTCGCGTAAGCGAGCCGATAGCCCACGCCCTTCGCGTTCTCGATCGAGGTCATCAAGTAATAGGTCCCTTCGTGCTCATGAACCCACGGGCCCTCGAAGATGTTCGTGTAATAGGCGGGCCAATAGTAGAAGACCGTGTTTCCTCCATCCGTTTCGTTATCCGGATCGTCCATCAAAATGAGCTGGTTCATCACGGCCGTGCCTCCGATGAACATGTGGTGTTTTTCGTCGATCAGACCGAAATACATCGGATCAAAACCGACACCCTTCTCCTTCGGCGTCAATTCAAACGAGGTCCCGAGAGAGTCGCTCGTCGTGTGGGCACCGACGGTGAACATGTGCCAGGTGTCGTCGTAATTCCAATGGGTTGGAGCCCACCCCTTCCGCTTTTTGCTTCCAGCGTATGCCCGGTCTTCCTTCTCCCCCCAATTCACGAGGTCGGTGGAACTGTAACGCTGGGTCCCGAAACCCTTGGTTGTAAACAGGTAATACTTTCCATCCAGACCATCGACGACGGCCGGATCAGCACCATACACGAGAGGATTCGTGTAGCTCTCGGCCATTCCATCGGGAAGGTGAGAAAAAGCTCCCAGCAAGAGAGCGACAGCGATTTTGCAACGGTTTGACTGGCCGAGGGGGAACGACATAACAAAATAGTTTATTGCGTTTAGGTAGAAAGTAAACCCAAACTGTTTACAATCGCGATCATTGAGTTGATCAAGTCGCTGCGCGGACGCTTCGCCACATCTCGCCTTGAAAGACAGCGTGGACTGGTTTGATTCGTCGCGCAGACATTACAAATCCCCCCGGACCTGCGGAACGAACCGGGACCCACGTTCACTCGGCCAGCGCGCGCAGCTCGCCGCAGGACGCGAATGCTTGCTCGGGACCGTCACCGCTGGCTGGCTTTCCGATCACGCGAACGGCGATGATCGACCGAGGTGTCGGGAGCGTGAAGGTGAACGCTTCGCCGTCGATCAACCCTCCGTGGTCCTTCGAAGTCGTTTCGGGGTAACTCGCTAATTCGCCGACCGACTCCCACTCCCACTCCCCGTCCTTCGACCTTCTGACCTGTATCTCCGGCTTTCCCGAAGACGCGTCAAACCACCCGCCGTTGTGATAAGTTCTCCCGTGGGCGAAAATAACGCTCGTCGTCATCACCGGCGACGGCATTTCCACGGCGAACCAATCTTCTGCCGGATCGGTCCCGTCGGCGGTCATCACGAAAGTCGCCGTTTCGCCGTCATGGATCGAACCAAGGAGATGACCCTCGCGCGACCGGGATTCACGAACCGCCATGAACAGTCGCTCCGGGGCGAAGTGGCCCGGCGCCCGGAGCCAGACCGCGAACGATTCGTCCGTTGCCCCCGCCCGAGCGAATGGCACGAAAATCGCATCCTGCTTTTCCCCGTTTGCCAGCTGAATCCGCGCCTTAAACGTATCCTCGCCCACCGGTTTGGCTCTGGCGTTCTCCGCCAATGTCACCAGGCGCGGTGGCGGTAAGTCCGGGTTAAACGCCGCGTCGAGCGCCAGCACGGAGGGTCCATATTTGAGCGCAACGAGATCTGCGTCACGTCCCTTTCCAGTTAGGATTTCCGACCGGGTCACCCAACGCATTCTGAATGGTTCCCCTCCGCCGATTGTTTCCTCGGTCCAACCCAATGCCCCCGCTCGAGAGTCCGCTTCCTCGCCGTCGTTCTCTCGAATCATCCAATCGAATTTGCGAACGATCACGGATTGCGAGTCAGCCGCTCCTTCGAGATCGATCTTCGCCTCGCCGGCTTGAGGATTCGCGAATTCTACGCCGACCGAGACGCGCCGACCGTTTAGCTCGCAATCGACTTCGGCATCCTGAAGCAAATTCACCACCAAAGACTCACCCTCCCGATCAGACTTTTTGAAGAACGCCATCTGCGGCAGAAGTGCGAGGGCGCGGGGTCCGCTACTGAGGCAACAACTCGTGTCATCCCCGTAAGGCTTCACGCCCTGAAGTGGCGTGTAATAGCACCATTCGGTCCCGTCGGGCCGCTGAGCACCCGTGAGGTGATTGTAATAGGCGCGCTCGATCTCTGCGCCGTATTTAGCCTCCCCCGTCAGGCGGAGGAGCTGCCAATTCAGCTGGATCCACGTTGTCGTCACGCAGGTCTCCCCCATTTCGGACGAGTTGAATCTGGGCAATTCGCCATCCGCTCCAAAGTGCTCGTGGTAACTCGCGGTGCCGGTGACGTAGAGCTGATTCTCGACGATGTCCGCCCACGCCCGCTTCGGTGCATCGAGGTAGGACACCTCGCCAGTGGCCCGCGCCAGCTCACAGAGCCCCACCAGATTGGAAAGCATCTCGTAGGCCTTCCCGTTGGCCGTTTCGTTGACTTTGCCCGCCTCCGTCAACGTTTTGATAATCTCCGGTCCGCCCGGCTCGCTCCAGGACTCGACCGCGTAGCGGCCAAAGTCGAGATACTTCGTTTCGCCGGTCGCGCGATAGAGTTGGACCATAGGCTCCAGGACGCTGGTCGCCGCCATCCCGCCGTGCGTGCTCGCCGCCAGCAGGCTTTTCTTGCCAGGCCCGAACGTGCGAACCAGCAAGTCACCCATCTTCCGGCAGGCCGCGAGCGAGTCTTCGTCGCCGGTGAACTGGTGATAGGTCAGCAGACCAATCAAGTTGTATTTGTGAGCCCAAACGTCCCAGTCCGACCCCCTTTCCGATCCAAATCGCTTTTCCTCCCGGTAAGTGCCCAGATACCCGTCGGCTTCCTGCGTTTCCATGAGCGCAAGAGCGACTCGATCAATCTTCTCGCGCAATTCCGCGTCGCCGTTATTCGCCCAAGCCAACGTCGCCGCGTGGAGAAACTTACCGACGTGTTCGCCGATCCACGCCTGCCGGCCGGGGCGTTGCCGGTAGCCGTTCAGTAGGTCGTCCTCGTCGACCGACAACAGACGTTTCGAGGCACTCCGACTCGCGCGTTCGCCCAGGAAACCTCCCAGCTTGACGGCCGAGGGCGGCAGCGGTTCGAGCACGTCCGTCAGCTTCGGCGGGACCGGCGCGGCGGAAGCGAACGTCGATAGCAAAATCGATATCTGAAAAACTCTGATCATGGGGAGTAGGGACGAAGAATCTCTAAAACTCTTTCTATCGGGTCAACAAACACCCGTGGTTAGCCCGCCATGGGTTTCAAGTCAAAATCCCAGCGGACCTTCGGCACCAGTGCCGCGACGAAGACGTCGCGGAACGGGTAGCGCGTCAGACTCTCGATCCGGCAGCTCCGATCCCTCGGAAACCAATTTCCAGCAGGACGGGCCGATCGATAGCCGTCGATAGTTCGCCCACCTCGCGATCATCGGGAATACTCCGACCGCCACCTACGAACCCACGTGACCCAAGTAAGCATACAGGGCAACGAGGAGGATCATCAGGACGACACTTGCCGGGATCGTTTTTCCCCAGGAGGTGAGATCAATCGACGGGACAGCCACCGTTTCCGCCACGGATTCATGGACCGGCTTCCACGCTCGGATCGCCAGCATCACGACGACCAACAAAACGAAGTTCAGCCCGGCAACGTGCAGCCAATGAAGCTGCATTCCTTCCCAAAACACGCCCTCGCGAAAAAAGCCAAAATAGCCGTAAAACAAAATCCCCAAGGGCAACGCCACGTAAGCGGCCAGAGGCGTGGTCCGCTGGAAAACGATTCCGACCATGACGACGGCAAGAATCGGAATGTTCACGAAGGCCGTCAATTTTTTCATCAAACTAAACAGTCCGTCCGGCGCCTGGGCGATGGTCGGCGCCAGAAAAATGCAGACCACAACGAGGATCGCTCCCAGCACCTTCCCAGCCTTCACCGTCTCCTGATCAGTCGCACCCGGTCGGATAAATTGTTTGTAGATATCGACTCCGAAGAGCGTGGACGCGCTGTGCAGCCCGCTGTTGAAGGAACTCATAATTGCGCCGAACATCACCGCCGCGAAAAACCCCTTCGCCCATACCGGCAACACCGCGGCGACCAGCGCCGGATACGCCATGTCCTGGTTTTCCAAATCCGCGCCAAACATGTGGAAGGCAATCAGTCCCGGGAGAACCAGAATCCCAACGCAAACGATCTTGAGCAAAGCGGCGAACAGCACCCCTTTCTGAGCCTCCGCCAGGCTCTTCGCGCCGAAGGTCCGCTGGACGATGGCTTGGTTGGTGCACCAATAATAGATGCTAATAAACAGGATTCCGGAAAACAGGGTGTCGAACGGCACCGGAGAATCCGATCGCCCGATGGGTGACAATTTTTCGGGACTGTTTTCAGTCATTGTCTTCAGCGCTTCACCGATATCCCCGTCTCCGAGTTGGATCAGACCAAGGATGGGAATGGCAAACCCGCCCAGCAACAAACCAACTCCGTTTACCGTGTCCGAGATGGCGACCGCTTTGAGCCCTCCAAAAATCGCGTAAGCACCACCGATCAGGCAGAGACTCGTCGCGAAGATCCAGATCGCAGATTCGGTGCTGACGGTGACCAGATCACTGATCGGAAAGAGCCCGTTCATCGCCAGTGCTCCCGAATAGATCACGAACGGTAAAAAACTGATCGTCAAGGCGAGCAGGAACATGACGGAAACGATCGATCGGACCGCCGGGCCGAAACGCGTTTCCAGCAGCTCCGGGACCGTCGTGATATCGCCCTTCAAATACCGCGGCAGAAAGTAGATCGCCATGGCCACCATGGCGACCGCCGAGATCGCCTCCCACGCCATGACGGACGCATCTCCCGCGTAAGCCCAGCCGTTGAGCCCGACCAACTGCTCCGTCGAAATGTTGGTCAACATCAACGAGCCGGCGATGACGAACCACGGCAACGACCGGCCTGCCAGGAAATAGCCTTTGGAATGCGTCAGGTCCTCATCCCGCGATTTAACCCATGAGATGATCGCAACGAATGCGGTGAACAGGACGAAGGTGACTACGGATACGAGCATGGCTGGGAGATTACGGATTACGCGGCTTCGAGGTCAGTCTCGTTGCTCGCAGGGGTTTGACGACGTCAGGCGGAACTTCAGTAGGAGGGTCCCATTCGACGAAACCACCCGTGCTGCGGGTCCCCAAGATCTCCCATGTAACGGTCCATCCGCTCCATGAGATCTTTCTGCACCTCCGCATACTCCGGATCTCCAAAGTGATTCTTGAGTTGGTGAGGATCTTTCTTCAAATCGTATAACTCGCCGATGTCATGCGGATTGAAGGTAAATTGGTGCGACCGCGTGCGGACCATTCGCTGATTTGCCACCGTGAAGTGCTTTTCGAAGAGGCAGAAGACCTCCTCGCGGCCGTTGAACGAATCATCGCCCTTCATGGCACCGTAGAAGGACTCGCCGTCGAGATTTCCCGGAGCCGGGACGCCCGCCGCCTCCAAGATCGATGGCATGCATTCGTGCAAATAGACGAAGTTGTCGTTCACGCTCCCGGGCTCGGTGCATTCCGGATGCGCGACGACGAGCGGAATGCGATAGATCTCGTCATACATGAACTCTCCCTTCTCGATCAACTTGTGCGCTCCGAGGCAATCTCCGTGATCGGCGGTGTAGATGATGATCGTGTTGTCCAATTCTCCGAGTTCCTCGAGCTTCTGCACGATGCGGCCAACCATGTCGTCAATGAGCGTGCAGTGACCAAAGTAGCGCGCCGCGATTTCTTGAAATCCTTCCCAGCCGTAGTCCCCCAATCCCCACATGCGCTCGATGATCGACTGCACCCGCGGCTTGTCCTCGAAGGTTTCGCAATAGCTGGGATGCTCCGGAATGCCCTTCGGATCATACATCGAAAAGTAGGGCTCAGGGACGAGACTCGGACTGTGCGGACCCCAAAAATTCGCCCACAAGAAGAACGGCTTGTCGTCACCGTTCAACGATTCGAGGACTCGGTTGGTCTCCTCGGCAACGAAATATTCGATCGTGGATTCGACCGGACCCTCGTGTAAGGCAAACATCTCTTGGTCGCTGCATCCCGGATTCGTTCCAACGTAACGATTGGATACGGTCGGGATCTCGAAGCCATTCTCCTTCAAATAGACTTCGTAATGATTGGGCTCGTTCGTCGGCGGGAGGTCGAATTGCAGACCCGGGAGCAATCGTGAACCCGGAAACGCGTATCCCATGAAGTCCTTGGCCACAAAACCATACTCCGACGGAGTGCGTTTCGCGTCGACGTGCCACTTCCCGGCGTAACCACAAGCGTAACCCGCCTCTTCCAGATAGCTGCTGAGACCACGGACGCCGTCTTTGATGGTTTCCTCGTTCCCCGTCACTCCGTGGTTGTGCGGGTAGAGGCCCGTGAAAAATGACGCGCGAGCCGGCGCACAGATCGCCGTCGGAGTGAACGCATGATCGAACCGCACCCCCCTGGCAGCCAGCTTATCGATGTTGGGCGTCTTACAGATACTGTTCAGACCGTAAGCGCTGATGGAATCCAGGCGCTGCTGGTCGCTCATCAGAACGAGGATGTTGGGTTTTTTTTTGGCCATAAAATTTCAGTTGGTTCGAGTTGCGTCAGGCGTCCTGCATCAAAGCACTTCGACCGCCGTCGATACACAGCGTTGTTCCCGACATGAATCCTCCGAATGACGAGCAGACGAAAGCGCACGTGGCCGCGATCTCCTCGACGGTTCCGAGTCGACGAACGGGATGAAGCTTCTCCGTCCTCGCCCGTTCCGCGTCCGCGTTGGCGAAGGAATCGAACCAGGTTTGGTTTCCAATCGTGTCGATGAAGCCCGGCGCGATTCCCACGGTCCGCACCTTCGGACCCCACTCGATTGCCAGCGATTGCACCAGCCCCAGCAGACCAGCTTTCGCGACGTTGTAAGGAAAACAGCCGGGTATGGTATTCCAGCCATGGTTGGAACCGATGATCACGATCACGCCATCTCCCGAGGCTTCCAGGTAAGGCTTGGCCTCTCTCGACAACCGCCAGTGGGCGGCAAGGTCAAGGTTGAGGCACTCGTCCCACGCTTCCTCCTCACAGTTCTCCGCACCGCGAAAGATATTCCGACCGGCGTTCGAAACCAGGATGTCGAGCTTCCCGAAGCGATCCATGGTCTCAGTAATCAGCGATCGCGGGGTCGCTCGATCGGTCAAGTCGCCCTGCACGTAGAACGCTTTGCGGTCAGCGACTTCGACCGATTCGATAAAGCTCTGCGCAGCGTCGCTCTCCGCGGAGTGGCGTCCACAACCCGCCACGTTGCATCCCGCCGTCGCGAGAGTCTTGGCCACTCCCGCGCCGATCCCGCTGGTGACGCCGCTCACGAAGGCTGACCGGCCGCTCAAATCAATGGATAACCCGCTAGACATAGTAATTCTCTCGAGCGTTCATGTCTCTGATCCCGGGCCGTTTTTCCAGCTCCGTCTCGATCAAGTCGACGCCGAGCCCAGGTCGATCGCTCAGATGTAAATATCCATCCCGGACGTCCAGCGGATGCGAAATCACTTCATCCCGCCAGGGAACGTCATGGAACATGAATTCACACCGGAAGAAGTTCGGTATGGACGCACAGACCTGCGCGCTCGCCAGGGTGCTGAGCGGCCCGTTGGGGTTATGCGGGGCAATCGGCACGTTGTAGGCCTCGGCCATGGTCGCAATCCGCTTCATTTCAGAAGGTCCGCCACACCGGGTAATGTCGGGCATGATCACGTCACAAATGTGATTCTCCAGAATGGGGCGAAATCCGTGCCGCGTGTAGTGCCTCTCACCCACGCAGATCGGAACGTTCCCCGGGAGTCTCTGGCGGAGAGCCCGGAGTGTGTGCGCACTCTCCGGACCCGCCGGCTCTTCGTACCAGCTGATGTCGAGTGAACTGAGTCTCTCGGCCATCCGAATAGCGACCTCGGTATTCAGCATGGCGTGGGTCTCGATCATGATGTCGAAGTCCGGCCCCACGGCCTCGCGCACCGCCTTCGTCAGTCCATAAGCCGCATCCTGCTGCTCCCGGCTCAAGCTGAGATCCGTGTTCAGGTGGTCGCCGTAAAAGTAATTCGTGTGGGCGAACGGGTCGAATTTCAGGCCCGTGAACCCATTCTCCTTCACGATTTCCGCCTGTCGGGCGTAATCCGCGGCCGAGAGTTCCCCTCTGGTGAACCAATAGTTGGCGTAGAGTTTGATCTGGTCGCGAAAGGCTCCTCCTAGCAGTTGATAACAGGGCACCCCAAGATGCTTCCCCTTCAGGTCCAACAACGCCATGTCGAGCCCGCTAATGGCGCACATGCTCGCGCCGAACGGACCGATCCAATTGAGGTCCCGGTAAAGTTTTGTCCAGATGAAATCCGTTCTGAGCGGATCCATTCCAATCACCCGCTCGCCGACGTGCTTCATGGCACTCTCGATGATCGGGCTTCCCGGCCAATTGGTCGCTTCTCCCACGCCCGTCACACCGGTGTCGGTGTAAACCTTCACCATCACCCAGTTGTATTTGACGCCCTCGACGAGCCACACTTTGACTTCCTCGATTCTCATAGGATTCCGTAGGTGTCCCAGGCCTCCTGAGCTTTCATGCCCTTGCTGATCGCCTCAAATACGGTCCTTTCTCCGAGCGCTTTTTTCAACGCCAGGCGAACCACGTCTCCTTCGATCTCTTTCGGCACGATGCAGACGCCGTCCAGATCGCCGAAAACAATGTCGCCCGGCCGAATCGCCACACCTTCAATTTCGACGTTGCAGCGAAAATCGATCACCTTGCCTCGCGGCCGCTGATCCTGCGCGTAGCGACCCGTCGAGAACGTCGGAAAATTCTGGGCGAGGATTCCCCGGGTGTCTCGCGAGTAACCGTTCACGACGGCTCCCACCGCCCCACGATTCCGCGCCGCCTGACTCATCAACTCACCCCACAACGCGTAGCGGGGACTCGCCCCCGTGCAGATGTAAACCTCATCGCGCTTCAGGTCGTCCAGTGCTCCCAACATCAGTCCAAATGGTTGAGCCAAAGACTCGTTCAGCCTTCCCGGACCTTCCCCGCCGTCGTCATCCGCTTCCAAGACCGGCATCGCCCTTCCCACCACCAGCATGTCCTCGCGCAGCGGCTGAATCTCGGGCGGAAGGAATTGGTGCAGATACCCCAGCTCATCCATCACGTCCCCGACGACCGCCGTAAACAGGTGGCTTCGGCAGAGCGAGAATAGCTCCTCGTCGGTATTCCAAGTCTCCGGCATGTTCTTCAGTTTTACTTAGCGCGACGCACTCATCTTGGCGACCAACTCCGCCGTCGCGCGAACGCTCAGCTCGAGCCAGACCTGAAACCACAAGGCGGGCCCGAACGATCCGCCAACGCAGGTCCCGGAGGCCCGGTCGAGAGAGCGAGGGGACGGGTAATCAGACTGCGGTCAATTGGGGGAACATCGTTGGTTTTACTCGGGTGGAAACTCTCTCTGTGTAGGAGGAAATGTGTGCGGCTGCGAGCGAATCTTGAACCTTTGTCGGGGGGCAAGCTGGCACCGATTTGGAAACCTTCGCGCCAGCAGATCACCCCCGCCCCAGCTCAGCAGGAGACAGGACTTCCCTCCCAATCGAATCACTTCTCTTCGAAGAGATCCAACTGCCCGCCATCCTGCGCCCCATCGGCCAGACCATCAGTCACGAATCTCACCCCCGCCCCCAAAAGCCGCACCGGCAGAGGCTTCCGGTCCCACGCCTCAGCCAGGAGTCCCATGAAAACCTCCCGCCCCGGCTCCGCGCACCCGCACTCGCGCGTCGTCCGCGAGAAATCAGCGAATTTCACCGTCACCTTCGCGCTCCGCACCTCCCGGTCTTCCGCCTTCGCCTTCAAGTCGTCGAGCAGTTCATCGATCAGCGGATCCAACGCCTCCTCGCACTCGCGAAGCGAACCCAGGTTCTGGCCAAACGTCCGCTCGTTGCTCATCGACTTGCGGATCCGGTTCGGTCGGACCTCCCGGTCATCCTGCCCTCGACAAAGCTCGAACAACTCCTCACCCCACCGCCCGAACTGACTCGAAAGCTCCGCCTTCGAAAACCGCTGAAGGTCCCCGCAGACCTCGATTCCTTGCTCCTTCAGACGCACGACTGACTTCGGCCCCACCCCCCAGATCTTTCCGACCGGCAGTGTCCGCATAAATTCTTCCACCCGGTCCGGAGTGATTGCGAATTGCCCGTTCGGCTTCCGCCAGTCGCTCGCGATCTTCGCCAGCATCTTGTTTGCCGCCACCCCAGCCGAACCCGTCAGTCCCGTCTCGTCGAAAATCGCACTCCGGATCTCGCGCGCGACGTCCCACGCGTAGCGATCCAGACTCGTGACGTCGAGGTAGGCTTCGTCCAGCGACAGCGGCTCGACCAACGGCGTGTAGCGGTGCAAAATCTCCCGCACGCGCGCCGAAGCTTCGCGATAGAGATCGAACCTCACCGGTAAGAACACCAGCTCCGGACAAAGTTGCCGCGCTTGGAACCCCGGCATCGCCGATTTCACGCCAAACTCCCGCGCGACGTAATTGCACGTCGTGACCACCCCCCGCGCCGACCCACCCCCGACCGCGATTGGGCGCTCCCGAAGCTCCGGCCGCTCCCGCATCTCGACCGACGCGTAAAAGCAGTCCATGTCGAGGTGGATGATCTTTCTCATGTCTAAAACTACGAACGCCGCCCGGCTCCACCGTCACCATTCGGCTACCCGACCCGACATGCAAGCGAGACCACCCTTCCCACCAGTAGCCGGCAACCAATCACCGGCAACCGATCACCAACAACCCCTCCCCCAGCGAAGCATTGCGAATCCGCACGCCCTCGCGTTAGAACAGCCTTCTCCATGCCAGAATTTCTGCAGAAAGGCGGCCCGCTCCTCTGGATCCTCGTCATCGCCAGCATCATCGCGGTTGCCGTTTTCCTCGAACGCGCATTCTACCTCCATCGCATCAGCGTGCGCGTCGGCGAGATCCTCCGCGGCCTCGCTAATCTCGTCCGCATCGGAAACTACTCCGAAGCCGTCACCGAGTGTGCCTCCACCGCGGGCCCCGTCGGCCGGGTCATGCACGCCGTCATGATCAAGCACACCCTCGACCGAACCGAACTCAAGGACATCGCCCAAGACGCCGGCCAACTCGAGATCCCGCGCCTCGAGCGCAACCTCGGCCTCCTCGTCACCATCGTTTATCTCGCGCCGCTCATCGGCCTGCTTGGCACCGTCGTCGGGCTCATCCAGGCCTTCACCGCCATCTCCGCGCAGGGTGGTTACGCCACCGCCGCCGAGATTGCCGGCGGCGTCTATCAGAGCCTATTGACCACCGCCGCCGGCCTCGCCCTGGCAGTCCCCTGCCTTCTCGCCTACCAGTATCTCTCGCACCGGGTGAACGAGATCGTCCACGACATGGAGCGCGCCGGAATCGAAGTCGTCGCCATGATCATGGATCAGCGCCGCGCTTCGCCGCCCCAATAGGCGCGCCCCCTTTTCACGTGAAACTGCAAAGAAACCTTCGCCCGCGCTTCACGACATTGCTCTTCGTTCCCATCGCGGACGTTTCCGCCGCACTCCTCTTCTTTTTCCTGCTCAGCGGCACTTTCCTGCTTCAGCCCGGGATCGCCATCGACGTCCCGCGTTCGCCGTTCATCCTCGAACCCCAGCGAAACCCGCTCGTCGTCAGCATCACTTCCGCCCCCGCACCAGCCATCTACTTCGAAAACCGGCGCGTTTCCCCCGACGAATTCCGCGCCCGCCTCACCTCCCAACCGACCGACGCCACGATCATCGTCAAAGCCGACAAAGCCGCCCCGGTCGATCTCCTGGTCGCCGTCTCCAACGTCGCCATGTCCGCCGGGTGCACCGTTGTCCTCGCGACCTCCGACGAACCCGCGCCGTAGCTCGACTCATTCGCCAGCCCGCGAAACGCGATCATCCCGATGCCTCACTCCGCCGCCCCGGACATCCGACTCCTCTACGATTGGACCAGTCAGCAGGACCACCGCCGCCGACTCACCGTCTGGATCATCCTCGCGCTCACACTCCACGTCGCCGCCTACTTTCTCTTCACCGCCGCCTACCCGGAGCCGGCTGCGATCGAAACCTCCGACGCGCGTCTCTACATTCTCGAACCCAGCAGCGAAGCGGCGCGCCGCCTCGCACCTCTGATTGCCGCCGCCGATCCCTCCCTCTTCGCGACCGACCGCACCGCCCGCCGTCGTCAGCTCCAGCCTGCCATCCCACCCTACCACCCCAGCTTCGAGAACGCTGCACCGCCCCTCCGCGCCCTCCCCGAATCGAACTCTCGCCTCCTCCCACCCCTCCCCCGCGACAACGGTCCGGTGGTCGTGCAGGAAGTTGCCCCTCCCACCGTTGCCCTCCCTCCTCCCGCCCGCGAGACCACGGTCGCTCTATCCGGTGGATTGGCTGACCGCGAGGTGACCGAACGCCCGACCCCCGCCTTCACTGCGCGCCCCGACGACGAACTCGCCCCCGCCCGCTACCTTCTAGCCGTCGGACCGGACGGCAGCGTCCGTCACGTCTTCGAAATCGAGGAAACCACCAGTCCGGAAATCAACGCCGTCGCGGTCCCGTTCCTCTACGACCACCAGTTCCTCCCCGCCGCAACCGACGCGTCCCCGACCCTCACCTGGGGCACCGCCACGATCCACTGGGGGCTCGATATTCACCGCCAGCGACTCGAATAATCCACTCCCGTGTTCGAAATTCCGCTCGCGACCCTGGCTGTTCTCTACGTTCTCGCTTTCGCGGGTTGCGTGATCCTCACCGCTCTCGCAATCTCGATGACCCAGCGCCGAAAATCCCGCTCCGCGCCGCCGAGAATCCACTGCTCGCTCTGCGCAATGGAGTTCGCCCCTCGCTCCGAAATCACCCCGTGCCCCCGCTGCGGCGCACTCAACGAGCATCCGGAGCCAACGAGCATCCGAAGCCCCAGCGCGTGAGGATCGTCACCTCCGTCCTTTCGCTTCTCGTTCTGATCGCGGCCCTCCTCGGTAGCCTGACCGCCAACCGCTCCCAGGTCTTCGTCGGCGGCGACATCTACTTCGTCGACGCCGACTGCTACTCGCGAATGACCCGCGTCCAGCAGGTCATCAGCCAACCGTTCCGACGCATCGCCCAGCACAATTTCGAAAATTTCCCCACCGGCACCAGCCCGCACACCACCGCTCCGTTCGATCTCGTTATTGCCGGGTTGGCCGCCTCAATCACCCCGTTCGCCACCAATGCGATCGACCTCGCCGGCGCGTGGGTCTCGCCAGTCATCGCCCTCACCCTGCTCACCTTCCTTTGGTGCTGGATGGGCCGCGAACGCATTCCCTTTCGCTTCGCCACGCTCTTCCTCATCGCCATCTCCCCCCCCGTCGTCCAAGCCTTCAAATTGGGTCGACCGGATCACCAATCCCTCACTCTCGCTCTCGTCACCGCAGGATTCGTTGCCGAGATCATGCTCCGACAACGACCATCGCGCCCCTGGATCATCGCGTGGGGCCTTCTCTGGGGCTGCGCTCTCTGGGTCACCCTGTATGAGCCATTGATCCTGCTCGGCATCGTTCTCGTCAGCCGCTTCCTGTCTCCGCAGACAACGTCCTCGTCACGCCGCGGCATGACCGTTGCTGCCCTGATCGCAGCCGCAGCGTTCCTCGCCGGAGTTCTTTTCGACGGATGGCGCATCGGCCCGCCCCCTCCAGAGGTCGGCGAATATTTTCCGAGGTGGTCAACCTTGCTCGGCGAGCTGAACTCCGTCCCGCCATTCTCCGGCGCGTGGCTCACGTGGTTCGGCTACCTTCTTCCCGCGATAATCCCGCTCGCAATCTGGACCTCTCTACAAAGTCACGAGTCGAAATCCGCTCTCATCGAGCAATCCATCCTTCTCATCAGTCTGACCGTTGCGACCTACGGGCTGACGATCTGGCAGGTTCGCTGGTCGCCGTTTTTTATCATTCCCGCCGCACTCCTACTCCCCGCCGCACTGTCGGCGATTCCCTCGCGCGTAGCGGCGTCGGTCATCTACGCTCTCAGTCTCTGGCCCCTCGCGTCCGACTGGGATGCCCGCCTCTTTCCGGATCAAACCCAACGGTCCGCCCTCGCCGAACAACGCACCGAAAACGTCCTCCTCCGCCAGACCTCCAGCGCCCTTCGCAGCGACACCATCACACCCGTTCTTGCCCCCTGGTGGCTCTGCCCCGCCATCGCGTATTGGTCCGGCCAACCCTGCGTGGGAGGGAGCTCGCACCAAAGCCTGCCCGGCATCGTCGACACCTCCCGCTTCTACTTGGCCCGGACCCTCGTCGAAGCCGACGAGATCATTACGAAGCGCGAGGTGAAAGCTGTCGTCGCCTACGAACCAGATCGCCTGATTAGCACCTCCGCGACGCTCCTCGACCGACCGCCCTCCTCCAACGTGCTGGCCACCTCGATCTACCGCAACCCCCGCGCCCTTCCGGGATTCACCCAAACCTACGCCAATCCCTACTTTCGCCTTTTCTCGAAAACCTCGCCACCGATGGAACCTTCGAAAGAAGATGGCGCGACGGCACCCGCAACTCACCATCACTAAACAGCCTCCCCCCTCCAGACTTTCACCAAACTCAACGAATCATGGACTACGACTTTGCAATCATCGGCGGCGGCAGCGCCGGATACGCCGCCGCCCGCACCGCCACTTCCGAAGGACTCCGAACCGTCGTCATCGAGGGAGGTGAGGAGGTCGCCGGTCTCTGCATCCTCCGTGGCTGCATGCCCAGCAAGACTCTGCTCGAGTCCGCCAACCGCGCCACCGCCGCCCGCGAATCCGACGAATTTGGAATCGAGATCAGCTCGGTCCGCGTCGACACCCCCAAAATCATCGAACGCAAACGTCGCATCATCGCCGACTTCGCATCCTACCGCCGCGAGCAACTCGAGAACGGCGAATTCGAACTCGTCCGCGGTCACGCCGCCTTCGTCGACGCCCACACCGTCACAGTCAAAAAGTTGGACGGCTCAACCGCCACCCTCACCGCCCGCTCGTTTCTCATTTCCACGGGATCTCAGATCAACGTGCCGCCCATCCCCGGCCTCGCCGACTGTGGAGCCCTCACCAGCGACGACATTCTCGACCTGACGGACCTCCCGAAATCCGTGATCGTCCTCGGTGGCGGACCCGTCGCTCTCGAACTCGCCCACTATCTCAACGCCAGCGGCGTCGAAACCACCGTCCTCCAACGCAGTGACCATCTCCTGAGCTGGTTCGACCCCGAGCTCGCCGACGTTGTGGCCGACCAGTATCGCGACCAGAACATGACCGTGCACACGGGCACCAACGTAACCGGAATCGAATGCGACGGGGCTCGCAAGCGAGTCATCTACAATCACGGCGACCAGGAATGCAGCGTCGAAGCCGATGCCATCTTCAACGGCCTCGGTCGCCGACCGAACACCGGGTCGCTCGAGCTCATCTCCGCCAAAGTCGCAACTTCCGACGACGGCAAACTCGACGTTCGCAAAACGATGCAAACCTCCGCCGACCACATCTTTGCCGCCGGCGACGTCTGCGGACCCTTCGAGATCGTTCACCTCGCCATCACCCAAGGGGAAGTCGCCGCGCGGAACGCCGCACGCCTACTCGGAGAAACTTCCACCGGTGACCTCGAGAAAGTCGACTACCGCCTCGCGCTCTTCGGCGTCTTCACCGACCCGGAGGTCGCCGCCGTCGGACTCTCCGAATCGACCGCAGCGGAAAAGGGCGTTGCGGTCATCGCCGCCAGCTACCCCTTCGACGACCACGGGAAGTCCATCGTCATGGGCGCAATGCGAGGCAGCGTGAAGCTCATCGCCGATCCCGCCACCGGCGAAATCCTCGGCGGCGCCTGCGTCGGTCCGCACGCCACCGACCTCATCCACGAGATCGTCGTCGCGATGGCCTTCCACTCGACCGCCGCCCAGCTCGCCGCCATCCCGCACTACCACCCCACGCTCAGCGAGATCTGGACCTACCCCGCCGAGGAACTCGCCGACAAAGTCTCGGCCTCGAAATGATCCCCGCCTCTATTCCAGATGGAACACCCGACGCAACTCCGTCGCCCGAGGTGTCCCGTCGGCATGGGATTCCATCACGTCTTCCATAAAGCGCCACCACCGCTGGCAGACCTCCGTCTCCGGCACCTTCGCGAAGAGCGTCTCGTCCTCGATCAAAAGCGTTCCAAAAAGCTGTAGCGTTTCGGCGTGCAAAAAGATCGAGTAATCGCTCACCCCGTGCTCCCGTAGCATCGCGCCCATCTCCGGCCACAGCTCGTCGTGCCGCCGCTCGTATTCCGCCTCGAATCCCGGCAACAACTGCATCACGAACGCTTTCCGAATCATCCCGCTATCCTCGCGTTTCGCTGCCGCAAATCAACGCCCATCCCCACAGCTGACTCCCAATCCCACATTCCGCATTTCGCGTTTCACATTTCGGATTTCCTCACCGAACATCCCGCGCCATGCAACCAACGGGTGAAACGACCACTTCTGATTACATCGCAGCCGGCATCGCCAGAATCGACGCCGACATCCGCTACCTGATCGATTGTCTCCGAGGGGTTCTCAGTGACCTCGGCGAGACCGAAACCGCCGCCGCCCTCCCGTGGAAGAGCGCTTCCGATTCCTCGCTCGATTCCCAGCCAGCCACCTCCGACTCCTCGTCTGCCACCGAGCAGGCCTACTCCATCGCCTTCCAGCTCCTTAACATGGTGGAGGAAAACGCTTCCGGCCGCACCCGTCAGATGCGGGAGCAATCCGACGCCGCTGAAAAAAATCCCGGCACCTGGCCGTATTACCTCGCGCGGCTGAAAGAAGGCGGCTTCACCGCCGAAGCCATCGCAGACTTCCTCCCCACCGTGCGCGTCGAGCCCGTTCTCACCGCCCACCCCACCGAATCCAAACGCCCCGCCGTCCTCGCGCAACACCGGGTGATTCACGGACTCCTCAATCGGATCGACAACGCCGGCCTTTCAAAAACCGACCGGACCCGTCTTCACGACACGCTCACCGTCGCCCTCGAGCGACTCTGGCGCTCCGGCGAAATCCTGCTTTCCAAACCCGAGATCGCCACGGAACGCACCGGCATCCTCTTCCACCTCCGCGAGGTCTTCCCCAAGTCGCTACCGGACGTCGACCAGCGCCTCATGGATGCCTGGGACGCCGCCGGCTACGACCGGAAAGTTCTCGATTCGCCAAACGCCTGGCCCCGCCTTCGATTTGGCACCTGGGTCGGTGGTGACCGCGACGGCCACCCCCTCGTCACCGCCGACGTCACCCGCGACACCCTCAGCGAACTCCGCCGCAACGCCCTCGTTGTCCTCGATCAGGAACTCAGCGATCTCGCCCGCGCGCTCCCTCTCTCGAGTAGCGTGCAATCCCCCAGCGCCAACCTTCAGGCCCGCATCGAGGAATACGCCGCCCTTCTCGGACCCGCTGCCGCCACCATCGTCGCCCAGCGACGCGACGAACCCTGGCGTCAATACGTTCTCCTTCTACGCGCCCGCTTGCCGCTCGCCGACCACCGGGACAACACCGCCGCGCTCGTCGAATCGCCCACCGCTTACCGGCACGCCCACGAGCTCCAATCCGACCTCGAACTCCTGCACGAATCCCTCCAAGAAATCGACGCCCACCGCATCGACCGGTCAGCGGTCTGGCCCGTCCGCCGCTCGCTCGACGTTTTCGGCTTTCACCTCGCCTCCCTCGACATCCGGCAAAACAGCGCGTTTCACGACAAGGCGCTCGCCCAGATCCTCACCGCCGCCGGACTCCCCGGCAGCGACTTCGCCGATTGGCCGGAGGAGCGCCGACTCGAATTCCTCTCGAAGGAACTCACCTCCCCCCGTCCCTTCCTTTACGGCGATACCGGCATCGGCACCGAAGCCGACGCCGTCCTCGCCTGCTACGGCGTCATCCGCGCTCACCTTCGCGAATACGGCCCGGAAGGCCTCGGCTCGCTCATTGTCTCGATGACCCGATCCGTCTCCGACCTCCTCGTCGTTTACATCCTGGCCCGCGAAGCCGGACTCACCCGCTGGAAGGACGGCGTCCTCGCCTGCGACCTGCCCGCCGTCCCGCTTTTCGAAACTCAAGACGATCTCCAGCGCAGTCCCGACCTCATGCGGGTCTTCCTCCAGCATCCCGTCACCAAGGCCAGCCTCGAACACCACCTCGCCATTCGCCGCAGCCACTTCGCTCGCACCGCCACCCGGCCAGTCCAGCAGGTCATGATCGGCTACTCCGACAGCAACAAAGATTGCGGCATCCTCGCCAGCCAGTGGACCCTCTACCTCGCCCAACGCGAACTCACCGCCGCCGGCAACGACTGCGGCGTTCAGATCCGCTTCTTCCACGGCCGAGGTGGCACCATCAGTCGCGGAGCCGGCCCCACCCATCGATTCCTCGAAGCCCTCCCCGCTCACACGATCCAAGGCGACTTCCGACTCACCGAACAGGGCGAAACCATCGCGCAAAAATACGGCACCGTCTCCATCGCCGCCCACAATCTCGAACTCCTCGTCGGCGGGGTCGCCGCCGCCTCCCTCGAGCAGTCCGCCGGCAAGACGGTTCCTCGCCCCGACGTCGACGCGATCTGGACTGTCCTCGATGCCGCCAGCACCTCGGTTTACCAGGACTTCATCCGCTCCGAAGGCTTCATCGACTTCTACAGCTACGCCACCCCCATCGACGCCCTCGAAAATACCCGCATCGGCTCCCGCCCCGCCCGCCGCACCGGCAAGCGATCGCTCGCCGACCTCCGCGCCATCCCGTGGGTCTTCAGTTGGAATCAATCCCGCACCTACCTCCCCGGCTGGTTTGGCGTCGGCTCCGGCCTCCAGGCACTCGCCGATCAGAAACCCGATTTGTTCGCCAAGATCAGCGAGGACATTCGCTCCCGCCCCGTTCTTTACTACGTCCTCACCAACGTCGAAACCAACCTCGCCAGCGCGGACCGCGAGATCATGAGCGAATACGCCGCCCTCGTCCCGGATGAAAAAATCCGCGACCACTTCCTCGGCCGCATCCTCGACGAGTTCGATCTGACCAAACGAATGCTCGACGACATCTTCCAGGGAGCCGTCGAGAAACGTCGCCCGCGCATGATCAAGACGCTCGAGCTACGAGCCGACGCCCTCCGGGTCCTCCACCGTCGCCAAATCGCGCTTTTGAAGGAATGGCGAGCCGCCGACAGCGAGCGGGCCCAGGCCATCCTCCCCCGTGTCCTCCTCTCCATCAACGCCATCGCCAGCGGCCTCCGGACCACCGGTTGATCTTGAAACTCCGCACCGCGCTCGCCCAGACGAGCCTTCGCTGACCGCCACGGCGCCAGCTCGACCGCCTCAGAAGAAAACTGGAATGAGCAGGATCGCGACGATGTTGACGACTTTGATCATTGGATTGATCGCCGGTCCCGACGTGTCTTTGTAAGGATCGCCGACCGTATCGCCGGTCACCGCCGCAGCGTGGGCCGGAGACCCCTTGCCGCCGAGGTTACCTTCCTCGATGTATTTCTTGGCGTTGTCCCACGCACCGCCGCTCGACGTCATCGCGATCGCCTGGAACAGACCGGTTACGATCGTTCCGACCAGCATACCGCCAAGCGCGAACATCCCCAGTGCAGGAATTGCCGCCACCGCGATCACCACCGCAATCGGCAGCAACGCCGGAACGATCATCTCGCGCAGCGCGGCACTCGTTACGATCGAAACGCATCGTCCGTAGTCGGGCAGATCCTCGCCCTTCAAAATCCCCGGCTTTGCCTCGAGCTGGCGACGCACTTCCAAGACCACCGCACCAGCTGTCTTCCCGACCGCGTCCATGCTGAACGCCGAGAAGACGTAAGGCAGCAACCCTCCGATCAGCAGACCCGACAGCACCCGCGGATCCATCAAATCAAACGGCAGCGTCGCCATCAGCTCCGCCCCGACCGGTGTCAGGTGAGCCCGCAGCTCCTCGACGTAGGAACCGAAGAGGACCAACGCCGCCAATCCCGCCGACGCGATGGCGTATCCCTTCGTCACGGCCTTCATCGTGTTGCCGACGGCGTCCAGATCATCGGTGATCTCGCGCGTCTCAGCCGGCATCTCGCCCATCACCGCGATACCGCCAGCGTTGTCCGTGATCGGTCCGAACGCGTCGAGCGAGATAATGATTCCCGACAGCGACAGCATGCTCATCACCGCAACGGCCACCCCGTAGAGTCCGCCCAGATTGAAGCTCGCCAGGATCGCGATCACGATCAGGACGACCGGCAAAGCCGTCGCGTGGTTACCCACCGCGAGCCCGGCGATGATGTTCGTCGCGTGGCCCGTCTCCGAGGCGCGGGCGATCTTCTTCACCGGATAGTAGGCCGTGGACGTGAAGTAGTTCGTGATCACCACGACCGCACCCGTCATCAGCAAACCAATGATCGCGCACCAATACAGCCCAGCCGACGTGTAAACCATGCCGTCGGACGTCGCGAACTCACCGGGAAACAACCCGAACGTGATCGGCAGATAAAGGATCGCCGAAAAAACCGCGCTCACCGCGACCGACAGCATCAGCGAAGTCGAAGGGTTGCCGCGGAACCGGTTGACGAAGAAGATGCCGAGCACCGATCCGATCAGCGAAACCGCGCCGATCAAAAAAGGATAAGCGATGAATTCCGGTGCACCGATGAAGGTCAGCGACCCCACCAGGATCGCGCCAATCAAACTCACCGCGTAGGTTTCAAAAACGTCAGCCGCCATGCCCGCGCAGTCACCCACGTTGTCGCCGACGTTGTCTGCGATCGTCGCCGGGTTCCGAGGATCATCCTCGTCGAGGTTACTTTCGATCTTCCCGACGAGGTCAGCGCCGACGTCGGCCGCCTTCGTGTAGATGCCGCCGCCTAACCGGGCAAAAACCGAGATCAGGCTGGAGCCAAGTGCGAGCCCGACCAAGCTCGTCACCGCCACCGTCGTGCCGAGCGCCCAATTCGCCAGCGCAAAGTAAATACCGACCGCCAAGAGAGCCAAAGCGACGACCAACATCCCCGTCACCGCGCCCCCGTTGAAGGCCACCTTCAGCGCGGCAAAGCGTCCGTCGGTCGCGGCCTGAGCCGTCCGGACGTTGGCCAGCACCGCGATCCGCATGCCGACGTAACCCGCCGCCAACGAACACACCGCACCGATCAGAAATCCAAGACTCGTCGAGAAGTCCCGCAGGATCCAGAGAACGATGAAGATGACCGCCGCGATCGCGCTGATCGTGGTGATCTGGCGATTCAAATACGCCTGCGCGCCCTCCTGCACCGCCTTGGCGATCTGCTGCATCTTCTCCGTGCCCGGCGAAGCCGCGAGAATCGACTTAATCAGGAAAGCCGCGACCACGAGGCCGAAGAGGCCGCAGAGAATGGCGAGAGGAATTCCGAGAGCGGTTAGGAAGGAGGCTGCAAGTGTCATAAATTTATTTTGGGGAAACGCAGATAACTAATGGTAGCAGCCACCCACGGCAATCCGAAACCTTCGCGGTGCTGCCACCACGCAAGCGCGAACGGCACACCCCACCCACGCAACTCCTATTCCTGAGCCGAGTCTTCTTTCGCCAGAGTATAGATCTCCATCGGCCCCGCGACGCCCCGAAGTTCCGCCGTCGCCACCGAGCGGAATTCGTAGGTCGGATCGACGATCCGATCGACCACCGCCGCACTCAGGAGGAATTCCGTCCCGTATTCCTTGTTCAGCGTTTCGATTCTCGACGTGATGTTCACCGCGTCGCCGATCGCCGTGTATTCCATGCGTTGCTCCGACCCGATGTTTCCCACCACCGCCGATCCGGAGTGAACTCCGATCCCGATCCGCAGATCGACGCCGTGCTTCTCCAGCATCTCCGCCCGCATCTCCTCCTTGGCCTCCAGCATCGCCCGTCCGGCGTCCACCGCGTGCCGCGCGTGATCCGGATCGTCCAACGGCGCACCGAAAATTGCCAGGAATCCATCACCCAGAAACTTGTCCAACGTTCCGGAATGCTTGAAGATCACCTCGATCATCCGCTCGAAGAATGCGTTCAGAAACGCCACCACGTCCTCCGGCGGGATCATCCCCGACAGCGCGGTAAAATTTCGAATATCAACGATCAGCACCGTCACCTCACGGCGGTGACCGTGTAAAATCGGCGTCCCCTTGCTTTCCAGAATTTGCTCCGCCACCTCGTTCGACACGTAGCGGGCGAGCGCGCCCTTGAGCATGTTGCGCTCGCGGAGCGCCTGCGCCATTCCGTTCACCGCCTCACCCACCTGGGCAAATTCATCCCGCCCCTCGATCTCTACCCGCGCGTCGAGATCCCCCCCACCGATCGCCTCGATTCCCCGCTGGATCTTCCGCAGCGGACCCGTTGCCCGCCTCGCCAGCAGCCCGCCCAACCCCGCCGCCAGGATCACCGCGATCCCCGAGGCGATCAGCCCGAGGTGCAACAACCGCCGCATCTTCGCCACGACTTCACTCGCCTCGACGTCGACCCCCACCATCGCCACGGGCTCGCCGTCCGGCCCCGACACCGGGGCATTCGCACTCAAAAAAGTCCCGAATTCGTCGGAACTAAAACTTTCTTCAACGTAGGCCGCCCCGAGGTGCAACGGCGTCGCCTCGCTCTCGTATTCGACCGGATCGCCGACGTCCGACTTGTCATCCCCCTCCTCCTCCGCGTCGACAAGATAAATCCAACCACCGCTCCCACCGTCCGCTGGCCGCAGCGTGTAAACAAATTTGACGTTCACGTCCTCCCGTCGATTCGCATCGCGGACGGCGCGCAACTGTTCCTGGATGACCCGATAAGCCTCCGACGAGCCATCCTCCGGCGCCCGCACCGTCTCCAGCAACTCCGCGTCGATCTGCGTCGCGCCCGTCGCCGCGACCGTCAGCACCTGACTTTGAATCTGACGAAACAACAGCGCCCGCGAACCGAAAAAATATAGACTCACCAACAGCGCACCCGTTACCACCGCCACCATGACGAAAGCACCTGCCAGCTTGGTCCCGTATCGCATCCCGAAAATTCCTATCACACCCGTCCACCCTGCCGCCGTCCTCGCTCCATCCATTTGACAGAACCCCCCATAGCACCTACACGCAGCGCACGAGAGGCGGTGAAGAATGTGACGATGCCAGGATTTCAAGCAAAGATAGAGACCTGCCTGGCGCGGCGAGAGCGCATATCCGCTGTGATACGTAACCGAGCCGCAACGCCGCCGGGCGTCGTTTTTTCGCAGAAAGGCCGGGATTGGCACCTTTTTCACGGCTTCAGATAATTTATGCGCGCGATCACTCGTCTCTGCCTGCCGATCGGCATCTTTGCCACGACCCTTGCGGCGGCACCCGCCCAGTTCGCCCCCGCCACGCCGCCTTCCGAGCTTGGCACCCTCGCCACCCGCGAGCGCGTCACCTTCGGCTACGTCAGCGTTCCGGAAAATCGTCGGGATCCTGAAAACGATCGCCGCATTCGACTCGCCGTTATCATCGTCAAAGCGCGCGCCTCCACCCCCGAGCCCGATCCCGTTTTCTACTTCGTCGGCGGCCCCGGCGGTTCCGCCACCCTCTCCAGCGCTGACCTCCCGCTCTTCGAAGCGCTCAACGAAGAGCGCGACCTGGTTTTCGCCGACCCTCGCGGTGCCGGGTTTTCGATTCCGCGCCTGAACGCCCCGCGCAACGCCCGCACCGTCGCTGATTTCGCCTCCCGAAACTTCACCTTTCTTCGGTCCATCGGCGTCGATCCCTCCGCCTACAACACGTCGGAAATCGCCGCCGACTACGAGGACGTCCGACTCGCTCTTGGCTACGACAAGATCAACGTCGTCGCCAGCTCCTACGGCACCATCGTCGCCCAGGAGTTTCTTCGACACCACTCCGACAACGTCCGAGCCCTCGTCATGAGCGGCAACTCCCCCGCCCCCGACCCGTTCCTTCCCACCGCACTCGAAGCGGAACGCATCGGACTGCTGGCACTCTTTCGCGACGTCGCGACCAACCGCCGCGCCCGCCGCAACTACCCCAATCTCAAGGACCGCTACTTCCGCCTCGTCGCCCGGCTCGACCGCCAACCCCTCCGCTTCTCGGGAACGGATCGCCAGACCGGTCGTCGCTCCACCGTCACCATCACCGGCAGCAAGCTCCTCCAGACCACCACGGCGCTCCTTCAAACCACCGACACCATCCGCCTCATCCCCCTGCTCGTTCAGCAACTCGAGCGCGGCCAGATCAACCAGCTCCCCGCTCGTTTCTTCGCTCCCGACTCCCGCCGTCGCCGCGTCGACGCCAACGACGCGTTTGGAATGTATCTCTCCGTTCTCGCCACCGACTTCGCCGCGCCGAACTACACCGCCCAAACCGCCGCCAGCGTCCGGGCCGAACCCCGCCCCGCCCTCCGCAAAGCGTCCGGCGCCGGTCTGTCCCAGCTCGCCGCCATCGTCGAAGCCTGGGACGTCCCCTACGCCCCCGGCACCACCCGCACCCTTCCATCCAGCGACGTCAAAACGCTCCTTCTCAACGGGCGGATGGACGCCCAGACACCCAGCAGCGGGGGAGCCGTCATCGCCGCAAACCTCTCCGCTTCGATCAACTACGTTTACCCCCGCGTCGGTCACGCCGTGGGGCTGATCGACGGCCCCGACCTCGACGCCGCCGTCACCTTCATCAAAACTCCGACCCGCCGCCCGAGATACGACGTCGCCCGACTCCTTCGGCGTGATTTCTACGCCACCCGTCAGCCCGCCCGCGGTACCCCGGCCGTCGAAGATTGGCGCGAACGCCTCGTCGATCCACCCGTCCGCCCTCCCGACCTCGGAACCGCGATCCACCCGTGACACCCGCCGACCGCCGACTCGCCCTCCTCGCGGAACTCACCGCCCGCAACGCGATTCACCGCCGTATCCTCGCCCCGGTCGCCATCGGCATCGGAGCCACCGCGCTGGTGGTCGCCGTCACTCTCGTCGGCCGCCCACTTGCCGTCCGAGCCCTCGACTTCGAACTCGTCTGGCTCGCGATCGCAGTTTTCGGCATCCTCCTCCTCGTCGCCAATCTCTGGCGCTCAGCCGCACGCCGCGAGGAACCTCCCATCACCCCCCGCACCCTTCTCGTCGTCACCGCCGTCCTGCCCGCCACCCTTTCCGCCGCCGCGGTATCCTTCGCCGCCGCCGCCACCCACATGCAACCGCTGGCGACGTCGGGTTTCTGGATGATCTTCTACGGCCTCGCCCTCCTTGCGAGTTCCCCCTTCGCCCCCCGCACCGTCCCCGCCCTCGGGTGGGTCTTCCTCGTCAGCGGACTCACCCTCCTAAGCGTGCTCTGCTCGCGATTCGACCTCCTGCTCCGCCTCGACTTCACCCTTGCCGGTTACTGGATCATGGGATGCACCTTCGGCCTCTACCACCTCGCCTACGGCTGGCTCACCTGGCCCGGGAAAAAGTAGCTCAAGCTTCCAGCTTGCACGCCCCCAGCCAGCCCTTACCTTTCCAATGCTCAAAAGTTTCGTCGAACGCGGCGAATCGAGACCTCGCATTCACCACTCAACTCTCAACCATCAACTCTCAACTTCCTCACTAGGATGAAGCGCGTCCTCTTCGTCTGCACCGGCAACATTTGTCGCAGTCCGATGGCCGAAGGTCTCTTCCGCCAGCTCGTGCACGGGCGCGGTGACATCGCGGTCGCCTCCGCCGGTGTGAGCGCCTCGACCGGTCAGCCCCCCAGCCGAGAAGCCGTCGACGTCCTCCGCGACGAAGAGTCCGTCGACATTTCCAAACAGCGCAGCCAGCCCGTCACCGAACAACTCATCGAGGAATCCGACTTCATCTTCGCCATGACCCGCGACCACCAGCGGCTCATGGAAATGCTCTTCCCGATCAGCGGTGGCAAAGTCCGCCTCCTTCGCGAATTCGACGAAGTCTCCCGTGACGTTCCCGATCCCATCGGCCAGGGGCCCGAAGTTTACGCCCGGTGCAAAGACACCATCAAAAAGGCGCTGCCCGCCATCCTCGATTTCATCGACCACTCCATGACCACGACCTCACCCGCTACCGAATCTTCCGAAACTCTTCCTCACGTCGAAGCCACCGATCCCGAGATTGCCGCCGCCATCCACGACGAAGCCCACCGGCAGGCGGAACACATCGAACTCATCGCCTCGGAAAATTACACCTCCCGCGCCGTCATGGAGGCCCAAGGCTCCTGCCTCACCAACAAATACGCCGAGGGCTACCCCGGTAAGCGCTGGTATGGCGGTTGCGAACACGTCGACGTCGTCGAGCGCCTCGCCATCGAACGCGCCAAACGTCTCTTCGGCGCCGATCACGCCAACGTCCAGCCGCACAGCGGTTCCCAGGCCAACGCCGCCGTTTACTTCAGCGTCCTTTCGCCCGGCGATCGCATCCTCACCATGGATCTCTCCCACGGCGGCCACCTCACGCACGGGCACCCCGCCAATTTCTCCGGCCAACTTTACGAAGTCACCCACTACGGCGTCGACGAAAACACCGGCACCATCGACTACGACGCCCTCGCCCGCACCGCCGCCGAGGCGAAGCCTCGCATGATCACCGCCGGTGCCTCCGCCTACCCGCGCACCATCGACTTCGCTCGCATGCGCGAGATCGCCGATTCCGTCGGTGCCTACCTCTTCGTCGACATGGCGCACATCGCCGGCCTCGTCGCTGGCGGTTCTCACCCCAGTCCCATCAAGCACGCCGACTTCGTCACGACCACGACCCACAAGAGCCTCCGCGGGCCCCGCGCCGGACTCATTCTCTGTCGCGAGGAATACGCGAAGAAGATCGACTCCCTCGTGTTCCCCGGCGTCCAGGGTGGTCCGCTCATGCACGTCATCGCGGCCAAGGCCGTTTGCTTCCACGAAGCGCTCCAACCTGGCTTCCAGGCCTACGCCCACCAGATCGTCGTCAACGCCAAGGCGCTCGCCGCTCAGCTCACCCGCCTCGGTTACACGCTCTCATCCGGCGGCACCGACAATCACGTCATGCTCGTCGACGTCCGCCCACGCGGCATCACCGGCGCCGAAGCCAGCAAGATTCTCGACCGCGCCGCCATCACGGTGAACAAAAACGCGATCCCCTTCGACACCGAGCCAATCTTCAAGACCGGCGGCATCCGCGTCGGCACCCCAGCCATGACCACCCGCGGGATGAAGGAGGAGGAAATGATGGACGTCGCCGACCTCATCCACGCCGCACTCGAAGCCAAGGACGACGAAAACGCCCTCGCCGCTGTCCGTAAGAAAGTCACCGCCCTGACCGCTCGTCATCCTCTCCCGGCGTGATCGGCGCCCCGCCCCGCCCGGCTCAGCCAAAATCATCCCACCTCCACCGCTCCCGGCTCTCGGCGCTCCCCTACGCCGCGATCTTGTTGTTTCCGCTTTCGCTCATGGCCGCGGTCCCGTTCGGCGGGATCGCGCTCTGGGCACCGCTCGCGATCTACTTCCTCATCGGCCCCGTCGCCGACCACTTCGGCGGACGCGGCAACGGCGTCGACCCGGACGCCATCGAGCATTCGAGGCTGTTTCAAGTCATCGTCGCGACCTACGCCGTCCTCCAGATCGGGTTCCTCGTCTGGGCCGTGTTTGCCTTCGGCTCCATGCCGCGACTCGACCAAATTTCGTTCACGCTGAACTTCGGGATCGCCATCGGTGGCGCCGGCATCTGCTGCGCCCACGAACTCCTGCACAAAACCAGCAAGACCGAACGCTTCCTGGGCCAATCTCTCCTTACCCTCCTCAATTACGGCTCGTTCTCCATCGATCACGTCTTCATCCACCACAACCCCCGCATCACCGCGACCAAGGAGGATCCGTCCCTCTCCCACGTCGGCCAGACCGCCTACGACTTCATCCCCCGCGCCGCCATCGGCAGCGCGGTCGAAGCCTTCCACCTCGAACAACGCCGCCTCAAAACGTCCGGCTACACCCTCCGCAACCGCGTCACCCGCACCTTCACCATCTCCGCCACCATCGCGCTCGCCATCCTGGTCTTCTTCGGCCCCGCCACTTTCTTGTTTTACATTTTCCAAGGCCTCGGCGGCGTATCGACTCTCTGGATCACCGGTTACCTCCAGCACTATGGCCTGATCCGCAGGCAGGGCGAAGGCACCAGCCGCTACGTCAACCTCAGCGAAGCCAACTCTTGGGATTGTGACTATTACGTCAGCAACTTCCTCCTGCTTAACCTCCCCCGCCACAGCCACCACCACAAAACCCCCACCCAGAACTACCAGCGTCAGCGCGCTTCCGCCCGAGCCATGCGCCTGCCGCACGGCTACCCGCTGATGACCCTCCTCGCCCTCGTCCCGCCCCTCTGGTTCAAAACCATGAACCCCCTCCTCGAAAACCGTTCCGAGTTTTCAGAATCCGAAAACTAGGACGTTAGAGTTACACCCGTATACCCGCGAGTCGCAACGTTGGCGAAATTGCAACTTGGTTGACGCCTCATGTGAGGCCGTCATGCTCAACATAAATCCCTCCCTCACCGGCTGTCGCCGAGACTCGCCCATGAAAACGATCTTGATCCCATTCCGCCGACTCGTCGTCCTCGCCTTGTTCATCGCAGGCATCTCCGCCGCGTCAGCCGCGTCGCCCGGCTTTCTCTACGCCCTGAGCGAAAATGAAATTACCGGCAGCCAAATTTACGGCTACGCGGTTGACGAACCGACCGGCACCCTCACCGCGCTTCCGGGATTCCCCGTTGCCACTGGCGGCAGCGGCGTGACAAATTTCTTCTGCAACCGCCTCGTCGTCGATCAGGCCAATGCGCGTCTGTATGCGCTGAATGCAGGGTCCGCGACGGTCAGTGCCTTCTCGATCAATCGCGGCACCGGCGCGATCGCCGCGCTGCCGTTCAGCCCGCTCGACTATGGGTTCGGGAACGCCAGAACACTCCGCGTGCATCCGAGTGGCACGCCCTTGCTGGTCGCCGGCCGTAACGGAGACCTGGCCAGTTTCGTGGTGTCCAACGCGTCCGCGACCCCCGCACCGGGAAGTCCGTATGGGTTCGCCGGGAGGGCCTTCACGTCGGCCTTCAGCCAGGATGGGCGTTTTTTCTACACCGGTGGATCTTCTGGCAACAGTTTCGTCGGAGCGAGCGTCGACGCCGCGACCGGAGCACTGGCCTCGCTGGCGGGCTCCCCGTATGACACGGGCGTAGTTTTTCCCGAGGCCTACACCACCGACCCGGCGGGCCGGTTGTTCCTCACGAACTTCGGCTCCGGCGACGTGCGGGTCTACACCACCGCCGACGGCGTCCCGACGGAAGTCGCGGGCAGTCCCTTCGCCATCTCGGGCCTGTCGGGGGCCATGGACGGTCTCCTGCACCCCGCCGGCTTCTACCTCGTGGCGGACCGCGCCGGCGACCAAGTCGGCGTCTACCAGATCTCCGGCAGCGGAAATTCCACGACAATGGCGGCGGTCGCCGGATCGCCCTTTACCTCGGGTGGCACCGTGACCGACGCCCTCGCGCTCTCGCAGTCCGGCCGCTACCTCTTCGTCGGAAACGGCACCTCGCGCAACATCACAACCTTCCTGGTCGACCCGACCACGGGAGCCCTGAACACGGTGACCACCCAGCCGGCCGACACCCTGGGCGGTTCGGACAACCTGCTGTCCAGCCTCGCGTATTTTCAGCCGCAGGGCAGCCTGCTCTACGTTCTCAACAGCAACAGCACCGCCAACCGAATCTTTGGCTACCGGGTGAACGAAACCTACGGTTCACTCGCCCCGATCTTCGGCTTTCCCATCGAAACAGGCGGCACGGGTGTCGGAGTGACCTTTCTTGGCGAACGACTCGCATTCGATCGGATTCACAATCGACTGTTTGCGCTCAATGATGTCACCCCCACGGTCTCCGGCTACCGCGTTGATCCAGTAAGTGGTTTCCTGACCGAGCTACCTTTCAGCCCATTCGCCGTCACGCCCGCGACAACCCCAGCGCTTGCACTTCACCCAAGCGGTTCCCCGTTGCTCGTGAGCGATTTCAGCGGAGAATCCAGAGTTACGTGATCACGAATTCCGCCGCGACCGCCGCGGTGGGCAGCCCCTTCATGACCCCGTCTACCGCGCCGCTCAGCACGGTCTTCAGCCAGGATGGTCGCTACGTTTACAGCGGCAGCGATAGCGGCAGGACCTTTGCCGGTTTTGCGGTCGACGCCACCGCCGGCTCGCTCACGCCGCTCGCTGGCTCCCCCTACGACTCAGGACGGAACTTCCCCTTGGCGTAGGCGACCGATGACGAAGGGCGGTTGTTCTTCGCAAATTTTGGCACGCCGGAGATGCGGGCCTACACGACCAGCGCCGGCGTTCCGACCCCCACGGCTGGTAGTCCGTTCGTCGGCCCCAACGGATCCCACATCGGCGGAGCGATCCATCCCGCCGGCTTCTACATGGTATCTGATCGAGACGCCAACCGGGTCTCCGTTCTCCGAATCAGCAACTCGGGTGCTGCCACGACGCTCACCAACGTCATCGGCTCGCCGTTTTCCGCCGGATTCGGCAACGGGAGTGCCAAGCTCACGTCCAATTCCGCGGCTACCTATCTCTTTGCGCTCGACAATGATTCGCGGAACGTTACCCGCTTCTTCGTCAATTCCCTCACCGGAGCTCTGAGCTCGCCGCTCGGCACGATGACCGACCTTGCCGGCGGCGCGGGAAGGGCAACGGGCTTGGTCTACATCGCCGACGGCTCGATCCTGCCGCCGACGCCGACACCGACGCCGACGCCCAGCCCGCTACCGGTGGTCGACCGCACCCCACCTTCCCTAAAAATCCGCGGCCGCAAGACCGTCGAGACGCTCCGCAAGCGCGTTGTCATCCGAGGCACCGCGACCGATGCCTCCGGCACCCCCGAACTCGACGTCAAGGTCCGCGGCGCGAAAGTCGCGAAATCCATCGTCCGAGGCAATGGCCGCTTCAAAGTCGTCCTTCGCGTCCAAAAGGAACGGGGACGCGTCTTGAAGCTCCGGGCCATCGACTCGGCCGGCAACCGATCCAAACAATCCAAGTTCCGAATCCTCCGCCGCTAGTCCGACTTGGAAAAAGCTGAATTTTGAGAAATACGAGGAAACCAAAGATTTCACGGATCTCACGGATGGGGAGCCGAACGCGCGACCCACGCCTAAGTATTTATCCGTGTCCTCCGCGCAATCTGTGGTTAGAAATCAAGATATTGTCGTTCCAGCGGTCTCCCGATTCTCAGGTTGCTCCCGCTTCAAACGAAATCTGATTTCCTAATTCTCAGAATTCTCCGCAGTGCCTCGTCCGAAAGAACAATGGAACTCACGGTTCGGCGTGATCCTCGCCGTTGCCGGCAGTGCCGTCGGACTCGGCAATTTTCTCCGCTTCCCCGGCCAGGCCGCCGAATTCGGCGGCGGGGCCTTCATGCTCGCCTACTTCGTTTCGTTTCTCATCATCGGCCTTCCCATCTGCTGGGCCGAATGGTCCATGGGACGTTACGGGGGACAGCGCGGATTCAATAGCTCGCCCGGCGTCTTCCACGCCCTGTCGCGCGGACCCGCCGGGAAATACCTCGGCGTCATCGGCGTCGTCATCCCGGTGATCATCTACACGTATTACGTCGTCATCGAGGCGTGGTGCCTCGGGTATGCCGTCAACTTCGCCGCCGGCAATATCGACTTCTCGCTCCCCGACGAAGCCGACGCCTTCCTCGGCACCTTCGTTGGCATTGCAAAAGACGGAACCGCTCTTGGCCTCGCCATTAACCAGGTCGGGATCTACCTCGCCTTCGTTTTCGTTCTCAATTTCTTCCTGATTTACCGCGGCGTATCCCGCGGGATCGAACTTTTCTGCACCTACGCCATGCCTGCCCTCGTCGTGCTGGCGCTCATCACCCTCGTCCGCGTCCTCACCCTCGGCACCCCCGATCCCGCCGAACCCCAGCGCAGCGTCACCAATGGCCTCGGCTTCATGTGGAACCCCGACAAGGTCGTCGTCCAGGAACGTACCGGCGAGATCTGGACCACCACCCGTGAACTCATCGACCCCGCCGAGATCGCCGCCGCCCGCACCGAGTTCGATGGCCCCACCGACGACCCCGACACCCGCGTCCGCGTCGTTACCCTCCTCGACCAACTCCAGAAGCCGAGCCTCTGGCTAGCCGCCGCCGGCCAAATCTTCTTCTCCCTCAGTATCGGCTTCGGCGTCATCATCACCTACTCCAGCTACCTGACTCGGAAGGACGACGTCGTTCTCAGCGGGCTCGCCGCGACCAGCGCCAACGAGTTTTGCGAAGTCGCACTCGGCGGACTCATCACTCTTCCCGCCGGCGTCGCCTTTCTCGGACTCGCCGGAGTTGCCGGACAAGCCTCCACCTTCGGCCTCGGATTTAACGTCCTCCCGATGGTCTTCTCCGCCATGCCCGCCGGCTCCCTTTTCGGCTTCCTGTTCTTTTTCCTTCTCTTCCTCGCCGCCGTGACCAGCTCCGTCTCCATGCTCCAGCCCGGCATTGCCTTCCTCGAAGAAAGCCTCGGCATCGCCCGCAAGCAAAGCGTTGCCTTCCTTGGGCTCATTACCGCGATCGGCAGTGCCTTTGTCGTTTATTTCAGCGCCGGACTGAAGGCCTTGGACACCCTAGATTTTTGGGTGGGCACGTTTCTCATTTTCATCCTCGCCACCATTCAGATCATCTACTTTGGCTGGGTCTTCGGCGTCGACCGCGGTCTCCGCGAAGCTCACCAGGGATCGACCATTCGCATCCCCGGCATCTTCCGTCCCATCATGAAGTTCGTCTGTCCGGCCTTCCTTCTGATCATCTTCACCCTCTGGTGCCTCGAGAACCTCTTCGGCATCAGCCCCGGCGCCGGCTCCGCGGAGGTCAGCGGCTACGTGAACGACCTCTTCTTCGAACCGAACGTCGTCGCTTGGTTGAGCGTGATGCTCATCGGCCTCTTCGCCAGCTTCGTCGGCGTCCTCGTTAGCCGCGCCAAAGCTTACCGCGACCCCGTCCCGGAGGACCTGCCATGACGCTCGGAGGCTGGATCGTCATGCTGATCTCGGTGAGCGCCGTGACCACACTCTTCGTGTGGTGCATCTGGAAAGTTCTCACCACTCCGGGCGAAACCGAGAGAATTCACGGGACGGAGTTTCATCCGCCGGACGATGAGGCGTAAGTCGTCCAAAGGAGTCGTCCAAAGAAAAGCTACCGGCGGAGGGGATCGAACCCACACTCCTTTCGGAACACGATTTTGAGTCGCGCGCGTCTGCCAATTCCGCCACGCCGGCCAAGCTCGCGAAATATGCCCAGCCCCCGCTTCCAACACAACCGGAAAGTGTTCACCTGGTCCCCCCGCACCCAGCCGAGCCTTCGTTCTCCCGGTCAACCCTTCCGGACCAATTTCAATAAGACTTCTTCGGAAGCCGCCAATCCCCTCACCGGCGGTGCTCCACCGGATTCCACCGCCCGAAGCCGTCCGGCCTCGAATCGTTCGACCACCTCAGGATGAACGTAATACTTTCGACACGTTGCCGGCCGGTGGTGAAGCCTCGACGCCACTTCCTTGATTCCCTCGTTTCGTTTCAGGACCGCGTCCGCCGTCGAAGTCGGCGCCTCGGTTTCGGAGAACACCTCGAGCGCCAGACGCGAGGCGTGCCACGTTCGAAAATTTTTGGCCGTGAATTTCTTCCCACTCACCTCCTGCAACCATTCGTTCACGTCGTGTGATTCGACCGGGTGCCAGTCCCCCCTCCCGTTTCGAAATTTGAACAAATGTTGACCCGGAAGCTCCTGTAGCTTCCGCACGATCTTCGCGACCGTCCCGCTCCGCAACGACGCCTCGATCTCGCTCCCGCCCTTGCCGCGATAGGACAGATCCACCGTCGAACCGTGCGCGTCGACGTGCTCGCACTCCAACGTCGACAGCCCGTAAGTCCCGTTTTCATCCCGATAACTCAAATTCCCGATCCGGCACGCCGTCTGGTCCAGCATTCGCACCAACGTCGCCACTACCCGCTCCCGATCCAGCTCCCGGTGCCGCAGTGCCGATGCCACCGCTGCCCGGATTTCCGGCAACGCCTGACCGAACTCCGCAATCTGCGAAAACTTCGCCCGTGCCCGCAGTGCCTGCCAATCCGGGTGATACCGGTATTGCTTCCGCTTCCGATCGTCGAACCCCGTCGCCTGAAGATGCCCGTTGGCCATCGGCGAAATCCAGACCCGTTGATAAGCCGGCGGAATTGCCAGCGAATTGATCCGCGCCACCTCCAGCTTATCCCGCAGCTTCGCTCCGTCCGGTAGGTAGTAGGCAAATCCCCGTCCCGCCCGTCGACGCCGGATCCCCGGGACGTCGTCCACCACGTAAACCAATCCTCCCGGTAATCGCCTGCTCATACTACTGCAACTGATACGCAGGCATGCGACTGCCCGGACGCAACTCCGAGCCATCCACGACTTCGACCCGATCGAATCGAAACAACTATTTCAACTATCCGCTCCATTCGTGGTAACAGATGACCCCACCAAAATTTTCAATCCGCCACCCGAGAAATTCCAAAACGCTGAAATTCCGATGTCCACCGATTCCAAGTGCCCCTTCAATCATTCCGCCGCAGCCACCGCCACCGGCGAAGCCCAGACCAACGAGGACTGGTGGCCCAACCGCCTCAAGGTCGATCTCCTCAACCAGCATTCGACCAAGTCCGACCCGATGGGCGGGGACTTCGATTACGCTGCCGAGTTCAGGTCGCTCGACCTCGCCGCCGTCAAAGCCGACCTCGCCGCGCTCATGACCGACTCCCAAGACTGGTGGCCCGCCGACTTCGGACACTACGGCCCCCTCTTCATCCGCATGGCCTGGCACAGCGCGGGCACCTACCGCACCGGCGACGGACGCGGCGGCGGCGGACGCGGCCAGCAACGTTTTGCTCCGCTTAACAGTTGGCCCGACAACGTCAGCCTCGACAAAGCCCGCCGTCTCCTCTGGCCCATCAAGCAAAAATACGGCCGCAAGATTTCCTGGGCCGACCTCATGATTCTCACCGGCAACGTCGCCCTCGAAACGATGGGCTTCAAGACCTTCGGCTTCGCCGGCGGACGCGCGGACACCTGGGAACCCGACCAGGACGTTTACTGGGGTCGCGAAACGACTTGGCTCGGCGGCGACGAGCGCTACGCCCAGGGCTCACCCGGCGTCGAGGGGGACAACGTCCTCGTCGGCGACGACGACGCGGACGGAGCAACTCACAGCCGTGATCTCGAGAACCCCCTCGCCGCCGTGCAGATGGGCCTCATCTACGTGAATCCCGAAGGACCCGACGGTAACCCCGACCCGCTCAAATCCGCCTACGACATCCGGGACACCTTCGGCCGCATGGCCATGAACGACGAGGAAACCGTCGCGCTCATCGCCGGCGGCCACACCTTCGGCAAGACCCACGGTGCCGGCCCGGCCGACGCCGTCGGCCCCGACGCGGAAGCCGCCGACATCGTCGAACAAGGCTTCGGCTGGCGCAGCACCTACGGCTCCGGCAAGGGCGCGGACACCATCACCAGCGGCCTCGAAGTCACCTGGACCACCACCCCGACCCAGTGGAGCAACGACTACTTCAAGAATCTCTTCGAATTCGAATATGAGCTCGAGAAGAGCCCCGCGGGTGCCCATCAGTGGGTGGCGATCGACTCGGAAGCCACCATCCCCGGCCCCTCCGAAGATTCGCCGAAACGCCGACCGACCATGCTCACCACCGACCTCGCTCTGAAGGTGGACCCGGCCTACGAAAAAATCTCGCGCCGCTTCTACGAGAACCCCGACGTCTTCGCCGACGCGTTCGCCCGCGCCTGGTTCAAACTCACCCACCGCGACCTGGGTCCCCGCGCCCGCTACCTCGGCCCCGAAGTCCCCACGGAAGAACTCCTCTGGCAGGACCCCATCCCCGCCGTCGACCACCCGATCATCGACGATGCCGACGTGACGAGCCTGAAGTCCACGATCCTCGCTTCCGATCTCTCCGTTACGGAACTCGTCTCGACCGCCTGGGCCTCCGCCTCGACCTTCCGCGGTTCCGATAAACGCGGCGGTGCCAACGGCTCCCGCATCCGGCTCGCTCCGCAAAAGAACTGGGAAGTCAATCAGCCGACCCAGCTGGCTCGCGTCCTCGATGTCCTCACCAGCATCCAGAGCGACTTCCACGCCGGTCAAAAGGCCGACAAGCGCGTCTCGCTCGCCGACCTGATCGTCCTTGGCGGCTGCGCCGCCGTCGAGAAAGCCGCCGAAGACGCCGGTCACGACGTGACCGTTCCCTTCACTCCGGGCCGCGCCGACGCGTCGGCCGAACAAACCGACGTCGAAGCCTTCGAGGTCCTCGAACCGATCGCCGATGGCTTTCGTAACTACCTCAAGGGCCAATACACCGTCCCCGCCGAAGCGTTGCTCATCGACCGGGCGCAACTCCTCACCCTCACCCCGCCGGAGTTGACCGTCCTCATCGGCGGCCTCCGCGTTCTTGGCACCAGCGTCGGCGACGACAACTACGGCGTGTTCACCGATCGAGTTGGCTTTCTGACGAATGACTTCTTCGTCAACCTCCTCGACATGGGGACCGAGTGGAAACAGGTCTCCCCCTGCGGCAACGCCTTCGCCGGTTTGGACCGAGAAACTGGCAGTCCGAAGTGGTCCGCCACCCGCGTCGACCTCGTCTTCGGATCGAATTCCATCCTCCGCGCCCTCTCTGAAGTTTACGCCTGCGCCGACAGCGAACCCAAATTTATCGCTGACTTCGTCGCCGCCTGGGACAAGGTCATGAACCTCGACCGCTTCGACCTAAAGTAGCTGGCAGCCGCCGGTGGTGGGGAACCAACGGCTGCTCGGAGCCGCAAAACGATCAACCCCTCGATTGA
The DNA here is from genome assembly GCA_963749035.1 of uncultured Verrucomicrobiae bacterium. GTDB lineage: Bacteria > Verrucomicrobiota > Verrucomicrobiia > Chthoniobacterales > JAATET01 > CAVVKW01. The sequence continues at coordinate 201,011 of CAVVKW010000002.1, forward strand.
AATCGTCCTGAATGACCCGCAACGGGACGGCCGGAAGCTCCCGAACCGCCGAACCAAATCGACCGAACGAAACCATGAGTGATCCCGAAAAACCCCAAATGAACGCCATCGCCTGGAGCGAACTCACCTCGTCAGATCCCGACGCGGCCATCACCTTCTATTCCGAGCTATTCGGCTGGACGACGGAGAAAGCGCCCACCCCCGAGATGGACTACATGATGCTCAAAGCGGGCGACCAGACCTTCGGTGGCGTGATGGCCCCACCGGAACCCGGCATTCCGTCGCATTGGCTGAACTACGTCTCCGTCCCCGACGTCGACGAAGCCGCGAAGAAGGCCGAAAGCCTCGGCGGCACCGTCTGCATGCCACCGACCGACATCGGCGACATGGGTCGCATCGCAATCATCAAGGATCCCCAGGGTGCCGCCATCGGTCTGCACTGGTCGGATCAATCCTGCTAGCAAAACTGATACCGACAGGATTCAACGCCGACCAATCAACGCCCTACTACCAAAGTTTCTCATCGAATACGGGGAAATTATCAAACAGTCTCCTGTCATGACGACTCCCCTCAGATCCCTCTTCGCATTCGCCGCGGTCGCACTCCTCACCGCAACCTCGCTCACCGCCGACGACGACGCTAAACCCGCCGGCGTCGACGTCATTCTGGGACAATGGCTCCGACCGGACGGCGGCTACGTCATCGACGTGAAGAGCATTGCAGAGGACGGAAAAGCCGATGCAGTTTACCTCAATCCGCAGCCAATCAACGTGGAATCCGCCGTCGTGAGGGAGACCGTCAAGGGAATCACTCTGGACCTGGTGCTGCGGGACGAGAACTACCCCGGCGCGACCTACGATTTGGTTTACGACGCCGAGGCCGACAAGCTGAAGGGTGCCTACACCCAGCCCGCCGTCAACCAGACGTTCGAGATCGAATTCGTGCGCAAATCCGATACTCCCACCGCCGAATAGACGGCGGGGGCGAAAGCCGTCGGCGGCGGAACCGCAACTCTCCTCCCCCCAAACTCAAGCGGGCCCTTAATCCTGAATACCGGTTAATCCTGTCCACTCCCCGGGATTCGGCCCCATCATCCCCCGATGATCCTGCTGACGACCCTCAACGCGCGCTACATCCACGCCGCCTTCGGTCTCCGCTACCTCCGCGCTAACCTGGGCGAACTCCGCGATCAGTCCGAGATCGTCGAGTTCGACATCAACCAACGTCCGATCGAGATCGTCGAACGGATTCTCTCCCGGAATCCGCGAATCGTCGGCCTCGGCATCTACATCTGGAACGTCCGGGAAACCTTGGAGGTCGTCTCGCTGCTCAAACGCATTTCCCCCGACGTCTGCATCGTTCTCGGCGGCCCCGAAGTCAGTCACGAGACCACCGGCCAACCCATCATCGAACTGGCCGACTATACGATCACCGGCGAAGCCGACCTCGCCTTCGCCGAATTCTGCCGGAGCTACCTCGCCGGAAATCCGCCACCGACCAGGATTATCCACGCGACCCTGCCCCCACTCGGCGACGTGGCGCTGCCTTACGCCGAATACGACGGGGACGACGTTGCCCACCGCGTCATCTACGTCGAGGCCTCGCGCGGGTGCCCGTTCACCTGCGAATTCTGCCTTTCCTCGCTCGACGCCCCCGTCCGTCAGGTTGAGCTCGAACCCTTCCTGCACTCGCTCGACGATCTGCTTTCACGCGGAGTGCGGCAGTTCAAATTCGTCGATCGCACGTTCAACCTGAACCTCAAAGTCAGCACCGCCATCCTCGAATTTTTCCTCGAGCGCTACCAACCCGGCCTGTTCGTTCACTTCGAGATGGTCCCCGACCGACTTCCAGACGCGCTCCGGGGATTGATCGTTCGATTTCCGCCCGGCGCTCTGCAGTTCGAAGTCGGAATCCAGACCTTCAACCCCGACGTTGCCGCCCTCATCAGCCGTCGGCAAAACTACCCCCGCCTCGCCGACAACCTCACCTTCCTCCGCGAGAACACCGGCGTTCACGTCCACGCCGACCTCATCTTCGGTCTCCCCGGCGAATCGCTCGAAAGTTTCGGCGTCGGCTTCGACCAGCTCGTTCGCATCGGGCCACAGGAAATTCAGGTCGGCATACTCAAACGGCTCCGCGGCACCCCGATCATTCGGCACGACGCCGAGTGGGAAATGGTTTACGCCGACCAACCGCCCTACGAAATCCTGCGCACCAAGCTCATCGATTTCCCCACGATGCAGCGCGTCCGGCGGTTCGCTCGTTTCTGGGACTTGCTGGGCAACAGTGGGAATTTTCCCTCGACGCTCACTGAACTCTGGTCCGACGGCACTTCACCCTTCACGTCCTTCCTCGCCTTCACCGATTGGATTCACGGCGAACTCGGCCGCACCCACTCCATCCCGCTGAACACCCTCGCCGAATCCCTGCGCCGCTATCTGACCGAGTTTCTCGGCAAGCCTCTTGATCGAATCGATCGCCGCCTCCGAGAAGACTACGCCGTCGCCGGTCGCGTCGATCTCCCGAAATGGCTTCGGCTCGAAGGTGACACCGCCCGAACGAACCGGCCCGACCGAGCTCGCCAGCTCCCGAAACGTCAGGCCCGCCACACCGCCACTCCCGTCTGATCCCGCCCGCCAGGGTTTCGTCCAATCCCAGGCTCACCCGGGGGCACGAGGCCGCAAGGACCCTACGCGAGGGCAACTCTCGAGCGGAGTTGGGACCGGCCTATTGCGAGCCATTGCTCGCACCTCCCACGATCTCGACCTCCGCCTCGTTCGCCTCCAGCGTCGCGTCCTTCGAGTCCCCACGAATCTGGATCTGCGCGTATTCGTTCGAGTTCGCGACGTTCCCGACAAGGTAGTTTCCCGAAGTCCTCTTGGAAACGAATCCCCGCTGGTTCCAGCGCGCGGTGTTCCCTTCCAACACGTTCCCGGTGCTGTCCGTGAAGAGGTAGAATCCACCCAACCCACTTCCGTAGCTCACGTTATCCCGGAGCGTGTTGTTGGAACTCCGGTTCTGAACGTAGAATCCGCTGGTCCCATTGCCGACGGCGACATTACCGGTCAGCACGTTGCCAGACGATCCGACCAGACAAAATCCAGCGTTACCGTTCCGCATCGACGAGCAGTTCGTGATCGCAACTTTGAAACTATTCTCGAGCTGCACCCCTCGAAAGCCCACCCCGGTCACCCGGCAGCGTTTCAACCGCGCCCCGTCGGCACCAGCTAGCACGATCCCAAACTCATCGCTCGAATCGATCCATAAATCCTCCAGAGTCGAATTCGAGCCGGAAACTTCGACGCCGGTCTTCCCTTCCGAAATGGAAAGCCCAGAGACCGTCACGTTGTCCGCTCTGACTGCGATCACCACATCCATTCCACCACGGAGAATCGTCAACTCCGGCCCGGCTCCCGTCACCTTCAATCCCTCCGTTTCAATATCGACGCCCGCTCGTTCGTTCGGACTGATCCCCATGACGTTCAGAAGGATCTGCAGACGATACGGGGGATTCACTGGAGATTGGACGAAAGTTCCGGCGTCCACGATGACGGAGTCTCCGGTCCGCGCGGCGATCACGGCCCGACGCAGCGTCCCGTAGGGTTTGGCTTTCGAGCCGTTGCCCCTCGCATCATCCCCAATCCCGTCGCAGAACCGGTCGCCCTCCACCGAGCCGTCGTTGACGTAAAACTCAGCAGCCGCGACGTCCACTTCCACCACGGCCAGGATCGACATCACGACGAAAAGCCGAATCCCCCAACGTCGATCGAGCACCAGCCACTTCATCGGGCGCGACAGTTAAAGCGATCGATCATCAATAGCCAGCGTTCCGTCACTCGCCAGCTGGCGAGCCGACGACCCCACCCCGCCCGCTGTCAAACGCTGAGCGCGGACGCCACCTTCGGCTGACTCATTGATTGTCGAACGACAGCCCCTTGCACGGCCCCAGAATTTCCCGAGCCAGGATCGCTTTTCGCAACCCATCCCGCTCCCGGATGAAGTCCAGCTGTCCCCCCGGCGCCGTTGGGGAAACGACTTTCCGAGCCGTCCGCTGCCGCCGAGTCACCGGCTTCAGAGTGATCGCCTGCTCCGCGACGACGTCGACCTCCCGCTCCGGCACGAGACGCTTCTCCAGATCCCCGGACAGCTTGTGCAAAAAATTCCGAGCCGGCCCCCGCTTCACCTTCTCTCGTGCCTCGGGGATCGGCGGTGGCTGGACCTCCCGCTGCGCGACCATTTCCGGCTCGGGATCGTCGACCGGCAGCCCCAGCGCCTCCATGAACCGACGCCGCTGCTCATCGGGATGCGGTCCCGACCGCTCCGCTACATCCGTCGCCGCGGATTCGTCATCGAAGCCATCCGCGCGCTGCTCCAGACGCCGCGCTTCTTTGTGCTTCGCCGATCGCTCCAGCAGCCAATTCACCAGGCTGATGAGCCCGATGATGACGAGAATAACGAGTTGTTCCATGGTCAGAATCCGCGATCGCTCATCCGCGACCGCGCCATCGTCAGTTCAGATCAACGCCGCTCCTCGGGTGAGGCGCCTTTGTCCGGCTTCGCGATCGACTCCCGCATGTCGGTGTCGGATTCGATATTTTTCATTCGCACGTAATCGAGAATCCCCATGTTTCCACTCCGGAACGCCTCGGCCATCGCCTCCGGCACCTGCGCCTCGGCCTCCGTCACCTTCGCGCGCATCTCCTGCACGCGCGCCTTCATCTCCTGCTCGGTCGCGACCGCCGCTGCCCGTCGCATTTCGGCCTTCGCCTGCGCCACGACCTTGTCCGCCTCGGCCTGCTCTTCCTGCAACTTCGCACCGACGTTCTCCCCGATGTCGATGTCCGCGATGTCGACCGACAAAATCTCAAACGCAGTCCCGCTATCGAGTCCCTTCTCCAGCACCAACTTCGAAATCCGATCCGGATTTTCGAGCACCTCCTTGTAAGAAACCGCCGAGCCGATCGACGTCACGATGCCTTCGCCCACGCGGGCGATGATCGTCTCCTCCGTCGCGCCGCCAACGAAGCGGTCCAGGTTCGACCTCACCGTCACCCGCGCCTTCACCTTCACCCCGATCCCGTCCCTCGCCACCGCGTCGATGGTGCTTTTCCCCGTCGCCGGATTCGGGCAGTCGATCACCCGGGGATTGATGCTCGTCCGCACCGCCTCGAGCACCGTCTTGCTCGTCCCTTTGATCGCCAGATCGATCGCGCAAGCTCGGTTGAAATCCAACGTGATGCCCGCCTTGTCCGCCGCGACGAGCGCGAGCACGACGTTCGAGATGTTCCCGCCCGAAAGGTAATGCGCCTCGAGCAAATCGGTATCGACCGGGATCCCGGCCTTGATTCCGGTGATGCGATTATCGACGACCAGACCGACCGGGACCTTCCGCAGTCGCATACCGATCAGCTTGCCGAAACCGACCGGGGCATCGGCGATCTTGGCGCGAAGCCAGACTCCGAAGAAGTTGATCATCACGATCATCACCACGAGGGCGACGACCAGCAGGATTCCGAATACGACGAGGATAAAAATGTTGCCCATAAATCAGTGAAGAAGGTTCGCCGGAATCCTTACCCATCCCCGGCAGGACGGCTAATCTTTTCTCCGCACGACGACCCTCGATCCGCCCGCCCGCGTCACGGTAACCGTATCGCCAGCTTCGATGTAGCCGCTCTCAGCCACGACGTCGATCCGCCGCCCGTCGATCTCGACCTTTCCCGCCGGCCGCAACGCCGTCAGCGCCACCCCGTCACGCCCCAGCAACGTCGCCACTTCGGGCAGATCATCACCAGCCTCGAGGCTCCGCCCCAGCGTCAGGTTCTTCCCGACCGCCGTCCGCTGAAACACGTTCATCCACACGAAGAACCCCACCAACGTCGCCCCCATCACGACACAGAAGACGATCGCTCCGCCGCCCAACCCAAATTCCGTGAACCCCACGACGACCGCGGCCGCCAAGAGAATTCCACCCAGGATCCCCAGCACCATGCCGGGCAAAAACATCTCCGCCAAGACGAGCAGAAACCCGAGCCCAGCCAGCAGCAAAATCGTCCCCATCGTCCTTTAGTCCCGTCGCCGCAGGGCGACCTAGCGCCCGTCCTCTTCTGGACTCACCGTGTCGCGACCGGTCAGGAATTTCTGGATCGTCCCCGCCGTGCGAAGCGTGACGTTCTTGACCTTGTTCGCATCGTATTCGGCCCGGCGTTTCACGAAGCCAAATACTCCGCCCATCTCATCCCTCTCGCGGGGCTGCTCGCGGTAAACCCGCTCCTGGTAACCAGCATCCCGCTTCCGCACGACGACCGTCTCTTCCTCCTCGACGTAACCCGGCCTCGCGTCGACCTCCACCCTCTCTTCTTCGACGAACTGCCGGTCGTCCGCCAACCGCGCATCCGGATCAAGCCGAAGCGATTTCGCAACCTTTCCGGTTTCCGCCGACACCTCCACCGTCCCGACCGGCGCCCCCATGTAATCAAACAACCGCACCACCCAGATCGGCGACCCCGAGGACACCTGGGTCCTCAACGTGTAATCGATCGAGTTGAATCCGACCTTCTCTCGCGTCGCCTCCTTCTCCGCCAGGCTAAACGCCCCGTCCGAATCCAGGTTCAGCCTCGTGAAATTGATCGGCGGCAGACGATTGAGTCCGTCGTAACCCCGCACCGGCGTCCGCTCGGACTGAATCCGACCCCGGCTCACCACAAACTCTCGAATCCCCGTCCGCGCGCTCGGGTCGATCATCACGATCGTCCACGTCTGCGGCTGCGGGTCGCCGCCCTCGCCGCGAGCTTCCACGAGCTGATCCAGAATCGCGTCGCCACGGTCACCCTTGATCACCTGCAGAGCCTCGTAAGCCGTCTCCGCCGACGCACTCCACGCCACCGCCACAACCAAGATGGGAATCAGGAAAAATTTCACACCGGCAATCTCGCGAAGCCTCGCCGGAATTCCAACGGAAATTTTCGGGCTCGATTTCTCGCGATTTGCGTTATCATCGCCCCGTGGAACTCGAACTCGTCTCGCTGCGCAAATCCCTCCAAATCCATCGGGGCCTGGTCGAAGTCAGCGGTCTGATTAATTCGATCACCGACTACGACGAACTGCTCCGCGCCGTCCTCGACGTCGCTCGACGAGTTGTCCGCGCGGAAGCCGCTTCCCTCTTTCTCGTCGACGAGGAAAACGGCGACCTCAGTCTGGAAATTTCTTCCTCCTCCGAAGGTCAGTTCGCCCAACCGCGCATTCGCGTCGCTCCCGGACAAGGCATCGCCGGGTGGGTCCTTGAGCACGGTGAGAGCCTCCTCATTCCCGACGCCTACGCCGACGAGCGGTTTTTCCGCGAGGCCGACAAGGCCAGCGGGTTTCGCACCCGATCCATCCTCTGCGCTCCCCTCTGCCGGTCCGGCACGGTCATTGGCGTTCTCCAGATTCTCAATCCCAAGGACAAGGAATCCTTCGAATCCGAAGACCTCGAGGGATTCGAGGCCTACTCAAACCTCATCGCCACCGCCATCGAAAAGCTCCGGGCCATCGACCGGATCCGCGAGCAGGAGCGCGTCAGCCGCGACGTCTCCATCGCCGCCGAGATCCAGCAGGAGCTTCTCTCTCGCGCGGTCCCGGACCGCATCCCGGGTGGCGTTTTCGCCAGCTACAACAAGGCAGCCTCCGACGTCGGGGGCGATTTCTTCAGCGTTTTTCCCCGCTCCGACGGCAGCGTGTTCTTCGCCATCAGCGACGTCTCCGGGAAGGGAATCCCGGCCTCCCTTTTGATGGCTCAGACGCTCAGTGCGATGCAGTTCGTTTTTGCCTCGGCCAACGGGCCCGCTGAAGCCCTCGCGACCCTAAATTCCACCCTCCACGATCACATCGTACGCGGGATGTTCATCACCACCCTCATCGGGCGCCTCCTCCCCGAGACCCGGACCATTGAACTCGCCAGCGCCGGTCATTGTCGACCGTGGATCGTCGGCCCCGGCAACCGCGCGACCGAGATCCAGACGCCCGGCGCGCTCCCCCTCGGCGTTCTCGACGACGTTGCCTACGAGGAAGAGACCGTCACTCTCGCCGCGCGGGAATACCTCGTCTCGTTCACCGACGGCCTCTCCGAAAGTCGCGACGGCGACACCGGCCAATTCTTCGACGATCATCTCGCCAAGGAGCTTCAGCACGATTTTCCCGACCCCCAATCCGTCGTCGATCACCTCGTAGCCGTCGAGAAGCGCTACCGCGGGAGCGAGCCCGCGCGCGACGATCTCACCCTCCTCGTGGGAGGATTCGAGTAGCCATGCTGGAGCTGGAATTCGAGAGCGACGCGAGCGAACTCTGCGGGATGCGCGACGCCGTCCGGGCCTTCCTACTCGAAAGCGACGTTCCGGAAATGGACGCAGAACTCGTCGTCCTCGCGCTCGACGAAGCTTGCGCCAACATCATCCGCCACGCTTACGAGGGAAATCCCGAGCAGCCCATCCGCCTGCGCTGCGAATGTCGCAACGGCACCCTCGAATGTGTTCTCCGCGACTACGGCAAGACCGCCGACCCAAGGAAGATCAAAGGCCGCGCCCTCGACGACTTCCGCCCCGGTGGACTCGGGGTCCGAATCATGGAACGCGCCTTCGATTGCGTCGACTTTCTCCCGATGCCAGAAGGCACCCAGCTCAGCCTGACCAAACGCTTGTAGCGCAAATCTAGCGGATTCTCTGAATTTGTCTCGACTCCCGGCACCGAACGAATTATCCGTCTTGGCCGTTCAATGACGCATTCCGCATCCATTCAAAAACCCACCGTGACGAGCATTCGCTCCGTCATCTGGGAAATGGATTGCGTCACTTACCTCCCGGTATTTGCACCGACATCCACCGCGAGCCGTTAGTCGAAAGATTTTACCCTAAACCCTTTTTCGAAAAACCCGGCTCGCCTCACCGCGAGCCGGGTTTTTCGCGTTTCTGACCCATCTCATTCACCCAAACCAAAACTCCATGACCACCAAACACCGCATCCAGTCGACCCTGAACCGCATCGAAGCGGCCCACGGAGTTCACGTGCTCTTCGCCGTCGAATCCGGGAGCCGCGCGTGGGGCTTCGCCTCCCGCGACAGCGACTACGATGTGCGGTTCATCTACGCCCACAGCCCCGAGTGGTATCTCTCCGTGGAGCAGCACCGCGACGTGATCGAAGTGCCCGTTTCCGACGACCTCGACGTCATCGGCTGGGACCTCCGCAAAGCCCTCAAGCTCCTGCGGAAATCCAACCCATCCGTGCTCGAATGGATCAAATCTCCCGAGGTCTATCGCGCCGATCCGGAGTTCGCCCTCCTCTTTGGCCTCCTCGCCTCCGATTTTTATTCGAACGACACCCTCTTCCGGCACTACCTCAGCATGGCTCGAGGGAATTTCCGCGACTCGCTCAAAAGCGATCACGTGTGCCTGAAGAAATACCTCTACATCCTGCGCCCGCTCCTCGCGTGCCGCTGGATCGAGCGTGGTCTCGGCCCCGTGCCGATGCCCTTTAAGACCCTCACCGACACCGTCGTCGAGGACGCGAACCTGCGCTTCCACATCGCCGTGCTCGTCGCCCGCAAACGCGCCGGCGAAGAACTCGACCGGGGTCCGCGGATCCCGATCATCCACAACTTCATCGAGAGCGAACTCGACCGTCTCGAACGCATCGCGCCAGTCCCGACCCAAATGCCCGGCGCCGAGAAGCTCGACCAGTTCTTCCGCGAGTTCTGCCTCCCCACCGCCGCCTGACCCACAAACCCGCTCGAGTGTTGAGTGGATCTCTCAAAGACACCTCACCCACTCAACACTCAACACTCAACACTCAACCCCACACCCCTGTGACGACCACGACAAACGACGAACCCCGCTCCACCCCCGCCCCCTGGGCGCAATGGGGCCGCGACCTCGATGCCAACGCCATCCAGCAGATGGCGAACGCCTGCGATCTCCCGGTTTCCGTCGCGGGAGCGCTCATGCCCGACGCCCACGTCGGTTACGGGCTCCCCATCGGGGGAGTTCTCGCCACCGAAGACGCCGTGATCCCTTACGCGGTTGGCGTCGACATTGCCTGCCGCATGCGCTTGACCGTTTACGACCTCAAACCCAGCGTCATCGCGGGACAGCGCGACCGCTTGACCAACATTCTCGAATCCGAGACCCGCTTCGGTATTGGCGTCACCTTCAAGGACCGCCGCGAGCACGACGTCATGGACGACCCCGACTGGGAATCCACCAAGCTCACCTCCCGCCTTCGTGGCAAAGCCTGGGGCCAACTCGGCACCAGCGGCAGCGGCAATCACTTCGTGGAATTCGGATCTTTCACCGCCACCGACTCGACGCTCGGTCTCGACCCCGAGCGCGATTACGTCGCCCTTCTCAGTCACAGCGGATCGCGCGGAGCCGGTGCCCAGATCTGCGCCGAATACAGCAAACGCGCCATGGCCCGCCACCCCGAGCTGCCGAAAAACCTCAAGCACCTCGCGTGGCTGCCGCTCGACTCCGCGGACGGCGCGGAATACTGGACCGCCATGAATCTCATGGGCCGCTACGCCGCCGCCAACCACGCGTGCATTCACCACCACATCGCCCGCGCCCTCGGCGAAAAACCAATCCTCGACGTGGAAAATCACCACAACTTCGCCTGGAAGGAACGCCACGAGATCGACGGGACCGAGCGCGAAGTCATCGTTCACCGCAAGGGAGCAACCCCCGCGGGCGCAGGCGTGCTCGGCGTTATCCCCGGCAGCATGGCCACGCCCGGATTTCTGGTTCGCGGAAAAGGCCAGTCCGCCTCCCTGCGCAGCGCCGCGCACGGGGCGGGCCGCGTCATGAGCCGCACCAAGGCGAAGGAAAGCTTCACCTGGAGCGGCACGAAAAAACTGCTCGCCGATCACGGCGTCGACCTGCTCAGCGCTGGGATCGACGAAGTCCCCGGCGTTTACAAGGACATCCACGAAGTCATGGCCGCGCAGACGGATCTGGTCGAAACCCTCGGCCGCTTCGATCCCAAGCTCGTGAAAATGTGCCCCGCCGGCGACCGCCCGGAAGATTGATCCTCACCGAAACAACAACCCCGGCATCCAAATCTCGCCACCGCGTCGTTCTTCCGTCAAAACCCCGACTGCCCATTCATGACCACAAATATTCTGATCGTTTACGCCTCCAACTACGGCAACACCGAAAAAACCGCCAAAGCCATCGCTGAAGGCGTCGAAGCCGTCTCGGGTTGCGAGTCCGTCGTGAAGACCGCCGAGGAAACCACCGCCCTCGACTGCACCACCGCTGACGCCATCGTCGTCGGCACACCCGTTCACATGGGCAGCCCCGACCACCGCGTGAAAAAGTGGATCGACGACGTCTGCGGCGGTCTCTGGATGGAAGACAAACTCTGCGGAAAAGTCGGCGCCGTTTTCGCCACCGGAAGCGGCTTTGGCAACGCCGGCGGCGGTTGCGAACTCACCATGCTCAGCCTCCTCTCGAATCTCGCCGAGCTCGGGATGATCATCGTTCCACTACCGAAGAACACCGAAGGCTACGCGGACGGCGGGTTGCAGTGGGGCTCCTACGCGCGCTCCGCCACGCCTGAAATGGAGCAAGTCGGCGTAAACGAAAAAGCGCTCCTCGTCGCGCGCAACCACGGCACCAACGTCGCCCGCGTCGCGAAACTCCTCGGCGGCAAGAATCCCTTCGATCAGACCGCCACCGAGAGCTGAGCGGCCTCGTTGTTCGCGAAAGCCCTCCGTTTGACTCACTCGACGATCGCCGGGTGTCCGTCCGGCGTTGGCTTTCGCTGGACGAGGCGCAACCCCGCCAGCGGCTCGCCGTCCGGCAGCTCGAAACTCCGCGACGTCCCTCACCGGCAACTGCGGAATCAGGTGAGAACGACGGGCCGCCATCCGCTCCCTCGACTGAGAAGACGTCCCGACCCGTCCAATCGTTGCGTGATTCTATCGCCGACCCCCCGCTCCCAGAATGGTGAAAGCTCTGGGAATCCCGGATGTCCAAGCCAGTCGCTCGAGGACTCCAAACCTTCAGGTTCGCCGCGCGAACAACGCGCCAACGGGACCGCCTTTTCGAACGAAATTCACACCGCCTTCACCAACATCCACACCGACATCCCCATCATCATGAGATTCTCCGTCAGTGAAATGAACCCAAGTGGCACGCTGCTCCCACCCCCGACGCAGGCGCAACTCACATCCCGCTTCTCGACGTAAACTGCCTTGATCACGGATACCGCCCCGACCGTGCTCACGAACAACGTCGCCGGTGCCGCGATCCACGTCGCGATTCCCGCAATCATCAGAATCCCCGCCCCAGCCTCGACGAACGGATACACGGTGGAATAAGGCACGTATCTCCGCGCGATCAGATCGTATTGCACGAACCCGGTCGCAAACCCCGGCAAGTCCTGGAGTTTAAGAATCCCCAGCACGCACATGCTGAACGCGACAAAAAGCTCCACCACCCGCACCACATCGATTCCGCCTTGCAGTGCCCAGCAGGTCGTCAGCGCCATCAAAAACGCGACCGCAAAAACGGCGATCACCGGCTGATACGTTTCCCCCTCTCGCGGGTCCGGCCCCATCCCGAGGTGCTCGCGGAGCTGGTCGTAGCCGCCAAGGTGCTCCCCATCCAAAAAAATCTGGGGGGTGTAAAAGTTCTTCTGTAAAAGCGTTTCACACCAGAACGCCCCATTCGGGGCCGACGGAGTGAGGCGAGCGTAGCGAGACGAACGTAGGCGGCCCCGAATGGGGCGTCGCGCCAAGCTCGTGGGGAGCGGGCCAGTGTGGTCCTTGTTGGGGTGTATCCAAACACATCCAAGCAAAACCCACACATGACCCACCAAATTGATCCTGATCTTCTGAATAACGTTTTACAACTTCTCACCGACGAAGGCTCCTCGGGTTTTTCCGAGGGTCTGCGCCTGCTCGTCAACGAAGCCATGGTCCAAGAACGCTGTGCCGTGCTCCAAGCCCACCCTTACGAGCGTTGCGAGGCCCGCCTGGGCCGCTCCAACGGCTTCAAACCCAAAACGCTGGCCACCCGCCTGGGTCCGATCGAGTTTCGCGTTCCGCAGGTTCGCGACGGCGTGGATTTTTATCCCAGCGCCTTGGAAAAAGGTGTCCGTAGCGAGCAGGCGCTCCTTCTGGCTCTGGCCGAGATGTATGTCCAAGGCGTGTCCACTCGCAAAGTCACCAAGATCGTCGAAGAACTCTGCGGACACTCCGTGAGTTCGACTCAAGTGAGCACCTGCGCCGCGAAACTCGACGAAGGACTCCGCGCCTGGCGGGAACGTCCCCTCCATGCCTGCCCCTACCTCATCCTCGATGCCCGCTACGAAAAGGTTCGCCAGGGTGGCCAACTCCTGGACTGCGCCGTCCTGATCGCCATCGGCATCGACCCTTCCGGCAAGCGTTCCGTGCTCGGCGTCAGCGTCGCCCTCAGTGAATCCGAGGTCCATTGGCGCGACTTCCTTTCCTCTCTGCAATCCCGCGGCCTCCACGGGCTGACTTTCATCGTCAGCGACGCCCACGCCGGTCTGGGTGCCGCCCGAACAGCTGTCTTTCCCTCCGTCCCATGGCAGCGCTGCCAGTTCCACCTCCAACAAAACGCCCAAGCCTACGTGCCTCGTCTGGATCTGCGCTCCAAAGTCGCCGCCGACATTCGCGCTATCTTCAATTGCCCCGATCTGCCATCGGCAAACGCCCGCCTCAAGGACACCGTACTCTCCTACGCTTCCAGCGCTCCCAAACTCGCCCTCTGGATGGAGGAGAACCTCCCCCAAGGCTTTGCCGTCTTCTCCTTACCCGAATCCCACCAAAAGCGTCTGCGAACCAGTAACTCCATCGAACGCGTCAATCAGGAAATCAAACGCCGAACACGTGTCGCCTCCCTCTTTCCCAACGAAGCATCCCTCCTTCGTCTTGTCTCCGCTCTCCTGGCCGAGATCAGCGACGAGTGGATCACCGGAAAAATCTACCTCAACATGAATCCCTCTGACCCGCACCCAAACTAACTCGCAACTTTTACAGAATTAAAATTGCGCCACCAAAATCTGCGGCGTCTCGTCGTAGCCGTTGTCGTTGTTGTAGGCCCGATTCGCCTCCTTGGATTCCAGATGGTGATCCTCGATCTCGTAACCTTTCCGCTTGAGAAGATCCCAGGCCTTGATCCCCCACGGACACAGGTGGTCCGGCGTGACCATTCGGTAAATAGCGGCTTTGGTTTTCATATTCTCCAATCAAACGAATTCCCGCCAACGACGCGCGCAGGCACCGCGAGAACAATTGGATTGAGTGTGGCGTCGCAATCTTTCGCAAATATTTTCACATTCCCAACCATGAAAATCTACACCCGCACCGGCGATTCCGGCACGACCGGACTTTTCTCGGGCCAGCGCGTTCCCAAGCACGATCTCCGGATCGAATGCACCGGTTGCCTCGACGAGGTCAATTGCCACCTCGGCCTCGCCGCCGCTTCCGACCCCGATCCCAAGATAGCCCTGCACATCCAGCACCTGCAATCCCACCTCTTCGAACTCGGAGCCGACCTTGCAAACCCCACCGCCACCCCACGCATCACGCCCACTCACTCTTCGGAACTCGAAGTCCAGATCGACGAGATAACCGCCGCCCTCCCGACGCTCCGCCGATTCATTCTTCCCGGCGGCAGCCCCGCCGCCGCCCACCTCCACCTCGCCCGGTCGGTCGCGCGTCGAACCGAACGTGTCGCTGTCGCGCTCAACGCCGAGAGCGCCCTCCCCTCCGCCATTCTCACCTATCTCAACCGCCTCTCGGATTTTCTCTTTACCCTGGCCCGTTACCAAAACCAACTCGCCGACACCCCCGACGTCGAGTGGGGATAACCCCAGGTCGAAGGTTCGAATCCACGGCCTCGGGCCAGCACTCCCCCGTTGCCGAGCGCAAATTCAAATTGCGAATCCCGTCCGGTCCCGTCACCGTAGAGCAACCCAATTCCCGATGAAAAAAATTCCGCTCCTCGCTTTCGCCCTGCTTGCCGTCCCAACTCTCGCGCACGCCCACGCCGGCCATTCCCATTCGGGCGGTTTTGCACCCGGCCTTCTCCACCCGATCTATGGCCTCGACCATCTCCTCGCCATGCTGGCCATTGGCCTCTGGGCCACTCAACTCGGCGGCCGCGCTCTCTGGGCCACCCCCGTTGCGTTTCTCTCCGCCATCGCGCTCGGCGGACTCCTCGGCGCAAACGGCCTGGCTCTCCCACTCATCGAGCCGGGCATCCTCGCTTCGGTCCTCACCCTGGGACTCCTCCTCGCCTTTGCCGTTCGTCTCCCGCTCGTAGCCACCCTCCTGCTGGTCGGATTTTTCGGCTTGTTCCACGGCTCGGCTCACGCCGTTGAAATGCCTGCGGGTGCCTCCGCCCTGCCTTACGCCGGTGGATTTCTTCTGACGACCGGCGCGATCACTTGTGGGGCGATCGTCCTTGGCTCCGCGATCTCTCGCTTCGCCACGATCAAGGCCCTTCGGCCACTCGGAGCCTCCATCGCGATCGCCGGCGCCGCACTCGTCTTCCTCTAATTCGGAGGATGGCCGTCACCACGCCACCGGCTCCGCCCGCACTGCTCAATTCCGGCGCCCGCACCGCCATCATCCTCGGCTCAGGCCTGAATTCTTTCGTCGACGCGCTCTCCGTCGACGAGATCATTCCGTATCCCGACATCCCCGGCCACCCCACCTCGTCGGTCCCCGGGCACTCCGGACAATACTCCGTGGGCACCCTCGGCGGCACTCCGCTCATCGTCGCCCAAGGCCGCGTTCACCTCTACGAAGGCTGGACCGCCACGGAGGTCGCGACCGGCGTTCGCCTCCTCGCCGCATCCGGCATCGAGCGCGTTATCCTGACCAACGCCGCTGGCACGCTTCATCCAAACCACCCACCAGGCACTTGGATGATGTTGACCGACCACCTGAACCTCCTCGGTGACTCTCCGCTCACGGGTGGCCCTCACTTTGTCGACCTCTCGGAAACCTACGACCGCGACCTGCGCGCCACGTTTCGCTCCCGAGCCGACGAGCTCAGTCTCACGCTCCACGAAGGCGTTTACGCCAGCCTCCGCGGTCCGCAATACGAAACTCCCGCCGAGATTCGCATGCTCCGCACCCTCGGTGCCGACGCCGTTGGGATGTCCACGGTCCCCGAGGCGATCCAAGCTCGCGCGCTCGGCGTTAAGGTCACCGGTTTCTCCTGCCTCACAAACTGGGCGGCCGGCATGACCCCGGCGCACCTCGATCACTCCGAGGTCACCGAAACTGGCCGCGCCGCCGCCGATACGCTGATCAGACTTCTCCGGGCCACCCTTCCCGGCTTGGAATAGTGTCGACCTGTCAGTTCTGATTTAGACATTCGCCGTAGTGATTGACGAAGAGATCGACGAAACCCCCGACGACGACTTGGTATCCCGCACCAAAGACGGCGATGCGGCGGCGTTCGACGTCCTGGTCACCCGCTACAGTCCGCGGCTCTACGGCCTCGTTTACAACATGACCTCGAACCACGAGGACACCAACGACCTGCTTCAAGACGTCTTCGCGAAGGCCTTCCGCTCGATCAAAGGCTTCCGCCAGCAATCCAGTTTCTACACGTGGATTCATACCATCGGCATGAACATGACGATCAACTTCTTGAAAAAGCGGAATCGGCGCCGTGGCCCCAGCCTGGACGATGAAGAATCCTTCGTTGCCAACCACCCCGACTTCATCGAAGCCACCTCAAATACCGACCCGCGCCGGGAGGCTAACCTCTCGGAACTCCAAAAAAGATTGAACGAGGCGCTGAACAAGCTGTCTCACGACCATAAAGCCGTTGTGACGATGTTCGACATTCAAGGCATGCCACATGCCGAGATAGCGAAGATTCTCAAAATTTCGGAGGGCACCGTGAGATCACGGTTGTTCTACGCACACCGCCAATTGCAAAATTATCTCGAAGAGTTTAGAGGAGCCTAGCCACTTATGAAAATCGACCCACAGGAAGTCCAGCAGCTGCTCCGTCAGCGTCGCAATCCCACACCTCCGACCGAAGATTACTTCGAGGACTTCCTACTCGATTTCCAACGCCGCCAGCGCTCCGAGATGCTCCGTCGCCCGACCTGGGAAATCCTCTGGGACCGCGCGAATCTCTGGCTCGACGGCTTCCGCGTTCCGGCTTTCGCTTACGCATCGATCGTGGTCGCCGCTGTCGGCATCACCGGCATCGTGATCTCCGGCCAGGACGTTTCGCCCGAGACCGGCGCTCCGGCTTTTGCTTCCAGCAGCCCAGCCGCGATCTCTCCGGCCAGTGCTCCCGTCCCGGTTGCCGCAGCTTCAACGAATCTACCCCCGAGCTACGTTCTCGAAAACCGCCCGGTCGCCAACGACCGCCCGTTCAGTTTCTGACGCTTTGCGAAAGCGTTCCGGCAGATTGGGATCGGGATTCGCTCAGGTTATCGTCCTGAGTGTCGGGATCTGCTTCGTCCGAGCCGAGCCCGCCGACGTCGGTAACCTTGCCGATTCGATCTCGGATCGCGTTCAGAATCTCTTTCGTCTCCACAAGGATGCCGTCGTCCGGGTCGAAGGTGCTGATCGCCACGGTCGACTTGAAGGCACCGGGTTTTACGCCGACCCCTCCGGCACGATCTACACGCTCGCCGTCGCGATCGGCGACGGCGAGAACATCACCGTTCACCAGGGAGTTCGGAAATTTCCCGCGCGCCTGCTGATCACGGACCCGCGCACCGGCATCGCCATCATCAAAGTCGACGCCAACACTCCGTTTCTTCCAATCGGAGATTCCGCGGAGGTGGAACTCGCGACGCCCGTCGTTTCCATCGGCTACCCCATGGGGCTGCCCGAAACTCCTAATTTCGGCGTCGTCGCCGGTTTCGATCGCGAATACCTCAACCGGTACTTCCGCACCACTCACATTCGCGCCAATCTCCCCGTCCAACGAGGCGTTGGTGGCGCGCCCGTCATGAACCTCGACGGCGAAGTTGTTGGGATCGTCGTTGCCGGTGTCGACGGCAATGCCGGTTGTTTCATGCTTCCCATCAACGCCGCCGAGAAGGCCCGCATGGAATTCGAGCGCTTCGGAGAACTCCGCCCCGGCTGGGCCGGCGTATCCGTCGAGCACGCGAGCGACCCCTCACTGCCCTCATCAGCCCGCGTGGCCAATCTCCACCCGGGTACCCCGGCGACCGAATGCGGACTTCGCAACGGCGACATCCTCCTGCAGGTCGGCGACGTCCCCGTCCGCACACCCGAAGATCTCATCGACGCCTCCTTCTTCCTGACGTCCGGCGATGAAAGCACCATCAAGTTACTCAGGGACGGTCGCGAGCTCGTTCTGGAATTCCACGCTACCGCTCACCCGACGCTAACTGATCCGCTTCGCAACGAGACCATGGACCCGTTCGTCAACGACATCCCCCGCTTCGATCTCGAATCCAGTCGCATGGATGATTCCGGTGCTTCCGCGCCCACCATCAAAAGCGGCGCGCCAGCGAACTAACGCCCCCTCCGCCGCTAGCCGGTCTTCCCCTTCTTGAAGAGTTCGAGCGTCTTCTCACGCTCGGCCCCGTGGTCAACGATCGGCTTCGGGTAACCCTTGGCCAACGATTCGCCGTCTTCCGGCGGACCCAGAAACCTCTTTGGCTCGACGTCACGGAGTTCCGGAATCCATTCGCGCACGTATTCACCCTTCGGGTCGAACCGCTCGCTCTGGGTCCACGGATTTTGAATTCGAAAATACGGCGCGGCGTCCGCACCCGTCCCCGCGCTCCACTGCCAACCGCCATTGTTACTCGCGATCTCGCCATCCGTAAGTTGCTGCATGAAGTGGCTCTCACCTCGTCGCCAATGCACGTGCAGATCTTTCGTCAGAAACATCGCCGTGATCATGCGACACCGATTCGGCATGAACCCCGTCGCCGCCAGGTGCCTCATCGCAGCATCGACGATCGGAAAGCCCGTCTCACCCGCCTGCCACCGCTCGAACTCCGCGTCCTTCCCCGGCCATCTCACTTTTCCGTAACGCGGGTTAAAATCCTTCTCCAGCACCTCCGGCCAGTGCCAGAGAATCGCCTGGTAAAACTCGCGCCAGATCAATTCACCAACGTAAACCCCCGCTCCCTTCCGGCCAGCCGGGTCCAATTCCCGCTCCTTCTCCGCACACCGCTCGTAAACTTCGCGGATCGAAAGCAACCCCCACCGCAGGTCCTGCGAGAGGCGCGACGTCGTGTCACCGGACGGGGTGTCCCGCGTCTTGTCGTAAGCCGCGATTCCGCCGTTCACCCACCTCGTCAGCCTCGCGCGTGCCGCCTCTTCCCCGGGTTCCATCACGTCGCCATCCAATTTCAGCCCCCAGTGCTTCAGCGAAGGCACCCCGACGCTCTTCACGTTCTTCGGCGAATCCAATTTTCGCAACCGCCCCGCCGCCTCGCGCTTAGCGAGTTTCCGCCAGGCTTTCGAATACGGCGTGAACACCTTGTAGGGCTCGTCACTCCCGTTGAGAACCTCGTTCCTTTCGTGAATGCAGACGTCCTGAAAAAGTTTCAGCTCGATCCCCTCCTCTGCGAGCGCGTCACCAAGTTTACCTTCCACGTCCCGCCCGAACGGGTCGGGATCGCGATTTGCGTAGATCGCCGAGGCGTTCACCTCCCTCGCCAGCTCGACCAATTCACGAACCTGCTCGCCGCATCGCAACGTCAGCGTGCCCCCGATCGACCGAAGTCTTCCGTCGAGCGCCTCCAAGGATCCGCAAAGAAACGCCTGCCGGTGCGGTCCCGTCCAAGCGTGCTCGTCCTTCCATTCCGAGAGGACGTAAACCGCCACCACGAGTTCGCCATCTCGTGAAGCGGCCGCCAGCGCGGTGTTGTCGGTGATTCGCAGATCTCGTCGAAACCAGTGGATAATCGTCCCCATCACCAGAACTACGAACCGGACTCCGCTTCGGGTCCCCCCTCATCGGACCCCCCACATTCGCGCATTTGAAGTGGCACCCCGGCCCGCGATTTGAAATCCTTCCGCCAACCCCATGGCCTTCCTGAACACCGAAGCCCTCACCCGACTCTCCGAAGCTCACACCTCGGGGCGGCTGGCGCACGCCTACCTCATCGTCGGCCCCCGCGGCAGCGGCAAAAACGATCTCATTCAGCAAATCTCCGCCCGCGTCCTTGCGACGGACCCCGCCCGCGCCTTCGACCACCCCGATTTTCACCTCGCGGAGCCCGAGTCGAAGTCCCGCCGCATCTTGATCGATCCCGTTCGCCGCCTCGAACGTGCCCTCCGCTCCGGCGCGACCGCCGGAGGTGCCCGGGTCGCCTTCATTCGCGAAGCTGATCGCCTGCAGCCCCAAGCGGCCAACGCTTTTTTGAAAACTCTCGAAGAGCCACCTCCTGGCGCTCACGTGTTCCTCACCTCCTCGCTTCCCGGTGCCCTTCTCGACACGATCATCTCCCGCTGCATCGTCGTTCACCTCCGCGCCGGACAAGCCGCTGACCCCACTCCCGCCGAGCTCGAGCTTCTGGACACCCTCGAAGCCATCTGCACAAAACCAGCTTCGCCCGTCGCCGATGGCTTTCGCCTCGCTCGCACCTTTTTGAATCTGCTCAATGACGAGCGCGAAACCATTCGCTCCGAATTCACCGCCGCCTACAAAGCGGATCAGAAGCATTATCAGAAAACGACCGATGGCACTTGGCTCGACGAACGCGAGGATCAGATGAAGGCTCTCACCGAAGGGGCCGTCCTGCGCCGCCGCGCCGACCTTCTGCAGACCGTCACCAACTGGTTCGTCGACGTCCTCCGCCTCCAGCACGGCTCCACCGCCATCTTCGACCGCCCGAACCAGCAGAACTGCGCCGCGACCCTGAGCACCCGCACCCTCCTCTCTCGAATCGCCGCGCTGGAGCAGATGGCCGCCGATCTCAACACCACCGTTCTCGAGCAGGTCGCGATCGAATCCGGCTTTCTCCGTCTCTTTTCCTCCCGCTGATGCCGACTAACGAACATCCCAACGCCGATTCCAAGACTGCTCGGCGAATCGTCATCAAGCTCGGCACCGGCGTCCTCGCCCGCCCGCTCGGACGCACGCTCGACACGAGCCAGTTTCGCCGGCTCTGCGACGAATTTGCCCAGCTCGTTTCTTCCGGCGATCAGTGCATCGTCGTCAGCAGCGGCGCCGTCACCGCTGGCCTCGGCGTGCTTGGCCTCAGTGATCGCCCCATCGATCTGCCCGGCAAACAGGCCTGCGCCTCCATCGGCCAACCCCGACTCATTCGCACCTGGGACACTGGCCTCCGTCGACACGGCCTCAGTGCCGCTCAGCTCCTCCTCACCCACGACGACATCGATAGCCGCCGACGCCACGCCAACGCCCGCAACACCCTCGAGCGCCTGCTCGCCGCGCGCAACGTTCTCCCGATCATCAACGAGAATGACTCCGTCGCCACCGAAGAGCTCAATTTCGGCGACAACGACCGCCTCTCCGCCGAAGTCGCCATTCTCGCCCAAGCCGATCTTCTCGTCATTCTCACGGCCTCCGACGGCGTGATGGACCGCGGCGAACGCGTTCCCGTCATCAACGACATCGAGTCGGCCTTCGCCTTCGTGACCAACGAGAAGGGGCCCAATTCCGTCGGCGGCATGGGCGCGAAGCTCTCCGCCGTGCGACTCGCCGTCCACGCCGGCATCACGACCGTCGTCGCCGACGGCCGCGAGCCCGATCGCATCGCCGACGCCCTCGCCGGCCGCGACGTCGGCACTCGTTTTCCCGCCTCAACGCGCAAGAAGAAGCCCTCCCGCAAGTGAACTCCTCCGACCACCCCAGAATCCCACTCGTCTCCGCCGGACGCATCGTCACCCTCGCGCTCAACACGCTGACCGAGCTGACGCGCCTGAAGATTTTCTATTTTCTTCTCATCTTCGCGCTGCTCGTCATCGGCAACTCGGTCTTCATGGCGCAGCTCTCGTTCGAAGAAGAATTTCAGATGCTCAAGGACGTCGCCCTCGGCGCGATGTCGATCTTCACCGCCCTCATCGCGATTCTGGCCACCGCGATGCTCATTCCCAAGGACGTCGAAGATCGCACGATCTACACCATTCTCGCCAAGCCCGTCCCCCGCTTCGAATACCTCGCCGGCAAACTCCTCGGCATCGCTCTCCTCCTCGCCATCGCCATCGCCGTCATGACCGCCCTATTCCTCACCGCCCTCTGGTTCCGCGAGAGTGCCGTGATCGCCGAGGCCACCCGCCAGGCCGTCAATCTCCCGCCGGAGGATCTCACCCGTGCCATCGAGCAGATCAAGGCCTCGACCTTCAACGTCAACCTCTTGCCCGGCATCGTCATGATCTTCGCCAAGGCCATGGTCCTCGCCGCGTTCACGCTCTTCGTCAGCACGTTCGCCTCCTCGAGCATCTTCGCGATGTTCATCTCCATCGCGGTCTATTTCATCGGCCACCTGCAAGCCACCGCCCGCGAATACTGGCTCGAAGGCCAAGTCGCGCAGTGGTGGACGAAGATCCTGCTCGCGATCGTCGCCCTCATTTTCCCGGACCTTCAGGCCTTCAGCTTCAACGACCAGATCGTCGGCGGACTCGCGATCCCGGCCGGCCTCTTCCTGCAAAGCCTCGGCCTCGCGGCGTTCTACGTCCTCGTTTACTACGCCATCGCCACGTTCCTCTTCACCAACCGCGAGCTGTGAGCAAACGACGGTTCTCCAATTTCAAAGTCCGGATCGCGGTCGTCGCCGCGACCCTCATCGCCAGCGGAGCTTTGGCTCTCCCGCTTCAGACTCACCTCACCACCCTCCGCAAAGACGCCGGGTTCAACGCCCCGTCGCTCGACCTCACCCTCCGCGAGCAAGTCGGCCAGCTCTCCTTCCTCGCCGCCCTCAGCGGCTTCCGGTCGTTCGTTGCTGCCTGGGATTGGATTCAGGCCCACATCGCCTGGCAGGACCTCGAATGGGGACGCATGGCGGGTCTCATCGACACCGTCACCACGCTCCAACCTCACTCCGAACTCTACTGGGACAACGGATCGTGGCACATGGCGTGGAACGCCGCCGTGAACGCCCGTAACAACGTCGACGACGAGCCCAGCGAGATCCTTCGGCTCCGCAACGAACGCCAATACGTCGAACTCGGTCGATCTCTCCTCGAAAAGGGCATTCTGAACAATCCCGACAGCCAGCTCCTTCACCAACGTCTCGGACTCCTCCTCTCCCAACGCGCCGAAGACCACTGTGCCGCCGCCGACGCCTACGCCGCATCCGCCGCACTCCCCGGCGCCCCTCCCTACGTCAAGCGACTCGCCGCCTACGAGCTCGCCCAGTGCCCCGAACGTGAGCAAGAAGCCTACCGCGCCCTCCGCGAACTTTACGATCTCGGCACCGACGAGCGAATGCCCACCGTGATCACCCGCCTCAAGGAACTTGAAGAGAAACTTGGAATCCCCCCCGCCGACCGCATAGGGTCCGCCCCTAATCCGTAACGACCGCTTCCCATGCGATTTGCAATTTTCGGCGACATTCACGCCAACCTCCACGCGCTTGAAGCCGTCCTATCCGACGCCAAGACGCAGCTCAGCACGCACTACGTCTGCCTGGGTGACATCGTCGGCTACAACGCCCACCCGCGAGAATGCCTTGACCGCATCCGCCAAATGGAATGCCCCGCCGTCAAAGGCAACCACGACGAGCAGGCTTCGATGATTACGAACGAAGAAGGCTTCAATCCGCTCGCGGAGGAAGCGATCCAGTGGACCCGACGCCAGCTCACCGAAGACGACAAGGACTTTCTCCGTGGGCTTCGCATGCACCGTCAGGTCCGCGATTTCACCATCGTCCACGCCACCCTCGATACTCCCCACAAGTGGGGCTACGTCTTCAACCAGCTCGACGCCGCCGCCAGCTTCAGCTACCAGCACACCGCCGTCTGCTTCATCGGCCACACCCACACCCCCAAAGCTTACCTTCGCGACGGCAGCGTCCGCACCGTCCCGCTGGACATCCTTCACATTCAGGAAGGGAAAAAATTTCTCATCAACGTCGGTAGCGTGGGTCAACCCCGCGACGGCGACCCCCGCGCGTCGTATTGCGTTTACGACACGAACACCCACGAGATCGAACTACGCCGCGTCGACTACGATATTCAGGCTGCGCAGCGCGCCATCCTCGAGGCTGGCCTCCCGCACAAGCTTGCCGAGCGCCTCGCCGTCGGCCGATAGACGTTGGACATCCTCTTCATCAAGCCCGGCTCGCTGGGCGACGTGGTCCACGCCCTCCCCACCGCCGCCGCACTCCGCGCCGCCGATCCAGACGCGAGATTGACCTGGGTCGTCGACCCTCGCTGGTCACCGATCCTCGAAGGCTCCGGCGTCGCCGACGAACTCCTCGAATTCCCTCGCGAACAGTTCCGCGGCCTCGGCGGAAAATTCCGGGCCCTCGCCTGGTATCGCGCCCTCGGCACCCGCCGCCCCGACCTCGCCATCGACCTCCAAGGTCTCCTCCGCAGCGCCCTCATCGCCAAAGCCTCCCGAGCCAAAAATATCATCGGCCTCAGCGACGCCCGCGAAGGTGCCCACCACTTCTACGATCAGACAGCCGACACCACCCCCGCCACCCACGCCGTCGACCGCTACCTTCAGGTCCTCCCCCAACTCGGAATCGACATCCCCACCCACAAACAATTCCCCCTCCCACCCCCCACCAGCCACCCGTCACCCGTCACCAATCACCAACTCATCCTCCACCCCTACGCCCGCGGTGCCGGCAAATCCCTGAACCCCGACCAGATCCGCGAACTCGCCACCGCCCTCGCCCCGCACTCGATCCGCCTCGTTGGCATCGGACCGCCGATCCCAGACCTCCCACCGAACGTCGAAGACCTCACCAATCGCACGACTCTCCGCGAACTCATCGACCTGCTGCGCCAGGCCCGCGCCGTCATCAGCGTCGACAGCGGCCCCCTGCACCTCGCCGCCGCCCTCGACGTCCCCCTCCTCGCCATTCACACCTGGAGCGATCCCAGAAAAGTCGGCCCCTACCGTGAAACCGCCTGGGTCCACCAGGGCGGTCAGATCCGGCGCCAGGCGCCAGCAGACTCTCTCCCTCCCGCGACCGCCGCTCACCTCAACTTCCCCGAAATCGCCGCGTGGGCGAACGCTCAGGTGTCACCGTCCGAAAAGTAGCTCCGCCCAGGCCGACTTCCTTCTCCCGGAGACCAAGATCCTCCGACCGCCTACTCCCAACGCCACGGCTGCCAATACCGCTGTCCATCGCGCACCGTTATGGTCGAAGCCACGAAGACGGCCGCGTCGCTCGGCCGATCCACCCATTCGCCCGGCACCCAATACCAGTCCCGTCCGCCCCACGCGTAAAAGCCTTCGACAAAGTATGGATTCGCAAATCCCTCCGGTGCTTCCGCCCGCTCTGCCGCCACCACTTCCACCGGCGGCGCCACCGGGGGCTCCGTCAGCACGACGACTTCCCTCGTGCGATAACCCTCCATCGCCATCCGCACCCCCTCCACCGTGTTCGAGCCGTAGGGCGGCACCGATTCGAACCGCCCAGTGTCCCGGTCATACGTGCAACCAGTCACCACCAACATCAGAATCAAACCGAGACATCTTTGCATAAAACCGAAATCCCTCACCCGCGACGCCGTCACCGATCAACGCCGAAATCGCGTCAATTTCGTCACAAACCCGCCGCGTAGGCCCGCTTCACCTCCTCCGCCAAGACGCCGATCCCCTCTCTCACCACGTCGTCGCACATCGCAAAACTGACCCGCACGCACTCCCCCGCGTGCTGACGTGCTTCCTCCGATCCGCCAAATGCAAAGTAGTGCCCCGGCACCACCAGCACCCCTCGCTGCTTGAGCCGCTCGTAGAGTTCCGCCGCCGATATCGGCAATCCTCGGAACCAAAGCCACAGAAACATCGCCCCCTCACTCGCGTGCACGTGGTAGTCCAACGAGTCGTCGAAAAACTCCGCCACACACGCCCGCGCCAGCCGCGCCTTCCGCTCGTAAAACGGGCGGATCAGGTCCGTCACCATCTCGTCGATCCGACTCGATTCGATCAGCGGCGTGGCAATTGCCTGACCGACATTTCCGTTGGCCAACCCCACCACCGCCGTCATGGACC
The DNA here is from genome assembly GCA_963749035.1 of uncultured Verrucomicrobiae bacterium. Taxonomy (GTDB): domain Bacteria; phylum Verrucomicrobiota; class Verrucomicrobiia; order Chthoniobacterales; family JAATET01; genus CAVVKW01. The sequence goes on from CAVVKW010000002.1 coordinate 227,171, forward strand.
CAATCGCGTGCACGATCTCCGGCCGCGCGATCACGATCCCCGTTCGCGTGCCCGGCAGACCCAGCTTCGACAAACTCAACACCAGGATGACGTTTTCGTTCCACACCGGCTGGATCTCGCGAAACACGATCCCGGGAAACGGCGCCCCGTAGGCGTTGTCGATGATCAACGGCACCCCCGCCTCCCGCGCCAGCCGGTCGAGGTGATCGATCTCGCCGTCCGTCAGCACGTTCCCAGAAGGGTTCGTCGGCCGGGACACGCACATCGCGGCCACGTCCGGATCGACCCGCAGTTGCTCGAAATCAACCCGGTATTTGAACTCATGCGCACCGTGAAATTCGATCTCGGGCGTCACCGACGTGAAGAAATCCGAGCCCAGCCCCTGATTCGCGTAACCGATGTATTCCGGCGCGATCGGCAACAGCACCTTCCGCGAAGCACCTCCCCCCGTCGGACCCGCCAGCAGATTGAAGAGGTAGAAAAACGCCGCCTGACCGCCCGCCGTCACCGCGACGTTCTCGGGTCCGAGATCCCAGCCATATTTCCGCCGCAGATAGCCCGCGACCGCTTTGGCAAACCGCACGTTCCCCTTCGGCGGATCGTAAACCGTCAACATCCGGTCGAACGAATCCCCCTCGTCGAGCAACTCCCCCATCCGCTCCCGCCAAATCGCCTGCACCTCCGGGATTAGAGCCGGATTCCCTCCGCCCAACATCCGCATCGGTCCGTGTGCCCCCGCCATCGCGTGGCCAAGGTCGTCCATCAAATCTTCGATCCCACTCCGCGCCGTCAGCGCCTCCCCGAACAACGACTTCTCGATCACCCCGGAGATCTAAACCGGTTTCGCCGCTTTGGCACCCTTATCCCGAATCCGCAATTCGCCTCACCGCTCCGCTCGCAACCCTCGACCACGAACGCGACTCGGCGTCACTCCGCGAAACCGGCGAAACTGTCGGCTAAAGTAATAAACGTCGCGGTAACCCAGTCGGCTCGCGATTTCCTGCACGCTCATCCCCGTCTCCCGCAGATACGACTCGGCCCGACCAAGCCGTTCTTCGATGATGAAACGATTCGGTGAGAGGCCCGTCACCCCGCGAAAACGCCGCGTGAATTGTGCGGTGGACAAGCCCGCCGCCGCCGCCATCTCTCCCACCGTGTAAGCCGCCGCCGGATTCCGACGAATCCGCTCGATCGTTTCAATCATCGCACGGCCACCCCCCAGGCCGGGAGCGAGCTCTCGCTCGAAAGCCATGCTCTCCAGGAGCAATCCCAGACCGCTCACCACCAGATTACGACCCCCCTCCCGACTCAGGTAAAACGTCTCACACAAATGCCGACAAAGGTGCGACGCCCAGATGAAATGTCGCAGCGTCACCGGCCGCCCCCCCTGCGCCAGCTCGTCCAGCCCCGGGACTTCAGCCCGACAGCGGATATGAGCCGAGAAATTGATGGTCCGCACCCCGCCGGTCGCCCGTCCCGTCAGCCGGGTCTCCGGCGGAAACAAAAACACCGATCCCGACGAGAAGGGCCACCTGCGCCCGGCAATGTCAAACTCCCCCTCCCCTTCCAGCGCCAGCCACAAGTTAAAGTGATCACGCTCGCCCCGCCGCCAGGCCCAACTTTCGGAATGATCGAAAATGGCAACTTCCAGGACGTCCGCGACTTCAACAAGCTGCGCGAAACCGGACGACATGATCGAATAGTGCAAATCTGACCGTCTCCAGTCCATTGTAGATTCCGGTTCCGCCCGGCTACACTCACGGCATGACATCAGAACACCCCGTCCGCCTCGGCATCATCGGTCTCGGGAACATGGGGACCACGCACGCCAAAAGCCTGCTCGATGGCGCCGTCCCTGGCCTCGCACTCGCGGCGGTCGCCGACCGCAGCCCCGACCGCCTCGCCTCGTTCGACGACATCGACCGCTTCGAAGACGGCGTTGTCATGATCAACAGCGGCAAGATCGACGCGGTCCTTATCGCGACCCCGCATTACAGCCACACCCCACTTGGGGTTGCCGCCCTCGAAGCCGGCCTCCACGTCCTCGTCGAGAAACCCATCTCCGTCCACAAAGAGGACTGCGAAAAGCTGATCGCCGCCTACCAGCCCGACCGGGGCAACATCTTCGCGGCGATGTTCAACCAACGAACCGATCTCCGCTACCGAAAACTGCGGGAACTCGTGCAGGACGGATCGCTCGGAACCGTTCGCCGGATCAACTGGATCATCACCGATTGGTTCCGGACGGAACACTACTACGCCTCCGGCGACTGGCGCGCCACCTGGGCCGGCGAAGGCGGCGGCGTTCTCCTGAACCAATGCCCGCACAATCTCGACCTCTGGCAATGGCTCTTCGGGATGCCGGATCGCGTCACCGCTCGCTGCCAAATCGGGCGCTTCCACGACATCGAAGTCGAGGACTCCGTCTCCGCGCTGCTGGAATACGACTCGGGGGTCCAAGGCGTTTTCGTCACCACGACCGGTGAGGCCCCCGGCACCAACCGGCTCGAAGTCGCGGGCGACAAGGGTCGGATCGTCATCAACGGCAACGATCAGGAACTCGTTTTCACCCGGAACGAACGTCCCACGCCCGAATTCTCGCGCGAAGCGACGTCCGGTTTTGCCCGCCCCGGCGTCTGGGACATCCGGATTCCGATCCGCGGAACCAGCGAACAACACATCGGCATCCTAAAGAATTTCACCGCGGCGATTCGCGGAGAAGCCGAACTCATTTCACCCGCCACCGAGGGCATCCACTCCGTTGAACTCGCGAACGCCATGCTCCTCTCGAGTTTCCGAGAGTCGACCATTTCCCTGCCGCTCGACTCCTCCGACTTCGCCGACGAACTAAAAAAAAAGATCGAAACGTCGACGTTTGAGAAGAAGCAAACGGTCGACTCCGGCCCGGCTTCCGACTTCTCTTCGAGCTACTAACCCACGATTCCGATGAGCAAAGACGGAATGAATTACCTGCCGGACATCCAGCCGGCACCCGTAGTCGAGCCAGGCGAGTTTGTCTTCGCCGCTTCCCACTTCGATCACGGCCACATCTACGGCCAGACCCTTGGCTTGACTAACGCCGGCGGCGTCTGCCGATACATCTACGAACCGCGGCAAGAGAAGCTCGAGCCGCTGAAGGACCTCATCGACGGCGGAACGAAGCTGGTCTCGTCGCTCGACGAGATTCTTGATGACCCGGAAATCCACCTCGTCACCTCGGCGGCAATCCCGAACGAGCGAGCCGCCCTCGGATTTCGCATTCTCGACGCGGGCAAAGATTACTTCACCGACAAGTCGCCCTTCACCACCCTCGATCAACTCGCCGAAGCCAGAATCAAAGTCACGGAGACCGGTCGCAAATACCTGGTCGGTTACAGCGAACGCCTCGGCAACGAAGCCGCCTGGCAGGCCGGGGAACTCATCAAGCAAGGTGCCATCGGTCGGGTCCTTCAGGTTCTCAACCTCGCCCCGCACAACCTCGCCGCCGCCTCGCGACCAGACTGGTTCTTCCAGAAGGAATGCTACGGCGGAATTCTCACCGACATCGGTTCCCACCAATTCGAGCAATTTCTCGCCTACTCCGGTGCCACCGACGCCACGATTAATTTCGCCCGCGCCACGAATCTCGGTAACCCGGAACACCCGGGACTCGAAGACTTCGGCGAAGCGTCCCTCACGCTCGACACCGGCGCGTCCGCATACTGCCGGATCGATTGGTTCAATCCCGCGGCGTCACGAACCTGGGGAGACGGGCGAACCTTCATTCTCGGCGAGAACGGTTACATGGAGATCCGGAAATACATCGACGTCACCCGACCCGGCGGCGGCGATCGCATCTTCCTCGTCAACGATGACGTCGAAACCAAGATCGAATGCGCCGGGAAGATCGGATTTCCGTTCTACGGCCAGCTCATTCTCGACGTTCTGAATCGCACCGAGCACGCGATGACTCAGGCGCACGCCTTCAAAGCCGCCGAGCTTTCCATGCAAGCTCAAGCCCTCGCCGAATCTTCCTCCAAACCAACCCCGTAATTCCCATGCCCAGCAAACTTGCCGTCCAGATGTACACCGCCCGCGAGCACACGAAGACCTCTTCCGATCTCGCAAAGACGCTCCGAAAGTTTCGCGACATCGGATACGAGGCCGTTCAGCTCTCCGCCGTTGGCGCGATGAACGGAGAATCGCCGGAAGTCGACGCCGCGACCGCCCGCAAGATGCTCGACGACGCGGGCCTCCGCTGCATCGCCACTCACCGCCCCCTCGATCGCCTGATGGCGGAGACGTCCGCGGAGATCGACTTCCACCACACCCTCGGCTGCGATTACGTCGCCTTCGGCGGTCTTCAGGGACACGTCGATACCTTCGACGCCTACCACGCGCTCGCGAAAGATGCCGAAGCACTGATCGCGAAACTCGAACCGGCCGGCATCCGGTTCGGACACCACAACCACGCTCACGAATTCTATCGTCCCGAACGCCACGGGAAAACGCTCGAAGACGTCCTCATCGACGAGACCACCCCGAAGCTCATGCTCGAGCTCGATCTCTACTGGATCGAACACGCGGGCCTGAATTGCGTGCGCATCCTCGAACGCTGCCACGGCCGCGTTCCCGTCATTCACGTCAAAGATAAAGAAGTCATTGCCGGCAAGAACGACACCCGGATGGCGCCCGTCGGCGAGGGAAACCTCGACTGGTCAGCCATCCTCCCGGCCTGCGAAGCCGCCGGCGTCGACTGGTATGGCGTCGAGCAAGACGAATGCTTTCGCGATCCCTTCGATTGCCTCAAATCCAGCTTCGACTTTCTGACCAGCAAAGGCCTCTAGCACCGGCGCACCTGCTGCGCTCACCCCCGGGAAGAATAGGCCCGACGTCGCCGCTCACTCAGCACGACAAGTTCCCCGGCGAATTCAGCGTTTTCAGCGACCTGCGCGCGACCCGACCCGGTCCTCACCGAGCGACGATTTTCGACTCGAGCGAGACTCCGGCGACTTAACTTTGCTCCCTGCGATCAAGCGACTTGATACCGATCCCCATCCCCACTAGGACGCCAGCGTGCCTGACCTTCATCCCGATCAAAAAATCGCCGGCCTCGTCGCTCCCGTCTTCGCTTTGCGTGGCTCAGAAGACCTCGGTATCGGCGACACCGCTGCCCTCGAAGAGCTCGGCGTCTGGGCCGCCAGCCAGGGACTTCGGATCGTTCAGGTCCTGCCCATCAACGAAAGCGGCGGAGACAACAGTCCCTACAACGTCATCAGCTCGATGGCCCTGGATCCGGTCACGATCGCGACCACCCCTTCCCGCCTTCCCGACCTGACCAAAACGAGTTTTCGCCAAATCACCGCGGACCACGACCTCGGTTCGCTTCGCACGGGCACCGTCGATTACGCCGCCGTTCGCGCTCTGAAGCGCGACCTCCTCACCGCCGCTCACGCTCGCTTCGACCTTCAAGCCTCCGCGAAGCGGCGGAAGGAATTCGCCGCGTTCATCGAGAAACACCGGGACTGGCTCGAGCCCTACGCGCTCTACCGCTCCCTCATCGTTCTCAATGGCGGCAGCGAGGTCCTTCACGAGTGGCCGGCCCGGCAACGCAATCTCAAAAAAGCGACCGCCTGGTTCAAATCTCTCAAGCCAGCCGAGCGGAACGAGATCGAAGCCCTTAACGATTTCCACCGCTACGTCCAGTGGGTCGCCTACTCGCAATGGCGTGACGTCCGCGCTCGCCTCGCGCAGCTCGACGTCTCGATCATGGGCGATATCCCCGTCGGCGTCAGTATTTACAGCTGCGACGTCTGGAGTGAGCCGGATGAATTCGACCTCACCCGCTCCAGCGGCGCACCGCCCGAACAAACTTTCCAAACCGATCCGTTCATCACCCAGTGGGGTCAGAACTGGGGTTTTCCACTCTACGACTGGGACGCCATGGCCCGGAACGACTACGCCTGGTGGCGCCGACGGCTCCGCGGAATGTTCGAGACTTACGACCTCGTCCGAGTCGATCACGCCCTCGGATTTTATCGCATCTACAGCTTCCCGTGGCGCCCCGAAGACAACGCCAAATTTCTGGACCTCTCGCCCGATGAAGCCAAGGCCCTCACCGGCGGACGACTTCCCGGCTTCGTCCCGTTCGACGACAACACCCCCGCGCACCGCGAGAAAAACCGCCAGCAGGGGGAACAACTCTTCCAGCTCATGCTCGAGGAAACCGGCGAATACCGGCTCGTCGTCGAGGATCTCGGGACCGTCCCGCCCTACGTCCGCCCCTCGCTCATCGAAATGGAGATTCCCGGATTCAAGATTCCGCAGTGGGAACGCCACCCCGACGGCAAAATCATCTTGGGCAACGAATATCAGCGGCTCTCACTCGCCTGCTACGCGACCCACGACCATCCTCCCGTCCGGGCGTTCTGGACCGAATGGCACGAGCAATCACAGTCCAGTGATCCCCACACGTCGGGACATGCCCGCTGGGAGATGTCGGAACTCCTGCGATTCGCGGACCGTCCCGACCTGCTCGGCCAACCTTATACCCCCAAGATCCACGAAGCCCTCCTTCGCGGCGTCATGGCGTCAAATTCCTGGCTTTGCGTTCCGATGATCACCGACCTCCTCGGCACCGACCACCGCTTCAACGTTCCCGGCGCGATCGGAGCCGAAAACTGGACCTGCCGACTTCCCGGAACCATCGCCGAACTTTCAGCCGATTTCGCATCGGAGTTCGCGACGTTGCGCAAGGTTTTGAAAGCAACAAAGCGTTCACCTAAATAAATTTGCGGCTCGGCGTAAGACCTGCTGCGTTTAGCCGCAATTTTCCGGACAAAACTATGGCAAATTTAACTAAGCGGGATCTGGTTGTCCGCATCAGCAATGAAACCGGGCAAATTCAACAGGACGTTTTCGACGTGGTCCAAAAGACCCTCGACTACGTCACCGACGCCCTTGCCGAGGGAAACAACGTCGAACTACGAAATTTCGGCGTCTTCGAAGTGAAGCTCACCAAGTCCCGCGTCGGCCGAAATCCGAACAAACCAGAGAACGACGTGGTCATCCCAGCTCGCGCGACGGTGAAGTTCAAAGCCGGCAAGGTCATGCGTCAGCGCGTTCTCATGCTGACCGACTCGATGAAGTGAGGCCATCGTCTCGCTCGCCCGTCCACGGCGCGACGAATCGATTTCGCGAAATCCGCACCGCTCCGCTCACTCTTTAGCAGTATTTTCCATTTGATAGTCCCGCTCCCTTGCGTCGGCGCGTAGTATTCTCCCGTGCCAAAAACCATCCGTATCCGCGGCGCCCGCCAGAATAATCTCCAAGGCATCGACCTCGACCTTCCGCTCGGGCAGTTTATCATCCTCACCGGCCCCAGCGGCAGCGGCAAAAGCTCCCTCGCTTTCGACACGATCTACGCCGAGGGCCAGCGACGCTACGTCGAGACGTTCAGCCCCTACACGCGGCAGTTCCTCGACCGGATGGACAAGCCGCAGGCGGATTCCATCGAAGGGATTCCCCCCGCCATCGCCATCGAGCAGGCGAATCACGTTAAAAGCACCCGCTCCACCGTCGGCACGATCACCGAGATCAACGACTACCTGAAGCTCTTCTTCGCGCGCGCCTCGAAGGCCCAGTGCCCCGATTGCGAACGCCCGGTCTCACCCGAGACGCCCCAGTCCATCACCCGCGCCATCGCCCGCGACTTCGATGGCCAGACCGTCCTCATCACCTTCCCGGTTCCCATCGGCGAGGCCAAATCAACCTCGCCCAAAGCGTTCTTCGAGTTTCTGAACGGCCAGGGTTACCTCCGCGTCTTTCTGTTCGGGAAGATCCACCGGACCGACGAAACTCCGCCGCGCAAAAAACTCCCGCCGGTCGTCGACGTCATCCAAGACCGCATCGAGATCAAGTCCGCCAACCAGACTCGCCTTTCGGAAGCCATCGAGACCGCCCTCCGCTTCGGCAAAAGCCGTCTCAAAATCGAAGTCATCGGGAGCGAGTCCGAGGACCCCGCTCAACCCTCGACTCTCAACTCTCGACCCTACTCGAGCACCTGGCACTGTGCCCACTGCGATCTCGACATCCGCCCCCCCTCCCCGGGCCTCTTTACCTTCAACAACCCGCTCGGTGCCTGCCCGGCCTGCCGCGGCTTCGGACGCGTCATCGGCATCGATTACAACCGCGTCATGCCCGACCGGTCACTCAGCATCGCCCAGGGGGTCATCAAGCCGTTTCAAACCGGGCAATCGAAGGAGTGCCAGGACGACCTCGTCCGCAACGCTTCGCGCAACGAGATCGACCTCCACACCCCCTTCGAAGATCTCCCCGAGTCCGATCAACGCTGGATCATCGAAGGAGAGGACGGCGTTGACCTCACCGCCGACGAGATCTGGGAATCCGGCGGGTGGTATGGCATCGAGGGCTTCTTCAAATGGATGGAATCCCGCGCCTACAAGATGCACGTCCGCGTTTTCCTTGCGCGCTACCGCAGCTACCAACCCTGCCCCACCTGCAACGGAGGCCGCTTCCAACCGGAAACGCTGAATTTCCGCCTCCACCCGACCCAGCTCACTCTCCCCGAGATCGCCCGCACCGCGGTCGACAAGCTCATTCCCATCTTCAACGAGGTCGACATGCCTCCCGGCGATCCCAGCGCGGAACTTCTGCGCGGCCAGATCGCCTCCCGCCTCGGTTACCTCGCCGAAGTCGGCCTCGGCTACCTCGCCCTCGACCGACCGACCCGCAGTCTCTCCGGCGGCGAGATCGAACGCGTTAATCTCACCACCTGTCTCGGCGCTTCGCTCGTCAACGCGCTCTTCGTCATGGACGAGCCCAGCGTCGGCCTGCACCCGCGCGACACCCACCGACTGGTGAAAATCATCCACGCCCTCCGCGACAAGGGCAACACCCTCCTCGTCGTCGAGCACGAGGAATCCATCATCCGCGCCGCCGATCACCTCGTCGACATCGGCCCCGGCCGCGGCAAAGACGGCGGCAAGCTCGCCTACTCCGGTCCACTCGCGGCGATTCAGAATCCGAACGGAGACCGCCCAACGTCGCTCACCGGCGAATACCTCCGCGGCGAAAAGTCGATACCGGTCCCGACGGAACGCCGCGAGCCCGACGATTTCATCGAGCTCGAGGGCATCACCCATCACAACATCCAAGACCTCGACATCCGCATTCCGCTCGGCGTCTTCTGCTGCGTCACCGGCGTCTCGGGCTCCGGAAAATCCACGCTCATCCACGACGTCCTCTATCGGCAAATCACCGGCGAGGGAGCCGACGATCAAGAGCAAGCCGGCCAGTGCAAAGGAATCGACGGCGCCGAAGACATCGAAGAGATCGTCATGGTCGACCAGTCGCCTCTGGCCCGTAGCCCGCGGTCGACACCCGCCGTTTACCTCGGCGCCTTCGACGCGATCCGCCAGATCTTCGGCGGCACGGAAGAAGCTCTCCAGGCCGGCTTCTCCCCCTCGTCCTTCTCGTTCAATTCCGGCAACGGCCGTTGCGAACGCTGCGCCGGCCTCGGCTTTGAAAAGGTCGAGATGCAATTCCTCTCCGATCTCTTCCTCCGTTGTCCCGAATGCGACGGCAAACGCTACCAAGCACCCGTCCTCAAGATTCAGGTCGGCGGAAAAAACATCACCGAGGTCCTCGATTTCACGGTCGCGGAAGCCATCGAATTCTTTGGTAGTCCGACGCTCAAACTGAAAAAACCGACCCGCGCCTCGATCATCGATCCGTTGCAACTCATGGCGGACGTCGGCCTCGATTACCTCGGCCTCGGCCAGCCGCTTAACATCCTCTCCGGCGGCGAATCTCAGCGCCTCAAACTCGTCAAACACCTCGTCGAACAGCGCGACGAAACGTCCCTCCTCATCTTCGACGAGCCCACCACCGGCCTCCACGTCGACGACATCGCGGGGCTCCTCGGCGTCTTCCAGCGCCTCGTCGAGGAGGGCAACAGCCTCGTTGTCATCGAGCACAATCTCGACGTCATCAAATCCGCCGACTGGGTCGTCGACATGGGACCCGAAGGCGGTGACGAAGGCGGCCAGCTCGTCGCCGAAGGCCCGCCCGAAGATATCGCCAAATGCGAAGCCAGCTACACCGGCCGCTTCCTCAAAGAGATCTTCGACCCGAACTTCCGCCGCGAAGCCGCCACCCCGGCTCTCAACTCTCAACCCTCAACGACCGACTCTGCCGAAGGCAGCATCAGCGTTCGTGGCGCGCGAGAGCATAATCTCAAGGACATCTCGCTGGACATCCCGCGTGACAAGATGGTCGTCGTCACCGGCATGTCGGGCTCGGGTAAATCCACCCTCGCCTTTGACATCCTTTTCGCCGAAGGCCAGCGCCGCTTCCTCGACAGCATGTCGCCCTACGCGCGGCAGTTCGTCGACCAGCTCGAAAAGCCCGAAGTCGATTCCATCGAGGGTCTGCCCCCCTCCGTTGCCATCGAGCAACGGGTCACCCGCGGCGGCGGCAAATCCACGGTCGCCACGGTCACCGAGAGCTACCATTTCCTCCGACTCCTCTTCGCCAAAGTCGGCGTCCAGCACTGCCCCGACTGTCACGTCCCGGTCACCAACCAAACCCTCAGCGCGGTCACCACCCAGGTCCGCGAAATGGCCGGCACCGACAATCTCCGAATCTTCGCGCCCCTCGTGAAGGCCCGGAAGGGCTTCCACACCGAAGTCGCGAAGTGGGCGGGCAAGCAGGGGTTCACCACGCTCCTCGTCGACGGCGAACTCACCGAAATCGAGAATTTCCAGAAGCTCGAGCGCTTCAAAGAACACACCATCGACGTGCTCGTCGGCGAAGTTCCGACCGGAGATCCCGCCAAGGCCGAGGAACTCGTTCGCCGCGCCCTCAAGGTCGGCAAAGGCACCGCTCGAATCCTGGATCAGAAAAAGAAATTCCACATCCTCAGCACGGCAATGAACTGCCCGAGCTGCAGCCGCGCCTTCGAAGAACTCGACCCGCGAATGTTCTCGTTCAACAGCCCGCACGGCTGGTGCGAATTCTGCCGCGGGTTTGGCGAGATCTGGAAGAGCAACACCGCCGATTCGAAGGATTTCGACAGCCAGCTCGAAGCCGACCTCGCCGAGGAACGGTCGTTCGAGCGCGCCGAAGCGGACGAATCCCGACCCTGCCCCGAATGCGAAGGCTCCCGGATCAACGAAATCGCCCGAGCCGTCCACGTCAGCGGCCACACTCTCGCCGATTTCATTCACGTCGCCGCCGAAGACGCCCTCGTCCTCATCGGGAAACTCACGTTCGGAAAAAACGACGCGCGCATCGCGAAGGACATCCTTTCCGAGATCACCCAGCGCCTCGACTTTCTCAAGATCGTCGGCCTGAATTACCTCAGCCTCGATCGCTCAGCCAAAACGCTCTCCGGCGGCGAAAGTCAGCGCATCCGCCTCGCCGCCCAGCTTGGATCGAACCTCCGCGGCGTTCTCTACGTTCTCGACGAGCCCACCATCGGCCTCCATCCCCGCGACAACCACAAGCTCCTCGAGGCTCTCGAGAAGCTCTCCGGCAACGGCAACTCCCTCGTCATCGTCGAGCACGACGAAGACACCATGCGCCGCGCCGATCACATCATCGACCTTGGCCCCCGCGCCGGCCGCAACGGCGGCCAAATCATCACGGCCGGCACGGTCGACGAAGTGATGGCCAACGCGGATTCCCTCACCGCGAAATATCTCCGCGAACCCATCGTCCACCCAATGCACGGCCCCCGCCGTCCCATCGACACGGTCGAGGATTGGATCACCGTCAAAGGCGCCTGCCGCCACAACCTGAAGGAAATCGACATCCGCATCCCCCTGCACCGCCTCACGGTCGTATCCGGAATCTCGGGTTCCGGTAAGTCCACCCTCGTCCGCGGCGTGCTCGTCCCGGCCGTGAAGGCCGAGATGGCCCGCGGCAAGGGCAAGGTCCGTTCGGAGGACTGGGACAGCGTCCACGGTATCTCGAAGATCGGAGCTGTTCTCGAAGTCGACCAATCTCCCATTGGGAAAACCTCCCGCTCCACGCCCGCGACCTACATCAAGGTCCTCGACGAGATCCGCAAGGTTTACGCCCAAATTCCCGAATCGCGGATGCGCGGCTACACCGCCTCCCGTTTCTCGTTCAACAACGAGGGCGGTCGCTGCGAAAACTGCATGGGCCAGGGCATCATCAAGCTCGAGATGAACTTCCTCCCGACCACCTACATGCCCTGCGAAGAGTGCCACGGCAAACGCTACAACACCCAGACACTCGAAGTTCTCTTCGACGAAAAATCCATCGGCGACGTGATGGAAATGACCGTCGACCAAGCCGCCGAATTCTTCTCGAGCATCCCGAAGATCAAACGCTCGCTCGACCTCCTCGTCGAAACCGGTCTCGGTTACCTCCAACTTGGCCAGGCCAGCCCGACCCTCAGCGGAGGCGAAGCCCAGCGCATTAAACTCGTGACCCAGCTCGCCCGGCGCGCCACGCCGAAGGCCGAAGCCCTCCGAACCACGCGAATGGGGAAGACCACTCTCTACGTGCTCGAGGAACCCACCATCGGCCTCCACACCGCCGACGTGGTCAACCTGATCGCGGTCCTCCATCGCCTCGTTGAAGAAGGCGGCACCGTCGTCGTCATCGAGCACCACATGGACGTCGTCGCAGAAGCGGATTACCTCATCGACGTTGGCCCCGAAGCTGGCGTGAAAGGCGGCGAGATTCTGGCCGCCGGCACGCCCGAAGAAGTCGCCAAGGCCAAGCGCTCCCACACCGCACCCTTCCTCCGCGAAGCCCTCGGGCGATCCGCCACCTAGCCTCCAAACGCCCCCCCCTTTTGAACATCTGGATCAGAAAAATCTGGGAATCGCTCCGCGCGAACTACTGGTTCGTGCCGAGCCTGATGGTCCTCATTGCCATTGTCTGCGCTCTCTCACTCGTCGCCTTCGACCGGAGCATCGTCGCTGGCGGCGACGTCGACTTGCCCTCGTGGATCTACGCCGGGGGTGCCGAGGGCGCTCGTAACGTTCTTTCCGCCGTCGCTGCCGCGATGATGTCCGTCACCAGCGTCGTGTTCTCGATCACGATCGTCGCTCTCACGCTCGCTTCCGGCCAATTCGGTCCCCGCCTGCTCCGAAATTTCATGACGGATCGCGGCAGCCAAATCACGCTCGGTGTTTTCGTTGCCACCTTCGTTTACGCCCTGCTGATCCTCCGAACGATCCGTGGCGGCGAAGAGGCCTTCGTGCCGCAGGTCGCTGCGACGTTCGCTCTCGCGTTAGCAGTTCTCAGCACCGGCGTCCTCATCTACTTCGTTCACCACATCGCGGAGATGATCCAGGCCGACCAGATCGTCAGTGCGGTCGACGCCGAGCTTCGCGTCACGATCGATCGCTTATTTCCCGAGGAACTCCCCGAGGACGGTCGGCAGATCAGCGATCTGCCCGAAGACTTCGACGAGAAAGCCGAACCCGTCGTCGTCGACCACGGAGACTACATCCAAGGCATCGACCTCGGTGACATCACGGACCTCGCCGCCAAACACGACATCATCGTCCGCTTCACTCATCGACCCGGCAACTTCGTTGCCGACGGCGACAGATTCGCCCTGGTTTATCCGAAGCTCGACGATGCCGTTCGAAGTCGCATTCGGCTTCTGACCATCTTCGGGAACTCCCGGACGCCCACTCAGGACGTCGAATACGGGATTCTTCAGCTCGTCGAAGTCGCCGTTCGCTCGCTCTCGCCCGGCATCAACGACCCGTTCACCGCCATCGCCTGCATCGACCGACTCGGGTCGGCCATCCGACGCCTGAGCTGTCGCCCGGAAGCCCCCATGCAGCGCCACGACGACGCTGGAAACCTCCGCGTCGTTCTGAACGGCACGACGTTCGACGGGCACGTCAATTCCGCGTTCAACCAGATCCGCCAAAACGCTCGCGGCTCGACGGCGATCTTGATTCGTCTCATCCAAGTCTTGATCAGCATTGCAGAGGTGGCGGATTCACCGGATCGCCGGGACGTCATCCGCCGCCAATCCGAGATGGTCGCCCAGACCGCCCGTCGCGACATCCTCCAGACTCACGATCTAGCGGACTTCGAGGAATACTACGCCCGTCTCCTCACGACGCTCGACGACGCAGAGTGACTAATGGTCCGTCGGCCAATCCCATTCCAGCCAATCCACCTCGTCGATTCCGATCGCTTCGTCGGTCAGGATCATCACCACCCGCAAGCCATCGGTAAGGTAGGGATCGCGGGTGAAATTCCGCCGCGGTGCCGCCTCACTCGATTCCCCCACGCCACTGACAAACCCCACCGCCCGAGTTGACCCACTGCTCAGCAGATCCTGCATCAGAAACGACCTCGCGTCGTCCACGTCCGGATCGATTTTGTGCGTCACCACCGTCCGGCTGCTCAATTTGACGCCGATGTCCCGACTGATCTGCCCGACCCAGACCGACTCCCCTTCGAGCGTTACCGGCGCCAGCCAGAGGCGCAGGTGATTCCTCTCGTCGACGTTGCCCCGCGTCTTCTGAAGCGCAAAGTCCTGCGAACGATCGAAAACGTAGAGAGGCGAGATTGGCGAGGTCCGGTAATTCGATTTGAACACCGACGCCAGAACCATCCGAACCACACTACCGGGATAAATCGCCTCCGTGACGTCCCACCCCCGCCGCGCCAACGTTGCGAGGACGATCGCAACGTCACCCACCACGACGATATTCAGCGGATCGCCATCGGTCCGCCGATCACCGCCCAGCGCGGTAGAGGGCAGCTCCTCCAAATAGTCCCGCAGTTCCGCTAGGCTGAGATCCCTCGAATCAGTCGCCACCCGCTCCAGAGTCAGACGAGCGTCCTCAAGATCCGTTCGCAGGCCGGGAATGAATTGGTGAAACTCGAAATCGTGGTTCTCGTTATCACCAATCAACTGAACGGTGAAAGCCTTCATCCCCGGATCGCGGTTCGTGAAAACGAACCCCGAGACGTTCGACAGCGGCGGCACGAACATCGGCAATTGCCGATCGGTGAAAAACTTCATCTTCTCCCGCGACCTGCGCTCCCAAAGCCTTCGGCTCCGCCACGCCGCCTCAGACGGTGAAAAGTAGTCGGGGTCGACTGCGATCGGCATGACCAGTAGCTCTTCGTCGCGTTCGTTTCTGATCTCCACCCACACCGGCTGGACCGCGTTCCTTCCCAACGGCGAGTTGAATTCCCGATCAGCCTCCGCGTCCGTCAGCACCGCCGCCGACACGCTCACGCCCCCGTCACTCCGCGATTCCGCACGCTCCAAAAATTCCGAACCGCCGTCGGTCGGCGGAACGAACGCCGCGCAGCCCGTCCACCCCAGAAGGACCGCCGCCGCAACGACCCGCCCGTTCACGCGCCCACGAGCACCAGCGATTCGAGTCCCAGCACCCTCCACTATTCCTCCACGAAATCCGCGGAAGCTCCGACCACCGTGTCGTCCGTGTAGACATCCCGATTGCTCGCTTGAAACTCCGCTTTGAGCTGCACTCGCAACTTCGACAAATCGACCAATTCCCAGGCATCCAGCCGAAACTCCTTCCCGCGTTCCCCGTTGTGCCGAAAACCCGCCAGCAGGTGAATCGCGTCCTCCCCCACTTTGCTCGTTCTCCCACGAGGTTCGTAGTAAAACGTCCGCAGCGACGAGTCTCGACTCCCCGGAGCGTAAAGCTTCGGGTCGAAATAGATCACCGTCCCGTCGTCGGTCACGATTCGCAGATCCGGGTATCCCGACCGCTGCTCCTTTCCATCCGCCGTCGTCGGAATCCCACAAGTCCAGCCGGGAATCGATCCGACCGTCTCGAACAATTCGTCTTCGACGTATCGACTCGCCTCGTTGACCCGACCCACCGTCTGAATCTCGTGGCCAGGCTCATTCAATCGCTTAAAAGCTTCGCCGATCGCGCTTTCGAGAGCCTTCAACATCTTTGCGTCGCTCTCCCGATCCACCTCGATCATTCGGTGCCCCGTCGTCGCTTGAATCACGTCGGAAAACCGCACGCCCTCCAGACTCTCGCGATTGTCCAACAACCAAGGGATCAATTCGCCGACCTCATCCGCGCCAGCGCGACCGACACTCGACGTCAGCGAAGCCACTATCAGGATCGCGAGAAACCGGCAGCGGATCGCGAGGCCTTCCGACCAACCCTTCACTCGACCTCCACGGCTTTCGCCAGGACCTGCGCGGCACTCCCGGCATCGCCGTCACTTCTCGCGTGAATCTTCGCGAGCGTTTCGCCCCGCGCCACCTTCTGACCAACCTTCGCAACCTCACTGAAGCCGACGGCAAAATCCACTTCGTCCGCCGCCACCCGCCGGCCAGCACCCAACCGCACGCTCGCCCGACCGATCTCGCCCGCGTCCATCCGTCGCACCACCCCGTCCGCTCTCGCGGCAAACTCTCGTATCACCGGTGCCACGTGGACGTCGCCCAACCGCTCCAACGCCCCTGCGTCCCCTCCCTGAGCCTCGACCAGTGCCACAAATTTCTCCCACGCCGCCCCCGAACTCAGCAGTTCTTCCAGATTCGCTCGCGAGCTCTCCGCCACCTTCTCCGCAAGGTCCAACGTCAACTCTCGCACGTCATCCGGTCCTCGACCCTGGAGGATCTCGACTGACTCGATCACCTCCAGCGCATTTCCCACCGTCCTTCCCAACGGCTCATTCATGTCCGAGATCAGAAACTCCGTCCGCACCCCATTTTCGAGTGCCGTCGATCGAAGCGCCTCGGCCAACGCCTTCGCCTGCTCCTTCGTTTTCATGAACGCGCCGCTTCCCCATTTCACGTCGAGCACGAGACGATCCAGCGACTCCGCCAACTTCTTCGAAAGAATGCTCGCGACGATCAACGCCTGCGACGGCACCGTCCCGGTAACATCTCGCAGCGAATAGAGCCGCTTGTCCGCTGGGCAAAAATCAGCCGTTTGCCCGGCCATGAAAACCCCGATTTTCTCCAATTGGCGCATCGCAGCCGCCTCGGAAAGCCTCACGTCGAACCCGGGGATCGACTCGAGCTTATCCAACGTCCCCCCGGTGATCCCCAGCCCACGCCCCGACACCATCGGCACCCAACTTCCCTCGCACGCCAGCAAGGGTGCCAAGATCAGCGAAACTTTGTCCCCGACCCCGCCCGTCGAATGTTTGTCGATCTTCGGCGGCGTTCCTTCCAGGTAGGAAAACACCCGACCGCTGTCACGCATTGCCCCCGTCAGTGCCGCCGTCTCCGCGGTCGTCATTCCCGCGAAGAAAACCGCCATCGCCCAAGCACTCATCTGGTAATCTGCCACCTTGCCGCCAGTAAACCCCGCGATTAGCTCCCGAATCTCCTCCGGCGTCAGTTCCCCCCCGTCGCGTTTACGCTCGATCAGCTGCGGCACGTGCATCGCACGATCCTAGACACCCCTGACCAAAAGAAAAGCACCCGCCAGTGACGGGTGCTCTCCTTGAACAAAACAACCCGTCGTCTCGCAACGCCGGGTTGAATTTAAAAATCGTAACCGCCCGACTAGGCGCTGACCGGAGTCGGATCGACGTTCACACGACGGCCTTCGCGGTCAAACTTCACCCGTCCTTCGACGAGCGACCAGATCGTGTAATCGCGGCCGAGGCCGACGTTCGCACCTGGGACAAACTTCGTCCCGCGCTGACGGATGATGATGTTGCCCGGGATCACGGCTTCACCGCCGAATTTCTTCACTCCGAGTCGCTTGCTGCGGCTGTCGCGTCCGTTCTTGACGCTGCCCTGTCCTTTTTTATGAGCCATTGGAAAAGTTCCTGGTTGAAATTCTGTGTTTGAGAGTCGGCGAAGCTCTAAGCCGCGACGGAAGTAATCTTGAGCTTCGTGAGCTGGCGGCGATGGCCGACCGTGCGGTGGTAACCTTTGCGGCGCTTGTATTTGAAAGCAACGACCTTGTCGCCCTTGAATTGATCGACCACCTCCGCGGTAACCTTCGGGCCATCGAGCAACGGCGAACCCACCTGCACGTCCTCACCATCGGCGAACATCAGGACGTCGAGCTGCGTGTCCTTGCCTGCCTCGAGATCGAGCTTCTCGACGTCGATGGTGTCCCCTTCCGCGACGCGATACTGCTTCCCGCCGGTCTTGATAATTGCGTATGCCATAGAAATTCCTCTGCTAATCGAGAGCCGGGGAAACTGTCACCAAGTCGTCGTCGAGACAAGCGAATTTTATGATTTTCTCGCTTGCTTCCACCAATACCGACTGCCACTGTCCTCGCTCCCATCGCGGAAATGCTCGGGTGGTGGAATGGCAGACACGTACGTTTGAGGGGCGTATGCCGCAAGGCATGGGGGTTCAAGTCCCCCCCGAGCACCACCTTTCTCCCGCTTTCCTGGGACTTTTCCCGCGACTTCTTTCCGGGACTCTTCCGCGGATTCTGGTTCATCCCCGCCAGCTCGATCGGCTACGCCTTCCCCGCTCCCCGGGAACGCTACTTCGCTTGAAGACCTTCCGAAGAAGCGACTTTCGCACTCTCGCGCTCCAACAGACTTGTCGCTGCCCCAACGGCCCGCTACAAATCCGCGCCAGCATGTCAGCGGTATTAGCACTCGAAGACGGGCGGATTTTCCGCGGAGACGCGTTTGGCGCAAAAGCGACCACCGCGGGTGAAATTTGCTTCAACACGTCGATGACCGGGTATCAGGAAATCCTGACCGATCCTTCTTACCGGGGCCAGATCGTCACCATGACCGCGCCCCAGATCGGCAATTACGGCGCGAACGAACTCGACACCGAAAGCGCCACCCCGCACGTCCGCGGATTCGTCGTCGAGGAACTCAGTCGAATCCGCAGCAACTGGCGGTCGGAGTTCAGCCTCGAAGATTATCTCGAACGCCACGGCATTCCCGGGATCGAATCCATCGACACCCGCGCGCTCACCCGCCACCTCCGCACCCGGGGCGCCCTCCGCGCCTGCGTCTCGACCGAGGACCTCTCCGACGACGAAGCCGTCGCTCGCGCGCGCTCCGCGAACTACTCCGAAACCGATTTTGTCGCCGAAGTCAGCCCCGCCAAATCCTACGAATGGGACGCCGACGGCGAGATCAGCCGCCGCTGGGTCCAGGCCAAAGAAGTTGCGGCGAGCGACGGCGAGTCCGACGCCATCGGCAACGTTTTTGAGCCAGCCGTGCCGATTGCCCGCCGCATCGTCGCCTACGACTTCGGGATGAAAAAAAACATCCTTCGTCTCCTCCGCAATGCCGGCTTCGGAGTGCAGGTCGTCCCGGCTCGCACGCCGGCCGCCGAGGTCCTGGCCATGAAGCCGGACGGAGTCTTCCTGTCGAACGGCCCCGGCGATCCCGCCGTCCTCGACTACGCCCACGACGCAGCTCGCGAACTCATTGGGAAAACTCCCATCTTCGGAATCTGCCTCGGCCACCAGGTCCTCGGCTACGCCTTCGGTGGGAAAACCTTCAAGCTCAAGTTCGGCCACCGCGGGGCCAACCAACCCGTCAAAGATCTCCGCACCGGCCGCATCTCCATCACCTCGCAGAATCACGGTTACGCGATCGATCCCGACAGTCTCCCCGACGACGTCGAGGTGACCCACCTCAATCTCAACGACAACACCGTCGCTGGCATCGCGCACCGCACCCATCCCGTCTTCAGCGTCCAACACCATCCCGAGGCCTCTCCCGGGCCCCGTGACGCCGCGTATTTCTTTGACCAGTTTGCCAAAACGGTCGATGAATGTCGGTCGTAATTCCTCCTATTATGACGAAGCTCCGCATCTCCCTCCCCGACGGCACTCCCTTGGTCCACGACCTCGGCGAAGACCGCGTGAGCGTCGGCCGCCTGCCCGACAACGATATTCAGATCGAAGACGACAGTATCTCGAGTCACCACGCCGAGATCACCTTCGACGGCTCCAATTACCAACTCACCGACCTCGGATCCACCAACGGCACCTCCCACAATGGCTCGGAGACCACCGGGGCCACGCTGACCATCGGCGATTCCATCCGCTTCGGTCAGGTCGAAGCCACGGTCGAGGGCGAAGCCCCCGTCTCCGGCGATCAGCCACTGCCCGACTCCGGCCCCAAGGAGGTCAAACTCGGCAGCGGCAGCGCCCGGCCTCAGGGATATTCCAGCGCCTCCCCGTTTCCGAAGCCTGCCGCCGACACCGGTCCGATCGGCAAAGTTGCCGTCGCTCTTGCCGCCCTCGGCGTCCTCGCCTTTGGTGCCGCCATCGCCCTCAGCTTGGGCATGGTCGCTCCGACGGTCTGACCGATCTTGCGGGTCCGCGCTTTACGCGTCGAACCCCACCGTCCGACCGATTCCCCGGTAGCGTTCCGGGTGACACGTCAAGATAACGACCTGGAGATCACCGGCTTTCGAGCTGAGCGAATCCAATACCCTCTCCTGCCGCACCGCATCGGTGTTCACCAGCACGTCGTCGAGAATGAGCACCTGCGGCTCGTCCGACGCCAATTCCGTCGCCACCGCGATCCGCAGACAGAGCAACAACTGCTCCTTCGCCCCCTGCGAAAGCGTCTCGAACGGATGGGCCGCCTCGCGCTCGCGCCCAAGCCCGACGATCTGCAGATTCTCGTCCAAAAAGACCCGCCGATCCTCCCGGCCGGACAGCATCGCAAATGCCGCCGACAAACGGTCCTCCAACGGCGTCAAAACCGCCCGCGTTGCCGCCTGCTTGCGATGCTCGATGAGCGTCGCCGCGATCCGGGCCGACCAGCCACGAGCTCGCGCCGCGTCCCGCCGGAGAATCGCCTCCGTCTGCTTCTCTACCAGCTCCGTCTCACGAGTGTAAATTCCCTGACCGCCCAGTGACTGAAGAGCCCCCCGCGCCGCATCGCGCTCGGCCCGCCGAGCCTGGAGGTCATTGAGTAATTCCTGCAGCGCGACCGCCGCCCGCCGGTTTCGTTCCGGCAATTTCTCGAAGTCGACGGGCAGCGCGTCCTTCGTCACCTTCAGCCGAGCCTCAGCGCGGACAAACTCACTCCCGGCCCCCGATTTGGCCCCTTCGATCCCGTCCGGATACCGGTCCGCCAGATCCTTGGTTTGCGATTCCAGCGTCTTCACGTCCCCCCGCCGCTCGTTCGCCTCGGACACGGCCTTCGTGACCACCTCGACCGCGTTCCGTTCATGGAGTCCCAACCGCGTGATCTCCGCGTCGAGTTCGGTCAAAGCCCGTTCGGCCGGTGGCACCGCCGTCGCCAAACGCGCCTCCTCGCTCTCGAGTTCACTCGCACTCAACGCAGCTTCACCCGGTTCGGGAGAGAGTTCAGCCGCTGCCAATTGCTGCCGCCGTTTCGCCGCTTCGACACTTTCCCGTAATTCCCCGACCGACCCCATCTCGCCCAAGCGCTCCGCGTGCGACGTCTTCGCCGCCTTGAGCTCGACCCCGAGTTCCTTCCTCGCCGCCACCGCTTCGCGGGCCGCCTCGACCGACGTGACCTCGGCATCGCGCAGGACCGCTTCGAACTCGCCAGTTGCACGCCGCAGATCGTCCGCCGCGTCCTGGCCGTCCGCCGCCCCCGATCGGATCGCGACCTTTCCCCACCCGGGCAGCAGCAACCCAATCGTCTGCGGACTCCGCAAGATCGAAACCTCCCCCGCCTCGACCGACTCGACCCGCGTCCCGTCCTCGCTCCGAACGCTTACCTCCCCCGAATCATCCGGCGTCAGCTCGACCGTCAGCCCCAATGCATCGACCTGTGTTCGCAGCGTTTGCACCCGGTCCGACAATCCCCGCAACTTCGAAACGTCCCCGGCACTCACGGCGGGCAAGCGCCCCAGCGACTCGCCGATCCGCTCCAACTCCGCAGCCGATTCTTCCGCCCGACCCAACCGTTGCTCGAGAGCCGAAGCGTCAGCCGCCAAGCGGCGCAGTCTGATCAACGCCTGAACGCGCCGGTGCCGCGCCCGCAATTCACTGACCTCCCGCTCGACCACCGGCCGGTCCGCCCGACGCTCGTCCGACCTCCCCCTCACCTTCGCCAGCACCGCGTTCGCCGGCCCGGCAGCCTCCTCCGCAGCCGTCAAGCTCATCCGCGCCACCCCCAGCGCGGCCTTCCGAGCCGTCAGCGTTTCCGCGTCACGACTCACGGCTTGCAGCCTCCCTTCCGCGGTCGTGAGTTCTGTCTGCCTTGCCTCCAATTCCGTTTTCACCCGGTCGGCGGCAGCCGCCTGTTCCGCCAGCGCTTTCGCCGCCCGCTCCCGATCCCCCCGTTCACGCTCGAGTTGCGCCACGGCCGCAACGGCCTCCCGGTATCGCCCCTGCGTGCCTTCGATTTCAGCTCGTTGACTCGCGAGTCCCGTCAGAGCCGCCTCGATCGCGGCCAGTTCCGAGTTCGCGGATTCCAACGCCCCGCCCGCGCGGGGTTTTCCGGTTGCCGTGACGATCTCATCCGCGATCGCCGCCAACCGATCTCGCAGCCGCTCGATCACGGGATCGAGTTCCACCCGGGCGAGCCGCGACCGAATCTGCTGCCCGACCGCTTCGTCCGCCAGCTCCGGCCACGTCGAGGCCTCCCCCTGACGCGCCCACAAAAATCCCAGCAACCCCCAGTGCTCCGGCTTCGTAGCTCCCCGTCCCGGCAGCGACGAGTTCAGCAGATCCTGGACGCGCCGATCCGCCGCGTCTCCTTCCGCGATCAATTCCCAATTCTCTCCGTGCCGCCGCCGGAGTCGGCTCGCCGGCGCGCTCAGAAATTGCTTCTCGATCCGAAACCGCCCCTCCCCCGTCTCGAAATCCACCGCGACCCACGGAGCCAGATCGGTTCCGACCGGTTGCAGCGATTTCAGCTCTTCGCCCTTCATCGTGTGGCGATCAAACAACCCCCGCGCCGCCGCCCGAAGCGTCGTCGTCTTCCCGGCCTCGTTCGCCGCAGCGACGACGTTCACCCCCGACCCAAACGGACCCAGCTTCGTCTTTTCACGAAACGGCCCGACGCCGCGCAATTCGATCTCGTGCAAAATCATCCCGCGACCTCCTGCAGGGTCTGGAATGCAATCTGGCGAAGCTGACCGAAAAACCGCGCGTCCAATTCCGCAAGTTCGATCTTGGATCCCGCTAACAACCCCTGAGCCTCCGCGAGCGATAACGCTTCCGCCGCACCACTCGGCCCATCCGGCAATCCCCCCGCACTCTCTCCGGTCGCCAGCAATTCGAGCTGATCCATGTCGGCCAACACCTGCGCGAGGATCGGATGACGTTCCCGGAGATGCCCCAGCTCCGCCGCGCTTAAGCGGACTCGCGTGGCGTCGACCACCTGCGCGGTCAGAAATTTCGGACTCTCTTCCCCTAGCCATCCGCGCACTTCTGCCACCGCCTGCGGGGTTGCCGCCCCCCGCAGCACCACCCGCAGAACGGTCTTCGCCGCGTCCGCCCGCAATCCGGCCAGAGCTAGCTCCAGCGTCGTCCTCGACGAGTCTGCCGCCAGAAAATCGAACTCGAACTCCCGCCACTTCAGCGACGCGACCTCCACCGGCTCGACTGCCGCCCGAGCACCGCGCCCGGCGATTTCCACCGCGGCGATCTGCCCCGACCGCGCCTGGCCAAACTGATCCGGCTCCGGCGTTCCCGGCATCACGATCCTCCCGCCGTCCGTGTCCGCCAACCAATTGTGCCAATGTCCAATTCCCAAATAATCCAGCCCCGCCCGCGACGCCGCGTCCAACGCGATCGGGAAATCGTTTTCCTGGTGCTTCCCCTCGATCGCCAACGCCCCGTGGGTTAGCCCGATCTTGACCGCATCCGCCGGGACCTCTCCGGCCAGCCTCTGCAACTCCAGACTCGGATCCGTCGTCGAAACCTTCTGCCGCAACGGCGAAGCCAACAACCACACTCCCTCCGCCAACTTCGTCGCTCCCGCCTCGGCCAAGACGTGAACGTTCGGCGGCGCGTCCGCAAACGCCTTTCGCCGCCACACCGAATCCGGTCCCGTGAACGGATCGTGATTCCCCGGCAGCAGGTAGATCTCGATCGCCTCGTGCTTCGCGAACAACGCCACCACCGACTCGACCAGCACGTCATCCACCTGGTTGTCCTCGAACAAATCTCCGGCGACCAAAAAAGCACCCACCCCTCGCTCGACCGCCAGCCCCAGCGCCCGACCCAGGGTCTCCAAGCGCGCCGCGCGCAACCGTTCGGCCCGGGCACCAAACTGCCGAAACCGCGCCCCCAATTGCCAGTCAGCGGAATGAAAAAACCGAAACATCAGCGCGCAAGAATGCCCGCGACCTCCTCATCGCACCAGCCTTGGATTCGCCACCCGACCGAGGTCGCGACTACCCGCTGCCTCAGCCGCGATCTACTCGTCCCCGCCGCCCAGCTCCGACCCGTCATCGAGTGCAGACGCCGAGACGGAACCACCGACCAACGAACTCTCCACCGTCGAGCCCCCGTCCGAGCGCCAAACGTAGATTGCCGCCTCGGCACCCAGCTTCGAACCCGCCGAGATCCCGAGCTTTCGCTTGATGTTCTCCCGGTGCTTCTCGACCGTTTTGATGCTGACGTGCAGGTCGTTCGCGATCCCTCGAGTGGGGAATCCCTGCCCGATCATTCGGAAAATGACCAACTCCCGATCCGTAAGCTGCTCGACGCTCATCACCCCTTGGCCCGGGTCGCCGGGACGCAGGCAATCCATCGCCACCTGATTCACGGACGTTTCACCGCGCAAAACCCTGCGCACCGCCGCCAGGATCTTCTCCACCGGCTGGTCCTTCATGAGGTAGCCCTTCGCGCCGGCGTGAAGCGCCCGCGGGGCGTAATCGCGTTCGTCGTGCACCGAGAAAACGAGAACCGGCAAGTCCTCGTGCACGTTCAACACCGACTTCAAGACCGCCAACCCATCCGCTTTCCCCAGATTCAAATCCAAAATCAGAATCGACGGCCGGATCGCTTCGAGCGTGGAAAAAAGTTCGCCCACGCTGGTCGCCGTGCCGATCACCGAGATCTCCGGTTGCGCTTCCAGAAGGTCACGCATTCCAGCCAGCACGATCGGATGGTCGTCCGCCAACAAAACGTATTTCACGTCCCGCGCCAGCTTCTCCGTCGCCCTGCCCAAAATCAATCCCATCGGTAACGTCATGAGGTGCCTGAATTCCGGTCAAAAGGAAATAGGGGTTTCCCCTATTTTTCAAGACTGCGACGGAATTCGGAAGCACGTCCATCGACTCTTTCGTCGCTAACGATGATCTTGCTCAGCCCGCCGCAACGACATTTAGCATTGGCTTACCGCCGCCAAACATTTAAGTCCCGAGTCACCCATGGCTGAATATTCGACCTCCCAAGACGGCGACATCACGATTCTGGCGATTTCGGGCCGCATCGAGCCCGATAATTGGCAGGAGCTCCACCACGAATTCCAAACCATCACGGATGTCGAAGGAATGAAGGATCTCGTCGTCGATTTCGAAAATCTCGAATACACCGCGTCCGCCGGATTTCGCGAGCTTTTCATGGTCGGGAAGAAACTCTCCCGCCAAGGCGGCAAGCTCGCCGTTTGCTCGCTCCAAGGTGAAGTGCGGCGGATCTTCGATCTCGCGGGATTCGCGACCGCTTACCCGATCTTCGAGTCGCGGGAAGCCGCGATCGCGTCCTTCCGCGGCAGCGCCTGATCGCCACCGCGCCCCGCTCAGTGAGGCCGCCCACGGTCCGCATCGTCGGGGGTGGAGCCGCCGGGTTTTTCGCCGCCATCACGTGCGCCGAAGCGAACCCCGACGCTTCCGTCCACCTCTACGAACAGAGTGCTCATTTTCTCACCAAAGTCGCCCGCTCGGGCGGCGGGCGTTGCAACGTCACGCACGCCTGCTTCGACAACCGCCTGCTCGCCACCCGCTACCCCCGCGGGGAACGCGCGCTCATTTCTCCGCTGCATCGGTTCGACGCTCGAGCCACCGTCGACTGGTTCGAGCAACGGGGCGTCCGGCTAAAAACCGAATCCGACGGACGCATCTTTCCGCGCTCCGATCTTTCCGCCACGATCGTCGATTGCCTGCTCGAAGCCGCCCGCGCTGCCGGAGTCATCATGGAAACGGGTATCACGGTTACCGCAGCCGAGCACACCACGTCGGGCTTCTCGCTGCGCGTCAATGACACCCGCGTTCCGTGCGACCGACTCCTCCTCGCGACCGGCGGCAGCCGCGTTCCATCCGGCACCCGGATCGCCGCGTCCTTCGGCCACCAGCCGAACCCGCCAGTTCCCTCGCTCTTCAGCTTCGACACCTCCGAGGCCTGGGTCCACGCACTCGCGGGAGTGAGCTGCGAGGCCGAAGTTTCCACCGCCCGACTTCGCCAAAGCGGCCCGCTCCTCTTCACTCACCGCGGACTCAGTGGACCTGCCATCCTGCGCCTGTCAGCCTGGGGAGCCCGCGAGCTGGCCGGATCCGACTACCGCTTCCCGCTGACGGTGAACTTCCTCTCTGGGCGCACCGAGCACGACGCCTCCGCCCTTCTGAAAGCCGAGCGGGAGCGGCACCCCGGTCGGAAGATCCACACCTCCCCGCTCGCCTCACTCCCCGCCCGCCTTTGGCAGTCACTCTGTCAGCAAGTCGGCATCCCGGAGCCGACCCGCTGGACCACCCTCACGCGCAACCACCAGCTTTCGCTCGGCAACGCCCTCGTCCGCACGACCCTTCCCATCCACGGCAAGAGCTTGAACAAGGACGAATTCGTGACTTGCGGCGGGATTTCGCTGAAAGAAACAAACCTCAAAACCATGGAAAGCAGACTTCAACCCGGCCTCTACTTCGCTGGCGAGCTGCTGGATATCGACGGCGTCACCGGCGGTTTCAACTTCCAGTCCGCGTGGACGACCGGATGGATCGCCGGACATTCTCTCGCCGCCCCCCTCCCGTGAGACGCCGGTCCAAACGCCCCACCGATCCACTCGAAGCCGCCGCGCTCGCCGAAGTTCGCTCCATCTACGCCGACCTCGCTGCCCGCCCCGTCACCCGCGCCTGCACGCTTCGCACCGAGTGTTGTCACTTCAAACTCACCGGCCGCACGCCCCTGCTCACCACTGGCGAAGCTCGCCTCGCGGCCAAAGCCCTTCGCGCCACCGGTCGCCGTGCTCTCCCTGACCGCACCGACGGAGCCTGCCCCCTGCTCGACGAAAAGACCGCCCGCTGCCTGATTTACGACGGCCGCCCCTTCGGCTGCCGCACCCACTATTGCGCCGCCGCCGGCGGCCCCACGGCCCGGCGAGACGTCCTCGATCTGATCCGGCGACTCGAGGCAGTCGATGAATCCCTTGGCGGCGACGGTCCGCACCCGATTGGATCAGCCGTTACGCGCGCTCTCGAGCGTTGAGCCCGGTTCCCGAAAAATGATTTCCGACTGGCGATCTCTCCGATTTTGCGCACATTGCCACCCGATGCGCCGCCGTCTGCTTGCCACCGTGTTCCTCGCCGTCGCCGCGACCGCCGCCGCCCGGGAGATTCCGAACTTCCCACCTGCCAGTGTCATTCTCGGTCAGCCCAGTGGGACCAGCGACACCGCCGTCTTCCCGCCGACTACACGATCTCTCGCCAACCCCTCCGGCGTCGCCATCGACCCGCAAACCGGCCGCGTCTTCGTCGCCGACACCACCCATCATCGCGTCGTCCGTTACGCGAACTTCGCCGCGCTCACCACCGGCGCACCGGCCACTTTCGCGTTCGGTCAGACCGACCTCACCACTGCCGTCACCGGCACCTCCGCGTCACGGCTGAACGCACCGACCGGCATCTGGCTCGACGCATCCGGTCGGCTTTGGGTCGCCGATTCCGGTAACCACCGTGTCCTGATGTTCCGGTCCGCCGCAAGTCGGGTTGATGCAGCACCCGCCGCCGACCTCGTTCTCGGTCAGCCGAGCTTCGGTCCAGCAAACTCCGCCACTTCGGTTAGCGGGATGAGTTCGCCCTCCGGCCTCACCGTCGATGCGACCGACCGCCTCTGGGTCGCCGACACGGGGAATAACCGGGTGCTCGAATTCGAATCCGCCTCCGCCCTCACCAGTGGTGCCCCCGCCACCGGCGTCATCGGTCAGTCGACCTTCGACGACGCCGATCCTCGCTCCGACCAGCTCGGACTCAGCGATCCTCTCGGCGTCGCCGTTGACTCTGCACGCACCCTCTGGGTCGCCGACAGCGGCAACCACCGGGTCCTCGGCTACCCGTCAGCCGGAACCGTTTCGAACGGGACGAACGCCGCCCGCGTCATCGGTCAACCCGACTTCAATGTCACCACCGCCGGCACCTCCGCCTCGCGCCTCACCGCACCCTCCGGTCTCTTCGCGGACCAAAAGCAGAACCTCTGGGTGATCGACGGCGGCAATCATCGCGCGCTGCGTTTTGCGGGTCTCGCTTCTCTCAACAATGGCGCCCCCGCCTCCTCACTGATCGGCCAACCGGACTTCGCCAGCACTGCGACCCGGCTGAGCCCCTTCCACCTTGACCACCCGGGCATCGGCATCGTCATCGATCCGTCGCTCGACGTCTGGCTCGCGGATACCGGCAGCAACCGCGTTCTGAAATTTGCCAACGTCGACAGCGAGATTCCCACCATCCAGGCCAGGGGCCGCAAAAAGGTCAAAACCCGCCGCCGCCGGGTGACCCTTCGCGGAACCGCCAGCGACGACACCGCCGTCACCCAAGTCCTGATCAAGGTGCGAGGCCAACGCGGCCTGCGCGTCGCGACTGGGACGAACTCTTGGAACAAGCGCATTCGACTGAAAGGCAGATCGCGCAGAATCGTCGCCAAGGCCTTCGCTTTCGACGCCGTCGGCAATCGTTCGAGGGCAGCCCGGAAGATCTTCGTTCGCCGAAGGTAGTCCGTCGGTGCGCGCGGCACCTTCACCAACCTTGAGTCGGTGGGACCGTCGCCCTCAGGACCCAGCACCGCTCGTCATGAAACCGACGAGCCTCATTCCCGTCATCTGCTTCAGACAACGCTGGCGACCCAGCTCGCGCTTCGCCTCAGTGAGCGACCTCGGACGACTCCGGTTAGCGGGGCACCACCCGCGGGCCGAAGTTTCCGCAACCGATTTTCACCTCTCGCCTCAGGGCTCTTCGATCAGCACGTCGTCGACGTAAATCGTCTGACTCGCCGAGCCGGACGCGTCTTGATTGACTCGAATGCGCACGTCGCCGATGCGGGTCGCGTTGGCAGGGACTACCATCGACTCAGCATACGGTTGGAATGAGCCTACGAAGGAATTGTCCACGCTGAGGTAATCCCCGTTAACGTCAATGGCGTTATCATTGGCATCGAGAAAGCGGATGACCATCCGGACTCGGACGTCTCCCACGACGTTCGCCGCGAGCTGCAACTTCGCGCTGACGTTCAATTGAGTTTCGCCAGCGAGCGCGATGGCATTCGAGGCCCCTCCAAAATTGTCCTTCGCGGTCACGTTGCCAGATGAAGGGATCGAGATTTGGCCGATCGGATTTCCGCCGAGCGAGACTGCGGAAACGTTCGTGAAGGGATTTCCAGAATCAAAGTTCGTCGAATAAATTGCAGCGGGACCACTCGGAGGAGTGCCGGAACTGAATTCGAACCAATCCACGTCGAGCAAGGAGCCGCTTCCACCCGTGAAGACGAGGAAAAGGTCGTGAACCCCCGTGGCAGGATTATCGACGGTCGCCTGGACCGTCTCAAAATTGTCCCAGCCACCCGTGGACCCAATCGATGCCGTGGCAATCTTCAGCCCGTTGGCCGAGCCGAGGCGAAACTCGACGGTGCCACCTTGTCGTTTGCTCGCGAGGCGGACGTCGAGCGCCGAGAACCCCGACTCGAAGTTGAAGTCGTAGAAGCTGACCCACTCACCGTTCTGGATGTTTCCGATCTTCGTGGGATTCGGTCCCGTCGGGTAGGTCGGCACGGCGTTGGTCCCCGGTCCGTCTGCGTCGTGGTCCTCCGCTTGAATCTGAACGTCGAGATCGCTTCCCGACGGTGGCGGCGGAGGGGCGATCGTGCCCTCGTTGATGATCAATTTGATCGGATAAGTTTTGGAATAATCTTCCGCACCGACCACGTCCAAGTCCCCGTCGCCGTCCACGTCTCCGAGTGCACCCCAGTAATACCCCGAGAGATTCGTGACCCGCTGCTCAGTCAGATTCCCGACCCCGTCGTTGTAATAAACCCAGACGCCATTCGCCAAGAAAGCCCGTCCCGTAATGATATCGTCGTGTCCGTTACCGTCGATGTCCCCCACGTCGAGCATGTGACATTTTCCGAAATTGGCTCTGAGCAACGTCTGAGCCCACGGCCCGTTCGCCGGCGTCCCGTCGTTCCGAAACCACGCGATTCCCTTGGCCGTCTTCTCGGCACTGGTGCAGAAAATGTCCAAGAGCGAATCGCCGTCAATGTCGAGGACGCGGGTCTTCACCTCCTCCCCGTAGAACAACCCGTCGCTGTCCCACCGGAAGGTATTGAAAGATCCGTTGCGCCAGTCCCCGGTCGCTCGCAGGTAGTCACCGGACAGGACGATCTCTTTCACGCCAGCCTGGTTCGAAGTATCGATGTCACCGACCGAGAGACCCTCGGCCAGTGCTTGCGCCGGGGTCTCGGGCAGCGTGACAACCGTCCAGTCGTTGATGGAGTTTTGTAACGCGACGATCGTGCGGTTCGCGTTATTGCGATGGCGAACCACGATGTCCAAGAGGAGATCGCCGTCCATATCAGCCACCGCCATGTCGTTCTGATGATAAACGTTTGGCAGGCTGTAAATCTGGTGCCGCGGCCAATACCCGCTCACGGCCGACGCGCCGGGATTGATGTAAACGAAGAGGTTTCCCGGGACGGAAGAACTGTTACCCCAGAAGTCTTCAGCGACCGCGATATCGGGAAGACCGTCTCCGTTGAAGTCCGCGACCTGCGCAGATCCAGCGAATGGCGTCAGCGCGTCGGCGGAAAGCGGATGCTCCACCCAATTCGGCGCCTCGAACCAACTCAGGACGGGGGCATTGTCCGCGGCGGACTGACCCTGTCCACCCTCGCAAACGAAGATATCCATCAGGTCGTCGTCGTTAAAGTCGCCAGTCAGGACGACCGTGGCCCCGTTGACGTTCGTGATCGTCTGAGGATCGCTCCAGGGAACCGGGACCGAGGCTGTCTGCGCTGTCGCGCTCGGGATGGGCGGGGAAATGAGCGACGCCACGCCGACGGCCGCCAGAAATGTCTTGAGGGGGATTTTCATTTGGGGAAACTGGTTTATCGTTTCAATAAATTCAATGACGGGTGATTGACAAGAAATAATTCGCTCAACCCCTCCCAAGCTTGCTCTTCGGTTCGAGTGAACCTGAACTTTTAAGGTTGCCATCACTGGCCCACCCCCCGATTGATAACCGTTTCCCTTTTAATCTTCAGGCATGAGCGAGCGCAGAGTTGTTATTACCGGAATCGGAGTCATCAGTCCCATCGGACGTGATAAGGAGACCTTCTGGAACAACCTCGTTGCCGGGACCAACGGCATCACCCATTTCGAAGCCTTCGATTCGACCGAATACGACTGCAAAATCGCGGGCGAGGTGAAGAACTTCGACCCGAAACCGTATTTCAACGTCCCGAAGGATACGAAACGCACCGATCGCTTCACGCAGTTTGCCATGGCCGCGTCGAAGATGGCCGTCGCCGATTCCGGCCTCGACCTCGACAAAATCGATCGCGACCGCGCCGGCGTCATGCTTGGCTCCGGCATCGGTGGACTCCAGAGCATGGAGACCGAAGCGCACCGCATCGCCGACCGTGGCCCGTCCCGGGTCTCTCCGTTCACCATCGCGATGATGATCAGTAACATGGCCAGCGGCATGGTCTCGATGGAGCTCGGCCTTCGTGGACCGAATATGTGCATCGTCACCGCCTGCGCCACCGCCAACAACTCGCTCGGCGAAGCGTGGCGCATCATTAAATTCGGCGACGCCGATTGCTTCGTCGCCGGCGGCACCGAAGCCACGATCACGCCACTCGGCATCGCCGGATTCGCCGCCATGCGCGCCCTCAGTTGCCGCAACGACGAACCCGGCAAAGCCTGCCGACCCTTCGACGCCCAGCGCGACGGTTTCATCATGGGCGAAGGTGCCGGCATTCTCGTTATCGAGGAACTCGAGCACGCCAAGAAGCGCGGCGCCCACATCTACTGTGAACTCTCCGGTTATGGCGTCACCGCCGACGCCTACCACATGACCGCCCCCCTCCCCGACGGAGAAGGTGCCGGCCGTGCCATGAAGATCGCCATGGACCACGCCCACGTGAATCCAACCGACGTCGACTACATCAACGCTCACGCGACCTCGACCCCGCTCGGTGACCAGTGCGAGACCAAGGCCATCAAACGCGCCCTCGGCGACCACGCCTACAAGACCGCTGTCAGCTCCACGAAATCGATGACCGGCCACCTCCTCGGTGCCGCCGGCGGTGTCGAGATGGCCGCCTGCGCCCTCGCCATTCAGAACGGCGTCATCCCGCCGACCATCAATTTGGAAAATCCCGACCCCGAGTGCGATCTGGACTACGTTCCGCACACCGCGCGCGAAGCGAAGGTGAAGGTCGCCATCAACAACTCGTTCGGATTCGGTGGCCACAACGCGACCCTCATCGCTCGCGAGTTCACGGGGTAACGACCAGCAAACGACCAGTCCGAGCCTTCGTTGCCAGGCGTTTTCCCTCTTGATTCCGGCCGTCCGCGGAGGGAGATTACTGCTCCGCCCTCGTGGCCGGATTGGGGGGTTTAGCTCAGTTGGTAGAGCGCTTCGTTCGCAATGAAGAGGTCAGGGGTTCGACTCCCCTAACCTCCACCAATCCGGTATCCAGCGACCCCCATTGACGCCGCGTCCTCAGTAGAAAAACAGATTTTCCGGCGGGTCCGTTTGCTCGACTGAAAATGGCTGCACGATCGGAGTATGCCTTCCCTCGATTACCGGGAAAGTCGCCTTGCCGATCACCTTCACCCAGGTCATCTCCGTCACCTCGATCGGCACGTCCGTCTCCAGCGTCACCGCGACCGGCCGCGCGTCCGCCGCGCAACACGACATCATCATTCGCACCAATTTCCCATCTCCCGACTCCCCCTCCGCTGGCGGCAAAAACTGTCCGACCAGCTCCACGTCCTGATCCAGGAAATCCGGGAGCATCGTCGGCTCCTGCGCGGCGTAAAGGAGGTCGATCAACTCGGCGATGATCTGACCATCCTCGTTCCGGGCCATGTAATCGGTAATTTCCATCGTTGGTTCCTCACCCTCCGGCGGTGGGTCCTCACCCGGCAGCGGGGGCTCCGGCACACTCAGCGCCCTCCCCGGTAGATCCACCACCACGTCGGCAAATCCCCGGTTTCTCACCATCGTCGCCCCGAACTGACTGGGCGAATACGTGAAGGCCACCAACAACGGGGCGATCAACACCACGGCGGCAAAGACGTGGCCTGGCATCGACCGAGCCAACGAGTTCTCACAGCCGCTCAGGTCCTCCGCGCGATCCCGCCGCGGCAGCAGTGCCAGCGCAATCGCCATCCCGATCATCACACTACCCGCCACCGCCGCGTAGATGCGGAAATTCGGCGCGAGGTAGCTATCAAT
The DNA here is from genome assembly GCA_963749035.1 of uncultured Verrucomicrobiae bacterium. Lineage (GTDB taxonomy): Bacteria > Verrucomicrobiota > Verrucomicrobiia > Chthoniobacterales > JAATET01 > CAVVKW01. The sequence goes on from CAVVKW010000002.1 coordinate 260,727, forward strand.
CCGCCCGCTGAAAAACATCACCAGCATCACCGCGCCCCAAACGAGCAGCACCACGACCGAAAGCAAACGATGGATCAATGACTTCATTCGATACCGGGAAGAAAGACGACCGAGAGCCGGACGCAGATTAAGCCCACCAGGATGAAAAGGCCAACGACCATCCCGAGCACGAACCGCTTCCGAAAGACCGATGAGTATATGAAGATCAACTTCACGTCCATCATCGGCCCGAACACGAGAAACGCCAACTTCGACACCGCCGGGAAGGTCACGAACGTCGCGGCAATGAACGCGTCCGTCGTGCTGCAAAGCGACAAGATGCCAGCTAGCCCCATCATCGAGAAGGTTGCCAGCGCCGGGCTCACCGCCAGCGGCACGACGAATTCCTGGTTCACCGCCGTGCTAAAAGTCGCCGCGGCCGCGCAGCCAATGATGAAATACACCATCATATCGAGGAAATCCGACACCGCGACCTGCAGTGCCCCGGCCATACGAGTCCCGAATCCCCCGCGACGCCCGCCCTCGATCCCTCGCGCCTGAGTGATCTCCGCGAGGATGTTTTTCCGTAGCACGTATTTGATCGATAAATTGTGGACAACCATCCCCGTCAGCACCGCCACGCCGTAACCCACGCCCAGTCGCAACCCCGTCATCCACTCCGGCATCTGATTCCGAAAGGCGGCGTAGGTGCTCAGGACGACCACGACGTTCACGATCGGGGCGGAGAGCATGTAAACCACCGCGTTCGAGACCGGTAAGCCCTTCGCCATCAAGCGGCGGATCACGGGAACCACCCCGCATTCACACATGGGAAAAATGAATCCCAGCAACCCACTCACCGCCGCCCCCGCGTAGGCGTTCCGCGGCAAGAGCCGGGTCATCACCTTCGCCGGGAGAAACTGATCGATCAGACCGGACATGATCGTCCCCAACAGCAGAAACGGCGCGCCCTCGAGCAGAATGCTCAAAAACGCGAAGCTGAAATCGCTAAAACTAAACTCAAACCAACCGATCCCGTCGCTCATCGTTGCGGGAGATAAGGCTGAAATGCCCCGCGCGTCAAATCGCAGCTTTCGCCCCCACCGGCGCGTAGAGCAGGTAGGTCGATCCCCCCTCGCTCCAAACCTCCTGCTCCCAATCTCCGACCCGCGACACTCTTCGCTCGCTTTCCGGTGGATCGGTGAACGCCTCTCGCGGCATCACCACCATGTGCGCCAGTTGCCCGTCCTTCAGGCGGAAACAAATCAACGCCCCCAGGTGCCCTCTCCATTCAATCTCGCGACAGCCCACGGGCGGTAAACCTTCAAGTGCGCTCGGCAGTTCAAACCCAACACCGTCATTTCGCGCCGCATACCAAGCGCGAACCTCAGGCAAATCTTCCGTCATCAGATCCAACGTGAGCCCCGACTCGAAGAACTCCGCGAAATCCGCACCGGCGGCCGCCACCGAATCGCCGCCGTCATTTGCCGACCGGTCACCCAGGTAGATGGCGGCCACCACCAGAGCCAGCGCCACGGCGGCGGCGATGGCCGTCCCCCCGCGTGACCACCAAGCTCCCGCCGTAGCCTCGATCGGCACAGCGGCATCCGCAGATTGCTGTTTCAGCAACCGCACACGCAAACCCTCCGGCGGAGTGATCTCCGCGAGTTTCTGCGCGATCACCTCATCGAAAGGATCTTCGAATGGAGCTTCAGTGTTCACTTATTCGTTTCCGTAACTGGTTTTTCCCGCGGGAGAGGCGCGACATCACGGTGCCGATCGGGATTTCAAGAATCTCGGCAATCTCTGCGTATGAGAGACCCCGCGAATAGAAGAGCATCAAAGGCTCACGATATTCCAGAGGAAGTGAACTCACGATTTCCATCACCGTCGCAGCATCCACCGCATCGGCCTGACCCGCCTCACCGGCTACCTCTTCGCACGCTTCCTCCAGCGGCGCATCGCTCGTTCGCGCACTTCTTCGCACCATCCCCAGGAATTCTCGCCGCAGCGTGGTGAACAGCCACGTCTTCACCTTCGACTCATCCCGAAGTTGATGGCCCTTCCGCGCCCAGAGCGCAAAAGTCTGTTGCACGAGATCACAGGCTTCGGGCTCGTTCTTCGCCAGACTCAGCGCAAATCGATAGAGCGGCTGATAATAATCGTCGACGAGCTGATCGAAATCCAACATGGGGTTCCTCCTTCATTAAACGCCCCCCCGCACCCTGACCAAGCAAAAGCAGTTCTCACCGACCGGACTAGCCATCATCACTTGCAATTGCCCCCAAATTCGTAATCTTCCCGCCATGACCATCCGCCACCTCATCGCCATTTCCATCGCGCTCGCAGTCCCCGCGCTTCATGCCGCCAGCGATGTCCGCAGCTGGACCAGCCGCGACGGCACCGCGACAATCGAAGCGAAGTTCCATAAAATCGAAGGTTCGAAAATTACCCTCATTTTGCCCAATGGCCGCGCCCAATACGTCGAGAAGCCCTTTCTCAGTGAAGCCGATCTCGCTTGGATCGAAGAGCAGGCAGCCTCCGAAATCACAGCCGCATCAGCTGCAGCGTCGCCCGACGCCAAGATCCCTGCCGCCCTTGCCGGCAACCTTCTCGACGACCGCGGCGATGCCGCCAGCATTCTCAACGCCGACGGCTCCGCTCCAAAACACTATCTCTTCTACTACAGTGCTTCCTGGTGCGGACCCTGCGTTGCCTTTTCCCCCGATCTCGTTCGCTTCTACAAGAAGATGAAGGGTCGGGGAGCTTCGTTCGAGACGGTTCTGGTTCCCTCCGATAAAACGCGCGATGCCGAGGTCGCTTACCTCAAGGACCACCGAATGCCGTGGCCAGGAATCGACCTGGACAAAAGCCCCGTTCGCGAAGTTCCGAACAATACCTACGGCTACATCCCCTCGATGATCCTCACCGACGCCGACGGGAATATCCTCTTATCGGTCAGCAAGGACCTCAGTCGCGACGACTTCCTCGATCAGGCGGAGAAGATGCTCTCCGAGTCCGGCGACGTCGCGTCTCGCTGACGAGTCTTCCACCGATCAAATCAATCTCCGCCGCACTTCAGCGTGCGGCGGAGCGAAATGTGATCTAAGCTGCGATCACCCAGCCGTATTGTTCAAATCGGCCAGGGTCTTCATCTGTGCCAAGGCCGCGCGAATCTCGTCCGCTTGCGGTCGGATAGCCGCCTGCACCGACGCCGGAATCGGTGATTCCAAAGCGTCTTCGTAACTTTCGATCGCGTGTTCGTCGCCGCGCTGGCATTCCTCGAGAATTGCGGCCCGGTCGTTCGAGCTCAGGGCCTGCTTGAGGTTCATCCACCCGCGATGGAGCGAACCAACGGCACTCGACGACGTGTCGACGTCACCGCCGTATCCCGCAGCCAGTCCCTGGAGCTCAGACACAAAGGCCTGCCGTTGCCCACTGTGAGTCTGCAGAATCCGCTTCAAATCATGATCCTCCGTTGATTCCGCCGCTAGCCGATAGCCTTCCGCTCCGTCCCTGGCAGTCTCGATGAGGTCTTCGATCACTTTTAAGATTTCTTCGTCGTTCATGAGCGTTGTATTAAGCCAGCCTTCGCCAGCGCGCCACCCGACCTAGGGGTGGGGAAAATCCCTCGCCATCGCCCAGGTCCGCCCCCAGCCCGGCAGCGTTAGCCCTCAACTCGACCCGTCCGCTTCGTCCGAGGAGGCCCAATCCGTATCCACGTAGCGGCCAGCGGGCAACGTCACGGACTCGCCGCTACCATTCTTCAGCGAGACTCGCCCGACGATCTCCACTCCCGGCGCAAACCGAATCGGCCCTTCGACGACCAGCTCTTCGCAATCGACCAACGCAGGTGCGCCATCTGGCGTCGCGACATCCAACTGGTCGACCAACTTGTAATTTCCATCGAGCTCGATTCTCGGCGGCACCCCGCCACGCGCAGCGGCCAGCTGCGCCCGTCCGTCCGGCAGGATTTCGTAAGCATTCGACCGAAGGGCAAGCAGGTCTCCGGTCGTCTTGACGGGAGCGAACCGGGAACGCGGGACTGAAATCGCCGCCGAGTCCGGGAAGCATTCGATGGCCGCGCCCATCGCCGTTTCCAGTTGCACGACAGCGGTCGATGTCTTGTCCCGCGGATCGACCGTCTTCCGATTTTGAATGACCGGCAGCGGCAGAAAGCCACCCGACTCGGCCAAGGCATCTCGCAGCCGGTCGAGCCTCAGCCAGAGATTGTTCGTGTTGAAATAGCGATGTCGTTCGATGTCCTGAAACGCCTCGAGGTCATCCTCCGGACACTGAGCCGATTCCCGCAAAATCAAATGTCCGTCGCGCACCGCCAGATGACCCCCCTTCCGGTCCGACGGCGTCCTTGCCGTAACTTCCATGGCAAACGCCTTGCCCGACTCGGCAAACCACGCCAACAACGCCGGATCGAGCGTCGCTCCGAGGTTGTCGGAGTTCGAGACGAAAAGATAACGAACTCCGTGCGACAACAGCTCGTCGATGATCCCGGAGCCCGCCAGCACCGCGTATAGATCGCCGTGCCCGGGCGGACACCACTCCAGCTTCGGATCAAGCGCCCACTCCACCGGGTCCAAAGTTTCCGCGTCGATCTTCGGCACCTTGTTCTGCAACAATTCCAGATCATCCGGATGGCCCAGCTCCGGATACTTCGCCAGCGCCGCTCGCGTGTCGGCACTCGTGCTGAAGGAATTCATCAACAAAAACCGGACGTCACTCGTTGTTTCCCTCCACGCCAGCACCTGCCGAACGATGAGGTCCAGAAACGTGTCGTCCCCCCGCACCGGCAGCAGCGACTTTGCCTTCTCCAATCCCATGCTCGTCCCCAAGCCACCGTTCAGCTTAAGCACCGCGCTCTGGGCAAAGAGGGTCGGCGACTCCTTCCCCGCGAACGACTGCCTGATCTCCCCCAATGTCGGCAGCGATTCGACCGGCTCGATTTCCGACTCCGAAATCAGCGCCGTTTCACTCCGCTCGAAACGCTCGTAACCATTTTCAAACGCACGGATCGCCGCCTCGCTGACACCAGCCGCCTCCATCTTCTCGCGGAATGCTTGGGAACTCATGCGCGGAAGTTAAACTCTGGATGAAAGGTGAGGAATGAGAAACGCAACCCGCTCCCGGTCCGCTCCCCGCCCCCTATTCCTCGTCGGGGGCCGCCCCAGCGATCGCCATCGACAACGCAATTTCGTCCGCCACCTTGTCCTCGGCTTCGCCCGGCTTGATCTCGAACTCGCTCCGCTTGATCGTCCAATCCGCGCGAATCACCAACAAGTCACCCTTCGCGTCGGGGATTCGATCCCCCAGACGTCCGGGCAGATAAGTTACCGTCGCCGGCACCGTGACGTCCTTCGACACCCCGTGCAACGTGAACGTCCCGCTCACTTCAGCCGTCCCGGAGTCTCCGTCGCGCTCGACGTTCTTCACTTCCTTGACCTCGAACTCGATCGTCTCGTGCTCCTGGACGTTCAGCCAACCGTCCCCGTGCATGTGACTTTTCATCATCGGATTCGGAACGTGCAGCGACTCGGCGGCCACGATGATCTTTCCTTCCACCTCAGCCGGGTTCTCCGGATCCAGCGTCAACGTCCCCGAGACGTCGCTGGCCGTCCCGCTGATCGATTCCAGCGGCGCGTCCAACGTAAACGTCACGTTGTTCACCCCTTTCGGGTCTTTGAAATCGAACGTCTTCTTCTCGGCGTGAGCGGCGGAAACGAAGGTCGTGGCCACAACGGCGGCAAGGATGGATTTTTTCATGATTCGGATTCGGGTTTGGGTTTGGTGATTGGCACGAACAGCGTAAACGCAAAAATCAACCCGGCCCCCAGAACCCCAACCGCCAAGAACTCCACCCCAGGCACGAATTGATCCCGGTAGCTCACTCCCTCGATCCCCGTGACTGGGTCCAACTCGCGCACCTCGGCCGACGTCTTCGTCCAACCGACCGACGCGCCCATCGCGGCCCAGATCGCCACCGTGGCGACTAACAACAGCACCGCAAATCCTCGAATGACCATCCGCATGGGGTTAACCTACCGGACGCCGCGATCGCCGCCAACTCGAATCAACCCAATCTCAGCCAACCCGATCCCCGGCCACCCGTTCTCGTGATCGATCTCATTCTCCGAATTACTACCGGCATCGCTCTCGATCAACGGGTGCGGCGAAAAGCCATGTTCGCGATCACTCTCGCCGCACTTGCCCTTCTCTTCGTCGGCACCACGCTTCTGTGGTCCACGTTCGCCGACCATCCGGTATTCTTCGCCATCTACTGGCTGATTTGTGCGTGGCTCACGGTCAGTGCCATGCTTCTCTCGATCTACGACCTGCTCGTCGTCACCCGCCGCCACCGCGCGGAGCGTCGCCGAGCGCTCGATGAGCTGAAACGAGATTGATGTTTAAGACCCGCGAACAAATCGAGTCCGACGAAAGGCAACTTCTTGCCCCCTACGCCGTCCTTGCCGCCGAAACCCTCGGCCGCCGCCACCCGGAGACCGAGCACACCTACCGCACCGCCTTCCAACGCGACCGCGCCCGCATCATCCACTCCGCCGCCTTCCGCCGCCTCGACGGCAAAACTCAGGTCTTCCTGAACGGCACCGGCGATCACTACCGCACCCGCCTCACCCACACCATCGAGGTCGCCTCGGTCACTCGCACCATCGCCCGTGCCCTCGGACTCAACGAAGATCTCGCCGAAGCTATCGCCCTCGCCCACGACCTCGGACACTCGCCGTTTGGCCACTCCGGGGAGGAAACTCTCGATCGACTCATGAAAAACGAAGGCGGGTTCGACCACAATATCCAGTCGCTTCGCGTCGTGGAGACGCTCGCCGAAAAATATCCCCACCATTCCGGCCTCAATCTTTCCTACGAGGTCCTCGAAGGCCTCGGCAAACACAACGATTCCCAGACTCTCCCGGATGGCACCCACGTCCGTTGGCCCTCCCTCGAAGGCCAGATCGCCGACCTCGCCGACGAGATCACCTATTATTCTCACGATCTCGACGATGGACTCGACGCCGACCTCGTCTCGACCGCCGACCTCGACACTCTCACGATCTGGTCCGACGCCCACGTCCTCGCCGAGCGCGAATTCGGATCCGAATTCCACCCGCACCATCACCGCGGCTTCCTCATCCGCTGCATCGTCAATCGCGAGGTCGAAGACCTGGTCGTCACGACCGCCCGGGCCATCGCAGAATCCGGCGTTCGCACCGTCAACAACATCCGGACCCACCCCCAGCGCCTGGCCCGGTTCAGCGACGACACCCGCCGGGGCAACGCCGCCCTCCGGAAATTTCTCTACAAAAATCTCTACTACAACCCCGCCGTCGCCTCCGCCAATGCGCGCGGTTGCGGCGTCCTCGAAGGCTTCTTCCACCGCCTCATGGACGACCCCTCCCTCCTGGGCCGCAAAGCGGCGAGCCGCGTCGCGTCCAATGGCCTCCCCCGCAGCGTCGCCGACTACCTCGCCGGTATGACCGACCGCTACTGCCTCGAAGAATTTGCCAAGCTGAATTAGCTCTTCCCTCTCCACTCTCAACTTTTAACTCTCAGCCCATGGACATTCACCACACCGCGCACCTCGCTCGAATCGACCTCACTCCCGAAGAAGAAGCCAAATTCGAAGGTCAGCTCAGCCAGATTCTCAAATACGTGGAGCAACTCGACCAACTCGACGTGTCCTCCGTCGAGCCGACCGCTCACGCCAACGCGGTCGACAACGTCTTCCGGACCGACGAACCCCGCGAAAGCCTCAGTAAAGAAGCCGCCCTCGCCAACGCCCCGCACCAGGCCAACGGCCTCATCATGGTCACCAAAGTCCTCGACTGAGACCGCCGCGCAAAGTGCCACTCCATTTCACATTCCGCATTTCACATTTCCAATTTTTCTAGAATGGACACCCTGACCAATCTGCAGGCCCGCCTTCGAGCCCGTGAGCTTTCCCCGACCGAGGCCCTCACCGACCTCGACGGCCGCATTGCCGAGATCGACCCCCACATTCACGCCTACCTCAGCCGCGACCTCGAAGCCGCTCGTCCGCTCGCCGAGACGGCCGACGTCTCCCTGCCACTCGGCGGCATTCCGATCGGCATCAAAGACGTCATTAACGTCACCGGCGCCCCCTGCACGGCCGCCTCCCGCATCCTCGAAAATTACCGTGCGCCCTACGACGCCACGGTCATCCGCAAACTCAAGGCCGCCGGAGCCATTCCTTTTGGAAGATTGAATCTCGACGAGTTCGCCATGGGATCGTCGACCGAGAATTCCGCCTTCGAAGCCAGCCGCAATCCTTGGGACCACTCCCGCATCCCGGGCGGTTCCTCGGGCGGCAGCGCGGCCGCCGTCGCCGCCCGTGAAGCCTACGCCACCCTCGGCTCCGACACCGGCGGCTCGATTCGTCAACCTGCCGCCCTCTGCGGCTGCGTCGGCCTGAAGCCGACCTACGGCCGCGTCTCGCGCTACGGCCTCATCGCTTTCGCCTCCTCCCTCGACCAGATCGGCCCCTTCACCCAGACCGTCGAGGATTCCGCTCGCCTCCTCAACGTCATCGCCGGCCCCGACCCGATGGACTCCACCTGCCTCGATCACCCGGTTGACGACTACACCAGCCGTCTCGGCCAGGACCTCAAAGGCGTCAAACTTGGCGTCCCGAAGGAATACTTCATCGACGGCATGGACGAGCAAGTTCGCATCGCCGTCGAGAATGCCATCGCCCAATACGAATCCCTCGGCGCCGACCTCGTCGAAGTTTCTCTCCCCCACACCGAATACGCCGTCGCGGTTTACTACATCATCGCGACAGCCGAAGCCTCCGCGAATCTCGCGCGCTTCGACGGAGTCCGTTACGGCCACCGCGCAGCGAACCCCGAAAACCTCATCGACCACTACAAAAAGACCCGCGAAGCGGGCTTCGGACCCGAGGTCAAACGCCGCGTCATCCTCGGCACCTACGTTCTCTCCAGCGGCTACTACGACGCCTACTACCTCCGCGCCCAGAAAGTCCGCACCCTCATCCGGCAGGATTTTTCAAATGCCTTCTCGCAATGTGACGCCCTGATCTGCCCGACCAGCCCCGACCTCGCCTTCCGCGTCGGCGAGCGCAGCGACGACCCGCTCAAGATGTATCTTGCGGACATCTTCACCATCGCCGCCAACCTTGCCGGCATCTGCGGCATCAGCATCCCCTGTGGCTTCGGCCAAGCCGAAGGCCGCGACCTCCCCGTCGGCCTCCAACTTCTCGGCAAATCCTTCGACGAAACCCGGCTCCTTCAGATCGCCCACGCCTACGAGCAAAGCACCGACTGGCACAAAATGGCGCCGGGAAAAAGTTGAGGGTTCCGGGCCCCGACACGCAAATCGCTTCCGCGCCTCCGCGCCTCGACGTGAACTTCCCTTCGCGCCTTCCCGCCTTGCGCCTTCGCGTGAGGCCACCGTCTCGAGACCATCAACCCAGTTCAAACACCGTCACTTCCGGCCGACACAAAAACCGCACGTGCGGACTCAAAGATCCCAGCCCCCGGTTGACGTAAAGATTCCTCCCAGCCTTTTGGAACAGCCCAGCGTCGTAATTCTCCCCCCATTTGGGCAACACCAGTGCCCCAATGAATGGCAATCGCACTTGGCCTCCGTGCGTGTGGCCCGAGATCTGTAACCGCACTCGCGGATCAGTTACCTCGTCAAACGGATCCGGCTCGTGAATCAGCAAAACGTGCCGCGATCTCTCCGGCGTCCGGTCGATCACGGAGGCATCCGGCTCCCCCGCCCAGAAGCTGTCCAGTCCGCTCAAGTAGCACTCGCCGAATCCCGGCAGCTTCACACACTCGTTCCTTAACACCCGGATTCCCTGGTCCTCCAGACTGCGGGTGATCAGGTCCCCGTCCGTCCAGATGTCATGATTCCCAAGCACCACGAAACGGCCCAGAGGAGCCGACACCTCCCCTAGAATACTTGCCAATTCATCCACCCGCCCCGCGTCGCGCGAGATCAGATCCCCGGTGATCACGAAAACATCCGGTCGCACCTCAGCAATCATCGCCATCACGTCCCGGAGAAAGTCCACCTCGTGCAGGGGATCGAAGTGCAGGTCGCTCAGTGCCACCACCCGAAGTTCCCGCCCGAGACCCAGGTCGAGCCTCACCCGCTTCACCTCCACCCAGTGCAGCCCGAAGCCGCCTCCGTAGGCCAGCCCCCCGCCCGCCAACGCAGTCGACGCCACGCCACCCCGAATGAAATTCCGCCGCGTCAACAACCCGTTCATCGACCCGCCTCCCGCTCGCCCCCGCCAAACCCCGTGCTGGCAGTCGGGTTCCCTCCGTTCCCCGGCAGGTCGGGAATGACACACCGCAATCCCACCGCGCAGAACCGCTCCGCCGTCAGCAGCAGATCCTCTTTGCGCCCACCCCGGCCGTGGAACAGCACCACCGTCCCAACGACATCGCCAAAGCTCTCCAATTTCTGTTCCCGCTTCGCCAGTTGGCTCCGCAGGACTCGCCCCCGCTTTCCAGGCCCAAAGCGACCCTCCGGCTCGCAAACGAGAAATGGCACACCGGTGCTCGTCACGCCACGGTCAACTCGCAGACCGTGAGCCTCGAGCCCATCGAGCCACACCCAATGGAAGCTCTCCAATGCCTTCCGGTCCGGCTTTACCAGCCAGGCCCCGGCCACCCAACCCGCCGCAAATAGCACCACCATCACCGCAAGTCCGATCCGTCCGATCCATTCCATAATCTTCCGCATTCCCCATCCTCCCCACCGCCCGTGAAGCGAGTGCGAACCCTCGGTGAAATTTCTGTGAAATCGGTGTCCTTGCGGTCATCACCCAACGAACCGCTGACCGTCTCGGCTGGGCTAATCGTCTTCCGTGATTGGGCGCACCTCCTCACCTTGCTCGTAGATCTCACGCGCCGGCCCGACGATCAGGGGGTCCACGTCCGACACGAGCTCCTCGTTCTTTCCTTCGTAGGGGATCGAAGACAGCAGAAACTTCATCGCGTTCAGCCGCGCCCGCTTCTTGTCGTCCGACCGCACGATCGTCCAAGGCGCGTCCGCCGTGTCGGTGTAAAACAGCATCGACTCCTTGGCCCTGGTGTATTCATCCCACCGACCAAGGGACTCCACGTCCATCGCGCTCAATTTCCACTGCTTCAGCAAATCCTTCGCCCTTTCCAGAAAACGGCGCAGTTGCTCCTCACGGCTCACCGAAAACCAGAACTTGAAAAACCGCGTCCCGCTACGAACCAGCATCCGCTCAAACTCCGGAGCCTGCCGCATGAACTCCAGATACTCGTTCGGAGAACAAAAACCCATCACCCGCTCGACACCGGCCCGGTTATACCAAGACCGATCGAAGAAAACGAACTCTCCCGCGGTTGGCAACTGCTGGACGTATCGTTGAAAATACCACTGTCCCTTCTCCGCCTCGCTCGGCTTTTCCAGCGCCACGACCCGCGCACCGCGCGGATTCAGATTCTCGGTGAATCGCTGGATCGTCCCGCCCTTCCCCGCAGCGTCGCGCCCTTCGAAGACCATCACAATGCGCTCCCCGGCCTCTTTCACCCACGCCTGCATCTTGACCAGCTCGACCTGCAACGCCTCGATCTCGGCGCGGTAAGCCTTCCCCTTCATCATCCTGGGATACGGGTAGATCGTGCTGATGATCTGCTTCTTGCTCGAAGCCGCGTCGACCCGCTCCACGATCTCCTTCGGAATGCTCGTCCGCACCCGCTCGTCGATCAACGCCACCATCGGAAACACCGGCCCGCTGCCCTCACTGGTCTCCGCCTTTGCACTAACCTTCTTCGGCTTGGGCGCCGACTTCGTCTTCTTCCGCGTCGGCCGCTTCGAAACGGAACTGGATGTCTTTCTTGCAGAGCGGGCGGATTTTTTCATCAGACAGATCGGGAACGGATGGCGATCGTTCACCACCCGTTTTCGCTAGGCAGCAGATCACATACCCGGCCCGGATTTTTCCTCTTCGAAAAATCCCGACGCTCCAAGATTCCCAAAAATCCCGTTTCGTTCCTGATTCAAAACCAAGCCTCACTCCAGACTCGGGATCCGACGCATCGGATCGGCATCCGCCTCGTAATCGACCCCGTCGATCCCGAATCCAAACAGCTTGTAAAAATCCTTCTGGTAACCAGCAAAATCCCCGACGTCATCCAGCGACTCCGTCGACACCGTGTGCCACACGCCTTCGATCTCGGCCTGAACGTCGTGCCGCATCTCCCAATCGTCGATCCGAATCCGGCCCGCCTCGTCCAGCTCCGGGCCCTCCGCCGAGCAATAGTGATCCGCGAACAACCGCTGGATTTGCTCGATGCACCCCTCGTGAATTTTTTTCTCTTTCATCACCTTGAACAAGATCGAGATGTAGAGCGGCACCACCGGGATCGCCGAACTCGCCTGCGTCACCAGCGCCTTGTTCACGGAAACCAGAGCCGTTCCCTCCCCGAAACGCTCGCTCATCTGCTGGGCCGTCTTTTCCAGGTGCTGCTTCGCCCGCCCGATCGTTCCGTCGGTGTAGATCGCCCAGGTGATCTCCGGGCCAATGTAATTGTAGGCCACCGTCCGAAAGCCATCCGCCAGCGCACCCGCGTCCGCCAACGCATCGATCCACAACTTCCAATCCTCGCCCCCCATCACCTTCACCGTCTGATCGATTTCCTCTTCCGTGGCTGATTCGATCGTCACCGACTCGATCTCCTTCTTGTCGGTGTTGAGGTTCTTGTTCGTGTAGGTGTCGCCCGTTGGTTTCAGCACCGACTTGTAAACTTCGCCGGTCGCAGGATCGACCCGACGAGGGGATGCCAGGCTGTAAACCACCATGTCCACCTGACCCAGATCCGCCTTGATCGTCTCGATCACCTTCGACTTCATCTCATTCGAGAACGCGTCCCCGTTGAAACTCTTCGCGTAAAGGCCCGCCTCACCCGCCGCCTCCTCGAAAGCCGCCGTGTTGTACCATCCGGCCGACGCCGTTTTCTTCTCCGTCGGCTCTTTCTCGAAGAAGACACCGACCGTCTGCGCCTCGCCGCCAAACGCCGCCACGATCCGCGACGCGAGGCCGTATCCGGTCGACGAGCCCACGACCAGCACGCGCTTCGGCGCGTTCTCCAGCGGAGGCTGCGACTTCACGTAATCGATCTGCTCCCGCACGTGAGCCGCGCAGCCCTCCGGATGAGCCGTCGTGCAAATAAAACCGCGAATCTTGGGAGAAATGACCATCCCCGTTCTTCGGATTTTCCGCTCCCTCACGCAAGCCTACGGATGCCAGCAGCGCGAGTGGTGAGAAGCGGGCCATCCGCTCCGCGAACGGTCGAACTCCAATAGGGTCAAGGAGCGGACAAGTGGTCGTCCGCACCTTCTCGGATCCGACGCAAACCGAACTCCGACCCTTAACCCGCCCCTCCGATCACAATTCACGCCGCGCCCACCCCAATTCCGAATTGTCATGTCTCCTTATCATTCGCATACTCTAAACCCTTCTTCCTAAGTCGTTCGTGAAGGTTCCTCGTCATACCCAGCACTCTACGAGCTCGGTGGTTCGCGGCGTCCCCCCGTCGGTCAGCGCACAACCACCACTCACCCACGACGCGGTGCTGGCAGCTAGTCCACCCGCGGTTCACGCGGAGGACGCCCCAAGTTCGCCGCTGGTCAGCCCTACCAAACCCGCGCTAAATCCAACGGCATTCATCCGTGCCATTGCCGCAGTGGCTGTTTCGATCACCCTCATCGTGATTTTCGGCTGGGCGACCCGGTGGCCCTTCATTACTCAGATCATCCCGAGCGGCCCGTCGATGAAACCCCAGACGGCATTCACCTATCTCGCGATTGCTGGCGCGCTGCTTGCCTATTCCGCGCGCCATCCCGCACTCTCCCGCGTTCTCGCCTTATTCGCCCTCACCGTCGGGCTGACCGTTCTCGCCGAATGGTGCGGGTTCATCGGCTCCGATTTCGACCTTTGGCTCTTCGCGGACGCCGTTCTTTCCGAAGATACGCCCCACCCTGGACGAATGAGTCCGGCCACCGCTGTCGCCAGTATCATTCTCTCCTTGAGTCTGATTTGCCTCGGTCAAGCGTTCCTCCAGGCGGCCTCGGCCCAGATCCTCGCGATGATCACTCTCTTGGTCGGGGTGGTAGGCTGCCAATTCTACCTTCTCGACCTCAATGGTCGCCTGCTGGTCGACGCGTTTGCCACGGTTTCCATCCACAACGCGCTCGTGCTCATCGGTCTCAGCAGCGCAACCCTATTGTGCGAACCCGCAGCAGGTCCGATGTCTGTCGTTTGTTCGCCCCGCTCGGGAGGGCGTAACGCCCGCCGCCTCCTCCCGGCGATCCTCATCATTCTCATCGTTCTCGGCTGGGTACGGATCACCGGGCAGTCGATTGGTTTCTACGATTCCGAGATCAGCGCAGTTCTCGTGATGACCACCGGATTTGTCGGGGTCGCCATCGGTGTTTGGATCAACGCACGCCGCCAGAATCAATGGGAAGCCACGTTCGAGGCTGAGCAAGCCCAAGCCACTCAGAGCCTTTGGCAAAGCGAACACCGTCTCAACGCCATCATTCATTCCGCGATGGATGCGATCCTCACGTTCGACGAAAACCGTCGAATTCTTGATTTCAACACGGCAGCGGAGCGAATGTTTTGCTGCGACATAGCCACCGCAAAACAACTCTCACTCGATGAGCTCATCCCAGGCCTCTCCACTCAGTCGGGATCGCAATATTCAGACTTTGCGGAATGGAGCCTCAAAAAGAAGCGATTCTTTACGATCGGGCACCGTCAAGACGGTGAGGATTTTTACATCGAAGCGTCGATATCTCACCTTCAGTTGGAAATTGGCCAGATCTATACCGCTATCCTCCGAGACGTGACGGCGCGGGAAGAGTCCGACCAGCACAAACGGCGCCTGACAGCCCAACTTCGCAGCCTCGCTCTCAAGCTCCAGTCCATCCGCGAAGAAGAACGGATTGCACTCGCTCGGGAGATCCACGATGTCCTCGCGCCGGAATTGACCGCCGCTAAGCTCGACGCCGCTTTCGTCGCCAAGCACCTCCAGGACTCCGATCAATCTACCCGTCCAGATTCAAACTCGACCCGCCTTGCCGAACTCGAACGGTCAATCGACTCCAGCATTAGTTTAGTCCAGCGAATCGCCAGTGATCTCCGTCCCGTCGTCCTTGATCGATTTGGCTTACCTGCCGCAACCAAGTGGCAGGTCGAAACATTTGAGAAAAAGACCGGCATCGAGTGCCGCGTCGAACTCACCGACGATCCGCTCGTTTACACCGATGAGCAAGCGACGGCACTCTTTCGAATTCTCCAGGAAAGCCTCACGAACGCAGCCCGACATTCAGAAGCTTCCCAACTTCACGTTGCCTTGGAAGCTCTTCCTGAATCGACTCGCCTGACGATCTCCGACGACGGGTGTGGCATTCCATCGCATCGACTGACCGACATGCGCTCACTAGGTCTGCTTGGGATGCAGGAACGAGCTGCGGGGGTCGGAGCGACCATTTCAATCGAGAATGCTTCACCGACGGGCACCAGAGTGGTTGTGAAACTCCCTCGACCTGACCGCTCCAAAAACACTTCACCTCATGCGCATACTTGTAGCTGACGATCACCCGCTTCTGCGCGAAGGGTTGATACGAATTATCCGGGAGGAATTTCCCGAAGCGTCCTTCGGAGAAGCCAGCTCGACCGGAGAAGCCATCGACCGACTTCATCAGGGCACGTGGGACGTTGTCCTCCTCGACATTTGCATGCCGGGCCGTGGCGGCATTGATATCCTTGGAGAATCACAGCAACTCGCACCGTCCTCTCCCGTGCTCATTGTCAGCTCTGCCCCGGAGGATCAACTCGGCATTCGCTCAATCAAAGGCGGGGCCGCAGGTTACTTGAACAAACAGGCCGCCAGCGGGGAGCTCATCGGCGCAATCCGCAAAATTCTCGATGGCGGGCGCTACATCACGCCGACGCTCGCGGAGCAGCTCGCCCAAGAAATCTCCCAACCGTCCGCTAAGCATCCGCACCAAAATCTCTCGAATCGCGAATTCGAAGTTTTCGAATGTTTGATCCGAGAGATGACGTTGAAGGAGATCGCAGCCGAACTTTGTATCAGCCCCAAGACCGCGAGCACCTTCCGGGGACGCATCCTCGAGAAGCTCGGCGTGCACAATGACATTGGACTCGCTAATTATGCCCACGATCATGGCCTCCGCCATCTCTTCGCGCCGAGCGGCAAACGGGCGCTTTAAAGCGGCCAGCGCAGCCTCGTCCTGTAGGCCGACGCCTACACCTTTCCTGTCCAATGACCTACGGGTCGTTGAGACACCTCCCAATTGAGGCGAGAGCACCTCGGTAGGTATTCTCAAGGGCAACAGAAGTTGCTGCAGCCGAGAGCCTCACTACGGGGTTTTAAGCCAATTCCGGCCGGTTCGGCATTTCTGCCCAAACCCCAACCTCATACCATGAAGATGACCTCAAAATCCTTCGTCCTTGGAGCAGTCCTAAGCCTTTCTGCCCTTCCTTTGGGCCAAACGGCGACGATCAGCTACAACTCAGCATTCTCAGATTTGGCGATCACCGGCTCCGCCTCGAGCGACTTCGGAATCAACGCTCTCTATACCGATACCGGAATTGACAGCTCCGTGTTCTCGTTGCCGAAATTTGATCCGGCCCTCGGAACCCTGAATTCCGTGACCTTCACGATCGCACTGTCCGACCGAACGACCGACGCGGCATTCTCTCAATCCGGGGTGTCTCTGGCCATCGGAGCGATTTCGCTCGATCGATCCTTATCGCTCACGGTCGACGGCATCGGTGGCTCAGTCGCTAGCGGCACTGCCAACCTTTCCGGCGCTCCGCTAGCAGCACTCCTCGGGATCGCGCTGAGCCCAGCCGTAGCGACCAATGGATCGATAATCGACAACCCGGCAGTGAGCGGTCTTGCGACTGCGGCAATCACCGACTCCCCGTCCTTGGCAGCGGTCACCGGACCCGGCACGTTCGATCTCACGTTGTCGGGATCGGACACGTATTCCTTTTCGACGTTGGTCTCGATTGGCACCGCATCGTGGGGAGGAACAACCGACTATTCCGGTTTGGGAAGCGTGTCATTCGATTACACCGCGGTTCCAGAGCCTTCCACCGGCACAGCAGTTCTGCTCGCCGCCGCGGCTCTGATTGCAGTCCGCCATCGGAGGCGATCAGGCAAAAATCTCAAAGCGTCATCCGCGACGTCGTAAACCTGCGTCCATTTACAATTGGAGGAATTGGCGGGGCCCCTTACGCGGGACCCGCCGATTTTCTTTGAGATCAGCTCCTGTGAACCGCGAAGTCGACGGACCAAACATTCCCATCATCGCCCAATCGCCCACGGAACGGGCAAACTGTGAAGCTGACAACTCACTCCCCCGCCCGCATCCCAACGATCTCCCCCGCGTAGCCCGTCATCTCCAAATACCCGAGTCCCGTCCGACTCCCGCTCGCCCGGACGCTGCCTTCCCAATACGCCACCGGCTCTAGCACCTGCTCCTGCGCGTCCATCCGCGCTTCGACCACGAGATCAATCCCTAGCTTCGGCACCGCCACCTTCCACTCCACCGGATACTCGCCACCCGTTGCTTCGCTCGCCCAATTCCGGACCGGTTCCAGCGAGAAATCCTCATCCGAGATCGCAACTCCTACCCCTTCAGTATCGACGAACGTGCCACTCGAATACTCGTCCCTCCCCCCACCGCGCTTCCGGATCTGGAACAACATCAACTCCGTCCCGTCGTCAAACTGGAGACTAAACCAATCCCACCCGACCTGATCCTCCCCAAGTTGATTCGTCGCCCACTCGTGGTCGAACCAACTCAGCCCCTTCACCGCAAACTCCTCCCCGTCGACCGTCACCGTCCCCGACGTTGCCAATCGCGTGAGCGAGTAATAGTGCGAGGCCCGCCCCACTCCTGCCGCCTTCTGACTCACCCCGTCCCGCCCGTGAAACACCGGACTCTTCTCCGACGCCAACGTCAGCTTCAACTCCGCACCGTCACCCTCTCCGCGGATCCGGATCTCATTCCCCCCCTCGAGAAACCACACCTCGCTCGGACCCACCCACGCCACCCGTTCGCCTTCATCCGCCGTCCCCGCTTCCCCGTAAGCTCCTCGTGACACCTCCTGACCGTGAAGGTAGCTTCCGCCAGCCAAGTCACTCAGCCCAAAGTGAGCCAGATACACGTCGTTCGCCACAAATCGCGAGCGCCGCTCAACCCTCTCGTCGGACGGAATCACTCCCTGACGAAAGATCGTCAGTTGATACCCAAATTCCCGTCCGCCCTTCGCGCGCAGATTCCCGGTGAAATACCACCACTCCGTTTTGAAGTCCGCGTGATCCCCGTGATCCCGCGGGAACTCCGCCGCCCAAGCTCGATCGGCCGTCCGCCACCCTGCTTCCAGACTCCCGACCGGTATGATCACCAGCCAACCGCAGACGAGCGCGATAAGAACCGCGATCGCCGATTGGAAAAATCTACGAGCCACCGCCCGTTCTCCCGCGTCGGGACCGATCAAGCGGCAACCATGGCGCTGAACGCCATCTGCCGCGCGCTGCTCCACTCACGCATCGAGTCGCGCAGACGATCCGTCGCTTCCGCCAGCTCACGCTTCAGCTCCAGACGACGGGTCCGCGAATATTCGCTACCCCGCTTGGCCGCCTCGCGACTCTCTGCCAGCAATTGCTCCCACGCCGCCACGGAAGCGTGCATGCGCTCCTGCGCCGCGTTCAGCACGCCCTTGACGGAATCGCACACCACGCCCTGATACGACGACATCTTTTCCTCGAGGTGGCGCTGCTGCTCCGCGATCTGCGCCTTGATGATCCGCTCTTCACCGACCCGGCGAAGGTTCGAGACCAACCCAAGCTTGTGCAACGTCCAGATCATCCACTTCGTCGGGTCAAACTGCCAGGGCTTCACGCCGTTCCGGTAGTCGTATTGGAACTCGTGGTGGTAATTATGATACCCCTCGCCAAACGTAAAGATCGCCATCAGAAAGCTGTCGCGCGCCGAGATGTTCGACGAATACGGGCGGTCACCAATCCAGTGGCAAAGCGAGTTGATGCAAAACGTCATGTGATGCACGAAAACCGTGCGCGCCACGCCCGCCAAAAGAAACGCACCCAGCGCCGCAGTCCCCCCGCCGACCAGATACCCGATGGCTGCCGGCAGCGCAAAGCCCATGCCGACCGCGACCAGTGGGTAATACTTGTGCTGCCACCAAGCCAACTTGTCCTTCTGGAGATCGCGCACCCACGTCAGCGGAGTATCCGGCCCCGTGCGGAACAACAGCCAACCGATGTGCGCGTGGAAGAACCCCTTCGAAATGTCATACGGATCTTCGTCGTGATCGACGTGCTTGTGATGCCGACGGTGATCCGCACACCAACCCAGCGCCGACCCCTCGAAGGCCGCCGCACCAAAGAGCAACGTGTAGAGCTTCACCGGCCACTTCGCGTTGAAGGTCAGGTGGGAAAACAACCGATGATACCCCAGCGTAATGCTCAGTCCCGTCGAGAGAAAGAAGAACAGAAACAGCCCAGCCTGAAACGCGTCCACCCCGTGGTGCCAGATGTAATACGGCACGGCGGTGCAGGTCGTGACGAATGTGCCGATCAGAAACGCGCTGTTGATCCAGCGCACCTTGTTAAGAGAAAACTTCATTAAAAAAGTGGGGTAATTACGAAGCGCGTAAAGTGGAGGCCATCCCACCCCGTGTCAACCGACATCATCACCACGTCGCGCGATCCATTTGCCCTCATTCCTCGCTCCCCGACCGCAGAATCCCCCGCGCCGTTTCCGCAATTCGTAATTCTTAAATCCCGAATCTTCCGCCACACTCCCGTCCCATGCGAATTCTCTCCGGCATCCAACCCTCCGGCAAAGCCCACCTTGGCCGCTACTTTGGGATGATGCGCCCGGCTATCGAGCTGCAGGACCAAGGCCAGGCTCTCTACTTCATCGCCGATCTCCACGCCCTCACCTCCGTCCGCGACCCCGCCTCGTTGCGCGAAAACACTCGTGACCTCGCGATCGACTTCCTCGCCTGCGGCCTCGATCCAACCCGTGCCACCTTCTTCCGCCAATCCGACGTCCCGGCCGTCACCGAGCTCGCCTGGATTCTCTCGACCCTCACCCCCATGGGGCTCCTCGAGCGTTGCCACTCCTACAAGGACAAAACGGCGCGCGGCCTCCCCGCCACCCACGGCCTCTTCGCCTATCCCGTTCTCATGGCCGCCGACATCCTGCTCTACGACAGCGACCTCGTACCCGTCGGGAAGGACCAGAAACAACACCTAGAAGTCACCCGGGATATCGCCATCAAACTCAACGAAGCCTACGGCACCGGCACGGTCAAACTCCCTGAACCCAGCATCCAGCAAGCGACGGCGACCGTCCCCGGCCTCGACGGCGCCAAGATGTCGGCCAGTTACGGCAACACCATCGACATCTTCGAATCCGAGAAATCCCTGAAGAAAAAGATCATGGGCATCCCCACCGATTCCACCCCGGTCGAAGCCCCCAAGCCAACCGAAGATTCCACCATCCTCGCTCTGCACCAGCTCGTCGCGTCCGAAGCCGACCACGCCGCTCTCGTCGCGGCTTTCCAAGCTGGCGGCCACGGCTACGGCGACTTCAAGAAGCGACTCCTCGCGGCGACTTGGGAATACTTCGCCCCAATGCGCCAACGCCGAGAAGACCTCCTCGGCGATCCCGGATACGTCGAGCGGGTCCTCAACGACGGCGCCCGGCAGGCCAACGAAATCGCCGAAGCCGTGCTCGCTCGCGTGAAAATCGCCGTCGGTCTCGCGTAGCGCTTCGTCCGGTTTTCCTTGCGCTCGCGCCCCGGCAGGACGAAAGATTCTCCATCTATGATCGAACTGGAGGTTTACGCGGCTGGAGTTCGCAACGCGGACAAAATGATGGGGCTCGCCCTCGAGTTGGATACGCTCCAAAACCTGCGCTACAAGGTCGATACGAACCACGACATCGTTTACATGGAGTTCGACGACAAAGCGCCGACCGTCTCGGCCCTCCGCTCCCTTTTCAGCAAAGCCGGGCTCGACGCCAAATTCGTCGGCGCCCTCCCCGAAGGCATTTCCGCGAAGACGAAAACACAGCGTCTCGACGTTTGATCTCGAGCGGACGCCGCGATTCCCCCGGTCCCGGTCGCCTCGGCGGTTTCCCGCCGTCCCGCGCCACCGAGGACCCAACACCTTCAGAGGACCGCGGCCCCCGCCGTCGCCGATCCATCACCCAATTGCTCTAGCTCGTCTCGAGCCCCGGGATAAATGCTCGCGCTCATCTTGAACCCACTGGCCGGTTTCTGCGCCTACTTCGGCCAGGTCGCTCAGCTCGCCATCGAAACCTTCGGTTCGATCCTGCGTGGCCGAATCCGGCTCATGTTGACCCTCCGCCAGATCAGCCAGATCGGCTTTGGCACCCAGATGGTCGTCATCGTGACCGGTGCCTTCACCGGCGCCGTCTTCACGGCCCAGACGTTCTTTCAATTCGCCGCGCTGAACATGGAGACTGCCGTCGGTCCCGTCATCTCCGTCTCGATGTGCCGCGAACTCGGCCCCGTCCTCGCCGGACTCATGGTCGCCGGTCGCACCGGTGCCGCGATCAGCGCCGAGATCGGCACGATGAAGGTCACCCAGCAGATCGACGCCCTCCGCGCCCTCGCGGTCAATCCCGTCGACTACCTCGTCGTCCCGCGCGCCATCGGCATGCTCGTCTCCCTGCCGCTCCTCGTCGGCGAATGCATTTTCTTCGGCATCGCCGCCAGCTACCTCATGGCCACCCAGATCCTCGGCGTCACCTCCGCTTACTTCCTCATGAACATGTGGAAGTTCACCGTCCTCGAAGACATCGTCATGGGCGTCTCGAAGGCCTTCATCTTCGCCCTCATCATCGTCTTCATTGCCTGCCGCGAGGGTCTCTACGCTCACAACGGAGCCGTCGGCGTCGGACGCGCCACCACGCAAGCTGTGGTGATCGGGTCGCTCGCCGTCCTCATCGCAAACTTCTTCCTCACCCTCGCGCTCAACATCGTCTTTCCCGCCGGATGAGTGCCGTCCCTGCCACCCAGCCACTCATCGAAGTCCGCGATCTCGTTCAACGGATTGGCGACCAGGAAATCCTTCGCGGCTTCAGCCTCCCGGTTCACCGCGGCGAGACCCTCGTCCTCCTCGGCCGGAGCGGCGGCGGCAAGAGCGTGTTCCTCCGGCATCTCATTGGCCTCATGCGTCCGATCTCCGGGAGCGTCCTCGTCGAAGGCGTCGACATCGTCGGGTTCACCGAACGTCAATTCGAGCCGATCCGCCGGAAGATCGGCATGGTCTTTCAGGACGGTGCGCTCTTCGACTCGATGACCGTTTTTCGCAACGTGTCCTTCCCCCTCCGGGAGCGCGGCGAGAGCGACGAAGACATCCTGCGCCAAAAAGTTGCCGAGACGCTCGCCATGGTGAACATGTCCGGCAGTGAAGACAAAATGCCCGTCAACCTCAGCGGCGGCATGCGAAAACGCGTCGCCCTCGCACGCGCCATCATCTCGCCGCCCGATGTCATTCTCTATGACGAACCCACCGCCGGACTTGATCCGATCGTTTCCGACAGCATCAATAAACTCATCCGCCGCCTCCAACGGCAGCTTCAAGTCACCTCCATTGTCGTGACTCACGACATGACCAGCTGCTACCACATCGCCGACCGCGTTGCCCTCCTGTATCAAGGTCGCGTTTACTTTTACGGCACCACCGACGAGCTGCGCGCCAGCCGCGACCCCATCATCTCCGACTTCGTCGAAGGCCGCTCAGACGAAAAAGACTGACCATTTACCCATGACGAAAGCCGATCACATCACCCAGGTCCGAGTCGGATTTTTTCTCATCCTTGGGCTCACCGTCATCTGCGCTCTCATCGTTTATTTCGGACGCTTCGGTGACGGCCTGAAGGAATCCTACGAAATCCGAGTGGAGTATCCCAACGCCAGTGGACTCTTCGCTGGGGCCGATGTCCTTCTCGCCGGGGCCCGCATTGGTGCCGTCGATCGCGGCCCCTTCGTGCTCAAAGACATGCGCGGCGTTTACGTCGTCCTCAAGCTCTACGAGGAAGTCCAGATCCCCCAAAGCTCGACCTTCACCATCGGCAGCTCCGGTCTCCTCGGCGACACCTTCGTCGACATCACCATGCCGCAAGACCTCGACGTCGAAAAATTCGTCCCGATCGCCCCGGGCTCCGTCGTCAGGGGCAAACGCGAATCCGGCATCGCTGATCTCGCCAGCGGCGGCGCCGATCTTCTCGCCGACGTCAGGGGAGCCATCAAAAACATCGACACCGTCGTGACTCGCATCAACACCGAGGTTCTCAACGACGAAACCGTCAAATCCATGGGCGAGACGATGAAAAACTTGGAGAAGACCAGCACCCAGATGGCCGTTGCCGCCGAGGACTTCGACGGCGTTCTTGCCGACGCTCGCAAAGCGGTGTCCGACGTCTCCGCCTCGGTCAACCAAGTCACCTCGACGACCGAAGAAACCGTCCGCCAGAGCCAGGAGACCATCCGCGCTGCCACCGAGGCCGCCGAGTCCTTCACCCGCGCGATGAACGACATCCGCGCAGTCATCGCCGACGCGAAGACCGGCAAAGGCCCGATCGGTGCTCTTCTCACCGACCAAACGATTTCCGACAACCTCCGCGCCCTCGTTTACAACGTCCGCCGCTACGGCATCCTCTTCTACAAGGACCGCGCCATCACCGACCGCCTCAAATACGAGGAACGCCTCAAGGAAGCGGCGGAGGAAGACTGATCGCACACGATCTCAGCCCGTGGCGCGCTCGATCCCCAGCGCCTCCGTCGATCCCCAGCGATACCGCCCGAGGATCGCTCGCGTGATCACCCCCTTCGCCCGCTCGATAGCGACCTCCAGATCTCGACCCGCCGCCAGTCCCGCCGCGATCGAGGCTGAATACGTGCATCCCGTCCCGTGGGGATCCACGTCCTTCACGAATTCCGCCTCGAAGACCGCGCGCCCCCCCTCCGCCCTCACGAGAACGTCGGTCGCCAGGTCGCCCTGCAGGTGCCCACCTTTCAGCAAGAACGAAGTGTGATGACGAAGCGCCAGCTCCCGGCCCGCCGCCTCCATCTCGTCGAAATCCCGAATCTCGTGACCCGCTAAAATCGCCAACTCTCCCAGATTCGGTGTGACTAGCGTCGCCAGCGGGAAAAGTTGCTTCCGGTAAGCGTCCACGGCCGAGCTCTCCAGCAGCGAGTCACCGCTCGTCGCCACCATCACCGGATCCACCACCAACGGCACGCCCTCCCCGACCGGCCCCTTCAAAGCATCCGCCACCGCCCGGACGATCTCCGCCGAAAACAGCATCCCGGTCTTGACCGCACCGACCGGAAAAGCCTCAAAAGCCAACCGCACCTGCGCCGCCACCATCCCGGGTTCCATCGCAGAGATCGCCTCCACCTTCTCCGGGACCTCCGCCACCACGCACGTCACCGCCGTCACCGCATACCCACCCATCGCCGTCACGGTCCGCAGGTCCGCCTGCAATCCCGCCCCGGCCGAACTGTCCGACCCCGCAATCGTCAGCACCACCGGCGGCCCACCACTCTCACCTCTCAGATCCGTCATTCCCATCATCTCACCACAAATTCCCCCGGATGACATCCCTACCGCGACGACGCCGCATCACCTCGACAAAATACCGAAGCCAATGCGTTTCCAAAACTGCCACCAACCCCACCGCTTCAATCCCTGAACCTCACGGACGACATTGCCCCGAAAAAAAGTGAGGCACCTCGACGAGGTGCCCCACTTCTTAACCGGTAGGTTTCGCAGCTACGAAACCCACTCCTCAAATTCCGACCGATCTACCGCCGATTCCCCGACAAAATCAGGAGATAATACGCGAGCTGCCCCAGCACCGCCACGAAGGCCGCCAGATAAGTCAGCGCGGCCGAATCGAGGACGTTGTTCACGCCCCTCGTTTCCTCGCCCGGCTGAATCAACTGCATTTGCCCGAGGATCAATTTCGCCCGCTTCGTCGCGTCAAACTCCACCGGCAGCGTGATCAATTGAAACACCGCCAGCGCCGCGTAACAGACCGCCGCAATGATGATCGCCTCGCGAAACAAAAACGGAATGAACATGCCGCCGATCAACACGAAGGGCAGAATCCGTGACGCGATCGACGTCATCGGCACCACGGCCATCCGCCATTTCAGCGGCGCGTAGCTCTTGGCGTGCTGAATCGCGTGACCACACTCGTGAGCAGCGATACCCAGTGCTGCCACCGAAGGCGTCCGGTAAACGTCCGTCGAGAGGCAGAGCCGCTTCTTCGTCGGATCGTAATGATCGCCCAGCATGTCGTTGATCTCCGCGACTTCGACGTCGTCGATCTTCGCCGCCCGCAGAATCTCGCGTGCCGCTTCCGCCCCGGTCACCCCGGAAGACGCGCGCACCTGCTTCCACTTGCCGAAAGCCGACTTCACCTTGAATTGCGCGATCAAGCCAAGCACCAACGGGATACCGATCAGAACAAAAAATAACATCATAAGCCTAGAGAGTGTTGCCGCGATATCCGACAGCTCTGCGCTGCAAACGTTCAACAAAATCGACCACAAAATCACCATCTCCTCATTCCCGCCACCAGATGGCGACGGCCCTGCCGCTCTCCCCCTCCCAGCGCGATTCTCATTTCCCATCGAGCATTTCCCACTACATTCCCCGCTTTCCAAACATGCAGACCTTCGTTATCGGCCACAAAAATCCCGACATGGACGCCATCGTGTCCGCGATCGCCTACGCCCGACTCAAGCAACTCACCGGCGAACCCGACACAACCGCCGCTCGCTGCGGGAGCACGAATGAGCGCATCGATTTCGTCCTCAACAAGTTCGGCGTCCCCTCCCCCGTTTTCATCAGCGACGTCCGCCCCCGCGTCAGCGACGTGATGGAACGCGAGATCGTCACCGCCGGCCTCCGCTCTCCCGTTTACGATGCGATGCGGCAGATCGGCGAAGCCAAATTCCGGGGACTCCCCGTCGTGGACGACGACGGCCGCTGCATCGGACTCATTTCCGGGTTCAAGGTCAGTCAAATCCTTTTCCCACCGCTCGACGCCGTCAATACCGCTCGCAAGGTCGACACCTCGGTCGCAAACATTTCGGCCACCGTTAACGGCACCGTTCTCGCGGGTGAACTCTGCGAAAAATACCTTCCGCACACCCTCGTCGTCGCCGCCATGCACTTCAGTTCGCTCGAAGAGCGCCTGACCCGGCTCGACCTCCCGAACACCGTTGTCATCGTCGGCGACCGCTTCCGCGTCCAGAAACTCGCCATCGAGCGCGGCGTCAAAGCCCTCATCGTCACCGGCGGACTCGCGATCGGCGACGACGTCATTGCCGCCGCCAACGCCGCGGGCACGACCCTCATCAGCTCGCCGCACGACACCGCGACCACCGTCCTCCTCGCCCGCAGTGCCGTCACCGCCGAGCGCATGCTCTACTCGGACTTTCAATCCATCGCGCCCGAAACCTCGCTCGAAGAAGCCCGTCGCGACGTGACGCTTTCCTCCCAGTTCGCCTTTCCCGTGGTCGACGAAAGCCAGCGCCTCATCGGCATCCTTTCGAAGAGCGACTTTCTCAAACCCATCCCGCGCCAACTCATTCTCGTCGATCACAACGAGCTGACCCAGGCCGTCGACGGAGCGAGCGAGATCGACATCGTCGAAATTCTCGACCATCACCGGCTCGGCGCCGCCTCGACCGACGCCCCGATCTTGTTCCTCAACCGACCCGTGGGTTCCACCAGCACCATCGTAACGACCTGCTACCAACAGGCCGACGTCGAGATTCCCGTCGAAATCGCCGGCATCCTCATGGCGGGCCTCATTTCCGATACGCTCAACCTCTCCTCGCCGACGACCACCGACATCGACCGCCGCGTCATGTCCGATCTGTCGGCCATCACCGGGGTCGACCCCACCCGGTTCGCCGAAGAAATATTCTCCGTCGGGTCGCCACTCCTGACAATGAGCGCCGACGACGCCGTCACCGCCGACTGCAAGGACTACTCGGAACGCGGCCAGTCGTTTTCCGTCGCCCAAATCGAAGAACTGAGCTTCTCGAACTTCGACGGCAAGAAGACGGCTCTCTCCGAAGCCCTCGAGGCCTTCCGTTCGAGCCGTTCCCTCCTCTTCTCCGCTCTGTTGATCACGGATATCAATACCCAGAACTCCGTTCTCATCGCCCGAGGCAGCCGCGACTTCACCAAACACATCGACTACCCCGATCTCGGCCAACACCTCTGGCAAATGGACGGCGTCGTTTCCCGCAAGAAGCAACTCCTTCCCTACCTCTCGAGCATCTTGGCAAAAATGGCGTGACCGCCGACATCGATCCAATCGATGCTTTCGGAAAGTTTATCGATTAGGGAATCCGTCATCCCGCGGCAGGATCGTTGGCATGACCGAAGACCTTCTTGCCGAGATCACCTCGATCCGCTCCGTCCATACCCGCCTCGACCGCCGGATCGCCGCCCTCGAGACGAACCCGCAAACCGACGCGACGCGGCCACCGAAACCACCCGAAAATGCGGACCCGACCAAACTCGATCCAAATTCCCCCACTCCCCCCACTCGCCCCGCCGCCAACTTCACTCCGCCCACCCGCCAGGAATGGACCCTCCCGGCGCCCACTCACACTCCCCTCCCGAGTCAGCCCGCCCCGCAGCTCACCTCGCTCGCGATCGCGAAGGATCCCCGGCAGCACCCCGCTCCCGCTGAACTCCCCCGTGATCGCGAAGTGGAACTTCGCATCGGCCGCATTTGGCTCGTTCGCATCGGCATCGTTGTCCTGCTGACCGGCCTCGTTTTTCTCGGCAACCACGTTTACCACGAATTCATCTCGACCCTTGGCGCCGCCGGGAAGCTCACCCTCGTCTCGCTCGCCGCCGGGCTCATGGCCGGGCTCGGACACCTCGCCCGCCGACGGCGTTCGTTGGCAAATTTCGGCCGCGTCCTCACCGGCGGAGCCATCGCCACCGGCTACTACGCCGCCTACGCCGCTCACTTCGTCGAACCCCTCCGCGTCATCGCCAGCCCGCTCATCGGCGGGTCTCTCCTGCTCGCTGCCGCGGGCGGCATCCTCTGGCTTGCCGACCGACTTCGCTCCCAAGCCACCGCCGCCCTCACCATCTCGCTCGCCTTCTACACCGGAGCCGTCAACCCGGTGACTCATTTCTCGCTCGCCGCCAACGTCCTCCTCGCCGTCGTCGGCGTCGTCCTTCTGCTCCGCAATCACTGGACCGCCCTGAGCCTCGTCAGCTTGATTGGGACTTACGGCGCCTTTGCCTTTTGGCGGCTCGTCAATACCAGCACGCTCTTCGTCGTCCACGCCCCCACCGACGCCGCCTTCGTCACGGCCATCGCGTTTCCCGTCTGCTATTGGCTCGTGTTCACCGCCGCGACCCTGCTTGGCCGCGACCACGCCTTCCCGTCTTCCACGCGCTCGACCTTCCTCACCGTCAACAACGCACTCCTATCCGGACTCGTTGCGCCCGTCATCGCCGGCACCCACCCGGACGCCCTCGGTTGGGCCACCGGCAGCTTCGGCGTCATCCTGATCGGTCTCGCCTTCCTCAGTCCGAAGACCGCCGCGGGCACCTACCTGATCCAGGGCCTCGGACTTCTCTCCGCCGGACTCCTCCTCGAATTCACCGGCTCGCAACGCGCGCTCATCTTCGCCTTCCAGAGCGCAACGCTCCTCACGCTGAGCCGCGGGCGGCACGGTGGCATCCTGCAGATTTTCTCCGGCCTCGCTGCCGCGATCGCCTTCGCGGTCGCCGGAGAACGTCTCCTGAACGACGCCCCGCACGCCCCACTCGTCGCTTTGGCCGTCGCCGCCGTCTTCGCCGCCAACGCTTTCGTTTTCAAACTCCACCGCCGACTCCTCTCCCCGCTCACCTTCAGCTACCGAGCGGGCGCTTTTCTCGTCCTCGCCACGCTTCTCCTCCTCGTCACCGTCGTCCAAAACACCACCGGCGACATCCGGCTGGCGCTTCTCGTCACCCTCGGTCTCGCGACCACCTTCACAACCCGCCTCACCCGGCTACCCGAACTCGGCCTCTGTGGGCAATTCGTCGCCGTTGCCGGTCAACTCTGCTGGTTTGCTCAGAATCCCGCTCACTTTACCAACCCACTCCCGTTCGGGCTCGTCCTCGCCACCGGACTCACCCTCATCCACTGGTGGCAGCGCCAGTCCGTCTTACCGGTCGACCCGCAGCTCCGCGGCAACGCTCAGGTGCTCCACACGCTCGTCCCCGCCGCGGTCCTCTGCACGTGGGCATTCCACCTCGACGGTCCGATCCCCCGCGAGATCCTGCTCGCCCTGCTTGGTCTCGGACTTCTTCTCTACGGATTTCTGACTCGGGCTTGGACGATCGCCTTCGCCACCGCCCTCCTCGTCGCCCTCGCGACCCGGTCCACGTTCATCTCCATCCTTCAGGGAGAATCCTGGCTCGCGCCAACGATCGCCACCGCCCTGATCTGCGCGCATTCATTCGTCCTTCCCGCGCTCGCTCGCCGCGCGCCGATCACCGCGACCCGCGCCTTCGGGCAAGTCTGCCAACTCGTCCGCGCCGTTGCCCTGACCCTCGCCGCGTCCATCGTTCTCACCTTCGTTCCGGTCCAATGGCACGCGATCACGTTCGCCGCCGCGGCCCTCTCCCTGTTCACCCTCGCGGCCCATCCAGCCCAGCGTGAACCGCTGATTCAGGCCACCATCCTCGCCGCGCTCGCTCTCGGATCCTTCGCTTTCAGCCAGCGCCACGGAGGATCCATTTTCCTCCCCGACCTGCTCGTGTTCGGCGCCGCGATCATCGCCCAGCGCTTGGCCACCCGCCACCCGATCATCCCAAGCCCGGCCCAAAGCGCACTGATCGTGACCGCAGTCACCGGAATTTGGTTCATCAGCGGTCGAGCCGTCGCGAACGTGGCCGACGGCCTCCTGATTACCGCCTCGTGGTCAGGCCTCGCAGCCGCCGCAATCGCGCTCGGTTTCCTCTGGCGCGAGCGCACCTATCGTCACGCCGGACTCGGCGTTCTCCTCGTCAC
Organism: uncultured Verrucomicrobiae bacterium; assembly: GCA_963749035.1. Classification (GTDB taxonomy): domain Bacteria; phylum Verrucomicrobiota; class Verrucomicrobiia; order Chthoniobacterales; family JAATET01; genus CAVVKW01. The sequence continues at coordinate 290,913 of CAVVKW010000002.1, forward strand.
CCTCTCCCGCCTCGTTCTCGTCGACGTCTGGCAATTCAACACCCTCACCCGCATCCTCAGTTTCATCACGCTCGGGATCGTGCTCGTCCTCTCCGGCTTCCTCTACAACGCCCTGAAAGATCACGCCTCCAAAGCCGCCTCGCGAGAGGACAAATCTTAGATGCATCCCACCACACCGACGAACCACACCGGCGCGGCTTCCCGCGAAAAAGCTCAGGGTGTCGTCATCGCTCGCGGATTAACCCATTCGTCGAACTCCTCGCCGCTCAGGAAACCAAGCTCGACCGCCGCCTCCTTCAGGCTCGACCGGTCCTGGTGGGCCTTTTTCGCAATCTGCGCCGACTTGTCGTAGCCGATGTGAGGATTCAGCGCCGTCACCAACATCAACGAATCCGCCACGTATTCCGCGATCTTCTCACGGTTCGGTTCGATCCCGACCGCGCAATGCTCGGTAAAAGATCGGCACCCATCCGCCAACAGCCGCACGGAATTGAGAAAATTGAAAACGATCACCGGCTTGTAAACGTTCAGTTCAAAATTCCCCTGCGACCCCGCGATCCCGATCGCCGCATCGTTCCCCATCACCTGCACCGCGACCATCGTCAGCGATTCGCACTGCGTCGGGTTCACCTTCCCCGGCATGATCGACGACCCCGGCTCGTTCTCGGGAATCGTCAGCTCTCCCAAGCCACAACGTGGTCCCGACGCCAGCCACCGCACGTCGTTCGCGACCTTCATCACCGTGCAAGCAAGCGACTTCAGCGCCCCACTCGCGAAAACAAACTCACTGTGCGCCGACAAGGCGGTGAACTTGTTTGGTGCCGATGTAAACGCCTGGCCGGTCAGTTCCGCAATCTTCGCCGCCGTCCGTTCCGCGAACTCCGGGTGCGAATTTAATCCCGTCCCGACCGCAGTCCCCCCGATCGCCAGCGCCCGCAAGCCCGGCAGACTGGCCTCGATCCGCGCCAAATCATCGTCCAACGCCTGCACGTATCCGGAAAATTCCTGCCCTAGCGTCAAAGGCGTCGCGTCCTGCAGGTGCGTTCGCCCGATCTTGACCACGTCCTCGAACTCCGCCGCCTTCCCCGCCAGCACGTCCCGCAATCCCCGCACCGCCGGAAGCAACTGGTCGCGAACCACCGTCGCCGCCGCAATGCTCATCGCCGTCGGAAACGTGTCGTTCGAGCTCTGCGACATGTTCACGTGGTCGTTCGGGTGCACCGGTTTCTTGCTGCCCATCTCGCCACCGGCCAACTCGATCGCCCGGTTCGAGATCACCTCGTTCGAGTTCATGTTGCTCTGCGTCCCGCTCCCCGTCTGCCAAATCCGCAGCGGAAAATGCTCGTCCAACTTCCCGTCGATCACCTCATCCGCCGCCCTCACGATCAGATCGCAAAGCTCGGCCGGCAATTTCCCTAATTCCGCGTTCACCTGCGCGCACGCCTTCTTCAGAATCCCCAGAGCCCGGATCAACTCCGGCGGCTTCACGTCGTTTCCGATGTCGAAGTGAATGAGCGAACGCGCCGTTTGCGCTCCGTAATACCGGTCATTCGGCACCGGGATCTCCCCCATGCTGTCGCTCTCGAGTCTCTGTGTCGCCGGATCAAATTCAAAAGTGTGCTCCATGGTCCCCTCACCAAAACACAAACACCGCGCCGTGCGAAGCCCCCTCCCCGTCGCCACCGATAATGCACGCCGACTAGACACGACGCCTCCGAATAATTCTGCGCTTCTCCAATCTATTTGCCTTGACGAAAAATGGCCCAGTGGAGAGAAGTGGGGCGTTGTGGGAATCAGTGGTATGTGAGCCCTATTTTTTAAATGTCGCGGGAATCAACAGTCGAGAAGATCTACGTGGGGACCTATCCCCGCACGATGGACGCGAAAAACCGCGTGTCAATTCCCGCCGAATGGGACTTTACGGAGTCCGACACCATCTTCTTACTCCCCTCATCCACAAAGGATTACATCAACCTGATGTCCGCCGCCGAGTTCTCCCGCAAGGAAGACGAAGTGATGCAAACGGTCGTCCGCAAGCAACAACGAGCCGTCATCCGCGGTCTTTTCGGATCCGCCCATCAGCTCAAGCCCGACAAACAGGGCCGCATCGTCATCCCTGAGAAATTCTGCAAAGCCGTCGGCCTCACGAACAGCATCTCTTTCGTTGGCGTGAAGGACAGCATCGAAATCTGGGACAGCTCGAAAGCCACCGAAGCCGTCGAGGCGGAGGCGGGCTACACCGAAGATACCCTCGAGGCCCTGGCCGACGCTGGCCTCTAGGCCATTCCACTAATCACCGAAGATACCACACCGCAAACCCATGGAGGAAACAACTGAATGAGAGGACAAGCCGGATGAAATCCACCGGGCACAAATTCTTCATCGGCTTCAACCCGCCGAAGGAAGGTCAACCCGCCAGCGCCACCGTCATCAAATTCAAACCTCGCAACGCGTATGAACTGCTTGGACTTCGAAGACCACCTCGACCTGCTCTTGGAAAATTCTGAGCCAGCACCCGGCTGCATGGAATACCACATCCCCGTCCTCGCCGACGAGGTCGTCACCTTTCTGCGACCCGGTCCCGGCGACCATTTTCTCGACGGCACCCTCGGCGGCGGCGGTCATTCCGAGCGCCTGCTCCAAGCCGGCGCCCACGTCGTCGCGCTCGACCGCGACCCCGACGCCCTCGCTTTCGCCGCCAAACGGCTCGCCCCGTTTTCCGATCGGCTCACTCTCATCGAGTCGAACTACGCCGACGCCGACCAAGCCCTCGACCGCGTTGGGATCGGTCAGATCGGCGGCGCCCTCATCGACATCGGCGTCTCCTCCCACCAGCTCGACACCGCCGAACGCGGATTCTCTCTCCTCCACGACGGCCCGCTCGACATGCGCATGGGTCCCGACGCGACGGAATCCGCCGCCGACCTCGTCAACTCCGCTCCCACCGGGGAACTCGCCCGCATCTTCCGGGAGTTCGGTGAAGAAAAAGCCGCCAACCGCATCGCCGCGCACATCGGCCGCGTCCGCACCGACCGGCGCATCACGACGACCGGCGAACTCGCCACCGCCGTCCAGCAAGTCATCCCCCGCACGGGCAAGCGCCACCCCGCAACCCGCGTCTTCCAAGCCCTCCGCATCGCCGTCAACGCGGAACTCACCTCGCTCGACCGCGGCCTCGCTACCATCAGTGCCCGCCTCGCCCCGAAGGCCCGCTTCGGCGTGATCACCTTTCACTCGCTCGAAGACCGCATGGTCAAACGCTACTTCAAACACCGCAGCTCCGCCTGGATCGACCGCCCCGAGTGGCCCGAACCGCGGAAAAATCCCGACCGCATCTTCCGCCTCCTCACGCCCCATCCCATCGACCCAGGTCCCGACGAAGTCGCCGAAAACCCACGCGCCCGCAGCGCGAAACTCCGCATCGTCGAAAGAATCTAACCCGCCGCCACCACCCAATCCGCAATCCGCAATCGAAAACCGCCATGAACACTCGCCGCCGCCCCTGCAACCAAGTTCAGTTGTCGAAAATCTTCTTCGCCCTCTTCTTCGCCATCACCGTTGGCGCCGCCGGAGGTTGCTACCTCTCGCTCAAGAATACCCAGCACAACCTCGGCGAGCGCGTTCGCCAGACCGAGCGCGAACTTCGCGAACTCCGCTCGCGTAACCAGGATTACCAGAGCCGCATCGCCCGGCTCTCGTCCCGCATGGCCCTCCGGCGCCACGTCGACACCGGCTTCGTCGCTCTCACTCCCGTCCAAGCCACCGCCATCGCCCGACTGGCCCCAGCCACCATGGCCACCAACGACGGCGTCCTCCGCACCGCGGCCAACCACCTCCAACGCCCGTGAGGTGGAACGCCCGCACCCGAATCGCTGTCGCGAGCGTTGCACTCGGAACGGTCTTCACGACCTTCTCCGCGAGGTTGATCTACCTCGGTGTCACGAAGCACGACGACTATTCGGAGCTCGCGGCGCGTAAAAATTCCATCCGTCAGACCATTCACGCGACCCGCGGTCTCATCTTCGACCGCAACGGGGAAGCGCTCGCCGAAAACGCCCCGATCCGGACCGCCTTCGCCGATGGCACCCACATCAAGGACCCCGCCGCCCTCGCCGTTACCGCCGCTCCCTTTCTCCAGATGGACGAAGCCGAGCTTCGCGCCGAACTCATCCGCGTCGTCAACGCCGGCGATAAATACGAGCGACTCAAACGTGGTCTTCCCGCCGAAAACGCCATCGACCTCAAGAAGCGGATGGATGAAGAAGGCATCCGCGGCATCTACTTCGAACACGACTCCGAGCGCGTCCATCCGAATGGACCCATGCTCAGTCACGTCCTCGGGTTCCTGAACTACGACCGCGAGGGCGTTCAAGGCATCGAAGCCTCGATGGACAACTTCCTCGAGGGGCAGGACGGCTTCCGCCACATCGAGCACGACCGCACGGGCAAAGAAATCGTCGTTTACCGCGGTCAGGAGCGTGCCCCGCGCGACGGGATGAACGTCACCCTCACCATCGACATGGGCCTCCAGTCCATCGTCGAGGACGAGCTCGACGCCGCTTTCAACGAACTCCAACCCGACACCGCCGTCGCAGTCCTCGTCGACCCAAAGACCGGCGAAGTCCTCGCGATGGCCAACCGTCCCAGCTTCGATCCCGACGACATCGCCGCCGCCGAGCCCGAGGCGATGAAGAATCGTGCCATCATCGACATGGTCGAGCCCGGCTCGATCTTCAAGATCGTCCCGACCGGTGGTGCCCTGAACGAAGGCCTCGTCAACACCGAGACGTCCATCTACTGCGAGGGCGGATCGTTCGCCTACGGCGGCCGCATCCTCCGCGACCACCACGGCTACGGAAACCTCAACGTCCACGACATCATCAAAAAGTCGTCGAACATCGGGTGCGCGAAACTCGCCCTCAAAATGGGCGACAACTCTTTTTACGAATACGTGAAGCGCTTCGGCTTCGGCGAACGCACCGGCATCGAACTCCCCGGCGAAATCTCCGGCCTCGTTCACCCCCCCGCCGCCTGGGACAAGCTCACCATCACCCGCATGCCGATGGGCCACGCCGTCGCCGTCACCCCGATCCAGATGGCCCTCGCGATGGGTGCCGTCGCCAACGGCGGCAAACTCATGGCCCCCCGCGTCGTCAAATCGATCTCGAACAGCGAGGATCAGGTCATCAAGGACTTCCAACCCACGATCGTCCGCGAAGTCATCAATCCCGAGACCGCCTTCATCCTCAACGAAGCCCTCGCTTCGGTCGTCGGACCCGGCGGCACCGCCCGACTCGCCGCCGTCCCGGGCTACACCGTCGCCGGAAAAACCGGGACCGCCGAGAAAGTCGATCCAAAAGGGGGCTACATGGCCGGTAAATACGTTGTTTCCTTCGTCGGCTACCTCCCCGCCGAAGACCCCGCTTTCGTTTGCCTCGTCATGATCGATAACCCCGACATCCCTTCCCACCTGAACTACGGCGGCCTCGTCGCCGCCCCGATCTTCTCGCGCATCGGCGAACGCGCCGCGCGTCACCTCGACCTCCAACCCATCATGCGAGCCGAAGCGGTCGTCGCCTCATCGAAGAAATGAGTCACGACCTCCACCGCCTCCTGACAAAATCCGACATCCACCCCCCGGTGGACTCCGAAGGCCGTGTCGTGTCCTCCCTCGCCTACGATTCCCGAAAGGTCGAGAAAGACGCGCTCTTCTTCGCGCTTCCGGGTGAAAAGAGCGACGGCTCCGACTTCGCGCGCCAGGCCGCCGAGCAGGGAGCAACCGGCGTCGTCGCCGCCACCGACATCGCCGACCTCTCCATCCCGGTCGCCCGCGTCCCCGACGCCCGCGCCGCCATGGCCGACGTCGCCAAGACCTACTACGACGATCCCGCCGCGAGCCTCAAGGCCATCGCCATCACCGGCACCAACGGAAAAACCACCACCGCCTTCCTCGTCAAACACATCGCTGACTCCGTCCTCCACCGCTGCGGCCTCATCGGCACCGTCCGGACCGTCGTCGGCGATCGCGAATTCGATTCCGTCCGCACCACCCCGGAGTCCCCCGACGTTCAATCCCTCCTCCGCGAGATGGTCGACGTCGGATCCCGTGCCGTCACCATGGAGGTTTCCAGCCACGCCCTCGTCCAGCACCGCACCCGCGGCATCGACTGGGACGCTGCCATTTTCACAAACCTCACCCAGGACCACCTCGACTACCACAAAACGATGGAGGCCTACTTCGACGCGAAGGCCAGCCTCTTCGAGGGCGTTTACGTTCAGACCGCCAAGCGCGGCAAATCCGTCATCAATACCGACGACCGCTACGGCCGTTTTCTCGTCGAACGCCTCCCGAAAAACGCCAAGCCACTCACCTACGGCCTCGGCGTCCACCCGGCCTTTCGCGCCTCGAACGTCCGCTTCGACTTCGCCGGCACGCAGTTTCAGCTCACCGCCCGCGACCGCGAGTATCTCGTCCGCACCCCACTCATCGGGATGTTCAACGTTTACAACTCGCTTGCCGCCCTGACCGCCGCCGCCGCCGTCGGCATCGAGATCCGCCGCGCCATCGCCGCACTCGCGACCGTCCCGCAGATTCCCGGACGCCTCGAGCGCGTTCCCGCCAAACGCAATTTCCAAGTTTTCGTCGATTACGCGCACACGGATGACGCCTTAACCAACGTCCTCCGCACCCTGCGCGACCTGCGCCCCCGCCGCCTCGTTGTCGTTTTCGGGTGCGGCGGGGACCGCGATCGCGCAAAGCGCCCGCTCATGGGACGCGCCGCCGCTCAGATCGCCGACTACTCCATCGTTACTTCCGACAACCCACGCAGCGAAGACCCCGAGCGCATTCTCGCCGACATCGTTACCGGCATGCGCGAAGGCACGCACGAGACTGTCGTCGACCGCGCCGACGCCATCACTCGCGCCATCAATCTCGCCGAACAGGGCGACATCATCCTCATCGCCGGCAAAGGCCACGAAACCTACCAGGAGTTCGAGAACGGTCGCCGCGTCAATTTCGACGACGTCTCCACCGCCCGCAACGCCATTGCCGCCAAACCGACGGTCACCGACGAGGACCGCTAATACCATGGACGCACGCACCCTTTCCCAAATCGCCTCCGACATCGGCACCACGGTTCAGCCGCCGGAACACAACGAGCTCACCGTCACTCGCCTTTCGAAGGACACCCGAACCATCGAACCCGGTGACCTCTACCTCGCTCTCCGCGGCGAAAACCACGACGGCAACGCGTTCGTCGAGGACGCGATCAAGCGCGGAGCCGCCGCCGCTCTCGTCGACGGCGACGTCACCGCCCCAGCGGGCTTCCCCATTCTCAAGGTCGCCGACTCGCTCGAAGCTTTGCACGCTCTCGCGACTGCCGCTCGCGCCGACCTCAACCTCCGCACCGTCTGCATCACGGGTTCCAGCGGCAAAACCAGCACGAAGGAGTTCACTTCCGCCGTTCTCTCCGCCCGCTTCAAAACCACCCGCACTCAGGGCAATCTGAACAATCACTTCGGGCTCCCGCTCACCGTTCTCGAAGCCGACTCCTCCCATCAGGCCGCAGTCTGGGAAATCGGGATGAACCATCCTGGCGAAATCGCCCCCCTCGCCGCCATCGCAAAGCCCGACATCGCCATCATTACGAATATCGGCACCGCCCACATCGAATTTTTTTCCGACCAGGGTCGCGACGGCATCGCCGCCGAGAAAGCCGCCCTCGCCGCCGCCCTCAGCCCCGACGGCGCCGCCATCGTGCCTCACGAAGATGAATACGCCGATTACCTCAGCTCCCGCACGCGAGGCCGCGTCATCCGAGCCGGGCTCACGGGTGGAAACGTCACGGGCAACGTCATCACCGCCTCGGCCGACGGCACGAAGTTCACCATTTCCGCCTACGGCGAGACCGCCACGGCCCACGTTCCGGTCCCCGGCGAGCACATGGTCCGCAACGCCCTCCTCGCCATTGCCGCCGGCATCGAAGCCGGGCTTTCACTCGACGAATGCGTGGAAGGCCTCTCCTCCGCCCGCCTCACCGGCGGCCGTCTCCAGCAAAAAACCGTCCGCGGCCTCCGCATTCTGGACGACAGTTACAACGCCAACCCGGACTCGGTTGAAGCCGCGCTCAAGACCCTCGCCACCCTGCCGACCGATGGCCGCCGAATCGCCATCCTCGGCAAAATGGGCGAACTCGGTTCCTACGCCGCCACCGGCTACGAGCGCGTCGGCAGATCAGCCGCCGCTTACGCGGACATTCTCATCGCCACCGGCACGGAAACCGCGCCCCTCGCCGCCGCCGCCCGCGCCGCCGGACTCAAAAACGTTCACGAAGCCGTCGACGCTGCCGCCACCCACGACGTCCTCACCGATCTCGCCGAAGAAGGCGACGTGGTCCTCATCAAAGGATCGCGAGCCGCCAAGATGGAACAAATCATCGACCGCCTCGAGGCATGAACGCGATCCTCCAATTCTCATTCCGCATCCCAAATTCCTGACTAACCCGCCGTGCTCTATTATCTTCACTACCTAAGCGATGGCCTGCGCGAGGCGGGCTACAGCGGCGACATCGTCGCCGCGCTCAACGTTTTTCAATACATCACGTTCCGCGGGATCAGCGCCGGCATCACGGCCTTCCTGATCTCGCTGATCTTCGGCAACTTCGTCATCCGCAAGTTGATCTCCCTCAAGTTCGGCCAACCGGTCCGCACCAAGGAGGAAGTTCACAAACTCTACGAGCTCCACGGCGAAAAAGCCGGCACCCCCACCATGGGCGGCATTCTCCTGCTGGGATCCGTGCTGATCTCGACCCTCATCTGGGCTCGCTACGACAACCCGCTCGTCTGGCTCGTTCTCATCGTGATGGTCACCCACGGCATGATCGGTTTCTACGACGACTGGCAGAAGGTCGCGAAAAAGAACTCCAAGGGCATCTCGTCCCGAATGAAGTTCGGGCTCCAGTGCCTCCTCGCCGCGGGCGTCACCGTCTTCCTCGTGTATTTCGTCGATCCCGCTCTCAAGACGACGCTGAACGCGCTCTACGTTCCGTTCTTCAAGGAGCCAATCATCCCCGCCATGGGACTCTTCGCTTTCATTTTTTACCTCTTCATCATCGTCGGAACCTCGAATGCGGTGAATCTCACCGACGGCCTGGATGGGCTGGCCACCGGGTGCACCGTTGCCGTTGCCGCCGCCTTCTCGGCTCTCGCCTACGTCGCCGGAAACTTCATTGCCGCCGGCTACCTCCAGATTCCATTCGTTAAACCAGCGGGCGAACTCGCCGTCATCTGCATGTCTCTAGCCGGCGCCGGCCTCGGCTTCCTCTGGTGGAACTGCCACCCCGCAAAGGTCTTCATGGGCGACACCGGCTCCCTCGCCATCGGTGGCATGCTCGGCGCCGTCGCCATCTGCATTAAACAGGAATTCCTCCTCGCCATCGTCGGCGGTGTTTTCGTCATCGAGGCGCTCTCGGTCATCGCGCAGGTCGCCAGCTTCAAACTCACCGGCAAACGCATCTTCAAAATGGCACCCATCCATCACCACTTCGAACTCAGCGGCTGGAAGGAAAGCACGGTCATCGTCCGCTTCTGGATCATGTCCCTCATCTTCGCCCTCCTCGGCCTCGCCACCCTCAAGCTCCGGTAATGGTTCAATCCGAAATCCGAAATTCAAAATCCAAAATCAAGTGATCTACAGCGGACAACACGCCCTCGTTCTCGGCCTTGGCCACTCCGGCAAAGCCGCCGCCATCCTCCTCGCCGAGGAAGGTGCCCGCGTGACCGTGTCCGACTCGGCCGACACCCCCGCTCTCCGCGAAACCGCCGAGGCCCTCGAGTCCCACGGGATCAACGCAATTTTTGGGCCCGAAGCCGAGAGCGACCCGACAGTTTACGACCTCTGCGTCTTGAGCCCAGGCATCGACCCCGCCCAACCCATCGTCCAGAACGTTCTCAAAAAGAAGATTCCGATCATCGGCGAGCTCGAGCTCGGCTTCGAAGAATGTCACTGCCCCGTCGTCGCCATCACCGGCACCAATGGCAAAACGACAACCACCCTCCTCACCGAGCACATTCTCAATACCGCCGGCGTTCGCACCGCCGCTTCCGGAAACATCGGCACCCCCTTCGCCCAGGCGATCCGCGAATCCCGGGCGCTCGACGTCATGACCCTTGAGGTCTCCTCCTTCCAGCTCGAGACGATCGTCCACTTTCATCCGCACATTGCCGTCTGGCTGAACTTCAGCCCCGATCACCTCGACCGCTACCCGGACATCGAAAGTTACCGCGCGGCCAAGCTTCGCGTCTTCGAACGCCAGACCGAGACCGACTTTCAGATTGTCAACGCCCGCGAGGCCGCCGATCTCCCGACCAGCCCCGCCACGCGATTCACCTTCAGCGCGACCGTCCCCGACGCAGATTTTCGGCTCGTTGGCACCACCATCCAATTCCGCGACACCCCGATCCTCGATTTCAACGACACCCACCTCCGGGGTCTCCACAACGCCGAAAACCTCATGGCGGCTCTCGCCATCGGCCACGCGCTCCGCGTCGACCTCGACCGCCTGGCCAAATCCGTCCTCGACTTTGCCTCTCCCGTTCACCGCTGCGAATTCGTTCGCGATCTCGACGGCGTCCAGTGGGTCAACGATTCCAAGGCCACCACCCTCGAATCCGTTTCCGCCGCCCTCACCAGCTACGACTCCCCCATCGTCCTGATCGCCGGCGGCAAGGACAAAGGGTTCGAATTCGATCCCATCGCCGACCAGGTCAAAGCGAACGTCCGCGCCGCCGTTCTCATCGGCGAGATGCGCGATCGGATCGCCACCGCGTGGCCCGAGACCGAAACGCACGCCGTCGACTCGATGGAGGCCGCCGTCGCCAAAGCCCGCTCGCTCGCCCACCCCGGCGACGCCGTCATTCTCTCGCCCGGCACGTCCTCGTTCGACATGTACAAGAATTACGGTGCCCGCGGAGACGCCTACAAAGCCGCCGTCAACAGCCTCTCGCCCGCCTAACCAGCCCAACCTCAGATAACCAAGTAGCCATCCAGCCAAGATGAAGATCAACCTGCCCAACCTGCCAAAGATGAAGAAGCCGGCTCCGGCCCGCGGCACCCGCCGGCGCGCTCCCGCCAAGGGCGCCAAGCGGCCACCAGCCAAGCTGAAGCTCAACGCTTCCGTCGCCCGCCGCGCTCCGCGCGCGCTCCCCGAGGAGGACGACTACTACGATGACGAGCAGGAGCCGAACATGAAGCTCTCCCACGCGTTCGTCGTCGTTCTCGTGCTCCACGTTATCGCCGTCGCCGGTGTCTTCGCTTTCAGCACCATCAAGACGCGTCAAAGCCCGGTCTTCTCCGAAACAGCCGCGACCAGCGAAACGAACGACCCGTTCACTCCGGCCTCCGCCAAGACCACGACCGCAGCGGCGGCTGCCGATCCCACCGCCACTCGCGCTTTCGAGCCGCGCAGCGTCACCCAAGCCGCCCCGCAAACCGCGTCCGAGAAGGTCACCGCAGATTTCAAAGGCGAGACTCACGAAATGCGCCCGGGCGACACGCTCACCCGCGTCGCGGGCATCTACAACGTCAGCATCGCCGCCATCCAGACGGAGAACAACATCACCGACCCGACCAAGATCCGCGTCGGTGAACTCATCCGCATTCCGACGGCGGACACGGCCGCGAGCGCAAGCGACCCGGCGGTGGCGACCGCGACGTCCGCCCAGACCGTCACTGCCGAGCCCGTCACCGCCACGCCAGCGTCCGCACCCGTCGCCGCGGCCGAGCAGCCGGACGTTTCCGCACCGCCTGCTTCCGCTGCCGCCGTGACGAGCGACGGCACCTACGAAGTCGCCGCTGGCGACAACCCCTGGAGCATCGCGAAGAAGCACAACGTCAGCTACCAGCAGCTCATCGAGGTCAACGACATCGACGACCCCACCAAAATCCAGATCGGTCAGAAGCTGAAGATTCCTTAAACCCCAAGCGTTGTTGGGTTTGAATCATTGGTGATCAGAAGCCTCCGCCGACAACCGACCGACTCGCAAAACCCAACTCATTCGAAACCTTGCGCGCCCTCGCCGCCATCATCCAGCGTCACAGCATCACGATCCTCGTCTTGGGGATCGCGAGCCTGATCACGCTCGGATTGATCATGCTCTACAGCACGAGCGCGTTCGCGAACCAAGGTCTCAGCAGCGATAATTTCTTCATCAAACGTCAGGCCATGTGGCTCGTTATCGCCGCCGCCGCCTGCGTCACCGCGGCGCTCATCGACTACCACTTCTGGCAAAAAATCTGGTGGGTCGCGTTCGTCGCTGCCGCCCTCCTCCTCGCGGCCTGTTACCTCCCCGGGATCGGTCGCAACATCAACGGATCCAGCCGGTGGATCACCCTCGGCTTCGCCAACTTCCAACCAAGCGAACTCGCCAAGGTGGCAACCATCTTCTTCCTGGCTTGGTGGTATTCCCGGTTTCAACCCCGGAGTCACACCCTCTTCCTCGGCTTTATCGCACCGGGCCTCATCGTCGGCATTCTCATGGCACTCATCGTGTTCGAAGTCGACCTTGGCGCCACCGCCCTCATCGGCGGCACCATGTTCGCCATGATGTTTGTCGCCGGCGCGGGCCTCCGCTACCTCATCCCCCTTGCCGTCGTCGGCCTGGCGGGAGTCTTCTACGTCGCCACCCACATCGAAGAACGCAACGCCCGCCTCATCGCTTTTCTCGAACCCGAGAAATTCAAGCTCACCGAAGGCCTCCAGCAGTGGCAGGCCCTCATCGCCTTTGGTTCCGGCGGGATCCAAGGCGTCGGTCTCGGCGAAGGGCGTCAAAAGATGCTCTACCTTCCGGAAGCTCACACCGATTTCATTTTCCCCATGATCGGTGAGGAACTCGGCCTCCAAGCCACGCTCGCCGTCGTTTCAATTTATCTCATCGTCTGCCTCTGCGGCTTCCTCGTCGCCATGAACGCCCGCGACCGCTTCGGAATGCTCACCGGATTCGGCATCGTCATCGTCATCGCCCTCCAGGCCTGCGTGAACATCGGCGTCACGACATCCCTTCTTCCCAACAAGGGGATGCCGCTTCCCTTCATTAGTTTCGGCGGATCAAATCTCCTCATTTGTCTGTTCCTTGTCGGGATTCTTATCAATATCCACCGCCACGGCCACCCGGTTGCCGTGCCCGTGCGGCGCGTTCGCCTCGCCGCCCGAACCACCACTCGCCGGATCTGAGTTTCATGAAAATTTCCAATTTCCTTCCGCTATGAAAGTGATCATCGCCTGTGGTGGCACCGGCGGACACCTCTTCCCCGGCCTCGCCGTCGCGCAAGTCCTCAAGGACCGCGGCCACGAGATCCTGCTTCTCGTGTCTGAAAAGGCCATCGACGCCCAGGCGCTCGCCGCCCACCCCGACTTCCGTTCAGAGAAACTCCCGTCGGTCGGGATGCCTTCGATCCTCTCCCCGGCGTTCATCCGGTTTGTCAGCCGCACCCGCGAGAGCCTTGCGCAGTGCAAGGAGATCTACCGGAAGTTCCAGCCCGACGCCGTCCTCGGCATGGGTGGGTTCACCTCGAGCGCTCCGCTTCTCGCCGCGAAGTTGGCCAAAATTCCTTCGTTCATTCACGAATCCAATTCGATTCCCGGCAAAGCCAACAAGCTCGCCGCCCGCTACTTCGCCGACCACGTCCTGCTCGGCTTCGAAGCCTGTCGGAAAAATTTTCCGAAAGCCCACTGCGAAGTCACCGGCACCCCCGTCCGCCAGGACCTCGGTGCCCCCCTTCCCCGCGAGGAGGCTCTCGCCCGCTTCGATCTCGACCCCGCCAAACGCACCCTCCTCGTCATGGGCGGGAGTCAGGGCGCCGCGGGCGTCAACCAGCTCATGTTCAAAGTCGCCCCGCGACTGACCGGCAAGGACATTCAACTCATCCACCTCACCGGTGAACGCGACGACCGCCTCGCCGCAGCGAATTACCTCCGCGAGGGCTTTCCCGCGTACGTTTCCCCCTTCCATCACAACATGCAGGAGCCCTACTCCGCCGCCGACCTCGTGGTCTCCCGCGCGGGTGCCTCCAGCCTGTCGGAGCTTTCGCAGTTTGGTCTCGGCCAGATCCTCATTCCCTACCCCTACGCGGCTGAGAATCACCAGGAGACCAACGCGCGGATTTACGTGGAAGCCGGAGCCGCCGAGATGTTCCTCGAGGCCGACGCCAATCCCGAACTCCTCGCGAACCGCATCATCGCCCTACTCAGCGACGAAGAAGCCCGGCGCACCATGGCAAAAAAATCGCAGACCCTCGCTCCGAAGGACGCCGCCGCCAAAGTCGCTGACGCGATCGAATCCAACGTCAACGCCCAACCTGCCTAACCCACTTCAGCCATCAACTCGGAACCTTCCAACCCCGCCAACGTCCTCACCGGCCCGCCCGCTCGCGTTCATCTGATCGGCGTCGCGGGGTCCGGCATGAGTGGTATCGCCGCGCTCACCCTCGCCCTCGGGCACAAGGTCAGTGGCAGCGATCGCGTGGACAGCGTCGAGGTCAACCGCCTCCAGAAGATCGGCCTCAAATTCAGAATTGCCCACGCCGCCGAGGAGGTTCACGACGCCAACATCGTCATCTACTCGTCCGCCATCAAGCCCGGCAACCCGGCCTTCGATGAAGCCCGCCGCCTAGGCAAGCCTCTCATCCGCCGCGCCGACGCCCTCGCCGCCATCATGACCGCCAAACGCGGCATCGTCGTCAGCGGCATGCACGGGAAGACGACCACCTCCGCCATGGCGGCCCACGTCCTCCGATCCTGCGGGTTCAAACCCTCGCACTACGTCGGTGCCGAAATCCCCATCCTCGGCACGAACGCCCACTGGGACACCGAAGGCGATCTCTTCGTCGCCGAAGGCGACGAGTCCGACGGCACCCTCATCAACTACCACCCCGAGCACGCCATCGTTCTCAACGTCGAGCCCGAACACCTCGATTTCTACAAAGACCTGGCCGCGATCGACGCCGTTTACACCCGTTTGCTGAACCAGACCACCGGCATGGTCTTCTACTGCTCCGACGACGAGGGCGCGACCCGCGTCTGCTCCTCCCACCCGCGCGCCATCGGCTACGGCGCCACGGAAGCCGCCCGCTACCGCATCCACGACCTGCACGCGTCAAATTTCTGCTCGAAGTTTTCGGTCACCCGCGACGGCGCATCACTCGGCGAATTCGATCTCAACATCCCCGGCGAGCACAACGCCACCAACGCCCTCGCCGTGATTGCCCTCGCGACCGAGCTCGGCGCCGACCGCGAAGCCATCGACACCGCCCTCGGCACCTTCCGCGGAGCCCGTCGACGCTTCGAAATCAAATACCAATCGGCGCGCAACATTCTTGTCGACGACTACGGCCACCATCCCACCGAGATCGCAGCCACCCTCGCCACCGCCCGCACGGGCGGTTGGAAGCGGACTCTCGTCATGTTTCAGCCGCACCGCTACACGCGCACCATCGCGCTCAAAGATCAATTCGGACCCGCCTTCCGCGATTCCGACTCGGTCGTCATCGCGGACGTCTATCCGGCTTCCGAAAAGCCGATCCCCGGCGTCTCCGGCCTCACCGTCGTCGAGGCGCTGACCGCCTCCGGCCACACCTCCGTTCGGTTCCAGCCCGACATGAACCAGGTCGCTTGGGAACTCGGCCCTCAGATCCAGGATGGCGACCTCATCATCTCCCTTGGCGCCGGAAACATCCACGAAGCTGGCACCCAGCTCCTCGACGACCTCAATCTCCGCGACCGCCTCCAATCCGTCATCGCGAAAGGCACCGTCCGACTCTACGAGCCCCTCTCGAAACACACCACGATGAAGATCGGCGGCCCGGCTCAGTTCTGGATCGAGCCCGAGACCGAGGAAGGCTTCGCCGCGCTCGTCCGATTCTGTTCCGAAGAAGACATTCCACTCATGGTCATGGGCCGGGGGAGCAATCTCCTCGTCCGCGATGGCGGCATCCCCGGTGTCGTCGTCCACCTCGCTCGCGGTGTCTTCGCCGAACATTCCGTCGCAGGCGAAACCATCACCGCCGGCGTCGGCGTAAAGCTCAAGCAACTCGCCTCCCTCGCTAAAAACTCCGGCCTGGGCGGATTCGAGTGGATGGAAGGCATCCCCGGCAACGTCGGCGGGGCTCTCCGGATGAACGCCGGTGCCATGGGCGTCCAGACGTTCGATCAGGTCGTTCAAGTCCGATTCTGCGACCCGCGAGGCAACCTCGTCGCCCGCTCACCCGCCGAAATGGAAGTCGCCTACCGGCACGTTTCCACCCTCGAACGAAATTACGCGCTCTCCGCCACCTTCACCGGCTCCCCCGCTCCGAAGGACGACATCCAGAGCAAACTCGACGACTCCGAGTCCCACCGCCGCGAGACTCAGCCGATCGCCGCCTGCGCGGGCTGTATCTTCAAGAATCCGGGCGACATCCCCGCCGGCAAGCTCATCGACGAACTCGGTTTCAAAAATTTCACCGTTGGCCACGCCCGTGTTTCCGAAGTTCACGGAAACTTCATCGTCAACGACGGCGGTGCCACCGCTGAGGAAGTCCTCACTCTGATCGAAGAGATCACCGCCGCTGCCGCCCGTGACCGTGGCATCCAACTCCAAACCGAAGTCCAAATCGTCGGCAACGACCTCGCCTAAATGCTGAAACTTCCATGAGCTTACAAAACAAAACCATCGCCGTTCTCAAGGGGGGTCCCGGGGCCGAACGAAACGTCTCCCTGAGCTCCGCCGCCGCCGTCGAAAAGGCGCTCGAATCCCTCGGCGCTCGCGTCGTTCCGGTCGACGTCAGCGACGAGAACTTCCAGGTTCCCGGCGACGCCGATCTCGCGTTCAACATCATCCACGGCACCTTCGGCGAAGACGGACAAATTCAGGCGATCCTCGATGATCGCCGCGTCCCCTACACCGGCGAGAATGCCGAATCCAGCCGCGTCGCCTTCGACAAAATCGCCAGTAAACGCGCGTTCGAAGCTGCCGGTGTTCCGACCCCCCAGTGGCAGGTCCTCAAGTCCGGGGAACATCCCACCATCCCCATACCGCTCGTCGCGAAGCCCCCGCGCGAAGGATCGAGCGTCGGCGTCCACATCGTCAAGGAAACCCACGCCCTCCAGGCCGCTCTCGACGACTGCTTCGCTCGCGACGAGGAAGTCCTCATCGAGGAATTCGTTGCGGGCCGCGAACTCACCGTCGGAATCCTCGGCGACACCGCTTTCCCCGTCATCGAGATCGTTCCCAAGGTCGACTTCTACAGTTACGAAAACAAATACACCGCCGGCGCCTCCGAATATTTCTGCCCGGCCAAGCTCCCAGCCGACACGACCGGCCGCGTGAAAGCCGCCGCTCTCGGCGCCCACCGTGCACTCGGACTACACGTTTACTCCCGGGTCGACGTGCTGCTCGATCAGAACGACAACCCCCTCGTCCTCGAAGTGAACACAATCCCGGGAATGACCGAGACCTCCCTGCTTCCCAAGGGAGCAGCCGCCACCGGCCTCAGCTTCGCGGACCTCTGCGAACGCATCGCCACGCTCTCGCTCGCCAAGCCAATGTCTTCCCCAAGCCAACCCACGACCCCAACCCCACCACCCGCTGCCGAGTGACCAGACGCCGGACATCCGCCACACCCGCTCGAAAGGCACCGCCCAACCGCCGTGCCTCGCGCCCTCGCGGCCAGCGCACGCGGAATCACCTTCTCGAGGTCAAGGTCCGCAGCTCGACCGCCAAACGCGCCCGCAACCGACGGATCACCGACTTCGTCGTCCGCCTTGTTCTCGTCGTCGCGATCTGCACGGCCAGTTACTTCGGCTTCCTCGCGATCACCGACAAGTTCTTCCTCACCAATCCGGAATACAACCTCACTCACGTCAACGCCGACACGGACGGACTCATGTCCGATGAAGAAGTGATGGAGATCACCGGCATCGACCTCGGGACGAACATCTTCAAGATCGACATCGGTGAAGCCGAAAAACAACTCCGGGCGATCGATCACATCGAGAACGTCCGAATCGAACGCCTCTGGCCGGATACGCTCAACATCTCCGCGACGAAACGCATCCCCGCCGCTTGGCTCGCCCGCGTCAACTCCGACGCCTTCTCCGCCGACAACGCTCTCCTCGTGGACGCGACCGGCCACACGATCCGACCCTACCGGATCGAGTCCGACTACTGGCACCTCCCGGTCATCAAGTGCACCGATCCCGCGCAGGTTGTTGCCCGCGATCCCCTCGCCATCGCCGACCTCGAGGCCGCCCTCGACCTCATCGCCGTCAATGATCAGATCGAGGACTCGCTACTCAAAATTCGCTCCCTCGACATCTCCCACGGTTACTCCATCGAGGTCACCAATGAAGCGAACGCCCAGATCACCTTTGCCCCGAAGCACCCCATCGCCCAACTGGAGCGGCTCCAGCGCCTCCTCGAACACTGCGATCAAACCGGTCGTGAACTCGAGAGCGTGAATCTCATCCCGACCAAATACACGCCCGTCCGCTTCGTCATGGCAGCCAACGCCACCCCGACGCCGGAAGTTTCCGAGCGTTAGCGAGGCTCCCAAACTCTCAACTCAGAACTCAAAACTCACACCGCACCAGATGTCCCGCTCTCCGCTCATCGTCGGTCTCGAAATCGGCACGACGAAAGTCTGCGCCGTCGTCGGCGAGACGAGACCCGACGGGGCGCTCCGGATTCTCGGCGTTGGAGAATGCAAATCGACCGGTATTCGGAAAGGCGAGATCGTCGACTTTGCCAACGCGGTCCAGTGCGTCCGCGAAGCCGTCGCCGAAGCCGAGGAAAAGGCCGACGCCGAAATTCGCTCCGTCTGGGTCGCCGTCACCGGGTCCCACATCCAGTCGTTCAACAATCGGGGCGTCACCCAGATCCCCGAGGACCGCGGCGAGATCGACGACGAAGATATTCAAGACGTCGAGACGAGCGCGAAAGAGGTCAGCATCCCCGACCAGAATTGGTTCATCCACACCATTCTGCAGCACTATTACGTCGACAAGCAGGAGGGCGTCCTCAACCCCGTCGGCATGCTCGGCAACAAGCTCGAAGCCGATTTTCACATCATCCACGGCATCAAGACCCGCGTTCAAAATACCCTTCGCTGCGTCACCGACGCCGACGTTGAAGTCGAGGATGTCGTCGTGAACTCCCTCGCCGCCGCCCAAGTCGTCCTCGATCAAAACCAAAAGGACCTCGGCGCGCTGGTCCTCGATATCGGCGGCGGCACCACCGACTACCTCGTTTACATCGACGGAGCCGTCCGGCACTCGGGTGTCCTCGCCGTGGGCGGCGATCACATCACCAACGACATCTCGATTGGTCTGCGCATCCCCATCGCTCGCGCCGAACGTCTCAAAATCGAGGAAGGTTCTGCACTCGTCGACGAAGCCATGCCCGGCGACACCATCATTCTCAAGAACGACTCCGGTTTTTCCGGCTGCGAAATCGAGCGGGCCACCCTCAACCGCATCATCGACGCCCGCGTCCGCGAACTCTTCGATCTGATCCTCCGCGACACCGACGCCCACTGCGATCTCCCGCTCATCCGCGCCGGCGTCTTTCTCACCGGAGGCTGTTCCCAACTGAAGGGTCTCCCCGAAGTCGCCGCCGAGGTCTTTGACATCCCCGTCCACGCCGCCGTCGCCCAGGAGGTCGCCGGCCCCACCTCGGTCTTCCAAAATCCGCGCTACGCCACGGCCATCGGCGTCGTCAAATACGCGCAACTCATGCACGAGGAACCCGAACCCGGGTCCATCTTCAACATTTTCGGCAAGAAAGTTGGCGGCCTCTTCGGTCGAAAACGATGAAAGTTGTGGAGGGTCGAACCACACGAAAGCGCCACTTTCTCCGCTCAATTCTCAACCCGAAACTCTCAACTCCTCAGCCCTCGACGCGATGATCGAACTCCCACGAGACCAGACCGACCCATCCGCTGCCGCGCCCCCTCGAGTCGTTCTCGCGGGCATCGGCAACGCCGGCGTCACCCTGACCGACCGCCTCGTTCTCGCCGGAGCTTCCGATCTCGCCACCCTCATCGCGATTAACACCGACTCGGGCTCCCTCGACGCCTCCGTCGCTGAGACCCGCCTCCTCATTGGCTCGAAGACCGCTCGCGGCCTCGGGACCGGCGGCGACCCCGACCTCGGCAACGATGCCGCCGAGGAATCGCTCGCCGAGCTCGAACCTCACTTCGCCGCAGCAAATGTCGTCCTCCTCTGCGCCGGCCTCGGCGGAGGGTGCGGGAGCGGCGCCCTCCCGGCGCTCGCCAACCTCGCGAAGAAACACGCCACCCTCGTCATCGCCATCGCAACGTGTCCATTCACCTTCGAGGGAAAACGCCGAACCTCTCAGGCCGATGAAGCCGCCCGCGCGACTCGACGGCACGCGGACGCGGTCCTCCTCTTCGACAACGACCGCATGGCCGATCTCACGGAGCCCCTCGCCGGAGTTCACGAGACGTTCTCGGCGTCCGATCAGGTCATCACCGACACGATCGCCGCCGTCCTCCGCCTCACCCGATCCCGCGGCCCTCTGCCCCTATCCTTGTCCGATCTCACGGCGCTCTTCCGAACCGGCTCGGCCTCCTGCGCGTTCGGCACCGGCTTGGCAACCGGGCGCAACCGGGTCCACGAAGCCGTCGAAGCGACGCTCAAGAACCCCATGCTCGATCGCGGGACCACCTTCTCCGATGCCCGCACCGCGCTGATCCGAATCGAAGGCCCCGCCGACCTCCGCTTCGTCGAAGTCCAGACCGCCGCTCAATCGATCTCCCGAAAATTCTCCGACGATTGCATCCTTCAACTCGCCGTCGACCTCCTCGACGATGATTCGGTGCCGCTCACGATTTCCGTTCTCAGCACCGCCGGCACCCGTCCCGCACCGGCTCCGAAGCCCGCCCCACCCGAGAGCCAGGTCGAACCCGACCCCGAATCCATTCCCGTCCCCGGGGTCGACGTTTCCACCGACGACCTCACCACCGCCGCTCCGTCGGGCAACCCGGACGAACTCTTCGACACCGACCCCTACACCGTCCCGAAGGCGTCCACCGGAAAGAAATCCCCGAAGCCGAAGCAGGAAACGCTCAGCCTCGACCCCGTCAACCGTGGCCGCTTCGACAAGAGCGAACCCACCATCGTCGGTGGCGAGGACCTCGACGTCCCCACGTTCATCCGGCAAAAGACTCGCCTCTCCTGAGCGGGCACCCGCCCCACGCGGCGCGTCAATTCGCATCCGCGAACCCGTCCGGTTTCGATCCGAAACTGCACACGACGGAATCCGAAATCCGAAATCCTCAATCCGAAATCGAAAATGCGTCCCGACCGATTTACCCAAAAGACCCAGGAAGCCTTTAATACCGCCCTCGACCTTGCCTCCAAGCAAGACCAGCAGGAGATCGCCAACGAGCACTTCCTCCTCGCCCTCCTCCAGCAACCCGATGGCCTGACCCGGCCCCTCCTCGAGAAACTTGGCCTCGCTCCCGCCACCGCCGAGTCCCGACTCGAATCCATTCTCTCCCGCCGCTCGACCGTCCACGGCGGCGCCTCCCCCCACCTCGGCCAGGACCTCCGCAAAACTCTCGACGCCGCCGAAGGCGAGATGTCCAAGCTGAAAGACGAATACCTTTCCGCCGAGCACTACCTTCTCGCCCTCCTCGGCGGAAAGGACGACGCCGCCCGACTCCTCCAGGATGCCAGCATCACGCGCGACAAGCTCCTCGCCGCCCTCACCGCCATCCGCGGCAATCAGCGCGTCACCGATCAGGACCCCGAAGGCAAATACCAGACGCTCGAAAAATATGGTCGCGACCTCACGGATGCCGCCCGCAAAGGCAAGATCGACCCCGTCATTGGCCGCGACGAAGAAATCCGCCGCACCATGCAGGTCCTTTCCCGTCGCACCAAAAACAATCCGGTTCTCATCGGCGAACCCGGCACCGGCAAGACCGCCATCGTCGAAGGTCTCGCCCGCCGCATCGTTGCCGGCGACGTCCCCGAGTCGGTCAAAAACAAACGCATTATCGCCATGGACATTGGAGCCATGGTCGCCGGCGCGAAGTTCCGTGGCGAATTCGAAGACCGCCTCAAAGCCTTCCTCAAAGAAGTCACGTCGTCCGAAGGCGAGATCATTCTCTTCATCGACGAGCTCCACACCATCGTCGGAGCCGGAGCCGCCGAAGGTTCCATGGACGCCTCCAATCTCCTGAAACCCCAGCTCGCCCGCGGCGAGCTTCGCACCATCGGCGCCACCACCCTCGACGAATACCGCAAATACATCGAAAAGGACGCCGCCCTCGAACGCCGATTCCAACCGGTCAAAGTCGACGAGCCCTCCGTTGAAGACACCGTCGCCATTCTCCGCGGACTCAAGGAACGCTACGAAGTCCACCACGGCGTCCGCATCCAAGACAGCGCCATCGTCGCCGCCGCCGTCCTCTCCGACCGCTACATCAGCGACCGCTTCCTGCCCGACAAAGCCGTCGACCTTATCGACGAAGCCGCCTCCCGCCTCAAGATCGAGCTCGACTCCCTCCCCACCGAGATCGACCAGCTCGAGCGCCAGGTCATGCAGCTCGAAATGGAGCGCCAGGCTCTAAAAAAGGAAAAGGATACCGCCAGCCGCGACCGCCTGGAGAAGTTGGAGCGCGAACTCGCCGACGTCCGCGAATCCGCCGACCAACTCAAAGCCCAATGGCTCAAGGAGAAGGAGGAGATCGGCAAAACCCAGAAGCTCGCCGAAGAAATCGACGCCTTGAAAACGGAACTCGAGCAGGCCCAGCGCCGCGGCAACCTCCAACGCGCCTCCGAAATCCAATACGGCAAACTTCCCGACCTGCAACAGCAGCTCGACGACGCCGCCGCCCAACACGACGGCAGCGCGGATCCGTCGAACTCGTCGGGGTCGACCCTTCTGCGCGAAGAAGTGACCGAAGACGACATCGCCCGCGTCGTCGCCACCTGGACCGGCATTCCCGTTTCCAGATTGCAGGAAGGCGAACGCGCCAAGCTCGTGAAAATGGAAGACCGCCTCATGGAGCGCGTCGTCGGGCAATCCCAGGCCATCCGAGCCGTCTCGAACGCCGTCCGCCGCGCCCGCGCCGGACTGCAGGACGAAAACCGCCCCATCGGCAGCTTCCTCTTCCTCGGCCCCACCGGCGTCGGTAAAACGGAACTCTCCAAAGCACTCGCCGAATTCCTCTTCGACGACGAATCCGCCATCGTCCGCATCGACATGAGCGAATACATGGAGAAACACGCCGTCGCCCGGTTGATCGGCGCCCCTCCCGGCTACGTCGGTTACGAGGAAGGCGGCCAGCTCAGCGAATCCGTCCGCCGCAAACCTTACAGCGTCATTCTCTTCGACGAGGTCGAAAAAGCCCACACCGACGTCTTCAACGTCCTGCTGCAGGTCCTCGACGACGGCCGCATCACCGACGGTCAGGGCCGCACCGTCGATTTCAAAAACACCGTCCTCATCATGACCTCCAACATCGGGAGCCAATACATCATGGAGGACCTCGAGAAGGACGAACGCAACCGCCGCGTTACCGAGGCCTTGCGCGAACATTTCCGACCGGAATTCCTCAACCGCATCGACGAAACCATCATCTTCGACCGGCTGGCCGAAGACCAGATCACCCGCATCGTCGACATCCAGCTCGAGCGCCTGCTTAACCGCCTCGATAAACAAGACCTCACCCTCACGCTCACCGACGCCGCGAGAAAGCACCTCGCCGCAGAAGGCTACGACCCCGCCTACGGGGCCAGACCATTGAAGCGAGTCATCCAACGAGCCATCCTCGACCCCCTGGCCATCAACTTACTGGACGGCAACTTCGCCCCCGGCGACACCATCGAAGCCGACCTCCAAGGCGGCGACCTTACGTTCAGCAAAGCACCAGCAGGCTGATTCCCCCCGGTAGGACGGGTTCGACGAACCCGCTGACCTCTCTCACCTCAAGCTCTGGCTAATCCCGAATTTCACCGAAACGCATCGGAACAAAACCACTCTCGGCCAACGCGTTCGCACTTCGCTCGACCGAACGAACTTTGGTGAAAGGCTCGGCTTCATAAAACAGCGCTCGGTCTTTCTCGTCATCCAGCCATTCCCCGAACAGAAGTACATGAGCCCCGGCGCGGTTCATGATGTCGCCCGGCTTCAGCTCATCGGTTGAAGGCAACTTCCTGCTGACGTTCCCCAGCGTGCTCGTCCCGTGTTTATAGGGCAGCTTCCAGCAACGCGAGATCAGTCCAGAGCAGTCGATGCCCGTCGCTTCGCTCGAAACCGCGTCGCCGCCGAGCCGCCGCTTGTCACTCGAATACATGTCGCCAGCCGCCTTGCCTGCGGCGAGCGCCCGCTCGACTCGATCCGGCGTGTCCCACCCACCCCACTTATACGGCACGCCGTGGTTCTCGGAATCCAGGGCAAACGGCGGCGTGCGAACCAGAATTCCATCCGCATCCTTCCCGTCTAACCGGTTTTGTTCATGACCGACCCACGTGAACGAGACAAATGATTTCGCAATCTCCACCGCTTCCTGCCGGGTCACGTCGGCGCGGAGATCCGACCCACAAAGTATCAGCCCTGAAAGCAGAAGGATGACCGAGCGCATGGCGGAATCTATCACCTTTCCCAGATCCGCCCCGAACTTCCATCGACTGACAACGTTTATCTTCGCACGTAGCGCCTTTCGCTTCGGAGACTGACGTCCCCCCGTCCCCCCTTTCCGCCGCATTGCTAACCGGATGCCGGCAGTCCACTGTCTGCCATGCACTCATCGATTCTGAGACTACCTTTGATCGCCATTTATGCTCTCGGACTGAGCGCTCTCGCCGGACGGACCGCTCACGCCGCGCCGGACGCCATCTCAGCGGTCGAAGTGGCGGACACCTCCACCCGCGTTCAGGTCGCCAAGGTTTCTTTGTCCGTGGGAACGATGACCGCCCGCGATGGCAACCTCGTCGGCACCTACTCGATCACCGTCCCTCTCATGGAATCAAAGTCGGAAACCGGTCAGATCGTTCTTCCGCTCACGAAGAACCTCGCCTCCTACGTCCAGGATGGAGGCAGCCTGACTGGGACCGGCGTTTCGGCAAAAGATTCAGAAGACGGAAATCGAAAAATCGAGGCCCGCTTCTCCCCCGTCGACCCCGCCACGAATCAGGGGCGGATCAACCTCCAGATCCAAACCAGCCAGCGCACGCTCGAGTTTGATTCGACCTACCGGATTGCCGAACCAACTTCCGCCGCCAATTAGGTCCTCCGCGACGGACCTATGATCGCAGCGTTTCTGCGACCGGTCGGATTTCGAGCCGCAGTTTCCCAGATTCCGCGGACGCAAACCCCGCGGACGCTCCCGGCCAATTCTCTCGAACGGTCTCCGCAAATCTGATCGCTAACGACAGAATGCCTGCTTTCCGAAATCAGGAACGCGTCCTCGGAGGCGATTACCGCCTCGCGAGGAGCCCGTTGATCGCCCGGATCAGTCGGCGATCACCTTGATGTCGTCGACGTAAACCGTCTGCGCCGATGCGCCGCCAGCGTTCTGGTTAAAACGCACGCGCACGTCATCAATGGAGGTCGCGCCGCTCGGCACCGTGATGGTGTCTTGGTAAGTCACGAACTGCCCGATGAAGTCGCCGTCCACCGGCACGTAAGCGGCGTTGACGTCAGACGTCCCGCCTCCGCCGAGGTTAAAGGAAACCACCATGCGTAGTTCCGCATTGCCGACTTCCGCACTTGGAAGCTGCACGGCTGTCTCCACGATCAGCGACGTGGCACCAGCCAAATCGATCGCGTTCGCACCGAGTTCGTCCTTCATCGTCACGCTTCCGGAAGCGGGGATCGTCGCCTGACCGACACCATTCCCGGAGACCGAGGACAGCGCAAGGTTCGAGAACCCGTGGCTGCCGGACTCGAAGTCCTCGTTGAAGAGAGCTCCGGGACCGGGGTTCGCTGCGTTGAATCTCAACCAATCAATGTCGACGAGGCTGCCCGTCGTGCTGCCGGTGAACGTCAGATACAGATCTTTGATGCCGGTAGGGATCGGGCTTAATCCCGTGGATTCCGTCACGAAATTGTTCCACCCCCCGGTATTGCCGATCGTCACCGAGCCGATGACCGGACTCGAGATACTGCCAATTCGGAATTGAACCGTCCCCCCGGTGGTGTTGCTCGACAGAGACACCTCGACACTGTCCGCTCCCGACCCGAAGTCGAAGTCGTCGTAGCGAACCCACTCGCCGTTGTTGATGTTGCCGAGCTTGCCATTCGCGGCCGCAACCCCGTTGTGCGCGTCAATCTGCTCCGCTTCGAAAATCACGTTGAGGTCCGGGCTCCCGACCGAAGTGAGCGCACTCACGGAGACGTCGATCGTGTCCGTGCCGATCGCGCCGTCGTTATCAGTCACCTGCAACGTCACCGTCGTGACGCCAATCGCGAAATTTGCGTTCAGAACGTTCCCACTTCCGATCGGGGTACCGCCCACCAGCCAGGTGAAGTCGGCGATCGCACCGTCCGGATCGTCCGACGCACTGCCGTCGAGTGTCACCGTTTCAAAATCGTCATCGTCGGTGTCGGTCACGCTGACGTCGGGACCAGCGATTGCCGTCGGAGCTTGGTTGCTCGGGTTGTTCGGCAACGGCCCCACCCCGCCGTTCTCATTCGCCGGATTGTAGTTTGGATCGTTCGTCAGGAGGAACCGATCGATCAGCGTCCCGTCGGCGTCTCGCCAAAGACTCATCTTATAAAGTCCGGTGCTGAGCGAAAGGCTCTGAGAGTCTTTCACCCAGGTCCACTGACCGGACGCCGGCTTATCCACGGGAATGTGGCGGTGCGCATCTTCCGTCTCGTAAACCATCGGGCGTCGGGAGAACGAGAACGCGGCGGAGTTCGAATTCGACGAGGGCGAGAGCACTCGGACCCACAGTTCGTAGATCCCTTCCTTTGCCTTCGGGATATCGAGCACGTAGGTGCGCCGCGTGGGTTTGCCCATGCGGCCAAGGCCATTATCGGGGGTCGTCACGTAGCCGGTCCCCACGAACCCGCCGACGGCAGCTTGCGTGGAAAACGTAACGCTGTCGTCCATCTGAAGCGATTCGAACGAATCCTCCGCTTCGACAACCATCAACCCGTTCTCGAAGGTTCGCACGGTTGCTGGTGGAGTGACGTGCACCGACACCCGCCCCCGGCTGTGCAGCCCGAGGCTGTCTCTAACGGTGTAGAAGAACACGTCCTCGCCCCAGTAATTTCCCGCGGGCGTGTAGGTGATCGCATTGCCGGAGATGGACAGAGTGCCCCCCTTGAAGCTGTCGTTATTGGTGTTGTTTCCGGCCCGTCCCGCGCCGGTGATGGTCAGAGTCTGCCCTTCCGGGTCGCTGTCATTGTTGAGAACGGAAACCGCAATCGCCTGATCCATCGGCGTCTCGACGGTGTCATTCGCGACGACGGGCGGTAGGTTCACACTCCCGCTGCCCTGACCCGTGAACGTGAACGAATCGAGTATGAATGGGGAGTTGTTCACCAGCGCACCCTGTCCACGGATGACGATGTCGTGGACCCCCGACACGGTCTGATTCAGCTTGCCGGTCACCTGCACGAACCCAGTGGTCTGGCTCAAGCTCAAGGCCCCGACAACCGGGCCATCGATTCCATCCAAGCGGATCTGTAGCGAAGCGGGCATCGTTCCCCCCACCGGCACGGAAAGCGTGGCGGTAAATCCATTCATACCCGATCCAAAATTGACGTTCCGGAACGCCAGAAATCCTCCCGCGTCCACGAACTCGACGACCTCGCCGCTTCCCCCGCTCTGCAACACGGTATAGGCGGAGCCCGCGTAGGTCTCGGCCTGAATCACGGAACTCGCCGACACCGTCGGCCAGATCACGCTCGGCGAGCTGTTGGGACCCGGGCGGGTCGTCCCTCGGGTTGGCCGCATGTGAATGTGCCCGCTGGCATCGAACCAGAGCGGATCGACGGCGACCTTGCGATTCCAGTTCGAGCCGGAATCCTCCTTCTGTTGGTAATAAACCCACTGGGTGCCGTTACTGTCCGCGATCATGCAGTGATGGCCCACGCCCCAGATCTGCTCGTGGTCCGATTGACGGAGAAAGGCAGCGTCCCGCTCGTCGGTTTGTGCCGTCCACGGTCCGCGCGGATTGTCAGCCGTCGCGTAGGCCAAGCGATAGCCCGTTCCCTTCGCAACCTCGATCGAAGTCATCAAGTAGTAGGTGCCGTTGTGTTCGTGGACCCAGGGGCCTTCGAAGATATTCGTGAAATACGCTGGCCAGTAGTAAAACGCCGTGCTCCCGCCGACCGTCTCCGTGTTCGGATCGTCCATGAGCTTGAGCTGATTCAGCACCGCCGTCCCGCCGATGTACAGGTGGTGCTGGCCACCGACCAAACCAAAATACATCGGATCAAACCCGACACCCTTCCCATTCCCGACGGGAAGGAACGTGCCATCAATGTTCGTCGTCGACGAGTGCGCACTGACCGTAAACATGTGCCACGTCGCGCCATCCTTCCACAGCGTCGGCGCCCAACCCTTCCGCTTATCGTAGCCATCGTAGGCCGCATCCGTCATGTTCCCCCAATTCACCAAATCGCTGGATCGGTATCTCCGGGTGTCGAAGCCGTTGGTGACGAACATGTAGTAGAAGCCGTTCTGGCCATCTACCACCGCCGGATCGGCACCCCATTCCAGTGGGTTGTTGTAGTTTGCCGCACGAGCGGAATCGGTGAGTAGCCAGCCGGTTGCCAATGCGCTGAACGCAATGACGCTCGGCTTAACGCCGCGTAATACTTTCATGTCCAGGGGGGAGTTGAATTTTAGGAAATGACTGTTGTAGCGGCATCCGGGTCTGCTGGTCAATCGCAATCTCGATCAATCGAAGACCCAGGTGGGATTCTGGACACACCCTCGCCGGGCGAATCCGCGCCGACCGCATAACGTTGATCTCCACCGATCAGCAGATTCGCACCACCGAATCCGCTCCCGCACGCAGCGTCGCGATCGCCCGACGAACGTGCGCTGCGACGAGCCCTAAGGCCGCTCGGTGGCACCCACAATCCGGCAGGCCTCAGCGAAACTCGATTCCGCGGTCAGCAGCGTCGAAAGATACGCGTCGCGCTCCGGCAATTCGGTCACCGCCGCGAAGGCTGCCGGCGAGTCGAGCCTCGTGAAGATCATCCGCGCGATCAAGGACCTCGGCACCACCTTCTCTCCGTAACCTCCAGGCTGATTGCTCGACCAAAACCGGACCCCAGGCTCGCCGTCGACGCTCCCCTTCCCGAGATACACGACCAAATGGCCGCGCTCGAACTTCCCCACCGCGTCGCGCCACAAGATCTTCAGAAAATCGCCCGGTCGGGCCGAATCCAAGTCGGTGAAACTCCGACCCGCCCCGACCAGATCAATGAGTCTCGCGGCTCCCGGACCATTCGCGTTCCACCGTCCCCAGACCCCCTCTCCGTCGTCCTGATCCCCGGGAGCCAGCTCAGCCAGCGCAGCCTCGGAGAGCTTCAACGATCCGTCCCTCTGCGCTCGGGACATCACGTCCAGGAGCACCAAGTAAGTCGCAATCGAGCAATAACTTGGTGTCGCTCGGCGCGGATCGACCTCGAGTCGATCCCCAGCCACCCGCACCGACGTCCAGAATCGAGCCTCCGTCTCCTCCGCGACCGAATACCCCCCGCCTTCCGGCATCGTCTGGATCACCTTCAGGATCTCAGCGTTCCAATCCGCCCCCCAAGACGTCGGTAGAAACGTCGAGACGACCCACGCAAAAATTGGGAGGAAAGTCATTGAGCGCACGCGTTCAAGCAATACCTTTCCCGGGTGATCGCAAGTCGGATATTTCGGGTTCTCGCCGCTCTCGCCCTCCTAGCGATCATCCTGGCCGGCGGGTGGTGGGTGCGGGATTGGTTTGCAGTTCACACGCCCCTTCCGGCGAGCGGCGGCCTCTACTTCCCGGGAGAACGAATCATCGACGTCCCCCAGTTTTTCCAGAACGATCACCGCTGGGGCCGCGATCCGCTGGGGCCGACCGACTCCACGCTCGGCGCCGAAGGCTGCGCTGTCGCCTCCGCCTCGATGGTGCTCGCCAGCTACGGTGCCGACCTCGATCCCGGTCGACTGAATGCTTTCGTGCAATCCGTCGACGGCTACACACCGCAAGGGTGGCTATACTGGGAGGCTGCCGCCGCCTACCCTCCTGGTCTCGCCGAGCACCTCTACGAAGACGATCCGTCTTTCGCCCTGATCGACCGCAATCTGCTCGACGGCAACCCCGTTATCGTCCGCGTTCGCTACCCGAGTGGCGTCACCCATTTCGTCGTGATCGTCGGAAAGCGCGGCTTCGATTACCTCATCCGCGACCCCGGCGGCGGCGGCTCCCGCGGCGTTTACCCCCTCAAGGACTTCGGTCGCCCGATCGAGGCACTTCGTTTTTATAAAAAGCGGCCCGAGCCAACGAATTCCACCGAATGGACCGAAAAGGTTTGATCCAGCCCCGCAGCAATGCTTTCTCGTGCGGGTAATGAAGCTCCGAGCCTGCGCCCTGACTACCATCGCCGCGTCCATTCTGTTCGTCGGTTGTGAAACTGACGGCACGCCCGAGCTGCCGGAGCCCACTCCGGCTCCCTCGACCGGGGACCCCGACGAGGGTTCCGAGGAGACGGAAGCGACTCCTCAACAGCTCGAGATCGATACCGAGCCGGAGCCGACTCCCACCGTCACGGATGACGAAGACGCTGCCGACGAAGAGCCCACCCCGACACCCACGCCGGAGCCCGACACAAGCGTCGGATCGCTGCCCTACGGCATTCCCGTTCCAGGCAAGCCGGGATTCGTCATCAGCCCACACTCTCGCAACTCAGGATACGTCGACGTTCGCGGATTTCCTCCCGCGAGCGAGGTCAAGGATCCGTATTCCGGTCAGACTTTCCTCGTCCCTTAATCCGACGGTTACACTTTGCGCCAATCCATTTTCTTCGGAACGCTCGCCATCACCCTGGCGGGTTGCGTAACCGAACAGGAGCGCCCCGAGCCCTACTATCCCCCGCTGACCGCCGGGGAAGTCACCGTCTCCGGCCCCGCGTCGAGTCCGCCGCCGATCGCCAGCCCGACACCACCGCTGCGCACCGGGCCCGTCGTGGAACCCACTCCGACTCCACGCCGCTGGTATTCACTCGATAACATTCCCTTCCGGCCCTCCGGCCAGAGCCAGCCCACAACTCCAGCGTCTTCGCCGACCACGCCAGCAGACACGCCGACGACCTCTTACCAACTCCCACCGGCACCAATATCTGATCCGAATCCGAATCCGACCCCTCGACCGACTCCCCCGCCGACGCCCACCCCGCAGCCGACCCCGAATTCACGTCCGCAGCCGACGCCTTCCGCCTCGACCAGTTCGATCTCCACATTCGAAGCGATCTCGACGCCCACGCCGACGCAGAGAATCAACCAAGCACCCGGCCAATTACCCTACGGCACCCCAGCTCCCGGCAAGCCCGGTTTCGTCAAGAGTCCACACTCGAGCGCCGGACTCGTCGACGTCCGCGGCTTTCCACCCGGCAGTGAAGTCAAGGACCCCTACTCCGGCAAGGCGTTCCTCGTTCCCTGACGATGACGATGCCCGACCCCCACGTGAATAAATTTGAATTGAAGTCTCGCGCTAATCGTCAATGCTGGACGCCATCTTCAACAGGTCTATGAAAATCTCTCCGCTGATCATCCCAGCCTCGGTCGTTCTGTTTCTCTTCGCCGCTTGCGAAGAAGAATCCCGGCCGCGCATCTCGAACTCGTCCGCCGCGAATACCGGCAGCAATAGCTACGGATACGTTCCCGGCGATGACACCGCCACGGACTTCGTCGACACGACCCCACCACCAGCCCCGGCACCGTCATCGACCTCGTCGACCACCACTTCGACGACCTCGAGCTCATCCGCCTCCGTGTCGGCACCCGACCCGCAGCCAAGCACGACGACCTCCCAGCAGATCGTCGTCGACGACACGACTCCGCAGCCGACTTCCACCGGAATGCAGGAGACGGCGACAACGACGACGACCACCACCGAATCGAGCCTTCTCTACGGCACTCCCGTTCCAGGTAAGGCGGGGTTCGTCACCAGCCCGCACGCTCCCTACGCCGGCTACGTTGACGTTCGCGGCTTCCCGCCTAGAACCGAGGTCAAGGATCCCTACTCCGGGAAGATCTTTCTCGTTCCCTGATCGCGTCCGACCCCCAGAGGTCGAGATCGATCTCCATCCTCGGACCGGGCCTGATCGGCGGCTCCCTTGGGCTCGCTCTGCGGGAGCGAAACCCGACTGCCAACATCCGCACGTGGGCGCGAAGTTCCGTCTCCTGCGAGGACGTCGAACGACGCGGATTTGCTGACATCGTCTCGACCGATCTTTCGGACGTCGTTCGGAATACCGAATTAATTGTTCTCTGCGTTCCCGTCGAATGCATGAGGGGGCTCGCCGAAGGCCTCGTCGCCCACGCCCCGCCCGAAGCCGTCGTCACCGACGCCGGTAGCGTCAAAACCTCGGTCGTTTCCGATCTCGAATCGGTGCTTGGACCCCGATTCATCGGAGCCCACCCGATCGCCGGGTCCGAACAGTCCGGCCTCCCCGCCGCCCGGGCCGATCTCTTTGACTCCGCCACCTGCGTCATCACTCCCACTCGAAGCTCCGATCCTCGAGCGCTCACCGTCGCAACGGCATTCTGGCAGTCCGTCGGATGTCGCACGATGGAGCTCTCTCCCGAAGACCACGACGCGGCTTTGGCTCGCACGAGTCATCTCCCGCATCTCGTCGCCTCCGCCCTCGTTGCCGCCGCGACTTCGCGCGGACTCGATCTGACCTCACTGGCCGGCTCGGGGTTTCGCGATTCCACCCGGATCTCCCAGGGGAACCCCGACCTTTGGACCGGTATCCTTGCCGCAAATCGATCGGCCGTTGCGAGTTCGGTTGCGGAATTGCGGGAAATCCTGCAAAACGTGCAGGACATGCTCACCAACGGCGACGACGAATCGCTCCGCCAATTTCTCCAAAGCGCCGCCGATGCCCGCCGGGCGGTCCCCACCCCGTCGACCCATGCAGTTCAAGGTTAGTCAAGCCCCCACCATCGTCGCGGAGATGACCGTGCCCGGCGACAAAAGCATCTCTCACCGCTCGATCATGATCGGTGCATTAGCCAATGGCTCCTGCAAGATCACCAACTTCCTCGAAGGCGAAGATTGTCTCGCCACCATGGAAGCCATGCGCCAACTCGGCGTCACCATTGATCACCCCGAGCCCGGCACGGTCGTCGTCCACGGCTGCCGCGGTCAATTTAAAGAGCCAACCGGCGACCTCGACTGCGGAAATTCCGGCACCTCCGTCCGCCTCCTCGCCGGCATCCTGGCAGGCCAGCCATTCACAACCCGCCTCGTCGGCGACGAATCGCTCAGCAAACGCCCGATGCGGCGCATCATCGAACCTCTCACCCAGCTCGGCGCCACCCTCACGGCGACCGGCGAGCGCGACACCCTGCCGCTCGAGATCCAAGGCGGCGAACTCACCGGCACCACCTACGAAATGCCCGTCGCCAGCGCCCAGGTTAAGAGCGCAATCCTCCTCGCAGGTCTTTACGCCAAGGGCCGAACCACCGTGGTCGAGCCCGCACGCTCCCGCGACCACACCGAGCGGATGCTCGAGTATTTTCTCGTCCGCACGATCCGGAAGGACAACACCCTCACAATCTACGGCGGCCAAACCCCGGAATCCCGCGACTTCGTTGTCCCGGGCGACATTTCGAGCGCCGCGTTCTGGCTCGTAGCTGGCGCGGCCCAGCCGGGTTCCCGTCTTCTCATCGAAGAAGTGGGACTCAACCCGACTCGCACCGGCATTCTCGACGTGCTCGTGCGAATGGGAGCCCACGTTCGCGAGGTCGTCGAAGTCATGGACCAAGGCGAACTCCGCGGCACCATCGACGTCAAAGGCGGGCAGCTTCGCGGCACCGTCATCGAAGGCAGCGAAATCCCCAATGTCATCGACGAAATCCCCATCATCGCCGTCGCAGCCGCTCTCGCGGAAGGGGAGACCGAGATCCGAGACGCGGGCGAACTCCGCGTGAAGGAAACCGACCGGATCGCCGCCGTCGCGACAAACCTTCGCGCGATGGGGGTCGAAGTCGAAGAACGCGACGACGGCATGCGCATCACCGGTGGCGCCGAACTACGAGGGGCCCGCCTCGAATCCTTCGGCGATCATCGGATCGCCATGGCCTTCGCCATCGCCGGACTTTTCGCCCAGGGCGAGACGATCATCGACGGCGTCGAGTGCGTTCAGACTTCGTATCCGGGATTTGCCGAGACCCTGGAAATGATCCGCACCGGTAAAGGCCGTCGCCGGAAACTCGTCGCTGCCCCCTCCCCCTCCGAGTCCACGGCATGAGCCGACCGGTCGTCATCGCCATCGACGGCCCCGCCGCGTCCGGCAAAAGCAGCGTCGCTCGCGGTCTCGCCGCCGCCTTTGGCTTCTCCTACATCAACAGCGGCGCCATGTATCGCGCCTTCACCTGGCACGTTCTCAATCGTGGGATCGATCCCGCTGATTCCGAAGCTGTGGCTACCGCCGCCAAAGAGGCGCGGATCGAGACCGGATTCGAAGATGGCCGCTCGACCATCGACATCGACGGCTTCCGGCCCATCGATCAACTCCGCGACGAATCCGTGAACCGCGCCGTCTCGGCGGTATCCGCCGTCGAGGCCGTCCGCGATCGCCTCGTCGAAGCCTTCCGGGTGCTGGCTTCCCGTCACAATGTCATCATCGAGGGCCGCGACATCGGATCGGTGGTTTTCCCGGACACGCCCTACAAATTTTACCTCGATGCGCCCGCCGACATCCGGCAACGCCGCCGCGCCGCCGAAGGTCAGCACGATGAAGTCGCCTCCCGCGACCATCTCGATTCGTCCCGCCGCACCGCGCCACTCGTCGTGGCACCCGACGCCATCGTCGTCGACACGTCCTGCCTCGACCTCGCTGGCGTCATCGAGGAAGTGAGTCGGCACCTCGTCG
Organism: uncultured Verrucomicrobiae bacterium; assembly: GCA_963749035.1. GTDB lineage: Bacteria > Verrucomicrobiota > Verrucomicrobiia > Chthoniobacterales > JAATET01 > CAVVKW01. The sequence goes on from CAVVKW010000002.1 coordinate 326,019, forward strand.
CCATGGGGCTCAGCCCTCAGGGCTCCGCCTTCGCAGATCCGGGCCCATGACGATCGTTTACAACATCTTTTACACGCTGGCGAAATGGCTCGCCCGGATCTTCTTTTCGTATCAGGTCGTCCACCCAGAGCGGATCCCTGAAGAAGGCGGGCTGATCCTCGCGGTTAATCACCAAAGCTACTTCGACCCTCCCCTGGCCGGCATCTGCTGTCGGCGCGGCGTTTACTATCTCGCCCGTAAATCCCTTTTGAAATGGCCGTTCTTCGGACCGCTCTTTCCCGCGATGAACGTCATTCCAGTCGATCGCGACGGGAACGACATGTCTGCGCTCAAGGGCGTCATTCGCATCATCCGCGAGGGCAACGGCGTCGTGCTCTTCCCGGAAGGCACGCGGTCCCCCGACGGGAACCTCCAGCCAGCCCGACCGGGCATCGGCTTCGTGATCGCTAAAACGGGCGCGCCGGTTCTGCCCATGCGCATCTTCGGCTCCCACGAAGCCTTCCCCAAAAACACTCGCTCGATCCGACTCCATCCCATTACCGTGGTCATCGGCGAACCGATTCACTTCGCACCGAACGAACTCAAACCCGCTTCCCGCGAGACGTATCAAGCTCTCAGCGACCGAGTGATGGAAGCGATCGCCGCACTGCAACTCCCAACGTGAGCACGAGACCGATGAGCGATAAACGCGAACGACACGACACCGACAAAGTCCCAACGTATCTTATCGCCGCCGCCGCCGCCATTCTGCTTCTCGGATTCGTTGGTGGCATCGCGACGCGACCAACGGCTACCGCCGAAGATCTCCAGCGAAATGGCGAAAGCTGGCCGCCCGCCCCGTCCGCCCGGCCCGCCGACGCACCCCCGGAATAGCGAACCACCGACCATCGAATGGCTGATTTTCTGGATCACCTCACCACCGAAGTCCTCGTGGCCGACAGCGGGATTGGCGAATCCCTGTCGCACCATGGACCCGCCGAGCACCTCTGCCTCCTCGATCCGGATCGCGTCCGGGAAGCGCATCAACTCAGCATCGAAGGCGGGGCCGCCGTCATCCGGACGAATTCATTTCGTGCCAACGCCGCGTTTCTGGCCGCGAACGATCTCGGTCGTCACGTCAGCGAGATCAACTGGAGCGCCTCGCAGATTGCGCGGCAGGCGATCGCCGGCACCAACGTTTTCGTTGCCGCCCGAGTCGGCCCCCTCCCGTCGGGCGTCCCACCGAACGACCGCGCCGACCTGTTCCGCCAACAAATCGGCGCGCTCCTCGACGGCCGCGCGCAGCTCGTCTGCCTGGAAGGATTTACCGACGTCCAGGAATTGATCACCGCCATCGAGATCAAGCACGAACTCCATCACTGCCCCGTCATCGCCACCCTCGCCACGACGGCCGACCTCGAAGACCATTTCGCCAGGCTACTCTCGGCCGAAGCCGACGTCGTCGGTCTCAGCTCGCTTCCCGCCGAACAGATTGCCAACGCACTTGCACCCCTCGACCTCGACGCCACCGTTGCAGCCTTCCCCGCCGCCGAGATCCTGTCACCCGACGACCGGACGCGACTGACGGACGCCGGCTGCAGCCTGATCGGAATCAACCCACCGCCCGTCGCTGCAAGCTAACCCTCACCCCCGCCGCCCATCGCGGCTTCGATTAAAAGTGTCGCGAGGGTCTGCGTAGCGTCGTCCAAATCTCCCAATAGTCGTTTCAACTTCGCCGCGTGACGCTTCGCGATCGTCGCACGCACTTCGGAAACCAACGCCACGATTCGCTCCCGCTCGTCGGCTGGAATGTCGTCTCCCATCCGCTCCAACGCCACCTCCACGGCGGGCAGCATTTCCTCCGCCTTCAGTTTGGTCTCCGTGAAGATCCGCTCGTTCATATCCTCGAACGCGTGCTCGACGGAGTCCCCGATCATTGCGCCCACCGCTTCATCGGCCACGTCCACCGCGCTGCGGATTTCAACGACTCGATCCCGCCCGGTCGCGACGTCCCGCGCGAGAACGTGCAAGATCCCGTCCGCGTCGATTTCAAATTGTAGCCCCACCCTCGCCACCCCGCGCGCGGCCGGAGTGAAGTCGATCTCGAAGTCGCCCAGCCGCCAGTTATCGCGCGCCATTTCGCGTTCACCCTGAAGCACCGTGATCCGCATCTCGCGCTGATCCGCCACCGCGTTCGTAAACATTTCTCCGCGCTTGACCGGGATCGTCGTGTTCCGCGGGATAATCACGTTCATCAATCCACCGAACGTCTCGATTCCCAGCGACAGCGGCGTGACGTCGAGCAGCGTCACGCGAGCCACACTCCCCTCCAAAATCCCGGCCTGAATCACAGCTCCCAATGCCACCGCTTCGTCTGGATTCTGGCTGAGATTGGCCTCCTTGCCAAAAAAATCCCGAACCATCTCTCTCACCAAAGGCATCCGAGTCGAGCCCCCCACGAGAATCACCTCATCCAGATCGGACGCCTCCATTTCGGCGTCCGCCAGCGCCTTTCGGCAGTGCGAGAACGTTCGCTCGAAGATCGGTCGTGCCATCCGCTCAAGTCGCTCACGCGTGAGTTCCAACTCAGCTCCGCCCCCATCACCCACGAAGGGAAGCCGGATCACGGTCGACTCCGCCTCCGACAGTTCCCGCTTCGCTCCCTCCGCCGCTTCGAGCAGCCTCGCCCGCATTCCCGGTTCACTCGCTTCGATCTCCAACTCCCGCTCGATCCAATTCACGATCGCCCCATCGAGGTCGTCCCCACCGAGCCGGGTATCCCCGTCGGTCGATAGCACCTGAAAGACTCCGTCCGCTAATTCCAACACGGAAACGTCGAACGTCCCGCCGCCCAGATCATAGACGGCAACCTTCGAACGCTCCCCCAGCTTGTCCAACCCGTAGGCCAAGGCGGCTGCAGTCGGTTCACTGAGAATCCGCTCGACCGCCCATCCCGCCAGCTCCCCCGCCCGTTTCGTCGCCGCCCGCTGGGCGTCGTTAAAATACGCTGGCACCGTGATGACAGCTCGATTCACGTCCTCCCCCATCGCCTCTCTCGCTATTTCTTTGAGCTCACGCAACACCTTCGCCGAGACCGCTTCCGGGCTGACCAGACGTTCGCCCATCCGGACCCTCGCCGCGCCGCCCTCACCAGCGACCACCTCATATCCAAGCCCCGCCCATTCGGTATCTCCGCCCCGCGAGCCAATCAACCGTTTGGCCGAGGTCACGACCCGCTCCGTCGCCGCTCCCCGCATCCGCAGCGCTTCGCGGCCGACGATCGTGGACTCGTCTTCCGCGTAATACACCGCCGAAGGCGTCAGACGTTTACCCTCACCGTCTGCCAATAAAACGGGAAACCCCGCGTCCATCACGCCCACCAACGAATTCGTCGTTCCTAGATCAATACCCGCTATCACGCGTCCGTGAATAGCAGGACCTCCCCGAAGCATCCAGTCACCGGATCGAACAAAAAAATTTAAATCCAAAAATAAAGTGATCTACCTCTCCCAGGACCGCGAATCTCACGCGACCAACGGCTGAATGCCCAGCCGCGCAAACCCCTGACTACCAAGTATTCATGAAACTTCGATCGCATCTAACGATACTCGCCACCGCCGGACTGGCCCTGGCCCTCAGCAAGTCGGCCGACGCCCGTCCCTACGGCTACGCCTACAACGCAACCGGTCAACTCTACCAGTTTGACCTCACCAATCCGTCCTCCGTCGTTCCAGTGGGTCCGGCAACCGCCGGCGCCAACACGAAGGGCATCGACGTCCGACCCGGCACTTCGACGATTTACGCCGTCGATATCACGGCGACGACGACCCAGATCTTTACGGTCAGCCCCACGACGGGTGTCCGCACCCCGGTCGGACCAGCCATCCCGAATACCGGCACCGCCGACAATGCGGACGCCTACGCAATCAACCCGAACGCGGCAGGTTACGGGTTCAATTTCAACCCGGTCACCTTGCAGAACGACGGCAGCAGCCGTTTCCGCCTCGTGGATTCCGACGGGAACAACTTCCGGTTTAATTCCTCGACCGGCACCGTCGCCATCGTCGACGGCTCGTTGAATTACACCGACGGAACGACAGCCTCCGACGAGTTCGCAGCCGCTTCATACACCAATTCAGATGAAGAACGTATGGGAACCGCCGTCGCGGGAACCGCTCTTTACTACCTGGACGCCGACAACGACATCCTCGCGATTTCCCCAAGTCCGAACGACGGCACCCTAACGAATGCAGGCTCCCTCGACATCGACATCGACGTCGTCGCCGGGATGGAAATCTATTCCCCCGTCGGCAACGTCACGGCGGGTGGCGGATCAAACTTCGCCTACATCGTCGTCTCCGAAGACAACGGAGCCACGTTCCAGCTCCGCACCATTCCAAACATCGGTGCGTCGGCTTCGCCGGCATCAGCTCCTTTCGGCACCTTCCCCGCCGGTTTCGAACCCGTGAACGGCTTCGCGATCCTCGAAGCGGAAGAACTCACTCCGCCGACCACGGCGACGGGCTACGCCTACAATGCCGACGGACAACTGTTCTCCTTCCCACTTGGCGCGCCCGGCTCCGTCACTCCGATCGGTGCCGCTTCGGCAGGCGCTACCGTGAAGGGCCTCGACTTCCGGCCTGGCACGTTCAGCCTTTACTCCATCGCCGTTGGCCCGACGACTTCCCAGATCAGCCTCGTCAACATCGGCACGGGAGCCGTCACGACCGTTGGTGCCCCGTTCAACAACGTCGGCCTCAGCCCTGAGATGCCGCCCGAAGCCTACAGCTTCGCGAACACCTCGAACTTCGGCTTCGACTTCAATCCCACCACCCTGCAACAAGACGGCAGCATCCGCGTCCGCCTCGTCGACGACCAGGGATTGAATCTTCGGTTCAACACGAACACCGGCGCGCTGACAAACGTCGACGGCACGATTCCCGTCGGCATCACCGCCGCGGGTTACACCAACAGCGACACCGCTCGCATGGGGGCTGCCACCACTCCGACTCGCCTGTTCTACCTCGACCCGGCGAACGACCAGCTCTTCACGTCTCCTGCCGCGAACGCTGGAACGAGCGAGGTCGTCGGACCGTTCAACTCCGACGCCGACTCGAATACCGGATTCGACATCCTCTCGTTCTCCGGTTTCAACGTCGGTTATGCGACCGTCGATCTCGGAGGCACTGGCCTGTATTCACTCGTGACCGTCGACCTCCAAACTGGCCGCTTCAGCACCCCGATCGGCGTGTTCCCCGCTGGGTTCACCCCGGAGAGAGGTTTCTCAGTGGCGGTCCTCCCGGATCCCGCGCCGCCGGCAGTCGTCGTTCCCGACACGACCCGACCACGGGTCGTCACCAAGAAGATCAGCCGAAACAAGGACGTCGGGCGAAAGCGCTCGCGCTTCCTCCTGCGCGGCAAAGCCATCGACGACACCGGCGTCACCCAGGTTCTCGTCCGCGAGAAGGGAAGTCGCTTCCGGCCAGCAAATGGCACCCGCAACTGGCGCTTCCGCCTCGACCTCCGGCCTGGCCGCAACCCGGTCCGCATCGTGGCATTCGACTCCGCCGGTAATCGCTCGAAGGTCAAACGGATCGTGATCACCCGCGGGAAGTAATCCCCGTCAGACGACTGAGCAGCCGCTCAGCAGCAAAAACGCCGCCCCGGCATCCCCGGGGCGGCGTTTTTCGTCGGGTCCCGATGTCCCCGCGCAAGGCCGAAGACACCAGAAGCTGGAAACAAAAAGCCCCGCTCTTCCGAGCGGGGCCTTGAAATTGGTTGCGGGAGTAGGATTTGAACCTACGACCTTCAGGTTATGAGCCTGACGAGCTACCAGACTGCTCCATCCCGCGATTGGATTGGAGAAGATATCTGGAAACTCTCGCGCCGCAAGGAATATTTACCGAGCGGCGAAGAGTCTCCGGTTCCGCTGCCTTGGCGCCCACGAGCGATCACCGCTTCACCGTCCACCGGCGGGCCACGTCAGACAATCGGAAGCGATCCTCCGAGTGCTTCCGGTAAAATCGACCACCGGTCGCCTCACCGTCGGAACTCCGGTGCCACTTCGTCACCAAGCCGCCGGATCGCCGACAGCATTTGCGAGTGGGGCAATTCCGCTACGCTCATCTGAAAAGTTACCCGCGCCAATCCGCCGAGCGCTCGATCGAATTCACGCAGCTTCCCGACCACCGTTTCCGCGCTTCCGACCAGCAAAGCCCCTCGCTGGCTGCGCCCCGCCTCGAATCCATCCCAGGTCGTCGGACCCCACCCCCGCTCCCTTCCGATCTGAGTGAACGTCCGGGCCCAACCCGGGAAAAAGTCGCGGCCAGCCTCTTCGTCGTCCCCAGCGACGTAACCCAAAAAGTGCACGCCAACCGATAGCCGCTCCGGCGGAAACCCTGCCTTCGCCCCCGCTTCGCGGTAAAGATCGATCAACGGTCGGAAGCGAGCCGGTTCGCCGCCGATAATGGCAACCATCAGCGGCAACCCGAGCACCCCAGCCCGCACGAACGACGCCGGCGTGCCACCCACTCCGACCCAGACCGGCAGCGGATCCTGCACCGGCCGCGGGAAAACGCCCTGGCCGCTCAGGGCTGGTCGAAACCTCCCCGACCACGTCACCTCATCCGAAGATCGAAGTTTCAGCAGCAACTCGAGCTTCTCCGTGAAAAGAGAATCGTAATCCGCAAAATCGAGGCCGAACAAAGGATAAGCCTCCGAGAAAGACCCTCGGCCCACCACCATTTCAGCCCGGCCAGCCGACAAAAGGTCGAGCGTCGCAAACTCCTGAAATACCCGCACCGGATCGTGTGCGCTCAGCACGGTCACCGCGCTCGTCAGTCGGATTTTTTTCGTCCGTGCCGCCGCCGCCGCCAGAATGACGACCGGCGATGAATCGAGAAACTCCGCCCGGTGGTGCTCGCCGACTCCGAATACGTCCAACCCAGCCTCGTCGGCGACTTCGATCTCCTCCTGAAGATTCGCCATCCGCTCCACCGCCGAGCACCTGCGATCCGCCCGGTCCTCGGGAGTCAGCGCCGCAAAACTGTCGATTCCAATTTGCATTTCCACCGTTCGCACCCACGAACGGCACTCATCGCCGCGACGTGCAGATACCCGTCAGGCAGTAGCCAGGATCTCGGCAAAATGCGCCTCCAAAATTTCTCAACGCCCGGAAAATTCCCGGTTCCCACCCGACCGTGCGAATTTCTTATTCTTCTGCGAACACCGACCCCCGGGGTCGCGCCGCTCGTCGGTTTCGTCCACTCGGGAGTTTTCACCTGAAACGCCCGGTCTCGAACCACACATTTCACGCTCCATGCCCAGTTGCCCGTTGACATGCCTCGAAGCCAACCCATAATTTTCAACTCCGATGTAGCCAATGCTACATTTGGAAAACGCCAATGAATTCGCCCGATGCCGCCGTGCCGCTGGAGGTCCATGACCTCACCGTGGCTTACCACAAGAAACCCGTCCTCTACGGAATCGATCTCCGCGTTCCCAAGGGCAGCCTCGTCGGCATCATCGGACCGAACGGTGCCGGGAAGTCCACCTTCATCAAATCCGTCATGGGCCTCCTGCCGTTGGCCAGTGGGTGGGTGAAAATCTTCGGCCAATCCTACTCGAAGAATTGCCACCGGGTTGGCTACGTCCCCCAGCGCGAGTCCGTCGATTGGGATTTTCCGGTCAACGTCATGGACGTCGTCCTCATGGGGCGATACGGCCACCTCCGACTTGCCCAACGGCCCACGAAGCGCGACCGCGAGATCGCTCGCGAGTCTCTCGAGAAGGTCAAAATGCTTCCGTTTGCCAACCGGCAGATCGGCAACCTCTCCGGCGGTCAACAGCAACGCGTTTTCCTCGCTCGCGCACTCGCCCAGGAAAGTGACCTCTACCTCATGGACGAGCCGTTCGTCGGTGTCGACGCTGCCACCGAATCAGCGATCATCGAGATTCTCACCGAGCTCAAAAGTCGCGGTAAAACACTCCTCGTCGTCCACCACGACCTCGCGACCGCCAAGGAATACTTCGATCAGCTCATCCTCCTGAACATGCGTTTGGTCGCTTACGGCCCGACCGAGGAAATCTTCACGCCGGAAATACTGCAAACGACCTACGGCGGGCGACTGACCATTCTCTCGGACGTCGCCCAGACGCTTGGTGCTCAGCCATGAGCCGAACGCTCACCCTGTTCACCCTCGGAGCCCTTCTGCTCCTCGTTCCCGAAGTCGCCCACGGCGCCCGGATCAGTGACATCACCGAGACGTCCGTGACCGATCGGGCAATCCGCTTTTTCACCTTCCAGGACGCCTCGCTGCGCAACGCGTTGATCGGCTCGATGCTCCTCGGAATCTGCTGCGGACTGATGGGCGCGTTTCTCGTCGTCCGTAAGCTCGCCCTCATGGGCGACGCTCTCTCGCACGCTGTCCTGCCCGGCGTGGCTCTCGGATTTCTTTGGAACATGAGCAAGGATCCGGTCGCGATCTTCGTTGGGGCCACCGCGGCCGGTTTGCTGGGCGCGGGCACCGTTCAATTGATCCGCAACACCACTCGGCACAAGGAGGACGCGGCTTTGGGCTTCGTCCTGGCCTCGTTCTTCGGAGTTGGAATCTGCCTCTTCACGATGATTCAAAACCTGCCCGGTGGGAACAAAAGCGGATTGGACAAATTCATGTTCGGTCAGGCCGCCGCACTCGGGACGGGCGACGTCCTGCTGCTGGCCGGCGTGTCGCTCCTCGCCGTCGGCTCGATCATTTTGTTCTTCAAGGAATATCGGCTAACCAGCTTCGACGCCGGATTTGCCCGCTCGGTCGGCATCCCCGTGCAGTTCTTTCACTACAGCCTCATGCTGTTGCTGGCGTTCGCGATCGTTGCCTCGCTCCAAGCCGTCGGGGTCGTGCTCGTTTCCGCGATGCTCGTCATCCCCGCCGCCACCGCCTACCTCCTCACCGACAGACTGGGCACCATGCTGCTCCTCGCGGCGTTCTTCGGGCTCTGCTCGGGAACGACCGGCGCCTTCCTCTCCTTCGTCGGGCGGAACTTGCCGACCGGCCCGTTCATGGTGCTGGCCGCAGGCGCCGTCTTCACCCTGGCTCTCTTCCTCGGCCCCCGACACGGCATCCTCTCGCGCTGGTGGCGCCAGCGTTCGCGGTCAGCCCGCATCCAACGTGAAAACACCCTCAAAGCGATCTACCACGTCCTCGAAGACGACGGCTTCACGCGCGAAACGGTCGCCATCCAACAACTGGCCGAACGCCGCCGCGAAACCTTGGAAACGACCGAGGAACAACTCCGAGCCGTGCGCCGTAGCGGGGCGGTGACCACCTCCGGGGACTCGGTCTCGTTTACGCCCTCCGGCTGGCAGCGAGCGTGCGAGATCGTGCGCAACCACCGGCTCTGGGAGCTCTACCTCACCAACGCTGCCGACATTGCCGCCGACCACGTGCACGAGGACGCCGAAATCATCGAACACGTGCTCGGGGAGGAGACCGTCCGCAGACTCGAGAAACGCCTCAACTTCGCGCGCCGCGATCCCCACGGAAAACTCATCCCCGGGGTTCAGGATATTCACCGCCCGCCCGACACGAGTGGCCGAGCCACCGGGTTCGCCGTCGCCCGCCCGCAATAATGACGATGAAAAATTTCATCCCACCGTTCGACTTCCACGACGTCATCGTGTCTCCCTGGACGGAGAGCGCGACCATCACGATCTGGATTGTTCTCATGGGATTCTTCGTCACCGCCGCCTGCGGGCTGGTCGGCAATTATCTCGTCCTTCGACGAATGGCGCTCGTCGGCGACGCCATCAGCCACAGCATTCTGCCCGGCCTCGTCGTCGCCTTCATGATCTTCAAGGTGAACGCGACCTGGGTCATGTTCGTCGGGGCCTTCGCCGCCGGCATTCTGACCGTCTTCCTCATCGAATTCATCCACCGGCAGTCCCGCATCAAACCCGACGCCGCGATCTGCATTTCCTTCACGGTCCTCTTCGCTCTCGGCGTTGCGATGATGAGCAGCATCGAAACCCAGGGACCCATCCACATCGACGCAGACTGCGTCCTCTACGGTGAAATCGCGTTCGTTTCCCTAGAGCCACCGGTCGTCTGGAATGGCTGGGAACTCGGGCCGCCTTCGGTTCTTCGCATGGGACTCGTCCTGATCGGTATCGCCGTCGCAATCACCATTTTTTATCGGGAACTTCTGATCACGTCCTTCGACGCCGGACTGGCCAAATCGCTCGGCATCCGGACTGGCTTCTGGCACTACGCCCTCATGGGGAGCCTCGCCATCGTGGTCGTCGCCGCGTTCGAGTCCGTCGGTGCCATCCTGGCCGTCGCCATGCTCATCGTCCCGCCGATGTTTGCCGGTCAAATCTCCGATCGCCTACCCGTCCGGTTGGCCCTGACCGTTGTCCACGCCGGGCTCAGCGCGCTGATCGGCTTTCACCTTTCGGTGTGGCTCCAATGCTCGGCCGCGGGAGCAATGGTGGTCGCCGCCGCCGCCCTTTTCATCCTCGCGTGGGCGGCGACCCTCATCAGCGTCCGCGTCCGCCGGTGGCAAACCTCGAGCGCCAAGCCCCCCACCGGCCAGCTTCCCGAACCAGCCTGAGGTGCCGAAACCGCTCAGCCCGATCGAGACACCTTCCGCCCGGCACCCCGCTTCCCGAGAAACGTCTCAAACGCCGCCAGCGTCTCCGCGCTGACGTGATGCTCGATTCCCTCCGCGTCTCGCCGAGCCGCCGCTGCCGGCACCCCGACCGCAATCAGAAACGCGATCACCGTCTCGTGCCGACTGCGCGCCTTGGCCGCCAATCGGTAACCGGCATCCGTCAAAAAGATGGATCGATACGGCTCGGACGTCACCAGCCCCTCCCGCTGCAGCCGCTTCACGGTCCGGATCACCGTAACGTGCGAAATGCCGAGCGCTCGCGCCACGTCTGTCGCTCTCGCCTCGCCGTGCTCCTTGATCAATCCCGCGATCGTCTCCACGTAATCCTGGGCCCGCTCCTGAGCGTGAGCCTTCCGCGTGTGTCGAGCGATCGCCGCAGCCTCCGTCGCGTCGAGCGCGGTGGCAGTCGGAGGGGAGCCGGATCTGTGAGGAGATTTTTTCACGCGGGCGGTCGTAGGCGGTCGTCGGGCAGTCGTATTGCGTCGGAGAAACCGGGTTTCCTTTGACAAATTAGCCAAGCTGACTGTAGGTAAGACGCCACTATGTAGCAATTGCTACAATTAGATCCAACTAAACTCTTCGCTCCAATGTCAAACGCCGCCCGCCGTTTCCGCCCCTCACCCTGGGACGCCCTGCTTCTCGTCATCGTCTCGTTCGCCCTCCTGATCCCGACGGCGACGGCCGAGGCGAAGGTCAACGCCGCCGCGACGATCGGGATGGTGGGCGATCTGGTGAAGCAGGTCGGCGGTGACCGCGTCGACGTGAAGCAACTCATGGGTCCGGGCATCGATCCGCACCTTTACAAGCCCACCTCGTCCGACGCCGCGACCCTCAGTCGAGCCGACGTGATCTTCTACAGCGGCCTGATGTTGGAGGGCCGCATGGGCGATCTGTTCGCCAAACTTGCTCGCTCCGGAAAGAAAGTTTACGCAACGACGGAGTCCATCCCGCGCGACCGACTCAGCGAGCCCCCGGAGTTTGAAGGACACTACGATCCGCACCTTTGGTTCGACGTCAGCCTCTGGGCAGAAACGGTTCCGACCATTGTCCAGGGCCTCAGCGAAGTGGACCCCGAAGGCAAAGCGACCTACGAGGCTAATGGACAGGCCCTCCAGAAGCGTCTCGCGGAGCTTCACCAGTTCTGCCTCGATCAGGCCGCCAAGCTACCCGAGGACGATCGCGTGCTGGTCACCAGTCACGACGCCTACAACTACTTCGGACGAGCTTACGGATTCCAAGTCATCGGTCTCCAGGGGGTTTCGACGGTTTCGGAAGCGGCCCTTGCCGACATGGCGAGCCTCGTCGACTACATCAAGGCGAAGGGGATCAAAGCAATTTTCGTGGAGACGAGCGTCAACCCCGCGGCCATCAAACGGGTCTCAGAAGACTCCGGCGCAAAGATCGGCGGTGAGCTCTTCTCCGACGCAATGGGTGAGCCCGGCGAAATGAAGGGGAACTTCGACGTCGGGACCTACGACGGAATGGTTCGCCACAACGTCACCACCATCGTCGAAGCCCTGAAATAGCCTCGTTTCTCCAACCTCGAGCACCGATTCGACGTATCTCGCTCGACCACCTGCCGGGCCGTCACGACGTATCCGCACTCGGTTCGCTACCACCGACCGTCCGCAGCGCAGCTCGCTCCCAAAAGTAACGCTTCAGCACGACCTTCAGCGTCGCCGTCAACGGCACCGCCAACAAAGCCCCGAGCAACCCGCCCAGGACGATGCTCCACGCGAGCACGGAGACAATCACCGTCAGCGGATGCAACCCGACGGAATTTCCCACGATCTTCGGCGCGATCAGCATCCCATCGAAATTGTTGACCACCAGAAAGATCACCGTCACGGCCAGCGGATGCTGCCAATCTTGCCACTGCGCCGCTGCGATTAGCACCGCCGGAATCCAGCAAATCAGCACGCCAGCGTAAGGGATCAATCCCAACACGCCCACCATCAGCCCGATCACGACCGCAAATTGCATCCCCATCGTCAGCAAAATCACGCCGATCAACGCCCCGTCGATCAGGCTGACCAGCAACTGCCCGCGAAAAAAGTTGATCAAATACGTGTTGATCTCGTTCAGCAGCGACACCACCTCGCTCTTGAAAGGCGACGCTCGCAACGGCAGATACTGACTCCACGAAGACACGATCCGCTCTTTCTCTTTCAGGAAGAAAAACAGGAAGATCGGCACGAGAATCAGACTGAGCAAAAACCCAAAAACACCAAACGCACCGCCAATCCCCCGGATTAGAAAATCGCCCACCGTCGTCGCCAGGATCGGCACCTGCTCCTGCAACCACAAAATCCCCTGCCGCACACCGTCCGCCAGATAAATGCTCGCCGGATCGTCAACCCCGTCCTCCGCTCCCGCCCCCTGCAACACGTCCGGTAGCGTCCGCGTCCATTCGATCGCGTCGGTCACCAGAACCTGCGCCTGCCAAGTGTAAAACGGCACCCGCTTCGCGAATTCTGCGCCCTGATGAATGATCGCGGGGATCACCCACAAACTCAGCAGCGTGAGACCAAGGGTAAAAAAGCAAAACACCAGCACCACCGCCCAAAACCGCGCCACCCCTCGCCGCATCAGCCAACCCACCACCGGGTCGAGCAGGTAGGCCAGGATCGCCGCCACCGCCAGCGGCATCAGCACCGGACGTAGGAACGCGATCACCCACAGTCCGAAATACCCGACCGTCGCAATCAACGCGACGATCGTCGCAATCGACAGGCCAGTCAGAGCCGCGAACCACGACCGACGTTGGAAGCGCGTCGGATGAGTCATTTCCGTGATACCTACGGTTTCAGCGCGCCCTTGGCGCGCAGGATGCCTTCCATCTCGGGCTTCGTCCCCTCAAACGTCACGACGAAGCACTTCGAACCCACCTGCCTGGCAGCGAGGACGTTTCCATCCTTCGCCCCGAAAGTCGTAAAGGACCACTTCCCCTCCGGCTGGATCGACACCCCGAATGGATGCGCCTCGAAGGAATAGAAAAACGCCCGCCGCTCATCGATCGGCACCGCCGCTGCGGCCACCCGCTCCCCCTCGTAGGTAAAGAGTCGAGCACCGACGACCCGGTTATCCGCAAATTCCTCCGGAACGCGGAAGCCGTCGAACCCCTGCATCGTGAACCAATCGTCGAGAGTTTCCGCACTCGCATCCATCTCGTCGTATTCCGTCACCCCCGCCGAATTCCCGACTTGCACCATCTGCTTCACCTCGTTCATCCCCGCAAATCCGCCCTCGTTCGCGAGGTAGATCCATCCCATCAACGCGACCAACACCAGAAACGCCGCTGCGACGGCCATCATCGCCGGATCCCGAAACGTGAACCGCTTCGCGTATTTGCGGTGCGAAAATTTGTCGACGTATTCGTGAATCTTCGCGTCGACCGTCGGCGGCAGATCCCAGTCCAGCGCTGGCGCCGCCGCTTCGTCGAACGGGACCTGAATCAGAAACTCCCGCGTCAACTTTGGCGAAGTCTGGGCGAACTCCCGGGCGTCCTGTTCCAGCTTTCCGCTGATCTCTTCGTGCCACGGACCGACGCTCCGCAGGATTTGCAGGGCCTGCTTCTCCGTCACGCCACGACCTCCCGCTGCATCCCGGCGTGCAACTCCGCTCTCGAAGCGCGCAACCATTCCGCCAGCTCACCTTTCGTCAGCCCCAGCGTTCGCGCAATTTCGTCCGCGTCCATCGAGTCGGTCAGCAGCAAAGTGAGTGCCGACCGTCCCGGCTCAGCCAACCAGCTCAACACCGTCCGCACCGCCTCCGCGTCACGCGCTGCAAACACGTCCGCCGCTCCCTCCGGCAGCGTCCCCGCCGAGGGCTTACGCTCCGTCCTTGCCGGGGTGTCCTTCAGAATCCGCGACCGCACGTCTTTAAACAGTAATACTCGCAGCCGATCCATGTCCCCGTGACTCCGGGGTCGCTTCAAAGCGGCGTCGAGCGCCTCCGACACCACACCCAAGGCCCGATCCGAGTCCGACGTCAAAATAACGGCAAACCGATACAAGTCCGGAAAATAATCCCAATCTGCGGTCCGCTCAGACATTACCGACGAGAACGTAGGCGATCTCCCACCCCGCAAACAAGCGCGGAACACTCCGCCCATTTCTCATTTCGCATTCAAAATTTCTCATTACGCTCGAATCGTGTTCCAAGTGATCTTCAACGAGATCAGCGCCGCCGAAATGGCCGCGCTGCCAAAAGAGCTCCAACTCGACCTCCTCCTCGAGTTTCAAGTCCTTCCGGAAAATCTCGATAGCCTCGACGAATCCCGCTTCGGTGCCGTCCGCCGCGACGGCCAGACCCTCCACCGCTGCCGCGCTCACGACTACCGGATCTACTTCGGCCCCCACCCCGATGGCATCGAGGTCCACCGCGTCCTCCACAAAAACACCATCCGAGATTTCCTCTTCCGCTCCAATCTCCCCATGGCCGAAGAAGACGCCGCACTCGGGGAACACAACGAATTCTGGGCTCTCATCAAAGAGGCCGACAAAAACAAATGACCGAAGCCGAACGCCTTTCCGAATTTCCCGTTGCCCGCCACCGCGTTTTCGTCGGCCACGCCGGCGTCACCGCGCTCCCCCGCTGCGTCGCCGACGCCATGCGCCAGCACATCGACCGCAGTTGTGAAAATCACCAGGAGTTCGGCGAAGTCCTCCGCGACATCGCCAGCACCCGAGCCCTCTGCGCGCGTTCGATCGGAGCTCACGCCGACGAAATCGCGCTCCTCGGGCCCACCTCCCTCGGCCTCAGCCTCTTCGCCAACGGACTCGACTGGCAACCCGGCGACGAGCTCGTCTGCTACCGCGACGATTACCCCGCCAACGTTTACCCGTGGACCAACCTCGCGCGCCTTGGCGTCCGCGTTCGCTTCGTCGAACCCGACGCCCTGGGCCGCATCACCCCCGATAACGTCGCCGCCGTCCTGTCCGACCGCACGCGCCTGGTCGCGTTGGCGTCCTGCCACTTCCTCACCGGCTGGCGCATCGACATCGACGCCATCGGACAGCTCGCCCACGACCGCGGCGCCCTTTTCTCGCTCGACGCCATTCAGACCCTCGGAGCCTTTCCCACGCGCGTCGATCACGTCGATTTCCTCAGCGCCGACGCTCATAAGTGGATGCTCGGCCCCCTCGCCATCGGCATCGTTTACGTCGCGAAAGAACATTTCACCACCTGCCGCCCCACCCTCCTCGGCGCCTGGAACGTCACCAGCCCGAACTTCATCACGCAGGACGAGATTACCTTTCCCGAAACCGCCCAGCGCTACGAACCCGGCGTCCTCAACGTCACCGGCATGTATGGGATGGCCGCCGCCCTCCGCCTCTTCGAAGAGGTCGGGCCGGACACCGTTTCCGATCGCATCCTCGCGGTCCGCGATCACCTGCACGGCCAACTCGCCGAGCGAGGCTACGAATTTCTCTCACCCGGCAACGAAGAATCCCTCCGCTGCGGCATCGTCACCGCCCGCCACCCAAAGAAAGATCCCGCCGACCAGTTCAAGGCACTCGAGGAAGCGGGCATCACCGCTTCCCTCCGCAACGCCCGCAACGGCGACGCCTGGCTCCGTTTCAGCCCGCACTTCTGGAACACCCGCGAAGAAATGGACCGCATCCTCGCCGCCCTCTAACCGAGGTCACCGGACCTCGGCACCCCGCCACCGACTCCCCAACCAATCACCCTTTCACCACTGAACACTGAACACTGAACCCCTCACCCCAACCCGCGCGCCGCGACCTCGCCCTCGTCCATCCCGAGATAATGCGCGATCTCGTGCAGCAGCGTCAGCCGGACTTCCTCGACGAAGCGATCCTCCCGCCCACTCGCAAAGTGCCAGACGTTGCGCGTCCAGATCCGAATACGCGGCGGATCGATCCGGTCCCACTGCCCGTGAGCCGCTCCCTCGAAAATCCCGAGCCAATCGCGCCCCACCCCGATCTCCAAATCATCCGCCCCCGGCTCATCCTCAACGAAAACCGACACAGCCCTTAGTGGACGTGCAATCTCGGGCGGCAGCCCGGACAACGTCCGCTCCACCACCTCCTGCGCCAGCACCAACTCCCGCTCCCCAAACTTCACAACTCCCCCACTTCGACAACAGCCGTTCGAAAACGCCAGCCCGCATTTCACCCACCCGGCATTCCAAATTCACCCACGACTTTCCCCTTTAGTCCCACCGCTCGCTCCGCTACTTCTCGCCCCCGGATGTTCTTCAAGCCACGCTACGTCAAGGAAGCCCAGAATTACCTGCAGGCCGCCCGCCGCATTCAGCGCTATCGCGCCGACGTCCTCCCACCCGAAGATTACGCCCAGCTCGACGACGCCATCCGCGGCCTCGAACGCGCCAGCCGCGAGCGCAAGCCCGACGCCGTCCGTGAGCGCATCACCCAGCTCGACCGCCTCGTCGGGCGCATCGCCCCACCCCGCTCCCACGCCGGTTGGCGGGAGAATTGCGAAGTCATCCTCGTCGCCATCGTCATCGCCGCCGGCGTCCGCGCCTACCTCCTCGAGCCCTTTAAAATTCCGACCGGCTCCATGCAGGTCACCCTCTACGGCATCATCGGCCAGCCCGAGGCCGAGCCCCCGCCGAACTTTATCAAGCGCGCCTTCGACTTCGTCGTCGGTGGCCGGACCCACTTCAACCTCGTCGCCAAAGACGACGAACAGGTCCTCGGAATGCGGGAATATTCCCGCGCAAATTACTTCACCTTCACCAAGATCACGACGGACAAAAATTCCTACACCGTCTTCGCGCCCATCGTTCAACTCCGGGGCGACTTCGGCGTCCGCGAAGGACGCATCTACAAGAAAGATCAGCCCATCGTCCGCGGCACCATCGACAACGGCGACTTCGTCCTCGTCAACAAGCTCGGTTACAATTTTTTCCCACCCCAGCGGAGCGACGTCTTCGTTTTTAAGACCACCGACATCGAGCTCATCGAACGCGGCATCCCGGATGACCTCGGGTCCCAGCACTACATCAAGCGCCTCGCCGGACTTCCCGGCGACCAGCTCCGCATCGATCCGCCGAACATTTACGTCAACGGTAAACTCGGCACCGAGAAAATGTTCGGCCGCGTCATGTCTTTGGAGGACGGCTACGGCGGCTACACCAACGGCGGCGGTTACATGAACCACCTCACCGCCCCCGACGAATCCTTCACCGTCCCACCTCACTCCTACTTCGCCCTCGGCGACAACAGCGGCAACTCGAGCGACAGCCGCTACTGGGGCATCGTCCCGGAGCGCAACGTCACCGGCAAAGCCTTCGCCGTCTTTTGGCCCATCACCAAACGCTGGGGCTTTGTTGAGTAATCAGTTGAGAGTTTATGGTTGAGAGTTGAGTGGTAGGTTCACTCAGCTTCACGACAATCCCGCCACCCGATGAGATTTTTCAGTCCCCTCCTCTCTCTTGCTCTGTTTGCACTCGCGCACACTTCAGTCCGCGCCGAAGCCCCCGCCGGCATGGTCTGGATTCCCGCCGGCACCTTCGCGATGGGATCGCAGGCTGACGAGATGCCCGACGGCAAGCCAATCCATCAAGTTTACGTGGATGGATTCTGGATGGACGAGACCGAGGTCACCAACGCGCAATACGCCGAGTTCGTCGACGAAACCGGCTACGTCACCGTCGCCGAACGCCCCCTCGATCCGAAAGATTTTCCCGGCGCACCTCCCGAAATGCTCGTCCCCGGCGCCGTCGTTTTTGCCCCACCCGCCGGAGCCGTCCCGCTCGACACCAACCTGCGCTGGTGGAACTACGTCCCCGGCGCGAGCTGGCGCCACCCGACCGGCCCCGACAGCAACCTGGAAGGACGCGAGAATTTCCCCGTCATCAACGTCGCCTTCGAAGACGCCAAAACCTACGCCGAGTGGGCCGGTAAACGTCTGCCGACCGAAGCCGAGTGGGAACGCGCCGCGCGCGGCGGACTCGATCAGCAACCCTTCGTCTGGGGCGACACCTTCGAGCCCGCAGGCAAGCATCTGGCGAACACCTTTCAAGGCCACTTCCCGGACAATAACACCGCCGCCGACGGCTTCGTCGAAGCCTCCCCCGTCCGCTCCTTTCCGCCGAACGCCTTCGGACTCTACGACGTCGCCGGCAACGTCTGGGAATGGTGCGGAGATTGGTATCGCCCCGACACTTACGCGATCCGCGCCGAAAAGGGCGAGCTCGCCGTCAATCCCAAGGGTCCCGATGAATCCTACGACCCTCAGGAACCCGGCGTCGCCAAACGCGTTCAGAAGGGTGGATCCTTTCTCTGCACCAATCAATACTGTAGCCGTTACATGCCCGGCGGACGCGGCAAGGGCGACGTCGATACCGGCACCAACCACATCGGCTTCCGCTGCGCCAAAGATCCATGAAAACCGCCGTCCTCCTCTGCCTGACCACCCTCTTCCTCACGGCCTGCGCCTCCGCCGACCGCCGCGAGCACCCTACCGTCACCTCGACCGCCAGCGACATTGGCACCCCCAGTAATTGGCGCGGCAGTGCCGTCACGTCCCCCCAAATGTGACCAGCACGCGCCCCGCGCGCCTCCGTCATTTCTTCGCGCCTTCGCGTCTTCGCGTGAGGCTCCCCGGGACCGGGAATCAATCTTCCGACTCGCTCAAGCGCTTCTTCGGCGCCTCGTAGAGCAACTCGTGAATCTCCCGCAGCCGACCGGGAATTTCTCCGGCAAACGGACTCGCACCCAGCACCGTCCTCACCGCGTCTTCGTCGAATTCCGACGCGTTCTCGCCCGGGCACCAGTGCCCCGCGTTCCCGAGCATGTTGTAGCGCATCTTCCCGAACTCAACCATCCCGAGCCCGGTCGCCAAATTCCCCAGACGCAGCATTTCCCAGACGTTCAACCCACCCGGAATCTCGTTCCACTCTGGAATTCCACGCTCCCATCCCTCCATCCATTCAGCCCCCAGCTCGTCGCGGAGACATTGATCAAGCCGCCCGCTGATCTCCGCGACGACACCACCCGCCTCACCGCTTTCCAAACGCTCGAGCGCCGCCAGGTGCACGTCGAAATCCGACGGCTGCGCCGCGCCCACGCTCAACGTGTTCACCTCCGGTCGCAGCAGGCAAAACAGGTCATTGAATTCCATCGGCGTCAGCGGCGCACACAGTTCCGCCAACTTCGGCGGCGGATCGTAAAGCTTCCCGCCCTTGTCGTTCGGGCTGATGATAAACACCCCCATGTCCCGCCGCTTGGCGGCTTCGATCGCCGGCCAATTCCGATCGTTCACCCAATACCAGTGGATGTTCACGTAATCGAACTCACCCGTGTCGATCGCCCGAGTGATCTCATCCCGCCCCCCGTGCGTCGAAAACCCCACGTGCCTCACCTGCCCTTCACGCTGAAATTCCCGGATGACCTCCAGGCACCCACCCGGTCGCACGACTTGATCAAGCACGGCGTCGTTGTTGACCCCGTGAAAACCGAACAAATCAACGTAGTCTAGCTGGAGATAGCCCAACGATTTCTCGAGCGTCGCCCGAAATTTCTCCGGGTCGTCCGACGGGGCCACCTTGGTCTGAACGATCAGGTCCTCCCGCGGAAAGCTCGGCAACACCCGACCGAGTTGCATCTCGGACGAACCGTAACCCCGCGCCGTTTCGACGTGATTGATTCCGACCTCGATCGCTCGGTGAATCGTCGCCTCGAGGTTCGCCTGCTTCCCGGCCTCGATCACCTCCGGATCCAGATCCTTCCAAGCTTGCTGATACCGCATTCCACCGCAGGAAAACACCGGCATCGCCAGCTCCGTCCGCCCGAACCTCCGATACTGCATCTTCACTGGCCGCTCCATGGAATGAACGGAATCGATTTACCGAAAGTCTTCAAAAAAAATTTGCGTCCCCCCGAGGCAACCTGCGGATTAACCTCATCCGCCGGAGGCCCTCAGCACCGCCATCACTTCCACCTCTGCGGTCTGCGCAAACATGTCAAATGGCTGCACGTATTCCAAAGTGTATCCCCCGCCCAGCAGCTTCAAATCCCGCGCCAGCGTCGACGGATCACACGAGACGTAAATCAGTCGCGCCACCGGCTGCGACAGCAGCTCCGAGACCACCCGCTCATCCACCCCCTGCGACGGCGGGTCCAAAACGACCACCGCCCGACCCGCTTCCGGGTGCCGCAGCGTCTCGCCTAACCACTGCGCCACGTCGCCCGCCAGATATTCCTCGTTCTCCCCCGCCATACCCCTCGCGACTTCGATACTCCCCTCGTTCCACTCGATCCCCACGACCTTTCCAAACCGACCCGCCACGCGCTTTGCAAAAAATCCCGCCCCGCAATACGCATCGACCAGCAAAGGCCCGCCCTCCCCCGCAGCCTCGTCGACCGCCGCCAGCAGCATCCCGGCGACGGCGTCGTTCGTTTGATGAAATCCATACCGCCCCCCGTGTTCCCGCAGCGTGATCGCATCGGTCCCACCCGAATCGGCGAACCCCGCCCGGCCCCGCTTCGCCGCTCGCAATCCCGTCAGCATCTCATTCACCGGCTCCGACGCCAGCAGACAGCGCTCGACGTCCACGATACCCTGCCCGCCCCGCTGGTAGAATCCGATCCGCCCACCCCGCCGGTGCACCGTGATCCGATTGCGGTATTGATACTCCGCCGGACTCCCGGTGACCTCGCGCACCTCCGGGTCCACCAGTCCACCGATTCGCCGCAGCACCTGCTCGATCTGCTTTCGCTTCAGCTCCAACTGAGCCGAATATTCCACGTGCTGATACGCACACCCGCCGCACGTGCCGAAATACGGACAAGGCGGCTTCACCCGCAGCGGCGACGCCTCCAGCAGCGAATCCAGCTTCGCCTCGACGAACCGACGCCCGACCTTCCCGACCACGACCTGGGCCCGTTCACCCGGAATCACGTCCGGCACAAACACCGCCTTCCCACTCGGCAGCCGCCCGACCCCCTTGCCGCCAAAGGCGACGTCCTGAATCTCAATCGTTATCGGTTCGCGGTCTTCCGGCATCGACCGATCCTCGCCGCCCTGATCGCCAGCGCGAAGTGAAAAACCTCCTCACCTTCAGATCCAACGGAGTCCCGCCTCCCCGCCCCGACAAAAAATTGGGCGCTCCGCGCGATGGCGGAGCCCCCAGAACCGAACCTGACAACCGATCGCTCTAGGCGACCGCAATCTGGCGCGGCTTCGACGCCTCGGATCTCGGCAGCGTCACGGTCAGGACCCCCTGATCGACCGCCGCCGTGATTCGCGACGCGTCGACGCTCTGATCCAGATCGAAGACTCGCCGGAAATCCGCCCGGCTCGATTCACGATAGATCGCCTTCGCCGCGTTCTCCGCCGTCCGCCGACGCCCAACGAGCGTCAACTTTCCGTCTTCGAACGTCACCTCGACGCCGTCTTTCGCCACCCCGGGCATTTCCGCCTCGATGGCGTATCCATCGGCGCCCCGCCGGACGCGAACGACCGGCTTCACCGGCGCCTGCGCCACCGGAAACACCTCGGCTCGGGGCTGCACTTCACCTCTCTTCGTTTCACACACTGATTGACTCATGATTGTATTTCTTTGGTGCCGCCGGGACCATCCCGCCCGGCGACGGATGTTGAATTTCGTTAGCTGTTTAGCTGACCTGAACGTCGTGTTTAGCTGACTTGAACGTCGATCTTTCGTGGCTTGCTCTCTTCCGCCTTCGGAAGAGTGATTCGAAGCACGCCGTCCGTGTAGTTTGCCGCGACCGCGTCAGCCTTCACCGCCGTCGGAAGTTCGACCGTGCGGCTGAACGAGCCGAAGATTCGCTCGCTGCGAAGACTCTCGCCCTCGCAAGTCTGCTTCTCCGCCTTGCGCTCTCCGCAGACGGTTAATCCGTCTTCGTGAAGCGAGATCTTGAAGTCTTCTTTGCATAATCCGGCGGCCTCGACCGCTACGACGAGGTTTTCCCCATCGTCGTAAACGTCCAAAGCAGGCGTCCAAGCGTGTTCACCAGAAGGTTGGAGGTTTGACCCCGTCCGCGCGAACGAACTTTCCAGCAAATCGCGCAGCGGCGAAATCCGGTCAAACGACGAAAACGTCGTTGGGTAGGTTTGGTGGTATCGAATGATTCTCATGTTTGATTTTGGTTGAGTTGTTTTGCTCGCCACCCTCTCAAGCTCACCGCATGCCAAACACCTGCTCGACCTCCAGACAGAAAAACTCAACTATCTTCTATTCAATTCTTTACACCAGAACTGATGAGATCGAGTTCTACCTTCACGCATCCATGGGTGCGCCATCCTGTCGCGCCATTTAATCAATCAATCGAGACAGAACCGCGCCAATACGTCACATTCCCTCAAGAAGTTTGTTCAGGCTCCCGATGTATCCGAGGTAGAACTCGATGACCTTCCAACCGATCAAAGCCGCCACGATGAAGAATATGATCCTTGGAATCCACGCGGCCAGCGCAGCAAGCCTTTCGTTCAGCAATTCGTCGTAGCGGCTCCCGACACGATCCATCTCGTCGTCGAGTCGACCCGACTGTTCGCCGATCGCGATTCCGTTCGCAATCAGGTCCGGGAACGCCCTCGTTTCGTCGACCGCCTCAGTCAGCGGTTCCCCGGAGCGCACCGCCGCCGTCACCTCAGTCGCCCCGTCGCGGAACAGCCCACTCCCGCAAACGGCTCCGGCCCGATCCAACGATCGCAGAATCCCGCCGCCCGATCTCACGAGGATACCCAGCGTCCGGCAAAACCGCGACCCGACCAGCGCGACCCGCACCCCGCCAATCACCGGGATTCGCATCAACCAGCGATCGACCCCCCGACTTCGCTTCGCCGCCCCCGCAATCCCCGCCGCGATCAGCCAAATCGCGGCCACCCCGACCCAGAACCCCCCCAGCACGAAAGCCACACTCCGGACAAACGCCCCCATTCCGTCGCTGAACGCCACCGGGATCGAGAACACCAACGCCGCGAAGTGGAACAGCACCACCGGATACAATACGCCCGCGATGACCCTGCGCCGGACCCTCGCCAGCGCTTCGTAATATCCCGCCAGATACCCCGTCACCGCGTCCAGCCGTCCCCCCGCCGCACCAGCCACCGCCATCTCACGATCCAGCTCCGAGAAAACGCCCGGAGCCGCCCCGAAATACTCGCGCACCGAGCCTTCACCCGCCCCGGCAATCATCCGTCGGGCCACCTTCGACAGCGCACCGAAACGCTTCCCCGCTCTCCGCTCGAGCGAATCAGGCAACGACCTTCCGCTCCGCAGCGACTGCGTCAGCTCGTGAAAAAACTGCTCTTTCTGGGATAAGCTCAATTTCACGCGACCCGCTCCATCACGTTACCGACCCGAGCGCAACGACTTTGGTTTCGCCACCACAATCCGAAATCCACAATCCGAAATCCAAAATTCAACTCCGCTTGCGCATCAGCCAATAGACCTCACCCGGCCACCACGGCATCGCCGCGCCCCAACGCAGGTTTGTGCGCATCCACACCGCCGAATTCTCCAGCGGACTCCCCTTGCTCCGCATCAAGAACGCCCCGCTCAGAAATTCCGTTTCGCACCCCGCCGCCTCACCCATCGCGACCACCCGCTTCGGAGAAAAGATGCTCACGTGCCCCATGGGTCCCGCCGTCTTCCGCACCGCCGCCTCCCGTTGCTTGATCAACGCGTCTGGCAGCACCGGAAACCCGCCGATGAGAACCCCGCCCGGCCGAATCTTCTCCGCCACTCGCGCCAGCACCCGCTCGGGCTCGAACAAATGCTCGAGCACGTGCAGCAGGACCGCCACGTCGTATTCCCGCGGCAGGTGGAAATCCGCGTCCTCCAGATTCGCTTCGAAAAAATCTTCGTATCCCGCCTTCCGGAGCTTCTCGGTCAACATCACCGCGTCCACCGCCGTCCACGCCCCGATCCCCGGCACCACCGGCGCCGACCGGACAAACTCCAGAAATTGCCCCGTGTGCACCCCGATCTCCGCGACGTCGGCCGCCCGTCCCAACCGCTCGGCCTCGACCCGCAGCAGATGGTATCCAAACCAATATCGAAGCAACCGGATCGGGTAGCGGACGCCCTTAGCTTCCGCCGGCATTCCAAACCGCTTCGTCCGCACCACGGGATTCGTCGCGAGGAATTCGATGTCCCAATCCAGGTGGTCGTAGCTGTTGCCAATCAAGGCCCGAAATCCTGACCATCCAGACCATCCAGTCAATCCCGTTTCCTCGTCGCCAAGCTGGCACCAGCCCCGCGAATTCCAAAATCGACAAGCAGCCCGTCCGCCGGATAGGTTCGCTCCCTTCAACGCAAAAGGAGTTTTCCCGACCGTGCCCCTCAACGACGACTACATCATCGACATCCTCATCGAATCCGGACTTCTCACCCGACCTCAGGTCGACGAAGTCCGCGCCGAAGCTCCGGAAGGCACCGGTATCTCCGATGCCCTCATTCAGGCGAATCTCCTCAGCGCCGAAGACATTTCCCGCACCCTCGCCGCGAATGGCGGCATGGACTTCGCCGACCTCAACGCGATCACCGTTCCGCCGAACGTCACCGAGGTCCTCGACGCCGACGACGCCCGCCGCTACCGCGCCATCCCGATCTATGCCACCGACTCCTCCGTCACGATCGCCGTCGGCGACCCGATGGACTTCGAGACCTTCGACAGCATCAGTTTTCTCCTCAAGCGCGAGGTCGAATTTGTCTGCTCCACACCCGAGCAGATCGACCAAGCTCTCGACCAATACTACGGCCCCGCCGGCGGCACCGCGCCCGACCCCGGCGAAGATCTGGCCCTCGGAGACGACGGCGGCGAAGGCGACGCTCCCATCATCAAGATGGTCACCACCCTCTTGCTGGAAGCCTACAAGAGCCGCGCGTCCGACATTCACCTCGAGCCCCTCGAGAAATCGTTCCGCGTCCGCTTCCGCATCGACGGCGTCCTGCAGGAAATGCAGTCACCGCCCAAGAAGCTCCAGTCCGCCATCGTCTCCCGGCTCAAGATCATGACCGGCACCATGTCGATCGCCGAAAAGCGCCTCCCGCAGGACGGCCGCATTCAGGTGAAGGTCGGCAAAAACGCCATCGATCTCCGTGTTTCCACCATCCCGACCGTTCACGGCGAATCGGTCGTCATGCGAATCCTCGATAAATCCGCCCTCGTCCTCGGCCTGCCCGAGCTCGGCTTCCTCAGCGACGACCAGGCGAAATTCGAGAGCCTCATCGCCCTCCCCGATGGCATCATCCTCGTCACCGGCCCGACCGGTTCCGGCAAGACGACGACGCTCTACGCCTGCCTGAACTACATGAACCAGCCCGACCGTAAGCTCATCACGGTCGAGGATCCCTGCGAATACCAGATGTCCGGCATCAATCAGGTCCAGGTGAACACCGACATCGGAATGACCTTCCCGGCCGCCCTTCGCTCCATGCTCCGTCAGGCGCCCAACATCATCATGATCGGTGAGATTCGCGACGCCGAGACCGCGAACATCGCCATCAACGCCTCGCTCACCGGCCATCTCGTGCTCTCCACCCTTCACACCAACGACGCTCCGGCCGCCGTCGCCCGTCTCGTCGACATCGGCGTCCAACCCTTCCTCGTTTCGTCCGCCGTTCGCGCCGTCATGGCCCAGCGCCTCGTGCGACGCCTCTGCCCGAAGTGCAAAGAACCGACCGAGCTCGCCGAATACGAACTCATCGCCCTCGGCCTCGAAGCCTCCCAGCTCTCCAACGCCACCCCGATGAAAAACGTCGGTTGCGACGCCTGCCGCGGTCGCGGTTTCAAAGGGCGAATGGGCATTTTCGAAGTCTTCATCGTCGACGACGAAGTCCGGCACATGATCAATAACAACGCCTCGACCATCGCTCTCCGCCAGCGCGCCCGCGAACTCGGTATGCGCACCCTCCGCGAAGACGGCATCCGCAAGGTTCTCTCCGGATCGACCACCGCCGAGGAAGTCATCACCGCCACCATGGCCGACATGGCCTGACGATCGGAAATCCCAAAATCTTAAATCTTAAATCCGATGATTCCCTCCCAAGTCTCCGACATTTTCACCGACGCCGGCCTCATTGATTCCGCCACCGCCGAGGACATCCAGCGCGAATGTTCCGAATCCGGCAAGCCGATCCACCGAGTCATCATCGACCAAGGCCACGTCGAAGAAGACGTGTTCTACCAGACCATCGCCGACACCCTCGGAGCAGAACGTTACGACCTCAGCGACTTCACACCCACCGCCGAAATCCTTCGCCTGATTCCCGCCGGTCTCGCTCGACTGCACGGCGCCCTCCCGATCGGCGCGTCTGAGAATACCATCTTCGTCGCGCTCACCGACCCGCTCGACGGGCAAGCCGCGGAAGACCTCCGCTTTGCCCTCGGCCGAGAAATTCGCCTCGGCGTCGGCCAGACCATCGAACGTATCGAGCAGCTTCTCGCCGAATCCTACGGCGACGAAGACTCGTCGATGGAAGACGTCCTTGCCCAGCTCGGCACCGAAGTCGAGTTCGGCGGAGACGAAATGAGCTTCGACGATTTCGATCCCAACGCCGCCGCCGCCGAGGCCAACGCGACGCCGATCATCCGCTACGTCGACCTCATCCTCGACAAGGCCATCCAAGCCCGCGCTTCCGACATTCACTTCGAGCCCTTTGAGACCGAGTTCAAGGTCCGCTACCGCGTGGACGGCGCCCTCTACGAGATGGACCCGCCACCTCGCCACCTTGCCCTCCCCGTCATCTCTCGCGTCAAGGTTCTCTCGAATCTCAACATCGCCGAGCGCCGCCTCCCGCAGGACGGTCGGATTCAGCGCGTCATTAACGGTAAGAGCGTCGACCTTCGTGTCTCGAGCCTTCCCACGCAATTCGGCGAATCCGTCGTGTTGCGTATCCTCGACCGCTCCGCCGTCAATCTCGACCTCGAGACGCTCGGCATGCCGGACTACATCTACAATTTCATCCTCGAAGTCATCGAGAAGCCCAACGGCATCTTCATCGTCACCGGCCCGACTGGCTCCGGCAAGACGACCACCCTTTACTCGTGCCTTCGCAAGATCAACACGATCGATTCCAAGCTCCTCACCGCCGAGGACCCCGTGGAATACGAGATCGAGGGCCTGATTCAAGTCCCGATCCAGGACGGCATCGGCCTCACCTTCGGCCGCGTTCTCCGTGCCTTTCTCCGTCAGGATCCGGATAAGATCATGGTCGGAGAGACTCGCGACATCGAGACCGCCCAGATCGCCATTCAGGCTTCCCTCACCGGCCACTTGGTGTTCTCCACGCTTCACACCAACGATTCCACCGGCGCCGTCACCCGACTCGTCGACATGGGCGTCGAACCCTTCATGATCTCGGCTTCCCTCGAGTGCGTGCTTGCCCAACGACTCATCCGCCGGATCTGCCCCAAGTGCAAAACCGCCTACGAACCAACCGAACAGGTTCTCCAACAACTCGGCCTCACCGCTTACGACATCGGCGACAAAACCTTCTACTACGGCAAAGGCTGCGATCACTGTAACAACACCGGCTACCGCGGCCGAAAAGGCATCTACGAACTCCTCAAGATGTCCGACCCCATCCGTGAACTCATCAATAACCGCGCCCCCGGCGTCGTCCTTCGGCAAAAGGCCATCGAGCTCGGAATGACCACCCTCCGCGAGGACGGGCTCCGCAGTATTTACGACGGCGACAGCACCATCGAGGAAGTCCTCAAATACACTTGATTCGTCCTGCGTCAGGCGACGATCTCGGAAACAAACAGTTCGGCCCCTACCTTCGGGCGAATCCATTCATCCTTGGGACGGTTTCGTTGACCGACAGCAGCTTAGAACCGCGGCCCCGGCTGACTACCCGGGCTGCGGTAACCGCTCGGAAGCCAACAACTCGCAGCGCTGGCACGCATACTGCTACACCTAACCGCTCCGATTCTCGGACTCCGACGGGAGCAATCTCGCCGCATGACCGCGCGTCGGTAATCAACCTGATTCAAACATCTAGCAACCAACCCCAATAAGACCCATGGCGAAGTATAAACTCGAATACATCTGGCTCGACGGCTACGAGCCCGTCGCAAACCTCCGCGGCAAGACTCTCATCAAAGAATTCAAGAGTGACCCGACTCTCGACGATCTCCCACTCTGGGGATTCGACGGAAGCTCGACCCTCCAAGCAGAAGGCGGGAGCTCGGATTGTGTTCTCAAGCCCGTCGCGTGCTTCCACGACGCAGCTCGCAAGGACGGCGTGATCGTCATGTGCGAAGTCATGATGCCGGACGGCTCACCGCATCCGTCGAACTCCCGCGCCACCATCATCGACGACCCGGGCACTTGGTTCGGCTTCGAGCAGGAATACTTCCTCATGAAGGACGGCAAGCCCCTCGGGTTTCCGAAGGACGGCTATCCGGAGCCTCAAGGCACCTACTACACCGGCGTCGGCTACAGTGCTGTCGGTGACATCGCTCGCGAGATAGTCGAAGAGCACCTCGACCTTTGCCTCGAGGCCGGAATCAACCACGAAGGCATCAACGCCGAGGTGGCCAAGGGTCAGTGGGAATTCCAGATCTTCGGCAAGGGCTCCAAGCAGGCCGCCGACGAGATGTGGGTCGCCCGCTATCTCCTCCAGCGACTCTGCGAAAGCTACGGCGTCGACGTCGAATACCACTGCAAGCCTCTCAAGGGCGACTGGAACGGCTCCGGCATGCACGCCAACTTCTCGACCGAATACATGCGTGAGACCGGTGGCAAAGCCTACTTCGAGTCCCTCATGGCCTCCTTCGAAAAGAACATCAACGAGCACATCGCCGTTTACGGACCCGACAATCACCTGCGTCTCACCGGCCTCCACGAGACCCAGTCGATCGACAAGTTCAACTACGGTGTCGCCAACCGCGGCGCATCCATCCGCATCCCGCACAGCTTCGTCAAGGAAGACGCCTACAAGGGCTACCTCGAAGACCGTCGCCCGAATTCCGCCGGTGATCCCTACAAAATCGCCAGCCGGATTCTCCAGACGATCGCGGAGGTCCCGACGCCCTAACCGGTCGCGCACTTCAGATCGCTGAAAAGATCAACGCCGCCCCGCACCCGCGGGGCGGCGTTTTTCGTTAAAGCCAAGGCCGAGACCTTCCCCCGTAGCCGGGCGCCCTCACCTCACTTCACCCGTCAATGACCATCCGTCTCATCCGTGCTCACAAACCCTACGACCGAAATTTCTTCGCGTATCCGTAGCTCCCGAAGTCGATCAGCACTTCGCTTCGGTCCCGCGCCACCCGCATCACCTCGTCGAACGTCTCGCTTCCCGGTGCCCCGTCGATTTCCAAAAAGAACATCACCTGATCGACCCGCCCCGGGAACGGCCGCGAAATGATTCGATTCACGTTCACCTCGGCCCGCGCGAACGGTTCCAGAAACCGAAACAAGCTCCCCGGCTCGTTCCCAAACGAAACCGCCACCGCCGTTCGCGCCATGGTCGCTTCGGGCGGAGCCTGCCGCTCCCCAGCCAAAACGAAGAAGTGCGTCACGTTCCCAGGTCCTTCCAAAATTGGACACCGCAAAACGTCCAATCCGTAGATTTCCGCCGCACCCGGAGCCGACAACGCCGCCGCGCCTCGCTGATCCCTCGCCAATTCCGCCGCCAGTGCCGTGCTCGCCACCGACTCGACCTCGACGCCCGGCAGGTTTTCCCGAAACCACTCGCGATGATTGTGCAATTGAACCGAGTGCGAGAACACCCGCTCGATCCGCTCGCCCTCCCGGCCGATCAGCGCCATCCGCACGTCGAGCGCGATGGACTCGGTAACGAAAACTCTTTCCGCCGATTCGATCAGTAAATCGACCGTTCCGTAAATCGTTCCACCAGACGTGTTCTCGACGGGAACAAGAGCCCGCTCCCCACCGTCCTCGCGGACAAAATCGATGATCCCAGTCAGGTCCGCCCGCGGCAGCAGACCCGCTTCCCCGCCGAACCGTTGACGCGCGACGATGTGAGAAAACGTCCCGATCGGACCCAGATACGCTACCCGCAACGACGCCATTCAATATCCTGACGTCATCCGACGACCCTTGGCAACCGCCGTCGACTCAACCCTTCATCCCGGCCAGGATCGCCGGCAGAATTTCGTCGAGGGTCTCGACCACTTCGCACTCACTCACGTCACAGTGATCGGCGAGAAGATCGTTCAGCGGGTCCCAGAAACGCACCCCGTCCCCATCGATGCGATTAAAAATCACGACAGGTTTGCCATCCATCAACGAATGACCGGCGTGCTTGAAAATCATCAACGCCAAAAGCTCCTGCACCGTTCCGGCCCCACCGGGAAAAATCACGAAGGCATCCGAGTGCTCGATCATGACCTCCATGCGCGTGTAAATGTCCGGCCGCAGCCAGAAGCTCGACAACCCATCCGGGAGACCTTCCAATCGGATGATGTGCGGCACGTTGGAACCCGCCGTCCACCCACCAGCCTGGACCGACCCTCTCACCACGGCTCCCATGATCCCGGACCTCCCGGCACCCGAGACGCACCCGATTTTATTCTCAGCGAGCATCCGGCCGAGCGCCTCGCCGTCCGCGAGATAGGCCGGATCGTGCAGCGACGCCGAGCAAAAGACGCACGCGCTCCCGACGTAGTCCGCCGGCAGTGGCGCCTCGAGCACCGTTTCTTCCGGTTCCTCGACCACCGGATGGTCGCCGTGCATCACTCCCGTCTCGCGCAAACGCTCCAAGGCATCCAACACCGCTTCGGGCGTTTTCACTTCGATCAGATAGTCCTCAAAATTCTGCTTAACCGTCCCCAAATCTCTCAGGTGATTCAGGACCGCAAAAAGCGAATCCCAAGATCCGTCTTCGTTCAGGATAACCGTCGGCTTACCCGTCAGATTGGCGTCCAGCGTCTGATAACCGACGAAGATCGACACCGCCTTGAACATGTCTTCCAAGGTTGCCCCCGGCGTAAAAACGAACGCGTCGGATTCGACGATTTTTTTCTCGATGTTCGACAGCGTGATCCGCTGATCCCCGTTCGAGTTATAGATATCCCAGCCTTTGGCGTAGAGCAGGTAGAGAATGCGGGCGCGGGAAGCACGGTTCGGATCGTCCGCTCCAAGGACGGTTCCGGAGAGTCTGACTTTAGGCATACGGATAAAACGTTACGGGTTGCTCGTGAGCAATATTCGAGCCGGGTGCGCTCAGGCCTTGGCGTAAACTTCCGCTCCGCCCTCGGTGAATTCCGTCGCCTTCTCCTCCAGGCCTTTCTTCAAGGCTTCCGTCTCCGCCAGCCCCTGCTCAGCGGCGTATTTCCGCACGTCCTCGGTGATCTTCATCGAGCAAAAATGCGGTCCGCACATTGAGCAGAAGTGCGCCGTCTTCGCGCCTTCCTGCGGCAGCGTCTCGTCGTGGAACTCCCGCGCCGTCTCCGGGTCGAGCCCAAGGTTAAACTGATCCTCCCAGCGAAATTCGAACCGCGCCTTGCTCACCGCATTGTCTCGGTGCTGCGCTCCCGGGTGTCCCTTCGCGAGATCCGCCGCGTGCGCCGCGATCTTGTAGGTGATCACGCCTTCCTTGACGTCCTTCTTGTTCGGTAGTCCCAGGTGCTCCTTCGGCGTCACGTAGCACAACATCGCGCAGCCGTACCAACCGATCATCGCCGCCCCGATCCCACTCGTGATGTGATCATACCCAGGCGCAATGTCCGTCGTCAGCGGCCCGAGCGTGTAAAACGGCGCCTCGTCACACCACTCGAGCTGCTTCGTCATGTTCTCGTGAATCAGGTGCATTGGGACGTGACCCGGGCCCTCGTTCATCACCTGAACGCCCTTCTCCCACGCCCGCTTGGTCAGATCCCCTTGCACCTCCAGCTCGGCAAATTGCGCCGCGTCGTTCGCGTCCGCCACCGAACCCGGCCGCAAACCATCCCCGATCGAAAAACTCACGTCGTAGGCCGCGCAGATGTCACAAATCTCGTCCCAATGCGTGTAGAGAAAACTCTCCTTGTGGTGCGTCAGACACCACTTCGCCATGATTGACCCACCGCGGCTCACGATGCCCGTCATCCGCGTCGCCGTCATCGGAATGAACCTTAACAGCACGCCCGCGTGGATCGTGAAGTAATCCACCCCCTGCTCCGCCTGCTCGATCAACGTGTCCCGATACAATTCCCAAGTCAGCTCCTCCGCCTTCCCGTTCACCTTCTCCAACGCTTGGTAGATCGGCACCGTGCCGATCGGAACCGGCGAGTTCCGCAAAATCCATTCGCGGGTTGCGTGGATGTTCCGCCCCGTCGACAGGTCCATCACCGTGTCCGCACCCCACTTCGTCGCCCACCGCATCTTCTCGACTTCCTCGTCGATACTACTCGCGACCGCGCTGTTGCCGATGTTCGCGTTGATCTTCACCAGGAAATTTCGCCCGATGATCATCGGTTCCAACTCCGGGTGGTTAATGTTCGCCGGAATGATCGCGCGGCCCCTCGCCACCTCGTCCCGGACGAACTCCGGCGTGATCACCTTCGGAATTGCCGCTCCCCAGGACTGCCCCGGGTGCTGCTGGTTCATCACGTTGCGCGCACCATCCTTGTTTTCCACCGCATCGTAAGCCGCCTCGCGCCCCAGATTCTCTCGGATCGCGATGTATTCCATCTCCGGAGTCACGATCCCCTGCCGCGCATACCACAACTGCGAAACCGAATGCCCAGCACTGGCCCGCAGCGGTCGACGTC
Source organism: uncultured Verrucomicrobiae bacterium (assembly GCA_963749035.1). GTDB lineage: Bacteria > Verrucomicrobiota > Verrucomicrobiia > Chthoniobacterales > JAATET01 > CAVVKW01. The sequence goes on from CAVVKW010000002.1 coordinate 359,351, forward strand.
GCGCGTTCGCTGGCTGATCCATCGGGCTCAAGCCGCCCCGCCGCTCGCTCATTTCCTGCGCGTGACTCGTGCTCAAATACCCGTTGTCCCCCGGCAATACCGGTCGCCCGTCGTATTCCTCGACGTCACCACGATCTCGAATCCACTCCGCCCGTAGTGCCGGCAACCCGGCCTCGACGTCGCCCTCGAACGCCGGATCGCCCCACGGCCCGCTGCAATCATAAACCCTCACTGGCTCGTTCTCTTCCAGATCCCCCGCCATCGTCCGAGTCCCCGCAATCGCAATCTCGCGGAACGGCACCCGGACCGCAGGATGAAGTCCTCCCTTCACGTAAACGCGGCTGGAATTCGGCAACTGCTCGCTGCTGTGCGGCTCAAAGGCGTCGGTCGATGCGATCATGATAAGGAGTGTTTCGGTGTTCAGCTTTCAGTTTTCAGAGAATGCACGAAACGTTGCGAAACCGACCTTCGGCCCACATTGAAAACTTCAAACTGGAAACTTGAAACTCCCATCATCCTCCCTCCACCGGCATAACCCGGATCAGGTTCAAAGGGTCGTCCGATCACACGCGGACCTCTCAGCCATCAGTGGCTCCCCCGTCGCCCTGAAAATAGTCGTGACGCCCCCCGCGTCAATCGTCGAGTTTCCCCCAGAACTCACCCCAAATCCGAGATCCGAAATCGAAAATCCAAAATCCTCGCCATCTGTCACAAGCAACTCGGTGACATGACGCTCCTCGAGCCCGCGCTCGCCCGCCTCGCAGAAGCGCACGATTCACCGGTGCATCTCCTGACTCGCAGCGGCCACGCTCCCCTGATTTCGCTCATGGAGAACGTCCGCCAAGTTTCTCGCGTCTGGCTCCGACGCTACGCCGCCGTTTACTGCTACGACCACCTCGACAAATCCGCCCTCCACGCCATCTCAACTTTTTCCCCCGACAAAGAACTCCTCCTCCGCTCCCCCACCGAGGTCACCAAACTCCACCGCATCGCCTTCGACGAGATCCGCGCCCCCGGCATCGGCGACTCCTTCCTGGCCGAGTATAACTGGCGCTACACCCTCGCCAACGCCCGGTCCGCCTACCGCCCCCCGCGCCTCCTCCAAACGCCCGCCGATTGGAAACCCGCCGACGAACCCAGCGGCGACTACCTCCTGCTCAACTCCACCGCCGGCTGGAAGAGCAAACGGTGGAAATCCTCCGCCTGGGCCGAGGTCCTCCGCGGTCTCCTCGACCACGGCGTCCCCCGCATCCTCGTCACGAGTGGCAACCAAGACTGGCAGGTCGAGCACGCCCACCGCATCACCGATACCGTCGCCGACCCCCGCGTCACCGGTCTCGCCGGACAGACCAAGCTGGAAGAATTTCTGCACCTCGTCGCGCACGCCCGCATGGTCCTCGGTGTCGACGGAGCTGCCTCCCACTTGGCCAACGCTTTCGGCGGTCGCAGTCTCACTCTCTTCTTCCGCACCAACCCGCACAACTGGCACGCCACCACCCCGACCAGCCGCGCCATCCTCGCCCATCACGACGAGGAGGCGGACACCTACGAAATCTCGACCGACGAAGTCCTCCGCAACGCGACCGACCTTTGGGAAGGCTGATATTGCAGACCTTGTTTCGACATTGTCTGATCTTTAACGCATTCTAGTCATCAGCTAACTGCTTTCGATACCGCTACCTGCTTCTGGATGGTCTCAGACGGACTCGAAGACACCGCACTGAGATGAAAACGCCTGAGCCCGTCGAAATTGTCGAGGTGCTTGGGCGAGCGAACGCTGGAGTATCAACAAAGCCTTTCAAGTGCCGCGGGGAAGATGGGGGCCTCTACTACGTCAAACTTGGCAACTCCAACGTGACCGGGCTCCAAGCGGAATGGATAGCCGGGAATCTCGCAAAAAGCATGGCATTGCCCGTCGCCGATTTCGCCTTGGTGCAGGTAACCCGCGAACTGGCCGAGTCGCTTCCGAATGAGCATCGCGAACTAGGCCACGGAATTGGCTTCGGTTCTTTGTCCGCGCCCGTAGGCAGTCGAGAACTTCAGAACTCCGACGTCGGAAAGCCACAGATTTTCACCACGCTCGCCCAGTTACTCGCGTTCGACGCATGGGTTCAAAATGAGGATCGTAAACTTGGGTCGGTTGGTGGCAATCCAAACGCACTCTGGCTCGCAGCGAAGGCGCGCCCGCTCCTACTCATCGATCACGATAACGCCTTCGACCCCACGTTTGAACCGTCTACTTTTCTCGACAATCATTTAGCCAGACGAGCAATAACCCACTGGTTCGACGTCGGGCATCGCGCGGCTTGGACGGAGATTGCACGATCGGCGGCAGAGCTGGTCCCAGCTATCTGGGAAAGTTTGCCGGAGTCCTGGCTCTTCGACACCTATGGTGATCCGACTCCTTCATTGAATTGTTCCGTAATCGAGTCGATCCTCGCTCGACCGTTTTCTCATTCTGACGAATTCTGGCATCTTTTAACCAGCTCATGAAAACCGCTTTTCGTTTCGCGACCGTTGAGTTGTGCCCCTACCCGGAGCTGGGTGAATTCGTGATTGTCGGCGTGGTATTAGTAACGCGTCGACGTGAGTTGGTGTTTCGTGTCCTACCTGCAAATCGCACAACTCGCCTAACCCAGTTCTTCCCGGAAATCGAACGAGCCGTCTTCACTGAATCTCTTCGGGCCGTTAAAGCCGAATTTGAGATTTTGGAAATGAACCTACAGGGTGGGCATATCGGCACGGAACCGCTAAATCTCGATGGCGGGGAATGGCAAACTATTTTCCAGTTACTCACCGCACCACGCGAAGGTTTCCTCCGGATCGAGTCCCGAGGCACGGCTATCGCTGACGACACGGACCGCTGGATCAACAACGCCTTCGAGCGATTCGTGATGCGCACCGTTGACGGGATAACTGATCCAGCAGAGCGGACCCTTACTGAACACATTGGGGGTCTTCTGCGAGAGTGGCGTCTGGCTAAGCTTTATCGTGCGGAGATGGTTGGAGGAGAGCACATCCACGCTCGCTTCCCGTTCGCCTACACCCCCGAAGGCATCGACACTCCAAGGCGTGTCATCAAGCCGCTCCACCTTGCACAAGATACACCCACAAAAGTTTTAGAACACGGCGACGCTTGGCTCCAAAAAATTCGTCGATTGCGCCAGTTCAGGAAGGCGCCAGCGGAAATCATCTTTCCTGTCAAGATACCAGTTGGGGTCGGCGAACACGCCTCGGAACGAAATGAGGTCGCAGCGTGTGTGATTCAAGATTTCCAGAAGGAAGGTGTAGTGGTCGTCGACGACCGGAAGCTCGACGAGCTCCGCATGGCCGTCCACATCGATCCGATTGCCAAGTCAGAAAATCTGTTCGCTTAAGGCGGTAACGCTCCGGCTGTCTCGGATTATCGCAGCCGATCACGTTGGACCTCACGGTGCGTCAAAGCACACTTCGCGCTCAGCTCACGAATACCTGAGTCACCGCCGCTGAGAAGGGCCAGCCGCGCCATCCTCGCCCATCACGACGAGGAGGCGGACACCTACGAAATTTCGCCCGACGAAGTCCTCCGCGACGCGACCGACCTTTGGGGAGGCTAACCCACGCTCACGCGGCCGCCTCGAACCGACCAGATCGATTGCTCCTTCGTCGAGGCCCGCACCACCCGTGTCACCGAATTAGCAAAGTTCGCCGTGACTTTCCCAGCGAGACCTTCGTTGCGAAAACCAGTGCTAACCACCGGTCGGAGGGTCATCCGAAGAAATTCCCTCGAGAAATCCAACGCTCAGTTCCGGATGAGTGTAGGGAACCGCCCGTGGTCGTCCGATGTAAAAGCCCTGCGCGTAATCGATCCCGAGCTCACCGAGCAACTCGAACTGCTCCACCGTTTCCACGCACTCGGCCACCGTCTTGATGTTTCGGATCTTCGCAACTTCGCGGATCGCGCGCAGAATAGCCTGGTTAAACGTGTTCTTCGGCAGGTCCCGGACGAACGCACAGTCGATCTTGAGAAAATCGACCGGAAGATTTTTCAGATAAGCCAGCGAAGAAAAGCCTGCTCCGAAGTCGTCCAGTGCGATCTTCAGACCGATCGAAGACATTTTTTCCAAGATCTCACGCGCACGGTCGAGGTTCGACATGATCTCGGTCTCCGTGATTTCGAAGTGCAATCGCTCCGGCCCGACCGAGCTGTTCGAAAGCACCTCTTCGACGAAATCGAGCAGATCGGAATCGTTGAACGACGGCGCCGCCAAGTTCACACCCAGAATCAAATCCGGGTATTTTTCCAAAATCCCGATCGCCTTCTGGGCAACAAACCGATCCAGCTTCGCACTCTGACCCGACCGCTGAGCGGAGTTCAGGAACGCCCCCGGGCTCACGATCACCGTCTGCGCTGGGTCGATGTATCGCAACAACGCCTCCTGGTAGAGCATCTCCCCGCCCCGCGTTGCAACCACCGGCTGAAACCACAGTTCCAGCGCCCCGTCCGTCATCGCCTCCTGGATTCGTTGCGCCCAGTTGGTTTCCGAGATCAAACGCGCGATCTCACTGTCGCTCTCGTTGTGAATCTCGACGCGATTGCGCCCGTGAGCCTTCGCCGCGTAACACGCGGAATCCGCAGCCACCAAGATCTCGCCCGGAGTCAGCATTGGGTTGACGGGCGCCACCCCGATCGACGCCCCCACTCGAAACGTCTGCTCCGCTTCCGTGAATCGAAACTCCTCCACTTTCTCCCGCAGCCGTCCCGCGATCGTCATCGCGTGCTCGATCGGCGCATCGGTTAGAATCACCACGAACTCATCCCCGCCGAATCGCACCAACTCATCCTGCGGCCGGGTCGCTTGCTTCAGCATCGAGGACAGCGTCGTCAACAAGCGATCACCCGCCTCGTGACCGAGCGTGTCGTTGACGACCTTGAAGTTGTCCAGATCCAGATACAGCACCGCCGCCGGGCGCCCCTCCTGGGCCGCACGCACCGCGGCCTCGAGAGCGGGCTCGAGCTGACTCCGATTGAGCAGCTTCGTCAGCGGGTCTCGCGTCGCCAGAAACTTCAACTCTCGCTCGAGCCGCTTTCTGGCCGCGATTTCTTTCACCTGTTTCTCCGCCACCGTCAGCCGCACGTTCAAAAAATCCGGCACGTAAGGCTTGGCCACGTAGTCGCTCGCCCCCGCGTCCAAGATGTCGCGCAAGTCCTCCGGTCGATCGTTCCCCGTGCCGACGAGAATGTAATATTGATCCCCGTCCGGCTGCGCCCTGAGGTGGCGACAGAGTTCCAAACCACTCATCCCCGGCAATTGCACGTCCAGCAGGATCACCGGATAAAACCGCTCCATCAACCGCGCCAGCGCGTCCTCCGCGGTCTCGCACGCGACCGTCGCGTGCCCCCGCTTTTTCATCAGCCGGTCCAGCAGTGCCCGCGTCACCGGATCATCCTCGACGATCAAAACGTCAAGCGACGACAACGACAGGTTTTCCGTGGAACTCGGAATCGGGAAATTACTCATGAAAAACGGAACTCGATTGATCGGTCGGCCAACAATTCGCCCGCTCGCCGTCCATCCCCACCATGCACGTCTGTCTTTGCGCCGAAAAGCTCTATCCTCCACCGCTCACCCTGCGCTACCGTGCCCCCATGTTCACCGGTCTCGTCGAAACCACCGGCCGCCTCGTGTCGTTCGACCGTACCCCGACCGGTCGTGCGCTCCGCATCTCCGCCCCGGAGCTCGTCCCTCACCTCACGCTCGGAGAAAGCCTCGCCGTCAATGGCTGCTGTCTCACCGTCACGTCCACCGACGGGGAATTCGTTCAATTTGACCTCCTCACCGAGACCCTCGCCTGCACGAATCTCGGCGACCTGACCCTCGACAGTCGGCTCAATCTCGAGCGCGCCCTCGCCGCAAACGCCCGGCTCGGCGGCCACTTCGTCCAAGGGCACGTCGATTGCACCACGCCCGTCCGCGACATTTCCGACACCGGCGGCGACCTTGGGATTACCATCGATCTCCCGTCCCGCTTCGCCCACTACGTCATCCCAAAGGGTTCCATCGCCATCAATGGCGTCAGCCTCACCGTCGCCGCGCTCGCCGCCCCCTCCCTCACCGTCTGGATTATCCCCCACACCCGCGCCGAGACCAATCTCGGCGACCTCCAGCCCGGCCAAGCCGTGAACCTCGAGTTCGACGTGCTCGCAAAATACGCCGCCCGCCAACTCAGACCCCTCGTTTCCGCCGCGAATCCGGGGTAAAACCAAAAGCCTCCGGGGCCGAGACGCGAAATAAACCGCGAGTCAGCCAGCCGACCCCGACTCCGGGCTTTCCTCGACGCTCGACTCCAAAATTTCGATCTGACTCGCCGTTCCCAGCTCGATTTGCGGAGTCTCTTCCCGGTAGATCTTGATTGTCCCGATCACCGCCACCCGCTTGCCGTTCAGGTGATCAAATCCATCCGGGAACATTCCGAGCTCCCGCTGGAAGACCACCGCGACAAATTGGTCGTCGCCCGGCGTGAAATTCAAAAACGTGACGCTTCCAGTCGGCGTCGATCCCACTCTCGACACCTCACCGACGACCCGCGCCACCTGCCCCTCCATCGCCATCAGCGTCGCGCGGTCCGACGCCGCGACCTCCGTGACGGCATCCGGATCCACCTCGATCACGTCTTCCGCCCTTACCGCCCCCCCGACAGCAAACGAGACCAGGAACACCAACGAAAAAAGAGACACGATCGATTTCATCGCCGCCGATCTTGATCATCCCCGTCCCCGCGACAAGCAACTTCTTACCGCGCCCGCCGCGTGAAACATTGCAAATTCGAGCTTAAAACTTCCCTCGCCCACCGCTAGCTTCTCCCCTTGCCAATGCGCGCCAAGCTGAAAATCCAACCCGCCGACCGCGACTCGTTCGAGGTCGACATCGCGAATACGGCCACCATTGGTCGCAGCCGCGACAACACCATCGCGCTCGATTTCAGTCCTCACGTCTCCCGGCAACACGCCATCATCCGTTGCCACAACGCTTTCGAATACCAAATCATGGATCTCGGCAGTCGTAACGGCACCTACGTCGACGGGCGTCGCGTCATCACGCCCGTGACCCTCCGCCACGGCTCGGTCATCCGCATCACCACGAACGAACTTCACTTCCAACAAATGGAAAGTGCCGGCGACAACCCCGCGGCCGACCTCACCATCGCCGGCACCGACACCGGACTCGAGGAAGCTACGGATGTCGCCATCATGGTCTGCGACATCCGCGGATTCTCCACGATGTCCGAGCTCATGCCCGAAGAAAACCTCGCCAAGCTCCTCGGCGATTGGTTCCGCAACGCTGGCAATCTGGTTCAGGACAGTGGCGGCACCATCGACAAATTCATCGGCGACGCCATTCTCGCTTACTGGCACAAATCTTCGACTCCCGGGACGGAATCCCAGGCCGCTCTCCGCATCGGTCGCACGCTTTTGGAGCGAGCCACCAGTCGCCGCTGGCCCGGCGTGGACGCCCCGCCCTTCCGCATCGCCGTCGCTCTTCACCACGGCACCGTTACCTGTGGTAACATCGGCCTCGTCGCTCAACGCGACGCCACCATCATCGGCGACGCCGTGAACACTGCCTTCCGCATCGAATCCACCATGAAGCTTCTCGGCCAGCGCCTCGTCATGTCCGGGGACTTCCTCGACTCCGTCGGCGACACCGAACAGACTTACTCCGACCTCGGCGAGCACCACCTCAAAGGAAAAAATCAGCCCGTCCGACTCTTCGGCCTCGATCCACTTTGAGCGCACCTAATCGGCATTCCGGCAACCGCTCACGGCGCGTCCAGCCCGTGCGCGCCACCACCGCCGCCAGCAAACGCCGTTCGCAGAAAAAGGCCGACTCCCAGCCGCCTCGGCAATCGGCAGGACGTCGCCACTCGACCCGGGCAAAACCCGGCAACCCTGCCTTCAACGAGGCTCTCGGCGTCGTCCTTCTTGGAATCAGCGTCCTCCTTCTCCTCGCGCTCATCTCCTACAATCCCGCCGACGTTCCGTCCTGGGCGTTTTTCAGCTACGTCACCCCGCCGAACGAAGACATCAGTAACTTTGTCGGCGTCACCGGCGTCCTCATCGCCGGCTTTCTTTATTTTCTCTTCGGCGCGGCTTCCTACCTTCTCGCGGTCCTCTTCATGGGCTTCGGTGCGGCGAAGCTCTTCCGTCCGCGCTTCAGCCTCCGCGGCCGCGTCGGCTGGGCGTTTCTCTTTCTTCTCTGCGGAGCCAGCCTTCTCCACCTTCAGCCGTGGTTTCTCAGCGGCTGGGACCAGACGTTTCGCATCCAGAGCCCCGGCGGATGGATCGGCTACTACGTCGCCGGCAAAGCCTTCACGAATGCCCTGGGCACCGTCGGGTCCGCCGTCGTCCTCCTCGTTCTTTATGTCGCCAGCCTCATCCTCCTCACCGGCTTCCATCCGATCAATTTCGTCAAACTTTGCGCCGCCGCCCTGACCCGCGCCGTCGACGAGCGCCGCGAACGCCGCCGCGAGCGGCTCTCCGAGGAGGAACTCTTCGAGGCCAACCAGCTCGAACTAGCCCGCCAGGCGGAGAAAATGGAGAAACGACTCCGCCCGAAGCGCCCCGAACTCCTCGAGCCCGAACCCGCCGAGCCGGAGCCGGAGCCCGCCCCCGAGGAACCCGCCTTCCCCGAGCCGAAGATCATCGACACCTCCGTCCCCAAGCCCGGCAGCAAGAAGAAACTCCCACCCGTCCCCCGTCGGAAAAAAGCGGACCTTCAAACCGGCCTCCAAGAGGTTCACCTCGACAACTACGAACTCCCGCCCCTCGACCTCCTCGACCCACCGGACGAAGCCGGTCGTGTCGCCGCCGACCCCGTCGAGCTCAAAGCCGTTCAAGACATCATCGTCGACACCCTCGGCCAGTTCGGGATCACGACCTCGCCCGGCGACATCACCAAAGGACCGACCATCACGCGTTACGAGATCTATCCAGCCAAGGGCGTTCGCGTCGACCGGATCGTCAGTCTCGAACGCGACATCGCCCGCGCCACCCGCGCCGAGCGCATCAACATCATTGCACCCATCCCCGGCAAAGACACCGTCGGCATCGAAATCGCCAACGACAAGAAGGTCAAAATCACCGTTCGCGAGCTGTTCGAATCGGAAGCTTGGTCCGAATCTAAGGCGAAGCTCCCTCTGACCCTTGGCAAAGACGTTTACGGCAACGCCATCATCGGCGACCTCGGTGCCATGCCGCACTGTCTGGTTGCCGGCACCACCGGCTCCGGCAAATCTGTCTGCATCAATTCCATCATCGCCTCCCTGCTCTTCCGGTTCACCCCCGAAGAGCTCCGCTTCATCATGATCGACCCGAAGGTCGTCGAGATGCAGATCTACAATACCCTCCCACACCTCGTCACCCCGGTCGTCACCGACCCCAAAAAGGTCCTCATGGCCCTCCGCTGGGTCGTCGACGAGATGGACCTTCGCTACCGCATCTTCGCGAAGACCAACGTCCGCAACATCACCACCTTCAACGACCGACCCAAGCCGAAGACGCAGGCCGAAATCGACGCCGAAGCCAAGGTCGAGGCCAACGCCTCAGCTCCCACCGACGCGAATCGTGAGACCGAAGCGAACGTCACCACCGACGACTCCGCCCCGTGGGAATCTGCCGACGACTCGCCCGAACCGTCGGATCCCAGCGCCGCGCCCCCCGTCCAATCTGCCGCCACGCCCCCGTCCGAGAACGCCGACACCGTCACCGCCAACGATCCGGACGAACCGGACGAAGACGACGATCTGTTCTCAACGGACGTCCCAGCGAGCACGAAGGTCCCGCGCGACGTCGACGACATCATCATTCCCGACCAGATGCCTTACATCGTGGTCATCATCGACGAGCTAGCCGACCTCATGCAGACCGCGCCCGCCGACGTTGAAGCCAGCATCGCGCGGATCGCTCAAAAAGCTCGCGCCTCCGGCATCCACCTCGTCGTCGCCACCCAAACTCCCCGCGCCGACGTCGTCACCGGCATCATCAAGGCCAACATCCCGAGCCGCATCGCCTTCCAGGTCGCTTCGAAGATCGATTCCCGCGTCATCCTCGACGAGAACGGAGCCGAGCGCCTCATCGGCCAGGGCGACATGCTTTACCTCCCACCCGGCACGGCCAAACTCGTCCGGACCCAAGGCGTTCTCGTCACCGACGACGAGATCGCCCGCATCGTCGAATTCGTTTCCAATCAGACCAAACCGCAGTTCGAGCCCAGCATCCACGAGAAGCTCACCAGCAACGCCCCACCGGAAGAGGAAGTCAGCGACGCCGACGAGGAACTCGTCGACAAGTGTCTCGAAATCATCAAGCAGGAAGGCAAAGCCTCGACTTCCATGTTGCAACGCAGACTCCGGCTCGGCTACACCCGCGCGGCGAGGATCGTCGATATCCTCGAGCAGCGCGGGATCCTTGGACCCAAAGACGGTACCCGGGACCGCGAAATCCTCGTCGACCTCGACTCCATCGAATGAAATCCGACACCACCGGACAGCTTCCTCTCAGCATCGGCACGCTCCTCTCTTCCGAGCGGGAATCCCGCGGGATTCCCGTCGAGAAGGCGGCCAAGGAGACCCGCATGCGTGCTCAACGCATCCGCGACATGGAGGCCGACGACTTTTCTGCCTTCACGAATCCGAGCTACGCCCGGATGTTCATCATCGCCTACGCGAAATACCTCGGCGTCCCCATGCAGAAAGTCCGCGACCTTCTCCCCGAGCGTGGTGAAGTCGCGTCCGAGGGCTACGACTACGCCGGTCACAGCGAGCCACACCTCCCGAGTCTTCGCCCCGACATCGCCTCCCGGCCCGCCACGGGCCGTCTTCTACCCGGCCTCATCATCGTCGCCATTCTCGGCGTCCTCGTTGCCGCCGCGTTTCTGACGTATTACATCGTGGTCAACCTTCCTCGACTCACCGAAGAACGGGATGCGGCGGCCGCCCCGACGAGGACCATCTACCTGCGTTCGGCCGAAGAAGTCCTCCAGGAGAAGACCATCGTCGACGAGGAATTTGCCGGGCTCGGCGTCCACCTCAACGCCAGTGTCAGCCCAACACCGAGCACCGACCCCCTCGCCACCAACCTCGACGATCCGATCGGCATTGTCCCGCGAGAAACCGGCACGTCCGAGGACCTTTCGTCTGACGAATCCACCACGCTTGAAAACTCAATGCCCGCTCCCACCAGTGACCCGGTCGCTCCATCGATGCCCCTCACGAGCCCGATCGAGTCCGACCGAGCCTTCCTCCTGCAGGAGCCGACGGACTAGACGCGCCGCCTAGTCAGATCTTACGACCCAAATCAGACGCCTGGATTTCCCGACTTCCCATCAGCTGATCGTCGACCATGAATTTTTTCCAATGGCTGTTTGATACCAGCTCGTTTCCTGATCGTTGGTCTTGCGGTGACTGGAGCGCGTTTGACGGGTGGTTGTTGATCCTCTCGGATCTCGCGATCTTTGCGGCTTACTCCGCCATTCCGATTTCGATCGCCATTTTCATCGCGGCACGGAAGCAGGAAGTTCTGTTCCCCTCACTCTACTGGCTTTTCGCCGCTTTCATCTTTTCCTGCGGATTCACCCACCTCATCGACGCAATCATCTTCTGGCAACCCGTGTATCGCCTGTCGGGCGTAATGAAGTTCATCACTGCGATCATCTCGGGAATGACGGCGGTCGTCTTGATCAGAAGCCTACCCCAGGCCCTTTCCCTGGCGGGAACGGCGCAACTCAACACCCAACTCAACCGAGAGATTGAAGAGCACCGGCGTTCCGAAGCCGAATTGGTCGCAACCTCGACCCGCCTCGAGCTAGCCCTCCAGCATTCCAAACTAGGCGATTGGGTCTGGGATCAGAAGTCCGACAGCATCAAACTTTCCAATGGTGCCACTTCGATCCTCGGCCTCGATTCAAACACTGCTGCCTCCTTCGACGACATTCTGGCTCGGATCGACCCACGCGATCGAGACGACCTCCGGCGAGCGACCGACGACGCCATCAAAACAAAATCCGGATTCGCCCGCGAATTCCGCCTCGCCACCGGCGACGCCAGGTGGGCCTCCGCCCAAGGCTTGGCCTCGATCCACCAGCTCACCGGTTCCGTGCACCTCGTCGGTATTCTTCAGGATATCACCGAGCGGAAGCAGGCCGACGCCGAGCGCGACGAACTCCTCGCCAGGGAACGGGCGTCCCGCGCCAGCGCGGAGAACGCTAACCGCCTGAAAGATGAATTTCTCGCGACGCTCTCGCATGAACTTCGCACTCCGCTCAACGCCATCCTCGGATGGAGCGACATTCTGGCCGAGAAACCCGACCCGGACCTCGTCGCCAAAGGTTGCCAGGTGATCGGTCGCAACGTGAGAGTGCAGACCCGACTCGTCGAAGATCTCCTCGATCTCAGTCGCATCACCAACGGGCAGACCGAACTCGAGCGCGTCGCCGTCGACGTTATCGCGACTCTTGCAGCTGCCGTCGAGGCGGCGCGGATCACGGCGGATCGGCGACATATCTCCCTCACGACCGCCGTGGAAGCCGACGCCCCCCTGATCATCGGCGACCAAGTCCGGCTCGATCAGATCTTCTCCAACCTCCTCTCCAACGCCTTGAAATTCACCGAGGAAGGCGGCCGGATCCACATTCGATTGACCCACAACTCTGATCACCTCGACATTTCGATCTCCGACACCGGCGTCGGCATCAGCACCGACGCACTGCCCATCATCTTCGAGCGTTTCCGGCAGGCCGACTCATCCACGACCCGTCACCACGGCGGACTGGGAATTGGTCTGTCACTCGTCCGTGAATTTGTCGAAATGCACGGCGGATCGATCCGCGCCGAAAGTCCGGGCGTCGGCCTCGGAACCACGATGCATCTCCGACTACCCATCCCAGCCACCCCCCCTTCGTTCTTGCCGGCCAGCGATCATGTCGCCACCGCGACGTTTAATATCTCCGAGGCACCCCTCGAAGGTTCGCACATTCTTGCGGTCGACGACGACCCCGAGACGCTCAGGTTGCTCGACCGGCTACTGACCCGCGCGGGGGCGAGCATCGTGACGGCGCGGTCCGCCGCGCGCGGGCTCGAGGCCCTCAGCGAAGAGACCTTCGACCTCCTCATCAGCGACCTCGGCATGCCCGCCGTGGACGGGTATGAATTCATCCGGCAGGTCCGCTCCCTGCCGACCGCTCAGGGCGGTTCGATTCCCGCCATTGCGTTCACCGCCTTCGCCCGCCCGATGGATCGACAGCGCGCTCTGGACAGTGGCTACGGTAACGTTCTCACCAAGCCGGTCGAACCGTCGGATCTCCTTACCGCCGTGATCGCTTTATCCAAGGGCCAACCCGACACCACCTAGAGACCCATGCCCACCCGTTCCGAATCTCTTTTCGCCGCTGCAAAATCCGTTATCCCCGGCGGAGTCAATTCTCCGGTCCGAGCCTTCCGCTCCGTCGGCGGCGAACCTTTCTTCGTCGATTCCGCTCGCGGCTGCCGCCTGCACACCGTCGACGACTGCGAACTCATCGATTACGTGGGCACGTGGGGTCCCGCCATTCTCGGACACGCTCCCGCAGTCGTCATCGATGCCATTCAGCGCACCGCGACCTGCGGAACCTCTTTCGGCGTTCCGAATCCACTGGAAGTCGAGATGGCCGCAACGATCGCGCGGCTGGTTCCGTCAATCGAGAAAGTCCGCATGGTCAACAGCGGCACCGAGGCAACGATGAGCTGTATCCGCCTCGCCCGCGGGTTCACCGGTCGCGACCAGATCCTGAAATTCGAAGGCTGCTACCACGGCCACGTCGACTCCCTCCTCGTCAAAGCCGGTTCCGGTGCCCTCACCCACGGTCATCCCGACAGTGCTGGCGTCCCGGCCGCCCTCGCTGCCCTTACCACGACCATCCCTTTCAATGACCCCGCCGCCCTCCAAGCCGTCTTCCAGGCAGAGGGGTCGAAAATCGCCGCCGTCATTCTCGAGCCCGTCCCCGCCAATGCCGGCCTCTACCTTCCCGAACCTGGCTTTCTCGAAGAACTCCGCACCCTTTGCGACGCCCACGGCACCCTCCTGATCTTTGACGAAGTGATGACTGGCTTCCGCGTCGCGCCGGGCGGTTATCAAGAGATCTGCGGAGTTCGACCCGATCTCACCGCGCTCGGAAAGATCATCGGCGGCGGCCTCCCGGTCGGTGCCTTCGGCGGCCGCGCCGATGTCATGGACCACCTCTCTCCCGACGGCCCCGTTTACCAAGCCGGCACACTCTCCGGAAATCCTCTCGCGCTGGCCGCCGGGCTGGCTCAGCTCCGAGAACTCGAATCCAACGACGGTTGGAACCATTTGGAAACCATTGGTGCCAACTTTGAAGCCGCCGTTCGCTCCGCCATCGCGGGCAAACCACTCACGTTTCACCGCATCGGTTCCATGTTCTGTCTCTACTTTCACCCGGGGCCGATCCGCAATGTCACCGAAGCGCAGCAAAGCGACAAAGCCGCTTTCAATCGCTACTTCCACGCCTGCCTGGAGGACGGCGTGTATTTCGCCCCGTCCCAATTTGAAGCCGGCTTCCTCTCCCTCGCCCACACCGACGCCGACATCGAAGAGACGTCCCGCGTCGCCACCCGCGCTCTCGCTTCTACAGGTTGACGGCCGCGTCAGTTCACCATCTCTCTCAGCCGCACCGTCGCTTCGTCACGATCGCATTCTTCCGACGCCCAGGGTAAATGCCTCCCAAGCGTCGACGTCTCGCGCCTCATCCGCAGCCAATCCGATTCTCCGCAAAAACGACGAGGCAAGTCGCGAGGGCGCAGACGCGACCGGAGTCAGGGTCCGCGTTCCACTCGAGTGCACTTCGACGTTCACCTCGTCGCCCGCCTCGATCCTCAAAGCCCCACCAACGTCGCATCCAGGATCAGCGCATGCGAGTTTTCAACCTTCGTGATCTTTTTGACCCCGCGTAAAACGACATATGACACTCCGAAATCGTCAGCCGGGGCCAAAGATCTTCCGTTGCCTCAGCGAGAAAAATCAGCCTCGGCACTTCCGCCGAATTCTTCGACCAGCGCGGCCAGTGCCCCGGTGAAGCCCGCGTTGTAGTCGAGCGCGACCTCGTTCGTGATGTAGTTTGTCCGCTCGTCCGAATACGAACCATCGTCCGGCGCAGAAGGCCCGCCGACCATCGCCCCATACAACACGTGCCGGTTTTCGACGGGATTAGAAATGTTGTTCGACGTCGACCCGTGCGCACCCCGGTGATGCGGATTTCGCGGCGGGTTATTGCCAAATCCCACCACGTAGCTCCTCGCAGCCGGATTGTCGCCAAGGATGTAGCGAATCTGCCGAACCGCAAATTTGCGGTAACGCTCGACGTGATCCGCGCCCGGTGTCGTCGAGTAGATTAGCGCCAGAAACGCCGTGTTCGCCGCGTATCTCAACGAACCCCACTGGTCCAACCACGCCAGACCACCGCGGGTCGTCTGGATCCGGCGTCCATTCTCACCGACCGTCCAATAGTTCAACCACCGGTTCACATCATCGAAGTATTGGCGCTCACCCGTCAGCCGCGCCAAAAGGACCGCCACCCCGTAGCGCTTGTCGTCCCAGGAATGCGTCCACGTCATGGGACCCGCGTCCCTCACGTTGCCGTAAAACTCACGCGCCTTATCGAGGTAACGGTCCTCACCGGTCGCCTGAGCCAACCAAGCCGCCGACCACGCCAATTCGTCTTCGTAACCGCTGTGAGAATTGTAATACGCCCGCACGTCCGGGATCGCGTCCGAATAGGCACCCCGAAATTCATCCGCAAAGTGAAACAGTCGCTTCGCATGATCCAGGCACTTCGCCGCGTAGGCTTCTTCTCCCGCTTCGCCGAACAAAATCGAAGCGCTCGCCAATGCCGCTGACGCCTCGCCCGCGACGTCCGACCCCGGATTGGACTCGTCTACTCTAAACGCCGGGCGCGCCATCCGCATCGCCTCCGGCGGCCCCCAGAACGCGTGGTCCAAATCCCCCCGACCAACCTGGGCGTAGAAGGTGTTCGCCCGCGGATGCGCCCTCATCAGCCAATCCGTCCCCCAGCGCACCGTTTCCCGCAGCTGATCCATCTGCCCGACGCGATCAAACCCTTCGGCAAAAACGATCCCGCCCCACGAAAGCAACGTCATCGAACTCGCCATCGGAAGCGCAAATTTCACCCCGTCTCCCGCGTCGTAGTAACCACCGGTCAAATCCACGCCAACGTCCGCCCCGTCCTCCAGTGCCGAATCCCCGCGCCACTCCACCCGGAATCCCCCTGGCAATCGACCCGACCGCTGCGCGTCGTAGAAGTAAAGCGACTTCCGCAGGGCCTCGGCGTAATTGAGCTTCTCCCCCGAAGGTGGCACCGGCGTCGGCTCGATTTCCGGCGTCATCCCGGGAATAGCCGGCGGCATCGTCGGTGTCGGCACGGCCACCAGCGACGGTCCCGCCATTTCATTCAACGCCACGTCGGTCGGTCCACCGACGACCGCCCCCGGCGCCCCGACGAAACCGAAATTCACCTGACCGCCCGGCGGAATCGTCGCGTTCCACGGCGCCGTCGACGAGTCGATCACGTAACCGTCCGGCGTGATGTCGGCAATGTGAGCATTCCACAATCCCGTGATCTTCGCCGGAAACTTGAACTTCAAAACCCAATTTTCGATTGGTTGCGACCCGTTGTTTCGGATCACGACCTGCGCTTGGAATCCCGAGCTCCAGTCCGACAATACCCGAAAGCTCACGTCCGTTTCACCCATCCGAACGTCGGCATCCGGCGACCCGGCATAAACCGGCTGTTGCGTCACCCCGCCGGTCTCCGTCGGCGGAGCGTTCTGAGGACCGTCCCCCGCAATGACCGGCTGAAACACAATGTCACTCGGTTCCACCCCGCCCGGCGTCGCTTGAAATCCGAGCACCGCCTCCTGACCCGCCCGGATCTGGCGCGACCATTCCTCCGGTCCGACCAGATACGTGTTCCCCTTCCGCTCGATGACCTTTGCCCCCCACAAACCATCGATCTCGGCATCGAGCCGGAACTTCAGCCGCCAGTCCTTCACCGCGTCGGCCGAATCGTTCCGCATCTTGATCTCTGCCACCAACCCAGCACCCCAGTCGCTCTGCTTCGTGAAATCCACCTTCACCGGGCTCCCCCCGAGGGCCTCAAAAGAAAAAAACGCCGCACTCACGAGAAAGAAAATCGCCACGTTCTTCATGCCCTTATCGAACACCACAACCCCACCTCCCTGTAAGCGCAAAAACAAATTTCCAAAACTCCCGAAACAAACTGCCAGACGAATCATGGTGCAGTAAAGCGCGGCGTTCCCGCCACGCTCTCGATTGGACTCGCTTGCAGGTCAGATCAGTCGGCCTCGACCCACGTCGGCCGCATGAATGGCTCAGCGGCGAAGTCTCCAGCTCGCATGATCCACTCGGACAACTGTCTAAAACTCTCGGGATCGCTTCCGTCGTCCCGTCTCCCTTGGAAAACCTCATTCGCCAGTCGGGCGGCGATCTGACCTGGCGCACTCAGCGGCCTTCGCGAGCCAGCGGCTCAATCTCCCACCACGGCACGCCACCAAGCTCTGGAACGAGATACGTCGAGCCATTCCACTCCGGGATAACCACCGATCCGTTCGTTAGCGGTTGTCCTGCTCCGTCTTGTTCGCATTTTTGTTCTCGGTCACCTTGGGAAGAGGGCCAAAGGTAAAGGTCGTGATTACGTAATCGTTCAAGGCGGTAGCCTCGGAGATCTCTCGTCGAGCAGATTCTTCCAATTCGGCTCGATTCTTGCGTAGTTCGACGTAACTCACTTGCTCGAGCATCCTAATCGAAACCTTCTGCGTAAGCAGGTCCAGCGAATGACCGACTTTGTGATGCCCTCCTACAGACACAAGGAACTCTACCTTGTCTTCCAAGCTGTAGGTCAGGTGTGGGGCAACTCTAACAACCGCCCCATCCGCAAGCGTAACATCAAAAGGTTGTGGCTCATCGGGAACGCCAGCGCTCGTGATTGTTGGTTGATCGCCTTTTTTGTAATCTCTAGATTCTGATTGGGCATGTTCTCCTTGCTCAATTGCGATGTTTACCTCTGTTGTTTGGCTCGGGTTGGCCGATGCGGCAGCGGAGGCTTCAGAATCAGAAGAACTATTGGCCGTCCCACCTTTGTCATTGGTAAAGGCCCAGAGGAGCAAAGCAACAATTGAGCAGAGTGAACCTACAACGCCGATCTTGTTCCAAAGCGTAAGGCGATTGAATCGAGCAGTAAGTTTCATGTTGAGGCTATCTATCCGGGCGAATTTTTGCTGCGAACGGGCCGCGCTTTAACAACAGAGTAACATGGGAATTCTTCAAGCTCTACGCGACTAAATCAAAGCTCACGATTATTCCCCGAGAAAAGAGGAGAGCTATTGCTGCCGGGTTCGAAGATTCTACTTTGACCGTTCTAACCGCGCGGCGGCGGCCCGTTGGACATCGGTCGACGACGAAGTCTCCATCTTTGAGGAGAATGGGGCGCCGAAGAACTAACCCGCTACCCCAGATCATGATCGCCCGACGGCCTCCGTCGATTCTCGCTTTCAAGCTCGGCGCCCTTATCCGAGATCAGCGGCTTCCCCGACTTTTGAATCGTCGAAGGTGACTCACTTTCTCCATTGGGTTTACTAGAAAAAACAGAATGGTAGAGCGAAACTCCGACATACAATACGCCAATAAGCAATGCGGAAATAAAACACGCGAAAAAGAAGTGCGTGATAAAGTCAGGTAAAAAGTGATACCATTTCGAATTGCTGCTGACCGGGGTGAAAGATTCGATTTCACCAACTCCTCCCTTGTGAACGATTCGGATGGGCCGACTCAAATTAGTCGTGCCCCAAAATTCGACCAGAAGCTCGCTTTTCGCCGCCATCGTTCCGATCGCAATCTCAGGAATTGTTCCCGACTCGCTGCCGGAGACCGAAGAAAGCCGCCAAGAAGGTCTGCCAGTAAGAACAATCTTAACGTTCTCAAGTTCGACCGACCCGGCGTTCCTTACCCAAAGGGTGGAATACGAACCACCCGTCTTCAAGAGACCGAAATACCGAGCAGGGCCAGCAGCTTCGTCCAACCTGGATTTGACGGCTCGCGCAGCGATCATCCCGATGTAGGGAATGGCTGCTTCGTTTCTAAAAGAATCCGAGCTCTCTGAGAACGCTTCCTTAAAGAGCTCGGCGGTAATTATCTCGCCGAGACCGTTAACGATGTCTTCCAGCTCCGGCTCTATCTCATATTCATTCTGAACGAACGTTGCTTGAAGCTGCTCCCCGGACTCAGACCATCGGTCCCAAAGCTCAAGGGCGCCGTTAATGAGGGTGAATATGACCACCATTCCTCCGGCGAGCCACGCGAGTCGTGCTATCACTCCGTCTGGTTTACTTTCTTTCTCGACCATCCGGTCTTCTACCCGAAAGAAGCGAATCTAGTCCCTAATTTTCTGAAAGCCACCACTACCCATATTTCCACTCGCACGCTACGCCAGCGAGCCACTAGCACTGCGTTAGGCGTGACGATTCACGTAATCTGAAGCAAGCTGCGGCAATGAAATTCGATCCCGATTTGATGCGAGACATTCTTCTCGAAATTGAGAGTATTCCAGCCGGTCAGAGGGTTGGTCGCGTCTATTACGAAGACCGAGATCAAATGGAAGTCAACCGGCACGTAGCAATCTTAATCGACGAAGGCTTCATTGAAGGACTCTGGCGTGGGAATGGCTCCAATCACCCAACGCTCTTTAATCTCACCGACCTCACATACCAAGGTCATCAATTTTTGGCCAATGCCCGTCAAAAGACCCTCTGGAACCGAGCACTCGAATCGCTAAAATCTTCAGGGGCCTCAATGTCGATTTCCGTGATCACGGCAACCGTCCAAAAATTCGCTATGCAGCAAGCCGGGCTCGATGAGTAAGATCCTTGTGACGAAAGCCCTATCTTCCTCAGCGATAGGGCAGATCCGTCTCAACGGCCGTGCGCAGATCGCAGACGGTGCCGCCGCCCTCCTCCGGCCCATCGATCAGGCAGTAGATCGTCCCGTCGAACAACTCCCGCAGATCAACCTGGCGCGTCCGAATGTCGTCAGTCATGAGCTGGGCGCGCTCGATGTGGGGCTCGCCTCCGCCGTCGCTCGACGCCAACTCAACCTCCATCTTTTCAGGCGTCTCCGGCGCAGTCATTCGTTTCATCGCTCAATCATGGCCCGCGCTCGCACTCAGAGGCAAGCGGCGGTCGTTGACAGTTGACTCGTCCTGTTGCCTCAAAAGTTATGACACCGAGGGAGAGTAAGAGGCGGAGAAGAAAAGGGGACGTTGACTCAAAAAGAATGACACCGGCAAAGCGAAGGCATGCCGATGAGTCGAAGAATGAGAGAAGAGGAGTTGCCGCGGATGCGGCAACGCTACGTGGCGCGCAACCGGGAGGGGCGCACGCGCATGATTGACGAGGTGTGCGAGCAGTGGGGATACAGCCGCAAGCACGCAATCAAGTTGCTGGGAGCCAAGGCAGGATGGGGAGGAGATCCCGGGCGAACCAAGGGCCGCCCGGTTGACTATGGAGAGGAAGTCGCGGATGTCCTCTGGAAGATCTGGAAGGCGTCCGAGCAACCGTGCGGCAAGCGACTGGCGGCCATGCGCAAGCTCTGGTTGCCGTATTACGAGGCGAGATCGGGAAAGCTGAGCCGGAAGTTGAAGGAAAAGGTCCTGGCCATCAGCGCTGCCCAGATCGACCGTCTTCTAGCCGTGCGGAAGGTTCGAGCCGGGGCACGAGGTCGGAGCGGGACCAAGCCCGGAGGATTGCTCAAGAACGCGATCCCCATCCGCACGGATAACTGGGACATTGATCGTCCCGGATACCTGGAAGCCGACACGGTGGCCCACTGCGGCGGTTCACTCGAAGGAGACTTCGTGTGGAGCGTGACCTACACCGACATCCACAGTGGATGGACGGCCAACCGAGCCGTCTGGAACAAGGGAGCCACCGGGATCGTGGCCGCCACCCGGGAAGTCGAAGCAGCCCTCCCCTTCGAGGTGCTCGGCTTCGACTGTGACAACGGCAGCGAGTTCTTGAACTGGCATCTGGTTCGTTACTTCCAAGAACGAAGCCGACCCGTGGGCTTCACCCGGTCCCGGCCCTACCACAAGGATGACAACGGACACGTGGAGGAGAAGAACTGGACCCGGGTGCGTCAGCTCTTCGGCTACGATCGCTTCGGGGAACCCGAACTTTTGGACGGCATGAACTCGATCTACCGGGAGATCTGGGAGCCGCTGCACAACTTCTTTCAACCCTCGATGAAACTCGTCTCCAAAGAACGTCACGGAGCCAAGATCAAGCGCCGTCACGACCAACCCCGCACGCCCTGCGACCGATTACTCGAAAGCGAGCACGTCGACGCCAAAACCAAGGCCCAACTTCGCCAAGCGCGGGCCGCGTTCGATCCCTTCGCTCTCCACGAAGAACTTGAGCGCCGCCTCGGGCGCGTGCTGCATCTGGCGCTGCGTTCCAGTCGCCCTACGGGCTCCTTGCACTCCGCGACAGATGCAGCACACTCACACCCAACCACGGTGTCATGACTTTTGAGTCAACGACCCCCTCCTTCCCGGCCCTCCCGGGTGTCATTTACTTTTGAGGCAACAAGTCGTTTCGCCAGTCAACCACTGTCAACTCAGCGGGGGCGGCTGGCAATTTGTTTTAACAATTCTGCCGGTCTCCCTCAGATTGGCAATTCCGCCGACCTCACCTCATCCCCGCGCGGCGGCCTCGGTAATCAGGGTATTTCCCCCCGATTGGCAGTAATTCCCGCTATTTGACGCCCTGGCACTTTGTTCTCACAGGTTCATCCCGCAACCCGGCAGCGTAGGGGCGGCGGGATTCGAACCCGCAACCAACCAGTTATGAGCCGGCTGCTCTAACCATTGAGCTACACCCCCGTGCACGACGTTGCGTCCGCACGAACCTATCCCTTCCGCTCATCTCTTTTCAAATTCCGAATTTCCACCACGTCTTCTCCCGCGACCGCGAACACTCGCTCGCCCGGTTCCCGACGCCCGACCACCGCGCCCGTCATACCGCCAAATGCGGGCAGGATCGTGTTATTTTTCCTCACCGTAAAACACGGCAGCCGCACGCCCTGACGGCCGGCACCCGACACCCGCACCCCGGGATGCACGTGGCCGCACAGAACGTGACCGCCTTTCACGACCTTCGGCTCGTGAGCCAATCGCCACACACCCCGCTCCACACCGATCGGAAGGATCGTCATCCCGAGCCTATCCGTCAGTGCCTCCACCCGCCGGTCGTGATTTCCTAACACGATCTCGATCGCAAGCTCCTCCCTCCGCGACCGCCACCCTTCCAGCACCGCCATCGTCCGAGGCTCGCGCGAAAATTCCGAATGAAACACGTCGCCAAGGACCCAGAGCCTCTCCGCCTCGTGACGATCCAGCAACCCGTCCAACCGCGCGAGATCCGCCGATGTCACCCCCTCCGGCACCGCCGCGCCACCCGCTCGCGCCGTCGCGTCCTTTCCAAAATGCGTATCCGCCACGACGACCGTCCGCCCCCAGACCAACGCCCGCCCGTCCAACGTCACCCGTTCACCCGCAACCTCGATCTCCACCATTCACCGCCCACTACTATCCAATCAACTCTCCCGCTCCATCACCTTTTCCATCCGCCGAACCCGATCCGCCAGCGCCTCCGTCGAAAGCTGCTGCCGCAGGCGGGCGACGAAGAGCGGATAGGCGAACGGCGTCGCACTCGCGACTCGGACCACGACCCGCTGCATCCCCCGCATCCGCTCCAGGGCGCCGATCATCCGCGAGTATTCCAATTCCGACTCCAGCACCTCGCTCGTCGCCTGACCCAGTAATAAATTTTCCGCATCGTATTGGCGGAAGACGTCAAACAGCAGCGAAGAAGAAATCGTCATCGCCCGAGCTGATTTCCGCGCCCGACCCAGACCCTCCCGCACCAGTCCCGCGATCCGCGCGATCTCGCGAAACCGCCGCCTCGCCATCTCGGTCGAGTGCACGCTGCCGAGGATGTCATCCGTCAGCCCGTCCGCACTCAGCAACCCACCGCCAAGTGCCTCCTCCAGCGGAGCCTCTTCCGCCGAAAGGAGTTCGAACCCATAGTCGTTCACCGCCAACGAAAAGGTCAGCGGCCGGTCCCTCGCAAATCGGTAGGCGAACAACGCCGCCAGCCCCTCGTGCGCCAGCCGCCCTTCGAACGGATAGAAAAACAAGTGCCAGCCTTCTCGCGACTTTAACTTTTCGATCAACAGATCCCCGACCCCCGGCACGCGCGACAACCGCGCCTGGATCTCCAATACCGGCTCCAGCCGCCGGATCTCCGCACTCTCCCCTCCCCCGCCCTCGCTCCAACGCTGCAATCTCGCCCGCACCCCCGTGGCCAACTGCGAAGACAGTGGCATCCGGCCGCCCACCCACCTCGGGACTCCCGTCGTCCTCCGCCCGCCCGCGCGCACCGTCGCCCGCAGATCGCGCACCCGCACCAGCTCCAGCGACCGACCCGCAAACAAGAAACGATCACCCGGCCGCAGCTTCGCCAGAAAACCCTCCTCGACGGCCCCCAACCTCGCTCCGTTGGCAAACCTGACCTCCACGGTCGCTTCTCCCGAGATCGTTCCGATCCCCAGCCGGTGCAGCCTCGCCATCGACTCGTCCTTCAGCACCAGCAACCCACCATCCTCCGTCATCCGCGCGTATTCCGGATACGCCTGCAACGCCGCTCCGCCCCGCGCCGCGAAATCCAGGACCCAATCCCATTCCGCTTCCGACAGATCGCGATAAGCGTGCGTCGACCGCACCTCCCGTTTCAACGCCTCGATCTGAATCGGTCCGGCCGACACCACCGTCACCAGATGCTGGCAAAGAACGTCCAACGGCGCGCGCAAAGGCGTTCGCGCTTCCACCGTCAACGTCGCGGCCAAATCCCGCGCCGCCGCGATCTCGACCAACTCGAAGGTATTCGCCGGCACGCACACCACCCGACTCACCGCACCCGGCTGGTGCCCACTCCGCCCCGCCCGTTGCAGAAGTCTCGCCACGCCCTTCGGACTGCCCACCTGGATCACGCACTCGACCGGCGCGAAATCCACCCCCAGGTCCAAACTCGATGTCGCCACCACCGCCCGCAGCTCCCCCGTCCTCAACCCCTCCTCCGCCGCCACCCTGACCTCGTTCGACAACGATCCGTGGTGCAATCCGAGCTGCCCCTTCCAATCCGACATCGCGCCGACCAGTGCCTGATACCACAGCTCGGCCTGCGAACGCGTGTTCGTAAAAACGATCGTCGTCCGACTCCCACGTAGTCGCTTCACCACCTCCGGCAGAAGCTGCAGTCCCAAATGCCCCGCCCACGCAAATCGCTGACCCTCCGGTGGGAGCACCGTTTCGATCACGACCTGCTTCGGATGCGCTCCGCGGACGACCCGCATCGGATTCTCGACTCCGGTCTTTGCATCGCTCCCACCCAGCACCCTCGCAGCCTCCGCCGTGTTCCCCAAGGTCGCCGACAGTCCCCACGTCCGCGCCCTCGGCGCCAGCGCCCGCACCCGCGCCAGAGCCAACTCCGTGAGCACGCCGCGCTTCGACGAGATCAACTCGTGCCACTCGTCCACCACGATCAACTCCACACTCGCAAACTGCGGAGCGAAGGCCTTCTGACTGAGCAAAACACAGAGGCTTTCCGGCGTCGTCACCAACGCGTTCGGCGGACGCTCCATCTGCTTCTTCCGGACGTGCGAAGAGGTGTCTCCCGTTCGCCTCCCGACCGTCCAATCGAGATCCATCTCCTCCACCGGCGCCCGCAAAGCTCCTTCCGTATCCGCCGCCAAAGCTCTCAACGGCGTGACCCAGAGCACCCGCAGCGTCCCCGCCCCAGCCGCTTCTGCCTGCAAAGCCGCGAACCAGACCGCGTAGGTCTTCCCCGCCCCCGTGGAACAGTGCACCAGCCCCGATTCTCCCCGCCCGTAAGCCTCCCAAACTTCTCGCTGAAACGGAAACACCTCCCAACCCCGTCGCGAGAACCAATCATCAACCGAGCACGCCATTTCCCTTTTCATACGAACGTCACCCCGCACCTCGCCTTCCCTCGTCGCCCCTCGTCGCCTTCGTCGTTTGGAACGATCGCGATCGCTGCGGTTGCCGCGCTAATTGAACGTCGTCGGCAACGACGAATCCGTCGTCATCGCAAAAGCTCGCTCGATTTCCTCCGCCGACGTTCGCTCCAAATCAAGGTCGGGCAGATCACCGATCGGAAAGAAACCCACGTCCGACGTCTCCACGCTCGTCTGCGATTCCCCGCCCAACAACTCGGCCAGCACGTAAACCTTGTAGATCGCGTGCGGATTCGGCGGATAGCCAGCGCGATCCCGATCTTTGACCGAAACCACTCGCCTCGCCTTCACGACGTAACCGCTCTCCTCGACGCACTCTTTCTCCGCGTTTTCACCCGGAGAATAATTCACGTCCGCCCAGCCTCCCGGCAACGTCCAGCACCCGGACGCCCGCTCCTTCACCAGCAAAACTTCCGAGTCGCGGAAGACCACGCACCGCACGTCGACCTTCGGCGTCAGATAACCAGGTTCAAGCGGCCAGCGAAACTCGGGCATTCCACCGGTAACCCCGACCAATTCCGAGGAGATCTCGTGCAGCCGATCGTATCGATTCCGGTCGTAATCGTTCTCGCAGAACGTCGATCCAGCCCGCGCGATGGAGGCCAGCTCCCGCGAGATTTCCAGGACGGATCGCACCCGCGCTTCCTCAGCTCTCGCCGAACCGCTCAACCCACCGGAGTCGGCGAAGGCGTGGGCGCCGGAGCCTTCCGACGGCGCACCGTCACTTTGATCGGATCCGACACGCTGCCAGCGAAGTCGATGGCTCTCACAAAAAATCGGTTCTGACCCCGCTTCGTCCGCGTCGTGAAATTCCATCGGGTCGTTCCCTCCGCGTCCCGATAAGGACCATCCCTGCTCCTCGCGACCTGCACCACGCGAACCGTGTTTTCATCCGAGGCCCGCCCGGAAAGCGTGTATTGCACCTTTCGCGTTTTCTTCCTCAGGCTGTTCCCAAACACCACGACCTCTGGTGGCCCTGCGTCCGGCGCAAACTGCTGGAACGTCCCGTTCACGGTCAGATCCTGAAAACGGACCGACTGACCGAAGCCATCACCGCTCTCACGCGTGCTGTAGGCGTAAAGACGGAAAGTCACCTCACCCCCGAAGATCAGCGGACTCGGAAAATTCAATCGGAAGGTCCGAAAATTTAGCGGTCCGTTGTTGATCGTCACGTTCGCCAGATCAGAGCCGTAATCGTCGTAGCTCCAACGCAGCGCGAGCCCGTTGTTGTCGTCGTTGTATTGACCTCCCACCGCAGCCTTGAAGGTCATGCTCGTGATCGCTCCCTGAAATCCGCCCGTCTGCGTGAACCTGAACTGACCGTATTGACCGTTCCTTCGGCTCTGCGAAGAATTCTTCGATTCCTTGCGGATCAAGATGTAACCGTATCGCTTGCCCTCCATCACCCCGAGTCCGACCTGCGCGTCCGATCCAAACGCGCCGAAACCCGATGCGTCGATGAAGCGGTTCACGTCCGTCGGCTCGAAGGTTCGCTCCAAAGGATAAACGACGAGCTGCGCAGCCGAATCGGCGACGGTCAACAAGCCAAACGTCGCAGCGACGAGAAAATGTGCGGCGGTCTTCTTCATAGGACGTCGTTGTTGATAAGACCGCTCGCTGGGAGCGTCAACTTCGTTTCGCTTCTCCAGTCAACCACGAAACCTCTCTGCTCGCGGATTCCTGACCGAGAACCCGCTTGCGCCTCGACCCCGCCCCGCCGACCCTCCGCACCGCCCATGGGACACCGAACCATTTTCTGGCAGCCGGACTTCCCGTTCAGCCCACGCCGTCTCCCGATTTTTTATGGCTGGGTCATCCTCGTCGCCGCCGCCATCGGGATCGCCGCCAGCATTCCCGGCCAGACCATGGGCGTCAGCGTCTTCACCGAATCGCTGATGGCTGCCCTCGAGCTCACTCGCACGCAGCTCAGCCTCGCCTACCTCGTCGGCACCACCGCCAGCGGCCTGCTCCTCCCACGAGGCGGTCGGCTCCTCGATCACCTCGGAGCCCGTCGCACGATGACGCTTTCCACCATCGCTTTCGCCGGCACCGTCGCGCTCTTTGCCACCAGCGACGCCGTCGCCCGCGCGGGACAGAAAATCCTCCACACGTCGGAGCTCTGGCCCGTCTCTCTCGTTGTCATGGCCCTCGGCTTTTTCCTCATTCGCTTCCTCGGACAGGGAATGATGACCGTGACCTCAAGAACCATGCTGGGAAAATGGTTTGATCGCCGCCGCGGTCTCGTCTTCGCCATCAGCGGCGTCGCGATTTCTTTTGCGTTCTCCGCCGCGCCGCACCCGATGAACGCT
Source organism: uncultured Verrucomicrobiae bacterium (assembly GCA_963749035.1). GTDB lineage: Bacteria > Verrucomicrobiota > Verrucomicrobiia > Chthoniobacterales > JAATET01 > CAVVKW01. Next base: position 386,873 of record CAVVKW010000002.1, read on the forward strand.
CTCATCGACGCCACCGGCTGGCGCGAAGCTTACCTCTGGATGGGAGCCGGCCTCGCCGTGGTCGCCCTTATCGCCTGGATCGTTTTCCGGGACAACCCTGAGGAATGTGGCCTCGAGATGGATGGCGGCCCAATCCCAAACGCCACCTCCGCCGAGAATCCCGATCGCGTTATCGTTCGCGACCTCACCCGCGCCGAGGCCGTCCGGACATTTTCCTTCTGGGCATTCAACCTCGGCACCGCCTGGCAGGCGTTTGCCATTACCGCCTACACCTTCCACGTGATCGCGATCGGTGCCGAAGCGGGCCTGACCAAACCCGACATCCTCCTGCTCTTCCTGCCGATGTCGGGAGTCGGGGTCTTCACGAACTTCTTCTCCGGCTGGCTGGTCGACCGCACCCGGGCAAAATATATCCTCCTGCTTCTCCTCGGCGGTCTGATCGTTGCGGGAATCGGCATGGCCCAACTTTCCACCTCCACCGGCCGCCTCCTGCTCGTGGTAGGGCTCGGAATTTCCGGCGGAGCGTTTCAGACCACCACCGGTATCGTCTGGCCCCGCTATTTCGGTCGATCCCACCTCGGAGCCATCAGCGGCTTGAACATGTCGACCATCGTTCTGGCCAGCGCCCTCGGCCCCTACGCCTTCAGCCTATCCAAGGAATACGCCGGGAGTTTTCAGGTGGGATTTCTGGCCACGATCATCGTTCCGACCACTCTCTTCGTCGCCGCGTTCTTCGCCGACAACCCCCAGCGGGACCTCCGACCGGAATAATCTGCGTCCCTCTGTTGAATCTCTGCCTAAAAGCTCCTAGCGTCCCCCGATGCTGACGATTCGTGAACTCAAAAAGAGCCATGGCGGCCGCGTTCTGTTCGAGAACGCCGCCATGCAAGTCAACTACGGTGAGCGCGTGGCGCTCGTGGGCCCAAACGGCGCGGGGAAGTCCACTCTCTTCTCCATCATTCTCAAAAACGACACCCCCGATGCCGGCAATGTCGACCGCGACGAATGGACCATGATCGGCTACCTCCCCCAGGAAGGGGAAGCCGTCGGCGACGAGACGGTCATGGACATCGCCACCGGTCGGGCCGGCGAACTCGACGCCCTCGACAAAAAACTCCGCGCCTTCGAGCAGGAAGGAAACGTCGACTCCGGCGAATACAACGAAGCCAACATGCAGTTCGAGGCCCTCAACGATCCGCAGATCGAAGCCAAAGCCAAAAAGATCCTCGCCGGCCTCGGCTACGACGAGAGCACTTTCACCAAGAAGGCGAAGGAACTGTCCGGCGGTTGGGTCATGCGGGCTCATCTCGCCCGACTTCTCGTCATGGAGCCCGACTTGCTCCTCCTCGACGAACCCACCAACCACCTCGATCTCAATTCCCTCCTCTGGCTCCAGGAATATCTCAAATCGTACTCGGGCGCGGTCCTCATGATCTCCCACGATCGCTACTTCATGGATGAGCTCGCTCAGTCCGTTTACGAGATCTCGAATCAACGCCTCATCGCCTACAAATCCAACTACACGCAGTTCCTCGATCAGCGTCAGGCGAACTACGAGAACAACATCGCCGCCTACAAAAATCAGCAGAAACAGATCAAGGCTTTGAAGGAGTTCATCGACAAATTCCGTTCCGTTTCATCCAAGGCCGCCCAGGCCCAGAGCCGGCAGAAGGAACTCGACCGCATGGAGCTCGTCGACAAACCGCTTCCGCCCAAAAAGCCGTTCAAGTTCCAGATCCCGCAACCCGAGCGCGGTGGCCAGCGAGCAATTTCCCTGGAAGGCGTCCACTTTGCCTACGGCGACAACGTCGTTTACGAAAATCTCGACCTTTCCATCGAACGAGGCGAACGAACCGTTCTCGTGGGACCCAACGGTGCCGGTAAGTCCACGCTTCTCAAGCTTCTCGCCGGAGTCCTGGAGCCTCAACGGGGCAACGTCAACGAAGGCCACAACGCCAAAATTGGCTACTTCAGCCAGCACCGCGCCGACACCCTTGACCCCGAAAAGACCATTCTCGAAGAGGTCCTCGAAGCCGGCAACGGAATTCGCGAGGAAGACGCACGCGGCATCCTCGGTTCCTTCCTCTTCCGCAAGGAAGCGATCTACAAAAAGACCGACGTTCTCTCCGGCGGCGAGAAGTCCCGACTCAATCTAATTAAATTTCTCGTCGATCCGCCGAACCTCCTCCTCATGGACGAGCCGACGACTCACTTGGACATTCACACCGTCGAGTCGCTGATCCTCGCCCTGCAGGATTACGACGGCACGCTCGTCTTTATCTCGCACGACGTGCATTTCATCCGGCAACTCGCCAACAAAGTCCTCCACGTCAACGACGGCCAAATCATCCCCTACCCCGGCGGCTACGACTACTTCCTTGAGAAAAGTGCCGCCGTCGACGACCGGGCCGCCGTCACCATGGCCTAACGGCCAATCACGCCGACAACCAAGGAGTCGCCCGCCGCAGGGATTCTCGGTGCCTCTGCGCCGCTGCGTGAGAAATCCACGACACTTCCCAACTACCGGCCTCACGCGAAGCCGCGAACATTGGTCAGTGAGCCCTCCCTGCTGCGGGTGCCACCGGAGGAAGAGTTCACCTGTCGACTACAAAGCCTGATGTCGCAAACGCCGCATCATTCTCCGCTTCGCGCCTTCGCGTGAGGCCTTCCTTACCGCCGGTTAAACCCAGCCACCGTCCGCTCGGCTTCGCGCTTCGCCGCCTTGCTCTTGAGATCCGCTCGCTTGTCCACGGCGTGCTTGCCTTTGCCGATCCCGATCTGGCACTTCACCTTGCCCTTGCTCCAATAGAGCTTCAGCGGCACCAACGCCCGCCCGCTCACGTTCGCCGCCCCGAAAAGCTGATCGATTTCCCGCTTGTGTAGCAGCAGCTTCCGCTTCCGCTTCGGCTCGTGCTGCTCCGCGCTCGCCCGCTCGTAGGGCTGAATGTCGGCTTCGCAGAGAAAGATCTCGCCGTTCTCGACGCGCGCGTAGGCACCGCGCAAATTCACGTGCCCGGCCCGGATGGACTTCACCTCCGTCCCCTTGAGCTCGATACCAGCTTCCAGCTTCTCCTCGATGTGATACTCGTGGAGAGCCTTCCGGTTCGTCGTGATTTCGGATGAAGCCATGACCCCATACGTTGCCGGCTTCCGCCAGCGAGCCGCTAATCCTCCAGCGAAATCGCTTCGCGGGTCACCAGCTTACCGGCCACGATTTCGGCCAACGCCGTGTCGGCGTAAGTCATGCGAGGCTCGACCTCGACGTGCGGGCGCATCCCGCTACTAAGCTGCCGCGTGCGGCGCGACACCACGTTGATCAAGATCTGCTTGTCGGTGATCGTTTCGTTGGCCTCGTGAAGAAGAGTGTAATTCATAATGTGCTAATTGCTGGTGACCGGAACCGCCGTTATTCGGCGGCTTCGGCAGTCTCTTCTTCGCCCGGCAGACTTTCGCCGACCATGTAGCGAACGAAACGGCGGATCAGGATGTTCTCACCCAGTTCCGAGATTTTCTGATTCACAACGTCCTTCACGGTGAGATCCGGATTTTTGATGAAAGCCTGCTCAAGCAAACACGTCGTGCTGAAAAATTTGTCCACTTTCCCATCGACGATCTTCTCGACGATGTTCGCCGGCTTGTCCTTCATCTGCGCAGCGTAGATCTCGCGCTCGTTGGCAACGATCTTCGGATCAACCTCGTCGCGGCTCACCACCGTCGGATGCGAAGCAGCGATGTGAAGCGTGATGTCTTTCACGAACTCGCGGAAGATGTCGTTCTTCGCGACGAAATCGGTCTCGCAGTTGATCTCGACGAGCACGCCGACTTTCCCCTGAAGGTGGATGTATGAGGCAACGACCCCTTCCTTGGCCGCGCGTCCGGCTTTCTTCCCAGCGCTGGCCATTCCCTTTTTACGAAGGACTTTCTCAGCTTCGTCGACGTCACCATTCGTTTCGTCGAGGGCTCGTTTGCAGTCCATCATTCCCGCGTTGGTCTTTTCGCGAAGGGTTTTGACTAGGGCAGAGGTAACTTCGGGCATTTTCTAAAAAGTGTTCAATGATTCAGTTTTCAGTGTTCAGTGATTCCTCAAAGTAGGGCGAGGAGTGGTCCGCGTGTTCAGACTGAAAACTGAACACTGAACCACTGAAATCTCGGCCGCCTATTCCGCAACGGCGGCGAGATCGACGTCCTGCTTCACCTTGTGGCCGCGGGCGCTCATGATCGAGTCCACCAGCTTTTGCAGGATCACGCGGATCGAGCGGATGGCGTCGTCATTGCCGGCGATCGGATATTCGACGCGCTCGGGATCGCAATTCGTGTCCACGATCGCAACGATCGGCACCTTGAGACGGTTCGCTTCCGACACCGCAATTTCTTCGCGGTTTGTGTCGATGATGATCAGCGCATCCGGCAGTTTTTCCATGTCGAGCAGACCTTCGAGATTCTTGTGGAGCCGGTCGTGCTCGCGGCGCAGTGCCGAAGCTTCTTTCTTGCCGATTTTCGAATAGGTCGGTGACTTTTCGATCTCTTCGATCGCGCGGTATCGGGCAACGCTTTTGCGAATCGTCTGGAGATTCGTAAGCGTGCCACCGAGCCAGCGCTGATTCACGAACAACTGTCCGCTCGCCTTGGCTGCCTCGCGCACCGCTTCCTGCGCCTGCTTCTTGCACCCTACGAAGAGAACTTTGCCACCACCCTTCACGAGGTCGTGAAGGTAATTGGTCGCCGCATCGAGCTGATCAACGGTCTTGCTCAGATCGATGATGTAAATGCTGTTCTTCTCTTGGAAGATGAAGTCCTTCATCTTCGGGTTCCAGCGCTTCGTCTGGTGGCCGTAATGCACCCCGGCCTCGAGGAGTTCTGTCATCATTTCCATTTTGGAGGAGCTATCAATGTCGTCGGTTGTCATGCCAGGTGGTGTCGTTGAGCCTAACTGGCTTCGAGTTGTTCAGTGGTGAATACGGGTTCTGGTTCGGCGATTTCCTCGCCAAGAGTTTCGATGTCAAAGTCACGGTTCGCCGGGAAACCAGTTCCCGCCGGGATCAGGTGACCCATGATGACGTTTTCCTTGAAGCCACGCAGACGGTCCACCTTACCGAGCGTCGCCGCCTCGGTGAGAACCCGCGTCGTGTCTTGGAAAGATGCCGCCGAGATGAAGCTGTCCGTCTCGAGCGAGGCTTTCGTGATACCGAGCAACACCGGGGATGCTTCGGCTGGCTTGCCGCCCTTCTCGACGACGGCTTCGTTCTCGTTCTCGAAAACCTGCCGGTCGATCTGATCGCCCCACAGCAACGTCGTGTCGCCGGGATCCGTGATCTTCACCTTGCGGAGCATCTGGCGGACGATGATTTCGATGTGCTTGTCGTTAATTTCGACACCCTGGAGGCGATAGACCTCCTGGACCTCGTTGAGCAAATGCTCTTGGAGCTCCTGGGCACCGCAGATTTCGAGAATTTCGTGCGGAACGACCGGACCATCAGTCAGCTGCTGCCCCTTCGTCACGGTGTCGCCCTTGAACGCGATGATGTGTTTGCTCAGCGGAATGAGGTGTTCTTCCTCAGCTCCAGTGTCGGGATTGGTCACGATGAGACGCCGCTTGCCGCGAACCGTGCCGCCGATGTCAACGACACCATCGATCTTCGCGATCTCCGCGGCGTCCTTCGGACGACGAGCTTCGAAGAGCTCGGCGACGCGGGGCAGACCACCGGTGATGTCTTTCGTCTTGGCGATCTTACGAGGAGTTCGGGCGAGCCGCTGACCGGCCTGCACCTTTTCCTTGTCCTTGACGTCGACGTGGGCACCGGCCGGGATCGAGTAGCTGGCGAGGACTTCCTTGTTGGAATCCTCGATGACGATCTGCGGGTGCAAATCCTCTTTGTGCTCGATGACGACCATCCCCTTGGCTCCGGTCGTCTCGTCGGTTTCCTTGCGGATCGTGACGCCAGGGATCATGTCCCGGAACGCCACCTTACCGGCGCGCTCCGTGATGATCGGCACGTTGTAAGGATCCCACGTGATGAACGTCTCGCCTTTTTTGACGTCAGCGCCGTCGGCAACCGAGATCACCGAGCCAACAACCACGTTGTAGCTCTCGAGCTCGCGCCCGTCCTTGGCGTGAACCGTCACCGAGCCGTTCTTACTGAGAACGATGTAGGTATTCTCCAGCGACTGCACGGTGCGCATGTCGTTGAACCGAAGCGTTCCGTCGTTCTTCGCCTTGACGATGGGCTGCTTGAACGTCTGGCTGGCGGTGCCGCCGACGTGGAAGGTTCGCATCGTGAGCTGAGTGCCGGGTTCGCCGATCGACTGCGCTGCGATGATGCCGACCGCTTCGCCGAGCTTGGCTTCGCCGCCGTTCGCCAGGTTGCGACCGTAGCACTGCTTGCAGACGCCGCGTTTGGACTCGCAGGTGAGCGCCGAGCGGATCTTGAGCTGTTCGATACCGAGGTGCTCCAAAAGCGCTGCGGTCTCTTCGTCGATGACTTGGTTGGCCTTCACCGCCGGCTTGGCGGTGACGGGATCCTTGATCGTTTCGCAGCTCGTGCGCCCGACGATGCGGGTCGCGAGGCTAACGACTTCTTCGTCACCTTCGTAGATCGGACGAACAACGATCCCGCTGATCGTTCCGCAATCGTCTTCGGTGATGATGACGTCCTGCGCAGCGTCGACGAGCTTGCGGGTCAGGTATCCGGAATCCGCAGTCTTGAGCGCGGTGTCCGCCAAGCCCTTACGAGCACCGTGAGTCGAGATGAAGTATTCCAGAACCGATTGGCCTTCGCGGAAGTTCGAAATAATCGGTCGTTCGATGATTTCGCCGGATGGCTTGGCCATGAGGCCACGCATGCCCGCGAGCTGCTTGATCTGCGTCCGGTTACCACGAGCACCCGAGTCGACCATCATGAACACGGTGTTCATTTCCGGACGGCCTTCGTTGTGCTGCAAGGTGCGGAAGAGCGCGTTCGCGACTTCTTCACCAGTGTGCGTCCAGATGTCCTGAACCTTGTTCTTCCGCTCACCGTCGGTGATGATGCCGTTCGTGTATTGCTTCTGGACGAGAGCGATTTCCTTGTAAGCCTTGTCGATCAACCCCGCCTTCTCGTCCGGAATGATCATGTCGGAAACACCGATCGAGACACCGGCCTGCGTCGCAGCACTGAATCCGACCTCTTTAAGGCGATCAAGAGTTTCAACCGTTCCGTCCTGGCCAACCGCTTGGTAACAGCGCCAGATGATGTCGGAGAGCTGTTTCTTACCGCAGACCTTGTTGTAGAAGCCGATTTCGTTCGGCCAAATCTCGTTGAAGATCACGCGGCCCGCAGTCGTGTCGATGACCCGCTTCTCGGAGTCGCCGTAAACCGTTTTGTTGCCGAAATCAGGATTCCGGAAACGAATCGGCGTGTGGGTCGTGACCGCTTTCTCCGAGATCGCCAACTCCACTTCCCATGGCTCCGCGAAAAGAGGCGGGCGACCGTTGTCGACGTATTCGCCGGGGCGCGGCGTCTGCGTCAGGTAGTAGCAACCAAGCGGAATGTCCTGCGACGGGGTCGTCACCGGCTTACCACTCGAAGGCGAGAAGATGTTGTTCGGAGCCAACATCAACAGACGGGCTTCCATCTGGGCCTCAACCGAAAGCGGAACGTGGACCGCCATTTGATCGCCGTCGAAGTCCGCGTTGTAAGCGGTGCAGACGAGCGGATGAACCCGGATGGCCTCACCTTCGATCAAGATTGGCTCGAAGGCCTGAATCGACAAACGGTGGAGGGTCGGAGCCCGGTTCAAGAGAACCGGATGGCCCTTGGTGACCTCGTCGAGAATGTCCCAAACTTCCGGCGTCTGGCGTTCGATGAGCTTCTTCGCGCTACGGACGGTGTGAACGTAACCGAGTTCCTTGAGGCGACGAATGATAAACGGCTCAAACAAAACGAGTGCCATCTTCTTGGGAAGACCGCACTGGTTAAGCTTGAGCTCCGGACCGATCACGATGACCGAGCGGCCCGAGTAATCGACACGTTTGCCGAGCAAGTTTTGACGGAAACGACCGCCCTTACCCTTGAGCATGTCGCTGAGGGATTTGAGCGGGCGGTTGGCGGCACCGGTGACGGCGCGGCCGTGGCGGCCATTGTCGAACAACGCGTCGACCGCTTCCTGAAGCATGCGCTTCTCGTTTCGGATGATGACTTCCGGCGTCTTGAGCTGGAGCAACGTCTTGAGACGGTTGTTCCGGTTGATGACGCGGCGATAGAGATCGTTGAGATCGGACGTCGCGAAGCGGCCACCTTCAAGCGGCACGAGCGGACGAAGGTCCGGCGGGATGACGGGAAGCACTTCGAGGATCATCCACTCGGGACGAGTCTTCGACTGGGCGAAGCCCTGAACGAGCTTCAGGCGCTTGGCCAACTTCTTGCGAAGCTGCTTGCTGCGGGTCGCGCCCATGGCGACTTCGATCTCTTCGTTGACCGCGTGCAAGTCAGTCGACTCGAGGAGGCGCTTGATCGCTTCCGCTCCCATTCCGGCGGTGAAGGTCTCGCCGTATTGGTCTTCCGCTTCGCGGTATTCCATTTCGGTCAGCAACTGACACCGCTCGAGCGGCGTGTTGCCGGGATCGATGACGATGTAGTCCTCGTAGTAGATGACACGCTCGAGCTGGCGGCTGGTCATGTCGAGCATCAAGCCGATGCGCGAAGGCATGCACTTGTAGAACCAAATGTGCGAGACGGGCACGGCCAGTTCGATGTGGCCCATGCGCTCACGACGAACGCGGGACTGGGTCACTTCGACACCGCAACGGTCGCAGACAATGCCCTTGTGCTTGATGCGCTTGTATTTACCGCACGAGCACTCCCAATCGCGAGTCGGTCCAAAGATGCGCTCGCAGAAAAGTCCGCCCTTCTCGGGTTTGAACGTCCGGTAATTGATGGTCTCGGGATTCTTGACTTCGCCCTTGCTCCAGGAACGAATGCTTTCGGCCGAGGCGACGGTGATGCCGACCTCGTCGAACTGCTCTTGCGGCTCCGCGTTGCCGGTCAACTCTCTCAAATTATTGATCATAAGGTATGCGTGGGATGGTGGTCCGTTGAGTGGGTTGAAGCAGACTTAGGCTGCGGAAATGTCCGGCAAGGCGTGCGGATCTTTGGACCCGACGCGAACGTCGAGACCGAGGCCCTGCATTTCCTTGATGAGAACGTTGAAGGATTCCGGCGTGCCTGCCGTGAGGGAATTGTCTCCCTTGACGATGCTCTCGTAGATCCGCGTGCGGCCCTGCACGTCGTCGGATTTGACGGTGAGCAGTTCCTGTAGCGTGTAAGCGGCGCCGTAGGCTTCGAGTGCCCAGACCTCCATCTCTCCGAAACGCTGACCGCCGTATTGGGCTTTGCCACCCAAAGGTTGCTGCGTAACGAGCGAGTAGGGGCCGACCGCACGGGCGTGGATCTTGTCCGCGACCAAGTGGCCAAGTTTCAGCATGTAGATGTAGCCGACAACGACCTGCTGGTCGAACTTGTCGCCCGTGCGTCCATCGTAGAGCACGGATTTACCCGTTTCGTTGATCCATTCGAAACCGGGAACATTCTGGGCCTCAACGAGATATTCGCGAATCCGTTTCTCGGTAATACCGTCAAAAACGGGCGTCGCGACTTTGAACCCGAGGGCTTTGGCAGCGATACCGAGGTGGGTCTCGAGGACCTGACCGACGTTCATTCGACTCGGCACACCGAGCGGATTCAGGACAATGTCGACCGGCGACCCGTCAGAAAGGTAAGGCATGTCTTCCTCGGGAACGATCTTGGCAACAACGCCCTTGTTTCCGTGGCGACCGGCCATCTTGTCACCAACACTGAGCTTCCGCTTGCTGGCGATGTAAACTTTGACCTGCTTGATGATGCCGGGATCGACGTCATCGCCGCTCTCGACGAGACCAATTTTCTCCTCGCGCTCCTGATCGAGCTCGGTGAAACGATGCTCGAACTGGCTGATGATCTCGCGGATCTTGTTGCGAATCGGGCTCGGGTCGATTTCGACGTGCTCGTAAACCGAGGCGAGCTTGCGAAGAAGCTGTTTCGTAATCTTCCGGTTGGCCGGGATGATGATCTCACCGGTCTGTGCGTTGACGACGTCGAGAGGGATCTTCTCACCCAACAGCACGTTCGAAAGCGCCTCGGTGAGCTGTTCGTGCAACTCGTCCTTCCGGCGCTTGTGATCGTCGAGGATCATCTTCTGCTGCCGCTTGGATTCGGTCGGCGTCATTTTCTGACGGGCGACTTCTTTCTTCGACGACACCTTGACGTCCATGATGATGCCGTAGGTGCCGGAAGGAACCGTCAGCGAAGTGTCTTTCACGTCGGCGGCCTTCTCACCGAAGATCGCGCGCAGGAGCCGCTCTTCGGGAGCAAGTTCCGTCTCGCTCTTCGGCGTGATCTTCCCGACGAGGATATCACCAGGCTTGACCTCTGCACCGACGCGGATGACACCATCGGGCCCGAGATTCATCAGTGCTTCTTCGCTGACGTTCGGGATATCCCGCGTGATTTCCTCGGGGCCGAGCTTCGTGTCACGGGCACCGATCTCGAATTCATCGATGTGGATCGACGTGTAGATGTCTTCTTTGACGACCTTCTCGGAGATGAGAATGGCATCCTCGAAGTTGTAACCGTTCCAAGGCATGAACGCGACGAGCACGTTGCGGCCGAGTGCCAGCTCACCATTTTCGGTGTTCGGTCCGTCAGCAAGAACGTCACCGGCGGAAATCTTCTGCCCCTTGGCCACGATTGGCTTCTGGTTGATGCAAGTGCTCGCGTTCGAGCGCATGAATTTCCGGAGTTCATACACAAACACGCCGTTCTCGGGATCATGTTTGAATTTCCGACGTCCCTCGGGCATCAGGCCATCCTTGGTCACGACGATCTGGTCGGCTGTCACCGAGGCCGTCACACCATCGCCATCGGCAACGATCACGGCCTTCGAATCCCGGGCGACCCGACCCTCGAGTCCGGTGCCGACGAGCGGCGAGTCTGAGATCAGCAACGGCACACCCTGGCGCTGCATGTTCGAGCCCATGAGAGCGCGGTTCGCATCATCATGCTCGAGGAACGGGATCAAGCCCGCTGCGACCGAAACCAACTGCTTCGGCGAAACGTCCATGTATTGGATCATTTCCGGCGGAACCTCGACGAAGTCGCCCTTGTAACGAGCAGATACCGTGTCGCGGACGTAGTTCCCCTTCTCATCGAGCGGTGCGTTCGCCTGCGCGATGTAGAAGACTTCCTCGAGATCGCCGCTGAGGTATTCGACGTCGTCGGTCACCCGGCCGTCGTTCACCTTGCGGTAAGGCGTTTCGATAAACCCGAAGTCGTTGACCCGGGCAAACGTCGAAAGTGAACTGATCAGACCGATGTTCGGACCTTCCGGGGTCTCGATCGGGCAGATGCGACCGTAATGAGACGGATGAACGTCACGGACTTCGAAGCCAGCGCGATCGCGGCTCAGACCGCCCGGTCCGAGGGCGGAGAGACGCCGCTTGTGGGTCAGCTCGGACAACGGATTCGTCTGATCCATGAACTGGCTCAGCTGTGAACGACCGAAGAAGTCGCGGATGACCGCGCTGAGTGCCTTCGGATTGATAAGCTTTTGCGGCGTGATGTGCTCGGTGCCGATATCGTAAAGCGTCATCCGCTCACGAACGAGTCGCTCCGTGCGAGCGAGTCCGACGCGGCACTGGTTTGCGAGGAGTTCACCCACGGTCCGGACACGTCGGCTGCCAAGGTGATCGATATCGTCGACCATGCCCTCGCCGAGACGAAGCTCGATGAGATATTTCATCGCCGCCACGAAGTCTTCCTTCGTAAGGATGCGGGTCGCCTGATCGACGTCGATGCCGAGTTTCTGATTGATCTTGTGACGTCCAACGCGACCGAGGTCGTAGCGCTTGGCGTCGAAGAACAGCCGCTTGAGCATGCTGCGTGAGTTCTGAACGGTCGGCGGATCTCCCGGGCGGAGTTTGCGATAAATGTCCTTGAGCGCCTCGTCCTCGTCGTGAGCTGGATCCTTCTTGAGGGACTTGATCAGCGTGTCGTCGTTCTTCGTGTCGATGACCTCGACGCTGGAGTGGCCAAGCGTGATCAACTCACGGACGGTCGTCTTCGTCAGCGGCTCGAACGCGCGGGCCACCGTGATCTCGCCGTCAAGAATGTCGGCGATCAGAACTTTCGAAGCGATCTCTTCGTCATCGAGCTTCTCGCTGAGCTTCAGCTTCTCGATGTCGTAGAAAAGATTGATGATCTCGGAATCCGATCCGTAGCCGAGGGCACGAAGGAACGTCGTCGCGAGGAACTTCCGGCGACGCTTGCGGCGATCCAGATAAACGTAAAGCAGGTCGCTGGTGTCGAACTGGACTTCGAGCCACGAACCGCGGTCCGGAATGATGCGGAAACTGTGGAGAAGCTTTCCGTTGAGATGGACGTCGGTCTCGAAACAGATGCCCGGCGACCGGTGGAGCTGCGAAACGACGACACGCTCGGCGCCGTTGATCACGAACGTGCCCTGAGGAGTCATCAACGGGATCTCGCCCATGTAAACCTTCTCCTCCTTGGTGCTCATCTCGTCTTTGTAACGGAACGTGACGTAGAGCGGTGCGCTGTAGCTCTGGCCTTCACGCTGCGATTCGAGGAAGCCCATCTTCGGCTCGCCCAGGTCATAGCTGACAAAATCAAGACTCGCCTTCTCCTCGTATCCGAAGATCGGGAAGAATTCCTTGAACACAGCCTGGAGGCCGACTTCTTTCCGCTTGGATGGCTCGACGCCCTGCTGGAAAAATTCGTCGTAGGAATCGATCTGGAGTTCGATCAGGTTCGGAGGAAGGATGGCCTCCTTGAGTTTACCAAAGTGAATGCGCTCGATCATGTGGTAGATACAGGGTGTTGACGGGTTCCCGACGAATTACGACGGATTTCCTTGTCGGAAAGATCCGGCGTGAAACGGTTGCGAGTCGAAGCCAGTGGAGACGACAAAAAGCCCGCATGGCGAAATCTCTTCGCTTCTGCGGGAACTAAATTGACGGCAATGGCTGCGGCGCGTAATCGCTGACTCAGGACCTTGGACAAAAGGGTGGTGGAGTTTGTTAGAGTCGGACCGCCCGGTTGGCAATAAAAATCTTGCCAAAAGCAGATTTTTATTTCAACCGAGCGGCTGATCCGACGGGATGAGTTACTTGATTTCGACCTTGGCGCCAGCTGCTTCGAGTTTCGTTTTGATCTCTTCTGCTTCTTCCTTGGTGACGCCTTCCTTGAGTGGCTTCGGAGCGCCTTCGACGAGAGCCTTCGCTTCCGCGAGGCCGAGTCCAGCAACGTTGGCGCGCACTTCCTTGATGACGGCGATCTTGTTGCCGCCGGTTTCGGTGAGGATCACGTCGAAGGAGGTTTTCTCCTCGGCGGGTTCGGCGGCTCCGCCACCACCACCTGCCGCGGCGACCGCGACGGGAGCTGCGGCGCTAACGCCCCATTTTTCTTCGAGTGCCTTCACGAGGTCAGCGATTTCCAAGACGGTGAGTCCGCTGAGCTTATCTACGAGTTCGGTATTATCTGCCATGGTGTTTTATTTTGGTATCGTCGCGCTCCGAGGCTTCAGAGCAATTGAGTCCGGCAGCCGCCGGCCCGACAAGGAACCGTTGAGGTTTTTGGGTTTCTCACGGCGCCAATCGTGGCGGACCCGCGAAAAGTGTTTGGAATTACGCGGCTGCGCCTCCCTCTTGGTCGGCCTTCGCCTGGAGAACGCGGGCCAGACTGGCGCCGGGCTCGTTGAGCGTGCGGACGAGCTGGGTCGCCGGCTGCAGGAGCAGTCCGAGAAGCTGGGCTTGCAGAGTCTCCTTGGAAGGAAGGTCCGCCAACGCGATGAGTTGGTCCGGGCCGAGCGGTGCGTTGTCGAGCACGCCCGCCTTGAGAGCTGGCTTCTTGAATTCCTTCGCGAAGGTTTTGAGAATCTTCGCGGCGGCACAGATGTCAGCCTCACCCGTGACGACGGCGTTCTGACCGGCGAGGGATTCGGCAAGGTCGGGCATCCCGAGCTCGCGGGAGGCAATTTTGACAAAACTGTTTTTGACGACGTGGATCTCGCCGCCCACGCCATGGAGCCGCGTGCGCAGCTCGGCGAAATGAGGAACGGTCATGCCGGTGTAATCGGCAACAATGAGATAAGGCGAGCCCTTGAAGCGGGCGCTGAGATCTTCGACGATCGTGGATTTTTCCGGACGCATGGCAGTCAGTAAAAGTGGGTTACTTCAGGAACGGCGCCGCGTCGATGGCGAGGCCGGGCGACATGGTCGCGCTGAGAGTGATGGCTTCAACGAACGCTCCGCGAGCGGTCGCGGGGCGATTCTTGACGATCGCTTGGAGAACGGCGTTGCCGTTTTCAAGGAGTGCCTCGTCTTCGAAGGAGAACTTTCCGACTGGCACCGCGATGTTGGCGTTCTTATCGAGCTTGAATTCGACTCGACCAGCCTTGACGGCTTTCACCGCGGCGGCGGTGTCATCGGTGACGGTGCCGGTCTTCGGATTCGGCATCAGACCACGGGGACCTAGAACACGACCGAGCTTACGGACCTCCGTCATCGCAGATGGCGTCGCGATCGCCACGTCGAAATCGGCAAATCCACCCTGGACCTTTTTGATTAGATCTTCGAACCCGACGAATTCCGCGCCGGCTTCGGTCGCAGCGTCCGCCGAGTTGCCACTGGCGAAGACTAAAACTCGCACTGATTTGCCGCTTCCGTGCGGAAGCGGGCAAGTGCCACGGACCATCTGGTCGCTCTGGCGCGGGTCCACGCCCAACTTCAAGGAAAGTGTGACCGTCTGGTCGAACTTCGGGGCAGGAAGCGTTTTGAGGACTTTCACCGCCTCTTCCAGAGGGTAATGACGTTTTTCGTCCACCTTTTCGGCGGCCGCGCGGTAGCGTTTGCTGCGTTTTTTTTGCATTTTTGTCAGCAGTCCAATCGTCCGGCGATCGCCAGACTCCTGCAGTCGGTTGGGGTTGTAAAAATTAGGCCTCGACCTCGATGCCCATCTGACGAGCCGTGCCGCAGAGCGTCCGGAAAGCCGCTTCGTCGTCGTCGGTGTTCATGTCCTGCTTCTTGAGCTTGACGACATCCATGACCTGCTGCTTCGTCAGTTTGGCCACCTTGATCTTGTTCGGCTCTTTGGAACCCGCCGCGATGTTCGCAGCCTTCTTTAGCAAGATCCCGGCGGGCGGCTGCTTGGTGATGAACGTGAAACTCTTGTCTTTAAAGACGGTGATGACGACCGGAAGAATGTCGCCCGACTGCTTCTGCGTGGCGGCGTTGAACTCCTTACAGAACGCCATGATGTTAACGCCCTGCTGACCGAGAGCCGGGCCCACGGGCGGTGCCGGATTAGCCGATCCTGCGGGGATCTGGAGCTTGATGTATGCGACGATTTCTTTAGCCATGGATACGAAAAGGGTGCGCTGCGGGCAGCGGAAAAGGGTCGGGAGTCTCGTTCGCAATCCCCTCTCGGTCAAGTGAAGAATTGAAAAAATTCCCGAGAGTTCTCTGCGTCAGCCCGAGACCCCGCTCGAAGTCCTTCAACTCACCTCAAATGTCCGACTGGCGAACGAATCTTGTCGCCCTCCCAGCCATTGCTCGCCGAGGTTTCCCGACCATCTCGTGAATCGTCGACCCCGCTCCTTCCTCGTTGCCATTCGGGTCGCCCGACTTACCCTGCTCGCCCTGCTTTTGCCTCCGCCGATGCTGCGGGCCGACGTTTTCGTATCAGCCGCCGCCAGCCTGGAAGCACCTCTCTTGGAGATCGCCGCAGATTTCGAGGAACGCCATCCCGATTTGAACGTCTCGCTCAACTTCGGCGGATCGAACGCTCTTGCCCGGCAGATCGAGAACGGCGCGCCCGTGCACGTTTTTCTCTCGGCCGACGAAGCCCCCGTCAACCGACTGATCGAACTCGCTCTGACCAACTCGGAAAACGGAATCCCGCTTTTGACGAATTCTCTCGTTCTGATCGGCCGCACCGACCGCTCGCTTCCGCGGACTATTGCGGAGCTATTGGATCCATTGGTCCGGATCGTCGCCATCGCCGAGCCAGCGACGGCCCCCGCCGGCACCTACGCGGCGAGCGCCCTTCAAAAATTTCATTTATTTGAAAAGCTCCGGCCGAAACTGGTTTACGCAAAGGACGTCCGGCAGGTCACGACTTGGGTCGCGACCGGGAACGCCGACGCCGGCTTCGTTTACGCGACGGACGTTGACGACCGGGTCCGCGTCGTCTCGGAGATTTCTGCCAGCACTCATCCCTCCATCCGCTACACCGTCGTGGTCCTCCGAAAATCACCGCAATCCGAGAAGTTCCTCGCTCAACTGACTTCCCCCACCGCACAAAAGATCTTTCAATCCCACGGCTTCATCCCGCTTCCGTATCCTCCGACCAAAACCGCTGATTGATCATTTCCAGCCATGCCGATTCTCATTTCCCTGCAAACTGCTTTCGTCGCTACCGCCCTCGCGCTGATCTGCGGTGTCACCCTCGCGGCGTGGCGAGTCCACCGGCGATCGCCGTGGCTGGTTGCGCTGGATGCGGCCTGCCTTCTCCCGCTCGTGCTTCCGCCGACCGTCATCGGCTTCCTGCTCCTGCTCACCTTCGGAAGACGCAGCCCGATCGGCTCGATCCTGGAGCAGATCGGATTTCCGCTCGTCTTCAGTTGGCCCGGCACGGTGCTCGCCGCGTTTGTCGTCTCCTTTCCGATCGTTTATCTCCTGAGCCGCTCCGCGTTTCTGACGATCGATCCCGCGCTCCGCGACGCCTCGCGTCTGCTTGGCGTCAGCCCGATCCAACGTCTCCTCCAGATCGACATCCCGATCGTCCGCGCCAGCATCGCGACCGCCGCGGTGCTCGCTTTCGCCCGCGCGCTCGGGGAATTCGGTGCCACCCTCATGCTCGCTGGCAACATCCCGGGCCGCACCCGCACGATGCCGATCGCCATTTATTCCGCGGTCGAATCCGGCGACCTCAACACTGCCGTCACGTTGTCGCTGATCCTCGTCGTTCTCTCGACGGCCGTCGTTCTCGTCGCCAATCGCTTTGCCTGGAAGTAAACTGCGTCCGCCCATCCAATGCCCGCCGCGACCACCAAAAATCCGAAATCCGAAATCCGAAACCCGAAATCGTTCCACTTCGTCACGGGCTCGGACGAAGCCGCCGTCAAAAATGCAGCCGCCGAACTCGCAGCCAGCCTCGCCCCCTCGGACGACCCGCTTTCCGTCGAGACCATCGACGGGGCCGACGCCAACGCGGAACGAGCGTCCGAGTGCATCGCCCTCACCATCGAAGCCCTGCTCACGGTCGCGTTTTTCGGCGGAGCCAAACTTGTCTGGCTCAAAAACGCTTCGTTTCTCGCCGACAGTGTCACCGGTCGCTCCGACGCCGTTGCGGCAAGCCTCGACCGCCTGCTCGACACGATCGAGAAGGGGATTCCGCCCGACGTCACGTTTCTCATCAGCGCCCCCGAAGCCGACAAACGCCGCGCTGCCTACAAAAAGCTCAGCAAGCTCGCTGCGACCACCCTTCACGACAAACCCTCCTTCGGCTGGGGTGCCACGGAAGCCGACGTCGTCGATTGGGTGGAACAAAAAATTTCCGCCCGCCAACTGCGGTTCACCCCGGACGCCGCCGCCATCCTCGCGGCCCGCGTCGGCGCCGAGACCCGCCAGATCGAGAGCGAACTCGACAAGCTTAGCCTCGCCTTTCCGTCCGACCACGAGATCACCGAAGACGACGTCCGCGAGCTCGTCCCGACCACTCGCGCCGGCGGCATTTTCGATCTCAGCAACGCCATCGCCAAACGTGACCTCCAGCTCAGTCTCGCCACGCTCCGTCAGCTCTTCGCCCAGAACGAGCGCGCGGTCGGCATTCTGCTTGCCGCCATCATTCCGACCGTCAGAAACCTGCTCCTCGTGAAAGATCTCATGGACCGGCACCGCATACCGGTTCCAGGTCAGCCCCAATTCTTCGCTGGAGCACTAAAGAAGCTGCCCGAAAAAGCGACCGACCACCTGCCGCGCAAAAAAGACGGCACGCTGAGCACCTACCCGCTCGGCATAGCCGCGACCAACTCCCGTCGTTTCGAGATCGACGAACTCCAGGACGCCTACCTGGCCTGCGCCCAAGCCAATCGGACGCTCGTCACGAGCGCCGCTGCGGAATCCGTCGTCCTCGATCAGCTCATCGTCAGAATCTGCGGACGTGACTGACCATCCTTCCACGACGTTGGTTCGGCTGGCCCGCGAAATTCTCGCACCGGCGGGTTTCCCCCCGGCCGGTCCCGACGCGATCAAAGAACTCATCGCGCGTTCCCATCCCAAGTCGTCTAAGCTCTAGAGAACGGCTTCGCTCTGCGTTGATCGGAGACGAATGGTCTTCCGCCGCAGATTGTGGTGCGTTTCCAGGAACCGAACCGTCCCGCTGCGCGCGCGCATGAGCACAGAGTGAGTGGTCGCCATAGAACCCCGCACCTTCACGCCGCGAATCAAGGGGCTCTGACTGATGCCCGTCGCCGCGAAGATGATGTTCTCTCCTCGCGCCAGGTCCTTTGACATGAACTGGTGATCAATGCGATCCCCCCAACCCGCTTCGACCAGCGAAGCGCGCTCTTCCGCGTCCCGAGGCCAGATTTTTGCCCGCATTCCGCCGCCCAGGCAACGCAGACCCGCCGCCGCCAAGATGCCTTCCGGCGTCCCCCCGATCCCGGCGTAAAGGTCAATCCCGGACGTTGACATGGCAGGCGCGAGTGCCGCCGAGATGTCGCCATCCACGATCATTCGCAGCGTGGCCCCCTTCCGTCGAATTGCTTCGATCAGATCGTGGTTTCGCGGACGATCCAACACGCAAATCACCACGTCGCGCACTTCCTTACCCAGGATCTTCGCCGTCACGTCGATCACTTCCTCGATCGGCGCGTCGATGTCGATGGGCAGATTATTGTCCTCGATCCACGCCTGCCGGACAGCCAGCGGATACGCCAGCTTCTTCATGTAAAAAGCTGGAATGTCCTGTAAGCAAGCAGCTCCGTCACCTTCATCGGTGCGGAGGGCCGCCGCGATGCAGCTCAGCGAGTTCGGCATCCCCTTACTCGCGTTGGTCGTGCCGTCGACCGGGTCGAGCGCGATCTCGAAGCGCGGCGCGCCCTCTCGCCACGTCCCGACTTTCTCACCGACAAAAAGTCCCGGTGCCTCGTCTTTGATCCCCTCGCCAATGACGATCTCACCACGCATGTCCATCAGATCGAACATCCCACGGATGGCATCGCACGCTGCCAAATCCGCAGCTTCCTTCTCGCCTTTGCCCAACCACGCCAAGGTGTTGAGCGCGGCAATTTCGGTCGCTCGGAGAAAGTCGACTTCTATTTGTCGTTCGATGTCGCGGGGTGCAGCAGTCATGGTAAAGGAGGTTTAGAGGGGAGGTTCGGAATGACAACGTTTCCGTCAGGGACCCTAGCGAAGGGAAAGAACCCGCTGTTCGTAGCTTTTCACTTCGTCGATCCAATCGATTCCCACCGGAACGTCGCGGCGGAGGCAATACTCGTCCCACACCGCTCCCATCGGCAAAGTCTTGCATTCCTCGAGCAGAGCGAGCCGCGACGTCCAATCCCCCGACGACTCCAGCTCACGAAGCCGAGCTGTCGGCTCGAGCAAAGCTCCCAACAAACATTTGAGGGCATTACGGGTTCCAATCACCCACGCCGCGATGCGGTTGATGCTGGCGTCAAAGAAATCCAGACCGACGTGGGTTCGCTCGAGAAAATCCCCTCGTATAAGTTCTTCCGCAATCGCTCGTGTGGGATCATCCATCAAGACAACGTGATCGCTGTCCCACCGGACTCCCCGGCTGACGTGCAGCAAAATTTCCGGCACGAACTGCAAAACCGACGAAACCTTGTCAGCGAGGCTCTCCGTCGGATGGAAATGACCCGCGTCGAGGCAGAGAACTTTTTGGCGTGTCACCGCATACCCCAGATAAAATTCGTGAGACCCTACGACGTAGGATTCCGAACCGATCCCAAATAGTTTGCACTCCACTGCGTCGAGGTTGTGGGCCGGATCAAACTTCTCGGCGAACACCTCGTCCAACGAAGTTTCCAGCCGTTCACGCGGAGCTTTACGGTCAATCGGCAGGTCTTTGAAACCGTCGGGTATCCAGACATTCGTTACCGTCGGCGAGCCGAGCTGCTTCCCCATTTCGGCCCCAATGCGGCGACAAGCAACCCCGTGCTCAATCCAAAATTTCCGAATCCCCTCGTCGGCGCTGCTTAGCGTAAACCCACTGGCCGCATTCGGATGCGAAAAGTAGCTCGGGTTAAAATCCAACCCCAACCCACGCTCCTTCGACCAATCGATCCAGCTTTGAAAATGCTCAACCGTGATCTCGTTGCGCTCGACCTTCTTGCCGTCGAAATCGGCATACATAGCGTGCAGATTCAAGCGGTGCCTGCCGGGGATCAAAGCGAGCGCCCGATCGAGATCCGCCCGCAGCTCTTCAAGATTGCGGGCCTTACCCGGATAATTTCCCGTGACTTGGATTCCTCCAGAAAGCTGACCGTCGGGGTTTTCGGTGCCTCCGACGTCATCCCCCTGCCAGCAGTGCAAGGAAATCGGGATCGCAGCTAGGCGCTTGAGAGCCACCTCGGTGTCAACGCCAGTTTTGGCGTAGTCTTCTTTCGCGAATTGGTAAGGACTAGTCATGAAAAACGGGGGGATTTTTTTAAGGTGATCTGCGGCGCGTGATGAATGGCCAGCAAGATTTCTGCTCACATCCTAGCGACCAACGATGAGTTGAGAATTGCACAAACGCTGTTCTGCATACAAAAATCGCTCACAGAAACCGATGCTTGAGTCCTCGACCTACCTGCCACTCGTCCCCGAGCGACTCGCGTGGGGTCTAGCCGTAGTATCCACCGGTTTCATCCGGACCCCGCCGAACTCCGTTTACCCCTCGCGCCAACTTCGCCACCCGGACGATCACATGTTCACCTGGGACCGGGGCAGGACGCTCGAGGACTTTCAGATTCTCACCATTCGACGCGGCGGCGGATCGTTCGAGTCCAGGGAAAGCGGACGTCTCCGACTGGCCGAGGGTTCCGCCCTTCTGCTCTTCCCCGGCGTCTGGCATCGCTACCGGCCAGATCCGCAGACCGGGTGGACCGAAACGTGGATCGAGTTTACCGGATCAATTCCGAAACAACTCCGTCAGGCAGGCATCCTCGATCCCGCCCGACCCGTGTTCCCCGCGGTGCTCACCCCGGAACTCACCGCTTCCACCCGCTCCGCCATCGAACTTTCCCGAACTCGATCACCGGGCTTTGCCGGCCAACTCGCCGCGACAACCCTCCAGATCCTTGCCGCCCTTTCCGCATCGCGAGATCGGACCCACCAACCTCCTTCGCACGTCCAGCAAACCGTCGAGCGCGCACAGACTCTCCTCCTCGAACGCTTTGACGAACCTCACCGCATTCGCGACGTCGCGCGGGAACTGGGAATTGCTGAGTCCCACCTTCGTCGGGTTTTTAAAAAGTTAACGGGCCTTTCACCCAAGGAATACGTTCTCGATCTTCGGCTTCGTGAAGTCCGAATTCTTCTCCAGGGCTCGACTCAGACGCTCGCTGAGATCGCGGAGCGAACGGGGTATAACTCCGCCTATCACCTCTCGGCGGAATTCAAAAAACGCACCGGCATATCTCCGTCTCACTGGCGAAGTCAACTGCACCAGTCCGGGTCCCGCAACCGCACCCTTTGAATAAGAGCGTCACGTTGCGCGTCCCTTTCCGCAGCTCCGCCGAGATGTTCCATTTTCGCGGCGGACTTCACTGATGTTTATTTTGACGCACAATATCCCGACAGATGTTCACTGAGAAGAAATCTATCCTTGCCCAAGTGTATCGCGTCGGATAACAATTGTTGCCAGAGAAACAACCCTACCACCGCTACGATGAATTCCGAATCCTTGCAATCAAACCCGCACGCTTCAAACGTCTCCCACCCGATGACGACGATCCTGGTTTTCGCCGGAGTTCTCGCGGTGCTCATCGGTTTCGGAAGTATCATTTCCCACAAGCGCAGCGGCGAAGAGTATCAGCCAACCAGCAAGATTCCGACGCTCTTCGAGCGCCTCTTCACAACCGATTAACAGAAACTGCGGATCAGTCGGAAGTTGGCACGCAGGAAGCTCAAGCAACCCTCGTTCGTTCAAGAGCAACCGCAGCCAACCTCAAAAAAGATCAATCATGGAAATCCGCGAGCCTTCTTCAAATCCAACGACAACCAACCCCTTTGCGACGATCCTCGTCCTGATGCTGGCCATCGGCCTCGTGGTCGGATCGGGGAGCTATTATTCGTCGAAACACAAGGCCATGGAGCCAACCTCGGAGAAGCCGTCAGGTCTCTTCGATCTCGTTTTCCAACCCTGAGGGTTTTGGAACACCCGGCGTCCGGCGGCCTCGTGGGGTGGCAGCCGGACGTCATTTCGATGCACTGATCCCCATCGTCCTGCGCGGTTGGGAAGCATGGGACCCGCTCCTCGATTCTTCAGACATCGCGACCTGGCCGATCGCGCGCTACCGATGACTCATTGGTTGCAACCGCTGGCGCGTCAGCGTAGCGATCTCACCGTTGAAGATCACTCTAACAAATTTGCTCCTCTTGGGCGGGATTTCCGCGACCCTCGTCGGCTGTGCGAACGTCGATCCACCAGTGCGCGCCTCCCCGGTGATTCCCGACCTTTCGGCGAGAGACCGCGTCGTTCAAGAGCAGATCTTCTTGGATTCGGTCAACTTCGGTCCTGGGGTCATCGACGGGCGTAACGGCGACTTCACCGAGAAGGCCCGGAACGTTTATCGCCGCGTGATGGGCCGGGATCCAGATTCCTCCTCGATCACCCCTTACACCAGTTACACCGTCACTTCGACCGACCTCCGGCGGATCGGGTCCGCCGCCTCAGGGCCCGTGGCAATGGCCGCACAAAACCGCCTTCCCTACACGAGCGTCACGGAACTTGTCGCCGAGCGATACCACACCACGCAGGACTTCGTCCGCCGAATCAATCCCGGGATCGACGTTGACAGCGCGTCGGTCGGAACCACGCTCCGTGTTCCCAATGTCGCCAAGCCCTTTCGTGTCGAAAAATTTCCGTCCGCTTACCCGCCCGCCGCTCCCGCCCGGGCAGCGAATCGGATCGTGACCGTCGACACCTCCGAACGGCTGCTCCGCGTCATAGAAAACGACAAACTTCTCGCCGTTTTCCCCATCACGCCCGGGTCGAGCGCTCACCCCGCACCGACCGGCGAGTGGAAAGTTCTCGGACTTAAACCGTGGCCTTGGTTCCGCTGGGACGATGGAGTTCTGAAGCGCGGTGAGCGCACCGAGAACGCTTACCTGATCCCGCCCGGCGTCAATAATCCAGTCGGCATCCTGTGGGCCGGGCTCAACCGTCCCGGGATCGGGATCCACGGGACGCCGTCACCAGAAACGATCGGTCGTTCCGGCAGCCACGGGTGCATTCGTCTTGCCAACTGGGACGCGGCAACGTTCTACACCCTGGTTCCGGTTGGCACCCCCGTCTCGATCCGTTGAAACACGACGGTGGGACGGGGACAGGAAGTTTTCGTCGCGTCGCAACTTTTCCTTGCTCGCGAGTGGCAATCCATGGATGCTGCGCGACCGTTCTGGGAATGACCCTATCGTCCAGTGGCCTAGGACACCGCCCTTTCACGGCGGTAACACGGGTTCGAATCCCGTTAGGGTCGCCATCTGAAAAGATGGCGAGGGCGCAGCCCATTCGAACGCAGTTCGAGCGCCACCGCGCGAAGCGCGCCACCCAAATTAAGCGAAGCTCACCCTGCGCAGCCTGAGCACAGCGAAGGCAATCCCGTTAGGGTCGCCATCTGATCAGATGGCGAGGGCGCAGCCCATTCGAACGCAGTTCGAGCGCCACCGCGCGAAGCGCGCCACCCAAATTAAGCGAAGCTCACCCCGCGCAGCCTGAGCACCCCGAAGGCAATCCCGTTAGGGTCGCCATCTGATAAGATGGCGAGGGCGCAGCCCATTCGAACGCAGTTCGAGCGCCACCGCGCGAAGCGCGCTACCCAGATAAAGCGAAGCTCACCCCGCGCAGCCTGAGCACCCCGAAGGCAATCCCGTTAGGGTCGCCATCTGATAAATTTTGTCGC
The DNA here is from genome assembly GCA_963749035.1 of uncultured Verrucomicrobiae bacterium. GTDB lineage: Bacteria > Verrucomicrobiota > Verrucomicrobiia > Chthoniobacterales > JAATET01 > CAVVKW01. Next base: position 411,098 of record CAVVKW010000002.1, read on the forward strand.
CCCTGCCTCGCTCCACAAATCTCCGATATCAGCGGAATCAACCCCCAGCTCTCGCTGCTGAGCGAAAAAAACTGTTTCTGTGATGCGGAGAAAGTGTGTAGCTTAAGCAACTTAACCCCAGATCCCAGCGCGCGCTCGCGTTCGAAAGGCGGATAGCTTGCCGGAGTCACGTTTGATTCAGCGACGCTCATCTCAACGGAACGTTCCACCTCAGCGCCGGTTCACCCCAGATCCCAATGATGGCACCCTCCCCCCAAAAACTTTTCACAAGAATCCCTCGTTTGCTGGCAGTGCTTGCCCCTTCGATCGTCGTTGCAACCGCGATGGGTCAGATCGACTACGGAGACATCCCAGCGGACCTTCCCGCCCCTGCGGGATGGGCTCAGGATAGTTGGACGGATCCCGGAGGCTGGACGACAATCGACGTGACGGACCACGGCGTCGTTCCGAACGATCCATCGGTCGATTCGGCACCGATCATCAACCAGATTGTCAACAGCAGCTCGGACTACCGCATCCTCTACTTTCCCGAAGGCGAATACTACTTGAAGTCGATTCTCGTCGTTACTCGTGACGGGGTTCGGCTGGTTGGTGCCGGGATCGATAAAACAAAATTTTACCAAGAAAATAGCGAGATTCGCTTTCGTTCGCGCCGACAGGGCGACATCGTCCTCGAGCTGACGACGCCACCGCAGCGTGGTGACGAGACGATTCACACCGTCGATGCGAACCGGCTCAGCGTCGGAGATTTCGTCCAACCACGCGCGAAGTTCCCGTGGGGCGGGCAAAACGACAAGTTCAAGAATGACATGGAACACGTGGGACGTGGTCAGATCACGGTGGTCACGGGGATTGACGGTGACACCGTAACCGTCCAAGAGGCGATTGGGCTAGATTTCACTCCGTGGCCCGATCAGAGACTGCATCACATCCGGATGCTCAAAGACGTCGGAATGGAGAGCATCCACGTCGAGAAGCTTCAGAAAGACAAGAAGGACACGATCGAGTTCGAGCGAGTAACGAACGCCTACTTGCGGGGTGTGCGCTGTTTTTGGACCCACGCGAAAACGATCGAAATCCGACACTCTTACCGAGTTTTCATCGAGAACTGCAACATCAGCCAAGGCTGGGACAAGGGAAGCGGCGGAAAATCATACGGCATCCATTTCAGCAACAACACGACCCGCTGCTACGCCATCAATAACAAGCTCAAGCAGCTCCGCCACGGGATCGTCCTTCAGCAGGGTGCCAATCACTGCGTTGTCGCCTATAACAACACCCAGAGCAACATCCTGCTTCACGGAAATTACGCTCACAACAACTTGATCGAGGGGAACGTCGCGGATGCCGGAATCAACTTCGACTCCGTTCACGGGGCGAACGGACCCTACAATTTCGTTTATCGGAACGTCTCGATTCACGCCTCGAAAGGCATCGGCGCCTTCAAGGGAGAGACGCCGAACGTCATCATCGGCAACGTCTCGGACAACTACGACGTGAGGGATGGCGATTACCAAGCCGCCAACCGGATCGCGGGAACGGTCGATTGGGGATCACTCCCGAGCAACCCTGAACTCCCCGACTCGCTGCTGTGCGAACGTTTTCCGATCCTCCTCGAAGGAAATTGGTGGCCTCTTTTTGGACCAGGTGCTGGACCTGGCTGGGGCATCAACAATACCAATCCGGCCGCCGACCGGGACATCACCGAGATCACCATGGCGAACCTACAGATCGACTGGGATGGCGACAACATCGACGACACTTGGGAAACAACCTACTTCACTGATGTCACCGGGACGGACGGCACGACGGACAACGACCTCGATGGCAGCTCCGATTACGAAGAGTTTGTCGCCGGCACGGATCCAACGGACGACAAGGATGCTTTCGGGATTCGCCAAGTCGTCCAGGATCCAAACACCGGAAACGTAACTGTCGTGCTTTCGACGAATGACGACCGTGACTCCCGAAGCTATCGGATCCTCCACTCCGCTGATCTCTCCCCGGGGTCTTGGGTGTCTGATCCACCCTTCGACCCCGACTCGGGCTTCAGCACTCAGCAGGAGTATAATCTGTCAACCGAGACAAATCGCCGATTTTTCAAAGCGCGCGCAATGCTTTGGAACGAGGAGCCTTAGAGCTGCGGACGCTCACTCACCGACAGTGCTCTCACAAACACTGAAATTTGTGAGCACGGGTCACGTTGCAGTCAACTTTCGCGCCTGCTCACGCGGGAGCGAAGAACCGCTCTATCGCGAAACGGATAACGGTCGAGGGCAATGAGCGCCGTCGCTGGACTTGACGCAACCTGCCGGAAAAAGCGCGATTTTCCGTCGGAGAGGAACCGCCGACCGCGATCACGCGCGGGATGGTTCCGCTTAGCCAACCAGAGAGTCGGCTAACAAACCTGACGCTTCGCTGAACACGGCGGCGCTTCCTGTTGACCTCAACCGAGCCCAAAGTGGCGCTCTCCCGGCGCGAACATAAAGGTCGATGACGACGTGATTTACCTTGTTCAAAGCACGAAATGGCGTCTATTTCGCAACAGTCTAAAAAGATCTTGTGAGTGCCCCCCTCCCCCTGCTTCGGCCGTCCACCGTCGACGGCTTCGTCGACCCTATCCACAGCATCGCCGCCGCACCGGCGCGCTCATGCGCAAGCCCCCCTCGGCCTGCCCCTCACTCGGTCGCCAGACAGGCCGGGGCGCCCTCATCTGCACGAGCAGCTTCATCCATCGGCGCTCGACCGGGCCGACGAGTTTGCCTGATTCTCTGCTTTCTTTCACTTGCCTCGGCCGCTTCGAGCACTCCGATCGACGTCGGCTCGATTCCGCCAGCGCTCCTGCCTCCAGCTGGGTGGATCCAGGATTCATGGACCGACCCGGGCGGATGGATCACCGTCGACGTCACGGATCTCGGGATCACGCCGAACGATCCAGAGATCGATTCCGCCCCGTTGATCAACCAGATCATCAACAGCAGCACGGCTTACCGAATCCTCTATTTCCCGGAAGGCACCTACTATCTCAAATCAATTTTGACGATCACTCGCGACGGGGTCCGGCTAGTCGGAGCTGGGATCGATAAGACAAAATTCTACCAGCAAAACAGCGAAATTCGCTTTCGCTCCCGCCGCCAGAACGACCTCGTGCTCCCTCTCAGCACGTCACCCTCACGCGGTGGTGCCACCCTTCACACCACCGGGGCAAACCAGATCAAAGTCGGCGATTTCGTTCAGCCGCTCGCGAAATTCCCGTGGGGCGGCCAGGAAGACAAGTTCAAGAACGAGATGGAAAACGTCGGTCGCGGTCAGATCACCGTCGTCAAGGAGATCGAGGGCGATCAAATCAGCGTTAGCGAACCGATCGGTCTGGATTTCACGTCGTGGCCGGACCCCCGCTTGCACGTCGTTACCATGCTCAAGGACGTCGGAATGGAGAGCATTCACATCGAGAAGCTCCAAGCGGACAACAAGGACACCGTGGAATTCGATCGGGTCACCAACGCCTACCTGAAGGGCGTGCGTTTCTTTTGGACTCACGCCAAGACTATCGAGGTGCGCCGCAGTTACCGGCTCTTCATCGAGAATTGTAACATCAGCCAGGGCTGGGACAAGACGAGTGGCGGCATGTCCTACGGCATCCATTTCAGCGTCAACACCACCCGCTGCTACGCCATTAACAATAAGCTCAAGCAACTCCGCCACGCCATCGTGCTCCAGCAAGGGGCCAATCACTGCGTCGTCGCTTACAACCACACCGAGAGCAACATCTTGCTGCACGGTAATTATGCTCACAATAACCTGATCGAAGGCAACGTCGCGAGTGCTGGGATCAACTTCGATGCCGTCCACGGCGCGAACGGACCTTACAACTTTATCTTTCGTAACGTCGCTTCCCACGAGTCGAAGGGAATTGGCAAGCTGAACGGGGCCGCTCCGAACGTCGTGATCGGCAACGTCTCCGATAACTACGACGTCCGGGACGACGACTACCAGGCAGCGAACCGCAGCGCAGGTATCATCGACTGGGGTTCACTCCCCCCCAATCCCGCGCTTCCACCCTCCCTCCTATACCAACGTTTCCCGATTTTTCTCGAAGGCCGATGGTGGCCACTCTTCGGCCCGAGAGTCGGGAGCGACTGGGGATATACGAACACCAATCCAGCCGCTGACCGCGAGATCGCCTCGATCCCCGCCACCGACCTCCAGTTCGACTCCGATGGTGACAACGTCGACGACGCCTGGGAAACCGCCCATTTTGCCACTTTGACTGCCACCGACGGCAATCCCGACTCGGACGCTGACGGCACGAGCGACTACGATGAGTTCGTGGCCGGCACGAACCCACTGGACGGAAGCAATTCGTTCGGAATCCGCGAAATTCAGAGCGATCCCGAAACGGGAAACGTGACCCTCACCCTCCCAACAAGTAGTGACCGTGCATCCAGAAGCTACCAGATCCTCCACTCTGCGAATCTCGCCCCTCTGACGTGGCAGTCTGAACCACCCTTCAAACCCACTTCCGCGAACACAACGGAGCAAACGATCACACTTCCCATCGGGACGGAACGACAGTTTTTCCAGGCCCGAGCAATGCTTTGGATCGAGGAACCCTCCAGCGAAAGCCTGGCGAAGTAAGGAGGTCTGGAACACGGGGCAACCCGAACGCGCCACCCCACTGAGCGACGAAACGGTGAATGAGGCGCGTAGATTTCTTCCTTGCTTCCCCGATCCTTTCCCCTATCGTTCCCGACCCGCGCCAGAGTAGCTCAGTGGTAGAGCAGGGGACTCATAAGCCCTTGGTCGGGGGTTCAAATCCCTCCTCTGGTAGAACCGCTTTCAAAATCTTCGCCCGACCTCTCAATTCATTTCATCATGGCCAACATCGCATCATCCGAGAAGAGCGCCCGACAGGACGTCGTCCGCAGCGCCCATAAATCCAGCATTCTCGCCGGAATCAAGACCGCTCAGAAGCGCTTCCTCAAAGCCGTGACGGACAAGAACGCAGACGACGCCAAGACTCAATATCCCGCTTACTTGTCGACGCTCGACAAGGCCGCGAAGCGCGGCGCAATTCACCAGAATTCCGCCGATCGCCGGAAAAGCAGCGCCACCCGCGCTCTCCGTTCCGTCACGGCCTGATACCGCCTTCCCATCGGACCGCCACCGTTCGGCGGTCCGCCGCGTCGGATCCACCTCCGATCCGACGTCCCCTCCGGCCATCGCCGGAGTCGCCACCAACCTCACGGGGTGCTAGGATATTTGCGCCGACGTTCGAGCGCTGCGCGGCCTACCACCCAGATTTCGCGCGTTGATTGCCTTCCGTGACGAAATTTTCACACAAACCCGCTCTCGCGCCCGGAAATTGCTTCCAGTATGGATGAACCCGTTCGATCGATGAGCCGTCTCCTTCTTTCCTCCCGCCACTTGGCAGTCATCTTCGCTGCCACGATTCTAACAGCAATGATCCCCGGTTGCTCTGAGCCCAAGGCGGAGACGCCGGACGTGATCATCCTTCAAACCGGGCGTCTTCGGGGCAACGTTTATCCCCGTTCGCTTCAGAACATCGCGTCCATCCAGCACTATCCCTACCTCGCTGGATACGTGAAAAAGGTCCGCGAAGAGGCAGAGAAGAACGGCGCACGCGTTCTTCTGGTCGACCTCGGCGATAGCTTGGGCGGATCCTTTGCCAGCCACGCCACGAACGGCGAGACGATGGTGGAATTCTTCAATGAACTCCGATACGACGCGGTCGTTCTCGGCAATCTCGACAACAACGCCACTCCTGAATCCCTCGCCCGCCTGAACGCCACGGTTCTGAATCCATTCGCCGCGCCCGATGGTTCTCCCGCCACCCGAAATACAACGTTCGGCACACGCCTCGATCTCGACGGCATTCCAATCGATCTTCTCGCGAACTTCTACGGCAACGTCTCACGCGACGAATACCCCGAGCGTTTCCCGACGTGGTTTGGCTCCACCCCCGAAGGTGTGACGCCGATCCGGGACTACGCCACCGTCACCTCCGACCTTGGCGAACGATCCGGCGACACCCTCACCGTCCTCACGTGGATGAAGTTCGAATCTCCCACCAACCCGCCCTCCGACTTTCTTAAATCTCTCACCGACCTCGACGTCGACGCCATCCTCGCCCATCGCATCTACTCCAGCGAGCAGAAGGACAAGTGGTCCGACCGCACGCTCTACGACTGGACGCCGCCCGTTTCCGAAAACATCCTTCGGAACAACGGCGGATTCACCGTTGCCCGCCTCGATCTCAAGCGCGACGGGGATTCGTGGCGAATCCTGAACCAAACTCTGCTACCGATGACCGCCAACACGGCCGCCGCCGACGAAGCGATCACGTCTCGGATCGACGCGTTTGCCGACCAGATCACGAAAGCCGATCGGACCATCGCCGATCTCCCGGATCCCGTTTCGGAAGAGGAGATTCTCCGAGCCTGCCTCACCGCCCTCAGCACAGTCCCCGGCACGCAAGTTGCCGCCTACTCGCGTCAATCCGTGCGCAGCGACTGGCCCGCCGGCCCCCTCACCGTTAGCCGCGCCTTCAACAGTCTTCCGTGGACCAATCCCATCGTGCAGATCGAACTCTCCCCGACCCAACTCGGTCAGCTCGGCGAGCTCGGGGGCATGATCTTTCTTCGCCGCAACGACGCTCCCATCGACTCCAACGTGACCCTCACAACCTCACGCTTCTTCGCTTCCCTCATCGCCGACGAGCTCGGACTCGCCGCCACCACGATCCAGCCGGTCGCCGACACCGCCGAGTTCGACCTTCTCATCGATCATCTCTCGAGCGCCCCCCAGCCTCTCACCTTCACCCTCCCCTCGGACTGGACCCTTGACGATCCCCGTGGCTGATACACCTCAAAAACGAACCGGCATTCGCGCCCGCGAGATCGGTTTCATCATTCTCGTCCTCGTCGTTCTTGCGATCTCCCTGATCGCGTGGATGCAGAGTAAACGCGGCGAATCCTCCGCCGTCGTGAGCGCTCGAAATCTTCAGCAGTGGGGCATCGCGCTTAACCTCCACCTCATCGAGAACGACAACGAACTCCCGGCTGTCGGCGGCGAGCCCATCTCCGCCGACCAGACCGCCGCTTGGTATAACGCGCTGCCGACCTATCTTGGTCTCCAGCCGCTCGCCGAGATGGAACCGGGCAGCCGACCGCATCCCGGCCAATCCTCGCTCTGGATCGATCCGGCCACGAAGGAGCCTCGGGTCTGGGATCCGACCGTTTTCTACTTCAACTACGGGATGAACCGATTTCTCCAGCCCGACCCCGACCTTCGGCCCTTCAAGATCTACGAGATCGATTACCCTGGGAACGTCGTCTTCCTGACCGAGATCGACGGTTACGCTCCCGTGGTCACGCCAGACACCGTCGTTTTCCGCCGCGACCCGTCTGCAACTAACGCGACGGCCCACGTGCTATTCTGCGACGGTCACGTGGCGCCCGTGACCCGCGACACCCTCGTCGACAACCCAACCTCCCGCGAAGCCGCCGCCGCCGAAAACGGCCCGTCCTGGTTCGAAAAATAGCGAACGCCTTCCCCACCGACCGAGCGCCCCCCGCGAACTTCGGAATGCTTTCCCCCACCGATCACCAGCAATCCGTCACGGATCATACCCCTTTCATCACCCGGCTCGCACCGACGCCGACCGGCCTCCTCCACCTCGGCCACGCCCGGACGTTCGCCGCCACCCACCGACTCGCCCGGGACGCGGGTGGTCGGGTCCACCTTCGCATCGAAGACCTCGATACCGCGCGGTGCCGCCCGGAATTCACCGAGGCTGCCATTGACGATCTGCGTTGGCTCGGCCTCGATTGGGACGGCGAGATCATCTACCAAAGCCAACGGCGCGCGAGCTATGAGACGGCTTGGACCCGACTCCGCGATCGAGATCTCATCTATCCCTGTTCGCGATCACGCAAAGACGTTCGCGACGCCGCCCTTGCTCCCCACGCCGAAGATGAAGAACCGCTCTACCCGGTCGCTTGGAGACCCGCCGTCGGCGCGGCGACGGATCACCTATCGCCGCTCGGCCTGAACTGGCGACTCCGCGTCCCCGACGGAGAGGCCATCACCTTCGACGATGGCCGGATCGGCCCGACAACCTTCGTCGCAGGTGATGACTTCGGCGACTTCCTGGTCTGGAATCGCGACAACATCCCCGCCTACGAGCTTGCCGTCGTGGTCGATGACATCGCAATGGGGATCACCGAAGTCATTCGCGGCGAAGACCTCCTTCTCTCGACCGCCCGCCAGATCCTGATTTACCGAGCTCTCGGCGCACGCCCGCCAAAATTTCGTCACCTCCCACTCGTTCTGGACGAAAACGGTCGCCGGCTGGCCAAACGCCACGCCGCTCTCAGCCTCCACACTCTCCGAGAACGAGGAACCGAGCCCTCGGATGTAGCGCGCCAGAAATGTTTTCGCTGGAAACGACAAAATCTTTTTCGTTTTAGGTGACAGAATATTTTTCCAGATGAAGATGCATCCTGTTCTCAGCCCGCGGGATGAACGATTTGGCGCTAGGGAGGAGGAGCTTGCCCTCGGAATAGGCAGATTTTTCTGAGGGTTTCTTGGTTTGGTGGAGCGTCGCGGAAATTTTGGTTCCACACAAAGGCAAGGTCAGACAATTCAAGGAGCAAACCACGGGTGAGCCTGAGAACCTCAGAAGCAAGGTGGGCGGCACGACGGAAATCCTCCGACTGGTCGTTCTTCTTCAGCGTTTCAACAACCGGTCCAAACTGCGGCAACCAGTGAGACAGGGCGATTACGCACTGCGAGAAAGTCAGAGGCACCAGGTTAAATGTGCCGAATACCGGTAAGATGTTCGCAATATCCGGGGGACTAGGAAGGAGATCCAACTGCCCTGAGTGTTCCGTGTGGCTGACAACCATTCCCACAGGATGCCCCTGTGACCTCACCGTCTCCAAACTGGCCCAAATGAGACGAAAGAGATCAATCTTCACTGACTCTGCATCGTCTATAATGATGAGGCGGATAGACGACTGGAGCAGCGCGTTTTCAAAAAAGAAACGAAGCTCCGAGGGACGATTGCTCGGCGGAGGTTCGTAAGTCACCCGGGAGATCAGTGCTCTGAATACTCCCACGGGGTTGTCCACGGGCGTAGCGGAGAAGAAAATGACCGCGTCGGGGGTGTCCTGAATGCCATCACACCGCCAATGCGGTCTCAGATTCGTCAACAGATAGGTTTTCCCTGTCCCTCTGACTCCGTGGATGATGCAAGGACGCCCGAGAGCGACACACGAATTCACCATTCGATAAAAGATATCGAGCTTGGGCGGGTTGAATGCTTCCACCGCCAAGGCATAGCACCCTGGCTACCCGCGGTCCATTGCAGGATCGAACGCGCCGAGGTCTTCCATCACGAAGCGAGGGGCGGGAGCTTCCTCGGGTTTATGTGTCAGCGTTTGCTCGCAGGTCTCCGATGATTCATCAGGAGCATCCACGACCGGCCCAGCGACCTTCGGAGAACGCACTATGCGCCGAATGCCTTCCTTTGGAGTCGGCTGTTTCAAATTTCGCTCAAGATTTCGGCGTGCCCCAATTGTTCTGCGATCATTCGACGTCCGTTTGATACCAGTGACCCATTTTCGACTAGGACCTTCTACCGCATCTCGCTGAGGTGTGTTTGGGGCGAGGACATATCCACGTCCGAGTGGTGTCCCGTCCAAATCGAAGACAAAAAAGGTGTCACTACTGCCACGGACATGCAAAATTTGGTAATGCTCTCCACACTTCATGTGCTGGTTATGAACCAGAACAGTGAGTCTGCTGGGCATTTCGACTGCCGCCTGTTGAAATTTGATACAGCGACTGCGATGAAATTTGCACAACACGCGGAGCGCATTAGAGCAAACTGGCACGCGGTATTCACCGAACTTGTCGCGAAACTTTTTGAGGCGCGACCCAGTTCCGCGCCGATCCTCGTTGTTGTATGAATTGATGAAACGCGCCAAGAAACCCTCAGAGAGTTTATAAACTTTTTCGATATCTGCATCTTTCACGACAAAGCTTCGTGACCGGGTGAATTCTTCCCGGATAATTGCCTCTAGTTGCGGCAGTAGAGCCATCTGAAGAACGCGATGCTTCTTTTCCACGTGTCCGCGCTGCTGAGCTTGCCGAGGCAGCCCAATTCGGACATCGATTCCGAGGGCACACGTAAATTCCCCCGCTTCAGCGAGGACACGATTAGGGGATTCCCCATCGATCTCCAGAGTATCGAACTGGAGTAGCGTTGGGTCGGTAGGATCTGAGTCGAACGTGAGTGTGTTGTATAGGAGCGCGTTGAGCGTGTTTTTGTTGAGCTTATGTTCGAAAAGCGTCGCCATTACGATGCAGCCTGTGGATTTTTCAACCGCAACCGCAAGCTGGAGCATATACTTGTGCTGCCCCCGCTCAAATCTCAGGTAATCGAGGGATTGATAATCCATCTGAATTACGAAGCCGGCGTCATTTTTGGGGTTGGTGGACTTTGTGCCATATTTTATGTGCAGCTCACGAGAATTCATTTTCGGCGCCTCCCGCTCAACTTCTGGCACCCGCTCATAGTAATGCCGTGTCGGGGCCGGAGCAAAACCGGAAAGAGACGGAGCAAAACCGGAATAGGAGACGGTTCAAAACCGGACTGGGGTGTTGGAAACAGCGCGGGAAGCGCCTCGGAGGAGGCCGGAGCGTAGCGGAGGCCGACGGAGAGGCGCTTCCCGCGCTGGCGCGCTTGGTGGGTGGATGGCGTTCGAGAACCCTTCGTAGCAGAAGGCAGCTTTGCTTTCTTGGGCGTCTGGCTTGGATGATGATCCCGCGATGAAAAAAAGCAGTTAGCCCACCGTCATCCCGCCGGATTCGTTCGACGCACGCTCGAAGACTTCAACGCAGGCACCCTCGACGCGGTCACGGCAGCTGCGCATCTGGGAGTGAGCCGCTCCCGGCTCTACGAAATGCGCGGAGTCTTCCTGTCGGAGCGCGCCAACTACGGGCCGAAGACCAGCGGGGGAGACCGATTGGGGGACTGGCCAGCCAAGACGCGATGCCTGCTCGAGGAGTTCCTTCCCCTTCAAAATCCGCCCAACTACCAGCTCGTTGCCGACGAACTCGAGCGCCTCTGCGGGTTTCGCCGGGCGCGCTCCACGGTCGAGGCCCACGTCAAAGCGCACTACGCGCATCTGGTGCCCGCTGCGGCCCGCAAACCCCGGGTTTACCGACGCTTCCGCCGCGAGCACATCGGAGAGCTTTGGCAACACGACAGCTCCATCCACCAGTGGTGGCCGGCCAGTTCCAAGCAGACCCTCCTACTCACCGTGGACGACGCCTCCGGACTCAATCTGGCGGGCCGTTTCGTCGGATCGGACACCACTTGGAATCACTTCGAGCACTTCCGCGAAGCCTTCACCCGCTGGGGGCTTCCCGAGATCCTCTACACCGACGGCCTGAGCCTCTTCGGACCGAGTTCCACCGACGACCATAGCGATCCCAAAAGCGAGTTCCAACGAGCCATGCTGGGACTGGGTTCCGCCCACCTCGTGGCTCCCACCCCTCAGGCCAAGGGCAAGATCGAGCGGCGCTTTGGCACCTTCCAGCGACGCCTGGTCGCCTTGCTCGCACACGCCCGCGCCACAACTTGGGCGCAAGCCGACGCCATCCTCCAGATGGAGATCGAGCGACAGAACCTCAAGCTCAACCGCTCGTCCGGCAAAATTCCCCTCGAAGTCTGGGAAATCCAGTCACTCCGTGGCCGCGGTCGCCTGCGTCCTTCTCCGCCTCCCGCCCTACTCGATCTGCACCTCTCACTCCGCCTCTCCCGACGCGTGAACAACGACCACACCGTCGATTTTGAAGGCCGTAACTACGAGATCTCATCCACCCTCCGCAAGCGCATCACCATCGTCCATCATCCGTCCCGTCAATTTTGGGTCGTCGAGAATCCCCCAAAAGACGTGTGGCCCTCTATTTTAGCCCACTACAGCCTCTGAACACCTGTCCGGTTTTGCTCCGGCAAGAAATCCGGTTTTGCTCCGTCGCCGACAGCTCATAGTAATGCCGTTGCAAGGTTCGCTCGCTTGGGATATTCTCCACTCCCGCTGCGATGCAGTCCTCGACAATGTTGCGATATTCTGTCGCAATTCCGAGGTGCCGTGGTCTCTTCTTGGCACCAGTGGTCGGATAGGTAGATGCCATGGCGGACATGGTGATTTCATGCACCGTCTTACAAACCATTGTTTCTTTTGGCCCTGGTCGCTTCGGAAGAGGAAGCGTTGCGCCGGGTTTAAGGTCTTTGACCCACATCTGAAAAGCCCGGGCGGTGGGAACCCATCCTTTTTCGTTCTCCAGCGTTGAAACGAAGTGAGCTACGGAGCCGCTCTCCGCATTCTTGAGATACTTCCAGTAGTCCCTGATCCAGCGCGTTTTGAGTGCTGTTCTGGTAGCAACCGTGGGCGCGGCACCGCTATATAGAATGGGGGTGTCAACTTCGGGGACACACGCTGGATCGATCGTCGCCTTGTCGGCTCGAAAACATCCTTGATATGTCTCGTCGGGTTGCACTTGATGGGATGATACCCGAAAAAAAATCGAAATTTTTCACCGGAGTGCACTTTTTTGAAAAAATAGACATTTTCGATCTACATTCGGGCATGGAGGTGGTCGCCACATTACCGAATCTGCCGGGGGTATCTTCCCCTACTGTGAACAGATTTGATTTTACTCCCAAAGAGATTCTCGGCTGCGATCTGGCCCGTTACTTCCGGCAGTGGAATCCTACGAGGCTTGCGGCCTTGAAGCGTAGATCAGGACTGATCGGCAATCTCCGAACGAACATTCCTGAGCTTTTGAAAGTTGGGGAGATCGAGATCGATTCGCCCGAATTCTTCGAATTTTCGAGATCACTTCGCGCTGATGGTGGCTTCGTTGCGTTAACTGACTTGAATGCAATAGACTTTGCGCTCGTGATTTGTGCCAGCAGCCAAAATACATCCTTCATTCGCAATGCGGACGGGGTGTTTATGGCACCCTCAATCCGTTCCCTCCGTATTGAATTTTGTCGGGACTTGGTAAGCGGAAGTGCATTTGCGATTGCAGCAAAGTTGAATGACGCTTGGGCCACCAAGCAGTATGGAGCGATTCCTCGATACGTGCGGCATCACTTTTGGCCAAAGGATTACGCCAACAAGGTTCGGTAACAGGCGCCGGACTGCTGGAGCGCATTCAGGCGCAGGCACTTTCAGCTTGGACCCTATTGTAAACGGCAAGTCATACCGGGTAGTCTCCCGGAGTGGACTCATTCCGCTCACCCATCACCTTCAATCTGTCGCGCTTCTCGGTTCCCGAAGCGATGGGGTTTGGGCTCGCATCTCCGATAGTTCCCTCACTCCCCAGATACCTGTGTGACGAGGCCGATGTTCATGCCGGTGACGTATTCTTCCGAGGCGGGTCGATTCCGCTGCTTGAAGATGAAATGAGACTTCGCTTGGGACGAATCGCTCTCGAAAACCATGACTTTTTGCTTCGCCTGGGAACGAAGAACAACATATCCAGGATTCTGGTGGCCTGTTCTTGTCAGAATCTCGTGGTCCGCGAGGCAACTGATATTAATTGGATTTCAGTCATGGCGGACTGCGATGAATTACTCTCTTTAGCTGCTCCAAAGATTCATTACCTCGAGGGAGCCCTCTGCAAAGCCTTCAGTGATCGCGCGCATGTTGAGAAACATCTTGCTGCGGTAGCCCGGTATTTCGCGTTTGATACTCTTGCGGATGAGGGAGAGCGGAAATCTCGCCACCGACGTTAGAAAGGGCGACATCAGCGTGTCATCTGTTCGGCCGGATAAGCTACGAGTGTGTCCATCGCATTGCGCCAGTAGTAGACCAGCAGCTTGCCGTTATAGTCCGTTCGGTAATTATTTACGGCTATCGCGTATGCCTCAAACTCGACCTCGGCCGGATAGACAGTTGATCCGGTTGTAGGTGGCTGGACCCCAGCAAACATCGTTACTACGCCAGGCGCAATGTTGTCTGCCGTAAATGTCGCGCCCCACTCAATGTAAGAGATCGTCAGATCCTTCGTTTCGCCTTTGCTGATGTAGTTCAGCTTATCCATCACACTTTTCAAGGCGGACGTTGCCTCTTCGGTGGTGGGGCGTGATGGAGACGAACAGGAAGCCAGTATCAAACAGATGATCGATGCGGTGAGCAAGTTTGTGGATCTCATAAGTTATGGTTTTGTCGTCGTAATTTGAGGTAAGCGACCGCGCCAATCGCAATCAGTAGTAGGGCAGTGATCGATGGCTCGGGAACTGCGCTGGCGTAGGTGAGGTTGACGCCGATCGAGTCGAGCCACCCGGTGTATGCCGGCAACGACATGGCAGTGTTTGTGTCGCCGTAATGCCCGTAGGACCGACCACTCCAAACTGTCCAAGAGGAACTGACCCCGGCGAGCGCCCAGCCAGTTGGAGTTGAGATATACCAGCCGCCTCCGGAGTCCCCAGGCACGACGAGTGACTCAAGGCTCGTCGGAACGCCATTCGCGAACCCATTACCGGCTCCGGAGTAGGCGTAGCCGGCGGGTGCATCGAAGTCAGAGTGGAGTGTCGTGCCTCCCGGCCCGACGCCATCGATCACATTGGTCCCGGCCCGCATCGTGCCCAACCTTGAGAGCGGGGAGTATCCGGTTGAGCCGAAACCTGACGATCCTGCTCCCACGACCGCGACGGGTTTTCCTAACATTGTTCCGCCGTCATAGATGAGTGCGGGCGCAACCGGCGGCGTCAAGGTCAGCTTGAACACTGCCAAGTCATTGAAGAGAGTCCCTTCGGTGAAATAGTTCGGGTGAAGAGAAAGCGTGGTCAAGTCCGCTGAATAGGTGATGCCTCCGACGCGGAATGTGACCGATGGCCGGTTTCCGGTGACGACATGCGCGGCGGTCAGCACCCACCCTTCACCCAAATACGTGCCGGTTCCGGTGTCCGCAAACGCGCCGTTCTCTCTAACCGCCAAAATCGTCCCGGATGCCGAAAATTCAGAAGCAAATGCGAGGTATTCGCTCTCCGCCTTCGTGTCCAACATCACGAGTGCCCGAATTTGAGCGCAGGGCAGCGCCCAACCAGCCGCGGCTAGCAGCCACAAAAATGATACTTTCAACAGTTTTGATGGGTGTAATTTGCCACCGACCACCGTGAGCGAGTATTGTCACGGATGCGGTAGATCACCGCGCGAGCGCGGCGAGCGGAGGCTATCCGCTATCGGATGCATGGCAAGGATAAATATCCGATAACGGATAGGGATGGTGGTGAGAACCGATTCACAGTGCGCCGATGCAGAACTGCGTTGGCAAGATCGTCGCGGAGAGACGTCGCTCGCTGGGCTTCTCGCAGAATGATATTGCAATCGCGGCTCAAAAATTGGGGTGGGACGTGGATGCGTTGCTGATTTCCAAGATTGAAGCCGGCAGACGCCGGGTCACGGATCGCGAAATTTATTGGTTGGCGAAACTTCTCGCATGCCCAATGGACGCGCTTTTCCCGCCGTTGCCGGACATGCGGAAAAACTTTCTGACAGCCAATGCTCCTCGCACTGGGAAGAGGTGACCCTGTTCCCTATCGGTGGGCTCAGGCAGAAAAGGCAGCGAGGCACGGTTTCAGGAAATTACGTGGTTCATTGCCATGGAGCGGCAAGGTGTCATATCAAAAATATCACCTCCCGCTATGCGGACACTTGAAACTGATACCAAATCAATTGTGGTTGATGCGAGGCTTCGTGACTTTTAGTCGTTGAATCTTGTTCCTCGCAGTCAGCACGCACTCGTGATCGGGCGGCAAGAGCACAAAGCCGAGAGATATATACCAGGACTCTAGGAATGGCGATATGGCGAGGTCACCCGCAGTAAGCGAGCCGTAGATTCGTGACACCGCAGCCTCATCAGTAAGCCGCAAGAATGTGGTCATCAGCGCTCGGCCTATTCCCCTGTTACGGTAGGAAGCTGTCTTTGGTAGACTCCAGGGAATCCAACTGGCGGGCCAAGTTCGAGCAATGATCGCCTCATCGAAAACTTGGATCTCACTCAGCAAGATCGATCGATCGTCCTGAACGACGCACCAGAGATACCCGACCTTCAGAGATCCGCACGTGGCGTCAAGATATCCCTCTTCAAGGCTGCCCGCGATATGGATCTCAGTCACAACTACGTTTGATATTTTTGTTATGATATTTTACGCAACGCTCGGATAACGAATGCTTCAGAGTCAGCGCAACCGTCTCCGTTCCGATGCGAAGCAAGCCGGGCGTGATGAACTCGGGGATCCCATAGTCAAACATGGCATGGTGGTTAGGGCAGACCACGAGCATGTTGTCATTGGTATCTGTTCCTCGATGAGTTCCTCCCAAGGGTTGAACGTGATGAACTTCAACGTAGAGGGGACCTGGTGCGAATCCGATTGATACGCCGCAGACCTGACATCGAAAACCGTAGAGCTTCTTCAATGAACGGGACGTGGCGGTGTCGCGAATTATCCTGGTCACCTGAGTTTGAACGCGAGATGGCGGCTCAACTAGGTCAGATGCTTGTTGAGTAAAATCTCGCGGCTCAACGGATAGCTTTCTCTTCGAAACGCGTGACGTTGGTTCTTCTAGCGCAGGCAGTGGATCAATATCCAATTCCAGTGACGGGGGGCTCGGGCGGACCTTGGTCAGATAAACAAGATTACGCAGTAAATCCGGGCAATTTAACCTTTTCGCAGTAGCCACCGTGGTTCTCATGTCCCGCGGGTTACTCGCCGATTCTTTTGTGATCTCAAGGTAGATGGGCAATTTGAATTTTTGTTCCCGGAGTTTGGCCGCAGTGGAAAGGTTCCGATAGGGGATATCCCCCATCACAACAGCCAAATCGAAAGCTCCTTTTTTCCGAAATTGAGGAGTTTTCTCAAGAAGCTCCTCCAAGGACACTGGAGTGTTGCCGATTCCATTTTCCAGCAAAACGGCAAGAAATGCGCTTTCGGCATTGCGATATTTACGGCGATCAATTTTCTCCCCGTCGTCACGAAGGTGTTCGATGTCGAAGTTTGATGAGATCGCCAGCACGTTTTTCGCCCCCGCTCCCGCGATGACGTCGTGAATCGTCCGAAGTCTGACCTTTTCCATCGGGCTTGCGGCAGATCTCAGACCAACTTGGCCGCCTTCATCTCCGCTTGGATTTCACGATATTTTTCCCCGATGTTGTCCCGGAATTGCACCCGATTCACCCCATCGAAATCCGAATGAATCCTCACATCGTCCTGAAGCAGAATTAAAACTCGTTCCTTGCCGATCCGCCCAACGAACCATCCTGTCTCGAAGCCTACGTTCGGACGGGCCTGAGCGTAACTTGCTCCGGCCTTCGTGGTCACAAGATCGTCCGCGGTGAACAATGCAATCGCAAAGCTGCACGTCTGAGCGTGTGCTTCATACTTATCGATCGTTGTCGCTGACTGGCCCGGTTGCTCAAGCAGCACCACTGGGTTCAAATCCAAGTCGCGGACCATATCGGCAAGGCGCCTCAAATTCAGTTCATCGTGGCCGTGAATCAGGAAGACGCTTGAATTGGCCGGAAACAACGACTTGCTCGAAGTTGTCACGACAGATCGGGAACCGCTGGTTATCCGAAAAGTGCCAATCAAATGATCGACCTGCTCAATGGCGGCGAGAAATCCCTCTTGCGTCAGCGGTTCGTGCCTCACCTCCCGGATCCAGTTTTGCAGGCCGAAAATCAGCGGACTTGTGGAGCCGTAGATCGCCGTCAGATGCAATCTAACCCGCGTGATCCACTGAATTTGGATGGATTTCTGCCACCGACCAGCGGCGACAGCCTCCTTTATTTTGGCATTGGTTTGCTCGAGTTTTTCGAGAATGCATGGTTGAGGTGCGGTCACAGAACCGGCGGGAAGCAGGCTTTCGAGCATTTCGGCCGTAATCGCAGGTTCGTTGCCGGGTGCGGAAAAATAGTCGAAAGGATTACCAGCCATATTTTCGTTTGTATCAGACCTGCGGTTGCTTCGCCAGCCTACCAGAATGGCGAAAGTAAGGCTTTCGCCAAGCGCGAGTATCGAGTGGTTGGTTCAGCTTCGCCCAAGGCGCATCTGATTACGCATCACTTCCTCAAGTTGTGTCCGGAGCCTCCGTGGGGCCGAATCCGGCGATTCCAGATTCGATCTCCACGACAATTTTCTCGCAACCTTGCTGATGCTTTGACTGGTGCCGGTATACGCAGTCAGTATAAGCGAGATCGTGGAGTCGTTCGAAAATCCCGCTGAAGAGGCCGAATGGTTCTACAAGGTCTTCGGTCCACAGGACTTTGAGATCGGTCCTATCGAAATGCACTGGCAGCCCCCTGCTTCCATCGCACTCTACTTGATGATGCGTCCGACCAGCGATGAAGCGATCAGACTTCTCGTGTTCTCTCGGAAGCTTGAGTTTATGTTCGACGCCTTCGCTAGGCGCTCGCCACGGGATCAGTTCTATTCCCGATTTTGGGGAACGATCGATCATCTCCGCAATATTGCTCCGCGCTGGAGCACATACTTGACTCAAAGATTCCCCGACTTCGAGAGGGTGGTTTCCGACACGTCGAAATTACTCGCTCCCCCGTTCCGCATGGTTCAAAAGTCGGATTTCAGGACAGCGACTTTGGCGGAGATCGTAAGGGAGGATCCAGAGCTGATTGATGTTTACGTTGCAGAGGACTGGAATTTTGAGGGGGGAGAAGTTTCGGTGCTGCGGATGCATTCCGTCGTTTGGCATTCGGCACCGGGGAGGAAATATCTGTGGTTCGAAAAAAAGATCCCATGGACCCTATACCCCGAGGACATTCTGACGTGGTATCACTCCCTTCTTCGTCGGCTCCCGAAGAAAGTTCGTCCAGAGATGGTGACGTGGCTTCGGCGATTGGTGAGTCACCACCCCGACTACGCACCAGATTGGCAAGACGCCGGCGCCGAGTGGACGGAAAAACCTCGGATCGCGTTGATATTCGGCACCGTCGATCAGATTGGATCAGCCGCGATATACCACCTAGAACGTTCCGACATAAGCTCCTTCCTTCGGACGAATGCCGAGATAAAGATTCGCGCAAACTTTCAGCGTCCAGACCACTCCGAGGAGTGGGTTTTCCGCGTTTTTGCACAAAATGACAAATCTGCCGAACGGCTTGAGGGCCAGTTTCTTAGCGGAAGTTTTATGCATTTCGGAATTGGACCAGACATTCGAGGGCTGATGGGACAATATGCCGACCTCGTTGAAGCAATTGGCCTTTCTGACGATGAGATCCGTCGTTATTGCGACCGCGCGGGTTTTTTCCTTGGCTCTTATTGGGACCCGCGACTGAAGCACAAGCACTTCGAATACTATTCGAACGAATATTCGCGGGAGGGGATGACATACAGCCTGTGACGCGGCGGCTCCTACGTCTTTGAAGTCCAGCTTGTCGAGAAGGGTTCGTTGAACTCCCATTTTACAGAGTCAATATCGGAAGTTCCTTAAAGGTATTTATTTGGTCACGACATGATCCTCGCGATGCCTCCCCACTCTCACGACAGCCCGCCGCTGGATTTGAATTCACGGCCAACGATTTATACACTAATTTTGGTGGAATTCGTCAAAGTCTGCGAGATTCTGCTTTGCTATTTTTTCTATCGCCGGATTAGAGCTTTTTCCGGCGGTTTCCAATAGTTGTCTTGCAACTGGTCCTCCCGCCAAGAATGCAGACCGAATCGCACTCATCTGCAAGTCCTCAATGCCTGCGGACGAGGCTTCAACATTAGGCGCGAAAAGTGTATTCAGAGTCCCGACTAACTTGTCTCTATTCGTTGAATTGTATCCACCCATTTCCAGGTTGCGCTGCACTGATGCAAGCGCGGCCTCTCGATCATGACCGTTCTTCGAAGAAATTTTGTCACCCACGCGTTTGATATATTCATCTGTGGGGTAAACGTCTGTTCCGAGAATAAACTTGCCATCCTTAGGGTCATTAACGGTGCCATGAAATCTCGTCCACTCCTCCGCGCTTTCTGCGATATTTCGCTGAATGATACTGTCGCTGCTGGAATATTGGCGCATCCTATCGATTGCCCTTTGAGATCCATTAGCCACAGCAATCAGGAGCGCTAGGCTCATGTTCTCAGCTCGTAATCCTTCGGCAGTTATCGAGAGGTCGCTTGGATCGATCGTGTTGCCTTGAGAGCGTAGTTGGAGGATTTTCATTTCGAAATCCTTGAAGTCGACTTGTTCCAGGGCGAGGGCTTCAGCATCCCTTAGTTCAGACGGACTGATCGTCGTCGGACTCTTGCTGATTTCACTCAGCCTTTCGTTGGTTTTCTGGAAAGAAAGGATGCGACTTTTAAGATTCTCGCCCTGAGTGGATTCTTGACTCGAGGCAGCTTGAGAACCTTCTGATAGGGGGCTTTCCGCCTTCTGCGTAACCGCTATTAGCAGACCAAGTGCAAGTCCGATAAAAGCTATGGAAATAAGGAGATATCGCAGTTTCATTCTGGATCCTCACCATTCTTCGTTCTCGCTGCATTGTTCGTAACTGCGCTTTCCTCGGAAGGCGATAATCCACATTTACCTGCGTTATCGACCTGCCACTGATAGGCTGGATACTCAACTTTTCGATTGAACGCGCCAGTCAACTGCGCGGGATAACTTCGAAGGTAAAGATTGACCGACTGTCCGCCATGAACATTCTCATGCCCCAAGACCGAGGCGCAGTAGTTTTCGCTTACGAACGCGCTGGTGTAAAGCTTGCAGGACCGTGAATACCGCGTGCCCGTTAGGTCCGTTTCACCATCTCCCACGCCAGATCCCGCGTAGGAAATTGACCCGAGGTTTGATGTCGAGATCGAATACTTCCAGCGCGCATACTGCCACGCCGTTTCATAGTCTCCGTTAGTTGGAGGGTGCCTGGTCTCTCCGGGACCGTGCTGATGGAGGCTAGTCAGCCATCGGAACACTGGATAGACGAGAACTGCGTATTCAACGCAGATCGGTTCGTCATCTTTCGACAATTCGAGAACGACTCGCTTCTCTTTCGGAGCCTTCTCATCCTGCGGCTCTTCGAAAGCGGTGTATTTCCAGATGGCATCTCCTTCGGGTAATTTTTCGACGGTTCCTTCGTCCGCGGGTGTGTAGCTGGGGTTCGTATTCTGATCGAACTCTTTTACCTCAAGGGTCAGATCTTTCGCGATATCTTCCGGGTCGGTTTTGATCGTAATCTTTTGTTCGGAATTTTCAGCTTGTATGGTGGCTCCGCCCTCTCCGGTCCAAGTTGTCTTCGCCGACACTGCCAGTTGCGTTAATGGATCCGATTCAAAGCTTACCTCGAAAACGATCACGGTAAGGGTGAGCTTCTTAGTTGCCGATCCTGAGTTGGGAACACATTCAACCTCGAAGACGACCTCACCTTTTTGTTTCCCCTTGAATTCAAATTGTTCAAACCCGTAGTGCCAGTCGTGAACTCCACAGCCGGAGTGGCCGGGCTCGACAACGTCGATCGGCGACCCTGAGCTATAAACTTGGTCGTCATGCTTGATCTCCAAGATTGAGGCGTCCCCGGACTGAACGCGGAGGTAAAGTTTCCCATGGAGATCTCGAGCACTTGGTGTGTTCGTGGTCACAATCTTGTGTTGAATATTCACTTCCTGAGGACATCCCTCTTCTGGGACGTTTGGATCAACAGGTTTCGGAACTGCCAGGTAGATGGTCCTGCTAGTGCCTTCCTGCCCTCCGGAATCCTGATGGACTACTTCTCCCTTATCGGCTTCCGCTGGATCTTCACACTCCTCTTCCGACCTAGCAGCCACTCCTTTAGCCGCGTTTTCTTCGCCATCTCGTGATGATCCGTCGTTTACCAATTCCTGCAACTGCTCTGACTCAGATGGTTCAAGAGCAACTTCCTTACCTTTTCCCGAGACCTGAGGGATTTCCAGGAGACTTCCTCTCTGCGCTGAGCCCGGATTCCAGTTCAAAACCGTATCTCCCGTAGCACCGCTATAACCATCTATCGCGATTTTATAGGTTGTGCCCACAGTTGCCGCGAATTGGACCAAACTCTTGTAATTGCCACCCGAATCGTCATCTTCTGCTATTTGAGTCAGCCCAGTGACATCTGAACCGGTATACACGGCCATCACTGTGTCAAATGTGCTTCCGATTGTATCAAATTCAAAGTCACCAGAAACAGGTGCTTGCCAGCTATACCAAATTGATGCGCCGCCCGAGTTGTAATGCACAGGTTCACCGGATTCTTTCGTCGCATCGACGTTCGTGCCGGTCACCGTGCCAGTCGCACCAGAGATCCCCTTGGCACTGGCGAATGCGTCATTAAATTCTTCAAACGTCCAGTTTACGACAGTTGCTCCGCGTCTGTCGCTCAAGCCAGAGAGAGCAATCCAATAGGTTTCGGTCGGTAGAACAGAAAAGCGGATTCTGCTGGTCGTAGTCCCACCGTCATTCGTATTCCCGGCAACCGGTGTGAGCGTATCAATTGTAGAACCTTTGTAAGCGGCGAGCACGGTATTAAACCCAGTCCCGAGCGTCGTGACCGTTAGCTCGCCGCCTTCAGTTGCCTGGAACCGATACCAGATCGATCCGCCTTCATCTTCATTGTTGTGTTTTGGTTCAGACGACTGAGTGGACGCATTGATATTCGATCCCGACACGCTTCCCGAGTCTCCGGTTAATAGCTCTGCATTTTCGAAGAAATCGTTGGGTGGACCTGTTGCTCCGTCCCAAGCGAGCCTAGCGTTCCCGGTAGCTCCATTGAATCCCGAGACCGCAATCAAATACGGCGTTCCTTGAACAGCATTCACAACTACCCTACTCTCGAATGGAAGCGGATCGATCGCTGTCTGATCGTCGTTGGAAGCCACTTCAGAGAGTTGGTCCAGTAACGTCCCAGTGTAGACGGCGAGGACAGTATCAAAATCGCTCCCGTCTGTTTTGAATTCGAACGCCCCTGACGTTGGCGCCGTCCAAGAATACCACACTGAAGCACCTTGGATCGTGTCCGCATGGCTCGGCTCCGACGCCTGTTTAGTAGCTCCAGAAGTGTTTTGCTGATATGGTGAAGCAACGCCGCTCAAGGAAAGCGCGTTTACGAACATATCGTTGGCGGGAGCGGACGTTGTCAGCGCGGTAAATGTCACACTACTCGTCTGGTTGCCCCCTCGAACGGAGGCTGTGATAGAACTCGTTACGCCGATACCGCTTGGCTGTTGATAGAAAACCCCTGCCTGGCCGTTCCTACGAGTGTAGCTTTCCAGCGTTTGGAATGTGCTCGTCTCACTCAGATTTTCAAGAAGTGCACCCCCTCCGGCGGTGACCGAATAGGTTACTGGGACCTGAAAAAGTTTCTCTCCGGTCGACATTGTGATCTCGGCAACCAGTGGCAATGCTAGGACAGTATTTGGTGCGGAAGTTTGGCTATCCCCAGAATATTTTGTGATTTCAGGTAGCAGAAAGCTGCTGCCATCAGTGGGGTCCGTCTGCTGAATGAATTCTTGAGTGTCCGAATTTCCATCGCTGTCAGAGTCTTTGGACGAATCAGATGTTCCAAGGAGCCCTTCCTCATACGCATCGAGCGAGTCTTCGTCCAAATCCGCAGACCCCAGCGCAGCTACACGCCAAAACTCACGATCAGAAGTGCTCAGGGTGAGAGGAAGCGATATTCCGGCATTAGTTCCGATAATACTCGAACCGACCAAGTCCCATGGAGGAAGGAGCGTCTCCGAATGCTGAAGACCATACTGAATGCCCAATACGCCGAACCAGTTGATATTTGGCCCAGAGTCGGAGAAATTCGTGGCGAATCGTGACAGCGGTGACCGCCAGTCCGTTCCGGCTATCGACTCTTCAAACCCTGACGCTCCGTCTCCGTCGAAATCACTGGACGGGAGGAAAGTCTCCGTAGATGGCGGCGGGTAGTTTGCCTCGTAAACGTCTGAAACGCCATCTGAGTTCAGGTCCAGCGATAAAAGGCTCGCCAACGGGAAAACCGTCGTCAAAAAGATAACCAGACCTCGTTTCGCGATTGGAAAGTTCATGCAATTCAGGCGGTGTAGGAGGCGGTGTAGGATGACAACTCAGGCGGGAAGGCTGGTAGTGCTGGGGAAAGGAAGCTGCGTTTACTGGCAAGAGGTGGGCAACTTCATCCTCTTCTAACCAACCTCTGAGTTGCGCTTCAAGCAAAACCTGTTCCTTCTTCTTACGCCATTCCTGTTGAATACCAACGAGAGGGTCTGCTCTCTCAGGCTGGTGCGATCGGTCGACGGCTAGCACCGCTCACCATCTCTAGCAGCCTCGCCCCCGTAGTGTTCCTAGCTCAGACCAAAGATTGCGAATAATCTCCAGTCGCCACCCTGTTTGACGCTCCCGTTTTCCCGTATCACGAATATCTTGGCGGAACAAATTGGGAACCTTGAGAAACTACCGTGGGTTCCCACTTGGTTCGGATTTTCGAAGGCCCGACAACCATAATTCCGCTGCGAGTGACTTGAAGCGGAGGATCGAAACGCCAGCAACTTCAACGGTTGGTCGACGGGGTCCAAGAATTGGCGACGGTATCTTGTTCTACCGATGAACAAGACAAATATTTTCAAAAGCGGTTCTTCAACTACCCCCGTCGAAACCACTTCATACACTACACCCTCACAATCAGATGGTTCGACGTCCAGGTATCAGCAAGTTCTTTTACATCAGATGCATTATGCAGGTTGGTCGATTGTTTTGCTCTACTTATTGTTCTTCGTAGCGATGTTTCTCCGAATCCGGCCGAAAAAGCGCTAGAATCACCCGCTTGACGGACTGTCACCACCCGTGCATAACCGCCTCTCCATGGGCGAAGAAGATCAACCTACTTCAAATGCGCAGATACTAAAAGCTGTCGCGGATACAGTTTTACAGTATTGCAAACTGGCGGGCGTCCTTGCGACTGCTCTCGGATTTTTCACAATTTTTGCAAGGTGCGTTCAGCTTAACTTCTTTCCGTCAATCTCGATAGAATCGGCAACGAGCGCGTTTCTCGCTGTCGCAACACTGACATCAGTGATGTTTGTGGTCATCCTGTCGGGGATCGCAACCCCAGCGATGTTCTTAAGCACATTCCTTGGAAAGCATCGCCGTAGCGTATCAGATGCCAAAAATCCGCAGTCGCACACTCAAGCACATCTAATTTTCATAACTCTCCTATCCTGCATTTTCGCTTCAGCAGCAGTATTTCTTGCGGCAACCCTATATCTAACCCACTACCTTCCGCCGGACTACAGTGCGGAACTTTCAATTGCTAGCGCGCTGACTTTTGCAATTTCGCTTTTTGGGGCGGTTTGGTTTATAGGTAGATCGACTGGCAGGACAAAGCCGATGCCTGAAAAGACAGCCCAAAGATTTCGTCGACGGACTGGAAGAGCACTCCATTTCAATAAGTATTTCCGCCTAATTAAAAAGGATATCTATTCAGTTTTCACCATAACTGTTTCCTTTGGACTGGTGGCATTTTTCTTCAGCATCTCGATTTGCCTGCTTATATTCGAATCCGAAAAATCCGCGGTGATGCAAACCATTGTAATTGCCGCGATTGCGGGATTTACCGTGGCAATGTCTATTGCTCTTTATGCAACGCAGGATCGCCCAATAATATTTTCCGTCATCGGCGGAAACATTGCTATTGCACTCGTGGCCTTATTGGCAATTCCCAGCTTATCTGGAGGAATAGTTAGAGCTTTAGGCATTGGATCGCTGTTTCACCAAACGATTACGGTAGATAGGCTTGGAGCTGACATTTTGAGGTCTGCTGGAATACCGGTCTATCCAGCCTCAAACGAGAGCACCTATTGGAATAGCACAAGAATTGATGTTCTGCTCCAACTGGGCGAAAAAACACTGTTGGAGACAACGAGCGACTGGACCAACAATCGAATTAAATTGACCATCCCATCAAAAAGCATTCTTGCGATGGCGACGATCAACCGTCGAAGCTATCAAAATCAGATATTCTTCGCTGATGAAAAACAAGTCAAAGCAAACCAGATGCTCGCCTATTTCCGAGCATCCTTTTTTCCTTCCAATGGCTACGAAATGAATCGGGAGGTGTCTACCAAAGCAATCTTCGTAGTTCAGCAAGCGGCAAATTCTTCGACGCTCGACGCCGCTAGAAACATCACGGCACTGAGTGAATTTCTCGGATCAACGTCTCACGTAAAAGTAATTACTCAGACATATTCTCCCGGCACCCCATTCGTTACTTCCAGACTTGCTCAGCTAGTCGACTCTTCAATTGCTAGCAACGAACAAACCATCGTCGTTTTCATTGGTTTCACGTCACCATTGAATTCGGCTGACGCTGGATTCCACGCCAAAGGACCGCTCAGCCAAGAGATTCGGTCAATTTTCGAATTTTCGGCGAGATCCGTTGGGATGTCTCTGCTTGAATCGAAAGCGCACATTAGCCCAATTCGGAAAGAACTGAGTGAGCGTTTCAATTTCCAAGAACACGTTACTGTCTGTGAATTGGATATTAACCTTCGATGGATAGGATCACATGACCTAGCTGGAAATGACGTCTTCTCGAAAGCTGTGTCGTTTCTCATGACCTTTGCATCCAGCGTGAATACTCTTGAATAGAACTGTTGAAAACCCGGATCACTGGGTGGTTGAGGATTAAGTTCACTCTTAGATTGCGTCGAATTACCATTTCAGCTTCTGCGAAGCATCCGAGGTAGAGACAAATTGCGTAATCCGTTCATTGAAATGTGAAGTGGTTGTTGAGCAGACGGCTAGGCGCGTCGGTTCGAGCTACATTTTGCACTCACGTCATCACTTCGGGAGCCCAAGTGGTCCCAGTATCTTCCTCGTATGAGTGTAGATACGGAACTCGCTAGTCCTAAAAAGTCCGCGTTCGTTTTGAAACGACGCTCGATCGTCAACGCGTTGAAAAAAGGCGAGGGCACCAAAAAAGAAATTGCCGACCGCTTCGCTGTATGTGATCGGACGGTGGGTAATATCGCCAAGAAGATATCGGACGGCGCAGATCCCATTGCCGATAAGAGATTCGAGAACACTGGCCGTCCTTCAGGTGTAACTGACGAAATTCTCCAGTTCGCTCTCAGTTACTTGCGCTTTCGACCGAAGGCGACATTCCCGGCCATTCTGCGAGAGATCGAGCGACGCCGTGACGAGTTCGAGAGCCACATCCCGACTCCGAGACAGCTTCGATATGTGCTCAACGGGCGCCTCGCGGAGATCACGCAGGGTCTCAGAAATGGGCAAAAGGAGTTTTACGAAGATCACGCCATCGTCGTGCGAAAGGAATACCACCGCGTGAACGAGATTTGGCAGATCGACTGCACAGAGGCCGACATTTGGGCCTTGGATGTGCGGGATGGGTGCACGCTCTTCAAGCCGTGGCTCGTTTCAATCATTGATGTGTGTAGTCGCACGATTCCCTACCTTCTCGTTCTCGATCACTCCCCCACCAGTGCCGACATCCTTCTTGCTCTACGCACAGCGATCCTGCCTTCTGGCGAGCCACTTCATCCCTATTATGGGTTGCCCGAAACTCTGAGCGTCGACAACGCCTCAAATTTTTTGTCGGCAGAAACCTCTGATGCGCTCAACCGGCTGGGCATCACGCTCGATAATATCCCGATCAAGGCACCAATGGCGCACGGGATCGTGGAGCGACTATTCAGAACAATTCAAGGTGACTTGCTTGCCTCTCTTGAAGGTTACACCAAGCAGCCCCATGGGCTGAAGAAGGCCCGGAAGCATGGCGCGATTCCGTATCCGGTTCTTCAGCGAATCGTAGATCGATGGATTGCGGAGTATCACCTCCGCGACCATCGCACCCTCAAGTGCAGCCCATTCGAAAAGTGGCACCAAGGGTTGGAAACAGCAATTGGACTCGCGGTGGATCGAAAAACCGTATTCGCGGCGATGAAGACCCGAGAAGACGTGTTCGTCGATCGCGACGGCATTCTCACAAAAGACGGTCGGCATCTGAACGCAAAATTCCTGACGCACTTTGTGCGGAAGACGATCACTTTGCGGAAGCCGTTAATTCCCGGAGAGTCTCAGATCGAAGCTTACGATGGCAGAAAGCGCCTCGGCATTGTCACTCCAATCGAAGGCGACGATGTGACCGCCGCTTCGATCGCGAGCGAGAGACTGCGGTCCTACAAGGATATCGAGCGCCTCCGGAAGCGTCTGACCAAATCACTCAAACGGGTGCCTCCGATTGTGACCGAGGCGATGCTTCCGGTCGATCCAGCCAAGGCTCCGCCGGCACCGAAAGTCGGGAAAACTCGTCGAAGCAGCAAGGCGGACGACGAATCCATTCCTGATCTTTCTGTGGAGCCAGAATAGCCGCATTGCGCAGCAAGTATCTTCGATTCATGGACTCAAAATTCATCCTCGATAACTCGGAAGACGATGTCGCTTTCGAGGAAAGGGCTGTTTTGCCAAAGCAGCAGATTGTCACGACGCCATTTGTAGAGGGTTGCTGCCGCATGTTTGAAAACTGTCGGACAACTAGGTCGATCGGAATCATTCAAGGCCCAAGCGGAACAGGTAAGACGATTGCCCTTGATGTCATTCGCAGTCGGGTCGCTGCCGCTGCCTCGCCTAGCATCGTGCATGTGATGCAATGCTGTCGAGCAACCGGACCTTCCTCTGGAGTCCGGGCGATTATGCTGGATCTTGGGATCGGGGGTGCAGTTACGAGCAATCGGTCGGTGGCGGGACTCGCCTATTTGTTAAAGCTCGCCCAGCGCGAGATCGCTTCCACGAACATCGTGGCCATCTGTCTCGACGACGCTGACCAGTATTCGATCGAAACACTGGAAGGTGTCGTCCGTCTCTTCGACCAACTCCGTGATGTTGCGCCAGTCGTTTTCCTCATGACCGGAGTGGCTCCCGAATCGCAGTGGATCGGTCAGATCCCGGCGGCGGCTACCCGAACCTTGCACATCGAACGATCCGAACCGCTGACGCAAAAAATGACGGGGGCGGTTCTCAAGAAAATGAGCGCAAAGCTTGATGGACTCGTCGGGGCAGATCTCAACGGTAACGAGTTATCGAAGGGCAGTGTGAAGGCAATTCACACTCATACCGGCGGTCTCCTCCGGCGTCTGAGATTTTTCTCGGATCTGGCGAATGCGGATGCACGACAGGTTCTCGACCGAAAGGCTGTCGATGAGTTGCTGGCTCAGATGGAGGCGTAATGTTCTACGCTGTTGGAAACGAAAGCGCAGAAATTCGCGCAGACGTCTATCGGTTGTGCAAACGACTTGGAAGGCCCGTTTCGTCGAAGGATTTGCTGCGACACTACAGATCGCGTCCGGATTCTCGTCCGTTGGTCATGCAGCGCCTAGGGCAGGTGCTGTTCAAGCTCTCGCGAAGGCCCGGGCGAACGGACATGCCGCTCGCGCGGATCGGTGTGATCGGAAATCTGGCATTCTATGCGCCGCAGAATAGTAAAATCTGGAGATCGGCTTTTCGAGCCCACGAGATATTTTACGGCATTTCTGAGCAGTGCTTATTTCGAATGCCGGAACATGCCAGTCGGCTCCTTGGCACGCGTTTTGATTCTTTAGCTCAAAATGCTTTGGCGGGGTTTGTGCAGGAATGGCAGGAGCCCTTCGAACGGCATCTTCCTCCAGATCCCACAATCGAGAACGACTTCCGAAGTTTGCTCGGCATGGCAGCGAAGAACGCTGTGATTGCGTTTATACCCGTCCGACCTCGATCGATGGTTTGCCGAGCCGAGGCGGACGCAATTTTGCGAGAGGAATATGGAATCAGGATGCCAATGACATCCGCCGATGCCATGAGCACGGGTCGGCACCTCGTTCACCTCGCCTGGCCCCAGTCCAGCCTCTTTCTTCGGGCCGACTGCGAATATTGGGAGGACCAAGTTCGCACTTATTGCGCCTCTCGATGGCCCGTCAACAACGCCGAGCGCAATTTTGGAAAGGCTTTATCGCTGGCTATGCGCTACGGAGCGGGCGGAATGGATTGATTCTAGGGCTAGTAAGGTCTTTTCCACACTTGGATGGTTGGAGTGGGTGATGACCGTGGCGGGAAGCTCCTCGAATAGGCTAGCGATCTCCTTTTTTACCAATAGGACAGTTGGGGGGAGAGTGACACCCGCCAAGCTCTCCGCCTTGGGAACGGCATACCTCGGATCGTTTTTTCCGACGATCTCGACAATCACGGCGACGCCTTCTTTTCGAGCTTCAAAATCCGGACAGAAGATCCGGGTCCCGTGAACGATGAGCCTCGGCTCCCGATGCAATGTCCACCCATTCCGCTCCTCACGATGCCACGAGTTCCAGAACCCCTCTTCGACTTTTGAGTCAAACTTGGTAGGCGGAGCTTTCGCTGACAGATACCCGCTCGATCCGTTTACGCAGATGGTCCCGGAGAAAACATGATCTTTGAATTTTGCCGATAACGACCATCCGCGGAGCCGGACCAGGGAGCTTGCGAGCTTCGACAGCGCACGTCCAAATCCGAATGATCCCGTAAAATGAGCGCTGCTTTTCAAGAGAAAGCGATATCCGCCAGCAATCTCGATCACGTCGAAAGAAAAACCACTTAAACGGGCGAGTCGGACCGCAGCGTTGAAATCCTCCGTTACCTCGATCTCTGCGGAGGAACAATTAAACAGCACGGCGCGAAGTTGAAAGAGGTCGTATTCGGCCAGAATTACCGATGGATCGACCGAAACAATATCCTTGAGCACCTGACGGGATGCACTTCCTGCGATGGATTCTTTGAGGTCGTTAACGTCATCGAACCCCACATCGCGAGTGGCCGCAAGCAGAGTGAATCCATCCAGCGAAAGGGCTTCATCGACCCTGTCAACCGGGAGCAGCAGACGAGCATTTATCGCGCTCAGAAAACGCACTGAATCGAAACGCCGGTCCACGGTTTCCCAAGACTGACGATCCAATAAGATTTTTCTCATTGCGGAGGCTCGCCGCGCATCCCAGCGACCTCCTTTTATCACTGCGGGCGCTGTCAGACTGCGATCAATACAATCACGTGCCTTTCCCACGAGTTCCGGTAGCAGCGCGCTCCAACCCGAGATGACACTGGCACAAAGCTTGGAAGCCGTCCCACAGTCCAAGCGATCCGGCACAACAATGCCGTTCTCGACCTTGTAGATACGCAGCGCATTGGGAATCACCCATGCAGGATACTCGAAAACTTGATTTTAGGTGTCGGCGGCGTGGTGAAAAGCATCCGAGAACACCTTCGCGACAGAATTCTTTTCGCCATGTAAGTTGTTGCAACACAACAAAACGAAAACAATTTTGTCGCGAAAAGAATGGTATTCTGGGCACGGAAACGAAAACATTTCTGGCGCGCTACACCTCGGAGATCCTCACAGCCACGATGAGCGGGTGAAGGGAATCGAACCCTCGTATGCAGCTTGGGAAGCTGCCGTTCTACCATTGAACTACACCCGCGAAATCGAATCGCGGCTTCGAGGAAATTCTATTCCCAGGATTTCACGAGCTTCTTGGGCGTCTTGCTCGGATTTCCCTCGGACCACACGGCGACCTTCTTCCGAACCGTCACGCCATCAGCCGTAACTTGGTTGTTGTAATCATCGTCAACCGCAATCTGATAAACTTCACCCCAGGAGTCTTTGTAACCACTGGAGAAAGTCGCCCCCGTTCCTTCGGCGCCGTTCTTTCCGCCCTTGGCCGTCGGAATCTCCAAAAAGACGATACCTCGAGGATTGGTGTCATCGTTCTGCGCACCAAGCGTTTCCAAGAGATCAGCGTCCACGGTGCCCGTTGTTTCAGGCAACCGTCCGTATTCCGTCTCGTAAGAGATGATTGCCGTCGCAATCTGAGTCACGTCGTTCTTCGCCTGCGCCCGCTTGGCGTTTTCAATCACACCGGTCACCGACGGAATGAGCAAGCCCATCAAAATGGCGATGATCGCGATGACGACCAGCAATTCGATCAGGGTAAAAGCACGGCGACTGGCGGGGGAAAGCATTTTCATCTTGGGAGAAGCGGTTACCGGCAAAGTCCGCGCTGGCGTGCCTGCAATCAAGCATTTTCTTGTGTTTGGTGGCCCCCTCTCCGACGATACCACCGTGCCACGCAAACCCAGGAGGCAGGACTCCAAGCCTGCCAACGCCGATACCGAAGCGGCCCCCGACGCCAAGTCCGCCAAGACTTCAAGTCCATCGAAGCCAAAATCCCGCCGCCGCCCGCCCAAAAGGCAATCCCAATCAGACGAGCGCAAGCCCGCGCCAGCGGAAGCTCGGAAGCGCTCCGCTAATTTTTCCGCCAAGAAGCCGCGTCCTCCTCGCCAAGAAAGCGGCGAACCCGACCCGAAGGGAAAGAGCCGCGCCGTGCGCAAATCCGACGGTCCCCGCAAACCCGGGAAGCGCCAGGGCACCGATCCTGGCCGCAAACCCAAGCCGCCCGGTCGAGATCGGCAGCGCCGCGACGACCACCAGACCCGCGACGGCAAAACCACGGAGCCACGGCCCGGCTCTCTTCGCCGCAGCATCGTCGATCTCGTCGGCGATGAGCCACTCCAGGCGGAGGAGATTGCCAAAGCTCTCAAACTCGATTCGAAGCGGTCTCGCGAACTTCGCGATCTTCTCGCTCACATGGAGAAAGCCGGCGACCTCGCCCGCATCCGGAAGGATCGATACATCGTCCCGAAGGAAGCCGACCTCTTCACCGGCGAGATCCAGATCCATCCGAGCGGTTCCGCCCACATTCTCAACGAGACTCGTGGCGAGCCCGACCTTTTCGTAAGCGGCGAGAATACCTGGACCGCCATGCACGGCGACCGCGTGGTGGCCCGGATCATCAAGGACACGCAGTCTCGCAATCGTCGCCGCTCTCCCGACCGCCAGGAAGGCCGGGTCATCCGCATTCTGACGCGCGCCAACGAGACCGTCGTCGGCACTCTCCAGAAAACCAAGGCCTTCTACTACGTCGTCGCGGACGATCCGCGATTCGTCGAGAATCTCTACGTCCCCGCTCCGAGCGGCGACATCAAAGCCAACGTTGGCGACAAGGTCGTCGCCAAACTCGACGAATGGGCGTCCCGACACGTCAACCCCGAAGGCCATCTGATCGAGGTTCT
Source organism: uncultured Verrucomicrobiae bacterium (assembly GCA_963749035.1). Lineage (GTDB taxonomy): Bacteria > Verrucomicrobiota > Verrucomicrobiia > Chthoniobacterales > JAATET01 > CAVVKW01. The sequence continues at coordinate 444,286 of CAVVKW010000002.1, forward strand.
CGGTCGAGGCGGCGACCCCGGCATCGACATCCTCTCGATCATTCGCAAGCACCAGCTCCCGGAGAAATTCCCCGCCGACGTCATCCGGGAGGCCGAAGCGATCGCTCCAGAGGTCCCCGCCCGCGAGGCCGACCGGCGGGAAGATCTTCGCGACCGACACATCATCACCATCGACCCGGACGACTCGAAGGACTTCGACGACGCCGTCGAAGTGCAGCGGACGAAGTCCGGTTGGTCCGTTAGCGTGCACATCGCCGACGTGTCGCATTACGTCAGCCCCGGGACCGCTCTCGACCGCGAAGCGCGCAGCCGCGGAAACAGTGTTTACCTCGCCGATCGCGTCATCCCCATGCTGCCGGAAGCACTCAGCAACGGCATTTGCAGCCTTAAACCTCACGTCGATCGCATGGCGTTCTCCGCCTTCGCCGAGGTCGACAAAAAAGGAAAAATCACGAGCACGCGCTTCGCGAAAACCGTCATCCGCAGCGCCGCCCGCCTCACCTACAAGCAGGCCTACGCGATTCTTCAGGAGCCACCGAAGGACGAAACCGGGCACCGCGTCCACACCGCCTGGGAGCTGGGCTCCCTGCTTCGTAAAAATCGATTCGCAAAAGGCGCCCTCGACCTCGACTTCCCGGAGATCAAAGTCTGGCTCGACAAATCCGGCAAGCCCGAGCGGCTCGAGCGCGTCGAAAACGACGAGTCGCACCAGCTCATCGAGGAAATGATGCTGCTCGCAAACGAGATCGTCGCCCGCGATCTCAAGCTCGCCAAGCAACCCACGGTTTACCGCGTTCACGAAGATCCCGAGCCCGACCGCCTCGCCGAGTATCAGGAAATGGTCGCTTCGTATAACCTGCGGCCCGGCGATCTGTCCAAGCGCGAGAACCTCCGCAAGCTTCTCGCTTCCGTCAAAGGCCAGCCGTATGACCACGCCATTAAAATCGGACTTCTCAAGAGTCTGAAGCGTGCGACCTACGTCACGACCCCGCTCGGCCATTACGGATTGGCCAAGGAAGACTACACGCACTTCACCAGTCCAATTCGCCGCTACGCCGACCTCATCGTTCATCGCTCCCTCGAGCGTCACCTCGGACTCACGAAAGACGGTCCGCGGTCCAACGAGCTGGATTCGTTGGCCGAGCACATCTCGACCACCGAGCGCATCGCGACCGACGCCGAGCGCGAGTCGACCAAGCTCAAGAAGCTCGAATTCTTCCAGCAGCAGCTCACCGGCCAGAAAGGGCAATCTTTCCCGGCCCGAATCGTCGACGTCCGGAACTACGGGCTGCTCGTCGAACTGCCCGACTTTCTGCTCACCGGACTGGTGCACGTGTCCACGCTCGACAACGACTTCTACACCCACGAGCCGGCCAAGGCCCGTTTCGTCGGCCGACGAACGAAGAAGGTTTTCGCCGTCGGTGACCTGATCGAAGTCGTCGTGGCACGCGTCGACATGTTCAAGCAACAGGTCGATTTCGCCCCAGTTTAGCCTTGTCAGCCCCCAGAACTGCGCGATATTACCCCGCTCACTCCGACCGACAGGAAAGTTTTAGTCATGGACAAAGTTATTGAATCCCGGGAATTGCAGGTGGAACGGAAGCACTTCTTCATTGAATACCGCGAAAACGATCGCGGACAGTTCCTGCGAATCACCGAAGAGGCCCACGGACGTCGGAATTCGATCATCGTGCCCAGCACCGGTGTTTCCGATTTTGCCGACCTCGTCGATGAGGTTGCGACGGCTACCGAAGACGCCGGCAGCTCCAGCTAGGAGCATCCGCTGCCTCCGGTCCCCTGCCAGCGCGCGACGCCGCGCTCATCACGACATTTACGAATTCGTTTCCGCTCACCAGACGCCGGTCAACGAGCGTCCGTCGGGATACACACCAGCCGAAAGCGCTCGGAATATCGACCTCGGTTGTGCTGTCGGCAGCATGCCAGACAGGCGATCCGCCCCTTCGGCAGACGGACCCTCCGAATGACCAACCGACACTGCGGACATTGAAACGCGTATTTTCTCCGCATGCGACGCGGCTGAAATGGCAGGGAATGGCACCTCGCTTCTCCCGCGATCCCGAGATCCGCGCAGGCCGTTCGCCACTCGGCTCCGTGTGGTGCGATCCGCCGACGCCCGGCCCGCGCCTGCGCGACTAGGTGCGCGAGCTCGTGCCGCAGCGTCGTCTCGACCTCCTCCGCCGACACCTCCTTCAGCTTTGGATTCAGCGTCACCCGCCGGGACCGCCAGCACGCCGTCCCGGCCGTCGTTCGCATTCGCGGATTCCAGACCACCCGCACCTCCTCCGCCAGCTCCTGGCAGCCCACCTCCCGCAACATCTCGCGGGCGCGAACTTCGAGGTCGGGATCACCGGTCAACACCGTTTCTGCGGGCTCGTCTCGACCCGCCCGCGCGCCGGGCGCCGCCCGGAATCGCTTCAGAAAGCTCCGGCTAAACTCGAACGCGAGCTGCTTGGTTTTCACACGCTCCGCACCGCCTGACGCTCCAGCACGCGGCCGAGTGCGCTCACCGCCGCATCCACGTCGTTTTCCGTCGTCATCTTCCCGAGTGAAAATCTCACCGTGGCCCTCGCGTCTTCCATTGGCACCCCCATCGCGAGCAAGACGTGAGACGGCATCACCGACCCCACCATGCACGCCGACCCACTCGAGACCGCGATCCCCTCCAGATCGAGCCCGATGAGCAGCGTTTCCCCGTCCGCCCCGGAGAAGCTGACGTTCAGCGTATTCGCCAAGGTCTCCGTCGGATGGCCGTTGCGCTTCGCCGCGGGCGTGAGCTCCCGGATCCCAGCCCAAAGTCGATCCCGCAGCACGGCCTCCCGCCTCTGCTCCGCCTCGAAATCTTGGAACACCCATTCGGCCGCCGCGACCATGCCGACGATCGCCGCCACGTTCTCCGTCCCCGGACGGCGCTGGTTTTCGTGAAAGCCCCCGTGGTGAAGACAGGTCATCGGCACTCCGGCTTCGAGAAACAGAACCCCCACGCCCTTCGGTCCGTAAAATTTGTGACCGGCAAAGCTGGCCGCCGTCAACCCTCGCAGCTCGACCGGCAACTTTCCAAACGACTGCACCATGTCGCTGTGAAACGCCACGCCACTCTCGCGCGCGACGCGCGCAATCTCCGCGACCGGTTGAATCGTCCCCGTCTCGTTGTTCGCCGACATCACTGAAATCAAGGACGTATCCGCCCGCACCACCCGGCGAACATCCTCAGGATCGACCCGCCCGTCGCGATCGACGGGCAGCCGCGTCACCTCATAACCCTCGTGTTTCTCCAGGTAGTCAAACGCGTGCAGCACCGCGTGATGCTCCGTCGCCGCCGTCACCACGTGGCGACTTTCCGCCGCCCGGCTCCGCGCGAGGCCGAGTATCCCGAGGTTGTCAGACTCCGTCCCGCCCCCGGTAAAAACAATCTCGTGCGGTCGCACGCCCACCAGTGCCGCGAAGCGATCGCGAGCGTCGTCCAGTGCCGAACGCGCCCGACGGCCGACGGCATGGATGCTCGACGCGTTCCCGTATTCCTCGCGAAGAAACGGTAGCATCGCCTCCAGCGCTTCGGGCGCCAGCGGCGTCGTCGCGTTGCAATCTAGATATGCCAAACCAACGCCTCCTCCGCCTTGGGTTCGTGCTTTTCCAAAATTTTCAGCTGCTTCTCCTCGTAGGAGACGAGTGACCGCGGCGGCACGCTGTGCGTCAAAAAAACGTTCGCCCCGATCGTGCTTCCCGCGCCGATCACCGTGTCGCCACCCATGATTGTCGTGCCGGCGTAGATCGTGACTCCGTTCTCGATGGTCGGATGACGTCGCTTCCCCCGGAGTGCCTGCCCACCGGCCAGCGATTTCCCGATCAGCGCGACCCCTTGGTAAAGTTTCACCCGATCCCCGATCACACTCGTTTCCCCGACGACCACTCCGGTGCCGTGATCGATGAAAAAATGCGAACCGATCTCCGCGCCCGGATGAATGTCGATCCCGGTCCGCCCGTGCGCCCACTCCGTCATCATCCGTGGCAGCAACGGCACACCGGCCAGATACAAACGGTGAACCGAACGCTGGATCGCGATCGTCTCGACGAACGGATACGAAAGGATGATCTCCTCCCGATTCAACGCAGCGGGATCTCCCGAATACGCCGCCTCGATGTCCGTCTGGAGCAATTCCCGGATCTCCGGCAGCGTCGCGAGAAATCCTTCGACGATTCGATGAGCTTTTGCCCGCGGACACTCCGGGTCGTTCGTTCGGAGACTCTTGCAGACCTGATCTCCCAGTCGCTCCGCCAGACTCTCGACCCGACCCGCCGTCAGCCTGCCAAGTTGCTCGCCAGGAACCGGACGTTCATCGTGAAATCCGGGAAAAAGGATCTGCAACAAATCCTCGCACATCGACGCCACCGCGCGCTTCGAGGGAAGGTTCAGCCCGTCCGTGTTGTTAAGCCCACCAACGCGCGCGTACGACGCCAGGACCGCGTCGACCACTTGTTCCACCGAGTTTTCCATTCCGCCCCATCACAAGCGAACCCACTCCCTCACGGAAGCAAATAACCGTCGACTTACTCGACGGTCACGCTCTTCGCCAGGTTGCGCGGTTTGTCGACGTCGCAACCCAGCTCGACCGCGATGTGGTAGGCGAGCATTTGCAACGCGATCGAAGTCAGGACCGGCGTCAAGTATTCCGGAGCATCGGGAACGAGGATCACGTCGTCAGCGACGGTCGCGAGTCGGTCGTCCCCTTCGGTGCCAACGGCGATCACCGGTCCCTTGCGGGCCTTGACCTCTTCGATGTTACTGACGTTTTTTTCGAAGATCTCGTCACGCGGCGCGATGAAGACCGACGGCGTCTCTTCGTTGATCAAGGCGATCACGCCGTGCTTGAGCTCGGCGCTCGGATAACCCGACGCCGCGATGTAGCTGATCTCTTTGAGCTTCAGCGCCGCTTCGAGCGCGACCGGGTAATTGAACTGCCGTCCCATGAAGAGGAACACCTTCGCATGTGCGTATTTTTTCGCGATCTTGGCGATGTCTTGATTGAGCTCGAGCACTTTGGCGACCTTGTCCGGCAGCGCCTCCAACTCGCGAATGACCGCCATGCCCTCGCTGTGCGAGAGATTGCGAATCCGCCCCATCAACAGAGCGATCAAGGCTTGGATCACGACCTGCGAGGTGAAGGATTTCGTCGCCGCCACCCCGATCTCGGGCCCCGCGTGCATGTAAACCCCGCCATCGCTCTCGCGGGCGATCGTGCTGCCGACGTTGTTACAAATTCCGAGAGTCCGGTGCCCCTTCCGTTGGCTCTCGCGAAGCGCCGCGAGCGTGTCGGCCGTTTCACCGCTCTGACTGATCACGAAGACCAACGTGTCTTTCGTCGTCGGGAGATTTCGGTAACGGAACTCACTGGCAAACTCACATTCGACCGGGACCTTCGCCAACGTCTCGATCATGTATTCGCCGATCATGGCGGAATGGAAAGCCGTTCCACACCCGCTCAGAATCACCCGATCCACTCGGCGCAGATCGGCGTTCGTCATGTCGAGTCCACCGAGCTTCGACGTTCCTTCTTCGACCGAAAGTCGGCCGCGCAATGCGTCCCGAACGGTGTCGGGCTGCTCGAAAATTTCTTTCAGCATGTAGTGGGGATAGACGCCCTTACTGACGTCCTTCTCGCTGAACTCGACCTGACTGATCTCGTATCCCGCGCCATCTCCGCCCAGCGTCGTGATCTGGAACGATTCGTCTTCCAAAGCCACGATTTCGTAATCTTTCAGATAAACGACGTCCCGCGTGCGACTGATCATCGCCGCGACGTCGCTCGCGATCAGGTGCTCTCCCTTACCGATTCCCAAGACGAGCGGGCTCCCCCGCCGCGCACCGACCAGCACGCCGGGCACGTCCGCGTGAATCAACGCGATCCCGTAGGTGCCAATCACTCGCTTCAACGCTCGGCGCACGGCTTCGACGAGATCGCCTTTCCCTTCTCCGGCGTCACCATCTTTGCGGGCCTTGTCGAATTCGTGACCGACAAGTTGTGCGAGCACCTCGGTGTCCGTCTCGGACTTGAATTCATGGCCAAGCTCCTTCAATTCTGCCCGCAGATCCTGGTAATTTTCGATCACCCCGTTGTGAACGAGAGCCAGCTTGCCGGACCGATCGAAGTGCGGATGCGCATTTTCCTTCGTCACCGCGCCGTGGGTCGCCCAGCGCGTGTGGCAGATCCCGAGCTCGCCCTCCAAAGGCGACTCCGCCACCACGGCATCCAGGTCAGCGATCCGTCCGACTGCCTTGCGAATCTCTATGCCATCAGTGTCGAGAGTCGCGACGCCCGCCGAGTCATATCCGCGATACTCCAATCGCCTGAGTCCTTGCAACAAAATGGCCGGAGCCTGTGATTTTCCAACGTATCCAACAATTCCACACATAGTTTTTAAGCCCGTTTGGGGTTTTGCAGAGTGACAACGGGACCTGGCTCCGGCAAGGTCGAACCCACCCCAAAGCACACCCTGCATGAGTCGAAAAGTTCTCTCCCTTACCAAAGGCACCCTCGCAATCATCATGGGCGGAGGCGCCGGCACCCGCCTCTTTCCTCTCACCAAAGAACGGTCCAAACCCGCCGTTCCACTCGGTGGTAAATACCGACTGGTCGACATCCCGATCAGCAACTGCCTGAACTCCGGCATCCGCGAGATGTATGTTCTCACGCAGTTCAACACGACCTCGCTGCATCGCCACATCAACGACACCTACAAATTCGACGGATTCAGCCGTAGCTTCGTCGACATTCTCGCCGCTCAGCAGACCCCCGAAGGCTCCGATTGGTATCAAGGCACGGCCGACGCCGTTCGGCAGAACATGCGCTACTTCCTCGAAGGCGGCTACGAGCACTTCATCATTCTCAGCGGTGACCAGCTCTACCGCATGGACTACCGCGACATCCTGCGTCAGCACATCGAGCGCGAAGCCGACATCACGCTCGGCGTGATTCCCGTCAACCGAGCCGCCGTTCCGGGCTTCGGCATCATGCACACCGACGAGAACAAGCGAGTCATCGAGTTCGTCGAAAAACCGAAGGACCCCGCCGTTCAGGACACCCTCCGAATCCCCAAGCCGATTCTCCGTTCCCTCGGCAAAAGCGAAGACGAGGAACTCTTCCAAGCCTCGATGGGCATCTACGTCTTCAATCGAAGCGTTCTTGAGTCTTGCCTCGACAACGACATGGCCGACTTCGGCAAGAACATCATCCCCTCCGCCATCAAGAGCTGCAAAGTCGACGCTTACATCTTCGAAGGTTACTGGGAGGATATCGGGACCATCGGAGCCTTTTTCGAGGCCAACCTCGCCCTCACCAACGACGAACCCGCCTACAACTTCTACACCGGCGGCTTCCCGACGTTCACTCAGCCACGCTTCATGCCGGCCAGCGTCATCCGGAACGCCACCGTGAAACACTCGATCGTCTCCGACGGCAGCCACTTGCTCGGAGCGACGCTCGAACGTTGCGTGATTGGAATCCGCAGCATCATCCGCGAAAATTCGACGATTAAAAATACCGTCATGATGGGTGCCGACTACTACGACGACGATAACCCCATCATCGCTCAAAAATCCGCCGAACAGCCCTCCATCGGCATCGGGCGCAATTGCCAGATCGACCACGCCATCATCGATAAAAATGCCCGCATCGGCGACGACGTTGTCATTACCGGCGAAGGCAAGACCGAGGACAGCGAAGGTCCCGGCTACTACGTGCGCGACGGCATCGTCGTCATTCCTAAAAACTCCGTGATTGCCCCGGGCACCCGGATTTGACCACGATCGCCGGACTTTCGATGACCCATCCATCCGGCGACACCGCGCAATTTTCTTTCGGCAAATGGACGCGGCGGCTCGCCACCGCCGTCCTGCTGAGCCTCACTTCTGTTTCCGTCTCCGGCTGTCTCTACGACGTCCCGCTGACAATCGAGGCATCGACGAACATCGACACCCGCCTTCTCGGCGTCTTCGAGTATGAAGAAACGGTCCTCCCACCCGCCGACGCGCCGCCCCTCGGTCCCGACGACGAAGCTGAAATCGTCATCCACCGGGCTGCGGTGATCCCGCGTGGGCCGGACACCTACTGGATTTTCTACCGCAATTTCGGCCAGACCCCGGCCAAGACTCTTCGCTTCATCGGCTGGATCTCCCGAGTCGACGACGTCGACTATCTCACGCTCATGGATGACACCGAAGGTTCCGATAAAATCGGAAAGTTCTCTTTCGTGAAATTTGACTGGAACTTCCCCGGTAACTTCTCGATCTCCAGCCCGAACATGCAGGGGCTCGAGAGCGGCGTGACTCCCATGGAAATGCGGGAGGGCGTCCGCGCTCGCCTTGCCGAAGGAACGCTCTTCCCGTATCAGCCCACTCCCTGGAAGAAAATCGCTCGAGTCTATCTGGACAAAAACGCTGAGGACGCCGCCCTGCCAATTCCGAAAGAATTCGAATTAGGCACCGAACGCGAGCAACCAGGTTTGTAGGTCGGCTCGGCTGCGACTTGCTCACCACTCGGTCGTAATCCGAAACCAACTCTTTGAGCGACGCCGATCCCCACAATCTCGATCGATTCCGCAGCGCTCAAACCGGGACTTTCGAGCGCGCTTTACGCGAACTCCGGCGAGGTCGGAAAGATTCGCACTGGATCTGGTTTATCTTCCCTCAGGTTGCCGGGCTCGGCCGAAGTCCCACGGCGGAGAAATATTCCATCCGATCCCGCGAGGAAGCCGTCGCGTATCTGACCGACAGCCACCTCGCTCCTCGACTCGAACAATGCTGCGAAGCCCTTCTGCTCAATCAAGGCCGACACGTCTCTGGAATCATGGGGTTTCCGGATGACCTGAAATTGCGATCGTCGATGACCCTGTTCGCCGAGCTCTCTCCGCCGGACAGCATTTTTCACCAGGTCCTTAGCGAGTTCTTCGACGGACAGAAGGACGACAAAACTCTCGCGTTTCTCCTCGCCGGGGAGCCCTAGACTCGCCCGATCCACCGCGGCCGATCAGCGACTCAGTCCAACGATCTCGCGGTATTCACCCGCTTTCAAAGGCATCACGCTCAACCGCGAGTTTCGGACCAAGGCGATCTCGGACAACGACGCTCGTGCCTTCACGTCTGCCAAAGTCACCGGAGAGCTCAGCGCCTTCTTCGGTATCAGATCGACGCACACCCAATCTCCCTCCTTCACCGTCGGGTCCGCGTAAGCTTGCTTGCCCACCTCCGCCGTGCCGACGACCGCCCGCACTTTCCCGCTGTGGTAAAACAACACCGCGTCCCCCTCACTCATCGCCCGCAGATTGTTCCGGGCTTGGAAATTGCGGACGCCCGTCCAGGCGGTTCCACCGTCCTCGACGAAATCGTCCCACGAGTAATCCTCGGGCTCCTGCTTCACCAACCAATGCTTCTTCGCCACCCGGCCAAATTACGCTATCCGCGCCGCTCCATGAAGAACGCTTTCAACAATCCCGCGCACGCCTCGGCCTCGACCCCGGACACGACTTCGGCCCGGTGATTGAGCTCCTTCGTTCGGAGTAGGTCGATCCATCCCCCCGCAGCGCCCCCCTTCAAGTCCGAGCAGCCAAAAATGACCCGCCGCAGCCTCGCGTGAACGATCGCCCCCGCGCACATCGGACACGGCTCCTTCGTCACGTAGAGATCGCAGTCCGTCAGCCGCCAGTCCTCCGTCACCGCCTCCGCCTGCGTGATCGCCAGCATTTCGGCGTGCGCCGTCGCGTCCGTGAGCGTCTCGACCTGATTCCACGATCTCGCGATGATCTTTCCCTCGCGCACGACCACCGCGCCGATCGGCACCTCTTCGGCCTCGTAAGCCCGATGGGCCTGCCGAAGCGCCTCACGCATGAAATACGCGTCGCTTTCCAAATCAATCAGGACGTCCTCGCTCTCCACGCAATCCGATATAGTCGAAGCCCGCGCCGACCGCTAAAACAATCCACGTGAATCCGCGACCGACCATCATTGCGCCCTCCATCCTCGCCAGCGACTTCACCCGCCTCGGCGAAGAAGTCGAATCCGTGACCGCCGCCGGTGCAGACTGGATCCACTGCGACATCATGGACGGCCATTTCGTCGACAACATCTCCTTCGGACCCGCGTTCACCACCGCCGCCGGTCGTCACACCAAGCTCCCGCTCGACGTCCACCTCATGATATCTCGTCCTGATCTCTACCTCGAGCGGTTCACCGACGTCGCGGGGACGATCTCGGTCCACGTCGAAGCCGACCACGACGTCGCCGCGACGCTCGAAAAGATTCGCGCGGCCAACTGCCGAGCCGGCCTCGCCATCAGCCCGCCCACCGACTTCGAGCGCATCAAACCCTTTCTCGGTCAATTCGACCTCCTGCTCGTCATGACCGTCAACCCCGGTTTTGGCGGCCAGCGTTTCCTGCCGAAAACCCTCGAAAAGGTCCGCTCCGGCGCGGACCTCCGTGCAGACGGCAATCACGACTTCGACATCGAGGTCGACGGCGGCATCACTCGCGAGACCGCCCCCGACGCTCGTTCGGCTGGCGCCAACGTTTTCGTCGCGGGGACCTCCGTCTTCAAAGCGGAGGATCGCCGGGCCGCGATCGCGTCGCTCCGCGAATAATCGAACGTCTGACGGTTCGCCCCACTCGCCTCAAAATTCCCAGAAGATCGGGATCAGCCACACGGCGATCGCCCAGAGCATCAGATTCAACGGAATACCAATCTTCGGAAAGTCCGAGAATTTGTATCCACCCGCACCAAAGACGTACGTATTGGTCTGGTAGCCGATCGGCGAGCAGAAGCTCGCGCTTGCGCCAAACATCACCGCAACGATAAACGGTCGGGCGTCGACCCCCATCGAAGCCGCGATCCCGATCACGATCGGAGTCATCAAGATCGCCACGGCGTTGTTCGTCACGAGCTCCGTCAGAATTGACGCCATGAGATAGACCGCCGCCAGGACCACCACCGGACCGAAATCCGCCAGCCCGCCCGCGACCGCCTCCGCGATCAACTTCGCCCCGCCGGTGACCTCCATCGCCTTCCCGAGCCCCAGCATCCCGACGATGAGAAACAAGATCTTCCATTCGACCGACGCATACGCTTCCCGAGCGTCCAGACAACGCGCCAGCACGACGACCACCGCCCCCGCCAACGCCGCCGAGACGATCGGGATGATCTCAAACGCCGAGAGCAACATCACCGCGAGGATGGAAACGATCGCGATCGGCGCCTTACTCCTCCGGAACGGCTTCTCGGTCGTCTCGTTCAGACTGAGAAAATCATCATCCTCTCGCAGGCGACTGATGTTTTCCGTCGGGCCTTCGAAGATGATCGTGTCCCCGAAGTGCATCGGGATGTCCTGAAAATTTTCGAACAAATTCTGACCACGCCGATGCAACGCCGCGGCCGCCACGCCGTAGCGACGCCGCAATTTCATGTTCCGAATCGTGCGCCCAATGAACCTCGAGTCCGGACCGATGATGGCCTCGACCAGCTGAAGCGACCTTGAAGCCGTCCCCGCCTCCGGCTCGTGTTCGTCGTCAAAGGCAAGTCCCTGCGTCTCCTGGATCGCCGCGATTCCTCGGGCGTGCGCCTTGAAAACCAGCACGTCATTCGGTTCGACGACGAGTTTGTCGATCGCCACGTCCGACACCCGCCGACCGCCGCGGAATACCTCGAACACCCGCGTCGTCCGGCTTTTTCCAATCTGCGTTGCTCCGAGTTCCTTTCCGATCATCGGCGAATCCGGGCGGACCACGGCCTGACTGCAAAAACTTCGCGTGTCTTCACTGGACAGCAGCGACGAAAGCGTCTGCCGATCCGGCAGGAGCTTCCGACCGACCGTCAAGATATACACCGTGCCAATCACCGAATACACGGCACCCATCTTCGTGATCTCGAAGATCGAGAACCTCGGCTGCCCCATCTCGTGAGCAACTCCAGACACGAGGATGTTCGTCGACGTTCCGATCAACGTCATCGTCCCCCCGAGAATCGCGAAGGTCGACAACGGCATCAGCAACTTCGATGAGATCACGCCGGTGCTCCGCGAAAACGCCAGCAGCACCGGGAGGAATACCACCACCACCGGAGTGTTGTTCACGCAGGCCGAGAGCGGAATGACGATCACCGCCATCAACACGAGCGCCCTCAATTCACTCTTCCCAGCCGCCTTCGTGAAAGCTCGCGCCAATGAATCGATCGCCCCGGTTCTCTGCAACGCCGCGCTGAGAACAAACATCGCGCCAATCGTGATCGGCGCACTGTTGCTGAACAGATTGAGGACGTCCTTCTCGTCGAGCACTCCCAGGCAAATCACGGCCACCAGTGCGCTCAGCGCGACCAGATCAGGCGTCACCCACTCCTTCACAAAGGCCACGAGCACGACACCCGTCACGGCAAACACCGCGAGCATCTGAAAAGTTTCCCAAGACATTTGAGCCCACGCTAAAAGCACTCCGGGCCGACACCTGTCGAGCGAGAATTCCACGTCAGCCCTCCGTATTTCTCATTCCCCATTTCGGATTTCGCAGTAAAACCGACCGATGCTGAACTACATCTGGCTCGGACTCGTCCTTGCGGGCGTCCTCCTGGGCGCGCTTACCGGGCGGCTCGGCGAGGTCGCGACCGGTGCCATCGACATGACGAAGCTCGCCGTCATGGACATCGCTCTTCCGCTCGCCGGCGTCATGGCCCTCTGGCTCGGTCTCATGCGCCTGGCCGAACGCTCCGGTCTCGTTCTCATTCTTGCCCGCGTCCTCCGCCCCGCGATGCGCCGACTTTTTCCAGACGTCCCGTCGGAAGATCCCGCCATCGGTGCCATCGTGATGAACATGGCCGCCAACATGCTCGGCCTCGCGAACGCCGCCACTCCCCTGGGTCTCCGCGCCATGCAACACCTTGAGCGACTCAATCCCCACCCCGGCACCGCCACCAATGCGATGTGCACCTTCCTCGCGCTGAATACCAGCAGCGTCCAACTCATCCCTGCCACCGTCGTTGCCATCCTCGCCGCCGCCGGATCGACCAACCCGACCGCCGTCATCGGCCCCGCCTTCGTTGCCACCCTCTGCAGCACCATCGCCGCCGTCATCGCCGTCAAGTTCCTCGAGAAACTCCCGGTTTACCGCCTCCCCGCCGCGCCAGCCCCGACCGCCGAAGACGTCAAAATGGCCGTGGCCGCCGCGGCCGAAGAGGAAGAGGTGCTCCCCGACAACCCACCGCCCCTTCAGTGGTGGGGAATGCTCATCCTGCTCGCCTTCCTCGCGGTCATGGCCGTCGCCGCCGTCCAACTCGTCGTCAACCCGGCCGGAGACATCTCCTCGAACCCCGTCGCTCGCGTCGTCTCCGCCATTTCCACCTTGGCGATCCCATTCCTGCTGGCGTTTTTCCCGCTCTACGCCTGCCTGCGTCGCGTCCCCGTTTACGAGGAATTCGTCGACGGGGCCAAAGAGGGCTTCCAGGTCGCCGTGCGAATCATCCCATTTCTCGTCGCCATCCTCGTGGCCATCGGCATGTTCCGCGCCGCGGGTGGCATCGACTACATGGCGCGCGCCCTTGGCCCGCTCCTCAATGTCGTTGGCTTCCCGGTCGAACTCCTCCCCATGGTTCTCATCCGGCCCCTGTCCGGATCTGGTGCCACCGGACTCTTCACCGACGTCGTGGCCAACAACGGACCGGACAGCCTCGCCGCCATGATGGGCGGTTCGATCATGGGCAGCACGGAGACGACCTTCTACGTCATCGCCGTTTACTTCGGGTCGGTCGCCGTGCGCCGCACCCGCCACGCCGTCCCCGCTGGCCTGATCGCCGACGCCACCGGCGTCATCGCCTCGCTCGTCGTCTGCCGTCTCCTGTTCGCGTAATCGCGATTCACCGTTACAGTCCTCTCGTGGCCTTCTCCGAACGATTTGAAACCGCGATCGCGAGCCCGTTCGCGCAGCGATTTCGGGCACTGCTCGATCCGATTCCCGACGCCCGGCTCGACGCGATGGCCGCCGAGTCCAGCGCGATCACTCGCCGCTTTTTCGGACGGACCATGCGTCTTTTTGCGCCGCTCTACCTCTCGAACGAGTGCATCAATTCCTGCGCGTATTGTGGATTCTCCCGCGAGAACGCCATCCTCCGCGTCACGCTCGAGATTGACGAAACCCTCGCCGAAGCTCGCCACCTCGCCGACCAGGGTTTTCGCAATCTCCTCCTCGTCGCCGGCGAGCACCCGAAATTCGTCAGCAACGGCTACCTCGAAAACGCCATTCGCCGACTGACCGCTATCATCCCCGGCATCTCGCTCGAAGTCGCGCCCATGGAAACCGCCGACTACCTCCCGCTCGTCGAAGCCGGGTGCGAGGGACTCGTCGTTTACCAGGAAACCTACGACCGTCCCGCCTACGCCGAGCACCATACCGCCGGACCCAAGAAGGACTTCGACTGGCGCCTCGATTGCCCCGAGCGAGCGCACGCCGCTGGATTCCGCCGTCTCGGTATCGGCGCGCTCTTCGGGCTCGCCGACTGGCGCGATGAAGCCGTCGCGCTTGCCGCCCACCTCGACCACCTCCAGCGAGAGTGCTGGACCTCGCAACTGACCGTTAGCCTTCCCCGACTCAAGCCCGCCGCCGGCGAGTTTGTTCCGCGCCACGTCATCACCGACCGCGAGTTCATCCAGCTCCACCTCGCGCTCCGCCTCACTTTCCCGCACGTCGGCCTCGTCCTCAGCACCCGCGAGCCCGCCCCACTCCGCGACGCCCTCGCTCCTCTCGGCGTCACCATGATGTCCGCCGGCTCCCACACTGAACCCGGCGGCTACACCGGTCAGGGCTCCGACAACCTCCACACCACCGTTCGCGGACGCAAAGTCGAGATGACAACCTCGGAAGTCGACCGAGCAACCGAGCAGTTTGCCATTTCTGACGACCGCTCCCCCGCCGAAGTTGCCGAGCGATTGATCACCCTTGGCCTTGATCCGGTGTGGAAAGACTGGGACGGCGCCATCTTGCGGCACTAGATCAAAATCACTACCACAGCGCTCACATGATGCGCTCGGCGAGTTCCTCCCCCGCGACGAACCGTTGGAAATTCGCCACGAAGTGTCGGATCAGCGACAACGCCTCGTCGCCGTGCCCACCCGCGAGGTGCGGAGTGATGTAGCAGTTCTCCACGGCGCGCAGTGGATGGTTGGTCGCCAATGGCTCAGGCGTCGTCACGTCTAGCCACGCCGCCCGGAGCCTCCCGCTTTCCAGGGCAGCCAGCAACGCCGCTTGATCCACCGTTGAACCGCGACCGATGTTGTAGAAGGCCGCGCCGTCCTTCATCGCCGAGAACTTTTCGGAATCGATCAATCCGTCCGTCTGCGAGCTACCCGGCAGGATATTCACGACGTGATCCGCTCCCGCCAGCGCGGGCAAAAGGTCCGTCCGCACCTCGATACCTTCAGTTCCCCGTTCCCTCCGCCGAAATGCCGTCACCTCCGCACCAAACGGAGCGAGCCGCTCAGCCAACTTCCGCCCAATCGATCCAAATCCCAGGATGAGGACCCTCTCTCCCGACAAGGTCGAGCTCCGGGCCCGGAGATCCTTCCAGTCGGCTGACCCATTCCCCGCGGCACTCGCCAATGCGAGTGGCAGACCGCGAACTTGCGCCAACAAAAAGCTCAACACGTGCACCGCACACGCTTCGGCGTAAACTCCCGCGCTGTGAGTAACCGCAATCCCTCGAGATTGCACCAGCTCGCGGAACTCTGCCGTGTCGTATCGCGTGAAGCCGGAGCTACTCACTTGCACCCACTTCAATCGCTTTGCCCCCGCAATCGCCGCCGGATCGGGTTGCCCCACCGCGACTTCCGCGGCAGCAATGGCTGGATCGATCTCGACCTCAGCCAGCACCGACGTCGCCGGTTTCCTTGCGAAAATCAACTCATGGCCCGCCGTCCCACCTTGCAAAACATCTAAAGCCCTCCCGGAAACCGGGAAATCCACGAAAATCTTCATACCCCTCAGTTCATCGGACTTTCATCGCCTGAGATCAATCAAGACATCACCGCCCCGACAGCCTCTCGAAGTCACGCTTCCCCGATGGCGATGGCATTCGATCATGAGGCCCAGAGATTCTTTCGTGAAATTGAATGACAAACAGCGGATAGGGTTCCGCGCAACTTGCCCCGCGCCTGTAAGCTGCGGCCGATCAAGCGAACCTCAAAGACCTTCCGTGGCCTCCGCCATCCGATCAATCGATTCGTTAGCCGGCTCCCACCACGGAGACCAAAGCTGTCCCATGTGAAGCAATCCATCGATCACGCGGAGACTGACCGATGCACCCGCCAACCTCGCCCGACGCTCGAGCAAAACGGAGTCGTCCCGAAGAACTTCAGATCCGCCAACATCGATCCAAGTCGGCGGCAACCCGGAAAGATCGTCAAGCAAAGGAGACATCTGCGGATCTCGCGGATCGAAATCTTCGCCGACGGCCATCTTGAAGAGCCGCTGATCATCCGCGTCGTCCACCATGGGATCACCCGCCGACAGACTTGCCCGACATTCGTTCGCCCCGCTGCGATCGGTGTTGGGTGAGAAGAGGATCAGCCCAGGCAATTCCCGACCCTCCCGTCGCAAAAACAAAGCCGCGACAAGCGCAAGGTGTCCACCGGCACTGTCTCCCACCAAGATGGGCGGAACGTCGTGCGATCGAATCACCTCGAGAGCTAACTCCAGTTGAGCCGGCCACCTGGATTCAGGCGCGAGCGGGTAGGCCGGCAAACGAACCTCTCGCCCGGATCGTTGCGCCAGGCGCGCCGCGGGGCGGAGGTGCGTGTCGGGGCTCCCGAAAACGTAACCCCCTCCGTGGAACCAGACCATCGCCGCACGCCGCCTGACACCATCACCCGGCGAAACCCGTAAGCCACTGGCATCGCGGCGTACCCGAACGTCATTCGGAAGCACCGTCCGATCCCATGAATCGCTTTCTTCGCCCAAAATGAGCCTCCGAAAACCCGCCCGCATCGCCTTCGCCCCGTCGCCAAGGTTCGCAGCCTGGATGCGCGCAACAATTTGCTCGCGACCCACCCGCCCGGAAAACGGCGTCCGCCTCGCGACATTCGACTTCGAGTCGCTCTCCTTCAAACGTTGATCGTCTGGACGGCACCTCCGTCCACCCGCCAATTCGACCCGTTCACGAAGCTCGCTCGCTCACTGCAGAGGCAAGAGATCACGAATCCGACTTCCTCCGCACGGCCCCGACGCTTCAAGACAAGGTGCGGGCGCTCTTCCTCGAGGAACCCCTCCACCGCCTCATCTACGCTGACGCCCATTCTTTCAGCTCGCTTCTCCATCATCCCGTCGGTCATGTCCGATTTGATGAACGCCGGAGCGACGCAATTGATGAGAACACCCTGCTGGGCGTAAACCTGACTCATTCCCTTTGCAAAGCTCAGGACGGCGGCCTTCGAGGCGTTGTAAACGACCTCGTCGGGATACGGTTGAGCGACGTTCTCCGAGACGACGAAAACGACTCGCCCCCACCCGCGATCGCGCATCCCTGGAATGAGAGCCTTTGATACCCGGACCGCCGTCATGAAATCGGTATTCCACGCGTGCGTCCAATCCTCCTCGGTGATGTCGTCCAACGGATCTCCCTTGGCTCCGGTGACTCCAGCCCCGTGCACCAGAATATCCGGATTCCATCCCGCTTCCCTCACCGCTGCTGCGACTTTGTCCGCACCGGATTGGTCCGACAGGTCTGCGACAACGGACACAACGTTCGTGCTACTGAGCCGACCTCGCGCATCGACCAACTCCTTCTCGTCAATGTCTGTCAGAACGAGATTGCAGCCGTCGCCCTGTAAAATCTTCGCGGTCTCCAGCATCAAGTCTCCCGCCGCTCCGGTGATGACTGCCGTTTTTCCTGAAATGCGTAAATCCATGATCGTTTAATTTGGGGTCCGACTTTTCATCGGTGCGCGGTGATTTCTCAATTGCAACGAGTTCTGGCCGGATAGCTGTGGGCGCCCGGGGGGGGGTAGTTCCCGAAACATTGAGGCGATCACGGAGCTTTTACGAGCGCGGGCGCCCAGCGGGATCCAAGTTTCGCGGTCGCGATGCGCTCATTCGCCTCGAAGACCTGCAGTGCCGCAGACGTCTCCCCGCCTGATCGCCCATTCGGCTGCCCCCCAGATGCTCATCCCGCCAAAAGGTGGATTGCTCGCTTCGCGAGGAGTATGGGCAGGACAGGATTGACTCCGGGCTTCGCCCTGCACCCTACGGGTTCGGCTAGCACCGAATCTGTCTCGCTTCGCTCGGCTCGAACTGCGTTCTCATCCTGTCGGAAACGAGAATGCTCGCTTCGCGAGGAGTATGGGCAGGACAGGATTGACTCCGGGCTTCGCCCTGCACCCTACGGGTTCGGCTAGCACCGAATCTGTCTCGCTTCGCTCGGCTCGAACTGCGTTCTCATCCTGTCGGAAACGAGAATGCTCGCTTCGCGAGGAGTATGGGCAGGACAGGATTCGAACCTGTGAAGGAAATTCCAGTAGATTTACAGTCTACCCCGTTTGGCCACTCCGGAACCTACCCGTTCTAAATACTACTCTTCTATGGGAGTGCCCACCGACGCAACCGTCATTTCGGGCTCCATTGTGATAGAGCGAATCACAATTTTTTCCAAGGGGAAATCATTGCTGTTCGTCGACACTTTGCTGATTTCGTCCAGCACTTCCAAACCCTCGACCACCCGCCCAAACACCGTGTAGTCCCCGTCGAGCTGCGGCATCGGTGTCAGACAGACGTAAAATTGACTGCCGCTGGACGCCCTCGTCGGGTTCACGTTGTCGGGTAATCTTGAAGCAGCGACCGACCCCCGAAGGTGCGATAGGCGGATCTCAGCCGGCAGCGTGTAGCCGGGACCCCCGGTACCCGATCGATCCGTGTCGCCGCGACGGCTATACGGGTCGCCGGTCTGGACCAGCAAATCCGGGAAGACCCGATGAAACCTCATCCCGTCGTAAAATCCACGTCGAGCAAGTTCCTTGAAGTTCGCCGAAGTGAGCGGGGCCGCGGCCTC
This sequence comes from uncultured Verrucomicrobiae bacterium, assembly GCA_963749035.1. GTDB lineage: Bacteria > Verrucomicrobiota > Verrucomicrobiia > Chthoniobacterales > JAATET01 > CAVVKW01. The sequence continues at coordinate 463,365 of CAVVKW010000002.1, forward strand.
GTCGAGCTTGATGACGACCCGCCGGAACTCCTTCTCTTTCCCCACCCGAATCGACATCACGGCGACCTCCGGACCGCTGTAAACGACCGTCGGCCGATTGAGGCAGCCACTCAGCACGATCGTAAGCAGCAGGAGGACGACGGGGGTTATTCGCATGGCAATTCGCACAATTTCACTCGGGACCCCGAAGCGGTGAAATACTCCCCGATCTCTTCCTGGCCGCGCCTGATGTAACAAAGTCCCACCGGCCGTGCCAATTCAAAGTGCTCCGCCACCGAGGTGACCGTTCCGATCGTCTTCTCTTCCCCTGCCGCAACGAACAAACCGTCGCCCGCCGCAACCTTTCCCTCCTCCACGACCAACGAATTCAGGGTTCGATTCGTCCGTCCGACACTCTCGACTCGCGAGACCACTTCCTGCCCAATGTAGCATCCCTTGTGAAAATCCACCGCCGTCTTGTCGAGTCCGGCTTCCGCTGGGAGCGTGTCGGCGGTCAGCTCCGCGCCCCAGCGAGGGACTTCGTTCTCGATCCGCAGGACATCAATGTCGCGCTCGCTCAGTTCACCCGCGGCACCCAGACCCGTCAGGTCCGTCGCCCGAAGGTCAATTCCGTCAATCCCCATTCGATTTGCCCGCCGAAGCCCGCGACCCGCGTCCAGCAACTTCGTAGCCATTTCGCCAAACACGTGAACCTCCGCCCCCGCCTCCACGTCCCGACGCTCGAGTTCGACGTCATCCGCAACGACGTATCGTCCCAGCCGCGCTTCAAGCGGATCACCCAATTCCAGATCCGATTCGACAATGAGCTGAGCTTCGTCGTTCCAAATCAGGACGATTCCATCCAACTTCCCGCGGATCGAGACCACGCACGCGGGCATCGCGGTCCCGGGCTTGAGTTTTCTCACGTCGTTGGTCACCTGCCCATTCAGGTAACGCTCGCGATCACTCCCGGTCAGCACGAGTCGGCTTCGTGCGGGTAAATGATAAAAGCCGCCCTCACGCCGCGCGCTCCGCAACGTCTCCCTGGTTCCACTCTCCGCCACGATCAGTCCGTTCCACCGGAGCCGAATAACGACCGCCGCTTCTTCGGCTTCCCAGCGTCGGACGCCGCGAAAACGGCCTCGACGGCCAACGGTTCCTTACCCGGGAATCCGTAGTGCTTCGACACCGACGAGAAATCCAAATCCGCCCACCCGTGCTCCATCCCGGCCATCAAAGCACCGGCAGTCGCGTTCGCTGCCGGCAACTCCATCCCGGAGCGCTCCGCCGCAGCCAGCAGCAACTGGACGTCTTTGAACATGTTCTTGAGCGAGAAATTCGGATCGAATTTCCCCGCCAACATCAGCGGGACCTTGGCGTCCGAAACTCCCGACCGGGCCGCATTTAACTCGATCGCCTGTGCAAATTTCTCGAGCGGCACGCCGTTTTTCTCGAGTAAACCCATCGCTTCGGAAAGCGCTTCGACGGCCGCCGCCGAGATCAGATTGGTCGCGATCTTCACCAGGCTCGCCTGCCCGATCTCACCGATCTCGAGGATCGATTTCGAAGAGACCTCCAGCACCGGACGGGCGCGCGTTAGCGCTTCGGACGAGCCACCGACGTAATAAACCAACTCTCCAGCTTCAGCCGCTTTCAGGCTTCCCGTAAACGGAGCGTCGATGAGATCGGCGCCCGCTCGACGGGCAATCTCCGCCGCCTCAGTCACCTCGTCTGGTCCGACGGTCGCGTGGTTCAAAACCAAGTGGCGGGCCGAGAGCACCGGCTCCACCGCCTTCATCACTTCGATCAATGCCGGGCCATCCGAAACGAACGTCAGCAAAATCTCCGCCGACTCCGCAACCTCCGCTGCGGACGAAAGAAAATTAGGCTCGGCCTTCGGAGAGCGGTTCCAAACCCAAACCTCGTAACCAGCTCGGCGCAAATGGGACGCGACTCGGGACCCAATGATCCCGAGTCCGATGACCCCTACCGACTGCTTCCTGCGAGGCATCCCGCTTAGTTCTCAGCGGATTCAGGCGACGCTTCAGGCGTCGCGTCCGCATCAGCGTCAGCCGCGGTCGGAGCAGCACCAGCACCCGGTGCGCCCATGCCCATTCCCATTCCCATACCGGTCGGCTGAGGCAGCTCGACGTCGATCTCTGCGTCACCCCGCAGCTTCGCCAGCACTTCGTTCACGCCCGCTTGGTCCTTCTGACCCTTGAGGAACGCTTCGAGCTGCGGCTTCACCTCCTCGAAAGGCATTTTGCCAGCCTCTTTCTTATCTGTGACCTTGATCACGTGATAACCGAACTGCGTTTTGACTGGATCGCTGATCTCGCCCACTTCCATTCCGAACGCGGCGTCGGCAAATTCCGGCACCATCTGCTCCTTGGTGAAAAAATCGAGGTCGCCACCGCTTTCGTCAGCACCTGGCTCATCCGAAAGCTTCTTGGCAACTTCGTTGAAATCCGCACCGTCAGCACGCACTTCCTCGGCCGCTTCATTGGCGGCTTCTTCCTTCTCCTTCATCGTCCCTTCGTCAGCGTCGTCGGGAGTCAGAATCAAGATGTGGCTCGCGCGGACCATTTCTGGCTGTTCGAACTGTTCGGAATTTTCCTCGTAGAACGCTTTCGCCTCCTCGTCGGTGACCTCGGTATCACCGACCTGGCTCTCGACCCATTTGCGCTGGCCAAGGCCGTCCTTGATGAGACCACGGAGCTTCTCCTCGGTCTGGCCGCTCTGTTCGAGCTGCTGCTCAAATGCCTCGGGAGTCGGGAACTGCTCTTTGATCTTCGCGATCTCGGCATCCACGTCCGCATCGGTAACCTCGATGTCCTTCGACGCCTCCTTCACGAGCTTGTCCGTGATCATGTCCTGCAGAATCTGATTGTATCCCGCGAGCTTCTGCTCGTTGGACAGCGCGGACGGATCGACCCCCGCCCCGGAAACCGCGTTGTTGAAGGATTCCTCGAGCTCCGCTTTGGAAATGGCTTCCCCGTTCACGGTCGCGACCGGATCAGGAATCTCGAGTGGTTCCTGCGCCGGCGTTGCGGTAGGTGCGGGTAAAGTATTGGCCTGAGAAGTCGCGACCGCATCGGCGGCCGACGTGGATTCCGCAGCCGGTGTAGCGGTCGCCGTAGCGACGGGCTCGGCGACCGCCTCGGTCGTAGCCTCGTCTTGCGCGAAGGTGGGGAGAATTGCCGAGATGCCGAGCATCGAGGCGGTGAGCCAATGGGGAAGTGATTTGCGAATCATAGAAGGTGTATAAACTAACGCCTTCCGTTTCGCACGAGAGACGAGGCATTGCCAGTGCAATCTCGGCGATCTTTCATTTACAAACCTCGGAACGCGGTGCATTCTCATTGCCCCCATTGCTCACGTGGCGGAATTGGCAGACGCGCTAGATTCAGGATCTAGTGGGGCAACTCGTGGAGGTTCGAGTCCTCTCGTGAGCACTTTCTTTCGCTTTTTTGAGGCCTCCATTTAGGTCATCACGCGTGGCAGGACACGTCAGATCCTTCGCCCCTCGCCCCCCAGGCCGACCAACCGATCGCATCCATTTCACCGCGACGGGAGCTACCCGGCTCGACGCAGTGCCCGGATCAAATCATCGCGTCCCGGCGGAGTTCGTCACGACGGCGATCAGCGAGCGAAAAGCGCTGCGAGCAAACGCCGGCACTCGACGTACGCGACCATCCCCGCAAGGTGGTCTGCGAGTCATCGCGCCTGAACGTTTCCGGGAAAACGGGCGGGATCGCCGCCCAGCGTGAGCGGACCCGCTCAGGTATCCGGAGAAAACGGCGAACCCGACGGCTCGGGAGCCGGAGGCACGGGCGGTGGCGTCGGTGGAGCCTGTGGCGGCTGCGGACGGGGAGCTTTCGGCGGCTTTGGACGTTTGTCTGGACGAGGTTTGGGCGGCTTCGGCGGTTTTGGAGCTGGTGGCTTCGGGTCCGCGTTCGGGCGATTGTTGTTCGGCGCCTGCGGCGGGGGATTCGGTCGGGAAACCGGACGGCGCGTCGGCTCCACCTGCGTCGCATTCGTCCGAACCTGAGCTTGATTGACGTCCGTGACCGTTTGAAGAACCGGGCTCCGGTCCTTCCCTTTCAGTCCGTAGTCCACCGTGACAATATCTCCCTGCGACTTCATGATTTGCTGCTGTCGCGCGGCTTCGACGATCATCGGCTCGTTCGGAAACGGGGTGAAATCCGAGTTCATCAAACCAGACGTCTCGGTCAGCCGGGTAAGATCGACCAATACCGGATCCGGCAAGCGATCCGCCCCAGCTGGCACCGTCACCATCTGGCCGGGCTCCAATAAGAGTGACTCTCCCAGTTGTCCGTTCAGCGACAACCGCATGGTCCCCTCGAGAACGATGAATTTCATCGTGCCATCTCCGCCCGCATCGACGTCGTATTCCACCATCACGGTCGTTCCCGTCACGGCTGCAGTGACCGCCGCGGTATTGATTTTCGCCCCACCTGCGTCCTTCGGCACCTGGAGCAGGATCACGCCTTTCTCCAGATTGAGCTCACGCGTTCCCCGCTGAAAGCTGAAGATCGAGTTCCCGCCCAGTCTTGCCAGCGTCTCGTCGTTGAAAGTCAGCTCCGCCCGCGAGCGGTTGCCGGTCTGCACCGCCGTCCGCCCAGCGACCTCGTCGCCGACCGCGGCTTCACGCGCCCCCTGGTCGGGCGGTAGGATGTCGACCTCGTTGAAGACTCGCGTCACGCGGGCGCTATCGAGTTCGGCTCGCAGCGGGAAGCTCGCGAAGACGGATCCCAGAACGAGGGCTCCAATCGCAAGATAGTTCGTCGATTTCATAATCTAAAAATTAATCAAAACGCCGATTCCGCCACCCAAATTTGCGGCGAAGTAGTCGTAGAACTCCTCGGTCGATGAATTGATCCCGAGACTGGCCGTCGTCTGAACGCTCAGCCATTCGGTGATTCCGTAGGTCAAACCGCCACCGATCAATTGATTTAGGTCCGCCCGATCGTCGTAAAGGTAGGCTTGGGCGGATATCTGGTAGTAAAGGTCGAGCGTCAGCGACCGCGTCAAATTCGCCTGGTAACCGGTGAGCCATGAAAAATTGTGCCGAAGTGCGTAGTCCGGCCACCCACCGACGTTAAAGTCAGCGCTGAAAGACGTGTAGGCGCGCTGGCCGCGCGTGATCGCAAAGACCTTCCTCGCACCAGCCGTGATCGTGTGACTATGGAAAATCTCGCCGTTCCAAGCTCGATCCGTCAGCAGGTCGTAATTGTAATTGGTAAAGAGCGTCAAATCTCCGAGGTCGCGCACCACGTAGATCAATCCAGCGGTCAGCGACAACGCGTCGAAATCGAGATCGGTCCGATCGGCGTATCGATAGATGCTCTGCTCGGCGCTGAACTCCCCGAACAAATTTTTGCCGAGATAAGGGAGAAAGCTGCCGCCCAGGGAACCCGTCAGCAACCCGTCTGATTCACTGGTGTCATCGAGCAAATCCGGGTTGCTCGTCCAAAGATAGTTCCAGTTCGACCACGCGGAAAATGCCTCGTAAGTCGCCGCCGGCTGCAACAGGACCTGCTCGCCGATGTCGGGATCTCCAGCACTGGCCGGAGCCAGCCGCTCGACGTCTCCGATAGTGCCACCGACCGCCGCGCCACGGGCTCTCGGCGTTTGGGCAACTCGTTCCTCGGCGGACGTCGCGTTTTGTCCGAAGACACCCTCCCCGGAACAAGCGAAAACTAAAGCGAGAATGAGACCTCTCCTAACCATTTCCGCAGCCTGAACACCTCGTCCCATTGCGTCAAGACACTCGCCCAACTTGACCGTCGGCGCGGGCTCGCGACAGCTCGAATGTCCTTTCTGGTTCCTAAATCCGGATTTCTGTTTTCTCATGAGCCGATGGCCACAGCCGCCGCCAAACGTTCCCGCCGTCGCCACGTTCAGTTGGCCGCACTTTGCGCCGCCGTTGCGCTCGGCGTTCTTCTAGCCTTCGGGCTCAGCGACTCGATCCAACGACTCTCGTGGGACGTCAACGACCGCCTCGTTCGGATGCAGCCGACCCACGATCTCAGCGATTTTGTCTTCGTCGCCATCGACGACCAGTCCATGAAAATGGACCACCTTTGGCCCGAAGACATCGAGGATAGTCCTGCCCTGCTCTCGATGCAGAACGGCTGGCCCTGGCCTCGGAGCGTTTACGCCGCGGCAGCCGAGAGGCTCGTCGCAGCCGGAGCGCGCACGGTCGTCATCGACCTCATTCTGGACGCCGAACGCCCGGGCGACGCCGAGCTCCGAGCCTCGCTCGACCGTCACTCTGACAAAATCGTCCTCGGCTCCAATCTGAGTGCCGATCCCACCCAAGCCGGACGCCCCACCACCGCAGCGAACCGGGTGCCCGCCGCCAGCCTGATCGAAGACGGCGACCAGGATCCGCGCGTTGGCTTTGTCAATTTCTGGCCAGGCACCGGCGGCGTCGTCCGCTCGATATTCTACCGGACCCGTCGCGGAGTGGATCACGCCGACGCCCGAATCTATCACTCCATCACCGCGCGCGCCCTCGAGCAGATCGGACTCGCCGACGAGATTCCGTCCGACGAGAGCACCCATTACTTCCTCTTCGGCAATCAAGAAACGCTCCCCGTCGTTCCGTTTTACTCGCTGTTCGTCGAGCACGACTGGGAGACGATCTGTGCCAACGGCGAAATCTTCGACGGCAAGGTCATCGTCATCGGCCCCAGCGCCGCCATCCTTCAGGATTTTCACCTCACACCCCTCGGCAACATCCCCGGCCCGCTCCTCCATCTCAACGCGATGGCCGCCACCATCGAGGACGCGTTCTATTTCCCGATCGATTGGAAAGTCACGCTCCTACTGGTCATCCTCTCCGCTGCCGCCGCCTTTTTGATCACGTGGCATTTCCGTCAGCCGATCTTCGCCGTCCTGATCTTGCTGGCGGTCGCCGGTGCGTATTACGCGCTCACCTTCGGCGTGGCGCGAGTTGCCAATCACGTCCTCGAGCTCATCCAACCAACCAGCACGCTTCTCATCGCCGGCTTCGGCTGTATTGCCTGGAACTTTGCCGCCGAGCGTCGCGAGAGCGGACGGATGCGCTCCACGCTGGAGCGTTACGTCTCCCGAAACGTCGTTCGCGAAATTCTCGACCATCGAGACGACTTCCTCAACGCCCTCGGCGGAACCCGTCGCCCCATGACCGTATTTTTCTCCGACGTGCGTGGTTTTACCTCATTTTCGGAACAGAGCGACGCCAGCGACGTGGTTACGCAGCTCAACGAATACCTCGCCGCCATGGTCCGCATCATCTTCGCCCACGAAGGCACCGTGGACAAATTCATGGGCGATGGAATCATGGCCGTCTGGGGGAATGTCGTTAGCAATGGTGCCGCCGCCGACGCCTGCCGCGCCGCCCGTGCCGCCCACGAGATGCAGAGTGCCCTCGCGCGACTGAATACCGAGTGGGCCGCGCGCGACCTCCCTGCCTTCGCCATCGGGATCGGCCTCCATCACGGCGACGCCGTCTTCGGCAACATCGGCTCCGACGAGAAAATGGAGCCGACCGTCATCGGAGACGCCGTCAACCTCGCATCCCGGGTCGAGGGTCTCACCAAAAAATACGGAGTCGTCACCTGCATCACCGGCTCCTGCGCCGAGCTGGTTCGCGAGGACTTCCACCTCCGCACCGTCGATCTCGTTCAGGTCGTCGGCAAAACGAAACCGGTCGAAATCTTCTCGCTGATCTCGCCGACTGAGGTCCAACCACCCACCTGGCTCGAGCCTTGGGAGAACGCGATTCGACTCTTCCGCGGCCGAGAGTTCGCCGCCGCGATACGCCTTCTCGAAGCCCTGCACTTCGACGCCCCAGACAAGTTGCGCGATCTCTATCTCGCCCGCTGCGAGGCCTACCTCCAGACCCCACCGCCGTCCGACTGGACCGGCACCGAAATCGCCACGACGAAATAGGCCACCTCGGCCCACCAAGAGCCGATTCCTTCGCGATTCACAATCTGCGGCTTCCAAATTTGCGGTAAATCGTCAAACAGTGGCGGGCGTGAATCTGCTCATCGACAATCTTCTGTCGCCCATCCTGCTGGCCTTCCTTCTCGGCATGGTCGCCGCCATTCTCAAGAGCGACCTCCGGCTCCCCGAGCCGGTTTACGTCGGCCTTTCGATCTACCTGCTCCTCGCCATCGGCCTCAAGGGAGGGATCGCGCTCAGCGAAACACCCATCACCACTCTCGTTGCCCCGGCGGGGGCCACCGTCATCCTGGGCGTCATCACGCCGCTCATCGCCTACTGGGCCTTCCGAGCCATCACCAAACTTCCCATTCACGAATCGTCCGCCCTTGCGGCTCACTATGGATCGGTCTCGGCGGTCACCTTTATCGCCGCAACCGGATTTGCCACCGCGGCCGGGGCCTCCCCCGAGGGTTACCTCCCCGCGTTGGTGGCAATTCTCGAAGTTCCCGGCATCGTCGTTGCCCTTTTGATCGTTCAGCTTCGTGGTTCCGACGGTGGCTCCTGGAAAAAAGCGCTGCGGGAAGTTCTCACGGGAAAAAGCATCGTCCTCCTTGTCGGCGGACTCGTTATCGGATGGGTCGCTGGAGCCGAACGAATGGAAAAAGTGACCCCATTTTTCGTGACGTTGTTCCAAGGCGCGCTCGTGCTCTTCCTGCTCGAACTCGGGACCATCGCGGCCCGCCGACTTTCCGAGATTCGCGCAGCCGGTCCACTCTTCGTCGTTCTGACGATCGCGTTGCCAATCGTGAACGGCAGTCTCGGCGTTTGGTTTGGCACAGCCTCCGGACTCAGCGTGGGCGGCTCGGCCGTCCTCGGCGCGATGGCCGGAAGTGCGTCCTACATTGCCGCTCCGGCCGCCGTCCGCATTGCCCTCCCCCAGGCCAATCCTGCGCTCTACCTGACAGCGTCCTTGGGCCTGACCTTTCCGTTTAACCTCAGCCTCGGCATCCCGCTGTATCTCGAACTCGCCCGCCGCCTCGCCTAGATCCTCATTCCCCAGCACAAAAACGCGTCATGCAAACCACCAAACTCAAGCTCGTCACCATCGTCGCCGATCGGCTTTGGCTCGATGCCCTCACCGAAGAACTTCTCACCCTCGGCGCCACCGGCTACACCCTCAGCGACGCCCACGGGCAGGGGGCTCGAGGACTCCGCCCCCTGGATTGGGAAGGTTCCAACGTCCGCATCGAGATCATCGCCAGCCCCGAAGTCGCGGGAAAGATCATCGATCACATGGCCTCCCAGTATTTTGACCGCCACGGATTCATTGCCTTCCTCCAAGACGTCGAGGTCGTCCGCGGCGACAAGTACGTCTGACGCCCGCGCGGCCCGGATCAGCGAACCCGGGCGCGCGATCGCCCCCGCAATTCCTTGAACGTTTCGACGTTCCCTCCGATAGTCCCGGGCTCCACATGTCCCAGCCCCGCAGCCGCACCCGCAATTTCTGCATCATCGCTCACATCGATCACGGGAAGACCACGCTCTCCGATCGACTCCTCGAGAGCACCGGCACGATCGCCGATCGCGACAAGCAGGATCAGCTCCTCGACTCGATGGACCTCGAGCGCGAGCGCGGCATCACGATCAAGAGTCATCCAGTCACGATGAAATACACCGCGGCCGACGGACTCGATTATCGGTTGAACCTGATGGACACCCCGGGCCACGTCGACTTCTCGTATGAGGTTTCGCGCTCTCTGGCCGCCTGTGAAGGAGCGCTCCTCATCATCGACGCCGCTCAAGGCGTCGAAGCGCAGACCGTCGCCAACGTCCATCTCGCGACGAAGCAAAACCTCACCATCGTCCCGGTCATCAACAAGATCGACTTGCCCAACGCCGACCTCCCCAGCGTGAAGCAGCAGCTCGAGGAAATTCTCGCGATTCCCGGCGAGGAAGCCATCGCCGCCTCCGCCAAGGCCGGTCTCGGCATCTCCGAGATTCTTGAAGCGGTCGTCAATCGCATCCCCGGACCCGACGCGGGTGACGAGACTCTCCGGGCGCTCGTTTTCGACAGCGTTTTCGACGGCTACCGCGGTGTTGTCGGCTACCTTCGCGTCTTCTCCGGTCGGCTCCAAGCCGGCACGCCGGTGAAGTTGATGCACAATAACAAGAACTACGAGATCAAGGAGGTCGGCGTCTTCACCCCGAAGATGTTTCCCCAAGAGAGCCTCGAGTCGGGGGACGTCGGTTACTTCATTGCCAACATCAAGACGACCGCCGAGATCAAGATTGGCGACACGCTGACCGACGCCAAACGCCCCGCTACCGAGCCCCTCCCCGGTTTCCAGGAAGTCCATCCGATGGTCTTCTCAGGCATCTATCCGATCAACACGGCGGACTTCGAGCACTTGAAGGCCGCCATGGGCAAACTGCAGCTCAACGACGCCGCCTTCCATTTTCAGGCCGAGAGTTCCGTCGCTCTCGGCTTCGGCTTCCGTTGCGGCTTCCTCGGCCTCCTCCACATGGAGATCATCGTCGAACGTCTGCGTCGCGAATACGACATGGACATCATCTCGACCTATCCGAGCGTGATCTACGAAGTCGTCAAAACCAACGGCGAGTCCCTCGAAGTCGACAACCCCGCCAACCTTCCGGACATGTCGATCGTCGAGGAGATCCGCGAGCCCGTCATCAAGTGCTTCGTCATGGTCCCCAACGAGAATATCGGCGACATGATGCAGCTCATGATGGAGAAACGCGGCACCGTCGAGCACACGGAGTCGATCGACACGAAGCGCATCATGATCACCACGATCATTCCGCTCAACGAGATCCTCGTCGACTTCAACGACAAGATCAAGACGCTCACCCGTGGTTACGGCTCGATGGACTACGAGCCCGCTGGCTACCGCGTCGCGAACTTGGTCAAGCTCGACATGCTCGTCAACGCCGAGCCGGTCGACGCCTTTAGTTCCATCGTCCATCGCGACAAGGCCGAGCAGCGCGGACGCGCCATCGCCGCCAAACTCAAAGAAGTGATCCCAAAGCAGCTCTACCAGGTCGCCATCCAGGCCGCCATCGGCGGAAAGATCGTCGCCCGCGAAAGCGTCAGCGCCATGCGCAAAAACGTCACCGCCAAGTGCTACGGCGGCGACATCACCCGCAAACGCAAACTTCTCGAGAAGCAGAAGGAAGGTAAAAAGCGAATGAAGGCCATCGGCAGCGTCAACATTCCGCAAGAAGCCTTCATCGAAGTTCTCAAAACGAGTTAAAGAGGCTCGCCCAGGCTCCTCCGTTCGAAAGAACCGGACCCTCCGGGTCCGAAGTCGAAACGGGTCCGAAGTCGAAACGGGTCCGAAGTCGAAGACCCCGACGCTCAGCGTCCCGGCATCATCTCGAGCAGATACCCTTTCAGGTAAGCCGTCTCCGGTAGGTGCAGCACCACCGGATGATCCGCCGCTTGCGGAAAAGTCTCGACCACCCGCGCCGAGCGCCGCGCGTCCAACAGCCCGGCTCGCGCCGAATCCAAAAACGCTTCGCCCGACACGTGGTGCGAGCACGAGAACGTCGCCAACAGCCCGCCCGGCTCCAAGAGAGCTGCCGCCTGCCGGTGTAAATCCCGATACCCCCTCATCGCGTCGTTCACCTTCGACTTCCCCTTCGTGAACGAAGGCGGATCGAGGATGATCAAATCGAAACGGCCAAGTTGCGCCCGACGTAGAAAATGAAACACGTCCGCGCGCTCCGCTTCGACTGACAGCCCATTCGCCACCGTGTTTGCCTCGAGCTGCCGAAAGCATTCCTCACCGGATTCGACGGCCACGACCTCCGTCGCTCCCGCTCGGGCGCAAGCCAGCGCAAACCCGCCCTGATTCGAAAAGCAATCCAGCACCCTGCGTCCCGACGCCCGCCGCGCAACAGCCGCGTAGTTTTCGACCTGATCGAGATAGAAGCCGGTCTTCTGCCCGGCGAGCAGATCAATCTCGAAGCGCACGCCAGCGATCTCGAACGACCGCGCCGCCTCCGGCTCTCCCGCCAAGGTTCCCACGACGCTCTCCATTCCCTCGAGATTGCGGACGCCCGCGTCGTTTCGCTCCAGCACTCCCCGCGCTCCGGTCACCGCCAGCAGCGCCTCGGCGATAACCGATTTTTGAGCATCCATCGCCAGCGTCAGCGTTTGCAGCACCAACGTTGAACCGTATTGATCGACGATCACGCCGGGCAGGCCGTCGCTCTCGCTCCAGACGATTCGTCGCAGGTCCGGGCGGCAACCAGCTCGATCCCGCACCTCCAGGGCCTGTCGAATCCGACGTTCGAAAAAATCCCGATCCAGCCCCTGTCGTTTTCGGGAAATTCGCCGCACGGTGATCTGCGACTTCGAGTTGTAAATCCCCACCCCGAGCAGCCGATCCCGCCCGTCCTTGATCGACACCACGTCACCATCCGTCGGCGACCCAAACGCCTTCAAAATCTCCGTCCCGTAAACCCAATCGTGCCCGGTCAAAATCCGAGCCCTCGGTCGCACTACAATCCCCGCCATGACGGCATCTTCTACCGCATCCCCCGCTCCACGGCGATGTCAGATTCGCCCTACGCCGGGCACGGCTCCGCGTCGGTCGGCTGCGCCAGCACTGCGCCAGCCGATCCACCCGGCTCCGGATATTCGAAGATCTTGCCCTCGTAGTTCCGGATCACGACCTTCTCGTCGTCGTGATACAGCACGTATCCCGGATTGATCGGCACCTTTCCGCCACCGCCCGGCGCGTCGATCACGAATTGCGGAACGGCGTATCCGGTCGTGTGCCCACGGAGCGATTCAATCAGCTCGACGCCCTTCTTCACGGAACTGCGCAGGTGAGCCGACCCCTTGATCAAATCACATTGGTAGAGGTAATAGGGTCGCACCCGGCACATGAGCAGCTTGTGGATCAGCTCGCGCATCGTATCCACGTCGTCATTCACTCCGGCGAGCAACACGCTTTGATTCCCCAGCGGGACCCCGTGGTCAGCCAATCTCCCGAGTGCCGCCTGCACCTCGGTCGTTAGCTCGCGCGGGTGATTCACGTGAATACTCATCCACAGCGGGTGATACTTCTGGAGCATCTCACAAAGTTTCGGAGTGATCCGCTGGGGCAGAAAAATCGGCACCCGGCTTCCGATCCGCAGGAATTGGATGTGCTTGATCGCCCGCAGCCGCTTCAGGATGAACTCCAGCTTGTCGTCCGAAAACAGCAGCGCGTCTCCCCCGGAAAGCAGCACGTCGCGCACCTCCGGGTGGGACTCCAGGTAAGCGAAAGCTTCCTCGAAATTCGTGTGTAGCTCCTGCTCACCCGCACCACTAACGACCCGAGCCCGGGTGCAATACCGGCAGTAGGACGCGCATCGGTCCGTCACCAAAAAAAGCACTCGATCCGGATAACGGTGAACCAGCCCCGGCACCGGCATGTGCTCGTCCTCCCCGCACGGGTCCGCCATTTCCCACGGCGCCGTCTGCGATTCCCCGACGTGCGGAATGACTTGTCGACGAATCGGACAATTTGGGTCGTCCGGATCGATCAAATTGAAGAAATGAGGCGTCACCGCGAACGCGAGCTTACTCCCAGAAAGCAAGACACCCGCCCGCTCGTCGGCACTCAGGGTCAAATGTCCTTCGAGTTGTTCGAGCTTCGTAACCCGATTGCGCAACTGCCACTTCCAGTCGTTCCACTGCTCGGTCGGCACGTCCGGCCAAAATCCCGGCGCGTGCGACTCGAATTCGATGTCACGACTGTCTCCGAGGGGCTCTCCTAACATTTCCATGGTCAAAATACGTTCTCAACAGGGTAGGCAGCCGTGACGAAATGTCAAAGATCGATTTTGATCGAACTATTATCAACGGTGATGGTGTCGCGAAATTGTCGCAAACCAACCTCGCTCCGGCCTCCACAATCCGGTTTGTTCTTCCTCGTAATGTCAGCCGCGGACCATCGAATCTCTCAACAGGACCCGGACTTTATCCGCAGCACATTCGCCTCCATCGCGACGCGCTACGATCTGGCGAACCACGCACTCAGCGGCGGCGCCGATTTCCTGTGGCGCGCCCAAGCGGCAAACATCGTCAAATCGTGGTGTCCAAACGTCGTTCTCGATCTCGCAACCGGCAGCGGCGATCTGGCACTCGTGCTCAATCGCGAACTTCCAAACGCCCAGGTCATCGCCGCGGACTTCTGCGAACCCATGCTCCGCGAAGCCCAGAAAAAAAGTGTCCCCAACCTGATTGCCGCTGACGGCACCCGCCTCCCGTTCGCTGATGCGGCCTTCGACGCCCTCACCGTCGCGTTCGGACTGCGAAACATGGCTGATTACGACGTCGCCCTCGACCAGATGGCTCGCGTGATCCGTCCGGGCGGCCACGTCCTCGTCCTCGACTTCTCCCTTCCGCAATCGCCGATCCTCCGAACCCTCTACCGCGCCTACCTCCACCACGTTCTCCCCCGATTCGCTGGTGGAGTCACTGGCCAACCGGAAGCCTACACCTACCTCGGCGATTCCATCGAAGCATTCCCGCGAGGAAGCGACATGCTAAACCGATTAGCTGAAGCCGGCTTTGAACTTCCCGCCGCCAGACCTCTCTGGTTCGGAATCGTCACGATCTATACTGCGACGCGAAAACGCTGAATCCTAAACGACCCGCGTCCGACGAGATTCTCGTCGCATCGGCGACCGGCCCGGGCGTGGCCTCTCGGCCGCTGACAGAAACTAGCCTTTCTCGACCTGCCAGTATTCCAACTCCACCGGGGTTTCCCGGCCGAAGATACTGACCGACACGCGCAATTTCCCGCGCTCGGGGTCGATTTCTTCGACCACACCATTCTGATTTTGGAAGGGACCATCGGCCACCTTGACCTTGTCGCCGACCTCGAACTCAATCTTCGGCTTCACGCTCTCCTCGCGCTCCTTCATCTGCGCGAGCATGCCCTCGACTTCCTTCTTCCGCATCGGAATCGGGCGATCATTCGAGCTCCCTGCGAAACCAATCACGCCAGTCGTCTCCTTGACGAAATACCAGCTTCGGTCCACCAGACCATTGTCGTCGGTCAGCAAATGCATGTTGACGATAATGTAACCGGGGAAAAACTTCCGAGTCGTCTCGGTCTTCTTGCCGCGCTTGATCTCCTGCACGCGCTCGGTCGGGATCAAAACGTCAAAAATGACGTCCTCCATCTCCTCCGTCTTAATGCGTTTCTGGATGTTGTCGTGGACTTTCTGCTCCTGTCCAGAAAGGACGTGAACAACAAAGAACTGATCGCGCGGGGCCAAATTCATGAAAACGGACTACCTCAGGGCTTCGTCAGAAACCCAACGATATTGATAAAAAATAGGTCGAACGCCGCGATGTATCCGCCGATGAGAAGCATGGCGATCAGGACGACGACGGTGGAATCCCACAATTCCTTGTAACGTCGGAAACCCTTTTCATTCGGGTCCCACGGCCAAGACGCTTTGCTAAGTTCCGTGCGAACTTCGGCGGTGAATCGGGATAATTTTCCAAACATGGTGGGGTGAGAATAAATTTCAAATCCCCCGTGTGAACGAGGGATTCGAAGAGCAGGCGAGGAGGGACTCGAACCCCCAACAAACGGTTTTGGAGACCGCTACTCTACCAATTGAGTTACTCGCCTTGGAATCGAAACCGTCGAAACGGTTACTTGATGATGTCGCCGACGCGGCCAGCACCCACGGTGCGACCACCTTCGCGAATCGCGAAGCGGATGGTCTTCTCCATGGCGATTGGCGTGATCAACTCGACCTCGATCGAGACATTATCACCTGGCATGACCATTTCAACACCTTCGGGGAGTCGGATGGAACCGGTCACGTCCGTCGTGCGGAAGTAAAACTGCGGGCGATAGTTCGAGAAGAACGGCGTGTGACGGCCACCTTCGTCTTTGCTGAGAACGTAGATCTCTGCTTTGAACTCGGTGTGCGGAGTGATCGATCCGACCTTCGCGATGACCTGGCCACGCTCGATGTCGTCTTTCTTCACGCCACGGAGGAGAATGCCGACGTTGTCACCAGCACGCGCCTCGTCGAGGAGCTTGCGGAACATTTCGATGTCGGTGACGGTCGTTTTCTTCGTGTCACGAATACCGACGATCTCGACTTCCTCCATCTTCTTGAGGATGCCGCGCTCGACACGACCGGTGGCGACGGTGCCGCGACCTTCGATGTTGAACACGTCTTCGATCGGCATCAGGAACGGCTGATCGACCGGGCGCTCTGGCTCCGGAATGTATTCGTCGACAGCCTTCATGAGCTGGACGATCTTCTCTTCGAAGTCAGCGTCGCCGTTCAGGGCCTTCAACGCGCTACCCTTGACGATCGGGATGTCGTCGCCGGGGAATTCGTAGCTGGAGAGCAACTCACGAACTTCCATCTCGACGAGTTCGAGAAGCTCTTCGTCGTCGACCATGTCGCACTTGTTGAGGAAAACCACCATCGCGGGGACACCGACCTGACGCGAAAGCAAGATGTGCTCGCGAGTCTGAGGCATCGGACCGTCAGCGGCGCTGACGACGAGGATCGCACCGTCCATCTGCGCTGCACCCGTGATCATGTTTTTGACGTAATCAGCGTGTCCGGGGCAATCAACGTGAGCGTAGTGACGATTCTCGGTCTCGTACTCCTGATGCGAAGTGTTGATCGTGATGCCGCGCTCTTTCTCTTCCGGCGCGTTGTCGATGTCCTCGTATTTCCGGGCGGTTGCACCACCGGCCTTCGCGAGCACGGTCGTGATCGCTGCGGTGAGGGTCGTCTTGCCGTGATCCACGTGACCGATCGTTCCGATGTTCACGTGGGGTTTCTCTCGCTTGAATGTATCTTTAGCCATGGGTTTGTTTGGATTGTTCGCTACCGTTTGCTGGAAATCGTGGAGCCCACGACCGGGTTTGAACCGGTGACCTCATCCTTACCAAGGATGTGCTCTACCACTGAGCTACGTGGGCATCGGGGCACTCTCGGCCATCGGGTTGTTTAGATTCGCATAAGGTATCTGGTTCAATTGCCGCCACAAGAGGTCAAAGGTCCCACCCGCTTCAGCTTTTGGAAGCGGCGCAGAACCCAGGAAACCTCCCGGCGAAAATTGAGGGGTGAAGCTATCAATTGCGTTTAGTGTGTCAAAGGGAAAATCGAAGACGATTCCAAACGCCTCCTTCTCCCCCGCCTTCGCCAAAGACCGGATTCCTCCGTTTCACCTTTCCAGCATCCGGCTTCCCCGAGCGATCGCGGTGTGATCGCAGCGGCGACCTCGGCATCGGATTCGGAATTTGCACCGTGCAGTCCGTCGGGATAAAAACCCGTTTACCGCTTCTCCCATGCTTCGTTTCCCAGCCGCCCTCGGAATCCTCCTAACGCTGACCGGCTGCATCATCGATCCGCTTGGCCCCATCGGCCCGGGCCCCCAACCTCCGCCACCGGTCTCAACCCCCCAACCCTCCGACGAATTCGCGTGGGGCATCTCGACCAGCAGCTACCAATACGAAGATCCCGACGTGGAGCCGGGCGACGCTGACTTCTTCCTCACGGACTGGGACATTTTCATCGAAGAAGGCAAGGCACCCGAAAAGGGCAACGCCCTCTACAGTTGGACCCACTTCGACAAAGACCTCGCTGCACTGAAAAAGATTGGCGTCACGCATTACCGGTTCAGCGTTTCGTGGGCGCGCTGCGAGCCACAGCCTGGCGTTTACAACGAAGCGGCCATCCGCCGTTACGCCGAGATGGCGCGCCGCCTCGAGGAAGCCGGCATCGAGCCGGTCGTCTGCCTCTGGCACTTCACGTTTCCTTCCTGGCTCTACGACCGGAAGAAGCCGGCCGAATCGAATTGGTTGCACCCTCTTGCCCGGACTCACTGGCGGGCGTTCGTCGACCGAATGGTCCGAGCCACCGCTCCTTACACGAATCACTACGCCCCGCAGAACGAGCCCAACGGCCAGATCACCACGGCTTATCTCGTGGGCCAGTGGCCGCCGGGGATGGACCTCGCCTTCGGTCACTATTGGAAGGCCATCGACGCCAGCGTCGCAATGTTCCGCGACGCCGCGCAGCAGATCAAAGCCATCAAACCCACCGCCAAGGTCATGAGCGTCGAGGCCCTGCCGTGGTGGGAACATCCACCCTTCGCGCCAGGCCGCTTGATCTACGACACCATGCTGCACCAAAACGTCGACCATCTGGACCGCATCCACGACGTTTGCGACATCGTCGGCATCAACTATTACTACTCCGAAAAGGCCACCCTCCTCGGCGTTCTCGCCGTCCCGCACCAGCGCGGGAAGGATTTTAGCATGATGGGTTGGCGCATCGATCCGCAGGGCCTCTACAACGAGATCCAACGAGTTGCGACTCGCTACGGAAAACCAATGATGATTACCGAAAATGGTATCGCGACCCCTGACGACTCGAAGCGCATCGCCTACGTGGAAACTCACCTGGCCGCGATCGCCCGCGCCATCCGCGACGGCTACGACGTCCGCGGGTATTTCGCCTGGTCCCTCGCCGACAACTACGAATGGCACTACGGCTACGAAGCCACGTTCGGCCTCGCTCGGATGGACCCGAAAACCTACGACCGCGTCCTGAAACCCAGCGCCCGAAAATTCGCCGACTGGATCCGCCATAACCGCACGGTGCGCTCCGTCAGTAAATTCCATAAACCGCCGCCTGGGAAACCCGTCCCGTAACCCGCTACGTTGGAAAATGGCGAGCCATGCTCGCCCCCCACGACTTCTCGTTCATCTGTGCTCTCCGTGCAATCCGTGGTTTAAAATCCGAATTCTGTGGTCGAAGCCGCCTGCCGTTCCGTTGCAAAAAAGCACTACAGCGCAAACTGCTTCCGGATTCGCTCGCCCGCGTAATCGAGCACCAACACGACCACGAGAATGCAAATCAACACCGCACAAAACCGGTCCCAGCGCGATAATTCCTGGTAGGTCTGGAGCCAAACCCCGATCCCCCCGGCCCCGACGTAGCCGATGATCGACGCACTGCGGATGTTGTATTCCAGCATCCACAGCGTCTGACTCCACACCAGCGGCTTCGCGTGCGGCCACACCCCGTATTGAAACCGCTGCACCACGTCCGCGCCCGTCGCCCGCAACCCATCCGCCACGCCCGAGTCGATCGACTCGAACGAGTCGCTGAAAAATTTCCCCAGATACCCCACGCTGTAAATCGCCAGTCCCACCACGCCCGCCAGCGGATTCGCCCCGCAGACCGCCACCGCGATCAGCGCCCAGATCAACCCGGGAATCGACCGGACGCACACCAGGAGAAACCGCGCGATCCGCACCAGCCACATCGGCGCAATGTTCAACGAAGCCGCCATCGCCACCGGCAGCGAGACCAAGACCGAGATCAACGTCGCGATCACCGCGATCTGAAACGTCTCGATCAACGCCTCACCGAGCAGCCGCCAATCCGAGAAATTCGGCGGAAAAAACCGCTCCAAAAATCCAACTAGATTATCGAAATAATCCAGATCCCGTCCCGACCCGCGCAACGCCGGTAGCGAAAAAATCACCGCGACGGCAAACAACGTCAGCGTGACGTTGAACGCATTTAGCTTCGGCGGAGCCGACCGGGGAACGTTGGCGGGCGGAGCGCTGGGCGGTTGCGTCGCCGTCGACATCAGTCCGCCGCGCGCAGCTTCCACGCCGCCGGACAGACCCGGCTCAACGTCAGCGTGTAATCCGCAAACTCCGCGACCAGGTCCGGATCGTGCAGCACGCAAAAGACCGTCCGCTGATTCTTCCGCGTCTCGTCGCGAAGATAACCCAGGACGTTCCGCGCGAGCGCCGGATCCAGACTCGCAACCGGCTCGTCAGCCAGAATCAATTCCGGCGATTGCATCAGCGCTCGAGCGATCGCCGTCCGCTGACGTTCCCCGCCGGAGATCTTCGCCACCGGCAGCCGCTCGTATCCCTTCAGACCAAATCGCTCGAGCAAATCCTTCGCCTGCTTCCGCTCGTCGCGCGAGAAACCCAACAGCGTCCGCCACCAACCTCGCTGCCCCAGCACGCCGCAACACACGTTCGTCAGCACCGACGCGTTCAAGGTCAACCGCAGGTGTTGGAAAACCAGCCCCAACCGCTTCTGAAAATCGTTCGGACTGTGATCGCACCGCTGCGCGCATCGGTAGGTGATCGTTCCCGCCCCCGGCTCCAGCATTCCCGCCAAGCACGCCAGCAGGCTACTCTTTCCCACCCCCGAAGGACCGACCACCGCCACGAAAGATCCTCGCGGAACGTCCAGATTGAGATCGCGCACGAGATCACGCTGATCCCGACGCACGCACAGATTGCGCAACTCGACGTGCGAAGGTTCGGCCGCACCAGCGGACACCACGTCCCCCGGTGAAATGGCAGGTGCCAGAATCATCGCTGGTTCAACATTTTCATCGCCGCCTCGACCGGAGCCAAATGTTCGTCGGCATCGACCTCGATCAATTCCGCCGAGAAAATGTCTTCGTTGATCTCCGTGCCGGAATCCCGCAACGCCAGCAAACCGTCCTTCAAAATCGCCCGATCCGCTTCGTCCAATTTCGACGAGACCGCGATGACGTGCGTTGGCACCGGCCCCTGCTCGGTCACCTTCTTGAGCTTCGCCTTCTGTTCCGCGGTCAAATACTCGTCCTCGTCAAACACGTAGTAGCTCACCGCCGCCGCCTCGGCCTCTCCGGACAGCACGCGCTCGACCGCCGAAACGTAACCGATCCCGTAACTCACGTTTCCGTCCCCAAAGAACGACTCCGGGTCCGCGCTCTCATCGATCAACCCCTTCGCGTGGAGATCGACCATCGGAATCAGGAATCCCGACGTGCTCGTGCGACTGCTGAACGCGATCGGTTTGCCCTTCAAATCCTCCACCTTCGAGTAGGGCGCATCTTTCAAAGCCAGCCAGTAACTCTTGTAATAGGGGTTCCCGTCGATCTCCCCCGCCAGCAGCAACTCGCCCGCTTCGTTGTCGCGCGCATTCACCATTTCGGTCGAACTCACGTAAGCCAAGTCGATCGTCCCGTTCCGCATTCCCTCGACGATCACCGCCGCCGACGTCGGAACGATCACCTCGACCGGCTTTCCAAAATTCTTCTCCAAGATCCGCGCCAATTCGCCGCGCTCCGCCAGCATTCGATCCGGGTCCTTGTCCGGCTTCAGTGCCACCACCACTTGATCGAGCGAGAGTTCCTCCGCCAACAGGGCGCTCACCGAGCCACCTAAAATTCCTAGCGCCAAAACCAAAGACAAACCGACGTTCCGCATAATTGAGATCGAATCTCATTCGCGCCCCCCGCGAAGTCAAGCGTCATGGAGCTTCCGCCGCACCGACCATCCCGGGCACGATCACCCGCCGCCCGTCCGGTCTCACGACCTTCAAGGCTGCAGCCGCCGCACGACCCAAGCACCCCCCGCCCCGCGCTCGTAGCGGAATCGATCGTGCAATCGTCCGGTCCGCCCCTGCCAAAATTCAAACGACTCCGGCACCACGCGGTAGCCGCCCCAGAAAGGCGGCAGCGGAATCTCCCCGCCGTTGAATTTCGTCCGCACTTGCTCGAACGCCGCTTCCAACGCGTCCCGGCTCTCGGCCAGCTCGCTCTGCCTCGACGCCCAAGCGCCGAGCTGACTCTCCCGCGGCCGACTGTGAAAATACTCCCGCGATTCGTCCGCGCCCAATCGCTCCGCCCGGCCCGTTACCAGCACCTGACGTTCGAGCGGATTCCAATGAAACGTCAGCGCGACCCACGGATTCACCGCCATCTCCCGTCCCTTGCGACTCTCGTAATTCGTGAAAAACCGGAGAGCGTCCGCCTCGATCCCTTTTAACAGCACCGTTCGCGCCGACGGTCTCCCGTCACCGTCAGCCGTTGCCAACGTCATCGCGTTCGGCTCGGCCACGGCTTCACACCCCCTGGCGACCTCGAACCAAGCGCGGAATTGCTCGATCGGATCGTCCGCCAAATCCCCGTCGTCCAATTGATCGGCACGATAATCCTTTCGCAGGTCAGGGAGTCCGGCAGCTTTCATCCCCACCATGCTGTGGTCCCGACACCTTCCTGGCAATCGAAGATCGGCTTCCCCCTCGACCCCCGAAATCGGCGGAAGAAAATTCCGCAAAACCAACTCTTGCAAAATCTGGACGACCGGGCATGCTCTCCGACCCACTATTTTACGGCAATGAACGTTATCGACAAGATTGAGCAGGAACAGTTGAAGGAAGAAGTCACGGAATTTGCCGTAGGAGATACCGTCAAGGTCCACACCCGCGTCATCGAAGGCGACAAGGAGCGGATTCAGATCTTCGCTGGCATCGTCATCGGCCGCAAGGGCACGGGCGTCAACGCCGCCTTCACCGTCCGTCGCATCAGCTACGGCGAAGGAGTCGAGCGCGTATTTCCGGTTCATTCCCCACGCATCGCCCGCATCGAGGTTGAGCGCCGCGGATCCGTCCGGCGCGCCAAGCTCAACTACCTGCGTCAGCGGATCGGCAAGTCCGCCACCACCGTCAAGGAGAAGGTGACCCAGCGGTAATCCCCGCGGATCGCCCCTCCTTTTCTTCGATCCGGCTCCCGCCCCGCTGCGGACCGGCTCGCTCTCGAGCGAGTTAACGCAACCGATTCGCTCCGCCCAAACGCGAGCGACATTTTCCCCCCAAAGGAGTCCCATGAACATTCAGGCGCTCAACTACAGATGTAATTTCGAGACCGAACAGCGTCTCATCAACGAAGGCCGCTTTCCGGTTGCTGGCGTCGACGAAGCTGGGCGCGGTCCGCTCGCGGGCCCCGTCGTGGCCGCCGCCGTCATCCTTCCGACGGGCTGCGAGATCAAAGGCCTGGATGATTCGAAGAAGCTCACGAACCTCGCCCGCAAGCAGCTTTACGATCAGCTCATCACGCACCCGAGAGTCACGTGGGCGACCGCCCTCCGCAATCCCCAGCAGATCGATCAACTCAACATTCTGCGAGCCACTCACGAGGCCATGCGCGACGCCGTTTCCGCCCTCCGCACCCGCCCCGGCCACGTCCTCATCGACGGCCTACCCGTTCAACCTTTCCCCATCCCGCAGACCGCCATCGTGCACGGCGACGGTCAAAGCATGAGCATCGCGGCCGCCAGCATCATCGCGAAGATCACCCGCGACCGGATCATGGAAAGCGCCGCCCTGCAATTCCCAGCCTACGGATTTGACTACCACAAAGGCTACCCAACACCCGGCCACCTCGATAAACTCCGCGAACATGGGCCCTGTGAAATCCATCGCCGCAGTTTTGCGCCGGTGGCGAGAGTTCCGCAGGCCTTCCCCTGAGGCACCCCACCTTGCGCTCGGGCGGGAAGGGGAACGCTTGGCCGCCCGTCACCTCCGCCAGCACCGCTACAAAATTCTCTACCGAAACTACCGCGGCACCCGCGGCGGCGAGATCGATCTCGTTTGCCGCGACCGATCCTGCAACGCCCTCGTCTTCATCGAGGTCAAGACGCGAACCAACGAAGACCGCGGCCGTCCGCTCGACGCCGTCGACCGGAAAAAGCAACGCCGCATCGTTCAAGGGGCACTCTCGTGGCTCCGCCTCCTCGACCAGCCCGACGTCCCCTTCCGTTTCGACGTTGTCGAAGTCATCATGACCAGCCCACCCGAGGTCCGCATCGTCCCGAACGCCTTCAATCTCCCCGCAGGCTTTTACTATAACTGACGACTCCAACGGCTCCGGTTCGCCGCCGCCGCAGACCGACCCGACTACCGCCTCGAAGCCGGATATCGCGATCCGAGACTTTCCAGGATTTTTTTCGACGTGCTCGACCGGGATTGCTCCAAAATCTTCGCACTCGTCCGCGGACTTCCCCACTTGAGAATTTCAATCGTCACGTATTTCCGCCCCGCCGACGGCAGATTCGACCTCACCGGACGGTAAAGCAGCAGCTCATTGCGCCCGACCACTTCCTCCGAAAAGTCATCCACCTCGTAAACCTTTCCAGTCGTTAAAACGCGAAACACCGTGCCGACCGGCCACCTCGACCAATCCGCCGACGCGCTCGTCACCGAGCCTTCCTGGTAACGCGTCCCCCGTGCCGTCACCGCCCCACCATCCGCCGAACTCGCCGCGCCGGTGTAAGAGTCCACGTAAACCTTCTGGTAAGTCATCCGCTCCAGATAGGGCTCCGCCTGCGGCGCCCGCGTCACACAACCCGAAAAGACCACCGCCACCAAAACCAAGAAAAAGCCAACCGTTCGCACGAGGCGTTTGTAATGCCCACTCTTCCGACCATCAACCTCCGAGTGCGAAGTCGGCCACCGAGGCCATCTGGACGATCTGGGCCGCTTCGTTACTCAGGCACGATGATACGGCCCGCCCGCCAAAATGGTGTGCGTCCGATAGACCTGCTCGACCGCAATCAGCGTTGCCAACTCGTGTTGGAGCGTGAGTTGACTCAACGCCCACACCGCCTCGCTTTCCCGACGCGTCTCCTCCTCGTGGCCGTCCGCCCCTCCGATCAGCAACGCCATCCAGCGAATCCCGCGATCCCGTAATTCACCGACGTAATCCGCAAACTCGACGCTCGAGTATTCCCGACCCCGTTCGTCCATCACGATGCGATATGCCCCGCGCGACCGCGCCAACAATTCCGCACCCTCCTGCCGAGCGTTCGACGCTTTGACGCTCACAAACTCCACCTCCGCCACCCGCCCAATCCTTCCCAGATAATTCTCGATCCCCGCCCGAGCGAATTTCAACTTCGGCTTCCCCACCGCCACGATCGACCATTTCATCGGACCACTCTAAACTGCCCCCAGCCCCGAATTCCCGCTATTTAAGGCCGATCCTCACACCAGATTTCGCGGCAAATTTTCACCGACGCAACTTTCGTGAAATCCGCACGGATTCCCCATTGACACTCGCCCGGACCCGTGGTTCACTCCTCACCCTTTTCCATGAAGACATTTTCCGCAAAAACCGAGCAAGTCGACCGCGCCTGGTGGGTCATTGACGCCCGCGACCAAATGCTCGGGCACGTCGCGGTGAAAGCCGCCACGTTGCTCCGCGGCAAGCACAAGCCGACTTTCACGCCCCACGTTGACACCGGCGATTTCGTTGTCGTCATCAACGCCGACCAGGTCAAAGTCGGCGGCAAGAAAGACATTCAGAAGACCTACCACAGCTATTCTGGCTACGTCGGTGGTCACAAATCCGAAACTTTCCGCGCTCGCAAGGCTCGGAAGCCAGAGCTGCTCGTCGAGCGCGCCGTCAAGGGCATGATCATGCACAACCGCCTCGGCTCCACGATCTACCGCAAACTTAAAGTTTACAGCGGCGAGGAGCACCCACACACCGCGCAGAACCCACAGGCCATCGCCATCTAACTTTTTTCTATCCGCATGAGCGCCACACCCGCCGAAGAATATCTCACGACCGGTCGTCGCAAGACCTCCATTGCCAAGTGCCGGGCCATCCCCGGATCCGGCGAAATCAAGGTCAACAACCACGACTTCACCGAATACTTCCCCAGCTTGTCGACTCAGAACGACATTCTGCGCCCGCTCGAGCTCGCCAATCGCGTTCACGCGTTCGATCTCCACGTCAGCACGAAAGGCGGCGGCATCAACGGCCAGGCCGGAGCCCTGCGACTTGCCATCTCCCGCGTTCTCGTCGAAGTCGACCCGGAGCTGCGTCCCATTTTGAAAAAAGAAGGACTCCTCACCCGCGACCCGCGGATGAAAGAGCGTAAGAAGCCCGGCCAGCCCGGTGCGCGCAAGCGCTTCCAATTCTCGAAACGCTAACCACCGCGTTTCTCAGGATTTCCCTCGAGTAAAACCGAAAAAGCCGACTGATCCTCTCGGGATCAGTCGGCTTTTTTCGTTTGCCGAACGCTCAGCTTTCGTTATCCAAACGATCTGGAAAACACCCAACCAGATGGAAGTCGCCAGCCGATTTCCCTGCAACGATGTCAATCCCGACATCGGGAACCAACCAACACCTATGAAAAAATCACTATTGCTCGCACCACATGCCCTCGCGGCACTCGTCCTGTCCTTCGTTTTCGTCGCTTGCGACAGCCCACGTGAAGAAGCCGCCGAAGACCGCGAAGAGGTCATCGAAGAGGTGAACGAAGAAGTCGATTAAGACCGACTTCTCGGTGCGGGTCTGCGGGACCGTTCGTCTGAACGGCGCAGCGTGGGCTCGCACCTCCTCAACTCTCTTTCACGCGCTCAGCTTTTTTAAAATATGGACATCATCCGCATCATCCTCGCCATCCTGTTACCTCCACTCGGAGTCTTTCTTCAGGTCGGACTGGGAACACAATTCTGGATCAACGTGATCCTGACGATCCTCGGATACATTCCCGGCATCATCCACGCCCTCTACATCATCATCAAAGTTAAATGAGTCTGTATCTCAAGGCGATGCGGGCACTCCCGGTCGGCACACCGGACGATTGGAAAAACACCGGGATTCGCGTCGCGGCCGCATTGCTCCTTGCCGCCGCTGCTCGTGAGATCCTCAAAGCTTCGTGGGAGAAAGCGACGGGGGAACCCGCACCTGAAAACCCCTCGATCCCCAGTGTCAGCTGGCGAGACGCCATCATCTGGGGCGTTCTGACCGGCGCACTTGCCGGCCTTGCCAAGGTCCTGGCTCGCCGCGGAACCGACGTGCTGCGCGGGGTCACGGTCGCCAAGCCCTAAATCTTCAGCTCGCCTCCCTCGAGACCTAGCGCGGCTTCATCTGGGGGAAGAAAAGAACGTCGCGAATCGACTCGGCACCGGTGAGCATCATCACCAGCCGGTCGATCCCGATCCCGATGCCGCCCGCGGGCGGCATCCCGTATTCCAGAGCCTCAAGGAACGCCTCGTCGATGTTCTGAGTCTCGCCCCCACTCTGCTCCTCCAACCGAGTCCGTTGAACCAACGGATCGTTCAATTCGGAGTATCCCGGGGAGATTTCCTGCCCGTTGATCACCAGTTCGTAAACGTCGACGACGGAATCGTCTTCGACGTTCTGCTTTGCCAGCGGCACCAATTCCTTCGGACAGTGCGTGACGTAAAGCGGATTCATCGTCTTCTCCTCCACCAATTTTTCGAAGACGTGCTGCGTCACTTCGTAGTCCGCCACGCATTGCGTCACGTCGAGTCCGATCTCGCGGCAGCGCTCCCGACGGGCGTCCGGCGATAGCTCATACCAGTCGGGCTGCGCACCACGGATCAGATCCGCGTAGCGCTCACGCTTCCAGGGGCGGGTCAGGTCAATGGTTCGCCGAACGTTTCCGTCCGCGTCCTTGTGTTCGATCACCAGACCGCCGCAGACCTTCTCCGCCAGCGTGCAGATCAGTTCCTCGACGAGGTCCGCCATTTTTTCGAAATCCGCGAACGCCCAGTAGGCCTCCAGCATCGTGAATTCCGGATTGTGCCGGCGGGAAATCCCTTCGTTCCGGAAATTCCGGTTCAGCTCGAAGATCTTCGGGAATCCCCCGACCAGTAATCGCTTCAGATAAAGCTCCGGCGCAATGCGCAGAAACAAGTCCATCCCGAGCGCGTTGTGGTGCGTTTGGAACGGCTCAGCCGCCGCGCCGCCCGCCACCGACTGCATCATCGGCGTCTCGACCTCCACGAAATCCCGGTCCTCCAGAAATCTCCGAATCTCCCTCACGATCGCGACCCGCTTCCGAAACACCTCGCGCGATTCCGGATTCGCGATCAGGTCGAGGTAGCGCTGCCGGTAGCGGATCTCCATGTCCTGCACCCCGTGCCATTTATCGGGCAATGGTCGCAGTGACTTGCTCAAAACCGCAAAAGTTTTGACGCGGACCGTTGGCTCCCCGGCTCGAGTCGTGAATCCCTCGCCGTCCACACCGACAAAATCCCCGATGTCCAACTGCTGAAAGATCTCAAATTGCTCCGGCCCGATCTCCTTCGCGTGCACGAAGATCTGCATCCGGCCCGTGGCGTCCGAGATGTCCAGGAAGTGACTTTTCCCCATGTCGCGATGCGCAGTGATTCGACCGGCAAGTCGCAGCGGTGCTTCTTCGGCGAATTTCGCCCGCACGTCGACCACCGATCCATCGACCTCGAACGCCGCGCCGTAAGGTGCCACTCCGGCCTCCACCAACGCGTCCAACTTCTGCCGACGAATCGTCAGCAACTCACTCAAATCAGTATCTTCCATCGTAAAACGCGACCCTCGCCAACATCCCCCGCCCCCACAAATCAAAAAAGCTGCTCAGGCGGCCGACCCACGCAATTCACCCACCACCCGCTCGACGTCCGGGACCCCAACCGCGTCGGAAACGAACGCGCTCCCCAGTCGCTCACAGAGCACGAACCTCACGGCACCCTCGGCAAATTTCTTGTCGTGGCTCATCGCCCGCAGGATCGCCTCGACCGACAAATCCTCCGGCACCCTCGTTGGCAATCCGAACGTTTCCAATTTCGACACCACCCGCTCGCACTCCGCCTCCGACAATCCCGCCTTCTCGACGGAAAGCCGCAGCGCCGCGTGAATCCCAATCCCAATCGCCTCACCGTGCAAAAACCGGCCGTAACCCGCCGCCTGCTCGATCGCGTGCCCCACCGTGTGCCCAAAATTCAGTAAAGCACGCTGTCCCGACCACTCGCGCTCGTCCGCCACGACCACACCGGCTTTGATCCGCACGTTCCGCGCGATCAATTCCTCGAGGCCGTCACGCCGATCCGGGTCCAACTTATCCAGCATGTCCGCGTCCGCGATCACCGCGTGTTTGATCACCTCGGCAAAACCTTCCCGAAACTCCCGCACCGGCAAACTCTGCAACGCCCCCGGATCGGCCAGGACCGCCCGTGGCTGATGAAAGGACCCGATCAGATTCTTGCCGCCGCTCGCGTTGATCCCCGTCTTCCCGCCGACCGAACTGTCCACCTGCGCCATGACGGTCGTCGGCATCTGCACGAACGGGATCCCCCGGAAGTAGATCGCCGCCGCGAAGCCCGCCAAATCTCCCACGACTCCGCCACCCAATGCGACCAGGCCCGCGTTGCGGTCCAGCCCGGCCTCGATCATCGCGTCGCAGATCTCCTCAACGCATTCGAATCGCTTCGACGCTTCCCCCGCCGCCACGGTGATCGGCGTCACCGCGAACCCAGCCCCCTCCAATGAGTTGGCGACCGAAGTGGCGTAGATCGGGCCGACGTTGGAATCCGTCACCAGCGCGACATTCTTACCGCTCAGAACCCCCCGCACCCGCTCACCGCACCGCCCCAACAGCCCGTCGCCGATCCACACCTCGTATCCATTCGCCGCCAGCGGCACCTCCACGGAAATCAGACTCGCCATCCGCCGAATCTCCTCTCATATCCCGCTTTTCTGCAAAGACATTCGCCCCTTTCCATTCCGGAGTTCCCGTTCCAGATTCTGCGTTTTGCCGCGCCGTGTATCTCGAGTTCCTCTTTGCCATCGTCATCCCCCTGTCTCACATCGCGGGAATTTTCTTCGCGTTTCAGGCCATTCTGATTTCCCGGACTCCCCAGGCCTCCATCGGTTGGGCCCTCGGGCTCATTGTCATCCCCTACCTCACGATCCCCCTCTTCCTCGTCTTCGGTGAGTCGCGCTTCTCCGGATACCATCACGCCGGTGACGGTGATCACCCTCTGCTCGAACGAGCACTCGACGACGCGCTCACGGCCCTCGGCCCTCACCGCGCCGCCCTCGTCGACGAATTTCGCGAAGTGCCTCACCTCGTCGAAAAGATCGCTCACCTTCCCCCGACCTCCGGTAACGACGCCAAATTGCTCATCGACGGCCAGGAGACCTTCGACGCGATCTGCGCCGGTCTCGACCGAGCCGAGCACATCGCGCTCATCCAGTTTTTCATCTTCCGGGACGACGCCGTCGGCCTCCGCCTCAAACGCCACGTTCTTTCCGCGCGCGAGCGCGGTGTCACCGTCCGCGTCCTCATCGACCAGGTCGGATCGCGCAAGCTCGGGAAAAAATACCGAGCCGAGCTCCGCGACGCGGGCGTTTTCCTCGAGGTCTTCACCACCAATCGCGACCGCGGCCGCCGCTTCCGCATCAACTTTCGCAATCACCGCAAACTCGTCATCATCGACGGACGCGAAGCGTTCCTCGGTGGGCTCAACGTCGGTGACGAATATCTCGGCCGAGACCCACACTTCGGGCCCTGGCGGGACACGTTCGTGCAAGTCACCGGCCCCATCGTCCGCGCGCTCCAGCTCCCCTTTCTCGAGGACTGGTATTTCACGACCGGCGACGTGCTCGAGCTCAGTTGGGACGTCCCGGAGCCGACCGGATCCATGACCGCCTTCTCGATCCCCTGCGGACCGGATCGTCCCTGGAAAGCCGCCCCGGCCGCCTATCTCGAAATCATCCGCGCCGCGAAGCACCGACTTTGGTTCGCCACCCCCTACTTCGTTCCGGAGAACGCCCTCTGCACCGCCATCGCTCACGCCGCCATCCGCGGCGTCGACGTTCGCATCCTGCTCCCACAATTCGCCGACCACCTTTTCCCCTGGCTTTCCTCCTTCACGTTCTATCCCGGCATGCGCGAAGCCGGCGTCCGGATCTACCGCTACCAGCCCGGATTCATGCACCAGAAGGTCGTCCTCGCCGACAACGACCTCGCCGTCGTCGGCTCCACGAACGTCGACTACCGCTCGTTCATGCTGAATTTCGAACTTTCCGTCGCCATCCAAAGCGTCGCGTTCGCCAAGGAGGTGGAGAGCATGTTCCTTCGGGATTTCAAAAACTCCGCCCCCGCCGACATGTTCGCCTTCGAGAACGGAAGCCTCTTCTTCAAGTTAAAATGCCGGGCCGCAGCTCTGCTCAGCACCCAGCAGTAAAGCACCGCGCCCGTGGGAATCTTTTCTACTCCCCGGCACGCCGGGATTTCGCCGGGAAACCCGCCCCGCGAATCCGAAGACAAAAGCCAAATTCCACGACGGCTTCGGGATTCTCCCATTTTTAGGGTGATCGGCAGCAACATCTTGGTTATTGCTCACCCAGCCCGCGCCCGATTCGAATCGTGACTCCGTCCAACGAACCCACTCGATCCTCCCGCCTCATGGGCCGCGTCACGCAGGCGGGGCTCTCGGTTTACGATTGGATCGACGACCGGCTCCACGTTACCAAACTCTTCGAGTCGACAGCCGGCCACCACGTCCCGCAAAGCGCTGGAAGTTGGTTTTACGTTTTCGGAAGCGCGACGCTCATCTGCTTCATCATCCAGGTTCTTACCGGCACGCTCCTGGCGTTCGTTTACGTTCCTTCGGCCGCCGAGGCCTACACCACACTCGAATACCTGACCTACCAGCAGGAGCTCGGCTGGTTCCTTCGCGCCGTCCACAACTGGGGATCAAACTTCATGGTCGGCATCATGCTGCTGCACATGACGCAGGTCTTCCTGTGGGGAGCCTACAAGTATCCGCGGGAGATCACCTGGATCTCCGGTTGCGTCCTCCTTTTTCTCACCCTCGGCATGGCCTTCACCGGCCAGGTCCTGCGGTTTGACGAGGACGCCTACTGGGGCCTCGGTATCGGCGCCGCCATCATGGGCCGCGTTCCCTTCATTGGCGAAGGTCTCGTCCACCTCATGCTCGGTGGTCCCATCATCGCGGGCGAAACGCTTTCCCGCTTCTTCTCGCTCCACGTCTTCCTGATCCCCGGGACGATCATCGCGCTCATCAGCCTTCACCTCCGCATGGTGCTGACCAAAGGCATCAACGAATACCCGACGCCCGGCGTGCTCGTGAAGCGCGAGACCTACGATCAGCACTACAAAGATATCCTAAAAAAGGAAGGCGTCCCGTTTTTCCCCAAGGCCATCGACAAGGATATCATCGCCGGAGCCATCGTCGTTTTTGGCATCTTCCTCTGCGCCGTTCTCTTCGGGCCAAAGGGTCCGAGCGGCCCGCCCGATCCGACCCAGATCGACACGCTTCCGCGACCGGACTTTTTCTTCCTCTGGATCTTCGCCATCGCCGCGCTTCTCCCCAAGGATCTCGAATCCATTGTCCTGCTCACCGGCGCACCGGTGGTCATCGCGATTCTCTTCGCGCTCCCCTTTGTCAGCGGCACCGGCGAAAAACACTGGCGGCGGCGACCCGTCGCCGTGGTCACCGTCATCCTCTGCTATCTCGTCCTCGGCATGCTCACGTATCTCGGTAAGACCTCGCCCTGGTCTCCCGAGATGAAGGCCTGGTCGAGCGACCCGACACCGCCGCAATTCATCAAGAACCGCACCCCGCTCGAGCTCGCCGGCGCCAACGTTCTTCAATACAAGCAGTGCCGCGCCTGCCACGCCATCGACGGCGTCGGTGGTCACCGCGGCCCCGATCTCGCCTCGGTCGGCACCCGTCTCACCAGCGCCCAGCTCACCAAACAAGTCCTCGCGGGCGGCGGCAACATGCCCGCCTACGGCAAAAATCTCAGCCCGGACGAGACGACCGCCCTCGTCGCTTACCTCGCGGCGCTGCGAGGCAACCGCGATCACGCCCCCGCGCGAGACTCTTGGGACCCCGGTATTCCGGCGAAAGAATAGCGTCCCTCAGCCCGGCGATCGGCGCATCTCGCACGTCCAAAAGACTTCGGCGAGCGAACCAGTCCCATGAGAATTGGAATCACCGGCGCCACTGGCTTCATCGGCTCTCACCTCGCCGAGCAAGCCCGCCAGCACAACCACGAGATCGTCGCATTCTCCCGAACCCCCGACCGCCCCAAACCCGGTTTCAGCGAGACCCGCGCCTTTTCCACGGACAGCACCCCGGATCTTTCCGGACTCGACGCCATCGTCCACCTCGCCGGCGAGAATCTCATGGGGATCTGGACCCCGCCGAAAAAGCGGCGGATTCGCAACAGCCGCGTCGACGGCACCCGCCGCATCGTCGAAGGACTCACCGCCGCTTCCGACGGCCCCCGCACCTTTATCTGCGGCTCCGCCATCGGCTACTACGGCGACACCGGAGACGACGTGGTCGACGAATCGTCCCCCGTCGGCACCGGATTCCTCGCGGACGTCGCCGAAGCTTGGGAAGCCGAAGCCGACCGCGCCCCCGACTCCGTTCGCACCGTGAAGCTCCGCACCGGCATCGTCCTCGGCGACGGTGGCGCCATGAAATTGATCGGTCCGGTCTTCCGTGCCGGCCTGGGAGGCCGACTCGGCGACGGGCAGCAGTGGATGTCCTGCATCCACGTCGACGACGTCGCGGGTCTCATTCTCCACGCCGTCGAGAACGATCAGCTCTCCGGCCCGCTGAACGCCGTCCTCCCCGAGCCATCTCGGAATCGCGAGGTCACACGCCTGATCGCGGAAGCAGCCCATCGGCCCGCGTTTCTGCCCGTCCCCACCCTCGCTCTCAAAGTCGCTCTCGGCGAACTCCACCACCTCGTTCTCGACAACCAACGCGTCACTCCGAAGGTCGCTCTGGCATCCGGCTACGACTATCGGTATCCGACTCTCACCGGTGCCCTCGATCAGCTTTTCGGAGACTGAGTCGCTCGCAATCGCACTTCCCGCCTCACCGCCAGCGCGCTAGCGTCCCCAGCACTCGTTCCGCTCCCGATGCCAACCGGTTCCCTCGCCCTCATCCTCCACGCCCACCTTCCGTTCGTTCGTCACCCGGAACACGACGAATTCCTCGAAGAGGACTGGCTCTACGAAGCCATCCTGGAGACTTACATCCCTCTCATCCGCCTGCTGCGTCGCCTGGCCGAAGAGGATGTCGAAGCGCGTTTGTCACTCACCATGACCCCGCCGCTCTGCGAAATGCTGCGCGACCCACTCCTCCAGTCGCGAGCCGAACGCTACCTCGCCCGTGGCGTCGAGCTCGCCCGAGCGGAAGTCGAGCGAACTGCCGAGGACGAAGCCGTCCAACGCCTGGCAAAATTTTACCGAACCCGCTTCGAGGAGTCCCTGGACTTTTACACGAACGTCCTCGACCGCGACATCGTCGGCGCCTTCGCCCAGCTCCAGGACGAGGGCCGCATCGAGATCATCACCTGCGCCGCGACCCACGGATTCCTTCCGCTGATGGAGAACCACCGCGAAGCCATGCGGGCGCAAATTCTGATCGGCCGAGACTCCTATCGCGAATGCTTCGGTCGCGACCCGCGCGGAATCTGGCTACCGGAATGCGCCTACGTCCAGGGCGTCGGCGAACTGCTGCGAGAGGCGGGCATCCGTTGGTTCGTGGTCGATGCCCACGGCCTCATGTTCGGCCAGCCCAAGCCGCGATTCGCGATTTACTCGCCGTATTTTCTCCCGGCGGGACCCGCGGTCTTCGGGCGGGATCGCGATTCGAGCCGCCAAGTTTGGAGCGCGCAGGAAGGCTACCCCGGCGATCCGGCCTACCGGGAATTCTACCGCGACATCGGCCAAGATCTCCCGGAGGAATACCTCGGCCGCTTCCTGAAAACCGATCACCGCCGATTCACCGGCATCAAATATCACCGCGTCACCGGCAACCCGGAGAAGGAACTCTACCACCGTTCTTGGGCCGAGGCCGCCGCCGATTCTCACGCCACGCACTTCCTCGAAAGTCGCGTCGAACAGATTGCCAACCTCGCGAGCTCTCTACCGGTCGAGCCCATTGTTGTAAGTCCGTTCGACGCCGAGCTCTTCGGCCATTGGTGGTACGAGGGCCCGGAGTTTCTGGAACTTTTCCTCCGCAAAGCCGCCTTCGATCAAGACACGTTTACTCTCACCACCCCGGAAGACTACCTTCAACGTCACCCCACCCTTCAGCTCGTCTCTCCTTCTCCTTCGAGCTGGGGTAACAAGGGCTACTGGGAAGTTTGGCTCGACCACTGCAACTCCTGGATCTACCCGCACCTTCACGCGGCGGCCAGGCGGATGATCCGGTCCGCGCGCAAACACGCCGATGACCCCACCCCCGAGATCGAACGCCTCCTGCGCCAGATGGCCCGCGAACTGCTCCTTGCCCAGGCGAGCGATTGGGCGTTTTTGATGAAGACCGGGACCGCCAGCGAATACGCGACCAAACGAACCAAGGACCACATCCTGAGATTTAATCGGCTCTACGACGGTCTCGAGGCCGGCCTCGACGACTCCGAGTTCCTTGCCTTTTGTGAGGATCGCGACAACCTTTTTGCCGACGTGAATTGGCGACATTACCTGTGAGACTCTCCCTCATCTTTTTCGCGTTTTTTGCGCTGGCATCCGCAGCGCATAGCCAACTGCTCACCGCTTCGACCCCTTCGCCGGATGCAAACGATGACGTTCGCCTGATCTTCACGCCACCCGACCTTTCGGGTCGCTTCGTGCTCGGTGTCTTCGACAGCTCGGGAAAGCTCGTGCGGCGTCTGGTCACCAATCGGGACGCGTCGGTTTTCGACGTGGGTCGCAATGGCTACGTCACCACTTGGGACGGGCACGACGACGTCGGCCAACGCTGTCCTCCCGGGGAATACTCGGCGCGCGGCTACGTTATCGGCGATGCCATCACGATCGAAGGCGAAGCCTATCATTTCAACGATTGGACTCACGAAGCCGGGGCTGCCAGCGTGATTCGGGTCATTGGCGCCGAACCCATCGACCCCGCGAATCTCGTTGCGCTCTTCGAGACCTCAGCCGGTCCGATCCTCGAACGCGTCCCGATGGTCGCGGGGGCTAATGCCTGGAGCGTCCCGGTTCCCGGTGCCACGGACCTGATCGGGATCGTCGGTCGGACGGCGCAGGTCGAGACAAAGGCCGGCCCGCGCGCGTATTCTCTCGACGATGGTTCCGCCGTCGCCGGAGACGAGGATGCGGTCGACCCCGGCGAGGCTCCCGTCGTTCCCGGCGGACGCGTCGTCGACTGGACCGACGGCGCGGGCAAAACCCAGTGGGCGACGGTTGAAATCGATCGGACCACCGCCGTCGTTCAGATCGGCCCCGACGAGGAAATGCTCCGATCGCTCCCACCCGACGACTCCGGATTCCTTCCGCAAAAGATTAGCGCTGCCCCGGCAACGGAGGCCATCGCCGTCATCGAAGAACGGGACGACCTTCAGCGAGTCCGGGTGCTCGCCCTTGACTCGACCCGGGAGGCGGAGGAAATCGCCGGACGACCCGTTTCCGAATGGCAAATCCTGCTCGAGCGCGTCATCACGCCCAACGCGGACTTCGGACTCGTTGACGGCGAGATCGTAGCGTCCGGCGGCACCCGCCCGACGACCGAGATCGTTAACCTCGATCCAAACGAACTTGATCCCACGGGCCGCACCCTCAAGCTTCACGCGGAATTCGACGCCGCCGGGAGCTTCCTGACAACCGACAGCGGATTAGAACTCCTGCGCGTGAGCGCTAGCACCGGCCTCCAGGCCGTCGCCTTGGTCGCCGGGGTTGAGCCCGGCACTCTGCGGTTCATCCAGGGGAACGGCGCGGTCGTCGAAGAATTCCTGATTTCGAATACTGGCAAGATCGCCGCCTTCGACTGCGGAACTTTCACCCTCAGCGGCCCGGAAGAATGATCGGACTACGGGGCATCACATCCGCGGTCGCCGCGACCGTCTTTCTGCTAGCCGCCGCGACATCGCGGGGCGCGGAGGACATCAAAGTTCCCTTTAATTTCCGGTGGGGCGATCCGCCCTCGCTGGTGGAGAGCACGGTGACCAAAGCGAAGGCGAAGGTGGTCGGGGAACGTGAGATCGACGGGCGCAATGCGATCATCGTCGAAGGTCACCCCGACCCGAGACTGGAACGATCCATCTTCTACTTTGTCAACGACGCCCTCGCCGAAGTGGAACTCCAGTATGCCGACAAGTCGTGGGACACCCAGAAGCTCAACGCGATCTTTGAACAAACGCGGCGCAATCTCGACCGAAAATACGGCACCAGTCGCAACATCGCCCGGACGAACACCGTGGAGGAAGGCGTCAAGCAGACCGTCCTCGGGTATCAGTGGACGCAGTCCTACACCTCCCTACGGCTCTTCCTCTACCTGGCACAGAAGGACGCCAAGACCTTCCGAATGCTCAGCTACCACTATCGCGGTTACTGAGGGCCGCAGATCGCCGGGTGCTCGAGCGCACCCGGCAGCAACTGAGCCTCACTGATGCGCCGCTTCGGCGTTGATGCCGCTACTGAAGAGTCCGCCCTCCGCCAACGTGTCCAACTTCCCGTCCGCTTCGTATTCCTCGTCGAGCGTCTTCTGGAGCAGATCCGCAACGTCAAGGAGCTCGAGCTGCCGGGCCAAGGTCCGCGCGGTCCCGTAACCCGCAATCTCGTAGTGCTCGACCCGCTGGGCGGCACTAATCAAGGCTGCGTCTCTAACGGCCGGATCACCGCTCGCATCGATGACCGCTTGAGCTTCTTTCACGAGACCCTGAGTCGCTTCGCAGGTCTCACCGTCGTAGGATTTTCCAAGTTTTGCGTAAACTTCATCCAGCCGTCGCCGCTGCTCCAACGTCTCGTCGAGGTGATTCGCGAAAGCCTGTTTGAGATCGGGGTGGGTCGCTGCGCCCTGCATCTTCGGCAGCAATTCCGAAATGCGCCGCTCGGCGTCGTAGAGGTCGTTGATTTCAGCGTAAAGAAGGTCGTGAAGGGTATTGAGTTGCATGGTCAAAGAAGTTGAAGTTCGACCAATGAATCGGCATCCACTGCCCGACCGGATGGGTAACGCCCTCCTCTCAGAAGCCGTAGAAAAAGCGACAATCCGGGGATCTCAACCAAGAATGATAACCTGCCAGCCGCGACGAACGCGCCCATCCGCTACGATACGCAACCGAGCCGCCACGCCGCACGGTGTCGCTATCCCGCGGAATGGCGGGGGTGAGCACTCATTTCACAGCCCTTCAAAGCAAGTGGCCAAGCTTGGCCTTTTTCGTATCGAGGTAACGTTCGTTGTGCGGATTGGCGACTGACTGAATCGCCACCTGCTCGACGATCTCGAGGTTGTATCCATCCAGACCCACCACCTTCCGGGGGTTGTTGGTCAAGAGCCGGATCTTGCGAACACCGAGATCGTTCAGAATTTGCGCGCCCAATCCG
Organism: uncultured Verrucomicrobiae bacterium; assembly: GCA_963749035.1. Classification (GTDB taxonomy): domain Bacteria; phylum Verrucomicrobiota; class Verrucomicrobiia; order Chthoniobacterales; family JAATET01; genus CAVVKW01. The sequence goes on from CAVVKW010000002.1 coordinate 501,302, forward strand.
TAGTCTCGAAGGTCCGGTGGGAAGCCGAGTCTTTCGTTGGCCTGAACGGTATCCAACCCCTCCTCCTGAAGCTTGTAGGCGTGAATCTTCGCGGGCAACCCGATCCCGCGCCCTTCCTGGCGCATATAAACCAACACGCCCGCCCCCGCTTCGTCGATCTGCCGTAGCGCCGTCTGCAATTGGCTCCCGCAGTCGCACCGTAACGAACCGAAGACGTCGCCCGTCAGACATTCGCTGTGAACCCGCACAAGCGTCGGCGTTTCCGAGCTGAGCGTTCCCTTCACCAGCGCGAGGTGATGCTGGTCGTCGACTTCAGACCGGTAAAGGTGGAGATCAAAAATTCCGTAGTCGGTCGGCATCTGGATCGTCTGCTCGCGCGCGATCAGCTTCTCGCTTTTTCGCCGGTGAGCGATCAGCGCTTCGATGGTGCAAATCTTCAACCCGTGCTCGTCTCGAAACCGGAGCAGGTCCGGCAGACGCGCCATCGTGCCGTCCTCGTTGAGGATTTCGCAGATCACCCCCGACGGATCGAGGCCAGCCAGCTTTGCCAGATCGATCGCCGCCTCGGTGTGACCCGCCCGCCGCAGGACCCCGCCCCTCCGCGCCTGCAACGGAAAGATGTGGCCTGGCTGAACGAGGTCCGCCGGTGTCGATGACGCTCGGGACAGCAGCGCGATGGTGGCCGCCCGGTCCTTGGCGGAAATGCCGGTCGTGATCCCAGTCGCCGCGTCGACTGAGACGGTGAAATCGGTTTTGTAGAGCTCGCGGTTGTGCGCGACCATGCGCTGCAAACCCAAATGCGCGGCCCGCTCCTCGGTGACCGGAGCGCAAATGAGCCCCCGCCCGAAACGAGACATGAAGTTGACCGATTCCGCCGTCACCGTCTCGGCGGCCATCACCAGATCGCCTTCGTTCTCCCGGTCGGCGTCATCGGTCACGATCACCATTCGGCCGGCACGAACGTCGGCCACCACGTCGGCAATGGGATCGAACTGGGGGACGGAAACGGTTTCTGAGTCGGACATCATTGGAGCTAGCGCCACGCCAGATTCTACGCCTGCGGCGCGGACATGGCGACACTAAGCCGTCTATGCTTTCCGACAGTAATAGACGAACGCCGGCGGGAAGTTCGCCAGGACCACCTGCGACGTTCGGACCACCGGAAACTGGCTTTTCAAGAGCTGGCGGAAGGATTGCCCCGCCGGCAGCCAGTGCGTCCCCCAATATGCAAAGGTCACGAACGTCCCGTCGTCCGCCAGCGTGCCGTGGATCTCCGCCAGGATCATCCGCTGTAGATCCAGCGGGAAAATGGCCCACGGCAATCCCGAGACGATGCTGTCCGCCGGCGCGACCTCGAGCTCCGTCGCGTGACGTCGGAGCTCGCTGGCATCGCCCGGCACCACCGTGGCTGCAGGAAAGCTCTGTCGCAGACCCGGGACGAAATTTTCGTTCTTCTCGATGGCGACAAACCGGGCGTCCGCCTTCTTTTTTTCGAGAATCCTCCGCGTCATCACCCCCGTGCCCGGACCGAGTTCCAGGATCCGATCCGCCTCGGCCACCGCGGCGTGGTCGATGACGACATTTGCTAGAAACGGAGAGGATGGGGCGATCGCTCCGGTGATGTGCGGCGCCCGAAGGATCTCTTTGAAGAATCGCATGGTGACGTGGGGATTTATCAGGGCTGACAAGTTTTGCCAGAACTACGATATCGGACCGGTCTCGGACGGTGGTCGCAATTTATACGACTTGCGTGTGGGATGTCCGCTTTCATGAAACCGTTTTTGAACCTTGCCGAAGCGCGCGCGCCCGACGGCGCCCTCATGTCGCTGCACTCGAAGGCCGGCCATTATTTTCTTCGGGTCGACGGCGAAGCCCTCATGGCCACCAACGCACCGGAATCCGAACGCGTTCTTGCCGAAGTGGCCTGCGAGGGCCTTCGGCACCAACCCAACGTCCGCGTGCTCATCGGGGGTCTCGGATTCGGCTTCACCCTTCGGCGCACCCTCGAACTTCTCGGGCCCGAAGCCGTTGTCACCGTCGGAGAACTGACCAGCATCATCGTCGACTGGAACCGCGAATACCTCGGCGACCTCAGCGGCCATTCCCTCGACGATCCGCGAGTGCGCATCCGCGTCAACGACGTCGTCAATCTCATCAAGGGCGCGGCGGAGGGATCGCTTGATGCCATCATGCTCGACGTCGACAACGGCCCAAACGCCATGGTCGCAGCGGGCAACGCTCGCCTCTACGGGATGAAAGGCCTGGCCTCCATCCGCCGCTCGCTCAAGCCCGGTGGGCGCCTCGCGATCTGGGCCGCGGTGCGCGACGCGCAATTCCCAAAAGCCTTCGCACGGGCTGGGTTCCGCGTCGACGTCGTCGCCGCCCGTGCGACCGCGTCGGCTAAACGGTGCGCTCACACCATTTTCCTCGGGCAGAAACTCTAGATACCCGCCTGTCAGGCGCGACCCCGGCCTCCGCGAGAACCTTCGTTCTACTTGAGCCAGGGATTGCCGAGGCGCTCGGCCCCGACCGTCGTCGCCGGGCCGTGCCCGGGCAAAATCACCGTCGCGTCGGGCAGAGTCAGGATTTTCGAGCGAATCCCATCCAGCAACAATTCAGCGTCCCCGCCCGGCAAGTCCGCCCTCCCCACGCCACCGAGGAACACGACGTCGCCGCCAAACAGCGTCCCGGTCGCTTCGTGCAGAAAGCACAGGCTTCCCGGACAATGTCCCGGCACCTCGAGCACGCGGAAACTCAGACCCGCGAATTCCGCCGCCTCACTTTCCGCCAACGTTCTCGCACCCGCCACCGGATCGACTTCCAATCCAAATCCCCACCGCCGGAAGAACTCCCGGTCCTCGATCATCGGAAGCGAATCGGCGTGCACGACCACCTCGCAACCGTGCCGCGCCTGGATCGCCGCCGCGTCCGCAACGTGGTCGAAGTGCCCGTGGGTCAGCAACAGCGTGTGAATCGGCGTTCCCGCGTAGTGCGCGTCAGCCCCTTGCGGCGCATCGATCAGGAGATTGCCACCGGGCGCGGCGATCAGGAACGCGTTCGTGTCGAGGGGACCTCCGGTAAATTCTTCGAACCGAATGCCGTCTGAGCTGTCTACCTTTTCCATGCGTAGTTTGATTTTCCCCGAACTGTCTGCAACGGTTCGGGCTGGTATGAATAAATTTTGGTTTTCCCGGACCCTCGTGCTGGCCGGAGCGGTCGGAGGTCTTCTCAGCACTTCACTGTCCTCCGCACGAAGCGAAGCCGATCTCGATAAGGTCGCCATCTCCGTCGCGCGCCTCCTCGAGCAAGGTCACTACTCCCGGCAGAAGTTGGACAACACCGTTTCGCAGGCCCTGCTCGATCAATATCTCAAAGACCTCGACCCCGGCAAACTGTTCTTCATCCAGAGCGACATCGACGAGTTTCAATCCCAATACGCCACCCGCCTCGACGACGAGATCCTGTCCGGCGACCTCGACCCCGCCCGCGAAATCTTCGCCCGCTACAAGCAACGCGTCACCGACCGCGTCGCCTCGAACAAACCGCTCATCGCCAAGGAATACGATTTCAGCAGCAGCGAGACGATCGCCCTCGATCGCAAGGAAGCCGCTTGGCCAAAGGATCTCGCCGAAGCGGATGCCCTGTGGGCGAAACGAGTCGAAGCCGAGTTCCTTCAAGAGACTCTTGCCGAGCACACCGACCGCATCCCGTCGGAAATCATCGCCAAGCGTCAAGACCAGCTCCTCCGCAACGTCGAAGACATGGACGACGAATCCGTCGTCTCCGACTTTCTCGCCGCCCTCGCTCGCACCTACGACCCGCATTCCGAATACATGAGCCCGTCGGAACTCGAAAACTTCGAGATCCAGATGAGCCTCTCGCTCGAAGGTGTCGGTGCCGTTCTCCAGTCGGAAGATGGCTACGCTAAAGTGAAGGAGATCGTTCCCGGCGGCCCCGCCGACCTCGAAGGTCACCTCGCGGTCAACGATCGGATCTCTGCCGTCGCCCAAGGTGACGATCCGTTCGAGGACGTCGTCGACATGAAACTCGACAAGGTCGTTGAGAAAATCCGTGGAAAACGCGGCACCATCGTTCGCCTTCAGGTCATTCCCGCGCAAGCGACGGACGCCGCCAAGCGCAAAATCGTCACGATCACCCGCGACCAGGTCAGCCTGAAGGAACAGGAAGCCAAGGCCGAGATCATCGACATGGAGCGCCCCGACGGACGCTCCGTTCGAGTTGGTTGGATCGAGCTCCCCTCGTTCTATTTCGATCCGGAAGGCCGTGGTGGCGAAAACGCCCGGAGCACGACCAAGGACGTGCTTTCTCTCCTCACCCGGCTCACCAATGAGGGCATCGAATCACTCGTCATCGACCTTCGTCAGGACGGCGGCGGCTCGCTCGAGGAAGCCATCAACCTTACTGGCCTCTTCATTCCCCAAGGTCCCGTCGTCCAATCGAAAGACTCCAATGGTCAGGTCACCGTCTCCTCCGACGACGACACCTCCGTGGCTTACGACGGGCCGATGATTGTCCTCATGAATCGGCTCAGTGCCTCGGCCAGCGAGATCTTCGCGGCTGCCCTGCAGGACTACAACCGCGCCGTCATCGTCGGCGACGAGAAGAGCTTCGGCAAAGGCACCGTTCAAACCATGCTCGATATCGGGCGATTCATGCCGTTTTTTAGCCTCGGAGCCTCCGACGCGGGTGCACTGAAGCTGACGATCAACAAATTCTACCGAGTCCGCGGCGGATCCACTCAGCTCGAAGGCGTGAAGTCCGACATCGTCCTGCCTTCCATCACCGACAACCCGGAGATTGGCGAAAGCGCTCTGCCGAACCCGCTTCCGTATGACGAGGTCACCCCTCTCCCCATCCGGGACTACAACGCCGTCAGCAGCATCATCCCGACTCTCCGCGATCGCTCGACCGAGCGGATAGCGGCTGACGATGAATTCAACTACCTCCGTGACGACCTGGACCGCCTCCAGGCAAAGATTGATTCCAACGTCATTTCGCTGAACATTGACGAGCGTAAAAAGGAAATCGACGACGACAACGCGCGAAAGGAGCAGCGGAAGACTGAGCGCGTCGAGCGCGGTCCCGCCTTCCCGGCGATCGCCTACGAAGTCACCCTCGATAACGCCAGCGACGAGGGCCTCACCGCTGTCGACTTCGACCGGAAGAAAGATCGCTCGATGTTTGCCTCCGACGAGGACGAGGACGAAGCGGAAGTCGCGCCCGACGCCATCCGCAACGAGACCCTTCGCATCGCGTCAGACATGGTCGATCTCGAAACCCGGCGGAAAACAGCAGCGATCGCCAGCGAGAAAACCCCCAAACTCCAGTTACAGGATTGACATGGGTAGGGGGGAACCGCAATTTTCAACCTTCGACTTTCCCCACCGTAGAACACCCTTGAGCCTCCGCATCAGCCTCCGCATCGTATGAGCGAACCGAAGAAAGAAACCGTCCGCATTGTCCTCCCGCCTCGCAAAGACGGGCAGGCAGCCACGTCCACCCCACGCGAGTCGGCCATGATCAATCTTCCGCCGAAGCCGGTCCCAGCGAAACCCGCTGCAGCCGAGTCGAGCGATCCCGAGCCTTCCGCCCCACAGCCCCCTTCAGCGCCCAGCGCGCCTTCCGCTCCGAAGCCCCCTAGCGGGCTCAAGCCTCCGTCCGCTCCAGCGGCTCCCAAGCCGCCAGCCCCACCAGCCGGCCTCAAGCCAGCAGCTCCCAAGCCGCCGACGGCTCCAACTGCACCCGGTGGCGCGCCGAAGCCGGCCGCACCTGCCGGTCTCAAACCAGCCGCAGCTCCCAAACCGGCCAGCCCGACTCCAATGAAGCCCGTCTCGCCCACGTCGGCGGGCCCCACTCCGGCCGCCGTCAAACCGGCCGCCAAGAAGGAAACGGCAAAAATCTCTCCGATGCCCGCCTCGGCGCCCAAGCCACAAGCGACCGTCCGATTACAGCAGGCGAACCCAGCCGCAGCCGCTCCAGCATTCACCACCGACAAATCCCCCGTCCCCGTTGAGGCGGACACATCCGACGAACCCGATATGAATCTAAGTGCCGTTGCTGCAGTAGCCGCCGTCCTCGCCCTCCTGGTCCAAGTTTGGTTTTTGATGGGTTGATCCCACGGCGGAGAACATCCGCACCGATCAATTCCCGATCGCACCTCCCCAGAGCGAAAGCCCCGATCTTCTCGTTCAACAATTTCAATTATGGCCAACGCAAACGTCGTCGAATTCACCGATTCCAATTTTGATTCCGAAATCTCCGGATCAGAAGTCCCCGTCCTCGTGGACTTCTGGGCCCCGTGGTGCGGTCCCTGCAAGATGATCGCCCCGATCATCGACGAAATTGCCGAAGAAAAGGCGGGCACCGCCAAGGTCGGCAAACTAAACGTCGACGACAACCCGGCGACGGCTGCGAAATTCCGCGTTCAGGCCATCCCGACCATCCTCATCTTCAAGGGTGGGCAGAAGGTCGATCAGTTGACTGGAATGACCAGCAAATCTGACCTTCTCGCCAAACTCAGTGCTTAGATCGCTTCCCCTTTTTCTCGCCGGGTCTCCAGCGGCCCGGCACGTATTCCACGCGAGCGAGTCAGAAAAACCATCGCGGATTCGGGCCCGCCCACCGGATATTGGCGTTCCTACGTGCCTGACTCCACCTATCAAACATTCGGGTGATCGCGTGACGCTGATGACGAGCCCGGGGATCAGTGAGTCGCGATTTTCACCAGTCCACCGGTGCGACGAGCATTCCTGAGTACCCAGCCAAACACACCGGCCGCAAGCGCCAGATAGACGACGTTCAGCGCACTGGCCGCAGCCAGTCCAGCCCACGGCGTGTCTCCACCCGCCAAGATCGTCCGCATCCCTTCAAAGACGTGGGTCGACGGCAATCCCAGTGCGATCGGTTGCAGCCAGCCCGGCAGGACGTCCACCGGGTAAAAGACTGCGGAAATCGGCTGAACCAAAAATGGCACTGCCCACGCCAGTGACTCCGCCGCTTGGCCCCATCGGAGGATCAGTGCCACGGAAATCATCCCGAGCGCCCACCCGAAAACCAGCAGGTTCGCAAAAAACGGAATCAACGTCAGCCCGACGCTCCACAGCTGGAACGCGTAAGCGAGAACCGCCAACACCGTCAACACGCCCACGGTTATTCCCGTTCGTAACAACCCCACCGTGCACGTCGCGGCCAGATATTCCCACGGACGCACCGGAGCCACGAAAATGTTCAGAAGATTCCGTGTCCAGACGTCCTCCAGAAACGAAATCGCGAGGCCCTGCTGCGCCCGGAACAACACGTCCCAAAAAATCATCGCGCCGATCAGAAACGTGATGAACTGCGGAAAATCCCCCGTGGTCTGCTGTTGCAGAAACTTCGTCAAAAACCCCCAGACCAACAGGTCCACGACCGGCCAAAACACCAGCTCGACCAACCGAATCGCACTTCGCGTGTAAAGCAGCGCGTATCGCATCACCAATCCGCTGATCACTCCAAACGAACTCACTGCACCTCCTCCCCGCTCTCCCGCGCGAGCCGGATAAACATGTGCTCCAGCGACGGATCAGCCGATCCCCGCACCACCTCGTCCGGCGTCCCTTCGGCGATGACCTTGCCGTGATGAATGAAGATCACTCGATCGCAGACCTCCTCGATGTCGCGCATGTTGTGGGACGTGTAGAGCATCGCCATCCCCTCCGTCCGCTGCACCTCCCGCAGCGTCCGCCGCACTTTGTCGGCAATGTCCGGATCCAAGCTCGCGGTCGGCTCATCGAGCATCAGCAGCTCCGGACGATTGATCATCGCCTTGCACAAGCTCAACCTCGTCGATTCCCCCGCCGAGAGGTGACCCGTGACGCGCCTCCTCAAATGTCCGATCTCGAGCAGCTTCAGCAACTCTTCGATCCGTTCGCTCGCATTCTTCACCCCGTAAAGCCTCGCGAAAACCTGGAGATTCTGCTCCACGAGCAAATTCGATGGCAGGCTGGCGTAGCTCGAACAAAAATTCGCCCTCCGCAAGATCGCGATCCGATCGCGAGGCATCGTCAGTCCAAATGCGTGGATCGATCCGGCCGTCGGTTCGATCAGCCCGAGCACCATGTTCATCGCGGTCGTCTTGCCAGCCCCGTTGACCCCCAGCAGCCCAAGGATTTCCCCGGGGCTGACGCTGAAGGTCAAATTCTCGACCACCGCACGCCCCTCGAATTCTTTGCGCAATCCTTCGACCGCTAATATCGGATATCCCACGCTCATGGCTTCACGAACACTTGGACGAACCCTCGCTCGAAACGACATTCCGACACCTCGGCCGCGATCCAGCGTGGTTCGTTCCCCGACTCAGAACGGGAAATCTTCAGGGTCCGGCCCAAAGCGTTCTCCCTCGTCCAGCGAGTCGATCTCCGACATCTCCGAAGCCGTCAGCTTGAAGTCAAAGACGTCGAAATTTTCTTCCATCCGCTTACGGCTCGAGGATTTCGGAATCGCCACCACGCCGTGCTGGAGATCCCAGCGAAGGATGACTTGCGCGACGGACTTCCCGTATTTCTCCGCGATTCCTTTCACCGCCTCGCAATCGACAAGCTCTCCACCGCCCAGCGGCGACCACGCCGTCACCACGATCTCGTTGTCTCTGCAAAAATCGACCAGCTCCGCTTGGACGAGACGCGGATGGCATTCCACCTGGTTCACCATCGGCACGATCGTCCCCCCGTCAAAAAGCTTCTCCAAGTTGTGGGTGGTACAATTGCTAACGCCGATCGAGAGAGCCCGTCCGTCTTCGTAGATCTGCTCCAGGGTCCGCCACGCCTTGACGTAAAACTTCGGAGCTGGCCAGTGCGTCAGGTAAAGATCGACGTAATTTAGCCCGAGGCGATCAAGCGATTGCTCGAAGGCATCCAGCACGCCGTCCTCACCCCGGCGCATGTCGTCGGTCCAAATCTTCGTCGTCAGAAAAATTTCGTCCCGCGGAATTCCGCTCGCCTTGATCGCCCGACCGACCGCTCCCTCGTTTTCGTAGAATGCCGCCGTGTCGATGTGTCGGTAGCCAACTTCCAGCGCGTCGGACACGGCTCGCTCAACCGTCTGATCGTCGCCGAGGTTGTAGGTTCCGAAACCAATGAGCGGCATGTCGGCTCCGTTGGAAAGAGACGTAGTGGGAGAAAGTTGCGTGGCCATCTCCCGCGACGCTATCCAATCGCGATCATCCATCAACCCTCAAGAATCACCATTCCGAATCAATCGGGATCAGGTGTCACCCCGGACGAGGACTGCCTCGCAAACGTCACGCCAACCCTCGAAATTCCACGCGTTGGGAAATCCTCGGCATTGCTCCGGCTTCACCGTCTGAATCGTGCAATCGATCCCGTCCAGAAACGCGCACTCCCCGTTTTCCTTGTCGAGCAACGCCAACCCATCCCGCTTCGGTCGCAGACGGGTGTGGTGCTGAATAAACGCATCTTCGCTGACGCCTAAATACTCCGCGATCGCGACGATATCCCGCTCGGTCAATCGGACAAAACCCGGCCAGCGACAACAATTTCCGCACCGCTGGCACGCCCACCGTTCGTCAGAGCCTTTCGACGCCTCCGCCATTGCCTCCGCCGTCGCCGCTCTGCTAGAACCCCCCGCATGCGTCTTCTCGTCACCGGCGGCTCCGGGTTCATCGGCAGTAATTTCGTTCGGTTTATCCTGGAGCATTATCAACCCGAGTTCGTCACCAACGTGGACGCCCTCACCTACGCGGGCAACCCGGAAAACCTCACCGCCATCGCCGACGATCCGCGCTACGAATTTCATCAGGCCGACATCGCCGACCGCGAGGCCGTGGACACCATCCTCTCCGCCCACAAATACTTCGCCATCGTCAACTTCGCGGCCGAGACCCACGTCGACCGCAGCATCGGCAGTCCGGAAAATTTCATCCGCACCAACCTCGCCGGCACCGAGATCCTGCTCGAGGCGGCCCGCGAGCACGGCGTGAAACGCTTTGTCCAAGTCTCGACCGACGAAGTTTACGGCTCTCTCGGCGAGATCGGTCGCTTCACCGAGAAAAGCCCCCTCGAGCCGAGCTCGCCTTACTCCGCGAGTAAGGCCGGCGCTGATTTGCTCACCCTTGCCGCTCACCGCACGTTCGGCCAGGAGGTCATCATCACCCGTTGTTCCAACAACTACGGCCCGTATCAATTTCCCGAAAAACTGATCCCTCTCATGATCACCCGCGCCCTCGCCGAGCATCGGCTCCCGGTTTACGGCGACGGCCTGAACGTTCGCGACTGGATTCACGTCGACGACCACTGCCGCGCCGTTTACGCCGCCCTGCTCGATGGCACTCCCGGTGAAATTTACAACGTCGGAGCCGACGCCGAGCTCGAGAATCTCGAGGTCGTCCACCACATCCTCGAGCACCTCGGAAAGCCACCCACGCTCATCGAATTTGTCACCGACCGCCTCGGCCACGACCGCCGCTACGCCATCGACTCGTCGAAGATCCGGAACGAACTCGGCTGGAAGCCCATCCACGAAGTCCGCACCGGGCTCTCCGAAACCATCGATTGGTATCGAGATCATCGCGACTGGTGGCTTCCACTTCTCAAGAAATGAGCCGACGCCGCATCGCCATCATCGGCTCCCGCGGTCGACTCGGTGCCGCCCTCGTCCGTGCTTGGTCCGACCGGCACGACGTGACCAGCCTCGCCCGCCCCACCGTCGACCTCGCCAAGGGAAGCACGCTCGACGCCGCGCTGAGAAAGGGTGGCTACGACCTCGTCATCAACTGCGCCGCTTTCACGAACGTCGACGCTTGTGAAAGCGATCCCGGCGAAGCCGAAGCCGTCAACACCGACGCGCCCGCTCGCATCGCCTCCCTGTGTGCCGCCAAGGACATGCGGTTCATTCACGTCAGCACCGACTACGTTTTCGACGGTCGGCGAACCATTCCCTACACCGAGGACGTCCCGGTTAGTCCGGTCAGCGTTTACGGCAACACCAAGGCCGCCGGCGAGCGAGCCGTTCAACAAGCTGACCCGAAGGCACTGATCGTCCGTGTCTCCTGGGTCTTCGGACCCGACCGCGCGAGCTTCGTCGACATGATCCTCGCCCGCGCCCGTGGCGACAACACGGTCGCCGCCATCGCCGACAAGTGGTCGACACCGACTTACACCGAAGATCTCGCCGTCTGGATCGAAGCCCTGTTCGAATCCGATCCGCCCGCTGGGATCTACCACCTCTGCAACGCCGGAGAGTGCACTTGGCAAGAGTATGCCGAGCACGCCCTGCGCTGCGCCGCCGATATCGGCGCCAGCCTGAAGACCACCACCGTGCGTCCACAAAAACTTTCCGACCTGGCCGCCTTCGTCGCCGAGCGCCCGATCTACACCGTTCTCGACACCAGCAAATTCACGAATACCACCGGGATCAAACCCGCCCCGTGGCAGGACGCCGTCGGTCGATACGTTCGCTCGATGACGTGAAGGCTCTGGCTCGCGAACGTCCGTCTCGCAGATCCCGTTGCCCCTTTCGCCCGTTCAACCCCGGATCAAATGGTGTTGCCAAAATGCTGAGCCACCCGTTCAATTCACAACCGTAAGTCACTTCCCGAATGGAAATCTCTTTCAACAGCCGGCGCAGCTTACTCGCGCTCGGACTGCTCGTTGCGGTCATTCGACCCGTCACGAGTCACGCCGACCCACTCCCGGTCGCCAGCCTCACTCCCGTGATCTCCGACCTCGTCCGTAACGTCGGAGGTGAGCACGTCGAAGTCTTTAACGTCATTCCTCCCGACACCGACGCGCACGCGTTCACACCCACCGTCAGCGACATCCGCGCGCTTACCGAAGCCAGTGTCATCTTCGTAAACGGCTTGGGCTACGAGAGCTTCCTCGGGGATCTCGAGCGAAGCGTCGGCGACGACCCCGTCTTCATCACCGTCGGCGATGCCGTCGAGCCCCTGGCAGTCGAACCCTCCCACGACCACTTCGATCACTCCGATCATCACCATCACCATCACGGGGGACCCGACGCAACCGTCGATCCCCATTGGTGGCACAGCGTCGGGAACGCCCGCCTCGCCACAAATGCGATCCGCGACGCGCTGATCGAAGCCGATCCCGATCACGCCGACAGCTACCGAGACAACGCCAGTGCCTACCAGGACCGCCTCGAAAAGCTGGCTCGTGAGATCAAACTTACCGTCGCCCGCCTTCCGCGTGACCGACGCGTCCTCGTGACGTCACACGATGCGCTGGGCTACTTCGCCCGCGATCACGGGTTCACCATTTACGCGGTAGCCGGACTCAGCAGCGACGGTCAACCGTCCTCGAAAAAGATCCGCGCGCTAATCGAGCAGATTCGGGCAGAGAAGATTCCCGCCATCTTTCCGGAAAACACCGAGAATCCGAAGATCCTCGACGAAATCACCCGGGAGACGGACGCGACGATCGGCGGAGCACTTTACGCGGACGGTCTGGGCACGGAAAAAGCCGACACCTACGAGAAAATGATGCGATACAACGCTCAAACGATCGTCGACGCTCTGCAGTGACCGGCTCCCCCCTCCTCCGCCTCGCACTCGTCGTCATCGCGCTGATCGCGTTAGCCATCCCCCTCGCGCAGGTCGCCTCTTCTCCCGCCACCACATCCAGCGAGGAATCCGCCGGCGCGAGCCCCACGCCCGCCGTCAAACGATCAGTTTCCCTGCAACTCGACGTCACCGCGCCCCCCCAAGATTTTGGGATCACGCTCGTCGGCCAACCCATTGCTTCCGACCCGACCCAACCCGTCACCCTCACCATCCCGCCCGCCGGCGCCGACCTGGTCGTCAGCGCAAAATGGCCCGACGCCGGCCCCCACGCCGTCCGGGTCCGCGCGAGCGAGGACGGTAACCCGATCGCCGAGCAAACGTTCTGGGCCGCGGAATCTCTCGAAGACGTGCTCACGCTCCCCGCCTCCGCCCCGTGAGCCACCACCTCGTCCTCCGCGACCTCACAGTCTCATTCAACCGCATCCCAGCGGTTCATCATTTCAACCTCGATCTCGCCTGTGGCTCTTGCGTTGGCCTCCTCGGTCCCAATGGTGCGGGTAAAACGACTCTCCTCAAAGCCATCGCCGGACTTCTTCCTCACGAGACGGGAACCATCGAATTCCGCGGTCACGCCGATCATTCCGGCCACATCGACGGCCGCGCGCTCGCCTACGTCCCCCAGCGCGAAGCGGTCGACTGGGATTTTCCGATCAACGTCCGCGGCCTGGTCGAGATGGGACGCTTCCCCGAGCTCGGTTGGTGGCGGCGGTTCACGAGCGCCGATCGCGACATCGTCACGGAATCTCTTCGCGTGATGGACCTCGAGTCTCTCGCCGACCGTCAGATCAGCGCGCTCTCCGGCGGCCAGCAACAACGCGCCTTCCTCGCCCGAGCCTGGGCGCAGCGCTCCGACATCTACCTCCTCGACGAGCCCTACACCGGCCTCGACAAAAACGCCCGACGAGCCTTCACCACCGCCCTCCATCAGCTCCGATCCCACGGCAAACTCATCATCGTCAGTCACCACGAACTCAGCGACGTCCCCGACATCTTCGACCACGTCATTCTGATGAACGGCGAACTCCTCACCCACGGCCCGACCGATACCGCCTTCACCGAAGAAAACGTCGACACCGCCTTCCAGACGAAAGTCTTCACCGGCCACTCCCATTGACTCTGCGGCGGAGCCGCCACTCCAGCTCACACCGACCAACTCTGAACCATGGACTTCCTCCTGGAACCCTTCCGCTACGAATTCATGCAGCGCGCCATGCTAGTGTGTCTCCTCATCGGATTCACCAACGGGTTCCTCGGCGCATTCATCGTCCTTCGCCGGCTCGCTCTCATGGCCGACGCGCTCTCGCACAGCTTACTTCCGGGTCTCGCGCTCGCCGCGATCTTCATCGGCCTCTCGCCCACCGGCCTACTCGTCGGCGGCCTACTCGCCGCGCTCTTCGTCGCGGTCGGCGGTCAGTTGATCGCCCGCAGCTCCCGGGTAAAGGACGAGACCGCCATCGCGTCCCTCTACATCATGGCCTTCGCCCTCGGCATCATCCTCATCAAATACGCCCGCGTGAAGATCGACCTCGACCGCTTCCTCTTCGGCAACATTCTCGGGGTCGGCGACGCGGACATTTGGACCGCTTTCGCGATCAGCGCCGTCATCCTCACCACGCTGATCGCCCTCCAGCGCCCGCTCCTGCTCACGCTCTTCGAGAGCGCCGTTGCCCGCACGCAAGGCATCCCGGTCAACGCCATGCTGACCATTCTCATCGTCCTCATCGTCCTCGCGATGCTCGCCTCCCTCCAGGCCGTCGGCGTCCTCCTTTCGCTCGGTCTCCTGATCCTCCCCGCCGCCACGATGTATCTCCTATCCGACTCCTACCAGGCGATGTCGTGGGGCGGCGCGGCACTCGGTGTCGTCGGTGCGCAGCTCGGCCTCCTGGTGTCCTACTGGATCAACATCCCATCGGGACCGGCGATCGTGATGGTGCTCGGCGCAGCCTTCCTCGCCGCCTACCTGTTCAGTCCGCGCTACGGCATCGTGACCCGATCAATGCGCCCCCGTCACCTGCACGAAGAGTCACTGCAACGCTGGGATTGACGCCTTCCCGACCAGTGCCTCCCCGACGAGATACAACGACCCGGTCAGCAGAACCGCCCGACCAGACGCACCCGTAAACCCATCGGTCAGCGACCCCGCCACCCGGCACGGGCGCGTCGTGAGCCTGGCCAACTCACCCGGCTCCTCGCTGCGCATCGATTTCACCGGCACAAAAATAAACTCCGAGGCGATCGCCTCCAGCTCACCGATCATTCCCCCGGGATCCTTGTCAGCGAGAGCGCCAAAGATCACCACTGCCCTCTCCTCGCCGAACGTCTCCCGCCACGTCTGCACCAACTGCCGCGCTCCCTGCAGGTTGTGCGCTCCGTCAAGAACGACGTTACCGATCCGTTGAAAACGCCCCCTCCATTCCACGGCCGCCAAGCCCCGCCGCCGGGCCGACTCGTCCACCGCGATTCCCGCCGCGCGGATTGCCGCCATCGCCAACGCGGCGTTGCGTCGCTGGTGCGATCCCGTCAACCCAATCTCCCAATCTTCCGGCACCTCGCCCGGCACGAACTCGAGCTCGGCCACCATTTCCGCCGCGCGATCGCGGATGACTCGTTCCGCCGCGTCGTCCTGCGCCGCACTTACGACGGGGACCCCCGCTTTGATGATCCCCGCCTTCTCACCGGCGATCTCCGCAATCGTATTTCCCAACCACCGGGTGTGATCCATCGCGATCGGAGTGATCACACTCACCAAGGGTCGCACGACGTTGGTCGAATCCAACCGCCCCCCCATTCCCGTCTCCAAAACGACGACATCAACCCCGCATTCCGCGAAGTAACGCGCGGCCAGCACCATCGACAGCTCGAAAAAAGTCGGCGGCTGCGCCAAATCATCTGCCGCTCCCCGAAGCCGCGTCAGTCCCTCCACCACAGCTTCCTCGCTGATCCATTCGCCATCGACCCGGACCCTCTCCCGATAATCCACCAGGTGTGGCGACGTGAAGAGACCGGTCCGGCGACCGCTCCGACGCAAAACCGCATCCGTCATCGCGCAGACGGATCCCTTACCGTTCGTCCCCGCGACGTGAATGAACTGTAATCGTTTCTGAGGATCGCCGACCGCGGCCAGCAGCTTCCGCGTGTTCTCCAACCCGAGCTTGATCCCGAACTGCTGCGAAGAATACAGCCAGTCCAGTAATTCGCCGTAGGTCATTTTTCCTTAGCGGCCATGAGATAGGTCATCAAAAGCGCCACCAGTCCGCGCATCTTCGCCCGGGGAACGATGTGATCGACCAGCCCGTGCTTCTCCAGGAATTCGGCGGTCTGAAATCCGGCCGGAAGATCCTGGTGCGTCGTCTCCTTGATCACCCGAGGTCCCGCAAAGCCAATCATGCTCTTCGGCTCAGCCAGAATCACGTCGCCCAACGAAGCGAAGCTGGCACTCACCCCCGCCATCGTCGGATTCGTCAGAACCGCGATGTAAGGCAGTCGCGCCCGCGAGTGACGGGCCAAAGCCCCGCTCGTTTTCGCCATCTGCATCAGGCTCAAGATCCCCTCATACATCCGCGCGCCACCCGAGGCACACACCACGATCACCGGCATTTCCCGATCCGTCGCCAACTCGATCGCCCGCGTAATCTTCTCACCCACCACCGATCCCATCGACGCCCCGAGGAAGGTAAAATCCATCACGGCCAACGCCACCGGCGCCCCCTCGATCGTGGCTTCACCCGTGATCACCGCGTCCGTTAGACCCGTGCGCTCCTGATAAGTCTTCAGCCGCTCCGAGTAAGCCGCCACCCCCGTGAAATTTAACGGATCAGCCGAAACCATGTCCGCATCCGTCTCGTTGAAGCTCCCCTCGTCGACCAGCAACGCCACCCGATCCCGGCACCCCATCGTGAAGTGATGATCGCACTTCGGGCACACGGCTAAATTTTCCTTCAGTGCCAGGTTGTGGATCACCTCGCCGCAGGACGGACATTTGGTCCAAAGACCTTCCGGCATCTCACGGCTCTTGCGGGCGAGGATCTTGAGAACGGGTTTACGAAAAATAGCCATACGATTCCAAATTCAGTTAACCCCGGGCCACGGTGATCGCGTTCACGGAAGCCGCACCAGCCTCCAGCAGGACGCGACCGCACTCGTCGAGCGTCGAGCCCGTCGTCAGGATATCATCCACCAGCAGGATATGATTGTTCGTCACGTCGGCATTCTGTCGCAGCACGAACGCGTCGCGCAAGTTTTGCATCCGCCGCTCCCGGTCGAACCGCGTCTGCGTCGTCGTGTATCGCTTCCGCCCCAGCACCTGCCTCGTCGGCACCCCCCGCAGTCGGGTGACCCACTCGGAGAGCTCGAACGCCTGATTGAACTGCCGCTCGCGCAACCGCGCCGGATGCAGCGGCACCGGCACCAACACGTCCGGCTTCACGTCCGCCAACCTCGGATCGTCCAACGCCTCAGCCAGCCACTCTCCCAGGATCCGCCGCAGATACCGTTCCCGCCCGTATTTGAAACGATGGAGCAAATCTCTCACCGAACCCACGCACCGCATCACCGACACCGCCGTATCGAAGTAAAACTCGTGGCCACGACAATTCGAACACTCCATCTCCCCCGCCACCCCGTAAAACGGATGCGAGCACACTCCACACCGCGGCAGCTCAACCCGCCGCACCCCAGCCGCACACCCCGCACAGATCAATGCCCCCGCACTGAGCGCCCGCTCACACACCGCGCAGTGCGGCGGAAAAAACAGCCCACTGAGAGCCGTCTGCCACGGTCGGAAACGCGTCATTCGCCGCGGCTGATCGGGCGATCCCAGCGAGATTTCGACAGATACCAAAACACCACCCCCGCCGTGATCGATAACGCCACCAACGGGACAACCCCCGTCGGTACCATCCCGCTCACCACGTTCGGCCCGATCCACGGCAAGTGCGCGTCCGGCGGCTTGATCCGGAACTTCGCGAATAAATTCAACGACTGCTGCCCCAGGATCCAACCCGCGTGCAAACCAATCGGAAGCCAGAGCGAACGCGTTCGCCGACACGCCACGGCAAGGATGATCCCGATCAGGAACAACGTCACGCAGCCCCCACCGAAAATTGCCGCGCTCCCGACGCTGGAAAACGCTGACTCCAGGATCGCAAATCCGCTGAACCAATCCACGTCCTCCCGCGCGATCACACCCCGCGGCTTGAAGAAATGCACGAGCGCGAAAATCGCCGAGACCGACAAAATCCCCGGCCACTTCCCGATGAACCGGATCGCCAACCCCAACAACACGCCCCGGAAAATGAACTCCTCGAAAATCGAAACGGCCGTCGCCGTTCCCAAGATCCGGATCAGCGTCGAAACGCCCGCGTCCTCCCGCACCTTATAGACGCCGTAATAAAGATAGACAGCCGCCAGCACGACCAATGGCAAAATGGCCGCCACCAGCCCCACCCCGACGTCGCGCGCCTTCCGGTGATTCGGCTCGATCCCCAAGTCGCGCAGGCCACCGATCTTGAGCCAAAAAGCCGTCGGAACCAGGAAGACCGCCGCAGTGATCTGAGCGATCCGCCCCCAATACCGGTAAAAAGGAAACTTCTCCGCCGCCGGGATCCAACCCGAGTCGGCCAAAGCCATGCCCGCCCAGTAGATCGGCGGCGAGATGAAGCCCGTCACGACGAGCACCGCTGCAAGGAACAGAAAGATCTTCAGAAACGGATTCACTGCCACAACCCTAAACACCCCGCTCCCTCGACTCCACCCTCAGTTTGCAACCCCCTCAACTCTCAACTAACAACTACCAACTTTCAGAATATCCCCGCATGCCACCCCAACCGTCCTACGACACCGACGATCTCGTCGCCGCCGACCGCGCTCACACCTGGCACCCCTTCACCCAGATGCGTGCGTGGTGCCACCCCGACCACGAGCCGGTCGTCTTGGTCGACGGAGACGGCACCGTCCTCCGCGACAGTCGCGGCCGCGAATACCTCGACGGGAATTCATCGATCTGGACCAACCTCCACGGCCACAACCACCCCCGCCTCAATGCCGCCATCCGCGACCAACTCGATCGCGTTGCCCACACCTCCTTCCTCGGCGCCACCAACGCCCCCGCCGCCACCCTCGCCCGCAAGCTCACCGCCCTCTTTCCGCCCGATACGCTCACCCGCACCTTCTTCTCCGACGACGGCTCCACCGCCGTCGAAGTCGCCCTGAAGATGGCCGTTCAATTTCGCCAGCTCAACGGCGAGCCCGAACGCCACCACTTCATCGCCTTCGACCACGCCTACCACGGCGACACCGCCGGAGCCGCCAGCGTCGGCGGCATCGACACGTTCCACGGGCGATTCGCCGCCATGCAGTTCCCAATCACCCGGCTGGCCAGTGCCGAGGAACTCACCCAAATCCCCGATCCCGCCCAGATTTCCGCCGTCATCATCGAACCACTCGTCCAGGGAGCAGCGGGAATTCAGATCTGGCCCCCCGGCACCCTGCGCACCATCCGCGATTGGTGCGACACCCACGGCGTCTTCCTCATTCTCGACGAAGTCCTCACCGGCTTCGGCCGCACGGGCACTCTGTTCGCCTGTCAGCAAGAGGACGTCATCCCCGACTTCCTCTGCCTCGCCAAAGGACTCACCGGCGGCTACCTTCCGCTCGCCGCCACCCTCACCACCGAAACAATCTTCGAACGCTTCCTCGGCGAGCCCGCCGATCAACGCACCCTCTACTACGGCCACAGCTACACCGGCAACCCGCTCGCCTGCGCCGCCGCCCTGGCAAACCTCGCCATCTTCAGGGACGAAGAAACCCTCACCCACCTCCAACCCAAAATCGCCCACCTCGCCACTCTCCTTGCTCCCCTCCGCGACCACCCCCACGTCCGCGAGATCCGCCAATGCGGCTTCATCACCGGCATCGAACTCGTCCGCCACAAAGCAAGCGACGAACCCTACCCGTGGACCGACCTCACCGGAGCCCGCGTCTGCACCCGCGCCCGCGACCACGGCCTCCTCACCCGCCCCGTCCTCGACACCCTCGTCCTCATCCCCCCCTTCTGCACCACCCCCGAGCAACTCAAATCCATGGTCGACGCGCTCCACCACGCGATTGACGACGTCTGTTGCTGACCCGACACCATTTCCCGAAGACGTCTCGACCGCAGATTCGATTTAGCGCCGCTCGTAGCATGGCGACCTTGCTGGCTTCGAAACACCGCCAGTTCCATGACCCTTATCATCGCGGAACCCCTCCCTGACTCCGCCGAGAATTTCCTACAGCTGAGCTCGAAAAAGATTTGCGAAGTAATCCGCGATCTTCTCAGTCCACGGTCTCGCCAACCAACCCTCTAAGGTAATCCGTTCACAACGCTGCTTGTCCGCTTCGAAGAGCCGGATCGACTTCGCCACCACGTCGTGATCGATCACGTTCACGTTCACCTCGTCATTGATTCGAAACGATCGGTTATCGAAATTCGCCGACCCCGTCATCAACCAGAAATCATCAACGATCACCGCCTTCCGGTGGATCATCGTTGGCTTGAACTCGAAGATCTCCACGCCTCCTTCCAACAGACGATCCCACCGGGCCCGCGAAGCCAGCCGCACCGCCGTCTCATCGATGTGCCGCCCGGGCACGATGACCTCCACCCGGACGCCGCGCTGAACGGCGCGGATCAGTTCCGCTTCCATCTCAGGATCAGGCACAAAGTAAGAAGGGTTCAGGCGCAAATTCTTTTTCGCCGATCGGAGCGCCAATCTGTTCGCCTCGTAAGCCTCGGACACCCCCCGACCCGGTGAACTCGAATACACCTGCACCGCCACCGCTCCCGCCGCCCCAAGCTCAGGAAAGTGCCCGTCACCCTCCAGTCCTTCACCCCCGACGACCCGCCAGTTCTCCTCGAAGACCCGCTGCAACCCACGCACCGCCGGCCCCTCCATTCGAAAGTGGTCGTCCCGCCACTCCGTCTCGTCGTTGGCATCGCCCGACCAACAATCCGCGATGCCGACTCCGCCCGTGAACCCAACCCTTCCGTCGACGACCATAATTTTGCGGTGAGTTCGATGGTTCCCTTCCCAAAAACACCACCACCTCGGACGATTGTAAACGTTTGCTCGCACTCCCGCCGAGCGCATCGATTCGATGATCGACTGGTCCATCTTCGCGCAGCCATACCAATCCACGATGACGTTCACCTCCACCCCCGCCCGCGCTCGCGCCGACAACACCTCGGCGAAGCGGTGCGAGATCTCTCCCGACCAGTAGATGTATGTCTCGAAGTTGATGGTCCGCTCGGCCGCCTCGGCTGCGGCAATCAAAGCCGGAAAAATCTCGTCCCCGTTGACCAGAGTGCGAACGGCGCTCTCCGTCGAACCCTCCTCGCTCAACACCCCCTCCAAGCACGCCAGGGCATTTTCCGCCGTTACCGTCTCGGCTGGATTCCAGGCATTGAGATTCCGATTCATTCACCGATCAGGATAGCATCCGCACGAATCGAACCCACGATTTTCTGGGCAACGGCGACCGTCAACGGAAGATCCAGCGATCACCCCTCCGGGATGCCGTCCCTCGGGGTTCCAGCTCCTTCCCATTCCCGTCCTTAATATCCGCGTCCCCTTTCTCCCGGCCTTTCCCGCCCACCTAATCCGCTTAACCTTCCGTTCGCTTTCGCCGAACCAACCAACACCTGTCTCGTGGAAAAAAATTCGTCCGACACCCCATCCATCAACCTCCACCTCGGCGACTGCGTCGAGGGGCTTCGCTCCACGGTCCTCGCTGACTCGATCGACCTCGTCGTCACGTCCCCACCCTATAATCTCGGGATCAAGTATTCCCACTACCAGGACGGTCACAAACGGAGCGATTACCTCGACTGGTGCGACGCGTGGGCAGACGAGCTCCATCGTGTCCTCAAATCCGAAGGCTCCTTTTTTCTCAACGTCGGGAGTTCCCCCTCGAATCCCTGGCTCCCCCACGAACTCATCCTTCGCCTTCGGGATCGATTCGCCCTCCAGAACACCATCCACTGGATCAAATCCATTAGCATCGACACCGACGACGGCGTTCTGTCGAAGGGCCACTTCAAGCCAATCCAGTCCCCGCGCTTCCTCAACGATTGCCACGAGTTCGTCTTCCACCTCACGAAATCCGGAAGCGTTCCCGTTGATCGGAAGGCCGTCGGCGTTCCCTACGCGGACAAATCGAACGTCAATCGATGGGGCCACACCGGCGGCGAAGACCGACGCTGCCGCGGCAATAACTGGTTCATTCCCTACCAGACCATCCAACGCCGCGCCGACGAGCGTCCGCATCCCGCCACGTTTCCCGTCGAGCTAGCCGAGAATTGCATCCGGCTCCACGGCGCGGACGCCAGCTCGACCATGCTCGACCCCTTTCTCGGCCTCGGGTCAGCCGCGATTGCCGCCCAGCGTCAAGGCGTCGGAAAATTCGTCGGCTTCGAGATCGACGAACAATACCTCGCCCTCGCCCGGAGCCGCCTCACGAGCGATCGGTCGCAAGGCTCACTTTTCGACCTCGCGGACCATTCGTCGACCTCCAGTTCCTAGCCTCCGGTCTCGAAGCCCGGATAAAGCGTCATTCCGCCGTCGACGAACAACGTCACGCCGTGGACGTAATCCGAATCGTCCGAGGCCAGATAAACCGCCGCCCGCCCGATCTCCTCCGGCTCGCCGATCCGATTGTAAGGGATTAATTTGAGTAATTGTTCGTATTGCTTCGGATCGCTCCAGACCTCCTTGTTGATCGGCGTCTGAATCGCTCCCGGCCCAATGCTATTCACGCGGATCCGATACGGCGCCACTTCCTGCGCGATCGACTTCATCATGAGCATGACCCCGCCCTTCGAGGCCGCGTAGTTGACGTGTCCAGCCCACGGAATGATCTCGTGCACGGAGCTCATGCAGATGATCTTCCCCGCCGCGCACGAGACCTCCTTCACGACTCCGCGCCGCTTGAACTCCCTGACCGCCGCCCGAGCGCACAGGAATTGGCCGGTCAAATTGATGTCAATGACCTTCCGCCATTGCTCCAGCGTCAGCTCATCAAACGGTCCATCGTCCTGGATGCCCGCGTTGTTCACGAGGATGTCGACCGTTCCAAATTCCTCACAGGTCCGCTGGAACATCGCTTCGACATCTTCCTCGACCGAGACGTCGGCCTGGCATGAAAACGCCTGACTCCCCCCGTCCCGTATCGTCTTCGCCACCGCATCAGCTTTGTCCTCGCTGCCGACGTAATTCACAACCACGTCCGCCCCCGCTTGACCGAGCGCGATGGCCACCGCCTTACCCAGCCCGGAGCTTCCACCGGTCACGATGGCTTTCTGCCCAACGAGGCGGCGGGGCACCGGACAATCTGGCGGCACGGGAGCGGGATGGGTCGCGGAGGTCATCATGGCAGGAATTAACGCAGAAGATTGCAGAACCGGCAACGACTTCGCAGCGGGTTGCTCGCGCGGACGGATATTTTTAAAACTTCTTGATAGATTATTGTGACGAAACGCCTATGCTGTCCCCAGGAAACAAAACTCATGGTGCATTCCGACAAAACGCGAATGGGACGAGACATCGCCGCATTCCTCAAAACGTTTGAAGGAGCCGCTTCCACGTTCTCTCAGGAGGAGGAGATGTGGTCGCTGTGGCTCCCCGAGGTCACCGCTGGTGATCGGCCCATCACCCCGGCCTCCCAAGTCTATTTCGCCGTGATTCTCCGCCGCGACGACGACGCGTTCGCGATGCGTTTCTTCTACGATTGCTCCAGCGACACGGTGCGCTACTACACGAGCGCGGTTCCGCGCGAGATCGCGAGAGCGCCGGAATTCGAGAACGCCGTCTCCGAACTCTTCCGCCACACCCTGGCCGTCGAGCCCATCCGCCAACGCAAATTGCGTCGCCTCCCGCCCAAACGTCGTCTGCGCCGCGACTCGCGCGACGCCGAGCCGGTTCCACTCTCGTCCCGCGACGTCCCGACCGAGATGGCCGATCCCGTCGAAGTCGAGGCGTCGGTCGAACTCCCACCCCCACCCCCGGCCCCTTCACCCCCACCCGCGGAGGCAGTCGTTGGAGAACCGACCGAACCCGCCCACACCCGTCCCGCCAAGGAACCGCCGCCGACGCGACCCGAAGCAAACGGCAGCCCACCGCCAAAAGTCCCGGTCGCTCCACCGCCGGAACCCGCGCAATCAACCCCCGCCTCGCCCCCCACTCAATCTCCGCCTCGCCCGCAACCTCACCCCACCCCCAAGGCGGCGTTCACTTCGCCACCTCCACCGGTTTCCTCCCCGAAAGCGGGAATTCCCCGGGCAAATCCGTCGCGCTCCCTGGCACTCTCCCCCTCGCGCCATGCGGAAATCGCCGCCCGCCCGGTGACGCCGACCGCCCCCGCGCCCTACCGCGAATCAGCCGCCGCGGAATTCAACGGAGTTCGTAAAGTCCAGTTCGACGTCGGCGAACGCATGCGTTCCGTTCTGATGGCCGTCATCGTCGTCTGCGGGATCGTCACCGCACTCGGCATTCTCGCCTACACCTACCTCGTCATCAACGAAGACCCCGGCGTGAAGCACCATCGGCTCCAAAACGAGCTGATGCAGTCCCAGCGATCTCGCTGACACCCGCGCACCCGCGATCCTTCAAGCGCCGTTTTCTCGGCGGCTACTGCACCCTCATCAGGAAGATTCGTCCACGATTGAAGAATCTTGACAACACCCGACCGGTCCCTACCTTCTCCCCTCCCACAAACCACGCACGCCATGGCCACCACCGAAGTTATCCTGACTGAAAACCTTTCTCCGCTCGGCGCCGAAGCCGACATCGTCAAAGTCCGCCGCGGCTACGCTCGCAATTTTCTCATTCCCACCGGGAAAGCGCTCGAAGCCAACGCCGGCTCGATGCGCGCCATTAATCACCTGAAGGCCAAGCGTGCCGAACGGGAAGGCCGCGAGTTGAACGAAGCCGAAGAACTCGCTTCCCGCATCAACAAGCTCCGCCTCAATCTCACGCTCGACACCGGCGCAGGCGGCAAGGCCTTCGGGTCCATCACCGCCAAGGATCTCACCGACAAGGTCGAGACCGAGCTCCAGAACGTCAAACTCCCCCGCCACGCAGTCGTTCTCGACAAGGGCATCAAGGAATCCGGCGACCACGAAGTCCCCGTGAAGCTCCACCCCGACGTCACCGCCAAGCTCAAGGTCAAGGTGACTGCGAATCAGATCGAGCCCACCGAGAAGCCGGAAGACGACTACGAGGATTAATCTTCGATAGCGCGAGCCACTCGCTCGCTCCCTCGGACACTTTTCCCATGCCCGCCCCGCATCCGGCCGCTCAGCCCGGGATTGCGCCATCGCTCGGCGGCAAGTCAGGAAGCTACCTTCCTGATCTCCATCGCACGCTTCCCCAGAGCCTCGACGCCGAGAAGGGCCTCCTCTGCTCAGCCCTCCTTTCGCCGAACGCCGTGATGGGCGAATGCGTCGAACGCATCAGTCCCAACCATTTTTACAATCCCGCACACCAGACCGTCTATGAGGTCATGCTGGAGCTTTGGAACGACTCACGTCCCGTCGATTTCATCACGCTGAACCAAATTCTCGAAGACCGCGGCAAGCTCGAGGGCATCGGTGGTCCGGCCACCATCTCGGAGCTCTTCACCTTCGTCCCTACCGCCGCTAACGCGACCTACTACCTCGAGATCGTCCGCGAGAAGTTCCTCCTCCGCTCGATGATTACGACCTGCACGGAGTATGCCAGCCGCTGCTACGACGAGCAGGGCGAAGTGCAGGTCCTCCTCGACGAAGTCGAGAAGAGCGTCATGGCCATCGGCGAAGACCGTTACAAAGGCACCCTCCCCGAGATGAAGGCCATGGTCATGTCGGCCATTTCAGAGATCGAGGACCTCTACAAAAACAAGGGCGGCCTCACCGGGCTCTCGACCGGGTTCAAAGGGCTCGACCAGATGACCGGCGGCATGCGCGGCGCCGAAATGTTCGTCGTTGCCGCCCGTCCGTCCATGGGTAAGACGGCCTTCTCGATGAACATCGCCGAGCACGTCGCCGTGAATCTCGGCAAGGCGGTCGGCGTGTTCAGCCTGGAAATGTCCAGCAGCCAGCTCGTTCAGCGACTCCTCTGCTCCTGCGCGCGCGTCAATCTTCAGCGCATTCGCGACGGTTTTCTCTCCCAGGCCGACTCCACCAAAATCTACAACGCCGCCAAATCTCTCGTCGAAAGCCGCATCTTCATCGACGACACCCCCGGCATCACCATTCTCGAGCTCCGCGCCAAAGCGCGCCGCATGAGTTCGCAACACGGGATCGAGCTCATCGTCATCGACTATCTCCAGCTCCTGCGATCCAGCTCGAAACGCGCGCAGGAGAATCGACAGATCGAAATTGCGGAGATCTCCTCCGGCGTGAAAGCCCTCGCCAAGGAACTCGACATCCCGGTCATCGTCCTCGCTCAGCTCAATCGTAATCCCGAAAGCCGCACCGGCGCTTCCAAAGGCAAGCCGCGCCTCAGCGACCTTCGTGAATCCGGCTCCATCGAGCAAGACGCCGACATCGTCGGACTCCTCGTTCGCTCGGAAATCTACGAGGACGACGAAGAGGCTAAGGCCGAGAAAGCCGGCGAGGCCGAACTCATCATCGCCAAGCAACGAAACGGCCCCGTCGGCGAGGTCCCCCTCAGCTTCCTCAAAGAATTCACCCGCTTCGAAGACCGCGCCGAAGTCCGCGACGAAGGCTGAGCTGAGGATTTCCTACGCTCCGAGGCTGGCGAGCGCCGCCCGAACCCGCTCCACTGGCAACCCGATCACGTTGTCAAACGCCCCCTCGACCGCCTCGATCACTTCACCCCGATCGTCCTGGGCGGCGTAAGCCCCGGCCTTGTCCAACGGCTCGATCCGATCCAGATACCGCTCGATCATCTCACCGTTCAGAGGCCGAAAACGGACGAACGTCGATTCCGCAAACAACGCCCGCTTGGCGGTCGCCCCGTCGATCACGCACACTCCCGTGATCACCTCGTGCGTCCGCCCCGCCAACCGCCCCAGCATGCGCTGCGCGTCACCGAAATCCACCGGCTTTCCGAAAATTTCCCCTTCGAGGACGACGATCGTGTCGGCACCGATCACGACAGCGTCGCGACGCGCCGCCACCACCGCCCTCGCCTTCAGCTCCGCGTTGAAAACCGCTAATTCCCGCGGTGTTCCATCGATCTCCGTCGCCTCCGCAACGTCCGCCGGCTCGCATTCCACTCCGATCCCCGCGTCCGCCAAAAGCTCCCGGCGCCTCGGCGAGCGCGACGCTAACACGATTGGCCGACCACTCCCGTCAGCCCCGGAATCCCCTGCGGAACTCAATCGAATCAGAACAAATCTTCCGACCCGCGGTATCCTTCGTCACGACGGATGGAATTCAAACGTTGCTGCATTCCGCCCCAGGAATCCGGACGATTCTTGATCCGCGTGATGACCCCAGCCGCAAACGGCAGCACCGCCGCCGAACCCGCACCGATCAGCGCGATAGCGGCCCGTTGACGCGAAACCAGTCCCATTTTGTCAGCGACGAGAAGACCGATTCCGAGACCCACGGCGGCTTGAGAAAACGCAACCACACCGGACACCGGCAGGTTTTGACCAAACTTCGAGATCGGGAACGACATAGCTTGGAAGCTAGGAGCCACCTGTGTCATTTTCAACTGCAAATGACAGCACAACGCACGCTTGGAGTCGATCACGGTGACGCCCGCGTCGGGCTCGCTCTCAGTGACGAACTCAATTTCCTCGCGCATCCCCTCGAGACCATCGACGTCAAGAAGACCAGCCCGATTCGCCGGATCCGCGAGATCGTCGACAGCCAGAATGTCGGCACCATCGTCGTCGGACTTCCTCGCAACATGGACGGTTCCCACGGGCCTGCCGCCGAGAAAGTCACCGCCTTCGTCGAGAAACTCCGTTCCTCGATCCGCTGCAAAGTCGTCACTTCCGACGAACGCCTCTCGACCGTCGCCGCCCAACGCAACCTCCGCGAGTCCGGTCGCAAAGCCCACCAACAGCGCGCCGTCATCGACCAGGCTGCCGCTCAGATTATCCTCCAGACTCACCTCGATTCCCAGGCCGGGCTCCCCCCCCTCCCCGACCTCTGATCGACCGTCCCCAGAAGTGCGCCTCCGACTTTCCATCGCCTACGACGGCGCACCCTTCGCCGGTTGGCAGCGCCAGTCCGCCGCCGACACCATCCAGGCGCGGATCGAAGCCGCCTTCGAAAAGATCACGCAGACCCCTGCCACCCTTCACGGCGCAGGTCGCACCGACGCCGGAGTTCACGCCCACGGCCAGGTCGCTCACGTCGACATCGATCGACCCGCCCTCGACCCGAAACATTGGTGCCGAGCCCTCAACGCCAATCTTCCTCCCACCATCCGCATTAACTCCGTCCGTCGCGCTCCCTCGAATTTCCACGCCCGCTTCTCCGCCCTCGGCAAAATTTACCGCTACGACATCTTCACCCGCGACATTCTCCCGCCCCATCTCCACCAGCGAGTCTGGCACGTCACCGCCCCCATCGACCTCGACACCTTTCGCCGCGCCCTCTCGCTCTACGAAGGCCGACACGACTTCCGAGCCCTCGCCGCCAATCGCAGCACCCCGGTCTTAAACACCGTCCGCGAGATTCATTCCGTTCGCTTGAACCACACGCCAAACTCCATCCGCATCACCTACGCCGGCACCGGATTTCTCTACAAAATGATCCGTATTCTCACCGCCTCCGCGCTCCGCGTAGCCCGTGGCCGCGAATCCATCGATTGGCTCGAGGATTTCCTCCTCCACCCCACCCGTCCCAAGTCGTCGAAGGTCGCTCCGCCCGACGGCCTCACACTCGTGCGCGTCCGCTACTGAGGGGCCGCGCCCACGACCGCCGCTTTCTTCAAGACGACCGCGTATTGCTGATACTCGACCTCGAGTCCCGCGCTTTCGCTCAGATACTTCAAAGCCGCCGCGAGCGGGATGTTGTTCAACGACATCGTCACCAACGTATCTTCCCCGTATTCCTGCGGATACAATTCGACGAAGTTGAAAGCCCCCTGCCCGTCCGGCTCCTTCGCCGACAGCTGGCGCAAATACTCCACCGCCGAAGACAACGAAGTTTCTCGGAAGTGAATTTCGGGAATGACCAGTGCCTCCGCCTTCGCCTTCAGACCTCCGCCATCCTGGATCGCCGCCTGCGCCCCGAGCGTCGCCATCAGCACCATCGCCAGCATTCCCGCGCAAAACCATGTCTTCATTTTCACGGGTGCGACCCTCGCCCGACTGCCCGTGAAAATCAACCCCCAGCCCGCTTGATCGCTCACGCAGATCTGCTAGCCTCCGCCGGTGCGTAAAGCCCTGTCCGCCGTCCTCGTCTTTTTCCTGGCGGTCTGCGTCCTCGCGCCCCGCGGCTTGTCGCAGCTGAGTGAAGCCGAAAAACGCGCCCTCTTTCTCAAGGCCCGCGAGGACATGCGAGCCGTCCCCCGGCCGTCGTCCACCCCCCGGCCAAGGCCCACGCCCGTTGCCCGCCCCACGTCCACCCCCAGGCCAACCCCGACCCCGACCCCAACTCCTCCCCCACCCCGCACGACGCCCACCCCGGTCAAAAAAGCCGACCCAACTCCCACGCCAAAAGCGACCGCAACTCCGAAGCCAACCGCCGAGCCGAAGTCAACACCCAGATCCCCCCCCCCTCCCGAACCGACCCCGGAGCCGACGCCAGCCCCCACACCCGAGCCGACGCCCAAGCCGAAATCGACCCCGAAAAAAGACGCCAAGGACGATTCCGACGCACCAATCGTCGTCGAGAAATCCGGAAAGTCCGACGAAGCGGGCCTCGCCCCCCCGCCGAAGAAAAAGGGGGGCTTCCTCTGGTTCGGACGCGGGCCGAAATACGAATACCTGAGTGAATCCGTTCGTAGTTCCATCGACGACGCCAAGGTCAAGAAGGGCCGGTGGAAATACATCATCGTTCACAACAGCGGCACCCGCCAAGGCAACGCCAAGGCCTTCGACAACTACCACAAGAACGTCCGCAAGATGCGGAACGGCATGGCCTACCACTTCGTCGTCGGCAACGGCACCTCGTCCGGCAACGGCGAAATCGAAATCGGCAATCGCTGGGTCCGACAAATCAACGGCGGTCACGTCGCCAGCGATTACCTCAACAACATCTCCATCGGCATCTGCCTGGTCGGCGATCTCAACCGCGACCTCCCCACCAAGGTCCAAATCGCCGCCCTCGACGAACTCATCGAATACCTCCGTAAACGCTGCGGAAAATCCGGCGGCAAAGACATCATCGTCCGCGGCCACAAGCAGATCAATCCCAAGCCAACCGACTGCCCCGGTGACCGCTTCCCGCTGAAATGGCTGAACTCAGAGTTCAAAGACTAAGCACCCCAAAGCGATCGCTCCGCTTAATGGAATTTCGCCATCAGCCCGTCGGCAAATCTGCACCGGGCGGGGGTCGAACCCACAACCTCAGCCTTCGGAGGGCTGCGCTCTATCCAATTGAGCTACCGGTGCGAAAGAGTCGCGGACTATCACGCCCCGCCCCAAAAATTGCAAGCGCAACCCCCGGTCTTGTCGGCGACGGAGCAAAACCGGATTTCTTGCCGGAGCAAAACCGGACAGGTGTTCAGAGGCTGTAGTGGGCTAAAATAGAGGGCCACACGTCTTTTGGGGGATTCTCGACGACCCAAAATTGACGGGACGGATGATGGACGATGGTGATGCGCTTGCGGAGGGTGGATGAGATCTCGTAGTTACGGCCTTCAAAATCGACGGTGTGGTCGTTGTTCACGCGTCGGGAGAGGCGGAGTGAGAGGTGCAGATCGAGTAGGGCGGGAGGCGGAGAAGGACGCAGGCGACCGCGGCCACGGAGTGACTGGATTTCCCAGACTTCGAGGGGAATTTTGCCGGACGAGCGGTTGAGCTTGAGGTTCTGTCGCTCGATCTCCATCTGGAGGATGGCGTCGGCTTGCGCCCAAGTTGTGGCGCGGGCGTGTGCGAGCAAGGCGACCAGGCGTCGCTGGAAGGTGCCAAAGCGCCGCTCGATCTTGCCCTTGGCCTGAGGGGTGGGAGCCACGAGGTGGGCGGAACCCAGTCCCAGCATGGCTCGTTGGAACTCGCTTTTGGGATCGCTATGGTCGTCGGTGGAACTCGGTCCGAAGAGGCTCAGGCCGTCGGTGTAGAGGATCTCGGGAAGCCCCCAGCGGGTGAAGGCTTCGCGGAAGTGCTCGAAGTGATTCCAAGTGGTGTCCGATCCGACGAAACGGCCCGCCAGATTGAGTCCGGAGGCGTCGTCCACGGTGAGTAGGAGGGTCTGCTTGGAACTGGCCGGCCACCACTGGTGGATGGAGCTGTCGTGTTGCCAAAGCTCTCCGATGTGCTCGCGGCGGAAGCGTCGGTAAACCCGGGGTTTGCGGGCCGCAGCGGGCACCAGATGCGCGTAGTGCGCTTTGACGTGGGCCTCGACCGTGGAGCGCGCCCGGCGAAACCCGCAGAGGCGCTCGAGTTCGTCGGCAACGAGCTGGTAGTTGGGCGGATTTTGAAGGGGAAGGAACTCCTCGAGCAGGCATCGCGTCTTGGCTGGCCAGTCCCCCAATCGGTCTCCCCCGCTGGTCTTCGGCCCGTAGTTGGCGCGCTCCGACAGGAAGACTCCGCGCATTTCGTAGAGCCGGGAGCGGCTCACTCCCAGATGCGCAGCTGCCGTGACCGCGTCGAGGGTGCCTGCGTTGAAGTCTTCGAGCGTGCGTCGAACGAATCCGGCGGGATGACGGTGGGCTAACTGCTTTTTTTCATCGCGGGATCATCATCCAAGCCAGACGCCCAAGAAAGCAAAGCTGCCTTCTGCTACGAAGGGTTCTCGAACGCCATCCACCCACCAAGCGCGCCAGCGCGGGAAGCGCCTCTCCGTCGGCCTCCGCTACGCTCCGGCCTCCTCCGAGGCGCTTCCCGCGCTGTTTCCAACACCCCAGTCCGGTTTTGAACCGTCTCCTATTCCGGTTTTGCTCCGTCTCTTTCCGGTTTTGCTCCGGCCCCGACAGCGCAACCCCCGGTCTCGACCTTCCCTACGACACCAGAACCGGACCCGCACCCGCCGGTGCGATTCGGCGCAATTTCCCCACGACCTCCGGCACGATCCGTAGGGCCGCCTCGACGTCCTCGTCGGTGTTGAAACGCCCGAACGAAAATCGCAGACTCGACCTCGCCCGCCGATCCGACGCTCCCATGGCCTTCAACACGTGAGACGGCGTCACCGACCCCGTCGTGCACGCACTTCCGGCGGAGCAGCAGATCCCCGCGTCGTCCAATAACATCAGTGCCCCCTCGGCTTCGATCCCGTCAAACGCCAGATTCGACGTATTCGGGAGGCGAGCTTCGCGGTCACCGTTCACCGTCACGCTTTCCACCTCCGACAAAATCGTCGTCTCAAACCGATCCCGCATCGCGCGCACCCGCGTTTGCTCGTCCGCCAATTCCCGCGCGGCGACCTCCGCCGCCGCCCCCATCGCCACGATCGAAGCCACGTTCTGAGTTCCGCCCCGCCGCCCTTCTTCCTGACTCCCGCGCAACATCGGCGCAAAGCGCACCTTGCGATCAAGGTAAAGCGCCCCGACCCCTTTCGGACAGTGCAGCTTGTGCCCCGAGATCGACGCGAGGTGAATGCCCGACTCACCCAACTTGACCGGCACCTTGCCGACTGCCTGCACCGCGTCGCAGTGAAACAGCACCTTTTTCTCCCGGCAGATCTCCGCCACCCGCTCGACCGGAAACAGCACCCCGGTCTCGTTGTTCGCCCAAAGCAGACTGACCACCGCCGTCTCGGGCCGAATCGACTTAGCCAGCCCATCGAGGTCCAGCGTCCCGTCCGGCGACACCGGCAACCACGTCACCTCGTATCCTCTCCGCGTCAGGTGTTCGCAGAGTTTTACCGTCGCGCTGTGTTCGACCGCCGAGGTCACGACGTGTCGACAATCGGGATCGCGCGCCACGGCTGACAAAATCGCCGCGTTCGTGGATTCCGTGCCGCAACTCGTAAAGAGAATCTCCCGAGCCTCGCAACCCACCAAATCCGCCACCTGACCCCGCGCCAGCTCGACGGCATCCTTCGCCCGCTGCCCAAGCCGATAGGCACTCGAGGGGTTTCCGTATTCCTCCCGCAGCCACGGCAGCATCGCGTCGACCACCTCGGGATCCACCCGCGTGGTTGCATTGTTGTCGAGATAGATCAAAGAATCGTTGGCCACAGTCATCGAACGAGCCGAGGAAGTTAAAGAATCTCGCCCGACCCCCGCGACAAAAAACTTAACACTTAATTCGCTACCCCCGACACTCCCCGCGCCCGGCATGAAATTCGTCGCCACCCTCGTCACCTACGCCGTCCACAATCGAGCCGGGCGGCGCAACCTCACCCAGCTCGCCCGCTTCCTCGGCATTCTGCTCGGGCTCGTCACGGCTTACTCGATCATTTTCCACCTGATCATGGACTCCGAAGGCCAGCATTTCACCTGGGTCACCGGCTTCTATTGGACCCTCACCGTCATGTCCACGCTTGGATTCGGCGACATCACCTTCACCTCCGATCTCGGGCGGATGTTCTCCATTATCGTGCTGCTCTCGGGCATGATTTTCCTCCTCGTCCTCCTTCCGTTTACCTTCATCGAATTCTTCTACGCCCCGTGGATGAAGCTTCAGGAATCGAAGCGCGCCCCGCGCGAGCTGCCCGCCTCGCTCACCGGTCACGTCCTCCTCAGTCACTTCGACCCCGTCACCGAAGCCCTCGTCCCGCGACTCAAGCAGTTCGGCTTTCCCTACGCCCTCATCGTTCCCGACATCGAAGACGCCCTCCGCCTTCACGACGAGCGGGTTCACGTCGTCGTCGGCGACCTCGACGATCCCGACACCTACCGCCGCTGTGGGGTCGAACGCGCCGCGCTCGTTGCCGCCACCTCGACTGATCCGGTCAACACCAACGTAGCCTTCACCGTCCGCGAACTCTCCGCCACCGTCCCCATCCTCACCACCGCCAACAGCGCGGAGTCCGTCGACGTCCTTCAACTCGCGGGCAGCACCAACGTCCTTCAACTCGGAGAAATGATGGGGCAATCCCTCGCCCGTCGCATCATCGGCGGCGACGCGCTCTCCCACGTCATCGGAACCTTCGACGATCTCCTCATCGCCGAGGCCACGGCCGCCGGCACCCCGCTCGTCGGCAAGCCGATCGCGGACTGTAAACTTCGCGAAAATCTCGGCGTTACCATCGCCGGCATCTGGGAACGAGGCACCTTCGTTCCGCCGAAGCCCACCACCACCATTCAGGAAAACACCGTTCTCATCCTCGCCGGATCGCGCGAGCAATTTCAGAAATACGACGAACTCTTTTGCATCTACCACGTCTCCGAAGCCCCCGTCGTCATCATCGGCGGCGGCCGATCCGGGCGCGCCACCGGTGCCGCTCTCAAACGCCGCGGCGCCGACTACCGGATCATCGAAACCCTTCCCGAGCGCATTCGCGACACCGAACACTACGTCCACGGCGACGCCGCCTCCCTCGAAGTCCTCACCCGCGCCGGCATCATGGAGGCACCCGCCGTCGTCATCACGCCTCACGAAGACGACGTGAACACCTACCTCACCATCTACTGCCGACGCCTTCGACCCGACATCCAGATCATCACCCGTGCCACCTTCGAACGGAACATCTCGACCATGCACCGGGCTGGGGCCGATTTCGTCATGTCCTACGCCTCCATGGGCGCGAACAGCATTCTCAACGTCCTGAAAAATTCCGACATCCTCATGCTCGCCGAGGGTCTCGACGTTTTCCGAGTTGCCGTTCCTCCCGGCCTCGCCGGCAAAACTCTCGCCGACTCCGGCATCCGCGAGCGCACCAACTGTAGCGTCATCACGATCGCCGACGCCGAAGGCAATCACGTCAACCCCACGCCGGACGTCGTCCTCGCCGACGACGCCCACATCGTTCTCATCGGCAACGTCGAGTCCGAAAAGAAATTCCTCGAGACCTTCCAAATCGGAGCCGCCAACTGAGCCGCTACCCCAATTCAAAACCGACGCGCGTCTCCCGGAACCCAGCCGCCCGAATCCACCCACCCACCCGGGTCCGACTTCCAGTCCTACGCCTTCGCCCGGTGGATCAACACCAAGTTACGAATGTAGATCCCCCACCCCGTCGCCTGCCCCAGCACGCCGACGACGTCCCGGCGCCAGATGAAGTAAACCAGCAGCATCGACGCCCCGATCAGACTCATCCACCAGAACGCCACCGGCACCACCGAGCGTTTCGAGCGCTCGCTCGCCGCCCATTGCACCAGCATCCGACCCGTGAATAACACCTGCCCCAGCAGCCCCAGCGAAACCCAGATTATCCCCACTGGGCTCGTGATGTTAAAGACCCGCTCGACCCAACCCGTCCGAGTCCGGCTCTCGTAGAGAAACCTCGAGAACTCGTCCGCCGTCAGTAGCCGATTCCGCCCCGACCCCAGACGCGTCAGCACGTAACCGACCGACCCATCCGTCAACTCGACCACCTGCACGCGATCCCGCGCCCCGGGCAGACCCACCTTCAACTCTCCCCGCGGCCCCACGATCTCGACCCCTTCCGCCGCCTCGCCGAGTTCGTCCAGCGGCCCGCCAGCCTCCCCGCAACCCACCAACAAGCAGGCTGCGATCAAAAGAAACCAACGGCGAGTCATCGGACACCCGCCGTCTCTTCCGGCTCGGGAGTCGGTGCGCGGTCCGGTGTCGGCGTCGGCACTTTCGGCGGATCGGTCGGACGATTTCCACCGTCGTCCCCTCCCTCCCGCCGATGCGGATCGCACAGGTGATCGAACGCGATGAAATACGATTTCGAATGCCGCGCAAACACGACGTTGAAAATGCAAACCGGAATCAACACCCACGCCAACTCCGCCGCCAAACTCAGTTTGAAGTTCAGCAGTAAAATCAGATAAATCACGATTCCGAGCGCGCTCCCCGCCCCGTAATTGATCGCCCAGATCGACATCAGGAAATACCCCGGCTCGCGCTCGTAAGCGTATCCACATCGCGGACACCCATCCAGCGGCGCAAAATAGTCCGACAATCGGCGCACGCTCGTCAGCTTCGGAAACATCGGCGAAATCCCGCACACCGGGCATCGCAGGAGCGTGGCCCGCCAGAAATACGCCACCACCTTCGACACCAAACCATCCTTCTTCACCTCCACACCACTACTCCCCGCTCCATCATTTCGTCAAACACCCTAAGAAATCACTTGTATCGTCAGGTATCCGGTTCCAACGTGCGCAATTCGCGACACCCTCGCGACAACTCAACTCTGCTGCCCAAAAAATAACAGCCCGAATGGTTCTGCCTTCCCTCGAGCCCACGGAGACCGCCCCGGCCACCCCTCCGTTCGAAAACGTCCCCCGCCACGTCGCCGTCATCATGGATGGCAACGGGCGTTGGGCGCGATCACGTGGTCTTCCGCGCATCCAAGGGCACCATCAGGGCTCGCAAGCCGTTGGCGAATGCGTCGAAGGATGTCGCGACGCGGGGGTCGAATTCCTTACCCTCTACGCTTTTTCCTCCGAAAACTGGAAGCGCCCAGCCGCCGAAGTTAGTGCTCTCATGCGGCTTCTCGACCGCTTTCTCGACGACAAAACGGCGGAAATGGTGGAAAAAGGCGTTCGTTTGCAGGCGATCGGTCGCTTGGAAGACCTCCCAGCTTCCTGTCAGAAGCGCCTGAACCGCGCCATTGAAGCCACCTCCGGAAATTCTCAGCTCACCCTCACGCTCGCCCTCAGTTACAGCGGTCGAACCGAACTCGTCGATGCCGTCCGATCCCTCGTCCGCGACGCCACGGAAGGCCAACTGACCGAATCCGGGATCACGCCCGAACTCATCGCCGAACGCCTCTACACCAAGGACATCCCCGACCCCGATCTCCTGATCCGCACCTCTGGCGAACTCCGCCTTTCCAATTTTCTCCTCTGGCAGCTCAGCTACACCGAGATCCACGTCACTCCCAAGCTCTGGCCGGATTTCGCCAAAGCCGATCTCTTCGCCGCGATCACCGACTACGCGCAGCGCCACCGCCGCTTCGGCGGTATCTGATCTCCCCCTCCTCAGTCCCAGAACCCAACCGTCCCGCACTCACCCATCGACCTCTCCCTCACCTTTTAGAATGTCCCGTCAAAGCACCATCCTCATCGTCGACCGCGACCCCGACTTCCTCGCCTGGATGAAAGGTCAGCTCGAGAACGAACACGTTCGCGTTCTCACCGACACCGCCAGCGACACCGCTTTCAAGACGTTCCAGATCGAGAACCCCGACCTCGTTCTCGCCGAGCTCCACCTCCATCCGTCCAGCGGATTGGAATTCCTCGCGCGCATCCGCAAAGACTCGCCGAACGC
Organism: uncultured Verrucomicrobiae bacterium; assembly: GCA_963749035.1. GTDB lineage: Bacteria > Verrucomicrobiota > Verrucomicrobiia > Chthoniobacterales > JAATET01 > CAVVKW01. The sequence goes on from CAVVKW010000002.1 coordinate 538,347, forward strand.
CATGGTCATCATCACCAGCGCGCTCGGCACCACGCAGGGCGTCATCGAGTCGATGAAACTCGGAGCCTTCGACTTCGTCCGCAAAGAGCAACTCCCGTTCACGCTCAAAATGGTCGTCGACTCCGCGCTCAAGGAACGCGCCGACCTCCGCGCCTCCACCCCCTTCAAACCCCTGCTCACCGTCGAGGAGCACAAGGAAGACATCGTCGGTAAATCCGACGCCATGCAGCAGGTCTTCAAGATGATCGGTCGCGTCGCCGGCTCCGAGGCACCCGTCATGATCACCGGCGAATCTGGATCCGGCAAGGAACTCGTCGCCCGCGCCATTCACCACTACAGTGCCCGCAGTTCCCGCGCCTTCCTCGCCATCAACTGCGCCGCAATCCCCGAGAACCTTCTCGAATCCGAGCTTTTCGGCCACGAGCGCGGCGCCTTCACCGGCGCGCACAGCCAACGCATCGGCCGCTTCGAACAAGCCGACAACGGCACCCTCTTCCTCGACGAAGTCGGCGAGATGCCCCTCACCGTTCAGTCCAAACTTCTCCGCGTCCTTCAAGAAGGTGAATTCTCCCGCGTCGGTGGCAACGAGACCATCCACACCAACGTCCGCATCGTCTGCGCAACCAACAAAAAGCTCGAAGAAGAGGTCAACGCCAAAAGCTTCCGCGAAGATCTTTTCTACCGGCTGAACGTCGTCCGGATTCACCTCCCGCCACTCCGGTCCCGCATCGAAGACATCCAGCTTCTCGCCGAATACTTCCTCCAGAAAGCGGCCAACCAACGTCACCGCCCCCTCCTCCAACTTTCCGAAGAAGCCGTCCGGGTCCTCGAGGCCTACCCGTGGCCCGGCAACGTGCGCGAACTCGAGAACACCATCCAGCGCGCCTGCGTCCTCGCCACCACCGACGTCCTTCTCCCGAAGGACATCCCGCTCGGCCTCGCCTCCGACGCCGCCGATCCGCTTCAATCCGACCGCACTCAACAAGCTCAAGCCCCACGCCGCGCCGCCGCCCAGCCGACCCAACCGACCACCCCCAGCCAGCCCGCCGCTCCCCCGCCCCCGCCGCCGAGCATCGACAGCGCGATCGATCTCCTTTTCGACGCCGCCTCCACCGACGACGCGATCCAACTCCTGCCGTGGCTCGAACGTGAATTCACTCTCAAGGCGATGACGCGAACCCAGAACAACCAAGTGCAGGCCGCCAAGCTCTTGGGCATCACCCGCGCGACCCTTCGGAAACGCCTCGAGCGGAATGGCGTCCTCGGCCACTTCGACGAATGAGCTGAGACTCAGAGGCGGTGAAATGGTCAGCTCTATTCCTCTCAACTCCTGGACCTAAACTTCCAGGAGTTCTCCCGTGACCCTCCGCGCCGCTCTCCACGCGCGCTACCTTCGCAAAGGAGCCACCCCCACCCGTGCAGCCGTCGAGACCACTCGCGACCGGATTCGTATCGCCTTCGCCCAACCCTCCGCCCGCGTCATCCGCGCCGAAGGTCACGCCAAATTTCCCGCCGACGACCACCGCCCCGTCGCCGTCTTTTCGCACTTCGATGCGACCGGCCAGATTTCCGACGCAACCCTCGCCTACCTCGAAGCGATGCGCTCCGTCGCCAGTGCCATCGTTTTCGTCACCACCTCTGGCGACCTCACCCGCGTCCGTCAATCTGCCGACCTGGCGATCCTCCGCACCAACGTCGGCTACGATTTCGGCTCGTGGAAAGTCGGTCTGGCCGCCGCTTCCGAAGCGATCGCCTCACGAGGCGTCATCCTCGCCAACGACAGCGTTCTCGGCCCCCGCCGCCCGCTCGCGCCGATCTTCGAGCGCATGGCCGGGCAGCCCTTCTGGGGAATGACCGATTCCCACGAACTCGCCCCGCACCTCCAGTCCTACTTCCTCGTCGCGACCCCCGCCACCACGTCAGCCCCGTGGTTCCGCCAGTTCTGGCGTTCCCTTTGCCACCTTCCCAACGCCTACAAATTCCTCGTCGTCCGTTGCTACGAAGTCGGGCTTTCCCAGCTCGCCCTGGCCAACGACGTCACCCCCACCGCCGCCTTCCCGGTCCGCGACCTTGCCCCACCGGACACCGACCTCACCGTCCTCAATCCCACCCAACACTACTGGCGCGAACTCGCCACCAGCCCGACCTTCCCTTTCCTGAAAAAGGGAATGCTCCGCCCCGAGAACCGCGAAAAGCACGACGCCCACGACATCGACGAAATCATCGCCTCCGAATTCTCGGAAAAAAATCTGCGTCCCTCTGCTTAATCTGCGGACAAACCCTCAGCTCTCGCCGAACAGGCTCGCGATCCGCCCCGCCAGCTTCCGCCGGGCCACCGAATACGAGAAAAACTTTCTCCCCAGCTCGAAATTCACCTCTCCCCACTCCTCCCGCATCGATCGGTTCCCCAGAATTTCCCGAGTCTCCTCCACGACCTCATTCGTCACCAACTGCGACATCTCGATCACCTTGAAACCAAGCGGATCAATGTCCCGCGCATAAACCGCGTAGGCATTCACCACCACCGGCTTTCGGAAGTAGATCGCCTCCAAAAACGCGTTGCCAAATCCCTCGTAGGTGCTCGGATACGTCACCAGATCCGCGTGCGGATACACGTCGTTCAGCGTGTAAACCTTCTTTCCCTCCACGTTCAGACCGCGCGTTTCGCCGACCCGATCCCAGATATCCACCGCATCGATCCCCGCATCCACGATCCGTTCCCGCAACAGATTGAGATAATCCTCCCCCTCGTCTCCCGCCGGATGGGAAAACACCAATTTCAGCCCCGGCATTTTCAGCCGGCGCAATAATTCGATCGCGTGCTCGATCCCCTTCCGCGCCACCAGACGCGTCGGCTGTAGCACCAGGATGTCCGACTCCCGCACCCCGATCTCCTTCCGAAAATCCCGCGTGTAGTCGTCGATTCCCGGTGTCGGCGTCTCGAAATCGATCACGTTCGGGATCACCGTCGCCGGCTGCCCAAACCGCTGCGCCAGCTCCCGCTGCTGCATCGAATTGATCACCACGTGCTCCACCATCGGCAGCCGCGGCGGAAACGCCGCCCCGAGGTAATCCCCCGCCGAAGTCGTCGAAAACCGCTCCCGTTCCCACGCGAAATCGTGATGGTGCGCGATCGTCGGCATCCCCGTCTCCGCCATCACCTCCGTCATCGCCAACCCCAACGGCACGTGCATCGGGATCGCCAGGATGTTCTGCGGAATCAGCATCTCCAGATCGAACCGCTCGATGAACCGATAAATCGAATTTTTCAATCGACTCTTCATCCCGTGCACCCGCCGCGAAATCTCCCGCGGACGAGTCGTCTGGCCGAACAAATGTCCCTGTAAATCCAGCACGTAGGGATGACCGAAGAACGCCATCGGATCCAAATGGCTCGCCGCCTCCGGCTTATCCAACATTCCCGCCATCCAGAAACACTGCGCCCCCTCCGCCTCCAGGATGTGCGCCCACTTCGCCGCCTCCAGCGTCACCCCGTCCGTCCCGTGAAATCGAGTTGAGATGAATCCAATCCGCCCAGGCACCCGGGTCAACGAAACCGACATACTCATATCCTCCACCCTAGCAGGAACCACGCCCGCACGCTGCATTCGGCCAAAATCCTGCTCTCCCTCCCCATTGTGACCACCATCGCATCCCACCTCGCCGCCCTCTATCCCGACCAACCCGACCTCGACCAAGCCGTCGAAACCCTCATCACCGACTTCAAAAGCTCTCACGCCACCGCCCCAGCTTCCACCGAATTTCCCCACCGCGAAGCGGTCCTCATCACCTACGCCGACCAACTCACCTCCCCCGAAACCCCCCCCCTCCAAACCCTCCACGCCTTTTCCTCCACTCAACTCTCAACCCTCAACACTCAACTAACCCTCCACCTCCTCCCCTTCTACCCCAGCTCGTCCGACGATGGTTTTAGCGTCATGGACTACACCGCCGTCGACCCCGCCAACGGCACGTGGGACGACGTCACCGCCCTCGGCAGCGACTACGGCCTCATGTTCGACGCCGTCTTCAATCACGCCTCCGTCCAAGGCACCTGGTTCCAGAGATTTCAAAACCAAGACCCCTCCTGGGAACGCACGTTCTTCACCGTCGAAGGCGACCCCGACCTCCGCGACGTCGTCCGCCCCCGCACCCATCCCCTTCTCACCGAGATCCCCACCGCCGCCGGCCCAAAACGCGTCTGGACCACTTTCTCCGCTGATCAGGCCGATCTCAATTTCGCCGACCCGCGTGTCCTCCTCCGCGTTCTCGACGTGCTCCTCTTCTACGTCGCCCGCGGCGCCCGCTACATCCGGCTCGACGCCATCGCCTTCCTCTGGAAAGTCCCCGGCACCCCCTGCATCCACCTCCCCGAGACCCATCGCGTGATCCAGCTCATGCGCGCCGTTCTCGAAGCCACCGCCCCCCACGTCCGCCTGATCACCGAGACCAACGTCCCCCACGTCGACAACGTTTCCTACTTCGGTGACGGCACCAACGAAGCCCAGCTCGTCTATAACTTCGCCCTCCCGCCGCTCGTCTTCCACACCCTCCGCACCGGCGATGCCACCAGGCTCCAGGCCTGGGCGAGAACCCTCACCCTCCCCTCCGCCGACACCACCTTCTTCAACTTCCTCGCCTCCCACGACGGCATCGGCGTCAATCCCGCCCGCGGCCTCCTCGACAAATCAGAAATCGACGCCCTCGTCGAAACCGTCCGCGCCCACGGCGGCTTCGTCTCCAACAAGACCCTCCCCGACGGCACCCAGATCCCCTACGAACTCAACGTCAGCTACTTCGACGCCCTCAACAACCCACTCAACTCTCAACCCTCAACCCTCAACTCAGAAATCGGTAGATTTCTCTCTGCCCACGCCATCATGTTCGCCCTCCGCGGCATCCCCGGCATCTACTTCCACAGCCTCTTCGGCAGCCGCAGCGACCGCCAAGGAGCGCTTACCAGCGGCATCAACCGTCGCATCAATCGCCAGAAACTCCCCGCCGCCGACCTACTCACCGAGCTCGAAGACTCCACCAGCCGCCGTGCCCAAGTCTTCGCCGGACTGACCGATCTCCTCGAGCAACGCGCCGCCAACCCCGCGTTCGACCCCTTCGGACCGCAGGAAATCCTCGACGCCCCCCCGGCCATCTTCGCCCTCCGCCGCGGCGAGGGCCAACACACCACCCTCTGCCTCACCAACGTCAGCAACTCCCCCGCCACCTACCGAGACATCCCCCTCGCCCCCTACGAAACCCGCTGGATCGCTGATCCTCACACCTGACCGCGCCGACTACTCGTCGCGGAGTAACGCACCCAGCCCAACCCAGCCGCCAGCCTCTCCGAACCACCAGGTTTTCCACCCAAAGGCTTTGGCCGGATTGATGTCATTGTCCTCGCGATCTCCGACCATCAGAATTTCATCGGGCCGAATCCCCCGATGGGCCAATCTCGCTGAAAGAATCCGGAAAACGTGCGGATTCGGTTTGGAGAATCCGCACTCGTATGACCAAACGCAAAGGTTCGGATCGAAAAGCCCGAGATCGACCCCGTTCACCTCCAACTCACGCGGAGTGTAAGCCTGCGCGTTCGAAGCGATCCCCAGCACCACCCCTCGCTCGCCGCACTCCCGCAGAACCTCCACCGCCCCGTCCATTACCCGGAGCGTCCGCTGCAGCTGCATGTGCCGGAAGATAAACTCCGCCGCGCCCTTCTCCGACAACGCCCCCAGCTCCGGCAGCGCCCGCTGCATCACGTCCCGCCACACCACCTCCGGATACTCGACGCCCAACGCTTTCGCCGCCGCGTGATCCCGTTCCACGATCGCGCGGCACCCCGCGTTGAATCCCGCCAGACTCAGCACCGGCGTCTCGCCGAATGCCGCCGAATGCAATTCCGCCCACCGCTGCTCCGCGTCCCCCGGAGCCGGCCCGACGTCCAAGATTGTCCGATAAACGTCACAAATCAGCGCCCGCATCCCGTCACTCCATCAAAATCGGAAACAAAAACCCAGCTCCCAGCCGCTCCTCGATAATCGCTCTCTGAATCTCATCCCCTCCGCGCCTCTGCGCCTCTGCGTGAGAAATACCTTCAAAGAAGCGTTCCGCATACGCCCCCACCCCCAGCTCACGCTCCGCCCCCTCCGGCCAAGGCGTCACCGCCAAGTCCCCCGACCACCCAGCCACCCCAAGATTCAGCCCCGCACAAGCCGCCCAGCTCACCTCCGGCTCCACCGCCAGCACCGCCAACTGCCCCGCCAACGTCAGCCGCCCGAAGGCCACCCGATCCCCGACCCGCCAGACCGGCGCCTCCGCGCGCCACCGCACCGCCTCCGGCAACGTCGTCCGCCACTTCCCAAAGACCATCTCTTGCCGTCGCCCCTCCGATTCCAAATCAAGCAACTCCGCCGCAATCCACACCTCGTCGTAGCTTCGCGGAAACCGAAACCCCCACCCCTCCAAATCCGGCATCACGTTCGGCAGTCGCCGCGCCACCAGCGGCTTTCCCGCCGCCGCCGCCTCCAGATACGGCAATCCAAAACCCTCCTGCACCGACGTCATCACCACCGCCTCACTCGCCGCCACCAGCGCCTCCACGTCCGGACCACCTCCCTCCGCCAACACCGAAAACCGCACCCGCCAACCCCCGTCCCGCGCCGCGTCCCCCAGCGCCCGCGCGTAATCTTCCTCCGCCGCCGAGCTCACCCCCGCCGTCGTCACCAACCAACCCTCCGGCCGCAACCACCGGTGAAGCAGCACCGCCTCCGCCAAATTCTTCCGCCGTAGTAATCGAGTCGCCGCCACCCACACCGGGCTAGAATCTCCCAGCAACTCCGTTAACCAACCCTTCGCGTCTTCGCGTCTTCGCGTGAGTAATTCACCCCTTGGCGCCTCTGCGTCTTTGCGTGAGAACCCCACCGGATTCGGCAACGCCACCGCCCCGTCCACCCCCCGCGCATCCAGCCCATTGATCACCGCATGCCGCAGCGACGGCGAAAAAATTACCTCTCCCACTTCTTCCAGCGACGCAAAACCCGCCGCCCGCATCTCCTCCCATCGCGCCCACCGATTCTCAAACCAAAAGTCGTGATGATGCGACACCACCCGCACACCCCGCTCCGCCATCCCGACCATCGCCCTCGCCAATTCCAGATTTCGCCCCAACCCCAGATTGTGCACCCACACGACGCAACCCTCATCGCAGATCCCAATCAACTTCCGCGGCTCCTCTCCGCCGTCCGCCGCATACGCACAGCCCGGATCCACCACCACCCGCAGCTCCGCACCACCTTCCAGCGCAGCCCGCAATCCCGCGACCCAATCATCCGCCCCCCCCTCGCCGACCACCAGCGTGACCCGCCGCAGACTCCCCGCCCGCACGATCGCCGGCAGTGCCATTTCGATCACCCGCCGCACACCCCCTGGACGGAGATGATAATGAACTACGACCAAATGGCCCGAAACCGGCTTCATGCCCCCGATTACTCGTTCGACTCCCCGAAACCACAAATCCAAAATCCGAAATCCGAAATCTAAAATTGCAACATGGCTGATTTTTTCCAGACCGGTTCCATGGCGACCCTCCACCGCCTCGGCACTCCCGACCTCCCCCGCCTCGAAGCCGAACTCGCCGATTTCGCCGCCGAACGCCCCATCGCCCTCGTCCTCCCCTGTCACGTCAAAGAACTCGGCACCTCCGCGCTCCGCGACATCATCACCACCCTTCAAGGCGCATCCTACATCAAGCAGATCGTCGTCGGCATCGACGGCGCCGACGCCAAGGCCTGGAAGAAAGCGCGGAAAACCTTCAACGCCCTCCCGCAGAAAACCTCCCTCCTCTGGAACGACGGCCCCCGCATCAAATCCCTCCTCGAGCGCCTCATCGCCTCCGATCTCGAACCCGGCCCCCTCGGCAAAGGGCGTAATCTCTGGCTCTGCTTCGGCTACGTCCTCGCCAGCGACCAAGCCCGCGTCGCCGCCGTTCACGATTGCGACATCCTCACCTACGACCGCGAACTCCTCGCCCGTCTCTGCTACCCCGTCGCGAATCCCACCCTCGCCTTCGATTTTTGCAAGGGCTACTCCGCCCGCTACTCCGACAAGCTCAACGGCCGCGTCATGCGCCTCCTCGTCACCCCCCTCCTCCGCTCCCTCGAATCCATCATCGGACCCCACCCCTTCCTCATCTACATGGACACCTTCCGCTACCCACTCGCCGGCGAGATCTCCATGGACGTCGACATCCTTCGCCGCACCCGCATCCCCTCAGACTGGGGCGTCGAAGTCGGGATGCTCGCCGAAGTCTTCCGCGCCGTCTCCCCCAAAGCCATCTGCCAGGTCGATCTCGCCGATCGCTACGATCACAAACACCAGGAAATCTCCGCCAAAGACGCCAGCAAAGGCCTCAACAAAATGGCCGTCGACATCGTCAAATGCGTTTTCCGCACCCTCGCCGGTCACGGCATCAAACTCGACCGCGGACTCTTCGACACCCTCCTCTCCGCCTACCTCCGCAAGGCCGAAGACACCGTCCGGTTCTACGCCGCCGACGCCGCCATCAACGGGCTCAACTACGACCGCCACAAGGAAGAACTCGCCGTCGCCACGTTCGTGAAATCCATCCGCGGAGCCAGCGAAGACTACCAAGACAACCCCCTCGGCGCTCCCCTGATTCCAAACTGGAACCGCGTCATCTCCGCGATCCCCGACTTCTTCGAGACCTTCAACGAAGCCGTCGAACTCGACAACCAACCCTGATCCCCCGTTTGAGCCGCCCGGCTCCCCGCTCAAACCCGCGAACAAGGTAGAACCGGACCCTCCGCGTCCGGAGCTCCATCTCACCGCGTCGCAAAACCAGCAACTCGAAGCGCCCTCCAATCGCGCTTCCTTCCATCGTTCCCAAGCGGTGGCACGCCACCTGCTGAATACCACAATCGTAATACTAAAACCGTCCTCCGTAATACCGGCAGGCCGCAACGTGTCATCCAAAAATGAATCCAACCAAACTTCCATTCCACAAAGTCGCCGCCGCTCTCGCGGTCACCGTCGCCGCCGCCTTCACCGGCCAGGCCGAGCCACTCAAGATCGGTTACTCCGACTGGCCGGGCTGGGTCGCTTGGGAAATCGCCATTCAGAAAGACATGTTCGAAGAAGCCGACGTCGACGTTGAATTCGAGTGGTTCGAATACGTTCCGTCCATGGACGCCTTCGCCGCCGGTCAACTCGACGCCGTTTGCATGACCAACGGCGACGCCCTCGTCACCGGCGCCACCGGCGCTCCCAGCCGCGCCATCGTCATCAACGATTTCTCCAACGGCAACGACATGATCGTTGCCCAGCCCGGCATCGAATCCGTCAAGGACCTCAAGGGCAAAAAGATCGGCGTCGAAGTTGGCTTCGTCGGCCACCTCCTTGTCCTGAAGGCCCTCGAGGCTAATGGAATGACCGAGTCCGACGTCGAACTCGTCAACGTCCCCACCAACGAGACCCCGAAGGCTCTCGCTTCCGGTGACGTCGACGCCATCGCCGCCTGGCAGCCAAGTTCCGGCCAAGCCCTCAAAGCCGTCCCCGGATCCACGAAGATCTACACCAGCTCCGACGTCCCCGGTCTCATCTACGACGTCCTCGCCGTCAGCCCCGCCAGCCTCTCCGCCCATCCCGAAGAGTGGAAGAAGGTCGCCAAAGTCTGGTATCAGGCCGTCGATTTTCTCATGGACCCCGAGACTCGTGACGAAGCCATCGCCATCATGGCCTCGCGCGTGAACCTCGAACCCGCCGAATACGCGGCCTTCGTTGAAGGGACCAAGATCCTCACCCTCGAAGAAGCCAAGGCCCGCTACGCCGAAGGCGATGGCCTCGACTCCATCTACGGATCAAACGTGATCGTCGACAAATTCAACGTCGACAACGCGGTCTACCCAGAAGCCCTCGACACGGCCGAATACATCGACCCATCGATCACCGCCGGGATGTAATCCAGCGTTCCAACGGAAGGGGCCGCTCCAACCCTCCCCTTCCGACCCGCACCTCGCCTGATGACGAAAAAACGACGCTCTCAATGGCTCGTGCCATTCGGCGAGGTGACCCCCCTCCAGCAAGGCGTCCTCCTTTGGGCGTCCTTTCTTTTGCCCATCGCCCTCTGGGCCATCGTCAGCTACGTCCCCTTCATCTGGCACCCACTGGTCGAAGTTCGTGAACCGGGCAACGTCTCCTACTTCAAGGAAGGCACCCTCGTTCCGAAAGAGACCTTCCGGGCCGAGAACGCCAAGATGCAGGAATCCGGCCAGGCGATCGCCACCGGCCGACCCGCCAACCCCATTTTTCTGCCCGCGCCCCACGAGGTCGCCACGGCGTTCTACGACAGCTTCACCACCCCGCCCCGCCGCCGCGGCGAGAAGTGGCTCCACGAAAGCCTCTGGCAAAGTATCCAAGTCATCTTTTGGGGCTTCACCATCAGCTCCATCGTTGGCGTTCCGCTCGGCATCCTCGCCGGGACCTTCCCGATTTTCTCCCGGCTCACCGAGCCCTTCATCGATTTCACCCGCTACATGCCCGCCCCCGCCTTCGGCGCTCTCGCCGTCGCCGTCGTTGGGATTTACGAAGCCCCGAAGATCGCCATCATCGTCATCGGCACCTTCTTCCAGCAGGTCCTCGTCATCGCCAACACCACCCGCAAAGTCGACCCCGCCCTCATCGAAGCCTCGCAAACCCTCGGCGCCAATCGGCTCCAGATTCTCTTCCGCGTCGTCGTCCCCGCCATCATCGTCGACCTCTACAACGACATGCGCATCCTCCTCGGCTGGGCCTGGACCTACCTCATCGTCGCCGAGCTCATTGGCGCCTCCTCCGGCATCACCTACTTCATCAACCAACAAGCCAAATACCGCATTTACGACAACGTCTTCGCCGCCATCATCATGATCGGCATCATCGGCTTCACGTTCGACCGCTTCCTCGATTGGCTCCGCCGCCAGATCTTCCCGTGGGTGAAAACGGCCAAACCCGGCCTACTCAGCACCATCCTCAAAAATCGCCGGGCGCGCCTCACCGCCGCGCCCGCACTCAAGGAGGCGACAACGTGACCGCCGAAATCCAAAATCCAAAATCCAAAATCCAAAATGGATTGGACCTCCCCAGCTACCTCGACCAATCGCCCGATGTCGCCGACCGGTTCCAAAAACTTCGCGAACGCCCCGTCATCCTCGACGCCCGCGACGTGACCAAAGTCTTCGGCGACGGACCCGAAGCCAATACCACCCTCGACCGCATCTCCATGCAGGTCCACCGGCGCGAATTCATCTCCATCGTCGGACCCTCCGGCTGCGGGAAATCCACGTTTGCCCGCATCGTCGCCGGACTCGACTTTCCCACCGACGGGGAAATCCTCCTCGACGGCCGACCCGTTGATCAGCCCGGCTCCGACCGCGGCATGGTCTTCCAAGGCTACACCCTCTTCCCCTGGCTCACCGTCCGCCGCAACGTCATGTTCGGCCTCCAGGTCAGCGGAAAATCCCGGTTCGACGCCGAGTCCGAAGCCCGCGAGTGGATCCACCTCGTCGGCCTCTCGAAGTTTGAGAACGCCTACCCGCACGAGCTCTCCGGCGGCATGAAGCAGCGCGTCGCCATCGCCCGCGCACTCGCCAACAAGCCCCGCATCCTCCTCATGGACGAGCCCTTCGGCGCCCTCGACGCTCAGACCCGCGCGCAAATGCAAGCTTACCTCCTTCACATCTGGCGCTCCGTCGACATCACCATCCTCTTCATCACCCACGACCTCGACGAGGCCGTTTACCTCTCCGACCGCATCCTCGTCCTCGGCACCGGACCCTCCCGCATTCTCGAATTCGTCGAAAATCCCGTCCCCCGTCCCCGCTCACCCGACCAGTTCCTCACCGGCCCCTTCCTCGCCACCAAACGTCGACTCGAACACCTCATCCACCCCCACACCGAGGAACAGCCCCTCCCCAACATCCGGCTCACCAAAGTCGGCGACGAGGTCGAATGAGAGGATCCACCATCTGAAGTCCGAAATTACTCCCCTCGCCCGCCTTGACTTCTCCAGATCATCGCCGAGCTTCCTACCCATGGCAGGTCGAGTTTTCCTCATTCTGACGCTCTGCGTCGGCCTGCTTGTTCCTGCCGTTAACGCCATCCCGCTCACCGCGGGAGAGGCCGTCGCCTGCTGCGTTGCGACGACCGCAGTCGCAACCTGCCGGGATTGCACCCCCGACCAAACGAAGTCACCCGTTTGCTGCTCCGCCGTCGCACCGATTCACTTCGTCGTGCTCACCGACAACTTTGATCTGACGCCACCCTTCCGGGCTTACGCCTATCCAGCCTTTCGCGCGTCCGGCGCGACCGTGTCGCAATTCCCCCCGACACCACCTCCGCAGTTCTCCTGACGTCTCCTGCGTTCATCGCCACGAACTCTCGTGGCGAATCATCAGAGAAAAATCCAATTTGGAGGAATTCCTATGAAAGCATTGCTGATCCTATCAGCGGCTCTCGCCCTCGTGGCGTTGCCCTTCACGTCCAACGTGAAAGCCACCGAAGTGCCCGCTTGCTGCGCATGCAGCGGTTGCACCACCTGCGACGTGTGCCCAAGCTGCGAGTAAACCCGCAGAACTCAGTCGAAACGCCCGCCGAGTCCATCGGCGGGCGTTTCTTTTTTTCAACCCACGGCCCCGGCCCCGCACGCCACCTGCTCCTCCACCAATCCAGAGCGCACCACCAGCTTCCAAGAATTTGAAACTCTCTACCCTTTCCTGGCCCGACCTACCCGCCCTGCAGTCCACCGCCCAAGGCCTCCTCGTCATCCCCGTCGGGGCCACCGAGCAGCACGGCCCCCACCTCCCCATCGACACCGACACGCGCATCGCCGAAGCCGCCTGCCACGCCGGCGCCGACCGCACCGCCACCCCCACGCCCGTCGCGCCGGCCCTCGCCTACACCGTTTCCCTCGGGCACACCGCGAAATGGCCCGGCACGTTCTCGCTTTCGCACGCCACGTTCATCGCCACCGTCCGCGAGCTCGCCGACTGGGCGCTCGCCACCGGCTGGACCCGCCTCCTCTTCATCAACTCCCACTTCGGCAACGACGCCGCCCTCCGCGTCGCCGTCGACCAGATCCGCACCACCCACCTCGGCAAACTCCAAGTTGGCACCCACAACGTCTTCGACCTCACCCCCGGCATCTGGTCCGCCTACACCGCCGACGCCGCCGACCTCCACGCCAACAAAGCCGAGACCGACCTCCTGCTCCATCTGTGTCCCGAAGTCGTCCACGCCGACCGGTTGAAAGAATCCAACGACCCCGACCGCACCACCGGCACCGTCTTCTCCTACCCGGTCAGCCAGACCAGCCTCAACGGCGTCACCGGCTTTCCCTCCCGCGCGACCGCCGGCGCCGGCGCCACCCTCTTCGACCAGATCACCACCGCCCTCGCTGACCTCTTCGAACGAGCCAAGACCGAGACCCCGCCCCTCGGTTAGTCAACCGAACCCGTCGCTTCTCGCCCACCCGGCCCGCAACCTGCTCCCCTCCGCAGCATGCGATCCACCGATCACCACCGTCCGGTCGCCCGCCTCGCCGCCACCTTCTCCCACCTCCTGAGCCTCGGGGTGACCCAACGCGACACCTACCTCGCCGTCATTCGATCCGTTCTCGACGCCAACCCCACCGCCAACGGCATCTGGTCCGTTTGGGAACCCAACGCGCTCGACGGTCGCGACGTCGCCTATCAGCACGCCCCGGGGCACGACGCCACCGGCCGCTTCGTTCCCCATTGGCACCGCACCCGCGGCCACGCCAAGCTCGACCCCGTCACCGGCTACGCCGAGCGCCGCCTCGCGACCTGGTATCAAATCCCCTTCCAAAGTGCCGAACTCTGCGCTGTCGATCCGTATTTCTATCCCATCGACAATGGCATCCACCGCATCACCAGCGAAGTCGCCCCCATCGTCGCCGAAGGCCGCTGCCTCGGAGTCGCCGGCATCGACCACATCGCTCGCTCCACCCCCCGCCCCGCCGACGCGCTCACCGCCGCGCCCCGGGTCCGCTCCCTCGCTACCGAAGCCCACGCCGCCCTCACCCCCCGCGAACGCGAAGTTCACCACTGGCTCAGCGAAGGCAAATCCAACGACGAGATCGCCACCGTTCTCGGCATCAGTCCGCACACCGTCAAAAATCACCTCGACCACATCTTCCAAAAGCTCGGCGTCGAAAACCGCCTCGCCGCCATCACGGTCCGATCTCAGTAACGCCTCACTCTTTCGGCACCCGAAACATTTCTCCAGAATACGGACATTTCACCTCGTCATCCGGCTGGTATCCCCGCAAATCCACGTATCCCGAATCAGGCGCATGGGGGCTCGTCACAAAACCCGACTTCCCCTTCACGGGCGTCCCGTAAGGCATCTCATTCTTCTCCCTCGGCTGCTCAGCCTCCCGCGCAACCGATTCGGCAGCCAACGCGTTCGCCGCTTCGTGAGACATAATTTTACCCGCGCTATCGACAAACCGCGAAGTCACAAAAACGAACAACGTCCGGTCGACCTCGTCGACCTCGTCGATCTTCTTCGTTCGGTCTTCCTTCGGTCCGGATTCGACGGTCTGTTCGTCCCGTCGGGCCAAACCACCGATCACCAGTGTCGCGCCTGATTCCACCGAGACCTGCGACTGGGACTGCCGCACCGCGAAGATCGGTTGATTGATCGTAGCCGCCGTTCCCGCTGAACCTTCAGCCTTCTCGAGCCGCCCGCCCAAGCTCAAACCCGGTGGCTTTTCCGCCCCGTAATCGATAAACCCATCGAAATCGACGACCCTCGCATCGACGTTCAGATCGATCATCCCCCCGCCGCCGGCCTCCGGTTTCACGTTGAGAATCACTCCAGTCTCCTCGGTTTCAAACTGCTTCGGCTTTGGTGGCGTCGCACCATCCGGCGGATCGAATTCGACCGGATAGCGAAACTCGCGAACGAGGCTGATCGTCGCACGCTGACCCACCTTCGTCGTGACTTTCGGCGCCGTCATTAAGTCGATCCCTTCCATTTGATTCATCGATCGCACCAGCGACTCGAAATCTTCCGGCTCGAGGATGCGATTCGCCATCTCCGCCTTCACCCGCGGATCGTCTAAGAGCGAACTCTCGACCTCCACAAACTTCGCCTCGATTTCGACCTGTCCTGACGCCGCGACCATTTCAGCGTCGTCTGCACGGCTGATCTCTCCCGAAACCAGCGCTAGCGTGACGAGTGAATCGTCCTCCGCCTCATCCCTGCCGAGCAGAAAGAGCGAAACCTCACCGGGCGTCATCTTGGCAACACCCGTCACTTCCGACTCGGAAAATTGCGGTTTCCAGGTCGAACCCGTGGTCTCGAACCCATCGAAACGCGTGTCCGAAATGCCAACCTCCAACGCCACGGCCCCAGAGGAAATTGTCGGCTTCACTCGAATCTCCAAACCCACGTTTCGTGGTTTAAACTCGAGCGCAAGTGCACGCTCCCCCGCCGCAGTTGGTTCGCTCCAACGCATCGGGATTGAGACCCGACGGCCCAAGCCCGCCGTCGCCAATTCGCCACCGTTGACCACGGTCTCGAACGTCCCGTTTACCCGCCCGCTTCCTTCCCGCAGCGCGTCGAGCAACGTCGCAGCCTGATCTTCAGATAGGACCCCGACCAAGCCAGGCTCATCTCCGGATTCAACCCATTCCCCCGCGGACTTCGGATCCATCTCGAAGACCTTCACCCCTACCTCCACCGGCTGTCCGGAGGCCTCGACGCGTCCCGCAACGCCAATGAATCCAACGAAAAGCAAAAAACAGATCTGAGGGGAAATCTTCATTCGTCCAGCCGACCACACTCGGACCATCACGTCAATTCGATGCCTGGCAATCACCTCCCTCAAGGCGCCAACCCACCGGACCCCACACCGAGAAATCGGCCGCAATTTCGCCGTATAGGAAGCTCTTCCTATACCGCTCGGCACGCGTCGGGCTCAAGTTCACCACGTGCCATCCGACGACCCGACTTTCGCAGTGCCCGCCGACTTCTCCGTCGACGCCGAGAAACTCGCTGCCACCCGCACCACCCTCGAAGACGCCGGCGTCGAATTCTGCTACTCCACCTACGTCGACATCCACGGCGTTCCGAAGGCAAAAACCACCCCGCTCTCCGCCTTCGAAAAGATGGCCCACGGCTCCGAGCTCTTCACCGTCGGAGCGATGGAAGGCATGGGGCTCGTCGGACCCCAAGAAGACGAATGCGCCGCCGTCCCCGACCTCGATACCCTCATCCATTGTCCTTGGGATCACCGACTCGCCTACTTTTTCGGCGACCTCTACTACCACGGCGCCCCCTACCCGCACGACAGCCGTCAGATCCTCAAGCGCCAACTCGCCCGTGCCGCCGACCTCGGATTCACCCTTAATCTCGGCTTCGAACCGGAGTTTTACGTTCTCTTCGTGGACCCCGACACCGGTGCCCGCTCCGCCATCACCCCCACTCGCTACCAAGGCACCTGCCCTGCCTACGACGTTAAACTTTCCGTCGACGCCCTCGACTTTCTCGCCCCCATGTCCCGCCACTTCGAGACCCTCGGCTGGAACCTCTACTCCTTCGATCAGGAGGGCGGGCACAGCCAATTCGAGTTCGATTTCAAATACGCCGACGCGCTGACCATCTCGGACCGCTTCACCTTCCTCCGCCTCATGGCCAGGCAGGTCGCCGACGAGATCGGAGCCACCGCCACCTTCATGCCCAAGCCGTATTCCGACGACTTCCGTTCCGGCAACCACTTCAACATGTCCCTCGCCAGCACCACCACCGGCGAAAACCTCTTCGCTCCGGAACCCGACTCCAACTCCTTCGCGGAACGCAACGGCATCCCGCTCTCCAAACTCGCCTACCACTACGCCGCCGGCCTCCTCCACCACGCCCCCGCCATCACCGCCGTCACCTGCCCCAGCTACAACAGCTACCAAGGCCTCATCGCCCAAGGCGACATGCCCGACATCAGTTGGGCTCCCGTCATGGTCGCCTACGGACGCAACAACCGCTCCGCCATGCTCCGACTGCCGCTCAACCGCTACTGCGTGGAAAACCGCGCCCCCGACGTCGGCTGCAATCCCTACCTTGCCGCCGCCGTCCAACTCGCCGCCGGCCTCGACGGCATCGAGCGCGAACTCGACCCCGGCACCCCGCTCAACACCAACTGCTACGATTTAACGCAGCGCCAGCGCCGCGAATCCGGCGTTCACCTCCTCCCCCGCACCCTCCTGCACGCCCTCGAAGCCTTCGAGGAAAGCCCCCTGATCGACACCGTCTTCGGCGGCTTCAAAGACATCTACCTCGAGCAGAAAACCAAGGAATGGAACGAGGGCTTCTACGCCATCAACGAAGCCCACCTCCACAAACGCCTCACCTTCATCTGAGCCCCCCTCTCAACTCTCAACTCTCAACTCTCAACTTTCAACTCTCAACTCTCACCCGCGCCCCACCGATCGCCATCAACCATGAATTTTTCGCTCCAATCCAAGACCGCCCTCGTCACCGGCGGAGCCTCTGGCATCGGAGCGGCCATCGTCCGCCGCTTTCTCGCCGCCGGCGCGATCGTCTTCTCGCTCGACCTCACGGCCTCCGCGCCCGAAGGAGCCATTTCCATTCAGGGAGACGTCTCCGACGAAGCCACCGTCGTCCGTGCCCTCGCCCAAGCCGCCACCGCGACCGGCCACCTCGACATCCTCGTCAACAACGCCGCCATCCAGCCCCTCGGCGTCGCCTTCGCCGATCTCACCACCGAACTCCTCACCCGCACCCTCACCACCAACGTCCACTCTGTCGCCCTCGGCGTCAAACACGCCCCGCGACACTTCCCCCCCGACACCGGCCGCATCATCAATACCTCCTCGTTCGTCGGCACCATCGGCGTCCCCCTCGGCTCCGCCTACGCCATTTCCAAGGGAGCCGTCACCCACCTCACCCGCTGCGCCGCCGTCGAACTCGCCCCGCGCGGCGTCACCGTCAACGCCATCGCCCCCGGCACCGTCCTCACGCCCGCCGTCACCGACATCCCCGACAATCCCGAGATCCCCTTCGTCTCCCGCCGCACCCCGCTCGGACGGCTCGCCACCCCCGAAGAGATCGCCGCCCCCTACCATTTCCTCGCCTCCGACGAAGCCGCCTACGTCACCGGCGCCATCCTCCCCGTCGACGGCGGCATCACCGCCGGTTGGGATTCCTACGACCTACCGCCTTATGAAGTTGAGAGTTAAAAAAACGCCTTCGGCTTCAGTTGAGAGCCAACCAACCGCCACAGGCGGCACCCAATCTCTCAACCAATAACCAACACCGACTCCACTAACTCCGCCGCCAAACGCCCATGCAAACGACACCCAACTCCGTCTCCGCCATCAACACCGCCATCCTCGATTCCGCCGATCGCGATCTCCAGCACGCCGCCACGCTCCCCGCCGACGCCTACACCTCTGAGGAATATTTCGAATACGAGAAACGCACCATTTTCAAGCAGGAATGGATCGCGCTCGCCCACGTCTCGCAGCTCCCCAAGCCCGGCGACTACCTCAGCCTCGACGTCCTCGGCGAACCCCTCATCGTCGTCCGCGGCAAAGACAACGCCATCCGCGTCCTCTCCCGCGTCTGCCCCCACCGCGCCATGGACATCCTCCCCCGCGACTTCGGCTACGACGAACGCGGCAAAGTCCGCCTCTTCATGTGCCCCTACCACAGCTGGACCTTCGACCTCTCCGGCCAGCTCAAGGGCGCGCCCGAGATGCAGAAAACCTGCGACTTCAACCGCCAGGATTTCACGCTCCATGAATTCCGTTCCGAGGTCTGGGAAGGCTTCGTCTTCGTCTCCTTCAACCCCAATGCCGACACCGTCGCCGACCAACTCGACGACCTCCACACCGAAGTGGCCCCGTGGAAAATGGCCGACCTCGACGTCGTCGTCGAACTCGACTGGGAACTCGACGTCAACTGGAAGAACATGATCGAAAATTGGATGGAGCCCTACCACCACATGGGCATCCACGTGAAAACCCTCCAGCCCATGATGCCTGCCCGCGGCTGCTGGACCGACGAATACCACCCCCGCTACACCCGCGCCCACCTCCCCTACCGCGACAGTCTCATTGAGGAGATCAAAGACGCCGAAGCCCGTGGCGAACCCTACGGCACCTTCCCCCCACTCCCCGGCCTCCCCGAGCCCTACAAATACGAATGGACCGTTCACGTCGGCTTCCCCGGCTACATGATGCTCACCGGCCCCAACTCCGTTCTCTGGTATCGGCTCCTTCCCGTCAGCGCCCAAAAGATCCAACTCGTCACCACCATCCTCGTCAGCAAGGAAGCCCAGGCCCAACCAGACTACGAGCAGCACCTCGCCGCTGAGACCAAGGCTCTCAAAGACTTCCACCTCGAAGACGTCGAAGTCTGCACCGCCGTTCAGCGTGGGCTCAATTCCGAAGCCTTCCAGCACGGACGCTTCAGCTACCTCGAAGCCCCCGTCCACCAGATCCAGCGCTACCTCGCCGACCAGATCCGCCGCACCCGCGCCACCCCCAACCCCGCCGCCGACCCCGCGGAGGTCCCCGCGTGAACGTCCGCACCGTCGCCTACGTCATGTGCCTCCCGCCGGGCCTCCACCCCGGCATGGACACCGTCGCCCACGGGATCGCCGCCGGCCTCGGCTCCACCGCCGACCTTCGCATCCTCCCCGCCGACCTCCGCGACCCCCACTTCACCATGGCGCAACTCAACGCCGTCTCCGCCGCCACCGACGCCAACGTCGACGGGATCATCCTCTTCGTTCTCGACGAGAAAGAGCCCGCCCCCGCCGTCTGGCGCGCCATCGGAAAAAACATCCCCGTCATCGCCTTCCACAAACCCGCCTACGAAGTCACCGCCTCCGTCGTCGTCCCCAACTTCTCCCACGGCATCTACCTCACCCAATTCCTCGCCCGCCACCTCGACGATCATCCCCGCGTCGCCATCATCGGCGGCCCACCCATCCTCGACGACGACGAATTCGTCGAAGGCCTCGTCGCCGGATCGCGCCGCTGCCTTTTCGATCTCGTCAACGATCCGCACGACCCCGCCTGTCGCAATCAAGCCGACGTCAAAGGCGGCGGCCTCGCCGCCATCGACCACGTCCTCGATACCTGCCCCGACCTCGACGCCCTCATCGTCTTCAACGACGAAACCCTCCTCGACGCCCTCCCCGCGCTCGACTCACGTGGCCTCCTCGGTCGACTCCCCGTCGTCTGTCGCAATGGCAGCCCCGCCGCCGTCGAAGCCGTCCGGCGCGGCGACCTCCTCGCCACCTACGACTACGGCCTCCCCGAGATCGGCCTCGCCGCCGGCCAACTCCTCGCCGACCTCTTCACCAACGGCACCGACCACGAAGACACCATCGTCTGCCCCACCCCCGGTCGCGTCCTCCACGAAGACAACGTCGACTCCTACGTCCCCTGGGACCAGCGCGCCGCCTCGATTCCACTCACCGTCGGCTTCGAATGATCGCCGACCTCCCCACCCTCACCACCAAACTGGTCGAGCTCCCCGCCGGGGACTTCCTCATGGGCGCGACCGACGACGACCGCTTCGCCAGCATCCTCGAGCTCCCCCGCCGCCGCGTTTCTGTCCCGGCCTTCCAGCTCGCCGCCACCCCGCTCACCTTCTCGGAATGGGACGCCTACGCCGCGGCCACCGACTCCTACCACCCGCCCGACTACGGCACCGGCCGCGGCGACCACCCCGTCACCAATGTCAGTTGGAACGACGCCCAAGCCTTTCTCGCCTGGCTCCGCGCCGAAACCGGTGCTCCCTACCGTCTCCCGACCGAAGCCGAGTGGGAATACGCCTGCCGCGCTGGCACCACCACCATCTTTCACACCGGCGACGACCTCGCTCTCGACTCCGCTAATTTCTGGTATTCCGAAGAGGGAAAGAAAATCGGTCCCGGCCACCCCACCCCCGTCGCCAGTTATCCACCCAACGCCTTCGGACTCCACGACCTCCACGGCACCGTCTGCGAGCTCGTCGCCGACACCTGGCACAACGGCTACCACGACCTTCCCACCAACGGCACCGCCCACGACGCCCCCGCCGAATCCTGCATCGTCATCCGCGGCGGCGCCTGGGACCTCGCCCCCCGGCTCCTCCGCTCCGCCTACCGCGACTGGCTCCCGCGCGACCTTCGACTCGACAACGTCGGCTTCCGCCTCGCCCTCACCCCACCAATTTCCTCGTCATGAATCCATCCGTTCCCAGCTCGCCAATCCGATTTTGCTAACCTCCTGGTTCGCCTTCAAGACCCCCCTCCCGACCCCCGCCAAGGTCGTTCTCGCCCTCGTCGCCTGGACCCTTCTTCTCGGCATCTGGCAGCTCATCCCCACCCTCAATCCCAAGCTCGCCACCCTCTGCCCCCCTCCCACCCACGTCGTCGATACCCTCCACCATCTCCTCACCGAGAAAGACTACCTCAACGACATTCTCCAAAGCCTCATCCGCGTTGCCACCAGCTTCGGCCTCGCCATTCTCGTCGCCCTTCCCCTCGGCATCCTCATGGGCGCTTTCCCCGTCATCGAAGGCTTTCTCAATCCCATCGTCTCCCCCTTTCGCTACCTCCCCGCCCCCTCGTTCATCCCCCTTCTCCTCGCCTGGCTCGGCACGGGTGACGAACAAAAGATCGCCCTCCTTTTCATCGGCGTGATCTGGTTCCTCATCTCCCTCTACATGGACGACGCCAAACGCGTCCCAGCGGAACTCATCGAATCCGCCCGCACCCTCGGCGCAAGCCGCCCCCAGGTCCTCATTCGCGTCATCGTTCCCTGCGCCCTCCCCGCACTCCTCGACTCCACCCGACAGATGCTCGCCGTCAGTTGGACCTACCTCGTCATCGCCGAGATCGTCGCATCCACCGACGGGATCGGTGCCGTCATGATGCGAGCCAAACGCTTCGTCCGCATGGACATCATTCTCGCCGGCATCCTCACCATCGGCGTCCTCGGCTTCACCTCCGACGCCGCCCTCCGCGCCCTCCGCCACCTCGCCTTCCCGTATCTCCGAAAAAACTAACCCCTCTCAAATCAACGCCACCAAAACCGCAAACCCGAACCCAACAAACCAAAAAGAAAACCATGAAAAAACTCCTCACCCTTGCCGTCCTCACCGCGATGGCCTTCACCATCGCCCCCGCCAAATCCGCCGAGAAAGTCCGCGTCGCCTTCTTCTCGTGGCCCGGCTACGGGTTCTGGTTCATCGCCAAAGAGAAAAACTTCGCGCCCGATCTCGATCTCGACATCCAGCTCATCGAAGACCCCTACGAAACCTACGGACAGATGGCCGCCGGCCAGATCGACGTCGCCTCCAGCACCATGGAATACGGCCCCATCGCCGTCGACAGCGACGTCCCGATCAAACTCGTCTCGCAGACCACCCTCTCCTACGGCACCGACAAGATCATCGTCGCTCCCGGCATCGAAGGAGCCAAAGACCTCGTCGGTAAATCCGTCGCCGTCCTCGAAGGCGGACTCACCCAAATCTTCATGGGCATCTGGCTCGAGAAAAACGACGTGAAATTCGACGAAGTCACCTACGTCAACGTCATCATGGACGACGCCGTCGCCGCAATGGTCAGCGGCAAAGTCGCCGGTGGCGAATTCTGGGAGCCCTTCGGCAGCAAAGTCCTCGAGACCCTCGAAGGTTCCAAGACCGTCGCCACCTCGCTCGAACCCTATTGGTTGAAAACCGCCCTCCTCGCCGACGGCATGTATTTCTCCGACGCCTTCCTCACCGACAAACCCGAGATCGCCTCGAAGGCCATGAAAGCCTACTGGGACGCCGTCGCCTTCTGGCACGAAAATCCCGCTGAAGCCAACCAGATCATCGCCGAAGGTCTGAAGTTCGAACTCGCCGACGTCGAATCCGTCCTCGGCACCACCGGCGAGCCCAAGGAAGGCGGCCTCGCCATCTTCACCCTCGAAGACGCCGCGAAATTCATGGGCGTCACCGAAGGCACTCCCGCCTTCGGACTCACCAACGGCCAAATCAAAGAGGTGTGGTCACTCACCACCGAGTGGTGGAAAAAATTCGGCCTCGTCACCGGCGACCCCGCCTTTGCCGAAGGCACCGACCTCAACCCCATCAAATCCCTCACAAAAACGGAGTAACGAGATTCGCCGGAAGGAAAACGCAGCGAAGCCGCGCCGGATTGAAACCCTTCAAATCCCGTTAGTCCTGTCCAAACCCGAATGAACCTCCGCCTCTTCAAACAACTCTGGGGCCACCAAGGCACCCACGAAGACGCGATCACCGACGTCCTCGATGCCGATTTCCACGGCATCGAGGGCGCACCCCCCGCCGCTCCCGGCGACCGCGCTCACCTCGCGCGACTGATCGCCGACGCCGACCTCCACTACATCGCGGAGATCTCCACTGGCATTTTCACTCCCGACAAGTGGGTCCCCGACCCTCACAGCACCGTCGAACAGCACCTCGAGACCTTCCGGGTCATCCTCGACCAGTGCCTCGAAATGACCCCCCTCAAGATCACCTCCATGTCCGGCAACGATCTCTGGCCGATCGCCGACAGCATCCGATTTTATCGCGAATCCCAAACCATCGCCGCCGACCGCGGCGTCGAAGTCTCCGTCGAGACCCACCGCGGACGCTCCACCTTCCACCCGCTTTCCCTCGCCGCCATTCTCCAGGCGCTCCCCGACCTCCCCCTCACCTGCGACTTCAGCCACTGGTGCGTCGTCACCGAGCGCTCCGCCATCGTCGACGAATTCCCTGACCTGCTCGACCACTGCGCGCGCAATTGCCGCCACGTCCACGCCCGCGTCGGCTACGATCAAGGCGCCCAGGTCCCCGACCCCCGCGCCCCCGAATACGCCGCCAACCTCGCCCACCACGAACGCTGGTGGGACACCATCTGGTCCGCCCAACGCGCCGCCGGAATGCAAACCTCCACCCTTACCCCCGAATCCGGCCCCGACGGCTACCTCCAGCTCGAACCCTTCACCCAAAAGCCCGTCGCCGACCTCTGGGAGATCAACCGCTGGATCGCCCACCGCCAACGCGACCGCTTCTCCACCCGGGCCTGACGGACCGAGAATCCGCCAGCGAACGGCCCCGGGGTCAGCCCGGACGATAAGGCCTCGTCAACGCCCACCTCAGGACGCAGGCGTGACGATCTCAAGAGGGAAGCGAAGAAGCGCGTTGGTCACGACTCCAAACGCACTTTCGCGGTCCGGCTAACAACCTGCATCACGAAATGCGTCAATCTGCAGCACCAAACCTTTTCCGCGACCGTCGGCAGCGTCTCACGCGGGCGATCAGGCAAAGAAGACCGGCGGCCACGAGGGCAGACGTTATCTTGGGTTCCGGGACGACGGCGGCCACGCGGAAGCCGGTGTTGATGTTTTCAGAATTTGCGCTCAGTCCTTGCCGGAACGACGATCGGAACTCCGTGGGGCCAGTTGTATTGTAATAGGCGTCGCGAACGGCGCGCTGTTCGCTTCCAAAGTCGTTGATGCCGTCGAAGGCGCTCTCCGTGTATTCACCCAAGTTCCCGGCCATCCCGCGCGCTCCGTAAAAGCTCGTGCCGCCCGCTTGAGTCACCGGCGCGGGTCCGATCTCGAACGAGAGGTTGTAAACGGCGGTCCCAGAGATCGTTCCGCTCACGACGCTCGTCGGGACCAAATCGCTCCCCGCGTAGTCGAAATAGGTCGAACCGCTCCCGCTGTAGAACGCCGCTTTATACCATTCGTTTTCGTTCGGTAAAAAGTAGCTCGCGTTCAAATTGCGAAAGGAATTGGTCGGATCGAACCCGACGTCGCTGGAGTTCCAGAGTTGGATGTCGGCATTGGCACTGTAGCCCGATTGCCCCGGTTGGACGGCAAACTTGTAGACCGGCGCCGATCCCGTGCTCGTATTGAGATAGTTCACGAATCGCGCGGCTTCGTTCCAGGAGACGCCCGCCGCTGGATCGGGACCAGCATTCCCGCGGTTCCAGAAGGGCACAGTCGTCAACGTGATTCCCAAATTACCGGCGGCGTTTGCGCTCTGGATGGCGCCCCGGCTGATCTCCGTTGTGCCGATGCGAAAATCATACGCGACTGCTCCGTAGGGCGAAGAATAACTTCCGGTTGTCCCGGTATCGCTCGGATTGCCGGCATCGCCAACGGTCACGAAATCGAGGGTAAACTGGTTAAAGCCGCTTCCGAACGTGTCGGCCTTCGTCGTTGTTGACGTAATTACCGTGGACAGAATGGCGACCGAGACAAGTCGCCTCGCCACCCAAAATACCGACGTGTTCCTCAGCTTTCGTCGAACACTGCGTCCGTCTTTTACCGCTACCCACGCGACGTTCCCCGGGTCGAACTCGAGGCTAGCTGCTAAGGTCGACGACGTCTTGGATTCCTCAATGAGCATGGTGCGATTCGGTGGATTGTTGGTGCGGCAAGTCAGTTCAAAAAGGTGCATCGCAAGAAATCCGGGTTGCATCAAATTAAAACGTTTTCTCGATGCGATTATTTTTGGATCGCTCAAATTACCTGGCGATTATTCAGATCCGTCACGCCAGCGAGTGCCGGCGGATCTCCGTGCGAACGAACCCGCCACCCCGTTCCCCCACACCCCCCCATGCTCTTTCAAACCGTCTGCTGGTCGCAACCGTCCCTGAATATCCCCACCCGGCAGCCCTCCGGCACGCGGATTGCTCCGCGAGTTCGTAATACTCGCGTCCATTCGAGTATTACCAATTCTAACGGGCCCTGCCCGGCCAATTTGCCATGACCCAATCCGACCTCACCAACCTCGGCGTCAAATACTGCATCGGCGCCTACCCCGACATCCACGGCGTCCCCAAGGGCAAGGTCGTCCCCGTCACCCACTTCGACCACTTCGCCCACGGGTCCGAACTCTACACCGGCTACGCCCTCGACGGCCTCGGCCAATCGCCGAACGACGACGAAATCAGCTCCGTCCCCGACCTCGACCGCATCATCCAGCTCCCTTGGAATCCCGACATCGCCTGGTTCCCCGCCGACAACCACTTCCACGGCCAACCCTACGAGATCTCCACCCGCGTCGCCCTTCGCAACCAGCTCGCCGCCGCCGACTCCATGGGCTTCGGCTTCAACCTCGGCATCGAATGCGAGCTCTTCGTCGTCCGCCAAAACCCCGACGGCACCCTTACCATCCCCAACCCCGACGACGACCTCACCAAATCCTGCTACGACCTCAAGCGCTTCCTCGACCGCTACGAATGGCTCGACAAAGTCGCCACCGCCATCGACTCCCTCGGCTGGGACCTCTACTCCTTCGACCACGAGGACGCGAATTCGCAGTTCGAATTCGACTTCCGCTACGCCGACGCCCTGACCACCTGCGACCGCTTCACCTTCTTCCGCCTCATGGCCAAACACTACGCCGCCGAGGAAGGCTTGCTCGCCACCTTCATGCCGAAGCCCTTCGCCGACAAGACCGGCTCCGGCGCACACTTCAACATGTCGCTCTTCGACAAAACCACCGGAGCCAACCTCTTCGAGCGCGACCCCGCCGACGACCCCCGCGGCCTCGGCCTCTCCGAGCTCGGCTACCAATTCATCGCCGGCATCCTCGCCCACGGCCCCGCCCTCTGCGCCGCCTTCGCCCCCACCGTCAATAGCTACAAGCGCCTCGTCCGCCGCGGCCTCATGTCCTACTACTCTTGGGCCCCCGTCTTCAACAGCTACGGCCGCAACAACCGGACGAATTCCGTCCGCATCCCCATGGGCGGAGGCCGCTGCGAATCCCGCAACGCCGACGCCTCCTGCAACCCCTACCTCGCCGCCACCCTCGCGCTCGCCGCCGGCCTCCAGGGCATCCGCGAAAACCTCGACCCCGGCCCCGCCCAGGAAGACAACCTCTACGAACTCGACGAATCCGCCCTCGCCGACCGCGGCATCGGCGAACTTCCCCGCACCCTCGGCGAGGCCGTCACCGCCTTTGCCAACGACCCCTGGGTTGAGGAAGTCCTCGGCTCCGGCCTCCGCAACGAATTCATCACCTACAAATCCGAAGAGTGGCGTGAATACCACCAGACCGTCAGCCAGTGGGAAACCGACCGCTACGCCCGCCTCTTCTGATCCCCGCCGTGCCCAACTCACCATCCCCCTCCCGCCGCACCGACGGCAACGTCCAACGGATCAGCGTCTCTCTGCCCGAACCGATTTTTCGCGCGCTCGACGAGATGGTCGCCCAGCGCGGCCTCGAAAACCGCTCCAAGGCCATCGCGGAAATGATCTCCCAGGCCGATCTCCAACGCCGCGAGACCACCGCCGACAACTCCGTCATGACGGGCACGATTACCGCCATTTACCAAGAGGCCAAAGGCACCCTCGTCCAGCGCCTCTTCGAACTCGAACGCCAATACATCGCCGAGGTCATCAGTTCGCTCCACGTCCAACTCGAGAACGACAACCGCATGGAAGTCATCGTTGTCCAAGGCCCCGCCCAGATTCTCCGCGAGATCTCCGACAAAATCCTCGCCTGCCAAGGCGTCACCTCCTGCCGCCTCACCCTCACCGACCTGATCATTCCGCCCCTCCACCAGCGAAACTCCCGCCCGGCTGCAAAATGACCACGCCAATCACCACCGACATCCTCCCGCCCGGAGCCCGCTGGTCACTCCGCATCCCGCGCCAGCGCCGCGTCCGCCTCACCGCCCTCGACGCCGGAGCCAACCTCTCCGCCCTGCTCTACAACGCCCATGCTCCCCTCGACCGCCTCAACGTCCCCGACACCCTCAAGGCGCTCCACACCGCCAAACTCACCCGCGGCCACGTCCTCATGACCGACCTGGGCCACGCCCTCGCCTCCATCACCGACGACTCCCTCGGCTGGCACGATCCCCTCGGCGGCCACATCCACGCCACTCAGGTCGAAGCCAAATTCGGCCCCAGCAGCTACCAAGCCGACCGCAACGACGTTCACCGCAACGCCCATGACAACTTCCTGATCGAACTCGGCAAGCACGGCCTCGGCCTCGCCGACATCGTCGCTAACGTTAACTTCTTCAGCAAAGTCACCGTCGACGACGCCGGCCGCCTCAGCCTCGTCCCCGATCACTGCCCCGCCGCAGCCACCGTCGACCTCCGCACCGAGACGGACGTCCTCCTCGTCCTCGCGAACTGCCCCCACCCGCTCCACCCCGGCGGCACCTACCCAACCGCCCGAGTCCAGATCGACATCCACGAGTGCGCGCCCCCGACCGAAGACGACTACTGCCGAACCTTCCGCCCCGAATGCGCCCGCACCCTCGACCTCACCCAACGCCTCCACCTCTGAAGAACTCAATCCGAAATCCGAAATCCGAAATCCGAAATCGAAAATTGAGCACCTTCATCCACACCGAGAGCGAACTCGATCCCGCCGACGCCATCGCCTCCCACACCATCCTCGCCGGTGACGGCTGGTTCGGAAAAATCGAATCCGGCCAGACGCTCCGCATCGTCGACCTCGAAGGCAATCAGGCCGCCGACACGTTCTTCTTCAACGCCGACGACACCACCGAGCGCTACAGTGCCCAGGACACGATCCGCGAGCAAGGTGGCCTCTACCTCACGACCGGCACTCCACTGCTGTCGAATCTCCTCCGACCGCTCCTCACCATCACCGCCGACACCTGCGGACGCCACGACACCCTCGGCGGAGCCTGCGCCGCCGAGAGCAACATGGTCCGCTACGCCTTGGACAAACGTCACCTGCACGCCTGCCGCGACACCTTTCTTCTCGAAATGGCGAAGAGTCCTTACGCGGTCTCGAAGCGCGACCTCGCCCACAACATCAACTTCTTCATGAACGTCCCGGTGACCCCGGAAGGCGGCCTCAAATTCGAAGACGGCGTCTCCGATCCGGGTAAATACGTCGAGATGCGCGCCGAGATGAACGTCCTCTGCCTGATCTCGAACTGCCCGCAGCTCAACAACCCCTGCAACGCCTACAACCCCACCCCCATCCAAATCCTGATCTGGAACTGATGGGAGACAGGATTCACAAGATTTTCAGGATTAGAGGCTCCGCGCAGCGGAGCCCCATCATCATTCAATCCTCTAAATCCTGTTAATCCTGTCCGATCCGAATTCATGTTCACCAAAATCCTGACCGCCAACCGCGGCGAGATCGCCTGCCGGATCATCCGCACCCGCCTACAACCCCTGATCTGGAACTGATGGGAGACAGGATTCACAAGATTTTCAGGATTAGAGGTTCCGCGCAGCGGAGCCCCATCATCATTCAATCCTCTAAATCCTGTTAATCCTGTCCGATCCGAATTCATGTTCACCAAAATCCTGATCGCGAACCGCGGCGAGATCGCCTGCCGCATCATCCGAACGCTCGATCGCCTCGGGATCAAGTCGGTCGCCGTCTACTCAGAAGCCGACGCCCACGCGCCCCACGTCCGCCTCGCCACCGAATCCGTCCTCATCGGCCCGCCCCCCGCCAACCAAAGCTACCTCCAGTCCGATAAAATTCTTCAAGCCGCCCTCGGAACCGGCGCCCAAGCCATCCACCCCGGCTACGGCTTCCTGAGTGAGAACGCCGACTTCGCTGAATCCTGCGCCGCCGCCGACGTCACGTTCATCGGACCCACCGTCCAGAATCTCCGCGACTTCGGACTCAAGCACACCGCCCGCGCGCTCGCCATTTCGAGCGACGTCCCCGTTTCACCCGGCACCGACCTCATCGAAACCCCCGAAGCCGCGCACCAAGCAGCCGAGCAGATCGGCTACCCGGTCATGATCAAGAGCACGGCCGGCGGCGGCGGCATCGGCATGCAGGTCGCCGCCAACCCGACCGAACTCGCCGACCGCTTTGCCGCCGTCCAGCGCCTCGCCGATTCCAATTTCAAGACCGGTGGCGTCTTCCTCGAGAAATTCATCCCCTCCGCCCGCCACGTCGAAGTCCAGCTCTTCGGCGACGGCCAGGGACACGTCGCCGTCCTCGGCGAACGCGACTGTTCCGCGCAACGTCGCAACCAAAAGGTCCTCGAAGAAACCCCCGCCCCCGATCTCTCCGACGCCACGCGAACCGCTCTCCACGAAGCCGCCCGCCGACTCGGCGAATCCGCACGCTACCAATCCGCGGGCACCTGCGAATTCATGCTCGATGACTCGACGCACGAATTCTACTTCCTGGAGGTCAACACCCGCCTCCAGGTCGAACACTGCGTCACCGAGGAGGTAGCGGGCGTCGACCTCATCGAATGGATGATCCGCCTCGCCGCGGGCGAATCCCTTCCCCTCGCCGACGACCAGCACGCCCCCAACGGCCACGCCATCGAGGCTCGTGTTTACGCCGAAGATCCGGCCCGGAATTTCCAACCCGGCAGCGGACTCCTCACCCACGTCCACTTCCCACCCGACGTCCGCGTCGACGGCTGGGTCGAAACCGGCTCCGAGGTCACCCCGTTCTACGATCCGATGATCGCCAAGGTCATCGCGCACGCGCCCACCCGCGCCGCCGCCCTCGAGAAACTCCGCACCGCCCTCACCCTCACTCGCCTCGACGGCATCGACACCAATCTCGACTACCTCCTCGCGATCCTCGACTCCGCTGAGTTCCAGACCGGCGGCATCAACACCCGCTTTCTCGACTCCTTCGAGTTCCGACCGCACGTCATCGACGTCCAAGCTCCCGGCACCCACACGACCATTCAGGACTACCCCGGTCGCGTCGGTTACTGGGAGGTCGGCGTCCCCCCCTCCGGCCCGATGGATCACTTCGCCTTCCGCGCCGCCAATCGGCTCGTCGGCAATCCCGAAGGCACCGCCGCGCTGGAGTGCACCGTCACCGGCCCCTCCCTCCGCTTCCACCACGCCACCACGATCTGCCTCACCGGTGCCGACATGCAGGCCACCCTCGACGGCCACAACGTCCCGACCTGGCAAGCCGTTCCCGTCGCCGCCGACTCGACACTCAGCCTCGGAGCCATCACCGGTCACGGCACCCGCACCTACCTCGCCGTCGCGGGCGGATTCGACCTTCCCGACTACCTCGGCAGCCAGTCCACCTTCACCCTCGGCCGCTTCGGCGGTCACGGCGGCCGCGCCCTCCTGGCTGGTGACGGCCTCAAAATTCCCGCCGATCCAACAACCGGCAACCCCATCGCCAACCTCCCGATCCCCAACTATTCCAACCACTGGGAAATCGGCGTCCTCTACGGCCCCCACGGCGCGCCCGATTTCTTCACCGACGACGACATCGCCACCTTCTTCTCGACCGACTGGAAGGTTCACTACAACTCGTCCCGCACCGGAATCCGCCTCGTCG
This sequence comes from uncultured Verrucomicrobiae bacterium, assembly GCA_963749035.1. Lineage (GTDB taxonomy): Bacteria > Verrucomicrobiota > Verrucomicrobiia > Chthoniobacterales > JAATET01 > CAVVKW01. The sequence continues at coordinate 569,682 of CAVVKW010000002.1, forward strand.
GACCCAAGCCGCACTGGGCCCGCCCGGACGGCGGGGAAGCCGGCCTCCACCCGTCCAACATCCACGACAACGCCTACGCCATCGGCTCGATTGACTTCACCGGCGACATGCCGGTCATCCTCGCCGTCGACGGACCCAGCCTAGGCGGCTTCGTCTGCCCCGCCGTCATCGTCCAGGCCGAACTCTGGAAGATCGGGCAACTCCGCCCGGGCGACACCCTCCGCTTCGTCCGCTGGAGCGAACCCCAAGCGCTCGCCGCCGAGCGTGCTCAGGACGAACTCCTCGCCCACGGCCGCCCCACGCCGCCCGCCATCCCGACAACCCCCGCGCGCGACCCCGTCCTTCACGTCATCCCGCCAAACGGCGACAATCCCCAGGTCGTTTACCGCCAGGCCGGCGACAAATTCCTCCTCGTCGAATACGGCCCGCTCGTCCTCGACCTTAACCTCCGCTTCTGCGCCCACGCCCTCATGGACTGGCTGCAGCAGAATCCTCAGCCCGGTATCCTCGACCTCACGCCCGGGATCCGATCGCTCCAAATCCACTACGACAACCGCATCCTGCCCCGAAATCGGCTCCTCGAGATCCTCGTCAACGCCGAAGCCACCCTCCCGGCCCTCGACGAACTCGAAGTCCCCAGCCGCATCGTCCGCCTCCCCCTCTCCTGGGATGACCCCGCCACGCGCCTCGCCATCGAGAAATACACCCAGTCCGTTCGCCCCGACGCTCCGTGGTGCCCGAGCAACATCGAATTCATCCGTCGCATCAATGGCCTCGATTCCATCGACGCCGTCCGCGACATCGTCTTCTCCGCCAGCTACCTCGTCCTCGGCCTCGGCGACGTTTACCTCGGTGCCCCCGTCGCCACCCCCATCGACCCGCGACACCGCCTCGTCACCACGAAATACAATCCCGCCCGCACCTGGACCCCCGAAAACGCCGTCGGCATCGGCGGTGCCTACCTCTGCGTTTACGGGATGGAAGGACCCGGCGGTTATCAATTCGTCGGCCGCACGATCCAGATGTGGAACCGTTGGCGCACCACGCCCGACTTCCCCCGCCCCTGGCTGCTCCGCCACTTCGACCAAATCCAGTTCTACCCCGTCGACGCCGCCGAGCTCGAGCGACTCCGCACCGATTTCCCGGTCGGAAAATTCGAGATCGAAACCCGCGACACCACCTTCCACCTCGGTGAATACCGAAACTTCCTCAGCTCCATCGCCCCCGAGGCCGCCGCCTTCAAGTCCCGCCAACAAACCGCCTTCGACGAGGAGCGCGAGCGCTGGACCCTCGCCGGGACCGCCGAACCTCCCGAAGTCGAAGACGACCTTCCGCCACCCCCCGCCACCGATCTCCCAGCCGGAGCCGAAGTTGTCGCCGCCCAAGTCACCGCCAACGTCTGGAAGATTTGCGTCGGACCCGGCCAGACCGTCGCCGAAGGCGACACCCTCCTCATCCTCGAAGCGATGAAGATGGAAATCGCCGTCGTCGCACCCACCGCCGGTCGCGTTCACAGCCTCCTCTGCACCGAAGGGCGCATGGTTGCCCCAGGCCAAAACCTCGCCGTCCTCATTCCATCATGACTCCTCTCACCGAAAAAATTTGCGCCACCCTCCAAGCCATCCGGGACCGCAGCGACGACGGCATCTGGATTTCCACGTTTCCCGAGGACGCCCTCCTCGCCCGCGCCGCCGAGATCGACGCCGACTCCCGCGACCTCCCGCTGCGCGGCCTCACCTTCGCCGTGAAGGACAACCTCGACGTTCTCGGCCTCCCCACCACCGCCGGTTGCCCGGAATTCTCCTACGAGCCGACTGCGAACGCGTTCGTCGTCCAGACCCTCCTCGACGCCGGAGCCATCGCCATCGGCAAAACGAACCTCGATCAATTCGCGACCGGGCTCAATGGCACCCGTACCCCGCACCCGATTCCCCGCAACTCCATCAACCCCGCCTACGTCAGTGGCGGCTCCAGCTCCGGCTCCGCCATCGCCGTCGCGCACAACATCGTCGACTTCAGCCTCGGCACCGACACCGCCGGATCCGGCCGCGTTCCCGCCGCCTTCAATAATCTCATCGGACTCAAACCCACCCGCGGCCGCTGGTCGACATCCGGCCTCATCCCCGCCTGCCGCTCGCTCGACTGCATCACCGTCTTCGCCCAGACGCTCGACCTCACCGTCCGGGTCGACCAAACGCTCGCCCGCTTCGACCCCGCCGATCCCTACTCCCGCTCCGCCCCCGAACCCGTCCGCCCGATCACGAATCGCCTCGCCATCCTCCCGGAGAGCCAGCGCGAGTTCTTCGGCGACACCGAATCCGCCCGCCTCTACACTGAAGCGCTCACCCGCCTCGCCGACCAGGGCCACGAACTCGTCGAATTCGACTACGAGCCCTTCCTCGAAGCCGCCACTTTGCTCTACAACGGCCCGTGGATCGCCGAACGCCTCGCGGCGATCGCCCCCTTCCTCGCCGACCACGCCGACGCCATTCATCCCGTGGTCCGTCAACTCGTCGAGGGCGGCACCCGCTTCTCGGCCGTCGACACGTTCACCGCCCAATACCGACTTGCCGAACTCGCCCGCCAAACCGAATCGCTCTGGACCGACTGCGACGCCATGCTCCTCCCCACGGCTGGCACCATCTTCACCGTCGAGCAAATGCTGGCCAACCCCGTCCGCCTCAATTCCCAACTCGGCCACTACACGAACTTCGTCAATCTCCTCGACCTCAGCGCTCTCGCCGTCCCCGCCGGATTTCGCCCCGACGGTCTCCCCTTCGGCGTCACCTTCATCGCCCCCGCCTGGACCGAACCCCGCCTCGCCGAACTCGCCGCCACCTTCCTCAAAACGGAAACCCCGCCCGCACCCACCCGCATCCCCCTCGCCGTCGTCGGCGCCCACCTCCGCGGCGAACCACTCAATGCCCAACTCCTCGCGCTCGGGGCCCGCTTCATCCGCGCCACTCGCACCACCCCCGACTACCAGCTCCACGCCCTTCCCGACACGGATCCCGAGAAACCCGGCCTCATCCGCCGCCGCCCCGGCACCCCCATCGAAGTCGAAATCTGGGACCTCGCCCCCGCCGCCTTCGGAACCTTCGTCGCCAACATCCCCGCGCCCCTCGGCATCGGCACGATCACGCTCGAAGACGGCACCTCCGTCAAAGGCTTCCTCTGCGAAGACGCCGCCCTGGACGGCGCCACCAACATCTCCCACCACGGCGGCTGGCGCGCCTACCGCCAAACGAAGTCCTAGCAAGGCCGCCGCAAAGGAGAATCCAAAATAGTTCGATGCACATCGAACTATCCTCTTGCGCGTATCCCCACTCAGAGTGACGTTCCCCATTTCAGTCAGCTCTCAACTAAAAACTAATCACTAACCAACTTTCCTCATGGATCTCACCGCACACGCCCCTCGCAGCCCACGCACCCGCGTCGGCAACTACGTCATCCTCGCCCGCGCCATCGACAAGGGCCACGCCGACATCGACGGCGACCTCGGCGACTACCACTTCGATTGCCCGCTCGACAACATCCTCTACGGCTTCAAAGGCGTTGAAGGCTCATCCGTTCGAAAGCTCCTCGCAGACGGCGCGACCGACGAAGAGATCGCCGCCTGGCTCGACGTCAACGGCACTCCCAAAACCGCCAAGGAAGTCATGGCATGGTCTGACAAAATGGAAACCGTGAATCCCTCCAACGACCCGGAAAAAAAGGAATGGTTCGCCGAGCAGGTCAAACCCCTCGGACTCGACCCCGCCACGACGACCCTCTTCGATTGGCTCGAAGCCGACGACAAAGCCAGCTACCCGAACTAGGTCTGTAAAGCCGGGCCCTCCGCGCCCGGCCATTTCAGCTCCCGGGAACTTATCCGCCCCGCTCAGCGCGGCGAAAAGCCTCCAGATCGCCACTCACCGCGTGCGCCAGTAACTCGCGCCTTACCAGCAACCCACCGGGCTCGTCGAGGAACCGCGAAGTGGGGCGATTGCCCGTTCTCGCGATAGCGGATCGCGGACAGCAACTCGATGATCGGCCAATCCCTGGTCCGCTGCGTCTTCCGCGCCGGCACCAGGGCTTTCCTGCAGATTTTCATCCACTCGGCCAGCCCTTGGCAGTCGATCCTCCAAAACAACAGGGGCACCTTTTAAAAGGTGTCTCCCGTCGTTCCCCATCGGCTCCGACTCACCCGCCCACCAGTCTTCAGAAGTCCTCGTCAAACGGCTTCCCGTCGGAAAGCTCGAGGAATTCTTTCCGTTGATCCGGTTGGGCAGCCACCCATTTCTCGAGCTTCATGCAGTTCGTCTGAAAATTCAGAATCCGCTTCGTCTCCGGATCGCGCAGCGCAAAGATGAAATACTTGTAGTCAGTCCCCCCGACGTTCGACGTGTCCCGCGCCGTGTCGAAACTCACCGTCTCGCTCGAAAAATCAAACGTCCGCCGCTTTCCGTTACCCGCAGCCGGGATCTCAATCGTTTCGCTGGAAAGCACCTCGAGCTCCTCGACCCGTTCCACGTATTTCTTCCGCGTGTCCATGACGATCAACACCATCGTCGCCTCCATCGCCGGGATTGGCACCTGACGGTTGACTCCGTCGACCGTCAATCGCGGCCTCAAATCGATCGTTTTTCGATACCAGGTCGTGTCGTCATTGCGTCGGCTCTGACCGACTCCGACCTGGACCGTCATCGGCGGATGACTCTCGTAAATCCCCGCAGCCTTCGCCGCCGCGATCGCCCGATCACGGGAGTCCGGCTCGAGTTCATCGAGACGCATCTTCCCCGGTCGACCGTTCAGCAAAAATTCGATCCGCTCCCCGTCGACAGACGTTAGCTCGACGGTCGCCTCCCGCCCCCGCGTATCCGTCAGCGTAACGCCCGCGTTCGCCCCCGCCGCGAAGGCACCCAAAAGCAAGACCAGGATTAGTCCGATTCGCACGCGCGCAATCATCCCACAGTCGTCAACCACCACGACAACCCGCAAAGATGAGGATCGATCCGCCGAGAAGGTCAACTTCCCCATCGGCCAACCCCCGCCGCTCTTTCGCCGGCCGAGAGCCCCGTGGAGTCGGCTGCATCCCATCTTCGAGCCTCAGCGAGCCGCAGCGCGATCTGACCCGCGCCTGCCTCTGGGCAAATCTCACGACGATCCCCCTCGCCACAACGTGATAAAACGCTCCCTCATATTTTTTCAGACCTGCCTCGCCATCGGATTCAAACCTCAAAACCCCCTCTTTTTCCCCGGACCCCGTTTCCCGTGCCAACCACCACGCCCGCCGCCGCCAGGGAAAACTTTTCGTCGAAAAGCCATCCAGGAAAAACACCGGAGGGCGAGGCTCCGCCGAGCCGTGACCATCACCTGGTGCCCCGCCTCACCGAAAAAATTGAACCCTAACCAACCTACGGTATGGTCGATCGAAACCCTGCATTCCATGATTTATTACCTCGCCGCCCTCGCGACCCTCAGCGTGCTGCTCGCCACCCCCGCCCGAGCCCAGTTCACCAACGGCCAACCCGCCGACCTCGTCCTCCTCCAGCCAAACTTCACAACCACTCAAAACGGCACCAGCGCCCGTCGCGCGTTCACACCCGCCGGCATCGCCATCGATCCCACCACCGGCAAACTCTTCGTGGCCGACAATGGGAACAGCCGCATCCTCCGATTCGGCAACGTCGCCGCCCTCGCCACCAACGCCGGAGCCGAAGCCGTGATCGGACAGACCAATTTCGCCGACTCGGGCGTCGGCACCACCCAGGAAAAGTTCAGCTCGCCCAATGGCATCACCGTCGACCGGCTCGGACGTCTCTGGGTCGCCGACACCGACAACAACCGCGTCCTCATGTGGGAAGCCGCCTCGTTCCGCGCGACCGGAGCCTCCGCCGACGCCGTCTTCGGGCAATCCTCCTTCACCACCGCCGTTGCTTCCACCGCCGCGAACGGTTTGGACCGCCCCTTCGCCGTCGCCGTGGACTCCGCCGACCAACTCTGGGTCGTCGACACTGGAAACAACCGCGTCCTCCGTTTCAACAATATCTCGAGTCAACTCAACGGATCACCAGCCAACGGAGTGCTGGGTCAGCCCGGCTTTCTCACCAGCACCCCCGGCACCACTGCCGCCACGCTGAGCGACCCGAACGACCTCGCCATCGATGCAACCGGTCGAGTCTGGATCGCCGACGGATCGAACAATCGCGTCCTCCGCTTCGACGCCGCCGCCCTCAAACCCAACGGCGGACCCGCCGACGGCGTGCTCGGCCAACCCGATTTCACGACGGCCACCTTCCCGGGCGCGCCGACCGCATCGAACTTCAACTTCCCGGCTGGTTTGGCCCTCTCACCGACCGGTGCCCTCTGGGTCTCCGATCTCTTTCACGGTCGAGCTGTCGGCTTCGACAACGCGACCAGCCTTCCCGACGGCTCAGCCGCCACGTCCGTGCTGGGACAACTCGGCTTCTCGGCGGTCGAAATAGCCTACACCGCCGTCGGACCCATCCTTGCCACCGGCCTCACCTTCGACACCGCCGGACGCCTCTGGACCTCCAACAACGGCGGCCACCGCGTCCTCCGATTCACCCCGCCGCCCCCCGCGGCGGCCATCGCCGACACGTCCTCACCGACGATCAAGGTCCGCGGCCGCAAATCCATCGACTCCACCCGCAACCGCATCGTCCTCCGCGGCACCGCCGCCGACGACACCGCCGTCGCTGGGATCGAATACAAAGTCTCGGGTCAGCGCGGTCTGCAATCCGCTAAGGGAACCACCCGTTGGAAAGCCGTCATCCGCCCGGACAAAAACAAACGCAAAACCGTCGTCCGCGTCCGCGCCACCGATCCAGCGGGCAACCGATCCCGCTTCCTCAAAGTCAAAATCTTCCGCCGCTGATCCAATCAAGGAGCGGCAACTTGCAATCGCCGACCCAACCCAACCGGCGAAGCCGCACTCCCCCCAATCCGAAATCCGAAATCCGAAATCCGAAATTTCGTCACCGCCGCAGGATCCGGACCTTCGCCCGCTTGGACTTCAGCCCCACGCCGTCGACCGCCCGCAGCTTCACGATCACGCGCCCACGGTCTTTCCGCACCCGCAGCACGACCTTAAACCGGTCGCCGCCCCGGACCTTGGCTTTGGCCACCTTCGCACCCCGCGCCCGCACTTCGATTCGCGCGATCCCCGACGCGTCGGCAGCCGTTCCCCGGAAGACGACCCGCTTGCGCAGCGTCTCGATCGTCTTGCGCCCCCGCACCCGGATCGTCGGCCTCGTCACGTCCGCCACGACCACGGGGTCCCGCGGCCGGGAGAATCGCAGCACCCGGTTGTTACCAGCGTCGGCAACCCAAAGATCCCCGTTCGCTTCGACGTGAAGACCACCGTCCGAGAGTCCCCCCAGCGGGCGATCACTACTCAACCGGTTGGCGGCGAGACCGAAGTCATCCGAATCGAAGTCACTTTGTCCGATCACGGCATCCGCATCGCCCCCGTTCGGTTTGCTCGCAACCGAGTTAAAGCGAAGGACGCGATTGTTCTGATCATCCTTGACCCACAAGGCGCCAAGATCGTCCGTGTAAACGTCCGAGCACAGGCTCATCCCCGAGGCGGACGTGGTTTGCGCTCGCACGGTGAACGACGTCTGACCCAACAACCGGGTGGCAACCGTATTCGGCAGCGTACCACTCGCCGTTTCAAAGCCCAGGACGCGGCTATTGAAAATATCGGCAACCCAGAGCGTGCCGTTCGCGTCGCGGTCCAGACCGCGCGGCCCATTAAGCGCCGTAGCTGACCTTCCAGAATCGTCCGTCATGTAATCCGGCTGCCCGTAAACGGCGTCAGCCGGGGCACCGTTCGTTTTGTTCGCCGCATCGGTGAAAGCGAGAATCCGGTTATGACTGGAATCCGAGACGAACAGATTGCCAAGATCATCGACGGTCACACCGCTCGGCGATCTCATCCCGGTCCGGGTGAGTTGGGACGAATCATCGGTCAAATTGGCCTGACCCAAGACCAAATCAGGTAGGAAAGCGACCCCCGGCACCACAACCCGGTTCGCGGCGTTTTCAAACATCAATACGCGATTATGAAAGGTGTCCGCGACCCAAAGCCGTCCGGCCGAGTCCAGGGCAACACTGGAGGGACTGTTCAACGATCTCTCACGACCTCCCGGCAGCGAGTTTCCGTCGAGGTCCATTCTTCCGAAGACGGCCTCGGCATCGGCGTTGTTCGCCAAGTCATCGTTCGACGCGAACCGAAGAATGCGGTCGCGCCGCCGGTCCACCACGAAGACTTTGCCGGTCGCGGGATCGACCACGACATCGCGCGGTTCTTCCAGGGAGCTCGCACTCGTTGATCGCAGGGTGTTGGTCGTAAAATCCGGTTGGCCCAACACTAAATCTGCGTTCGCAAAGGTGGGGATCTGCGCCGAAACCGGCACGGCGACAAAACAGGCGGAGCAAAGTAGAGCCTTCATGGATTGCATCGATAAGGAGTAGCACATCCGGGCAGAAGCGCTTCCGCAATTTTTCCGCCGCGGTTCTCGAGGTGAGCAGCTCAAGAGCGGGCTCAAGGGGGCAGTCGATCATTCCCCACAAACTCCCTCCCGTCGTCGCAGGCGAAAGAGCCGCTGGCTGACATTTCCGGCGCTTCGCACGTGAAGGCGTCGGGCGATCCACGCCTGACTTACGGTCGTTTGTCACCCAGACGTGCAGCTACCTCGACTTTGCGCGGATCACTCCCCTTCAGCACAGCCAGATCGCATTCGCGCAGTCCAACGTCGTCCATCACCTCGACCACCAGTTTTTCAGCGCGATCCTCGACTCGCTCCCTCCCTTGATCACTCAATCGGTAATCTCGATTGCTCTCACCGGTGCTGCTCCAGCGGTAATCGAGGATTCCATTTTGAGGTGGAAGTGATCGAGCAGCGTTTTGAAGTTGAATAATTGGACAGCCCATTGATTCCATTCACACGGCCCACCTTCCTCGAAACACCCCACGCTACTAAGGGTTACGTCAGCGATTGCACACCGACCGTCCCGTGTGAGAGCTTGCCCGCACGCATGGATGGCACCTCAGCACTCACCATCACGTTTCTCGGGACCGGCACGTCCCACGGCGTTCCCATGATCGGCTGCGACTGCGACGTCTGCCATTCCTGCGATCCCCGCGACAAACGCACCCGAACCGCGATCGCCGTCCGCACCGCCGCGACCGCCTTCGCGATCGACACCCCTCCCGACTTCCGCACCCAGGTGCTTCGCGAAGGCATCACGCACCTCGACGCGGTCGTTTTCACCCACTCGCACACCGATCACATCATGGGATTTGACGATCTCCGCCGATTTAGTGAAGGCGGCTCGATCCCCATCCACGCCGACTTGACTACCCTGACGGATCTCAAGCGCGTCTTCCAATTTGCCTTCACCCTCACGCATAACTGGCCTGGCTACGTCCGTCCGGACCCGCACGAGATCACCGGCCCGTTCACGATCGGCGACGTCACCCTGATTCCGACGACTCTCCCACACGGTCACTTCGACGTGACCGGCTTTGTTCTTTCAGTCAGCGGTCGCAAACTCGCCGCCTACTTCACCGACTGCAACGACGTCCCGCCCGCGGCGATGGACGCCGCCCGCGACGTCCCCGTTCTCATCATCGACGCCCTCCGCCGTCGCGAGCACCCAACTCATCTCACCGTCGACCGCGCTACCGAGATCGCTCGCGAAATGGGTGCTGCACAGACTTACTTCACCCATCTCTCCCACGACCTCGCCCACGCAGAAACGGTCGCTTCTCTTCCGCCAGGCGTCACTCTCGCGCACGACGGTTTGACCATTTCGATTCCGTGATGTGCCGCCTCATCCTCGCCGCGCTCATCCTCGTCATGCCGTGGGCAATCCGGGCAAGTCCCGAGTCCGACGCCACCATCGTCCTCTACAACCGTAACGACCCCAGCTCTCGCAGCCTCGCCAAGCACTACGCGGAAGTTCGCGACATTCCCTTCAGCCAAGTCCTCGGCCTGAACACGTCGACGGGGGAAACGATCGACCGCGACGAGTATCTCGTCACCATCGAAGCCCCCCTTCGGAATGCGTTCACGCAGCGCGGGTGGTGGACGATCGAACGCGGCCCCGACGGTGAGCGATTCGTCTCATCCGCAAACAAGCGATTCGTCGCCATCATCCGCGGGGTCCCGCTCCGGGTGCGCTCCGACGCTCGGGAAAGCACCGAAGTGCCCGGAGAGATCAAGCCGGGTTCCCCCATCGCGACGCTGTTCAAACACAACGAGGCTTCCGTCGATTCGGAGCTCTCAGCGATCTTTTCCCTCCTGGACACGTATCCGGCCATCCTCCAAAACCCATACTACCGGCGACTAACCCCCATCCTCGGCCAACCGCCTAAGACCACCCCGCTCCTCGTTTGCCGATTGGACGGCCCCACGCCGGAAATCGTCCGGCAGATGATCGACGATGCCATCGCGACAGAAAACTCCGGGCTCTGGGGCTGGGCCTACGTCGACGCACGGAATATCACCAGTGGTGCCTACAAGGAGGGCGACGACTGGCTCATCGAAGTCGGGCGGACCATGCGCCAACGCGGCATCCCCGTGATCTACGACAACGACCCCGAGGTCTTTCCGGTTGGATATCCGATCACCGATGCGGCCGTCTATTACGGATGGTATACCGCGAACGTCGCCGGTGCTCTCAAGGACCCCGCCTTCCGGTTTCTTCCCGGCGCCGTCGCCTGCCACCTCCATTCGGGCAGCGCCAGCACGTTGCGCAAACCCAACAAGCATTGGTCCGCTCCTCTGCTCGCCCGTGGAGCCACTGCCACCGTCGGCAACGTTTTCGAACCCTACCTCAGCCTCACGTCGAATTTCGATATTCTTCAAGACCGTCTCATGGCTGGCCTCACGCTGGCGGAAGCTGGCTACGCCTCGATGCGTGCGCTCTCGTGGATGGGCGTCATCCTCGGCGACCCGCTCTACCGACCCTACGCCCAGTGGATCGACAACCCCGGCGGACCCGCCGATAACAATTGGAAAAAATACCGAAACGCCGTTCTGGCAGCCGGCGACAATGCCGTCTTCGCGGCAGAGGAACTCGCGAAACTTGCCGAGCAGACCGGTGACTCGATGTTCCTCGAAGCACTCGGCCAAGCTTACGCCGCCGAGGGGCAGACGAACCGGGCGGTGACGGCTTTTGACCAAGCGTTCGCGATGGAAAAGCGCACCCCCGTCCGATTTCGGATCACGCTGGCCAAAATCGCGATCCTGGAAGCCAGCGGGGACACTGCCGCCGCCCGGAGTGCTCTCGGCCAGGCCCTCGGCGACTTCGCCAGCCCCGAACAAGTGTCCATCCTGGATCGGATCGCGCTTCGGATCAACGAACCGGCCCCTCGAGACTCTTGAACTACGCGGCCACCCTGCGCAGCGCCGCGGCGGGCGTCGCCGAACCCGACCTCCCTCTCCCTCCTTTCGCGCTCATCGGCAGCGAACTCGAAATCCAGGCCCGCTGGTTCGCCGGCACCTACGGAAGCCAGTGGACCACCACCGACGATCGCCGCGTCGAACTCCTCGACTTCGGCACGTGGAACCACGAAGCAGGCCCCGATTTCACGGCAGCGACCATCCGAATCGGCGACAACCCGGCCATCCGCGGCGCCATCGAGATCGATACCGACGTCCGTGACTGGGAGCGGCACGGGCACGCCGACAACCCGGCCTTTGACCAAACGGCTCTTCACGTCTTTCTGCACCAACCCGGCGTCCGCACCTTCACCCGCACGTCCGACCACCGCGAAGTCCCGCAGCTTCATCTGCACGAGCACACGCCGGTTCGCGGTCCGACTCCGACGTCCCGACTGATCACGGATGACCCGACCCGCGCGAGCGAGATTCTCCACGCTGCCGCCTACCACCGCCTTCACCGCAAAGCCCAGGTTCTCGCGGAAGCCACTCGCCTTCGCGGAAGGGACAACGCGTGGTTCGAAGCCCTGGCCGTCGCGCTTGGATACAAGCACAACCAACTTTCTTTCCAACTCGTCGCCCAACGAAGCGGCCTTAAGACCGCTCGCTCGGCGGGCGGTGAAGCCCGACTGTTCGGGCTCGCTGGGTTCCTCGAATCCGCCCACCCCGAACCCACCGATTTCGACATCCGGCGGACCCTTCGATCGCTCTGGGACACGTGGTGGGACGACCGATCCCGACTCGAGCGGCTCATCGTTCCGTCCGACCAGTGGAACTTCGCAGGATTGCGTCCCGCGAACCATCCCCACCGCCGACTCGCCGCGCTTCGGGTGATCGCAGACAACTGGAAGCCCGTCACGCGAGCCTTTGAATCCCGCGATTTCACCGCCATTGAGAAGGCGCTCGGCAATCTCTCGGACCCCTTCTGGTCCTCGCATTACAACCTTGCCGCAGCCCCCCTCCCCAAGGCGATCGCGCTCATTGGCACCCAACGCATCACCGACATCCTTCTGAACGTTTACTTTCCCATCTCGTTCCTGCGGGACAAGGAAGCCTGGGCTTCCTTCCTCAAAATCCCCGGCCCGCCCGCCGCCGCGAAGATGAGCACTTCAGCCAGCGCGTTCTTCAGACAATCCAGCTCCTCGTTTCTGAAGACCGCCGTTCACCAGCAGGGTCTCCTTCAAATGCAAAAAGACTTCGACGAATCGCCCGATCCAGCCGACCAACTCGAACGCTGGCGGTCGGCAGGCCAACCCGGATAACGGCGAGTTTGCTCCGCGTGCTATACGTCTCCTATGCCCACACGCTTCTGGACCGACGAATTCCGCCCCCTTCACTCTCTCGCAGTCAGCCAATATTCAGCTGGCCAGCGCGACTGCGACACGTTTTTTGCCCCACCGCAGCGCGAATTTCTCGCGAGCATCGGGCTGCGTCCCATCTTTCTTTACGATCACGCGGAAGACTTTTGCGGAGGTGGCGATCCAGATTACGAAACGACACTTCTCATCGCCTCAGTCCGCCGCGATCATTTCATCTACCTTCAGAACGGCCAATGGTCCGACGAAGCTTTCGATCTCAAAGGCCTTCCCGAACGGAAGGCAGAATTCGAAGGGATTGCGTGGTTACCCCGTATCCTCGCGAAAGCTCGCGGATTCCTCCGCGGCAATCTGCCACCGGACATCATGTATAACTGCGGCGGCGACCGCGACTTCCTCGCTCGCCACCATTGCCATCCGGCAGATTTTCTCCGCGCCGTCTGGGGCGCCGGACCCGACGACCGCAAGGTGCTCGAGTCGCTCCAAACCGCTAAAAGGTAGCGATCAGCTCCGCTTCAATCGGATCGTCACCCGCTTCACCCGCGCGTCGTCGCGGGGACTCCACGTCTCCAGATCCGCGTCGTCTTTGAACGCATTGTGGACGATTCTCCGATCGTAGGAGTTTAGCGGATCGGTCTGCACTGACCGCCCACTCTGTCTCACCGCTTCAGCCAGCTGCTGCGCCTTCTGAATCAACGTATCGTCGCGCATGTCCCGGTGGTGTTCGACGTCGACAATCACCCGCCCGGCGTCCGGTTGCTGGACGTGCAGAATCCGATTCACGACAAACTGCAAATCCCCGAGCACCTGCTCTTGTCGACCGATCAACGCCTCGGATTCCTGGGTATAGACCTGGAGCACCGGCGTGCCGTCCCGCTCCATCTCCTTGATTTCGACGACGAAGCCAAGGTAGCCCAGAATCGTATCGAGGATTTCCTTCGGCGTTTGGGTCATGGCAGCGAACGGCGTTGGCGTTTCTTCTTTCTCGGCTCCGGCTGACCGCGTTTGGCGGCGGGTGCCTTCTTTTCCAACTGCGGCAGCGGTTGGTTCCGCGTGAGATACAACTGAACGATAGAGAAGAGGTTCTGCGTTGTCCAATAAAGGGAGAGCGCCGAGGCGTAGTTGTAGGCGAAGACGACGAAGATCACCGGCATGAACATCATCATGCGCTGCTGATTCTTATCGCCGGTCTTCGGCGTGATCGCCATCTGCCAGACCATCGTCCCCGCCATCAGGAGCGGCAGGAGATTGATCGGGAACCCGCCGATCCGCGCCACCGTGTCCGGCTGGGAGAGATCGTTGATCCAGAAGAACGAGCTGTTGCGGAGTTCGATCGCGCTTCCCAGCATCGAATAAAACCCGAAGAAAATCGGGATCTGCACGAGCATCGGCAGACAGCCGCTGAAGGGATTGACGCCGTAGTCGCGGTAGAGCTTCATCAGCTCCTCGTTCATCTTCTGCGGCTCGTCCTTATACTTCTCGCGAAGCTCCGTCATCTTCGGCGAGAGGAGCGACATCCGCTTCATCGACTGCGTCGCTTTGTTCTGCAACGGCCAAAGTGCCGTCTTGATGCAGAGCGTCAGTAAAATAATCGACGCTGCGTAGCTCCCGAGGAAGCCGTGGAAGAAATTCATGGCCCAGAGCAGGAACTTGCTCACGAACCCGAACATTCCAAAGTTCATCACCTCTTCCTGACCCGCGCCCAATTCTCGCATGATGGCGAGGTCCTTCGGGCCGGTGTAGATCTGGAACGTTTCTGATCGCACCTCCCCCTGTGCGAGGTCGAACCCTGGCATACCCAACGCCCCACGCATCCCGTGGACCGTCGTGCCGGACTCGTTCGGCACCGTGAACCGCTCGGCGAACACTTGATTTCCCAACGTCTCTCCCGACGGCGTGATGATCGTGCAGAAATACTGACTCGTCACCGCAGCCCAGCGGATGCTTTCACCCGACTGCACGTACTTTGGCGAAGGATCCCGGAGCGAAATTCCCACGAGCGGAATGCTCGACCCGCCAAACCAGTTCACGTCGATGCTCTCCATGTCCCCCTCCTGATCCCAATCGAAACGGGTGTAGGTCGGAAGATCCTTCACGTGGATGGGCTCCGATGCGCCCGCACTCAAAAAGTAAGCGTCTCGACGGATCGGGGTGTTCCCGGTATTCCGAAACGTGATCTCGAGGTCGGTCAAATAGGGGGCCATCTCCGCGACCGCGTCCTCTTCGTCGACGCTCGGACTAGCATCCGCGTCCGCAACGGTGAACGTCTTCGTGATCTCGAGACCGTCCGGCAACGTGTTCGTGAAAACCACCGTCCGTCGCACGGTGTCCGCTTTCATCTCGAAGCCACCGAGCGGCGCACCGGGCGTAAAACTCAACGCGCCGATCGGCACCGCGAGGTTTTGATTGATGTGCACCGCTTCCCGGTTCTCGCCGAGATGCATGAGCAGGATCGCCTCGTCGATGCCACCCGTGTCGTTGTTAAATTCGTAATCCGCCCCGGGACCCGCACTCACGATTTCGGTCTGCGCGGTCATCACCGCTGCCGTCGGGGCGGCGGTCGCAGCCGCTTCCACGCCCGCAGGTGCCGACGCAATCGGGTTCTGCCCCGTCGCGGGCGCCGTCGGATCGCCCGGAGTCGCCGATGCCGCGGCCGCCGCCATCTCGGTCTGCTTGCGGATTCGTTCCGCCTCCTGCTGCTTCAGATACGGCCCGTAGGTGACGTTGTAGTACCACTGCCAGAGAACTATGCCGAGAATTGACAGCCCGACGGCTATCCAGGTTTTACGATCCATTTTAAGAAAATTTTATCCGTGACGAATGGCGCTATCGCTCGGAGTTGGGGGTTCCACCGGAGGCACGGGGTCTGCCCCGATTCCACCCCAGGGGTGACACCGACACAACCGTTTGACCGTCAGCCAGCCCCCTCTCGCCGCGCCGTGGCGCTCGATCGCCTCGATGCCGTAGTGCGAACACGTCGGCTGAAATCGGCACGATCCGCCGGGACCCACGATAAAACGCAGCGCCGGCACGATAAGCAACCGATAGGCGTAGATGATGGCCAGCAGCAGGGTTTTCATTTGAGCGGAGGGACAATAGAAAGACGCCTGCCGAGACGCAACCATTCCTCACGGAGGGTGGCAAAGTCGATCTCCGTCGCCGCCCGCTTCGCCACCACGACGATCCAGACACCTCTCACCACCTCGTGCTGAAGGAGCCGGTAAATTTCGCGCAATCGCCTTCGGACTCGATTTCTCTCGTGGGCCGGCCCAACCCGACGCGAAGTGATGAAACCAATCCGAGCCGCCTCTTCGCTCTCTGGAAAGCGAAGGACCGTTACCCGAAGGTAACGGCCCTGAGTCGTCTCGCCACGCTCACGCACGGCGGAAAATTCGTAGCTCAGCTTCAGCCGAGCCGCCCGAGCAAAACGGTACGTTCGAGAATCAGGCAGCGGTGTGACGTTTGAAATGAAGTTCGCAGCCCTTCGGGAGCAGGCGTTTACGGCCCTTTTGACGGCGGCGAGCAAGAATGGCGCGTCCTTGTTTGGTCGCCATCCGGGCGCGGAAGCCAAACTGTTGCTTACGGGTCCGCTTGGAAGGTTGGTAGGTGCGTTTCATAATCCGGAAATTTGTGGGTCGGAGACGCTGCCGGACTCCCGTCGCATTGTCAAGGCAGACCTCGACGAAATGTGACACCCCTGTTGCCTCAAAAGTTATGACACCGAGGGAGAGTAAGAGGCGGAGAAGAAAAGGGGACGTTGACTCAAAAAGAATGACACCGGCAAAGCGAAGGCATGCCGATGAGTCGAAGAATGAGAGAAGAGGAGTTGCCGCGGATGCGGCAACGCTACGTGGCGCGCAACCGGGAGGGGCGCACGCGCATGATTGACGAGGTGTGCGAGCAGTGGGGATACAGCCGCAAGCACGCAATCAAGTTGCTGGGAGCCAAGGCAGGATGGGGAGGAGATCCCGGGCGAACCAAGGGCCGCCCGGTTGACTATGGAGAGGAAGTCGCGGATGTCCTCTGGAAGATCTGGAAGGCGTCCGAGCAACCGTGCGGCAAGCGACTGGCGGCCATGCGCAAGCTCTGGTTGCCGTATTACGAGGCGAGATCGGGAAAGCTGAGCCGGAAGTTGAAGGAAAAGGTCCTGGCCATCAGCGCTGCCCAGATCGACCGTCTTCTAGCCGTGCGGAAGGTTCGAGCCGGGGCACGAGGTCGGAGCGGGACCAAGCCCGGAGGATTGCTCAAGAACGCGATCCCCATCCGCACGGATAACTGGGACATTGATCGTCCCGGATACCTGGAAGCCGACACGGTGGCCCACTGCGGCGGTTCACTCGAAGGAGACTTCGTGTGGAGCGTGACCTACACCGACATCCACAGTGGATGGACGGCCAACCGAGCCGTCTGGAACAAGGGAGCCACCGGGATCGTGGCCGCCACCCGGGAAGTCGAAGCAGCCCTCCCCTTCGAGGTGCTCGGCTTCGACTGTGACAACGGCAGCGAGTTCTTGAACTGGCATCTGGTTCGTTACTTCCAAGAACGAAGCCGACCCGTGGGCTTCACCCGGTCCCGGCCCTACCACAAGGATGACAACGGACACGTGGAGGAGAAGAACTGGACCCGGGTGCGTCAGCTCTTCGGCTACGATCGCTTCGGGGAACCCGAACTTTTGGACGGCATGAACTCGATCTACCGGGAGATCTGGGAGCCGCTGCACAACTTCTTTCAACCCTCGATGAAACTCGTCTCCAAAGAACGTCACGGAGCCAAGATCAAGCGCCGTCACGACCAACCCCGCACGCCCTGCGACCGATTACTCGAAAGCGAGCACGTCGACGCCAAAACCAAGGCCCAACTTCGCCAAGCGCGGGCCGCGTTCGATCCCTTCGCTCTCCACGAAGAACTTGAGCGCCGCCTCGGGCGCGTGCTGCATCTGGCGCTGCGTTCCAGTCGCCCTACGGGCTCCTTGCACTCCGCGCCAGATGCAGCACACTCACACCCAACCACGGTGTCATGACTTTTGAGTCAACGACCCCCTCCTTCCCGGCCCTCCCGGGTGTCATTTACTTTTGAGGCAACAAGCACCCGATTTCTGAGGTTGAGTTCCGACCGTCACCGGGGGATTTCTTTCTGGTGACCGACCGCATCCTCTCACCCGACGCCCTCCCGGCCTGGGCAGCAGAATTTCAGGCTTCTGGCCGCCGCCTCGTCCTCACCAACGGCTGCTTCGACATTCTCCACGCCGGTCACGTCGACTACCTCGAGCGTGCCGCGGCCCTTGGCGACGCGCTCGCCATCGCCGTCAACTCCGACGCGTCCGTCCGCACCCTTAAAGGACCGAGCCGACCCGTGAATTCCGAGGGCGACCGCGCCCGCGTAATCTCCGCACTCCGATCCGTCGAAGTCGTCAGCATCTTCGACTCGCCCCGGCTTACCGAAACGATCCTCGCCGTCCGTCCAGCCATCTACGCGAAAGGGGGGGATTACACCATCGACACGCTCGACCCCGGCGAACGCGGTGCGCTGGAATCCGTCGGATCACAGATCAAAATTCTACCCCTCGTTCCGGGTCGATCGACGACCGCCATTCTCGCCCGCGCTCAAGTCGCCCCGTCGCAAGAATGATCCCGATCCGGCCAACCGCCAAACTCGCAACCCTCCGACTTTCGCCCAGCCCGCCGACCCCGCCCAGCCCGCCGACCCGAAGGCGCGCGATTCAAGCTGCGATCAAGCCGCCTGCTTGAGCTTCTCGGTGCAATCGGGACAATGCCCGAAGAATTCGAGCGAGTGGTGCACGCCAGTGAATCGCATGTCCGACTCGATCTGCCGCTCGACCTGCTGCACCGGGCAGGGGATCTCGAGCACCTGAACGCTCCCGCATTCCGTGCAAACCACGTGATCGTAATGCTGCGCTGGGTTCGTCAGTTCATAGTAACTGCACGAGCGCTTCAGATTCACCTTGTGCACCAGATTCATCCCGTCGAGCAGAGTCACCATTCGGAACACGGTGGCGTAATCTGGAAGCATCCCCCCCTCAGCCAAAGCCGACCGCTGAATTTCGGTCAGGGACAGCGGCCGATCTGCTTTGAATAGTGCCTCCATGATCCCCCGACGACTACGGGTGATACGCAGCCCCTGGCTGCGCAGAAGAGCAAGGATACCGGCGGCACTAAAATCTTGGTTTTTCTGGGACACAAGGAGAATTCATAGGATTAGCCCCTAGGACGATGCAAGTTGAAAGCGTGAATATCCGCAATTAATACCCATCCGCTTTCCGTTTCTCCTCCGTTAAACCTGCCCTCCGCACAAGTTCGACGCACGTCATCACCAGCGAGAATCCGCGCAAACGCGTGATGAAATGCCTCGACGCAATGTCCAGAAATCTTTCTCGGAGTCGGCGGGTCAGCCGATCCCCACCCGTGGCACTCCCCCCGCAATCAACTTTGCTAGGCTAGGTGGTTGTCGATTGATCAGCCGTTGAGGTGACCTCCGGATCCGCCTCCCCGACGATCTTTGCCTCCACCGCGACTGCTAAAACGGGTCAACACCTCCCCGTTCCCAGATATCCCATGGGTTAAATCCTGGACTGCGCCTCCCGCATGAAATTCACCGCGGCACCGAACGTCTAAATGGCATAGATGGCATAAATGGCTGACCAGACGGCAACCAAACCTGGGCGCTCAGTCTTCCGGTTGACCCTGCGGCACTCCACGATTTGCTGCGACGCTCCGGTATTCTTCGAATTTTTTGACTTCATCCGCGGGCGGTTCCGCCATTCCTTTGCAAATCGTCAAACCCGTCCCGCTCCACTTGGCAAGTTCCGCCCAGTTGCTCGCGTCGGAATGGATCAAACAAAGGATGTCCACCGGCTCCAAAATGTCTTCCACGGTGCTCTCAGCAATCCCGCGTCTCGTTTTATAACTTTGCTCCGCCGGCCGGACCGCCTTTTCGAGGTCACCCGTCAGGAAATAACTGACCGCTAACTCGAGTTGATCGATCGTGACTTCCATTGACTGAGCTCCGTAAACGCGGCTCGAAATCTCGGCCTTCTCCTCGAGTAGCTGATGATACTCACCCGACTTGCCTTGGAACTTCAGTGCGCCGCCCAGAGTGCTCATAGCGGCAAGCAATTGTTGGTCACTTCCGTCGGACTGCTTCAGGGCCTCGATCACCTCGCGGATCATGGTTTCGGCCTGCTCGTATTTCCCTTCATCCTGGGTCCGTTTTGCCAGCGCGGCTTTGAAAGTCAGCGTCAGCGAGTTGTTCGCCCCCACCGATTCGCTCGCATCCGCAACGAGCGTCCGATACATCTCCGACGCTTCCGCCGGCTGCCCCTCACGCGCGAGAAACTCCGCGAGACGCCCGCGCTGGACCAACGTCGGCTTGACCTTTGCCCCGTTGAGTTTCTCGCTACTCGCAACGTTCTCCCGCAATAAAGCCTCCGCTTCCGCAATTCTATCCTGATCGACCAGCGACGTCGCGTATTCGCTTCGCGCCTCCAGCGCGCCCTCTGCACCAGGGCCTCGGCCCGCTTCGCGAGACCTGATCACCCGGGTGAAGAGGGCGTCGGCTTCCACGTAATTTTTCAGCGACGCCTCGGCAGCGGCCAGATCCATCGCCGCTTCGAGACTTTTCGGGTCTTCCGGACCCAGCCCCCGATCACGCGCAGCCAGGACCTCTCGCAGCAACTCCGCGCTTTCCTCGGGCGTCAGCGCCTGGATCGACGCCAAAGCTTCCATCAACGCCAGGGTCGTCGTGTGGCTTGGTCCGAGTTCCGCGTTTCCGCGCGCCCACTCCAACGCCTCGGTCAGAACCGACTTGGATTCCTCAGCCCCGGCGCCCGAATACGAAATCTCCTCAGCCAATGCAGCGGCGGCTTCCGCCCATTCCACCGGTCGCGCCTCCCGCTCCAGCATCTCGAGTCTCTTCCGGAGTGAAACCACCGCCGCGGCCGCCTGACCCGCCGCCCGTTGAGCCTCGGCCAACCGTATGAGCGCCGCCGCACCTGCCGCGGGGTCGTCCGCCTCGGCTACCGCCGCCTGTTCCGACCGAACACTCTGCTCGACGGCTGACCGGATTTCCTCCGGCGATCGATTCGTCGTTCTCGCCACGTTCGCCTCAGCGCGAGCCGCGACGTCGCCCCCACCGGACGTCGATTCTCGCAATCGCTCCTGCTCCGCCAGCAGCGTCGCGATCAATTCACTCCGATCGGCAAACTCGCTTGCCGCCGAGAGCGCCGCCGCGCGATCCGCCTGTGCATCCCAATACAGATAGGCACCCCCCGCGAGCGCGACTAACAGGACCACCGCAGGCAGCAACAGCTTCTTCCGCCGCTTCGCCTGCTTCTCGGCCAGGCCCGCTCGGAGACTTTCAACGCTCCCCCGTAACCCCCGAATCAACGCCTTCAGTTCCTCCTCGCTATCACACACGGAGTAGGGTTCCTCCCGCTTCATGAGCCGCTCCCGGTGCGCCAATTGCAGCCACTCCTCTTCCTCCGACTCTGCCTCGTGCTTATCGAACGAATACCCCTTCCCACACAAGACCACGCAACAAGGCAGTCCCAGCTCCGTCGCGATCTCGAATTCCAACTGCGGGTAGCTTCGCCTTCCCCCCGACCCCGTCGCGCCCGACCCCGGCTCAGGACCCTGAACGAACCCCGCCACGTGCACGACCGCATCGCACGTCTCCAGCTTGGCGCGCAACGTCGCCCGCGACTTCTCGACGTCCGTCGGATAATTGACCTGCGTGATGGGCTGGCAGGCCAGCCCCTTCAACTGCTCGACGACGAGATTCCGGGCTGATTCGAGATCACTGCGCGTCGCGCTGACGTAAACTTTGGGAACGGGCTGCATGCGTTTGAGAGATCGTGCCTGGTCTGCGTTTCAGTCCCACGGACCGGGAAAGATCCGTTGCGAAGCGCGAACTCGACTCAGCGAACCATTTGCACCCCGCCGGATCACCGTGGCGAATAGAGGTTTCGCGAAAATTGCGGGTGGCTAAAGTGGAAACTCCAAGCTGATCGGTCAATCCAACGCCCCACCCCGCCATGCCAACCCCCGTTTTTCGCCAACTCACCCGTCGCGAAGTCAATGTCACCGTCGACTGGGCAGCAGCGGAAGGGTGGAACCCGGGTCTCCACGACGCCGAAGCCTTCTGGGCCGCCGACCCGGAGGCCTTCATCGGCATGGACCTCGACGGCGACCTCATCGGGTGCCTCTCCCTCGCCTGCTACGATCAAACAGCCGACCGAAAACGGGGCTTCATGGGCTTCTTCATCGTCAAACCCGAGCATCGCGGCCAAGGCCTCGGCACCAGACTCTGGCGTTACGGACGCGAACTTCACCGCGCCCGTCTCGGCCCCGCCGCCCCCATCTCGATGGACGGCGTCTTCGACATGCAGCCGTGGTATGCCAAGGACGGAGCCACTTTCACCCATCGCAACCTCCGCGTGGCCGGCACCGGGCAAGCCACGACCGAAGCTGATCACCCCCGACTCCATCCCCTCACCGCCCTCCCCTTCGCGACCGTCCAAGCCTACGACCTCCGCCATTTCGGAGCACCCCGCCCCGAATTCCTCCGAAAATGGATTCAGCCCACCGGCGGAAAAGCCCTCGGCTACCTCGATCGCGCCAACCTGCTTGGCATCGGTGTCATCCGCCCCTGCCGCGACGGCTACAAGATCGGCCCGCTCTTCGCCGACACCCCCGCCATCGCGGGATCGCTCTTCGCCGCCCTGGCAGCCCACGCCGCCGGCGACGACATCTACCTTGATATTCCCGAGTGCAACCCAGACGCCGTCTCGCTCGCTGCCCGCCACGGCCTGTGCGAAGTCTTCGGTTGCGCCCGCCTGGTCATCGGACCCGTCCCAGACACCCCCTGGCCCTGCATCTACGGGATCACGACCTTCGAATTCGGATAGGAAAAGCGAATCCGTCCACCCAATCCAGTCACCCCCGCGTGACCGGAGATAAGCCGACGCCCGCCGCCCACGACCAGCGACCCGCCGCAAGACTCGAAAAGAGGTTCCCGCCCGCGCCCGGTCATGTATCCTCCCCCCGCACACCGCAACCCAACCGAAAAAGACTTATGCCCGTTACCGCCAAAGGACTCGAAGGAATCATCGCCAACTCGACCTCGCTCAGTGAAGTCATGGGAGCCGAAGGCATCCTCATCTACTCGGGTTACAACATCGACGATCTCGCCGGCAAAGTCAGCTTCGAGGAGATCGTCCACCTTCTCTGGCGGGGCGAACTTCCCACCCGCGCCCAACTCGACGAGCTCTGCGCTGAGCTTCACTCCCAGCGGGAACTCCCTCCGGGCGTCATCGACTTTCTCAAGACCGCTCCGAAGGAAGCCGGCCCGATGGATGTCATCCGCACCGCCGTTTCCATGCTCGGCCTCTACGACGACGTTCAGGGCGACGACGCCGAGGCGAACCAACACCGCGCCGTCAGCATCACCGCCAAGATCGGCGTCATCGCTGCCTACTACCACCGGGCTCGTCAGGGTCTCGACCTTCCACCGGTTCGCAACGATCTCGGCGAGGCTGCCCATTTTCTCTACCTTCTCAATGGCGAGGCCCCGACCGCCGAGATGGAGCAAACTCTCGACGTCGCCTACGTCCTGCACGCCGATCACGGCATGAACGCATCGACGTTCTCGGCCCGCGTCACCGTCGCCACGCTCAGCGACATTTTCTCCGCCATCACCTCTGCCATCGGCACTCTCAAGGGCCCGCTCCACGGCGGTGCCAACGAAGGCGTTATCCACATGCTCCAGGAGATCGGCAGCGTCGACGCCGTGGACGCCTGGGTGGAAGATGCACTCGAGCAGAAGAAAAAAATCATGGGCATCGGTCACCGCGTTTATAAAACGCTCGATCCCCGCGCCCCGCATCTCCGCACCATGGCCATCCAGCTCTGCGAGCAACTTGGTGAGCAAAAGTGGATCAAAATGAGCGAGCGAATCGCCGAAATCATGCGCGACGAAAAGGGCCTCAACGCCAACGTCGATTTCTACTCCGCGACCGTTTACTACTCACTCGGCGTCCCGACCGACATGTTCACGCCGATCTTCGCGATCTCGCGCGCAGCGGGCTGGACCGCCCACGTCCTCGAGCAGCTCTCCGACAACCGTCTCTACCGTCCGCTCAGCGAATACGTGGGACCAGAAGCTGGGAAGAAGGTGATTCCCATCGATGAGCGGTCTTGACACCGTCTCCACTTCTCCCGACCAAACGCCAAACGAGTGCCGAATGCTATTCGGTTCTCCGCAAACCCTGCTAGCCTGAGACTTTATGAATGCATCCACTCTGCCCGACTCAGACTTCTACCCTCTCGTCGAAGCCCGGCATGACGATCCCTTTCGCATTCTAGGAATTCGCGACGCCGCCAGCGGCAAAGGCAAGATCGCCCGCGTTTTCCGCCCGGATGCCGAAGGCGTCACCCTCGTCGAAACCGGGGGATCGGAGCGGACGTTCAAGCTCGAGAAGGTCGCAGATCCAGGTCTTTTCGAACTCAAGATCCCCAAGGACGCCCCGATCGAGTATCGCCTCGATTACGTCGGCACCAACGACGAGAGCTGGTCGCAACTCGATCCCTACGCGTTTGGTCCCGTCCTCGGCGAGATGGACATCCACCTTTTCAGCGAAGGCAATCACTTCGATATCTACAAGAAACTCGGCGCTCACCTCGCCGAAATGAAGGGCGTCCGGGGCGTCAATTTCGCGGTCTGGGCCCCCAATGCTCAACGCGTCAGCGTCGTCGGCGATTTCAACCACTGGGACGGACGCGTTCACCCGATGCGAAAGATTGTCAGCGCCGGTGTTTGGGAAATTTTCATCCCCGATGCCGCCGAGGGAGACCATTACAAATTCGAGATTCGCGGGCCTCACGGCGACGTCAATCTCAAGACCGACCCCTTCGCCACCTACGCCCAGCACGGCACGTCCACGAGCTGCATGGTTTTCGACCTCGATCGCTACAAGTGGGACGACGGCGACTGGATGGAGGCCCGAGCGACCAAGGATCACCTCAACGAACCGGTCAGTGTTTACGAAATTCACATCGGCTCCTGGCAGACGATCGCCGAAGAAGGTGATCGCGCACTTAGCTACCGGGAGCTCGCCGACCGACTCATTCCCTACACCAAGGAGATGGGATTCACCCACGTCGAGCTTATGCCCGTCATGGAGCATCCCTTCGACGGCTCGTGGGGCTACCAGGTCGTCAACTACTACGCCCCCACCAGCCGATTCGGAAATCCGGACGAATTCCGCTACTTCGTCGACCGCTGTCATCAGGAAGGCATCGGCGTGATCCTCGACTGGGTTCCCGGACATTTCCCGAAGGACGCCCACGGCCTCGCCAAATACGACGGCACCTGCCTCTACGAGCACGAAGATCCCCGTCTCGGCGAGCACATGGACTGGGGCACCCTGATCTTCAACTACGGTCGCAACGAGGTTCGGAATTTCCTCATCGGAAACGCCCTCTACTGGATGGACGAATATCACGTCGATGGCCTCCGCGTCGACGCCGTCGCGTCCATGCTCTACCTGGACTATTCCCGCAAGGAGGGCGAGTGGGTGCCAAACTGCTTCGGCGGTCGTGAAAATCTTGAAGCCATTAATTTCCTGAAGCGCTGCAACGAAATTTGCTACGAACGTTTCCCCGGCATCATGAACATCGCCGAGGAATCCACCTCCTACCCCGGCGTGTCCAAGCCGACCTACCTCGGCGGCCTCGGCTTCGGGTTCAAGTGGAACATGGGCTGGATGAACGATTCGCTCCGCTACATCGCGCTCGACCCCATCCACCGCCGCTACCACCAGGGGGAGGTCACCTTCTCGATGGTTTACGCCTTCTCCGAGCACTTCATGCTCGTTCTCAGTCACGACGAGGTCGTCCACGGCAAGGGGTCAATGATCGGTAAGATGCCCGGCGACGATTGGCAGAAATTTGCTAACATGCGCATGTTCATCGCCTGGATGTGGGGCCATCCCGGCAAGAAGCTCATCTTCCAAGGCATGGAATTCGGCCAGTTCAGCGAGTGGAATTACGCTCGCAGCATCGACTGGCATTTGAAGGACCAACACCTCAACGCCGGCCTCAACCGCCTCATTCAACACTTGAACTGGCTCTACCGCAGCGAGCCCGCCCTTTTCGATCAAGACGACAGCTACGACGGCTTCGAGTGGATCGATTTCAACGACGCCGACAACACCGTCTGGTCCTTCATGCGGAAATCGAAGAACGGCGATGTTATCGTCTTCGTCGTCAACGCCACGCCGATCGTCCGATCTCAGTATCGCGTCGGCGTTAACCAAACCGGCTTTTACGAGGAGGTTCTTAATACCGACGCTGAAAATTACGGCGGCAGCAACGTCGGGAACTACGGCGGTAAATACGCGGAAGCTTCCGGATGGCAGGGTAAGGATCACTCCATTCTTGTCGACCTTCCACCCCTGTCCGTCACGGCGTTCAAATACCGCGGTTGAGTCCATTCCCGCCGGTAATTTCGTCGCTTCCGTCACTCTGAAAAAATTGACGATTCAGCACGTCCATGTAGATTGAGTAAAACTTATGAAAATTAAAAAATCCCCCTCGGCCTTCACCCTTATCGAGTTGTTGGTCGTTATCTCCATCATCGCGATCCTGGCCTCCCTCGCGATCCCCGCGGTCACCAGTGCTTTGACCCGCGGTCAAATGGTCCAAACGCTCAATAATCAACGCCAGCTTCAAATCGCCACTCAGACGATGAGCCTCGATTCCTTCACCAGCGGAAGCGGTCTGTCGTGGACGACCAATGCTGCGGGCGACGGCCCGGTGGATTTGAACACTTATTTCACTCGACTGGTAACGGACAACTACCTTACCCAAAACGATTTGAACAAGCTCCTCTCCGCACCGGGCGTCACCGTGACCGGCACCGGTGCCCCAAGCCCGAGTGCAACGGCACTTTCGTTCTTCGAAGTTTCCGAGAACTCACCCGGAGATCAGCCTTTCGTCGTGACCAAAAACTGGGCACCAGGCGAACTACAGGCAGAGGTGCAGCCCTACGGCAGCAAGGGGTTTGTCCTGTTCCGCAAGGGCGGCGAGGGTAATATGTTCACCCGGCCGAGCGATACGGAACTCGTCTTCACCGACGAGATGCAGGACGGCTACAACCAGACCCCGATCAACTGAGCCGTTGTTTCTCTTTTGAAAACCGCCGATTCACCATGAGTCGGCGGTTTTTCCGTGCCCTGATCGCACCATTCCTTATTAGCGTTGGATCCTTCCTGGTTGGTTGCGGTGAACCAACCGAACGGAACGAACTCGTCGTCGGAATGGATCTCTCATACCCGCCCTTCGAAACCATCGACGAGGTGGGCAAGCCCACCGGGGTCAGCGTCGACCTTGCTCGCGCGCTGGGCGACCACCTCGGTCGCCCCGTCCGCATCGAAAATCTCCCGTTCGTCGGCCTCATTCCCGCGCTGCAATCTGGAAAGATCGATCTCATCCTTTCGTCAATGACGGAAACCCCGGAGCGCGCCCAGTCCATCGATTTCTCCGATCCCTACCTGTCGACCGGGCTCGCGCTCCTCGTCGGAAGCGCCTCGACCGTTGAAACGGTGAACGATCTCGATCGCCCCGGCCGCACCATTGCCGTCAGACAGGGGACAACGGGCGAAGCCTACGCCCGCCAACACTTCGAGCAAGCCGAGGTCCTTGCCGTCGAGAAAGAGTCTTCCGCCGTCCTGGAGGTCATTCAGGGCAAGGCCGATGGCTTCATTTACGACCAGATGTCGATCTGGAAGAACGCGCAGATGCATCCCACCGCCACCCGCGCCATCCTAACGCCATTCCAACGGGAATCCTGGGCGATAGGCCTCCGCCAAGGGGACGACAACCTCCGCAACCAGGTGAACGATTTTCTCGAGGCGTTCAAGGCGAACAGCGGCTTCGATGATCTGTCGAACCGATACCTGCTCGATCAGAAGACAGCCTTCCAAGAAGCCGGCATCCCCTTCTATTTCTGACCCGACTACGTTCACCTCGCCGCCTTGGCAAGGGACGGCCAGCCGACTTGTCTGGACTTGCCTTCGGCCGCCTCGGCTCGCCCCAGCCTTCGAGATCCACGCCTCCGCGCCGAACCGTCGGCGAACCGAAAACCCTACTCCCCGCCCGGCTCAAGGGCCGGGATCGCAAAATCCCGCACGACCGCCATGTGCTGCATTTGGAAAAGGTCACTGTCCGTCTTTCGAACCGGCAAGCCCAGCGGGCGAAATGCCCGGGAATCAAAGACCAGTCCGTGCGGAAATTCGTCACCAGCAACGACGACCGGAACCGCCATCACGTCCAGCTCCTCCTCCGCCACGATCCAATCGTAAGGCTTGGTCCGGTTGGCGTTCGTGTCACCATCGCCCAACTGATCAACCGGATGCGGTCCGCGCGTGACAAACGCCTCCGCCAAGACGCCGATGCTCGGAGATTGCACCGAGGGCGTGTTGAAATCGCCGCCGAGAATCACAAGATCCTCGCTCGGAACCATCTCCTGCACCGCCCTTACCAGCTCCTCGGCCGCCCGCACCCGACCTTCGGACCGTTTGCCATACAGATGAACACTGATGGCCCAAAGCATTCTCCCGTTCGGCAACTCAATCCGCGCCCAAGCTAGATCCCGATTCTCTAGGTTCGGATCGTCCCACTCGCCGGACTCGACGATCGGAAACCGGCTGATCACCCCGTTGGGAATCCCATCGCCGTCCTCCCGGTGAAACCCGAACTCATCGCCGAACGTCTCCGAAACCCACGCCTCCACGGGAATGTCGGTATTGAATTCCTGAATCAAGACGACGTCAGGATCGAGGAACTGGAGGATGCGAGCCCCAGCTCCCTCCGGCTCTTGGACGGAAGCGTAACCCGGGTGCCGACCGCAGGTCAGATTCGCCGCAACGACCCGCACGTCCACGACTTCGTCGCCAGCCAGCGAGACCGCCAACGGCACGATCCCAACGTAAATCGCCAACAAAATTTTCACGGTCCGACATGCATACGAAAACGCCTCTCGTGTCACGGAAGATCCCGCTGAATTTCATTCCATTTACCTCCAACTCGACGATTTTAGTGCGGTGTCAGAACCCGGAATCATCGACGGCCGCTGCTGGTGGGGAACCGAGCCCGAGATCTACCGTCATTATCACGACACCGAATGGGGACAACCCGTCAAAGACGATCGACGCCTCTTCGAGAAGATCTGCCTCGAAGGATTTCAGAGTGGCCTGAGTTGGCTGACCATTCTCAAGAAGCGGGAAAACTTTCGCTCTGCCTTTGCCAACTTCGACTTTTCGCGGGTTGCGCACTTCGACGAAGGCGACGTCGAGCGGCTCGTTCGGGACGCCGGCATCGTCCGACACCGCGGGAAGATTATTTCGACCATCAACAACGCCCGAAAGGCCGTCGCGCTGGCCAAAGAGTTCGGCTCGCTCGCAGCCTACTTCTGGCGGTGGGAACCCGAGCCTACCGCCCGCCCAGCGACGTTCGACCGAGCCACTCTCGGCGCCCTCGCTCAGACCCCGGAGTCCCGCGCGCTGAGCAAGGACCTGCGCCAACGCGGCTGGACCTTCGTCGGCCCCACCACCGCTTACGCGTTCATGCAGGCAATGGGCTTGGTCAACGACCACGTCGACGGCTGTCCCGCGCGCGACGGCTGCCGGGCCGCGCGCGACGCTTTCGACGTCCCAACCTGATCAAGCGATAGACCTCTCTCTCGCCTACCCCCAGCGACGGCGGTCGCGCCGACAGCGGGCAACAGACACTTTATCTGAGTGTCCCTGCCCGGCCCGGTGAGGCTGGTTCGACGAACCCGCCCATTTCCTACCGATGAACTTCCAAGCGACGTCGGGAAGTTCCCCAGAGCCGGTCCAGAGTAATTTTCGCGCCCAGCAACAAAAAAGCACCCACCTATACAAACCGGTGGGTGCCTTCTTACGGCCACCGAAGTCAAACAGACCTCCGAGACCGAATCTTTGGGGGAGAATCTATCGGGAATAGAGCTCAACAACCAACTGCTCGTTCGCAATCGGGTTGATTTCGTCACGCGTCGGGATGCGGACCACTTCGCCGTTGAAATTATCCTTATCGACCATCACCCAGTCGGGAACCGGCACCACGGCCGTTTGTTCCATGCTGCGCTGCGCGAGACGGCGTGATCCCTGGACGTCTCGGATCTCGACCTTATCACCGGGCTTCAGGTTGGCTGACGAAACGTCGTGCTTCTTGCCGTTCACCATCACGTGTCCGTGAGACACCATCTGGCGCGCGCCCGCCCGGGTCTTGGCGAATCCCATTCGAAAAACGACGTTGTCGACGCGCGTCTCGAGAAGTTGAAGGAGCGTCTCACCCGTCACGCCGCGACGATTCAGGGCAATGTGGAAATAACGGCGGAACTGCTTTTCGAGCACGCCGTATTGGAAACGCAGTTTCTGCTTTTCGGCTAGAGCCAAGGCGTAATCCGAAACCTTGCGGCGCGAACCCTTCGGGCCGTGCATGCCGGGGCGGTAATTTTTGCGTTCGAACGCCTTCGGTGAGCCGCCGAGCAAGACGTTGAAGCGTCGGCTGACCTTGGTTTTGGGTCCTGTGTAACGAGCCATTGTTTGGTAAAAAGTTGAGAGTTTGTAGTTGAGAGCCGGAGCGTCAGACGCGCCGCTGTTTCGGCGGACGGCAGCCATTGTGGGGGACTGGAGTCACGTCACGGATCGTGCTGATCTCGAGACCAATGGCCTGCATCGCTCGGACGGAAGATTCGCGACCGGAGCCCGGACCCTTGACACGGACTTCGACTTCTTTAACGCCATGGCCCATGGCCTGGCGGCAGGCATCCTGCGCCACCATCTGAGCGGCGTAAGCGGTGCTCTTACGAGAGCCCTTGAAACCACACTTGCCAGCACTCGACCAACCGAGAACCGCACCGGTCAGATCGGTGATCGTCACGATCGTGTTGTTGAAGCTGGCCTGCACGTGAGCGATGCCCGTGTGGACGTTCTTGCTGCCCTTGGCCTTGACGACCTTGATCGGCTCGATGTTGTCATCCAGAGAGATGCTCACCGGCGAAGGCTGAGCGGAAGTCGTGGCCTCTGCCTCTTTCTTCTTGGACTTCTTTTTCGACTTGGGAGCTTCCGCTTCGCCTTCGGCCTTCGGTGCGTCCGCCTTGGCAGCTTCGCCCTCAGGAGACTCGGTCTTTTCAGCGGCCGACGCATCAGTCTTTTCCTCAGTGGCGGGAGCTTCGGATTTTTCTTCGGCAGCGGGAGCTTCGGTCTTCGCTTCTGGAGCGGGAGCTTCGTCTTGCGAAGCCTCGGCCGGGGCCGCTTCTTCAGCGGGAGCTTCGTCTTGCGAAGCCTCGGCCGGGGCCGCTTCTTCAGCCGGAGCCTCGGTCTTTTCTTCAGCGGCGGGAGTCTCCTCCGCTTCAGCAGTCACTTCCGGAGCGGAGCTCTCGGTGGACTCTTCGGTCGTAGATTCAGGAGTTTTGACGGGCTCCTCTTCCGGAGCAGTCTCGTTCGATTCGTTCGTTTCGTCGGCCATGATAATTTCCTGTGATCGGGATTAGACTTTGCCAGTCTTCGCATTCGGATTGCGCTGCACACCCACGGTGCGACGCGGGCCCTTGCGGCTCCGGGCGTTGGTGGAGGTGCGCTGTCCCCGCACCGGGAGACCACGACGGTGACGGATGCCGCGGTAACAGTTGATTGCCTGAAGGCGCTTGAGATTGCCCTGAATCTCCCGGCGAAGGTCGCCTTCGATCATGACCTCGCTCGCGCTGATCGCGTGAATCAGCGTTCCGATCTGCTCGGGCGTCAAATCCTTCGCGCGGAGGTTCGGATCGATGTCGGCACTGTCGAGCAGCTTTTTAGCGGTCTTCGGCCCGATGCCGAAAATGTAGGGGAGCGAAGCTTCGATTCGCTTGTTCCCGGGAATATCAACTCCAAGTAGACGAGGCATGAGATTTTAAATTGAGGATTATAGAACTGGATCAGCCCTGTTTCTGTTTGTGACGGGGATTCTTGCAGATGACGCGGACGACGTTTTGTCGCTTCACGATCTTGCAGCTTTCGCAGAGTCGTTTAACGGAGGCTCGGACTTTCATGGTTCAGGGCTTTGTTTTGAAAATTAGTGGTGTCGTCGGTCGGACCGTATCAGGTGATGTCATCCGGCGTCGCTGCGGCCCAAACGTGATGTCTGGGAGGATGCGGATGGTGTTGCATCCTCTCCTGGTCCGGCAGCTTGGTCGAAGGCCTTGAAAGACCGAATGGCTCGCGTCGTAGAGACGAAAAACCATCGTCCAGGGGACACCTCGACGACCGTAGGGGTCATGTAAATAGCGACCTCCGTTTAATTGTCAACACTTCAGGTGCACCATCGGTGATTAAAATTGTGTGTTCGAAATGCGCGGACGGCAGACCGTCCCGCGTCACCACCGTCCAATTGTCGTCCAACACGTCGACTTCGGGCCGTCCGAGATTGACCATCGGCTCGACCGCCATCGTCATTCCCGGCTTGAGCTTCGGGCCCGTCCCTCGCTTCCCGTA
The DNA here is from genome assembly GCA_963749035.1 of uncultured Verrucomicrobiae bacterium. Lineage (GTDB taxonomy): Bacteria > Verrucomicrobiota > Verrucomicrobiia > Chthoniobacterales > JAATET01 > CAVVKW01. The sequence goes on from CAVVKW010000002.1 coordinate 602,024, forward strand.
GTTTGGCACCTGCGGCTCTTCGTGCAGCTTCCGGCCAACGCCGTGTCCCACGAACTCCCTGACGATGGTGTAGCCGTGCCGCACCGTTTCAGCCTCGATGAATGAACACATGTCGCCCAAGCGACGCCCACCGCGTGCAAGCTGCAACGCGTCGTTCAATATCTGCTCCGTCGCCCGGATCAGCTTCTCCGTCTGGGGATCAATGATTCCGACCGGGATCGTCGACGCCGTGTCGCCGATGTAGCCGTTGAGGATCACCCCGCAATCGAGCTTCACGATATCGCCGTAATTCACCACCCGCGAACTCCCAAATCCGTGCACGACCTCCTCGTTCACTGAAATACACAGTTGGCCGGGGAACGTCCCCCGGTAGTTGAAAAAAGCACTTTTCGCTCCGGCGGCCCTAATTAACTCCCCGGCGTATTCGTCAAGTTCATTGGTCGTGATGCCCGGCTGGATCCGATCCGCGACTTGATTCAAGACCTCGCTCGCCAGCTCCCCCGAGCGGCGCATTTTCTCAATCTCCGAGGCGGATTTACGCGGGATCACGAGCGGCACTCCCCGTCCATCGCCGCGGCGATCTCTGCTGCGACGACGTCTCGTCCGCCCATCGCGTCGATCTCAACGAGCAACCCGGCGTCGCGATAAAATTGAATCACCGGACCCGTGTGCCGTTCGTGTTCGGCCAGCCGAGCGTCAAGCGTCTCCAACGTGTCGTCTGAGCGTCGCTCCAGTCGAGCCCCGCAGTCCACGCACGGATCGCCCGGCTTCACCCGATGGAAGGTCATCCCGTAGGTTGCTCCGCAACGCACGCAAGTGACACGGTTCAAAACGCGGTCCCGGATCTCGTCGAGCGGCAAAGTCAGGCTGATCGCAAGATCCAATGACCCGCCGCGGTCGGAAAGCAGACTTCCAAACGCCTGCGCTTGTCCGATCGTCCGGGGAAAGCCGTCGAGCACGAAAGCGTCCCAGTTCCCACACTCGAGCCAATTGGTCAGCACCTGGAGTGCGACACTGTCAGGGAAAAGCTTTCCTTCTGAGGTCCAGCGAGCCATCTCGCTTCCGAGCGGCGTGCACCGCGCCTGCTCCTCCCGCATCATCGCGCCGGTCGAAGCCGTGGGGATCTCGTGCAGCTCTTCGATCAACTCCGCCTGCGTCCCCTTCCCGGATGCCGGGGGGCCGAGCAGAACGATGCGACGCTTCACGAGATTCGCGCGTTCCTACTGCGCGGACTGGCCAAGCCAGATTGCCATACCGGCAATAACGACGATCGCGATCACGACATACATCCAAAGCAACGAACTGTCGGACACCACGTTGCTCGATCCCATCCGCCGCTGCTCACGGGATCCACGGATGCGACCCTTGCGCAGGAATCCATCGTAGTGGCGTTGCAAAAGATGAGTCTCCACCTGCCGCATCGTGTCGAGCACGACACCCACGATGATAAGCAGCCCGGTGCCGCCGAAGAACTGCGCCGTCATGTAAGGCACCTGCAGCCAGCGACTCAGAAGCTGAGGAAGAACGGCGATAATCGTGAGGAAGATCGCGCCAGCAAACGTCAGCCGCGTCATCGTGTAATCGAGGAACTCCGCTGTCGGCTTACCCGGGCGCACACCCGGGATGAATCCTCCGTATTTCTTGAGATCGTCCGCGATCTGCGACGGCTGAAATTGCGTCGCGACCCAGAAATAACTGAAGAAGAAGATCATCAGGCCGAAGAAAACGTAGTGCGGCCAACCCACCGTCAACGCGTCGGCAATGGCCCGCGCGGTCGGAGATTCCGGGAACGCCATCTGGGCGATCGTCGAAGGAAACAGCAGAATCGCCTGGGCAAAGATGATCGGCATAACACCCGCGTAGTTCACTTTCAGCGGCATGTATTGCGTCTGGCCGCCGTAAACCTTTCGGCCCACCACGCGCTTCGCGTATTGGATCGCAATTTTCCGCTGTGCCTGCGTCACCGCGATAACGGCCGCGATCACGATCAACAAGAACGCCACCATCAGCACCAGCACCACCGGACTGACCTGCGCCGTCGCCGCAGCCCCCTCGCCGGTCGGAACGAACGTTCTCCACGCTTGAATGAGGCCCGCCGGAAGCTGAGCCAGGATACCGACCGTGATGATCAGCGAGACCCCGTTGCCAATGCCGCGATCGGTAATCTGATCGCCGAGCCACATCAGGAACATCGTTCCCGCGCTCATCGTCAGAACCGTCAACAACCGGAATCCAAGCCCCGGATCCGATACGAGCGGGATGCCGAGCCGGGTGATGGTATCCATGATTCCCGGCAGGAACGGATTCGCCTGAGGGTTCTCGAGCGACAAGGCAAGCAGATAACCCTGAAACGCGCACAACGCCAGGGTGGCGTAGCGCGTGTATTGCATGATTTTCTGACGCCCACCGTCTTCCCGCGACAGCTTCCCGAGTCTCGGAACCACCGCCGTGAGCAACTGCATCATGATCGATGCCGAAATGTAGGGCATGATCCCGAGCGAGAACACCGCGGCCGCCTGGAGGGCGCCACCGCTGAAGAGATTGAAGAGCGCCGCCACGCCGCCCCCGGTATTCTCACCGGCGGTCTGGAACCAGGCGCGAAGAACTTCCGCGTTCACTCCGGGAGTCGTGATCGCTGCGCCGACGCGCATGATGACGATCATCGCCAGCGTGAAGAGCACGCGCTGACGCAATTCCGGAATCTTGAAGATGTTGGTGAAGGCAGAAATCATAAAGTCAGCGCAAAAATGGGACGGCGATCAAAGTCGGCTGAACCCGAAGGATCAACGAAATTCACCGCAATCTCCGAAGCAATCCAAGGAGTGGCGATCGGGAGTCACCGGGGGAACGAGGGCGAGGTCGGCTCGCCCCTCCTTAGGAGATTCCCGCATCAACCTTTCCGCAGCGCGCTCGTCTTTTCGCGGAGCGACACCGATCCACCGACCTTTTCGATCTTCTCACGCGCCGACGGCGTGATGTGATCGACTTCCAGAGTCAGCTTCTTCGTCAGTTCGCCCCGACCGAGGACCTTTACGCCATCGAGCTTTCCACGAACGAGACCGTTCGCGCGAAGCGCAGCCTGGTCGACCGTCGCGCCGTCGTCGAACTTGCGCTCGAGATCATCGAGGTTCACGGTTCCAAAGACCGTCTTGAACTGAGCGTTGTTGAAGCCGCGTTTCGGCAGGCGTCGGATGAGAGGCATCTGGCCACCTTCGAAACCTGGCCGGATCGAGCCGCCGGATCGAGCCTTCTGACCCTTGTGGCCTCTACCGGCCGTTTTACCCTGGCCGGAACTTTCACCGATGCCGAGTCGCTTGCGCTTCTTCTTCGCACCCGGATTGGGACGGATATCGTGGAGTCTCATGAAATGGTTTTAAGCTGTGGCTTCCGCGACCACTTCAGTCTCGACCGCCTCGGTTTTCGGAGGAGCCACCCGCTTGCCGCGGACAGCCATGATTTCGTCACGGGGACGCAGAAGCTTGAGCGCTTCGAAAGTCGCTTTGACCACGTTCGCGTGGTTGTTCGAACCTTGCGACTTCGCGAGGATGTCGCGGATACCGACCGCTTCGATGACGGCGCGCACGCCTCCACCAGCGATCACGCCGGTTCCTTCAGATGCCGGGCGCAATAGCACGCGACCGCCTCCGAACTCACCTTCGACGAGGTGAGGAATCGTCGATTCGCGCATCGGATACTCGGCGAGATTCTTGCGAGCGGCCTCCGAACCCTTGCGGATCGCCTCGGCGACTTCGTTCGCCTTGCCAAACCCGTAGCCGGCCTTGCCCTTCTTGTTGCCGGTCACGATCAACGCGCTGAAGCTGAAGCGACGACCGCCTTTGACGACCTTCGCGCAACGATTGATGAAAACGACTTTTTCGGTGAATTCCGAAGGCTCTTCCTGAGGGCCTTGGCCACGACCTTTGCGGTCCCGGCTATTTCTGCGATCCATTGCCATAATGCTTAATCCGATGAGGGGTTAAAATTCGAAACCCGCTTCGCGAGCTGCGTCGGCCAGTGCTTTCACCTTGCCGTGATATTGAAAGCCGCCGCGATCGAAGACCACGCGCTTGATGTTCTTGCCGGCCGCACGTTCCGCGACCAATTTGCCGACTTTCTCGGCGGTCGCAACGTTCGCCGCTGCACCCGCTCCGCGAATGTCTTTCTCGGTCGTGTTGGCCGATGCGAGGGTGACGCCCGTCTGGTCGTCGATGACCTGGGCCGTGATGTGCCGACCCGAGAAGTGCACCGCGAGACGCGGGCGCTCCGAGGTGCCCTTGACCTTCTTGCGGACGCGGGCGTGGCGGACTTTTCTGATGCTGAGATGAGCCATGGGAAATGAAATGGTTTATTGGACTTTCTTGCCTTCCTTGCGGCGGACCACTTCGTCGGAGTAGCGGACACCCTTGCCCTTGTAAGGCTCGGGCGGGTAGTAGGAACGAATGTTGGCGGCGCACTGCCCGACCATCTGCTTGTCGATTCCTTCGACGGAGATCTTGGTGTTATCCGTGACGGTCACCGTTAGGTCCGACGGGATCTCGAAGTGGATCGGGTGCGAGAACCCCAGACTGAGGTTCAGCTTGGAACCCTGGACGGCGGCCTTGAAGCCGACACCCTGAATCTCAAGGTTGCGTTTGAAGCCATCGGTGACGCCGATGATCATGTTATTGACGAGCGAGCGGGACAGGCCGTGGAGCGCGCGAACGCTGCGGGCCTCACCCTCGCGGTCGAAGCTGACCTTGCCGTCGGCAACGGTCATCTTGACCTTTTTTGGGAGCGTCCATTCGAGTTTGCCCTTGGGGCCTTCGACGCGAACCTTTCCGTTCTCGTCGCTCTCGAGTTTAACCTTCTCCGGCAAAACGATTTCTTTTCTTCCGATACGTGACATGACTGGGATTCCTTGGTTGGGAGTTCTTCGGAAATTACCAGACGTAGGCGAGGAGCTCGCCGCCGACGTTCTTACGACGTGCTTCCTGACCGGTCATGATGCCGCTCGAGGTCGAAAGAATTGCGATACCCATTCCGCCGAGCACGCGGGGAATGTCCTGCGAACCGACGTATTTGCGGAGACCCGGACGGCTCACTCGCTTCAGACCGACGACCGCGGCCGCTTTCTTCACGAACTTTGTCTCGATCTTGATGATCGGATGCGGACCGGAACGATCAATCTCGTAATCCTTGATGTAGCCCTCGTTTTTGAGAATCCGGGAGAGCTCGCCCTTCATTTTGGAGAAAGGCACTTCGTAAACCGATTTGTTGACGGCGCTCGCGTTGCGAAGCCGCGTCAAGAAGTCGGCGATGGGGTCAGATACAGTCATGATAGTTTGCTGCGATTCAAGCCGCGGCTCCCGGGACGAAAGTCGGGAAACCTTGGGATACTAGCTTTCGGTCGCGGCCTCCTCGTCGTCCTTGGGCTCGTCTTTTTTAACGGGCTCTGGTTTTGGTTTGTCGGAGAACGGGACGCCCAGCTCGGTGAGCAGGCTTTTCGCTTCCGCGTTCGTGTTGGCTGACGTGACGATCGTCACGTCGAAGCCGATATTCTTCTTAATTTTATCGAGCTCGATTTCCGGAAAGATCGACTGATCTGCGACTCCGAGCGTGTAGTTGCCGGCGCCATCAAAAGCCTTCGGCGACACCCCACGGAAATCGCGGATGCGGGGAAGGGCCGTCTTGATGAGACGCTCGAGGAATTCATACATCGTGCGACCGCGCAGCGTCACCTTGGCACCGATCGCCTGGTTTTCGCGAAGCTTGAAATTCGCGACGCTCTTCTTGGCGACTGTCTCGACGGGACGCTGGCCGGAGATGGCCGCGATTTCCGCCTTGGCAATTTCGAGCGATTCCTTCACGTCCTGCGCCGAGCCGACGCAGCTGTTGATCACGACTTTCGTGATACGAGGGATTTGGTGCACGTTGGAGTAGCCGTGCTCTTTGCGGAGAGCCGGAACGACGCGGGTGCGATATTCAGTCTGGAGTTCGGGTTCTGGTAGCGCGGTCATGTGCGGTTAAGCGGCCTTCTTGTTGTCGGTCGCGCCTTTCTCGGTGAGTTTAACGTTGGAAATGTGAATCGGGCCCTCGCGTTCGAGAATGGCACCCTGCTGATTTTCCTGAGACTTTTTCTGGGTCTTCTTGATCATCCGCACGCCCTCGACGAGGACCTGATTCTTCGGACGAATCACTTCCAGCACCTTGCCGGTCGACCCCCTGTGGTTACCGGCGATCACCTCGACGGTATCGCCACGCTTGACGTGAAATGTTTTCTGAACGGCTTTCATGTTAGAGAACCTCCGGAGCAAGCGAGACGATCTTCATGAAGTTCTTCTCGCGAAGTTCACGGGCAATCGGTCCGAAGACGCGGGTCCCGCGAGGGTTGGAATCTTTGTCGATTATGACGACGGCGTTGTTGTCAAAACGAAGGCTGGAGCCATCGCGTCGTTTGATCGGATGTGCCGTGCGAACGACAACCGCGCGGACGACGTCGCCCTTTTTCACGGCTCCGCCCGTCGAGGCTTCCTTGACGTTGCAAGTGATGACGTCACCGACTCCAGCCGTCTTTGTCGCTTTGCCGATCACGCCGATCATGTGGGCCATGCGGGCACCCGTGTTGTCGGCAACGTCGACTCTGGAAAGAAGTTGAATCATGACCGTGGATCAGTGCTGAGTGATTTCGATGAGACGCCAGCGCTTCAAGCGACTGAGTGGACGGGTCTCGGCGATGATGACGCGGTCGCCAACCTTCGCTTCGTTCTTCTCGTCGTGAGCGTGGAACTTCGTCTTCTGTTTGATGATCTTGCCGAACTTCGGATGGGGAACGCGCGTCGTCGTTTCGACGGCGATCGTCTTGTCCATCTTGTCGGATACAACGATGCCGACGCGCGTCTTACGCATGCCGCGGGAGTCGGTCGCCGCGGTCTCGGCTTCGGGAGTGGTGGTGCTTTCGCTCATGGTTTACTTGGCGCTTTCGGCAGCGGCTTTAGATTTTTCCGTGATCACGGACTCGATCCGCGCCAGGTTGCGGCGAATTTCGCGAATGAGGTGGGGCTTCTCGAGCTGGCCACCCTGTTGTTGAATGCGGAGATTGAATGCCTCCTGCTGGAGCTCGCGCTTGCGGGCGACGAGTTCCTGGAGAGTCATATCCCGGGCTTCTTGAATCTTCATGGTTTCTTGGTGTCGAAAGATTAGGCGTGGTGCCGGGAGAGGAACCGGGTGCGGACCGGCAATTTGTTAGCCGCGAGGCGCAGGCACTCTTTCGCAAGCGTCTCGGAGACCCCGTCGAGTTCGAACATGACGTTGCCCGGACGAACCGTGGCCACCCAGTATTCGGGCTGTCCCTTACCCTTACCCATTCGGGTCTCCGGCGGGCGTTTGGTGACGGACTTGTCAGGAAAAATCCGGATCCACAGCTTACCCTTACGTTTCATGTGGCGGTTCATCGCGACACGGGCGGCTTCAATCTGCGTGTTCGTGATCCAGGCGCGCTCGAGCGTCTGTAATCCGTATTCTCCGAAATCGATCGAGAGTGTGCGGGAAGCATTTCCTTTCCGGCTGCCGCGCTGCGACTTCCGATACTTCACGCGTTTTGGCATCAATGGCATGTCAGTGTCCTCCTAAAAAATAGCGTTGTTACTTAGCTGACGACCGTCACCTCAGACGTCGGCTCGGGAGCAGGCGGCGGTGGGGTTGGCTTTTCTTCTTCCTTCTCAGCGGGTTTGACGACCCAGCACTTCACCCCGATCTTACCGGCGGTCGTGTCAGCTTCCGCGAAACCGTAGTCGATCGGCTGTCGGAGCGTGTGGAGCGGGATCGTTCCCTCGCGATACCACTCGGTGCGGGCGATCTCGGAGCCGCCGAGGCGACCGGAGATGCGAACCTTGATTCCCTCAGCACCCATGTCCATGCCGGTCTGAACCGCACGTTTCATCGCGCGTCGGAACGAAATCCGGCGGGACAGCTGGCTTGCGACGTTCTCAGCGACGAGCTTTGCGTCGATCTCGGGCTTCTTGATTTCGACGATGTCGATCTTGACCTGTTTGCCGCCGGCAATCTGGGCAATCTCATTGGTCATATTCTCGATCTCGGAACCTTTCCGACCGATGACGACGCCGGGGCGGGCCGTGAAAATGGTGATCCGGACCGTGTTCCAGGCGCGCTCGATGAGGACCTTGGAGAGAGCCGCAGTCTTGAGCTTGTTTTCAAGGTGCTTGCGGATCTTGTGGTCGACGAAGAGAAACTCGCTGAGCTCCTGCTTCGAGGTATACCACTTTGAGCGCCAGTCGCGGGTGACTGGCAGACGGAATCCGATTGGGTTGACTTTTTGTCCCATGATTTACTTGTTGGTTTCCTCGGTGGCGGTTGCCGCTTCGGGGGCTGGTTCGGCGGCCTTCGGCTGCTCAGTGTCTTCAGCTGGTTTGCTCTCCTTGGCCTTTGGCTTGGTCGAACGATTGCCGGACGTCTTCTTCTTGGTCTTGGGCTCGCGCCGTTCGATCTCGATTTCGTCGGTGAGGGTGATCTTGATGTGGCTCGTGCGCTTGCGAATAGGACCGGCACTTCCGCGGGCCTTCGGGCGGAACCGCTTCAGCGTCGGGCCTTCGCCGACGATCGCTTCCTGAACGACAAGGTTCTCAGTGCGCAGGTTGTTGTTGTTCTCCGCGTTGGCGATGGCACTCTTGAGCGTCTTCACGATGAGAACGGCGGCTTTCTTGGGCGTGAACTGGAGGATGCTGAGCGCATCCGTCGCCGGGAGCCCCTGGATTTCCTTGGTCACTTCACGCGCCTTGAAGGGCGAAATTCTCGCGTAGCGATATGTCGATTGAACCTGCATGTGTCGTTAGTTTGAAATGGTCTGAAAAATTGTCATTGCCGGGCTTTCACCCGGAGTTGGTCGCCGGTTTTGATCGGCGTCTTGTCGTTCTCTAAATTCTGAATCACAGCGCCGCTGATCTGCTCTCGCACATCGACGACTTTGACCTCTCCGATCCGGTTGCCGTTGCGCCAGACCTCGAAGGGCATCCCGATCTTCACTCCGTGTTTGTCGCCAAGGTTGGCGACAACCAGGGAGAATTCGTCCTTCGTTTCGACGACCATCCCATCGGATAAAGTTGGAGTCACCGCCGCCACGGAAGCCGTCTCCGGCGTCGCGCCGAGCAGATCATTCGTCTTCCGAATCTCGGTTTCCACGGTCAACCGGCTTTCGGCGGGAATTTCGCGGGTGGATTGGATAAGGGCTTGGACCGCCTCTGTCAACAGAATCAACTGATCCTGCAGCTCGGCGCTGCGTTTTTTTTCCAAACGCAGATCTCGAACCGCGGCGATCAGACGCTGCTCCACCTTGGATTCGTCGCCGTCTAGCCCCTCGATGCCAAGTGCCTGAAGTTTCAGGGAAAGTTCCTCGGCTTCACGTTTGAACATCTCGGCCTCGCTGTTCGCGTTGGCGAGACTGCTGGTGAGCACCTTCACGGAGTTCTGCAGCAGGATCAGCCGTTCGTACAACGGGGCGTCGGACACGGCGAAGTCGTTCGTCGACGTGTCGGTAGATCCTCCGGCAATCACTTGCGGAAGGCGGTTTTCAGAATTTCTCAAAGATCGATTGTCCTGCGCGCTGGTGAGATTCACCAACCCGAGGACGCAGAGACCTGCCACTGGCGCGGCAAGCTTCATCCCTGCTATTTGCTCACCTTGGCGGTGTGAGAACCGTGCCGTTTGAAGATTCGCGTTGGCGAGAATTCTCCCAGCTTATGGCCAACCATGTTCTCGGTGACGAACACCGGGATGAAGGTTTTGCCGTTGTGCGTGTTGAACGTGTGTCCGACGAAGTCCGGCGTGATCGTGGAGCGCCGGGCCCAGGTCTTGATGGGCTTCTTCGTGTTGGTCTCGTTGAGCTTGTCGATTTTCTCGAGCAGCTTCCAGTCGACGTAGGGACCTTTTTTGAGTGAACGGGACATGATGAATGATTATTTGCCTTTCGCTTTGTTCTTGCGGCGCTCGACGATGAAGCGGTCGGAAGGTTTGTGCTTCGTGCGGGTCTTGAAGCCCTTGGCGAGCTGACCCCACGGGCTGACCGGATGCTGGCGTCCGCCACCACCCTTGGACTTCCCGTTACCACCACCGTTGGGGTGATCGATCGGGTTCATGACCATACCGCGGACGTGCGGACGTTTGCCCTGCCAACGAGAACGACCAGCCTTGCCGCTGGAAACGTTCATGTGGTCGGTGTTGCCGACTTGGCCGATCGTCGCGTAGCACTCGACGTGGATGCGGCGGAGTTCGCCGGAGGCCAGCTTGATGTTGGCGTAGTTGCCTTCGCGGCTGGCGATCAGTGCGCTCGATCCGGCACTGCGGACGATCTGTCCACCGCGACCCGGCATGAGTTCGATGTTGTGGATCGCGACGCCGAGCGGGATCGACTTGATCGGGAGAGCGTTGCCGGGTTTCGGCTCGGCTTTCTCACCAGCGGTCACCTTGCCACCGGTCGTCAATCCGACCGGAGCCAGGATGTAGGCCTTCTCACCGTCTGGATACTGGATCAGAGCGATGCGAGCGGAACGGTTCGGATCGTATTCGATACCGACGACTTCGGCCGTGACGTCACGCGTCTTGCGCTTGAAATCGATGATCCGGTAACGGCGTTTGTGCCCACCGCCGCGATGGCGCGAGGTCATGCGCCCGTTGTTATTACGGCCGCCCGACTTCTTGATCGGTGCGAGCAGGCTGCGCTCCGGCTTGTCCTTGGTGATCTCCGCAAAGTCCGGCAGCTCCTTAAAGCGGCTGGCCGGCGTGAACGGGCGAAATGTTTTGAGTCCCATGGCTTAAAATCCTGCGCCGGTTAGACGAGGTCGAGTTTTTCACCCTCTTTCAGGGTGACGATTGCTTTTTTCCAGTGAGCACGGCGGCCGAAGTCGGCGCGACGTTCACGCTTCTTCTTTCCGTTGTAGTTCATCGTGTTAACGCTGGTGACCTTCTTTTTGAAAAGGACTTCAACGGCCCGCTTGATCTCGAGCTTGTTGGCGTTGCGGCTCACCCGGAAAACGTATTTGTTCTGCGTCTCGGAGAGCAGGGTCGCCTTCTCGGTGAGAAGGATGGTCTGAATGTTGTCGTAGAGCGTGCTCATGCTGCGAGGCGTTCGGAGAGTTTCTGGATGCCGTCACGAGTGACGATGATTTTGTCGAAAGCGAGAAGCTGCTCGGTGTTCACGTCGGACGCGACGGTGAGCTGCGTGGTCTTCACGTTACGGGCCGACTTGTAGGTCGTCTCGTCGAAGGCACTGCCGATGATGAGGGTCTTCTTCGCACCCTCGTTCGAGCCGGTGACGAGCGAGACAAACGCTTTCGTCTTGAGCTCGGTGACCGCGAAGTCTTCGACGATGAGAACGTCGCCGTCCTTGATCCGCTCGCTGAATGCCTTGCGGAAAGCGAGCTTCTTGACGGCCTTCGGCACGTTCTTGGTGTAGTCGCGCTGGCGAGGACCATGGGCGGTTCCACCACCCGACCAGACCGGAGACGATTTGTAACCGGCGCGAGCGCGACCGGTTCCCTTCTGACGCCAAGGCTTCGCTCCCGATCCGGAAACTTCACCCTTAGTCTTCGTCTTGGCAGTCCCGCTGCGGCGAGCAGCCTGAATGGCGACGACGACGTCGTGAACGGCTTGATTGCCCTTCTTCTCGTCCGTGATCAGGACAATGTTAGCTGCTTCCGCGTCGGCGGATGTGAAAGTTGCTGCACTCATCTTAGTCCTGCTTCACGTTGGATTTTTTAATTGAGGGACGGATCGTCACGTAGGAACCCTTGGCCCCGGGAACCGCTCCGCTCACGAGAATGACGTTGTCTTCCTCACGCACCTGAACGATGCGAAGGTTCTGCGTGGTGACGCGGTCGTCGCCCATGTGTCCGGGCATCTTGGTGTTCTTGCTAACCAGACCAGGGGTCGAGCCCGCTCCGATCGAACCGGTCCGGCGATGCATCGTGTGTCCGTGGCTGGCTGGCTGGCCGTGGAAATTGTGTCGCTTCATCGGACCGGCAAAGCCTTTGCCCTTCGACTGACCGATCACGTCAACGAACTGACCGGCCTCGAAAGTGGTCACGGGAAGGTCAACGCCGTCGGGAGCATTCTCGCCATCCTTGAGTCGAAACTCACGAATGAAACGCTTCGGCGTCGAGTCGGTCTTACCGAAGTGTCCGAGCTGCGCCTTGGGCACACGCTGTGGCTTTTGGTCGTCGAAGCCAACTTGGATCGCGGTGTATCCGTCCTTCTCCGAGTCGCGGACCGCGAGCACGCGGTTGCCGCCCGCGGCGATGACGGTCACGGTGATGGCGTTGCCCTTGTCGTCGTAGACGCGGGTCATGCCGAGTTTCTTTCCTAAAAGTCCGATGCTGCTCATGGTCGACGTCAAATTTTGATGGTGATGTCCACGCCCGCCGGGAGATTGAGCTTACGCAGCTCATCGACGGTCTTGGCGGTCGGCTCGACGATGTCGAGAAGGCGCTTGTGGGTCCGGATTTCGAACTGGTCCATCGACTTTTTATCAACGTGCGGCGAGCGATTCACGGTGAACTTCTCGATGCGAGTCGGCAGTGGGATGGGGCCAGTGACCTTCGAACCGGTGCGCTTGGCCGTCTCGACGATTTCGAGTGCGGAAGCGTCAATGATCCGGTGATCAAAGCCCTTGAGGCGGATACGAATTTTTTGACCGTTTTGCATGTGATTTAGAAATTAGTAGGATGTATCGAGAACCGAGTTGAGGACCTGTTGGGGAACTTGTTCAAAGTGGGACGGGTGCATCGAATAGGATGAACGACCCTTGGAAAGTGAGCGAATCGCGGTCGCGTAGCCAAACATCTCCGCGAGCGGCGCCTCGGCGTCGACCGTGGTGAGGATGCCCTTCGTCTCCATCCCGATGATGCGGGCGCGCCGGCGATTGAGATCGCCGATGATGTCGCCCTGAAACTCATCCGGCGTGACGTTCTCGACCTTCATGATCGGCTCGAGCAGAATCGGCTGCGCGTTCTTCATGCCGTCCTTCAGCGCGAAGATGGCTGCCATTTTGAAAGCCATTTCGTTGGAATCGACGTCGTGAAAGCTGCCGTCAACGACTTCAACGTGGATGTCGACGACCGGATAACCTGCGACCACTCCGTTCGTCGTCGCTTCCTCGAGTCCCTTGAGGACGGCGGGCATGAATTCCTTCGGAATCGCACCACCGACGACCTTGTTCTCAACCGTGTAGCCCTTCCCTCGCTCGTTCGGCCGGACTTTAAGGACCACGTGACCGTATTGGCCGCGGCCACCGGACTGCTTGACGAGTTTGCCTTCGCCGTCCGCTTCGTTGAGGATCGTCTCGCGGTAAGCGATCATCGGCTTGCCGGAATTCGCTCCGATTTTGAATTCACGGAGCATCCGATCCCGAATGATCTCGAGGTGAAGCTCGCCCATACCAGCGATAATCGTCTGACCCGTCTCCTCGTTCGTCATCACGCGGAACGTGGGGTCTTCCTCGGCCAAGCGCGCCAGTGCAACGGCCATCTTCTCGGAATCAACGGTCGTCTTCGGTTCGATGGCCATCGAGATGACCGGATCGGGGAAGGATGGCGGAATCAGGAAAACCTGCCGCTTCTCGTCACAGAGCGTGTCGCCGGTCTGGACATTTTTAAGACCAACGATCGCCGCAATGTCACCAGAATAGCAGGCGTCGACGTCCTCGCGCTTGTCGGCTTGGATCTGGATCAGGCGGCTGACCCGCTCGCGTTTGCCGGTGCGAGGATTGAAGACGGTGTCACCCTTTGCAAGTTTGCCGGAGTAAACCCGGAAGAAGACGAGCTTGCCGACGAACGAATCGCTCCAGAGCTTGAACGCAAGGGCGCAGAATTTCGCGTTGTCGTCGGTCTCGATCAGCGTGTCGTCACCCGTCGCGACGTCCTGGGCCTTCGCTGGAGGCACGTCGAGTGGGCTGGGGAGGTAATCGACGACCGCATCGACGAGGAACTGAACACCCTTGTTCTTGAAGGCCGAACCTCCCGCGACGGGAACGAAGCGATTGGCAATCGTCTGCCGACGGATCGCCGCCTTGAGGTCCTGCTTGGTGATCTCGCGGTCTTCGAGAAACATGGCTCCGATCTCCTCGTCGAGATCGCACATACGCTCGAGTAGAGCGTCGTAAGCGAGAGCGGCCTGGCCCTTGTGATCGGTCGGAATATCTTCGATCCGGTAGGTCGACCCAAAAACGTCGTCGTCGTTGAAGATGACCGCTTTTTGATTCAAGACGTCGATCTGGCCGCGTAGCGTGTCTTCCTTGCCGAGAGGAATGAGGATCGGAAGGCAATTTGCGCCGAGCTTCGTGCGCATGCTCTCCATGGCCGCATCGAAATCCGCACCCACCCGGTCCATCTTGTTAACGAACGCGATTCGCGGGACGTGATATTTCGTCGCCTGACGCCAAACGGTCTCGGATTGCGGCTGCACACCCGCGACGCCGCAGAAAACGGCAATCGCTCCGTCCAGAACGCGAAGCGAACGCTCGACCTCGGCGGTGAAATCCACGTGCCCCGGCGTGTCGATGATGTTGACCCGCTGCGTGATCCCCTCGAAAGCCTTGTAGATCGCGGGATCATCCTCCTTCCGCTGAATCCACTCGCACGTGGTCGCGGCAGACGTGATCGTGATCCCGCGCTCGCGCTCCTGCTCCATCCAATCGGTGACCGTCGTCCCGTCGTGCACCTCGCCGATCTTGTGGATCATGCCGGTGTAAAACAGGATCCGTTCCGTCAGCGTCGTCTTGCCCGCGTCAATGTGCGCGGCGATCCCGATGTTCCGGGTCCGCTCCAACGGATAGGCACGGTCGGGCGAATTCACATTCGCAACCTCAACCGGTTTTTCCTGGAGCATGACAGACATCGAAGGGGTGTTGAGGTTCGGGGCTGGCGAATTACCAGCGGAAGTGAGCAAAGGCGCGATTCGCCTGCGCCATTTTATGCATGTCGTCGCGCTTCTTGATGGCGTTGCCTTGACCAGCCGCGGCGTCGCGGAGTTCGTTGGCGAGCGCATCCTTCATCGGGATCCCGCGGCGGTTGTTTGCAAAATTGACGAGCCAGCGCATGGCCAGCGCGACCTGGCGCTCCTGCGGGACTTCCATCGGAACCTGGTAGGTCGCACCACCGACGCGGCGGCTCTTCACCTCGAGGCGGGGCCTGACGTTGTCGATCGCCTTGTTCAGCGTCTCGAGCGGGTCGACCGTGTCACTACCTTCGCGCGATTTGTCGATGGCTCCGTAAACGATACGCTCGGCGGTCGCTTTTTTACCGCGGTTCATCACGGTGCTGATCAAGCGCGCGACGAGCGGACTCGCGTAGCGGCTATCACGTTTGACTTCTTTGTGGATGACTCGGCGGCGACGGGACATGGCTTGGAAAAATTAGAAATTTGGAAGTGCGGAATGAAAAATAGAATTACCGCTTCTTCTTCGCCGGGGCTTCCTGGCCTGGCTTCGGACGTTTCGCGCCATACTTGGAGCGACCGCGGCGGCGACCATCGACTCCGAGAGCGTCGAGCGCTCCACGAACGATGTGATAACGTGTTCCCGGGAGATCCTTCACCCGACCGCCACGAACGAGGACAATCGAATGCTCCTGGAGGTTGTGGCCCTCACCGCCGATGTAAGCGATGACTTCCTGGCCATTGGTCAGGCGGACCTTGGCGACCTTTCGAAGGGCGGAATTCGGCTTCTTCGGGGTACGCGTCATGACCTGCACGCAGACGCCGCGTCGCTGCGGGCAATCGTCGAGTGCCGGCGACTTGGATTTCGTCACCACTTTTTTCCGTCCGTGGCGGACAAGCTGGTTGATGGTAGGCATGGTCGTTGGGTAGTGCGTTTCAGGCTCCGAAGTGTCCGGGGGACAAAAAAGCCACACAGGAATGTGGCTTTCCTCAATCCCCGTCGGAGTGCGGGAAGGAGGAAAGTAGCGATTTCAATTCGGAGCGCAATACTATTTTCCGCAATTTCGCAAGTTTTCCAATCGGCTGGGCGGAGGTTCCATTCCGTATTTCTTCCCGTAGAAACACGGACAGCACCCATACTCCTTCGCGAAAGCTTTCTTGAAATGACTCCGGCTCGAATCCACGGTCAACTTTCGCCCCGCTGCAATCTCCCGTGCTTTCAAGCCCTCGGATTGGAAATGTCCCACGACCGGCACCGTCACGGCCGCCAGCACGGCCACGATCGCCGTTGCCGCCAGCACCTCGACCAACGTGAATCCTTGCACCCGCTCACGCCCGCTTACGCCCGCTCACGCCGAACCCTCCAAATCAAGACCATTCTCGCCAATGTCACCAACGCCCACACCGAGGGCGCCGGCACCGCCGTCAGATCACCTCACTCGACCGGCGAGCGGACTCGCCATCGCATCGTGAAAGAGCGATTCTCCCCCTGCCCCGGCGGCCCCATCGTCGGCGGAAGCGAAGTGAACGCCGACCCCTCGTCGAAGCCCGCCGCCGTCTGCCCATTCCGGGATCCGACCCCAAACAGCTCCAGGGGCCTCCCCGCGTCTCCGTCCGCCACCGTCCCGTCGTAGGTCTCCAGCGCATCCTCCGTCGGGTCATACGTGAGCGCCTCGCCTTGATTTGTCGTCAGCGTCAGACGGAGCGCGCCGACCGCGTAGTTCTCCGCATCTAATCCGGCCGCGGCGGTTCCCGTCGTGTCGAACCGCACGAAAAACTGCGCGTCCCGATCGTCGAAATCCGCTTCCCCGACCGCCCCGAAAACCGATGCCCCCGTCCGCGTTCCGGGTGTCCCGTTGAACGGATACATCCACCGGTCGCCCAAAAGGCTCGATAATTTGAAAAGCGCCGGGCCACACCCAAAAATCGCCACGCCGGCGACAACCTGCAAAATCTTCATGACGGCGAACCCTAGGGATCACCCGCCATTCGGCACTAACGGCAGCTTGCCAACCTTTAGCGCGATCTTGCGCTCACCCACTCATGCGCGAGTGGAAGATACTAAGCGAACGGCAGCGGACCCACGTCCGCTGCCGTCCAGATTTTACCGTCGGAGGATCCGCACTTTCCCGCGTTTCGACTTCAGGCCAGCACCGTCAGTGGCGCGCAATTTGACGATAACGCGGCCGCGATCCTTGTTGATGCGCAGCACGACCTTGAAGGTTCCGTTCCCTTTCACCTTCGCTTTCGCGACCTTGGCACCGCGGGCCTTCACGTCCAAATCTGCGATCCCTGAAGCGTCACTCGTTGTCCCGCGCACCACGACTCGCTTGCGCAGCGTTTCGATGGTCTTGCGACCGCGAACCTTCAGCTCTGGACGAACCGTGTCCACGAACGGCGTCGGTGTCGGCGTTGGCACCGGCGTCGGATTCGGCGTCGGTGTTGGTGTTGGTGTCGGCGTAGGAGTCGGTGTCGGTGAGAAGCGGAGGATGCGGTCGTTACCGCCATCGGCCACCCAGAGGCGATCAGAGGTGCTGGGGAAGTCGACCAGAGTGATCTGACTGCCTGTGCTAATGTCCATCTTCTGTTGCGTAAGCCCAGACGTGTCGGACGTCGCATTAATCTGCCCGATCACCGCATCGGCTCGCGGCTGATTCCCCTCGGTGGCAATCGCATCGTAGCGCAGGACACGCTCGTTGCCGGCGTCGGCGACCCAGAGATTGCCTTCGCTATCCACCTGTGCGTCGGATGGTGAATCCAGCGCGGTGTCACTCAGTCCGGAGAAACCGGTTGTGAAATTGGGCTGGCCGACAACCCGACTAGCAGGTTGCCCGTTGCCGAGAGTCGCAGCGTTGAAGAAGCCGACCACGCGGTTGTTACCGGTATCAGCGACCCAAAGAGTTCCTTGCGAATCGACCGAAATGCCTCCCGGGGCGTCAAAACCGTCCTGACTCAACTCTGCTGCGTCGGCTTGAAAATCAAATTGGCCAAACTGCTGGGTCGCCGGGGCACCATTCGTTAACGACGCAGCGTTCGCGAATCGCAGCACGCGATTGAATCCGGTGTCCGCCACCCACAGGTTACCATCGCCGTCGACCCAGACATCCGTCGGCCCACTCATCTGTGCCGATCCGATGACGCTGTCTCCATTCGAGGTAAAATCCGGTTGCCCTAGAACCAGATCCGCGGTGCTGTCTGGAGTGCCCGCATTGGCTCCGGCAAACATCAGCACGCGATTATTGAAGGTATCGGCGACCCACAGCCGACCGGAGCTACTCTCGTAAAATATCCCGGACGGTAAGGCAAATCCCGCGTCATTCGCGCTTGCGCTGCCGCTGCTGCCTTGCACCTGACCGCTCGTTAAATTGCTCTGCCCGATTACCGCCTCCGCGGGATCCCCATTCATCAAAGTCGAGAAAGAGGGATATCTCAAAACCCGATTTCGCAAAGTATCCGAAACGAAGACCTTCAGATTGGACAGATCGATTGAGACGTCCCGAGGTCCGTCGAGGCTGGTGGCGGATGCGTTGTTGGCGGTGGAGTCGGTGGTGAAGTCCGTCTGACCCAGCACCAAATCCGCGCTCGCAAAGGTCGGAATCTGAGCGGTCAAAGGAGCGACGGTCAGCAGGAAAGCACTTCCCGCCGTAAGGATGAGGTGACGAAGCCGAAATTTCGTAAAGCAAGTCTTTCACAGGTAAACCGAAGTGTCTCTCAGATTTTTTCCCGCAAAATTTCTAGAAACTCTCCCGCCTGACGAAACTTGGAGTCAAGACTCTGTCGCAATTGTCCAAAATCAGACGCGAACTGACGTTTCGCTGAGAACCGCCTAGCACCACCCTCTATCCAGTTCGCTTCGTTCCCCGGGCAGGAAAACAGATCCTACAAAGCACTCGCAACAAGTGGATTCCAAAGCTACCGTTTGCCCCGACCCAAATTCTCGCTCATGTCGCCAAAGTCCCCTTCGCTCCTCGCTACCCTTCTCCTCGCTCTCGGCACGCCGTTCGCCCCTGCGCAAACCGCGTTCACGAGTGGCCAACCTGCCGATCTCGTCCTCTTCCAACCCGACTTCGACACCAGGGTGAGCGGCAGCAGTGCCCGGCGAGTGTTTATTCCCAGCGGGATTGCCATCGATCCGACGACCAACAAGCTCTTCGTCGTCGACTCCGGGAACAACCGCATTCTCCGTCTGCCCAGCGTCGCTTCCATCACGTCCAATTCCGGAGCCGAAGCCGTCTTCGGACAAACCAACTTCGCCACGAGCTCAAACGGTCTCTCCCAAACTCAACTGAGCAGCCCCGGCGGCATCACGGTCGATCGATTTGGGCGGCTCTGGGTTGCCGATACCGGTAACAACCGCGTCCTCATGTGGGAGGCCGCCTCCTTCCGCTCGACCGGTGCTCTGGCCGACGCCGTCTTCGGACAGTCGACCTTCGGCACAAACGTCGCCAGCACCGCCGCCACCGGCATGAACGGTCCCCACGCGGTCCTCGTCGACGGCGATGACCGGCTTTGGGTGAGCGAGGTCAACAACCACCGCATCCTCCGCTTCGACGAGATCTCGACCAAATTCAACGGCACGGCCGCCAACGGTGTCCTCGGGCAGTCGCTCTTCACGACAAACAATTTCGGGACCGACTCCTCCAGCCTACGGAATCCCTTGGGAATCGCGCTCGACGCCAACGGCCGCCTCTAGGTTGCCGACGCATCGAACAATCGCGTTCTCCGCTTCGACAACGCCGCCTCGAAGGTCAACGGCGCACCCGCCGATGGCGTCCTTGGTCAGCCCGACTTCGTGTCTGGCAACGTGCAGACTCCCGTCACCAAGACGAGTATCGCACTCCCCATCGATCTCGCCTTCGCACCGAACGGCGATCTTTGGGTCTCCGACCTCGACGGTGGCCGCGCACTCGGGTTCGCGAACCCGACCTTCCTCACCGCCGGCGCACCCGCCACCAAGGTTCTCGGACAGCCCGACTTTACGACCGTTGATTTTGCGTTCACGGCGCGCGGCCCCGTCGCCGCCTTCGGCATCACCTTTGATGGCGCCGGACGCCTCTGGACCTCTAACAACGCCGGCCACCGCGTCCTCCGCTTCACCCCCACCGCCATCCCGACACCCGTCGTCCCCACCGACACCATCGCACCCACCATCCGGGTCAAAGGCCGACGCTCGGTCGACTCCCTTCGCAACCGCGTCGTCTTTCGTGGCACCGCGCGGGACAACACCGAGATCGCTGGCATCGAGTTCAAGGTCTCCGGCCGGGGTGGCTTCCAATCCGCCCGCGGCACCACCCGATGGAAAGCCGTCGTTCGTCCCGACAAGAAGAAGCGCAAGACCGTCGTCCGCGTCCGCGCCATCGACTCAGCCGGTAACAAGTCCCGCTTTCTCAAACTCAAGATCTTCCGTCGCTAAGCAGGCTGGAACGCCATCGACCGACCAGGTCCTTCGAGCAGCTCTCGAGAAGCCTGCCCGAGGGCTTTTGTTGCAAGCAATCGTCTCACCTGTGCCATAATGAAACCGCCAAACGCGGTGAACCCGGGGTCAAATGAAGCCCGCCACCGCAGAAACTGGCTCCCATAGTCACCTCGATCGCTCGATTTTGCTGCAAACGCTCTGATAGTCTCACCAACCGCCACCGATTCGATGCCTCATTTGCTACCGAACAGCCCCGCTTGCTTTTCCATCCTTCCCACCGGGCCCACCCCATTGAGCAGCATCGTCGATCACACTTCCGCAAATCAGCCCCGCTCCGAACCCGTCACCTTGATTGGGCAACTGAGAGCCGAGACGCGTGAAATCCACGCCGAGCTCGAGGCCACCCTCGACCTTGAGCGGATCACCCGCTCGCCGTCCGATTACGCGCAGATCCTCGCGACTTTCCGCGACCTTTTGAAGCCGCTGGAGGACCTCCTGTCCGAGAGCCCGATCAAAGGCGATCCCAAACTCGATCTCGCCAATCGCCTGCGCCGCCACCGGTTACTGATCGATCTCTCACGCTTTCCAGCGATCAAATCGCGCCCGCTCTTGCCCCCCTGGTCATCCCTGGATCGAGCCGAAGCGACCGGGGTTCTCTACGTTTTGGAGGGCTCGACGTTGGGCGGTCAGGTGATCTCCACCGCTCTGAGAAACCGCCTCGGAATCGACGAGACCAGCGGCGCGTCCTATTTCCATGGCTACGGGCCAGAAACCGCCACCCGCTGGAGAGAATTTCTTGCGTGGGCGAATCAGTCATTACCGGAGCACCGCTACCCGAAGGCCGCAGAGGCCGCCCAGCGCACGTTCGAATTCTTCCTCAACGCTTTCCCACGCTAATGGCCGCCATCCCCCGCCCCACGCCCACCCTCTCGAACTGCGACACCGAGCCGATTCACGTCCCCGGGCTCGTCCAACCCCATGGGCTCCTCTTCGTCCTCGACGCTAAGACTCTCGTCGTGAAGCGATGTAGCGCAAACACCGAGGAGATTCTCGGTGTGGCACCCGAGCAAATCGTCGGCACCCCGATCCCAGATTGGCTCCCGCCCAAGATCCGCTCCCTGCTGCCCCAAGGCCTCCAACCCGATCGACGCCAATTTTCCAACCCGCTCCACATCCCGTGGGGCAACGCCGAAAATCAGATCGACTTCGACGGCATCGTTCACTCGCTCGACGACGGGCTGTTGCTCGAATTGGAGCCCGCCACCGCCGAATCCGAAGACCTGGTTTCCGCTCGCAGCCTCGATCATCATTTTCGCCTAACGGAGCAGGCCATTCCAGCGCTCCAGCGCGAGTCATCGGTTCACCGGATCGCCGAACTCATGTGCTCCGAGCTCCGCGCGTTCACCGGGTTCGACCGCGTCATGCTTTACCGCTTTGCCCCCGACTTCCACGGAGAAGTCATCGGCGAGGCCCGACGCGACGACCTCGAGCCGTTTCTCGGACTCCACTACCCGGCAACCGACATCCCGAAGCAAGCGCGGGAACTGTATAAGCGGAATTGGGTTCGGCTCATCCACGACGTTCAGGCCACGCCCGTTCCGCTCGTCCCGGACGCAGCGCCGCTCGACATGAGCGACTGCACCCTTCGAGCGGTGTCACCCATCCACATTCAATACCTCAAAAACATGGGCGTCGCTTCGTCGATGTCCATCTCGCTGCTCGACGACGGCGAACTCTGGGGCCTGATCGCGTGCCATCACTACTCGGGCCCCCACTTCGTTCCCTACGCCAAGCGAGCGTCCTGCGTTCACTTCGGCGTCGTCGCGTCTTCGCAGATGGCCCTTCGCCGCGAGCAAGTTGCCGCGCAAACGCTGGCCAATCGACGGGCGGAACTTGTCGAAATCACCCGCCGCGTGTCGAACGAACTCGATTTCCGGACCGCGATGGGCACCTACGCCGACGACCTCTGCAAAATTGTTCGCGCCGACGGCGTCGCCGTCGCGATCGACGGTAAGTGGGAAGTTGTCTCCGGCTGCGTGCCTCCTGGTAATTTTCTCGATGGTCTCCTCGCCGACAAACCGACGCTGGAGGAGAATCCCGAGGGTATCACCGTCACCCAGCACCTGGCGAAGGACCGCCCGGATCTTGCCAACCATCCTTCCGAAGCCGCAGGCATCCTCTTCATCACTCTCGCGCCCAACTGGCAAATCGTGATGTTCCGCCCGGAAGTGCGGCAGACGGTCCGCTGGAGCGGCAATCCAAACAAAGCCAAGGAATCCGCCGAGGCGCTCACCCCCAGAGCCTCGTTTGAAGAGTGGTCGGAGGAAGTCCGGGGACAAAGTGACCCGTGGAGCAAGACCGACCAAACCCTCGCGCGGGAACTCCGTTTTTCGCTCCTAGCCTTCGTCGTCCTGCGAAATCACCAGCTCGACCAGCTCAACCGACAACTGATCGCCAAAAACGCCGAGGTCGCTCAATTCGCGTATTCTGTGTCTCACGATCTCAAGTCACCGCTCGTCACGGTCTCCGGCTACATCGGTGCACTCGAAGAAGACCTGGCTCTCCGCGACGACGAGGCGGTCAACGACTCGCTCGATCGCATCAAACGAGCCACTGCCCGCATGGGGACTCTCATCGAAGAGCTGCTTCAATTTTCCCGGATCGGCTACCAAAACGGCATCCCGAAAACGGTGGACCTCGACGCTCTCATCGCCGAGATCCGCGCGGAGTTCGAGGTCCGCTTCCAGAAAGTGGGAGGCACCCTCGAGACTGGGTCTGACTTTCCGCCAATCCCCGGTCACCCCCGCGAGATCCGGCGAGCACTTCACAATCTGCTCGATAACGCTCTGAAATACGGTCGATCCACCGATCCCCTTCGCGTGACGATCGGCTGGAGCCGGGAGCCCCAAGCCGTTCGACTCTTCGTCCGCGACAATGGCCCCGGCATCGCGCCAGCTTACCACGAAAGAATCTTCGAACTCTTTCAGCGAGCCGACGACGACACGGAAGGGTCCGGTGTCGGGCTAGCCAGCGTGACGAAGGTTCTCCAACAACACGACGGAACCTGTGGGGTGGACTCGACGGAGGGTCACGGCGCAGAGTTCTGGATGAAATTCCCCCTCGTTCAGGAAAAAATCCAAAATTTCGAAAAACTGTGAATAAAATAAATCTTCTCCTCGTTGAAGACGACGATGATCACGCCCGACTGGTCCAACGCAGCTTGGATCGCCATCCAGCCACCTTCAAAGTCGTCCGAGCCCGCGACGGCGTCCAAGCTCTCAAGCATCTGCAAAATTCCGAACTTGCGGTGTCTGATCGGACCAATTTGATCCTGATGGATCTGAAACTGCCGCGAAAGGGCGGCCTCGAAGTTCTGGAAGAGATTCGAAAAAACCCCGTCCTCACCAGACTGCCAGTCGTCATTCTCACCACCTCGTCCGCCGATATCGACCGCGCGAAAGCCTACGATCACCACGCGAATTCCTATCTCCTCAAGCCGATCGAGTTCACGCAGTTCCGCTCCGTTATCGACCAGTTCGCTAACTATTGGGGCGATTGGAATCAGAATCCTCCCACCGAGCTCGTCGCCGAGTCCATCGACGAACCATCTTAATCGCCGTCAATGGAACCCAAGCAACGCATTCAACTCCTGATTGTCGAAGACAACGTTGAACACGCCAATCTCATCGGCGCGGCACTGCGCCGAAGCGTCCGTCAACACTACGACGAAACTCACGTCCGCTCCGCCGCCGCCGGTGTCGAGCAACTCGAGAACGCCGAGTTTGACGTCATCCTTCTCGACCTCAGCCTGCCGGACAGTCCTCCGGAACAAACCCTCGAGACCTACACGTCGAAGTTCCCAAACGTCCCGATCGTCGTCCTGACATCGCTCGCCGACGAGTCGCTCGTGAATCTCGCGATGACCTCCGGCGCTCAAGACTACCTCGACAAATCCCTGCTCCGCGGCGACGTCGTCGATCGCTCGATCCGCTACGCCCTCGAACGCCGGGGCGTCATGAACCGCCTCGAGCAGAAAAACAGCGAGCTCCAGCGCTTCGCCTACACTCTAGCGCACGAGGTTCGCTCTCCCCTCCAGGTCGTCCGGTCCGCGCTCGAGGAATCCCGGGAAGTCACCGTCAACGATCCGGACGAATCCCTCCGGAAACTGATCGCCATGGGGATCGAGTCCAGTGACCACATCGCGCACGTCGTCCAAGAGTTGCTCGAATTCTCGCAGGAAGATGCCGATCAGGTTCCGCTCGGACCGCTCGACATCACGGCGATCGTCTTTCAGGTCATCGATCACGTCCAGATTCAGGAAGCCAATGCCGCCGCCCAGTTCGAGGTCGAAAAGCCGTTACCGACCGTCATCGGATCGGAAACTCAATTGCGCCACGTCTTCCAAAATCTGCTCATCAACGCGATCCGCTACCGGGGCCCCAACCTACCACTCGTCCGCATCACCTCGGAAGAATTCCCGGACCACGTTGACATTCGAATCCAAGACAACGGAATCGGCATTCCGGCGAAACACCACCGCCGCATCTTCGAATTTCTTTATCGCGTCGACGCCCACGGTCCGATCAGCGGCACCGGGATCGGCCTGGGATTTTGTAAACAAATTCTGGAGCGCACCGGCGGTTCCATCCGGGTCGAATCGGAGGAAGGCGCCGGCAGCACCTTCATCATCAGATTGCCGCGCAAAGCTCAGGTCGCGAACGCAAAATCGCGGTAGAAAATCGCGGGAGAGCGAGACCACCGGCAACGCCACGATCGTCATGCTCCGACGAACCGCTCGCCGGAATTCAGATATCAAACCGGCGGCGATTCGTCCGGTGCCAACCCGTGGACGGCCAGCTTGAGTCGCCCAGCCTGTTTGCGCACTTCCGGCAGATCGAGAAACAACACCCCGCCCGCCTCGGCGACGAGACCCCGCAGACCGGCCGCCGCGGCCACCTCCAAAGTCTCAACTCCGATCACCGGAACGTCAAACCGTAGGTCCTGCCGCGGCTTGGTCACTTTGATCATGAGTCCGCCACCCCGGCCAAGCGCACCTCCGCGCTTGATCGCCTCGTTCGTTCCTTCGAACGCCTCGACCGCGAGGACGGTCCCGTTCTTCACGACGACGGTCTGACCAATGTCGAGGCGGGACGTCTCCTTGGCGATCCGCAGACCAAACGCCGCGTCCGCGAGTTCCCGCTCCTTGAGCACCGGTCCGGCAATCGCCCCGACCGGAGCGACGTGATCTTCCAGAAACGTCGTGGCTGGCAACAGCGTCACGCCGACCTCACTCAAGATCGCCGCGACGGCACCGAAGAGCGTTTCAGCGTTGCGCTCCTTCAGCTTCGCGAGAACGACGAGTGCCTTCACGTCGGGCCGAAGGTCGAAGAGATTCTTCGGCGCGATCTGCCCCGCCATGATCGCTTCCGTCGCCCCGGACTTTCTCGCCGCATCGGTGAGTTTCCCGAGCTGACCAACGCGCAACCAGGTCACGTCGTCCGCGAGGTCGACCGTCGCTTTGGCCGTCTCGTTCTCGAACGCCGCGATCGTGATCCGGCCGACGCCCGACGCCCGTGCCGCCCTCGCGGTCAGCTCCGGATACCGACCACTTCCGGCGATGAGAAAAAGTGAATTCGGCACCGTCATTTCCCGCGGAAGAGCTTCCAAAAATGTCGAAGGGCCGGCGTCGCGTTGCCCGGAAGCTTGCGCGTGTATTGAAACGCCGAGATCTCGTGTGGTCGCGGGATCGTCGGCTCGCCCGGCTCGACGGTGACTCGAAAGACGAACGTCAGGTTCTGCTTCGCCGGCCGGTCAAACAAAGCGACCTGACTCTCGAACGCCACCGTCAGGCCCGTCTCCTCGGCAATCTCGCGGTGCAGTCCCGCAACGAGCGTCTCGTCCACGTTGATCTTTCCCCCCGGGAGTGCCCAGTGCTTGCGGCCCGCCGTCTGGCGGACCAACAGAATTTCTCCGTGAGCATTCTCGATCCACCCCATCGCCGAGACCTCCTTGGTGATCCGCGGCGGACGCGAAGGCGGCACGACCGGACTGGCGATCTTGGAAAGACGGGACGACGGCACGCGGTGAATGACTTAGGTCTGGGCGGAGCGACCACCTGGCCGCCTTGCAACTCTCGGCAAAACGTAAACACGTTCTCGATCCCAGGTCGAGTGCGCGAAAAAAGCGCGACCGAACACCCCGATCATCTCAGTCGGCAGTGACCAGCCGACCACTTGCCCCGGACCACCGTTCGCTCGATCTCAAATCCGTGATCACGAAATGCAGTCGTCACTTCTCCGAGCTGACCGCTCAGGACCCCGCTAAAAATCAGGTGACCGGGCGATTTCGTCGCGGCTTTCAGTTGCGGAATGACGCCGATCAAAAGCTCGCTGAAGAGATTGGCGAGAACGACATCGTGGGCGACTTTCGGACTCCAGGTCGTCACGTCCGCCCGGACCGTCCGGACGTTCGTGATTCCGCTCAACTTCGCGTTCTCCTTGGCGATTCGGACCGCCGCCGGATCGTTGTCGAAAGCCTCCACCTTCTTCGCTCCAAACGCACTGGCCGCCAACGCGAGAATTCCCGACCCAGTCCCCGCGTCGAGCGCCGACCAATCCGCTCCGAAAGTGGTCGCCGTATCCGCCAGCATCCGCAGACAACTCGCCGTCGTCGCGTGGTCGCCGGTGCCGAACGCCATCCCGGCCGGAACGAAGATCCCCGCCGTTTTCCCCGGCGATTCCCGCCATTGAGCGAAACTCGTTTCATCGGGAAAGACCCGGAGGCGCCCCCGAATGTTGAGCGGCGCCCGCGGTTGCACCGGATCACCGGTCCAGAGCTTTGCCTTCGACAGCTTCCCGCCAAATTCGCGAACGAGTTTCTCGCCCGTGCGTTCATCGACGAACGCCTCGATGCGAACCCTCCGCTGATCCGGCCACGTGATGAACGCGACCCGATCCTCTCCCAGAAATGTCAGGCGCTCCGCCCACGAGTCTTCCCATTTGGCGGAGGTGAGGCGGGTCCAGCGAAACATGGCGTCTGACGTGATTTGATTGTGATGTGGCAATTGCAGGAGAGAATGCACCCGATGACGACGGCTCAGAACAAGAAAAGAGATCGCGCAAAGGTCATGATTGCATCCAGCGACGCGAGTGCCGACATGCTCTACGCGACGGGATTTTCGGTTCCGGACCCGTTCGTTTTCGTGGAGCACAACGGTCGTTCAGCCATTCTCCTGAGCGATCTGGAAATCGACCGCGGCCGCCGCGAGTCGTGCGTCGACTCAGTGATCGGATACAGCGACGTCGTCGAACGGCTGAAGCAACGCCGGAAACGCCGCAAAGATCCACGGCTTGCAGAAGTCGCGGCAGAATTCCTAACCGAATTCGGCGTGAAACGCGCCCAGGTCCCCGGCGATTTCCCGCTCGGCCTCGCAGTCGATCTCCAGAAACTCGGCATCACCCTCACGCCCGTCAATGGCCACTTCTGGCCGGAGCGCGAAACCAAATCCACCGCGGAAATCAAACTCGTCTCGGCCGCGCTCCGCGTCACCGAGATCGGGATGCAGACCGGCATCGACGCACTCAAGGCCTGCCGAATTCGCAAGAAAGACGGTGTGCTCGTGCGCGGCAATTCCGCATTCACGTCGGAAGCTCTCCGGGCCGAGATCGAATCCGCCCTGCTGTCCGCCGGCGGCGTCGGCATGAACCACACCATCGTCGCCGGCGGCGAGCAAGCCTGCGACCCCCACGAACGCGGGCACGGTCCGCTCCGCGGCCACGAATTGATTATTCTCGACATCTTCCCCCGCGTCACGGCGACCGGATACTTTGGGGACATGACGCGCACCGTCGTCCGCGGACGAGCCTCGGACCCTCAACGCGCCATCTGGGACGTCTGCCTCGCGGCGCAAAAATGGGGCATCAAGAAAATCGCGCCAGGCGTGCAAGGCGAGGATCTCCAGGAGGCAGTCCGCGAATACTTCACCGAAGAAGGCTATCCGACCGCTCAAGTCAATGGACGCTGGACCGGCTTCTTCCACGGTCTCGGCCACGGCCTCGGGCTCGAGATCCACGAAGAACCCCGGATCTCGCAAACGACCTTTCGTCCCGGTCAGGTGATGACCGTCGAACCTGGCATTTACGTCCCCGGCATTGGCGGCGTGCGCCACGAGGACGTCGTAGTGGTCACCGAGAAAGGCAACCGAGTTCTGAGCCGCTTTCCAAAGACGCTGGAAATCTAGGAAATCACGTCCCAGTCAGCCCCGCTCGAGCTGGAGCTTGCGGATCCACTGAAGGAACGACTGCCGCGCATTCAAAACGCGAAGAATCCCCCGTTTATCGATCACCCACACGGTTGGAAGCGCGTTGATCCCGAGAGGCCGGGCAACCGCACTCTCCCATCCCTTGCCGTCAAAGTAGGTTGGCCAATCGATCTCGAACGCACGCATCGCGTTGTCCAGATTCGCGCGTTCCTCATCGAGGCTGACCGTGACGATTTGCAGCTCCTCCTTGGGAATCTTGCGCAGCGTCTCCAGGAAGTCGCGCATCCACACCAGACAGTGTGGCGATTCCGCCGCCCAGAAGATCATGACCACCACCTGTCCCCGCATCCGCTCAACGTCGATCGTCCGACCATCGATCGTCTTGAACCTCGCCTCGACCGGACGTCCCAGGGCCGCCATGCGCCGAAAATCGTCCGCGATCCGGGCGTCCAACGCCGGCTCCCGCGACAGACTTTGCGCGCGCGTCAAGAGGTCTCGCATCGTGTCTGGCACCTCGTCACAAAGCGTAGCCGCTTCCACGAGGAGACGCGGCGACCGTTTATCCTCGGGAAAGCGGGCCGCGAAGTTACTCGCCGCGACCACGACCGCCTCCCGGATCTCTTGCTCCCGCCCCGTGATCGTCTGCATCTGAAGCGAGATCCGTCGGAAGGTGACGTCGGCCAATCGCTCGCGCGAAATCCCAGGCGCCTTCTCCAGCCGCATCAAGTCGCGTAGCGCGTCCGCCACCAAAGCGGGTTTGTTTTCCATGCTACCCTCGGTCGCATCGATGCTCGTTAGCCGCAGGCGACCGTCGAAGACGCGGGGATCATCCGGATAATCCCGGATGAAGGTCTTGATGGCCGCGCGATGACGGTCGAAGTGAGCGCGGGCCATCCGGAGCGCCTCGTCACGGCTGGCTGGCTCGACCTGCGGTCCCTCGTCGAGTTCGAGGATAACGTCCCAATCCTCGTCAGCTCCGGCAAACGCCCACCCGAGCGGCAAAAGCAGCCCCGCCAACAGCGCGCCACGCACGGAAAACCTAGAGAACAATCCAGTCAACCCTGCTAACTCCAGTCAACCCCGATTCAATCCTCCGCAGGCTCGTCCCGCGGGATGATCTCAGTGTGAAGCAGGCGGTGGTCGCTCGCCTGTTGAAAGTTCTTGGATCGATCGACCCCGCCGGAGCCCTCGACGATTTCCGGCAGCAAAGCTTGGTTGGCGATCAGGTAATCAATCCGCGTGTAGGAATCTGCCGTCTGCCAGTAATGCGTCCACCGGTCGCCAAATTCATCGGCAACGTCCAACTCCGTCAGGTGATACCGATTCCCACGACCGCCCAACAATTCTCTCATCGGAAACTCGTTCTTCGTGTCGTTGAAATCGCCGAGCAGAAGGACATTCTCATCCGGATTCTTATCGATGATCTTGTTCGTGTAATTCTTCAGATACAGAGCCTCGCGAGCTCGCATTGCTGCTTGATCGTATTCCGGCACCGGTCGCTTCGATTTAAAATGCACTCCGAGAACGCGCAGACGATAGTCGGGATTCACCTGCACGGTGACGTCGAGGATTCCCCGCCCCATCGGACGCAAGATCCCTCCGATATCGAACTCCACGTCGGTCTTCGAACTCCGCTCAACGATCGGAAATTTGCTGAGCAACGTCACGTGTCGGGTGTCGTCCCCAGCCCGGACATACTCTGCATCGGCGTATTCAAGACCTCGCTTTGCCAGACGTTCTCGCAAATCTTCAAAATCCGCCTTCGACCCCATTTCAATGACCGAGATAATGTCAGGAGAGGCTTCGACGATCACGTCGACCACCGCTTCCTTCTCGTCGTCGGGCTTGGGAGCTGCATCCAAGCGCTCCCCGTTCACCGTGCGACCCATCGTTAGCCAATTCTCGACGTTGTAAACGGCCACGACGATCGAATCCGCCTTCTCACCCTCCGGCTCCGGCGCGACCCGGTTCCCCGCGCGAAGCGCAGCCCCCGCCGTCGGCTGGATTGGATCGACCGCTTCCGAGGATTCGACCGGCTGCACTGCAGCCAGCGGTTCCGCCGGTTCCACGGCTTCCGCCGGCTCCGCGGGGTCGTCAGCGGATTGACCGCATCCGACCGTTGCAACGGTCAGAAAAAAGGCGCCAAAAAGGCGGCGAAAAATCATTCAGCGCGGGAAAAGGCTCGTCGAAAGGACCCGCGGATCAAGCCGTCGGGTTGTGAGTCTGTTTGCCGGGCTGCTCTTTAATGTCGAGCTCCGAAGCCGTCTTCTGAATCTCGCGATCGAACTCGTCCTTCGCCTTACGGAACTCGTTCATGCTCTGTCCAAGCCCGCGCGCCAGCTCTGGAAGTCGCTTCGCTCCGAAGAGGACGAGGACAATCACGAGGATAATGATCCATTCCTGAAAGCCAGGCATACCGAGAGCAAACATGTTCATTGGGGATTAAGTAACACTCGCTTTCGCATTCGAGCAAATGAAATTCCCGATCCCGAGCGGATCTCACCGATGAGCCATCCCACTAAGGCAGCTTCCACTCCCGTTGCTTTTCGGCGTATTCCCGCTTCGGCAGCAGCACGTAGTGAGGATTCGCGTCGGCGCGCAGCCATTTGATGATCGGAACCAGCATGTCTTCCGGCATCACGGTGCAACCCGCCGTCTTCCGATCCGGGCCTCGCTGGAGGTGAAAGAAAATGGCCGACCCGGCTCCGGGCACCGGCGGATCTGCGTTGTGGCGAATCTCGACCAGCCAACGATGCGGCGGGTCGCCGTGCTTCATCGCCTGATCGGCAAACCACGACGGTGGGTTCGACAGATCAACGGTGACGTGCTGGTTGTAGAGCGGATTACCCACGTCATCGATCCAGGCATCCGCTCGCGTGATGGTGTGATGCGGGTAATTGGCTCCCGCGGGCAGCGCTTCGTCGAACGTGTAAACCTTCCCGATCTCGAACAAGCCCGCCGGCGCCCGCTTATCACCCTCCTGCTTCTTCCGCCCCGGCTCGTCCTGACCAGCGACCCCGCGCCCCCAGGCAGTTCCATTCTTGCCCAACATCATGCGCCGCTGCTGCGAAACCGCCGTCCAAGGTGCCGACGCTGACGTCCGCTGATAGAGCTGAATCGTCCCAACCGAATCGTCCCACGAATCCGTAAGCCCAACGACAAGCTGACGACAATCAGCCGGAACTGCGGCCGCGAAGCTGGAACTCAAAGTGACGCCGACCACTACCAACCCCAAAAAGGTCCGACCGACGCCCGACAGCACCCTCCCCCTCCTCTGAATGCACGCAACGGAGATTCTCATGCTCACCCTTCGACGCTCGCCCTCGATGCGGGCGCATCCACCCACTTCCCGTGCTCGCGAATCAGATCGATCAAGCGGTCCACCGCCTCGGCCTCCGGGATGTTAAATTTTACCGCCGTCTTGCCGACGTAGAGATTGATCTTACCCGGCGCGCCGCCGACGTAGCCGAAATCGGCATCCGCCATTTCGCCAGGACCATTCACAATGCAGCCCATGATGGCGATCCGCACCCCCTTCAGGTGATCGGTGCTCTCGCGGATCCGAGCCGTCGTCGCCTGAAGATTAAACAATGTCCGCCCGCAACTCGGGCAGGCGACGTAATCGGTCTTGAAAATCCGCGCCCCCGCCGCCTGGAGAATGTGATACGCGAGCCGAAGTGACTGGCCGGGCGCCTTCTCTCCTTGGATCAAAATCGCGTCGCCGATCCCGTCGCAAAGCAGGCTGCCGACATTCGTAGCCGCGGTCAGCAGCACCGGGAGGGCCGACTGATCATCGGGAACGTCGGCGCAAAACGTGTCTTTCAGTAAAATCGGGTGGCGCGCATCGAGGTGCGCAGCCAGTCGCCGGTAGGCGTCGATAACCGGGAGCTCGCAACCGTCGGGAATCGTCACGAAGAGCGCCGTGCGGCTGGCGTTCGCCGCCGCGATCGCAGCTTCATCACTCGGATCGATCTCCGTCACGCCCGCCTGATCGAGGATGATCTCGGGCTGGTAGTCACCGAGCTGGTCGAACTTGTGCGCCAGCGCGTCGTAAGTCGGCCGGTGGACCACGATCCGAATCGTCTCGGCGCCTCCGACGGGAACGTCGCTGATCAACAGTCGACTCGTCTCGCGCCGCCTGTATTCGAGATCACCCGGGAAGACCCGCGCTTCGCGATTGAGCCGATCTGGACACGCGGCCACCTCGACAAGTTGCCTCGCCACCGGGATCTCGTGGACGCTGTCTTCCGTGAGCGAGACGCGGACCGTCTCCCCGATCCCGTCGCGCAGCAGACTTCCGATCCCGATCGCACTTTTGATCCGTCCGTCCTCGCCGTCCCCCGCCTCAGTGACGCCCAAATGAATCGGGTAATTCCAGTCCGCCCCCTCCCCGGCCAGGCGCGAAACCAGCAACCGGTAGGCCTGAATCATCACCTTCGGATTGCTCGCCTTCATCGAGAAAACGAAATTGTGAAAATCGAGATCGCGCGCAATCCGGGCAAATTCCAACGCGCTCTCGACCATTCCCAGCGGCGTGTCGCCGTATCGATTCATGATCCGATCACTCAGGCTCCCGTGGTTCGTCCCGATCCGCATCGCCCTGCCGAGGTCTCGACACCGTTCGACCAATGGCGTGAACCGCTCCCCGATTCGCTCGAGCTCAGCACCGTATTCCGCGTCCGTGTATTCGCGCACCTTGAACTTCTTGGAATCCACGAAATTTCCCGGATTGATCCGGACCTTCTCGACCCATTTCGCCGCCTCCATCGCCGCCTCCGGCTTGAAGTGGATGTCCGCGACCAGCGGAACGTCACACCCTCTTGCCAGTAACCCCGTCTTGATGGGCTCCAAATTCCGCGCGTCTTTGATCGTCGGCGCGGTGACCCGGACAATCTCGCATCCCGCCGCGACGAGATCGAGCGTTTGCAAAATGCACGCCTCGGTGTCCATCGTGTCGGACGTGATCATCGACTGAACCCGGATCGGATTCGCTCCCCCGATCACGACTTTGCCAACGTGGACTTCGCGGGTCATTCCATTCAAAAAAAGGTGGCGGGGCAGATCCCGGCTATTTTTTAAACTCGACCGACGACCCTTCCTCGCCGCCGAAAAGTCTCAAGTCGATGACGTCGTAGAACGTGACGTAGAGCATGAATCCGATCAGGGCCAACGCGAAGCCATTCTGCAAAAACTCCAGAACTCGCACGTTCACCGGCCGCTTCATGATCTTCTCGATGAGCGCGAGCGTGATGTGTCCACCGTCGAGAACCGGGATCGGCAGCAGATTGAGCAACGCCAGATTGACGTTCAGCACCACGGAAAACCAGATCGCCAGCAACCATCCGTCCTGCCGCTCGAACAGCCGGTAGTAAACGTTCATGATTCCCACCGGCCCGCTGAGATGCTGAAGGCCGATCTCGGATTTTGTCGAAATCACCGCCCCGAGCGTATCCGCCATCATCGTCATGCTGGATTTGATCTGCTGAAACGGATTCGGGTGGATGCGGCGGAGTTCCCCTTCGAGATCCCATTCGATGCCACCTTTCGCCCAGGAGATCCCGATCATCGGCGCCTTCCCGTCCTTGGGAATCTCCGGAGTCATCGTGAAATCCGACCGATCGGCCCCCCGCTCGATGGTCAGAACAACCGGCGCACCTTCGCCCGCCTTCAGATGCTCCGAGAGCGCAGCCGCATCGACGAAGGGCTCGCCGTCCACGCCGACGATCACGTCGCCAGCCTGCAGACCGGCGCCTTGAGCCGGCCCCCCTTCGATTAACGCACCGACCGCGGGTGAAATTGTCGGCAACTCGAGCTGCATCGTCTCGTCACCGCGCCGCACCGTGACGGGAAGCGAGTCGGTTCCGCTCGAACTCAGCAGGTTCGAGATCTGCAAGAAGCTCAGAATCGGCTCACCCCGAGCGGACTCGATCAAATCGCCCTGCTGAAATCCAGCCTCCGCCTCCGGACTTCCCGCCGCCACTTTCGCGATCTTCGGCGTGACGGCCGGCACGATTTGGATCTGACGAAGATTCGCGCGCCCCACCCCGGACCTTGGCGGGGTCACCGGTGCCACGTAGAAGGTCTGGCGCTCACCACCCCGCTCGATCTCGACCGCAATCGTGGGCTCCTCGCTGCTGGCGATGTTCCAGACGACACTTTCGCGAGCGTTCCCCGCCGGGCCAAATTGCGAGACGGGCTTCCCATCGATGCTGACAATCTTGTCCCCGGGCTCGATTCCCGCCTCCGCTGCCGGGCCACCTTCCATCACGTAGCCAATCGTCGTGTTCGTCTCCATCTCGCCAACCGGGCGACCGAGAATCCAC
Source organism: uncultured Verrucomicrobiae bacterium (assembly GCA_963749035.1). Classification (GTDB taxonomy): domain Bacteria; phylum Verrucomicrobiota; class Verrucomicrobiia; order Chthoniobacterales; family JAATET01; genus CAVVKW01. Next base: position 636,942 of record CAVVKW010000002.1, read on the forward strand.
ACCAGAACCGCGAAGAAAAAAGCCAGGAGGATCGAAAACAAAGGCCCCGCCGCCGCGACGATGATTTTGTCCATCGGCTTGATCGGCGGATACTTGCTGCGGTCGTTCTCCACCTCGCCCTCCAGCATTTCCATCGGAGCCAACTGCGGGATCGCCACGTAACCACCCGCCGGGATCGACCCCAGCCGATACTCGACACCCCTGATCGTCTTCTTCCAGAGCGGCTTCCCGAACCAGATCGCAAATTTCTCGACCACCAGCCCGCGCCAGCGAGCCGCCAAGTAGTGACCCCATTCGTGAACGAGGATCATGAGATTGAAGATGAGGATCACCTCAACGCAGATGAGGAGAAATTTGAGCGTGTCGAGAATCATGGAAATCGAGAGGAGATATAGATGAGGTGGTTTCGAAGGGAAATCAACTGCCGGAGACCCTCAGCCGAAAAGTTTCCTGCACCCAAAACCCCGAATCCCAGTCGCAACCCCCAAACCAAGAAATCTGGCTCGCCCCGCTCAAGCCACATTCCGCAATTTTCATTTCAACGTTTCCGATGTAAGTAGCGGGGATGGTCAAGAAGCTACTTCACACGCGCTACCGCGTTTCGGATCTCAATCTCACGACCGCGTTCTACCGCGACGTCCTCGGGCTCGAAGAAACCCGTCGCTACACCAGCCCGCGCGGCTCGGAGCTCGTCTTTTTCAAAGCACCCGGCAGTGAGGAAGAAATCGAGATCTGTAAATTCGACGAGAGCGGCCCCGTCGAAGTCGGCGCCGACCTCACCCACCTCGCCTTCGAGGTCGAGGATCTTCACGCCTTCGCCAAGCACGCCGAGAAATTGGGATTCCCACTCAGTGACGGGCCCACCGAGACGTCCAGCGGATCACTCATCGCGTTCATCGACGCCCCCGATGGCTACGAAGTGGAACTCATCCAACCGGCCCGCTGATTTCCAGCAGGTTGGCAGCCCGACCGAGCCCTGACCTCGCAAACTCCCCCAAATCTGCGCGGCATCCCATCTCGGCCGAACTGCCTCCTGAAGACGTCTCTCGGAAGAGCAATCAGCGTGCCAACTCGCAGATCGTGAAAGTCACCACCCGCCCCCGCGACCGTGCCCGCCTTTGGTGGGGACTGTTCGGCACCTGGCTCATCACCGTGTGCCTTCTGTCGTCCATCCCCGGCGACGACCTTCACACCCCTCGGTTTCCTCATTCCGACAAAGTCGCCCACGTCGGCATGTTCTTCGTCGGCGCCACCCTGCTGGCCACCGCGCTCAAAGCGAGCACCTCTTGGTCCGCCCGTCGCACCGCGCTCATCGGCTTCTCCGTCATGGTCCTCGTCGGCTTTCTCGACGAAGCGCACCAACTCTACACCCCAAATCGCAGCGGCGGAGATCTCGGTGACCTCATCGCCGACGCCGTCGGCGCCTTCCTCGGCTTCGTCGCCGCCCTTCTCATCCATGCCCAAGTCAAAAACCGACGCCGCACGCCTCTCGGAACTCCAAACCCAGATCCATCGGCATAACGCTCTCTACTACGAGCAGACTGCGCCCGAGATCAGCGACCGCGAATACGACGCGCTCTACCGCGAGCTCGTCGACCTCGAAGCCGCTCACCCCGAGCTTGCCTCCGACGAGTCGCCGACCCGCCACGTCGGCAGCGACGTGCAAGACAGCTTCCGCTCCGTCGAGCACCTCCTTCCGATGCAGAGCCTCGATAACACCTACTCGGAAGGTGAGGTCGGCGAATTCGTCCGTCGCATTGCCCGCCTGCTTCCCGAGACCACCATCCCGCTCACCGTCGAACCCAAAGTCGACGGCGTCGCGATCTCGCTGCTCTACGAAAATGGCGAACTCGCCCGCGCGACGACCCGGGGCGACGGAACCACGGGTGACGACGTGACGAAAAATATCCAGACTATCGCCACCATCCCGTCCCAACTCACCGGCGGCAGATTCCCTGACCGCCTCGAAGTCCGCGGCGAAATTTTCCTCCCGAAAGCGACCTTCGCCACGCTCAACGACTCCCGCGACGCCGAAGGTCTCCCACCCTTCGCAAATCCCCGCAACGCCGCCGCCGGCTCCCTGAAGCAACTCGACACGCGCGTCACCGCCAGCCGAGGCCTGCGCGCCGTCACCTACGCCCTCGGTGCCTGCGAAGGCACCCCACCCCCACCCACCCAAACCGAACTTCTCCAGCAGCTCTCCGACTGGGGCCTCCCCACCGCCGACTGGCTCCGACGTGCCGAATCCGTGGACGAAACCCTCACCGCGATTCGCGAACTCGCGACCGTCCGCCACGACTTCCCGTTCGAGACCGACGGTGCCGTCATCAAGGCCGAACTCGTCGCCCACCAGCGCACCCTCGGCTCCACCTCCAAGGCCCCCCGCTGGGCGATGGCTTACAAATACGAGCCCGAGCGCGCCGACACCCGGCTCCTTGCGATCACCGTCCAGGTCGGCCGCACCGGCGTCCTCACCCCCGTGGCCGAACTCGAGCCCGTCACCGTCAGCGGCAGCCGCGTCAGCCGCGCCACTCTTCACAACGAGGAGGAGATCCACCGCAAAGACATCCGCGTCGGCGACACGGTCACCATCGAAAAAGCCGGCGAGGTCATTCCCGCCATCGTGGCCGTCCGCAAGGAAGCCCGCTCCGGCAGCGAGAAAACCTTCCACCTGCCCGACACCTGCCCCGCCTGCGGCGGCGGCATCCTGCGCGAGCCCGGCCAGGTTGCCGTCCGCTGCGTGAATCCCTCGTGCTCCGCCCAACTTCGACGCCGCATCGAGCACTTCGCCACCCGCGGTGCGATGGACATTGAAGGCCTCGGCGAGGCCAAGGTCGCCCAGCTCATCGAAGCGGACCTCGTCCACAATCTCGCCGATCTCTACGACCTCGCACTGGAGCCCCTCGTCGCCCTGGACCGCACCGGCGAGAAGAGTGCCACCAACCTCCTCGACTCGATCGCGACGAGTAAAACACAACCCCTCTGGCGCCTCCTCTTCGGCATCGGCATTCTCCACGTCGGTGCGACCGCCGCCCGTTCGCTCGCCGACCACTTCGGAACGATGGACGCCATCGCCGCCGCCGAAGTCGCCGATCTCGAAGCGGTCAACGACGTCGGCACCGTCGTCGCCGACAGCATTCACACGTGGTTCCGCACCCCGGAGGTCACCGACCTCGTCGAGAAACTCCGCACCCGCGGTCTGAATTTCGGGGATGCCGCCACACCGCGGCGAACCGACGGAAAATTCGCCGGTCAGACCTGGGTCCTCACCGGAGCTCTGAGCATTCCCCGCGACGAAGCCGCCGAAAAGATCCGCGCCCTCGGCGGCAAGGTCAGCTCCAGCGTCAGCAAAAAAACGGACTTCGTCCTCGCCGGAACCGACGCCGGATCAAAACTCGAAAAAGCCCAGCGTCTTGACCTCAAGATTCTCACCGAAGAAGAATTTCTCGCCCTCCTCGCCGAATAGCCGACAAAAGAAGGAATCGCCACGGGCCAAATCCATTTCTCCTTCCGCCTCTAAGATTCCCCACCTCATCCCGAGATGACCATTCAACAACGCTACGCCAAATCCGTCATCCCGACCTACGGCCGCTTCGACCTCGCGATCACGCGTGGCAGCGGAGCCCGGGTCTGGGACGACGCCGACCGCGAGTATCTCGATTTCGGTGGAGGCATCGCCGTTTGTTCCCTTGGCCACGCCCACCCGCGCGTCACCGCCGCCGTGACCGAGCAGGCCTCCCGCCTCGTCCACACCTCGAACCTCTACTACACCCAGCCGCAGATCGATCTCGCCGAGCGCCTCGTCGCCGCGGTCGGTATCCCCGGTAAAATTTTCTGCTGCAACAGCGGCGCCGAAGCCAACGAAGGACTCCTCAAAGTCGCCCGCCGCTTTGGATCAGCCACGCAACGTCATCACGTCATCACCTTTCGGGGATCTTTCCACGGTCGCACCTTCGCGGGGATCTCGGCCACGGGTCAGGACAAGGTCAAAACGGACTTCGGTCCACTCCTCGACGGCTTCACCCACGTGCCGCTCGGCGACGTCGACGCCGTCCGCGCCGCCATCACACCGCAGACCGCCGCCATCCTCATCGAACCCATCCAGGGCGAGGGCGGCATCCACCCGGCGGGTGCTGAATTCCTCACCACCCTCCGCGCCATCTGCGACGAGCACGACCTCCTCTTACTCTTCGACGAAGTCCAGTGCGGACTCGGCCGAACCGGCCATTACAATGGCTGGCACGCCATCCCGGGCGCAGCCGACGTCATCCCTGACGGCATCAGTTGGGCCAAGGGCATCGCCAATGGCTTCCCGCTCGGCGCGTTCTGGGTGCGGGATCGTCCGACGGGCGGCGATCGCGGCCCGCTTTGCGACCTCCTCGGCCCCGGCTCGCACGGCACCACCTACGGCGGCAACCCCGTGTCCTGCGTCGCCGGACTCGCCGTTCTCGACGAGATCGAGGAGAAACAACTCCTTCAAAACGTCCGCGAGATGGGAGCTGTTTGTGCCAAAGCTATCGCCGCTCTCGAATATCCCCTCATCTCCGACGTGCGCGCCCTCGGGCTCATGATCGGAATCGAATTCGTCCCCGACACCAAGGAGCGTCTCGGGATCGAGGGCCCCGGCACCCCGTCCATCGCGTTGACCAAACGCCTCATGACCGCCGGCCTCCTGGTCGTGCCCGCCGGCGAGCGTGTCCTGCGCCTCCTTCCCCCGCTGAACGTAACGTTGGAGGACATCGATACCGCCGTCCGGATTCTCGGCGAACAAACCGCCGATCCCACCGTTCGCTGACCCGCGCAACCGAGCGGCGGCGCGCGATTCATTCCATTCCGATGGCAGACCTCGCGCAATCCTCCTACCGACCCTACGCGATGTCGCGGCCGGCGGGGACCATCACATTTCTATTCAGTGATATCGAAGGCAGCACGCGGCTCTGGGAGCGCCATCCGGACGCCATGCGCACCGCCCTGGCCCGGCACGATGAAATTCTCAGAGAGGCGACCAAATCCCACCGCGGTTTCGTCTTCAAGACCGTCGGCGACGCCTTCTGCATTGCGTTCGACACCGCGACCAATGCCATCACCGCCGCAGCATCCGCCCAGCGCGCTCTCGTCAACGAAGAATGGGGTGCAACCGGGCCGCTCCGCGTCCGGATGGCGATCCACAGCGGAGCCGCCGAACTACGCGACGACGACTATTTCGGCGACGTGCTCAATCGCGTTTCGCGAATCCTCGCTGGCGCTCACGGCGAACAAATCCTCCTGACACTTTCCGTCGAAGAACTCATCCGCGACAACCTCCCCGAGAACGTCGATCTCCGTGATCTCGGTGAGCACCGGCTGAAAGATCTCGATCGACCCGAACACCTCTACCAACTTCTCATCGAAGGCGCGCGACGGGATTTCCCGCCGCTTCGCACGCTCATCGCCACGCCGAACAACCTGCCGACCAATCTGAGCAGCTTCGTCGGGCGGGAAAAACACGTCAGCGAAGTTTGTCACCTGCTCACGACCAGCCGCCTCCTGACTCTTTCAGGCACCGGCGGCACCGGAAAAACCCGCCTCTCCCTTCAAGTCGCCGCGCAGGTCTTCGATAGCCACCCCGACGGCGTTTATTTCGTCGAGTTCGCCACCCTCACGGACCCCCAGCGGATCTGGGACACCGTCGCCAGCGCGATCGGCGTCCGCGAAGACCCCGATCAACCGCTGACGGAAACGCTCATCAATTTCCTGGCTCCCCGGGAGCTTCTCCTCATCCTCGACAACTGCGAGCACCTCCTCGCCGAATGCTCGAAGCTGATCTCCACCCTGCTGGCCGCCTGCCCAAAGCTCCGCATCCTGGCGACCAGCCGACACTCCCTCGGCATTTCGGGTGAATGCACGTGGTCGGTCCCACCCCTCACAACCCTCAATCCAGCTCGCGATCTCTTTCAAGTTCCGGACGTCGTCGCCACCGTTTCGCAGTTCGAAGCCGTCCGCCTCTTCATCGATCGCGCGGCATCGGCCAAACCCGGTTTCGCCGTCAACGCCGCGAACGCCCCCGCTATCGCTCAGATTTGCTGGCGCCTCGACGGCATTCCACTTGCCATCGAACTCGCCGCCGCTCGCGCCCGCGTCCTTTCGCCCGAGCAGATTGCCACCCGACTCGACGACCGCTTTCGCCTCCTCACCGGCGGCAATCGCTCCGTCCTTCCCCACCAACAAACTCTCCGCGCCCTCATCGATTGGAGCTACGACCTCCTCTCCGACGCCGAGCGCGTGCTCTTCCGACGCCTCGGCGTCTTCGGTGGCGGCCGCACGCTCGATGGGATTGAGACCGTTTGCACCGGAGACGGCGTCGATCTCTACGACGCCCTCGATCTCCTCCAACAGCTTGTCGACAAAAGTCTCCTCTCCGTGGAATCCGATCCAGACGGCGGCGAACGCTACACGATGATCGAGTCCGTGTGGCAATACGCCCAAGAGAAGCTCAAATCATCCGAGGAATCAGACTCCCTCCGCAACCGCCACCTCGACTTCTATCTGGAACTCGCGGAAACGGCTCGTCCCGGCCTCGAGGGCCTCGAAGTTTCAAAATGGCTGGAGCGCGTCGACACCGAGCGCATCAACTTTCGACTCGCCCTCGCCTGGGCCATCGAGTCTCCGGATAATGCCGACAAAGCTCTCCGGATCGCCGGCGCCCTGACGCGCTACTTCGAGATTCGGGGAAATCTCGTCGAAGCCCACAAGCTCTTCGACCGCGTGCTCGCCGCGAGCGGAGCACACGACCCCTCCATCCCCCGTGCTCTCGCTCTGTCCGGCGCGGGCCGGATCGCGTGGTGTCAAGACCGCGCCGCCGACGCCACCGAGTCCTACGGCGCAGCGGCCGATCTCTACGAGCAGTGCGGCGACATCGTGCAAGCCGCGCTCAACCGCGCCTTCCTCGGCTTCATCGAGCGAAACACCGGAGAAATCGACGTCGCCGAGGCTCGTTTCTCCGCCTCCTACCAGACGGGCACCGACACCGGAAATCTCATCCTCACCGCCATCTCGCTCAGCGGACTCGGTACCATCGCCGGCGATCGCGGAGATTCGCGCCGCTCCCGGGAGCTCAAGGAGAATAGTCTGAGCATCTTCCGCGCATCCGGCGACATCTGGACCACCGGCTACAACCTTTGGGGCGTCGCCCGGGCCTGCGTCGGGGAAGGCGATGCCCCCGCCGCCCGCGCAGCGCTCAAGGAATGGGTCGAGATTGCCCGAGGCCTCGGGAACCGGTGGGCTCTCCCGCACGCCATGCAATGTCTGGCCGACGTCCTCCTCATCGAACAGGATCCTCCCGCCGCGACTCGGATGCTCGGCGCGGCGGAGTCCGCCCGCGAAGCCCTCGGCATCAACCTCGACCTCGCCGATCAATCCGACCTCGACGCCACCGTCGAGAAGTTGGAGGCTGTCCTCGACCGACCCACTATCGCGCACCAGTGGCTGGTCGGCCGACAGACGCAGGTTTGGGAAGCCATCGACAAGATCCTCACCTCCTGATTCCAGGTCTCAGCCGCTGAACTCCACGCCCGACCCCCGCTTCGCCAGCCTCGCCCGGCTTCTCGGGTCCCCGTCAGTCGATCGCCTCACCCGCTCGCACGTCGCCATCATTGGCGTCGGAGGCGTTGGCTCGTGGACCGCCGAAGCCCTCGCTCGTAGCGCCATCGGTCGCCTCTCGCTCATCGACCTCGACGACGTCTGCCTCACCAACGTCAACCGCCAACTCCCTGCCCTGACTTCCACGGTCGGCCATTCGAAGGTCGGTGTCCTTGCCCACCGGATCACTGACATCAACCCCGCCTGTGACGTTCGGCCCGTCGAGCAATTCCTCACCCCGTCGACGGCCGACGCTCTCCTCGATCCCGATTTCGATCTCGTCATCGACGCGACCGATCGCATGTCCATTAAAGCGCTCATCCTCGCGGAATGCCGGGTCCGCGGGATCGCGTCGATCACCGTCGGAGCCGCCGGAGGCAAAATCGAACCAACTCGTATCGCCGTTGCCGACCTCGGCATCACGGGTAAGGACGACCTCCTCCGGCTCGTCCGCCGGAAGCTCCGGCGCGACCACGGCTGGGAAGGCGGCGAGGGAAATCACTACGGCGTCCCCGCGGTCTTCTCGACCGACCCCCCCCGCTACCCGTGGAGCGACGGCACCGTGCGCACGGAAGAGGAGCCCGACACCGAGCTGGCCATGGACTGCGCCACCGGCTTCGGCGCCGCCGCCTTCGTCACCGGCACCTTCGGTCTTCTCGCCGCCAGCGAAGCCGTGAAAATCCTCACTTCGACCCGCTCGTCGTAGGCAGCCTCAGCCGAAGAACCGCGCAAAATTTTCCTCAATCCTCCCAGCCAGCTCACCGAGCGGCATTCCCAGGACCTCGGCCAACCCCTCGTAAGCGACGATCAGGTTCCCGGGGTGATTGAGCTCACCCGCCCGACCCCAACGACACCGATCCGCCGGGACCGGCATCGCAGGCGCATCCGTCTCGACCAGCAGGCGCTCCCTCGGCAGATCGCGATAAACGTCCGCCTTCGCCCTCCGCTCCTCCGCCAAAAACGATCCCGAAAACGAGAAATACGCGCCTCGCCCGGCCAACTCCCGCCCGATCTCCACCGAGCCGCCGAACGCGTGCACCAAAAACCCCCGCTCGGGCAATCGGTCTTCGCGAATCACCTCCGTCAACGCCCCCCATGCCCGCAGACAGTGGATCGTTACCGGCGCATTCCGCCGCGCCGCCTCTCCCAGTTGCCAGCGAAACACCTCCATCTGATCTGCGAAATTTTCGGTCTCCTTCCATCGATCCAGTCCGATCTCACCGACCCACCCGCCTGCATCCCAGCGCGCCTTCAGTCTCTCCCGCCAGTCCTTCGAACGCGCATTCACGTTCCAGGGGTGCAGCCCGTAGCTCGCTCGCACCCATTCATGTCGCTCCGCCAGGCTCGCAACCTCGGACCAGTCCCCCTCCTCGGTTCCGTTCACCACCATCGCTTCGATCCCCAGCTCCCGCACCGCCACCTCGACCGACTTCAAGTCACCGGTCAGCTCCGGCGCCTGCAAGTGATTGTGCGCGTCGTATAGGCTCATCCCGTCCTCGCGATCTCCCGGATTCTCCCCGCGACCCGCTCCAGCCCATTCGCCCGCGTCGGCGACAAGATGTCCAATACCCCCAGTCCCGCCAAAACCGACAAGTCCAACGTTTCCACCTCATCCGCCGCCACGCCCTCACACACTTCGGCCAGCACCGTCGCCAATCCCCGCACGACCTGCGAATCCGCGTCGACCCGCCATCCGCACACCCCGTCCGTCACGTGCCCGACCACCCACACTCGCGAAACGCACCCCGACACCAGCTCTACGTCTCGCCGGTCTTCTTCCCTCAACGGTTCCAACCGGACCCGCCGAGCGACGAGCGCCGCCAGACGCTCCTGCGGATCCGGAATGACCGAAAATCGCTTAACAAACTCCTCGACTCGCTCGTCCAGCATCCCCCACCCCGGCACAAAGAAAAAGCCCGGTCAATCAAGACCGGGCTTCCTGCGTCAAACTTTTCGTCGGAATCAGTTGGCGACTTCCGTGTCGGCACCAGCCTTCTTCCAGCCGGAGATGCCTTGGCTAAAGTGCTTCACGTTCGTGTAGCCGAGATCCTTGGCCGCGTCAGCTGCCTTCGCGTAGGCACCACACTGGGGGCTGCCACAATACGCCACGATCAACGCGTCCTTCTCAGCGGGAAGCTCGGTTGCAAAGTCACCCTTCACTTCCATGTAGTCGATGGCACCCGGGATGTGAGCCTCAGCGTAGGAATCCGAGCCGTTCACGTCGATCAAGGTCACCTTGTTATCGTCGATGGCCTCCTGGAGTTCTTCCATGGTGATATCTGGATACGAGCCGGCATAAGCGACGGCGGAGGAGACGAGGAGTGCAGTCAGGGAGAGAATAAAGTTTTTCATCATTTTCATTACGGCTGGAAGAGGTAGGAAAGCCGCATTTATTCCGAAAATTACCATGAAGCTCCAAGCCACCGCCTCTCTCTCGTTCACCGCCAACGCGGACGTCCCGGCCATTTTTATGCTCAAACCCCGCAGCGGCTACGGCCAGTGGGTGACGTCCGAAAAATACACGCTCGATCCGGATATCCAGATGATCGAATACACCGACGGCTTCGGGAATCTTTGCCAGCGCGCCGTCATTCCCCCCGGCCCTTTCTCCATCACCGCCGATTGCACCGTCGACACGCCCGACGCCATCGACGTGAACTCCGAAGCCGAGCTGGTCCCCGTTAACCTGATCCCCGACCCACTCCTCCAATACCTTCTGCCCAGCCGCTACTGCCAATCCGATCTCCTCGGGAACCTCGCGACCTCCATCACCGGAAACGTCACCCCGGGCTACCAGCAGGCGGAAGCCATCCGCGCCTGGATCCGGCGTGAAGTCCGCTACGAATACGGCACCAGCAACGCTTCGACGTCCGCACTCGACACCGCCAACCAGAAGGTCGGCGTCTGCCGCGACCTGGCCCACCTCGGCATCTCCCTCTGCCGCGCCATCAACATTCCGGCTCGCATGGTCGTCGGCTACCTGCACGAACTCAAACCCATGGACCTCCACGCTTGGTTCGAGGCCTACGTCGGCAGCCGCTGGTATGTCTTCGACGCAACGCAGAACGAACCAAAGGGCAACCGCATCACGATCGCCTACGGACGCGACGCCGCCGACGTCGCGCTCTCGACGCAGTTCGGCCCGATGCAGCTCAACGACATGAGCGTGAACGTCGGCCCGGCGGAGTGATCCGCCGATCAAATTCTGCTAACCCAGCTATCGTCAAATTTAAGCGAGTCCAAGATCGCCTCCTGATCCAAAATGGGAGGCTGTCTGATCTGAATGGCCAGTCGATCCGCCGGGACTCGTTCGATGATTGTGAATTGGGAACCGTGAGGCTGCCACGTGAATTTGTGCTCTGAGTTGGAGGATTCGTATCCTTCCAAGTTCCCCCGATCGTTCCACTGCCAGCGGAATTGATTGGTCAAAAACATTTCGGTGTCGAATTCGAAGGCCGCGACTTCCAAAAGATCATTCGATTTTAGAAGCACTACGGTCCTCAGGTGCATGTATTTCTTTCGAATCGATGAAACTCGCTCATTCCAAATCTCCAGGATTTTCTGACCAAGCTCGTCCGGGTCACTTGTAACCGAAACAGACTCCCCGTAAGAAAATTGAGGGCTATTCCGCCCCGAAATGAGCCGGACTTTGATAGCTTTAGACGGCCGGGGATTTTTCACCGTTTTGGCACCCCACGCGCACTGCTCGAGAACTACGTCATCCAACCCGACATTCGAAGGCTGCCAGTCGGCCTTAACAATCCGCGCGAAAATATTTTCCCAGTCCGCCCCTTCCAACGAGGGTCGCCCGCGTGTAGCGAGAAGATAGACAATCTCGCGCCCGAGGTTAAAAGCAAAGTCTGTCGGAAAGCTATTTAGACGATAGGGAGGTTGGTATTTCTCGACGGTTCTGAGTTTTGGACGGGCCATAATGTGAATCAGGTTCTTCCGCAAAACGAAGTTCTTCGTAGGTCATTCCATCCGGACGATGAACTCCGTTTGTCCACTTGTGAGCTTCCAAGACCGCCTTGATGACAAATTTGGCAACACTCACCGGGAGACTATTCCCAGCTTGGCGCCGCGTCTGAGAATCAGAACAGACGACTCTAAATGAGTCAGGAAACCCTTGCAGGCGAAGCATTTCTCGTGGCGTTAGCCGCCTCTCCCCGTTTACCAGGAGATAGTTGTAGGATGCCCCGGCGCGCAAAGCACATGAAAATGGATAAGCGCTTACATGACCTGCCTTGTTCTCATGCCAGATGGTAGGTTCCGGAGTCGGTGCCAACCGACTCAGTCGCTTTTCGCGAATCCGTTCGGAAGCAAAAAAACTTTCTGGAACGTGGTTTTCCAGGATTTCAGAAAGCGGCCGCATCCTCACGCCGCCCAGCGGCCAAGGAAAATGTTTCATAGTCTTGCTACCCACTATCCAGATCCGCTCGCGCTTTTGTGGTAGGCCAAAATCCAATGCGTTTAAGACACGATAATCCGTGTGATAGCCGATCTGACTGAGCGTTTCTAAAATTGTATTGAGCGTGCGCCCACCGTCGTGTCCCTTCAGAAGCTTCACATTCTCAAGCACGAAAGCGTCGGGAGATCTATCCCTTAAGATACGCGCTATATCAAAAAACAGGGTGCCGCGGGTGTCATCAAACCCCTTCTTTTTTCCGATTATACTGAATGGCTGACACGGAAAGCCGGCAAGAAGCATTGAATGTGCAGGCACCTCGTCGGACGCGATCTTGGTGATATCACCAGCTGGTCGTTCACCAAAATTTGCAGCGTAGGCCATGCGGCAGGAATCATCTATGTCGCTCGAAAAAACGCACCTCGCATCCATGCCTAGCTGAAGCGCAGCTTCCTGCATCGCAACTCTAAATCCGCCGATTCCGCAGAACAGATCTATAAAATCTATCTTCATTGAGACCTGTAGATGTCAGCTGAATGAATTGTAGGCAGGCGTCGATCCATCTCTCAATCGCACGCTACAGTCCTTCACGGTCCGCGAAAAGCAAAAGCACCTTACGGCCGCCGGTGTCGAGATCGACAATCGTTTGATCAGAAGGACTAATCAAATTTCCACTCTATCGCTCGCCGCGCGACCGCCCGGCCGCTCAGCCACGCGTCTTCGATCCGAGACTCGCTCCACGAGTCTCCGCAAACGTAGAAGCTGTCCGGCAGGTCCACGGCGCCGACGTCCGCGACCCGGCGCGAAAATCCCCACCGGTGAGTAAAAACACCCAGCCGCCGCGCCGCATCGAGACCCCACCGCCGCTCGAGATCCACCTGCAAACGATCCGCCCACGCTTCCCGTTCCGAATCAAAAAACTTCACGCTGAAATCCGCCGAACTCTGAACGACAAAGAGAGTCCGCCCGTCCGGAACGCGCCCGACCTTGTGGTTCTCGCAAGCCGACCAGGCCAACTCCGCCCCCGACCGATCACTCACCGCGTAGATCTCGCGCGCCCGCCCCGACCATTCCGTGTCGTAGAGGAATGCCGCGGTTAAATTTCGTTCGTATGGGCTCGGTCCCGGCTCGATCCCCAGCATCGCCGCCGTCTGCGGCCACGGCGCGCAGCTCACCACCCCATCGAAATTTTCTCCCCCGACCTCCCAGCGACAGCTGTCCGACCCGCGTCCAACCCGTTCGATCAGCGTCTCGGAACGCACCTCCAATCCCGCGGCCAACTCCCGTCCCAGCCGGTTATTGCCCTCGACGTGATAGTAGCGCCGCGACCCCGATCCGACCTCGTTGTTCGACGCGTCCACGACCTCCCCGTCCACCGCTCGCACGCGGTCACCGAGCTCACCCAGCCAAGCTCGGAAACTCTCGTCTCGCGCCGTGAAGAACTGCGCCCCGTGATCAAAAACGCAACCCTCCCACCGACGCGAAGAGCAACGTCCGCCCAGACTTCTTGATTTCTCAAAGACGACAACCTCAGTCCCTGCCGACGCCAAAACCTTCGCACAAGCCAACCCGGACACGCCGGCGCCAATGACCGCGACCCGATTCACCCGCGACCCAACCTCCGGAGGAAGTGCTCAAAGAATTCCCCGCCCGCTTCGATGTCCGTGACGGCAATAAATTCATCCTCCGTGTGAGCCTGGGCAATCGACCCCGGGCCCAGTGCCACCGCCGGCATTCCTCGCTCCGCGAACATCGCGCCGTCGCAAAACCAGGGCGCTCCGGTGCAATTCGCACCGAGCGACTCCAGCGTCCGGATCACCGGATGATCCGCCGACGTGTTCATCGGCGCCGACTCAAAAACGTCGAGTTCCAACTCCGGCCGGATTGCCCTCAGCCGCTCCCACACGCCGCGCAGTGACTGACCCGGAATCGTGCGAAAATCCACCTTAAGCTCACAGCGGTCCGGCACGATGTTGACCTTCGACCCGCCCGCGATCACCCCTACGTTCATCGTCGGCGCCCCCAGCAGCGGATCACTCAGCCCATCCAATTCCGACTTCACCTCCTCGCTGAGCACCCGCACCACGTCCGCCATTTGGAGGATCGCGTTGGTCCCCCGTTCCGGCTGGGAAGCGTGAACCGCGTGACCGTTCGACCGGATGGTCACCCACGCACACCCCTTCGTCGCGTGAACCGTCTGCAATTCCGTAGGCTCGCCGACGATGACAAAATCAAACTCCTCCTCCGCCGCCAGCGCCTTCGACCCCTGCAGGCCAGCCTCCTCGCCCATCAGCCCCGCGAACCAGATCTCGTGCGATAAATCCGCCAGTCCAGCACCGACCTGCTCCAATGCCCAAAGCATCGCTGCCATCGACCCCTTCGTGTCCGACGTCCCCCGCCCCCAAACCCGCCCGTCGCGCAGCTCGGCAGCGAACGGATCGACCGTCATCCCCAGCACGCTCACCGTGTCGGTGTGCGGTGCCAGCAGCAGCTTCGGCTTCCCCTCGCCGTTCGTCGGAAATCGCGCCAGGACATTCGGCCGACCCGGCTCGACGTCCCGCAGCTCCACCTCCGCCCCGAGCCCCCGAAGCCACGCTTCCAAGAACTCCGCGATTCGCGCCTCCCCGATGCCGTCCGTTCCCGGATCCCCGTCCGGATTCACGCTCGGGATCCGCACCAGCTCCTGGAGCAGCGCGACAACGCCCGGCGAACTCATCCGCGCAAACTCCGATACCACTCAACGAATCGCGGGATTCCTTCCGCGATCTTCGTCCGGGGATCGTAGCCGAGCAGCTCCCGCGCTTTGGAAATATCCGCGCACGTCAGCGGCATGTCCCCCTTTTGCTCCGGCAGCTGCTCGATTCGCGCCGTCTTCCCCAGTGCCGACTCGATCGCCGCGATCAACTCGTTCAACGTCGTCGTCTCGCTCTCGCCCAAGTTGAAGATGTCAAAGGTCTTCTTATCGTACGCCAAGGCACCCAAGACCCCCTGCAGAATATCGTCGACGTAGGTGTAGTCCCGCCGCGTCCCGCCGTCGCCGAACTTTGGAATCGCCTCTCCCTCGTCGATCTTCCGCGTAAACTTGTGGATCGCCAAATCCGGACGCTGACCCGGCCCATAAACCGTAAAAAACCGCAAGCACACCACCGGCAAGCCGAAGAGATTCGCGAAGTTCCCGCACAGGTGCTCGCCCGACAGCTTCGTCGCCGCGTAAGGACTCAGCGTCTGCGGCAGCGGCAAATCCTCCGAAAACGGCACGGTTTTGGCCAGGCCGTAAACCGAAGAACTCGACGCAAAGACAAACTTCTGCACGTCCGTCGCCCGCGCCGCCTCGAGTAAGTTGTAAGTTCCGGTCACGTTCGTATCGATGTATGCCCGCGGATTTTCAATCGACGGGCGCACCCCCGCCCGCGCGGCCAGATGAACGACCTTGTCGAACTTCCCTTTCTCGAAAATCCCCAGCATCAACCCGAAATCGACGATGTCCGCCTCGAGCAGTTCCACGTCCCCCAGCGACGCGACGTTTGCGCGCTTGATCTCGGGATCGTAAAATTCGTTGAAATTATCGAGCACGGTCACCGAATGACCGTCCGCCAAGAGCCGTCGCGACACGTGGGAGCCGATGAATCCCGCGCCGCCCGTCACCAAAATTTTCATGCGCGCACCGTAGTGTCGACCCCATCGGAGGCCAAGCGAAAGCGAATCAAACGACCATGCGCTCGGTCCGTCCCCTCACCCCCGTGAAGACATCCCACGCGATCGTTCCCGCCCATTCCGCCAATTCCGCCGCGAGAATCGTTTCATCCCCCTGCGAGCCCACCAAGACAACCTCGTCGTCCACCGCGGCACCTTCGGCCGCCACGATCACTTGATCCATCGTGATCCGCCCGACCACCGGACATCGCTTCCCGCCGATCAGGACGCACGCCCCTTGATTCGAAGCCTGCCGTGGATACCCGTCCGCGTAACCCATCGCGATCGTCGCCAGCCGCATCGGCTCCGGCGTCACGTAAGTTCGTCCGTAGCTCACCGTCCGCCCGGCCGGCACGTCCCGCACCAATCCCACCCGCGACTTCCAGGTCATGACCGGGCTTAACTCCGATTGAAATTTCGGCAGTGCCACGCTCCCGTAAAGCATCAACCCCGCCCGCACGCAGTCATAAGCGTCCCCGGCGAACCCACACGTCCCCACGCTGTTCAGAACGTGCACTTGCGCCTCCGGAAAGAACGGGCGCACGTCCGCCAACAATTCGCGAAAACCGTCCAGTTGCCCGCGAGTGAATTCCGCGTCGTCATCCGGCGACGGCAAGTGCGTCGACACGCTGTGAACCTCCAGCCCCGCCATTTGCGCGACCTCCCGAGAGACCGCGACCGCCTCCTCGTGCCAAACCCCGATCCGACCCATCCCCGTGTCAAATTTCAGATGCACCCGCACCGCACCTTCCGCCCCGCCGAACCGCGCATACTCCGCCGCCTCCGCGACCGAAGAGATCGTCGGAATAAAATTCCCCCGCACCGCCACCTCCCGCTCATCCGGCAGACAGGGGCTCAGCAGCAAAACATCGTGCTCCGGCGCCAGCGCCCGCACCTCCCGGGCCTCCCCCACGTTCGCCACCGCGAACATCGACGCCAGATCGTTCAGCGCCGGCACGACGATCTCGACGCCATGCCCGTAGGCATCCGCCTTGACCACCGCCATGAGACCTGCGCCCGGCACGCAGGATTGCGCGTAGCGGGCATTTGCCCGGAGGGCGTCAACTCTAACTTCGATCCATGAGCGCGGCATAATGCCCGACGTTTTCACGAAACTCCGTCGCCAGCCAGCCAACGTTGCAGGTCCTCCGCCAGGTTCCCCCTCACCGCGTAAAACCAACCTTCCTTCCCGGCGTGCAGATCAATGCACCCCGTCAATTGCAGCGCGCGCAGGAGGTAGTGCAGCTCGTGCCCGTCGCGCTCCACCAGCGTCAGCGAGCTCACCGGCGCCCGCTTCGCCTCCTTGATCGCCAGCAGCAACTGCCACGCCCTCGCCACCCGCTCCGGCCCCACCCAAAGGATCGCTCCGAAATTTCCAGTCACCGCAAACGTCAGCCTCACCGGCAACAACGCAACGTCAGCGAACAAATGCCAACCCACGATCGGCCGGTCACGCAACTCGACGTATCGGTGCAACCAACGGTCCCACCAACCCCAGATCAGGAGCAACCCCACTCCGCCCGCCGCCGTCGTCACGATCCACTCCGGCATCGCAGGCCCCTCGTCGCCCCGCACCGCCGTCGTCAGCCCCAGCAAGATCAAAACGAAGAAAAACCCCGCCAGCACCCAAAGCAGCACCGCCGCGAACAGCGACAGAAACGCCATCACCACCGCGTGAAAATTATGCGCCGCAAACAAACGGCGAAATTCCCGGGGCGGCATCCGCTTCCCGCCTAGGAAACCCCCGCGCCACCGTAACCTTCGGGATCCACCTCCACCCCACCGAACCCCGCCGCCAGCAAGCCAAGCTCCATCCGTTCCCGCACCGCGTCATCCAGCCGGTCCATCTCGTCCCGCCCCACCTGCACTCTCGCGATCGGCAGATCCCCCTCCGCTCCCGCCAGATACCGCACCCGAAAAATCCGAAATCCCAGCGCCCGCACCGCCGCCTCTCCCCGCTCGACGAACCCCAACGTCTCCGGCGTGACCGGCGTCCCGTGCGGCACCCGCGAGCTCAGACACGGCTGCGCCGGGGCGTCCGCCGTCGGCAGTCCCAGCTCCCGCGACACCTCCCGCACCTCCGCCTTCGTCAGTCCGGCAGCCTTCAACGGAGCGACCACCGAAAACTCCGCCGCCGCTTTCGACCCCGGCCGCGTCGCCGCCACGTCGTCCGCGTTCTCCCCGTAAGCGATCGCCCGGAACCCCCGCTCCCGCGCCAGCCCATCCAGCTTCGTAAAAAGCTCCGCCTTGCAAAAGTAACATCGGTTCAGCGGATTGCTCGCGTAGTCCGGATTCTCCATTTCCTCCGTCCGCACCACCTCGACCTCCGCGCCAAATCCCCTCCCCACCTCCAATGCCTCCGCCAGCGCCGCCCGCGGCAGACTCGGACTGTCCGCGATCACCCCCAGCACTTCACTGCCCAGCGTCCGCTGCGCCACCGCCAGCAGACACGCGCTGTCCACCCCGCCCGAATACGCCACCACCAACGGCGCGCTTTCGCGCAGCAATCCCTCCAGCACCGCCAGTTTCTTGTCCATCACCCGTTTCCATAACCCAACCCGCCCCCAGACGCCACCCGTTCCCGCGAATGTCCCAATCCTGAAAATCCTGTAAATCCTGTCCCCGATCCCTACCCTCCCCCGGGTGATCGACCGCTACAGCTTACCCGAAATGCGCTCCCTCTGGAGCGACCAGCGCAAACTCGAGATCTGGCTCGAGATCGAGACTCTCGCCTGCGAAGCCATGGCCGAGCTGGGCCAAATCCCGAAATCCGACGCCGAAGCCATCCGCGCCCGCGGTAAATTTGACATCGCCGAAGTCCTCGAGATCGAAAAACGCACCAACCACGACGTCATCGCCTTCCTCGAAAACGTCGCCAGCTACATCGGCCCCGAAGCTCGCTGGGTGCACCAAGGCCTCACCTCCTCCGACCTCCTCGACACCACGCTCGCCGTCCAGATGCTCGAGTCCTGCGACCGCCTCCTCGCCGACCTCGACGCCCTCCGCACAGCCATCGCCACCCGCGCCCGCGAGCACAAACTCACCCCCATGATGGGCCGCAGCCACGGGATCCACGCCGAGCCCATCACCTTTGGCCTCAAGCTCGCCCTCATGTATGACGAGTTCGGCCGCGCCGCCGAACGCATCCGCCAGACCCGCGAACGCGTCCGCGTTGGTAAGATCGCCGGCGCCGTCGGCACCCACGCGCACCTCGACCCCCGCGTCGAAACCTACGTCATGGACAAACTCGGCCTCAAAGCCGCCCCGATCTCCACCCAGATCGTCCAGCGCGACCGCCACGCGGAGTTCATGACCACCCTCGCGCTCGTCGCCTCCTCCATCGACCGTTGGGCCACGGAATTCCGCCACCTCCAGCGCACCGAAGTCCTCGAGGTCGAAGAATATTTCTCCGCCGGTCAAAAGGGCAGCTCCGCCATGCCGCACAAACGCAATCCCATCACCGGCGAGCGCCTCTCCGGCCTCGCCCGCGTGATTCGGAACAACGCCGGCGCCGCCCTCGAAGACGTCGCCCTCTGGCACGAACGCGACATCAGCCACTCCAGCGTCGAGCGCATCATCCTTCCCGACTCCTGCACCCTCCTCGACTACATGCTCCACAAGCTCACCAACCTCGTGGCCAAGCTCCTGGTTTACCCCGAGAACATGCAGCGCAATCTCGACCTCACCCTCGGTCTTTACGCCAGTCAGTCCGCGCTCCTTCAGCTCACCGAAGCCGGGCTCGAACGCAAAACCGCCTACGAAGCCGTCCAACGCGCCGCCATGCGGACCTGGGCCGAAAAAATCCCGCTCGCCACCACCCTCGCCGAGGAACCCAGCGTCTCCGAGCACCTTTCGCCGGAGCAAGTCGCCGACGCCTGCGCCATCGAACGCCACTTCACCCACGTCGACGCCAAGTTCCGCGCCGTCGGGATCGAGCCCTGACCCCTCCCGCCGATACCCGACGGGTATTTGCAATCATTAGATCTTCTAATACCTTGCACCTCCGCGAATGACCGCCGCCGCACCGCCGCCCGAGCCCCTCTCGAAAGACGCGCGCCGTAAAATGGTCGCCGCTCGCAAGCAGACGTCCCTCTACTGGCGGCTCGTCCATCTCCTCGGCTCGCTCAAGCTCGCCCTCGTCCTCCTCGCCACGATCGCCATCGCCATCGCCGCCGCGACGTTTTTCGAAAGTGCCTTCAACGCCAAGATCGCCGCCGCCACCGTTTACAAAAACCCCTTCTTCATCGGCTGGCTCGGCGTCCTCTGCATCAACCTCTTCGCCGTCACCCTCACCCGCTGGCCCTGGGAGCGGAAGCACACCGGCTTCATCGTCACCCACTACGGCATCATCCTCCTGCTCATCGGCGCCGTCGTCGGCACGCTCCTCGGGTTCGAGGGCAACGTCACGCTCCACACCGAAAAAGCCCCCGTCGCCCGCATCACCACCAGCCGCAGCGTCCTGCAGGTCGAGAGCCCCCGCGACGGCGCGCTCTACCTCATCGACTTCGACGCCGAAGCCCGCCTTCCCTCCGAGAGAAGGCCCACCGTCCTCCCCCTCCCCGACACCGACTACAAACTCGTCGCCGACGACTTCAGTCCCAATCTCCTCGACGAAGAACGCCTCACCGCCTCCGCCGAGCCCGCCGCCCTTCCCGGCGTCGAGCTCCACCTCCACAGCGACACCGCCGGCCAACACCTCGACCTCCCACTCGTCCTCCAACCCGACGGCGGCATCGAACGCGACTTCTTCGGCATGGCCCGCATCGCCTTCCTCCCAACCCTCCCCGACCGCGCCGCGAAACCCATCACCGAGACCCGGATGATCTTCGCCAAATACGCCCCCGTCATCACCGCCGAGGACGGCACTACCGGTGTCGCCGTCACGCTCAGCGAGGACGGCACCCAAGTCACCACCACCACCCCCGACGGCACCGCCGCCACCTACGCCCGCGCCGAGATCCTCAACCAGCCTCTCACGGTCGGACCCGTCACCGTCACCCTCGGCGACTATTGGCCGGACTTCGTCATCAAAGACGGCCGTCCGACCACCGCCTCACCTGAGGCGAACAACCCCGCCGCCCTCGTCCGCATCACCGGTCCTGCCCAAGTCGGGGCCCCCGACGACGCCAGCGGCGGCCTCGTGCTCGAAATCGCACCCGGCCCCGCTGGCAGCATCGTCTGGCAATCCGTCCGCAACGGGACCGCCACCGCCAGCGGCACCGCGAAGAAAGGCGACACCTTCGCGCCCGGCTGGGCCGATTGGTCCGCCGAAGTCACCGAGTTTCTGCCCGAAGCCGCCCTCGCTACCGATACCCGCCCCGGCGACGCCGAGGTCAAAGGCATCCCCGGTTTTCGCGCGCGCCTCCGCGCCCCCGACGGCACCGAAGGCCCGGCCACCTGGGTCGCTTCCGGTGACCTCACCACGCTCGGCCACGACCGCACCGTCGTCCGCCTCGGCTACGGCCTCGAACTCCGCCCCGCCCCGTTCTCCATCGGACTGGAAAACTTCGAAGTCCCCCGCTACGAGGGCACCGAAACTCCCGCGAACTACATTTCGACCGTCAAATTCACCGACAGCGAGACCGGCGCAACCAAGACCGCCGTCGCCCAGATGAACCAGCCCGCGAGCTGGCCCGGCGGACTCCTCGCGAACCTCACCGGCATCAACTACAAGTTCAGTCAGGCCGAATGGAACCCCCGCGACCTGAACGAAACCACCCTCCAGGTCCTCTACGACCCCGGCTGGCTCCTCAAATGGACCGGCTCCCTCGCCATCTGCGCCGGCATCTTCATCCAATTCTACCTCAAACCAAAACGACGGACCGCCCCCGCGCCGCAGGCCAATCCGCAATCCACAATCCGCAATCCGCAATGAACCCGCTCCTCACCGCCGCGCTCATCCTCTTCGCCAGCGCCCTCCCAAGCGCCAACGCCGCGCTCGACCTCTCCTCTCTCGAGACCATCCCCGTCCAGGAAAGCGGACGCAAAAAGCCCTACCTCGTCTTCGCGCAGGAAAGCCTCCTCGGAACCGCCGGACGCCGCACCCTCGAGGTCGACGACAAACGCCAGCCCGCCCTTCGCGTCATCACCGACCTCTGGTTCCAGCCGGAAAAGTGGAGTTCCGTCCCCCTGATTCTCGTGGACTCCGTCGAGGTCAAGGAAGCCGCCGGACTCGAACTGACCGAGACCCGCTTCGCCTACGACACCCTCGCTGCCAACTCCGCCTTCGTCGACCTCCTCCAGAAAGCCGAAATGGCCACCCGCGCCTCCGAAGGCGCCAAGCTCACCGGCATCGACAAAAAAATGGAGACCATCGGCCTCCGCCTCGCCGAGTTCGAGAATCTCCGCAACGGCAATCTTTTCCGCATCGTCGCCAACCCCGCCGGTGACACCACCGCCTGGCGAACCCTCGACCCCGCCGATCCCCTCTTCGCCAATCTCCGCGACGCCTACCTCGCCGAAGACCAGGCCGCCTTCGACACCGCCGCCGACGCGCTCCGCAGCTCGCTCGCCGAACAAGCCCCGCAGTTCCAACCCCCCACCTGGAAAATCGACCTCGAAACGACCATTCAAAAACTTCACCCCTTCCGCTGGGCCTGGATCCTCTACCTTCTCGCCGGCATCGCCCTCGCCGTCACCTCCCTCCGCGCCCGCCGCACCGGCTACGCCATCGGTTGGGCCCTGGCCGCCATCGGTTTCCTCTTCCAGCTCGCTGGCTTCATCAGCCGCATTCTCATCGCCGGTCGCCCCCCGGTCACCAACATGTATGAGTCGATCATCTGGGTCGCCTTCGGCACCGTCCTCTTCGCCCTCATCTTCGAGGCCATTTTCCGGTCCCGTTATTTCCTCCTTGGAGCCATCCCCGTCGCCGTCCTCTCCCTCCTCCTCGCCGACAGTCAGCCGCTCGCACTCGACCCCGGCATCCATCCGCTTACCGCCGTCCTCCAGAGCAACTTCTGGCTCGCGACCCACGTCCTCATCATCACGCTCAGCTACGCGGCCTTCGCCCTCGCCCTCGGCGTGTCGCACATCGCGCTCGGCAAGGTCATCATCGGCACCAAGCCGACCCCCGCGATTTACAACTACATCTACCGCACCCTCCAGGTCGGCGTCCTTCTCCTCGCCGTCGGTACCATCCTGGGCGGCGTGTGGGCCAACTACTCGTGGGGCCGCTTCTGGGATTGGGATCCGAAGGAAACCTGGGCCCTCGTCGCGCTGCTCGCCTACCTCTTCATTCTCCACGGTCGCATCGCCGGTCGCTGGGGCGGCTTTGGCCTTGCCGTCGGCAGCATCCTCGCGTTTCAAACCATCATCATGGCCTGGTATGGTGTGAACTTCGTCCTCGGCGTCGGGCTCCACAGCTACGGCTTCGGTAGCGGCGGTTTCGAATACGCCGTAACCTACGTCGTCGTGGAATGCGTCTTCGTCGCCATCGCCGTCGTCCGAGCGCGCAAGCCCAGCCGCAAACAACCGGCCCTGGCTACGGGGTAGAACCCGACCCGCCGGGTTCGTAGGTCAAAGAACAGAAGCCGCTACCCGACCAGCCCACTCAGCTGCTCCAGCGTCAGGATTGTCAGACTCTCCACCGCCAGATCAGTCTTTCCTTCTAACGCCGCCAGCGGTTCCGTCGTCGCCACGCCCACGCATTTCATTCCCCCCGCCCGCGCCGCCTCGAGCCCGACCAGCGCGTCCTCGAATACGATGCACCTCGCCGGATCGATCCCGATGATCTCCGCTCCACGCCGAAACACCTCCGGATCCGGCTTGCCGTGACTCACGTCCTCCCCGGTCACCATTCCAGCAAAAAATCCACCCAGCCCCGTGATCTCGCAGATCGTCTCGATGTTCGCCCGGTGAGTCGACGACCCGACCACGCACGGAATGCCGGCGTCCTGTAGAACCGTCAACAGCTCCCGCGCACCCGGCAGCGGCGTCACTCCGTCCCGGCTCACCAGCTGCCGGTAAAACTCCTCTTTCCGCAGACCGATCTGGTGAATCTCGTCCGCGTCCGTTGCCCAGCCCAGGTCGGGGATGATCCGCTCGTTCTTCTTGCCAAACCCGCGTTTGAAGTGACCCTCTGGCAACGACTTCCCCAGCTCCTCCGCCAACAATTCCCACGACCGCTCGTGCTGCGCCGACGAATCGATGATCACTCCGTCCCAATCAAAAATGGCTCCAAAACTCATGCGCTTGAACTACCCGATCTCCTCGCTTCGCGCAAACTTCGCCACTCGCGCCTGACGTAATGACCTCCACCCTCGCGACCGAGCCCGCCCGCGACGTCGTCCTCGTCCACGGCATCTTCGACACGTCCTGGGCTCTAAATCGCCTAAACGCCGCTCTCACCTCCGCCGGATTTCGCACCCACCCGCTCGACTTCGGGATCAACGACGGACGCGACCAACTCGAAGAACTCGCCACTGCCGTATGCACCAAGGTCGAAGGCTCCGTCCCCGCCGGAGCCCGCTACTCGATCGTCGGTTTCAGCATGGGCGGACTCATCGGCCGCTACTACGCCCAGCGACTCGCCGACCGCTCCCGCATCGATGCGCTCGTCACCATCGGCACCCCACACCGCGGCACATGGCTGGCCTACATCTACGGACCCACCGCCGCGAACCAGATGCGCCCGAATTCCGACTTCCTTCGCGATCTCGAAACCGACGGTGAGAGTTGCCGCGAATTCCGCTGGATCACGATCAGCACACCGATCGACCTCATGGTTCTCCCGTGGACGAGCTGCCAACTTCCCTGGGCCGTCAACCACGTGTTCCGCGTGATCTTTCATCCGCTCCTCATCTTCGACAAACGCGTGATCCACCAAGTCGTCGAATCCCTGTCGAGTCGCTCGCCCGAGCTAACGTTTGATCCGTCGCCCGCTCCAGTCGATGGTGCCTGATCGTTGCTCTGCGCCCGCTCCTCACTTCGATTTGCCTGATGTCTCTCCCGCTTTCCGCCGAGACCGTTCGCGACGTGGTGATCGTCCACGGCATTCTCGACACGTCGTGGACGATGCGGAATCTCGACCGCGCCCTCACCGAAGCCGGATTCCGAACCCACGTCGTTAACCTCGTCCCGAACGACGGCAGCGCACCTCTCCCGACCCTGGCCGAACAGGTCCACGCGAAGGTCCACGCCTCCGTCCCAACCGATCTCCGCTTTTCTCTCGTCGGATTCAGCATGGGCGGACTCATCGCTCGTCACTACGCCCAGCGCATCGCGGACCCCACGCGCATCGACGCGCTCGTCACCATCGCCAGCCCCCACCGCGGCACCTGGCTCGCGTGGTTCCTGCCACTACCCGGCGTCCAGCAGATGCGTCCGGGATCGGCGTTTCTTCGCGACCTCGACGCCGACATCGCCGATTTCCAGCACATCCGCTGGATCACCATCCGCACCCCGATCGATCTCATGATCATTCCCTCGACCAGCTCCAAGCTTCCGTGGGCGGAAAATTCGACCTATCCCGTCCTCGCGCACCCGCTCCTCGTTTTCGATCGCCGCGTGATTGACCGCACCGTCGAGGCACTGAAGAACGATCAGCCGGCTTCCTCCGACACCCTCGACGACGATCGCTAGACGCCGTTCTCGCCGACCAGGTCCGGTTTTTCACACGTCGACTCGAGATCGACCCGCCGTCCGGTCCGGTCCGAATCTTCGAAAGCCAACATCGCATCGAGCACGTGGTAGGCGATCTCCCCGCTGGCCCGTGGTTTTCCGCCCCGCCGCGCGGCGCGAACCAGATCGATCAACCCCAGACCTCGACCCGACGGGTAATCAAATTCCGAACCGGACACCTCCCACTCCCCTCCGCCGGATCTGGTTTTGAATTCTCCGGTAAAACGATTCGGATCCGGAGACAACAACGTCCCCCTTTCACCCATGACTTCCGGCAGCGTCCCCGTATCTGGTGCTCCCGGAACGTCGAAACTCATCATCGTCAACACGTGAATCCCACTGACCATCTCGATCACCCCCGAATAGTGGGTCGGCACGAGCACGATGAACTCCCGACCCCTCAAACTTCCGCTCTGAACGGTCCGCGTTTCGTGCGCCCGGCTGACCCGGCCCACGACGCTCTTCATCGGGCCGAGCAAATGAACGAGCGCCGTCAGAAAATATGGGCCCATGTCCAACATCGGGCCGCCGCCCTGCTGATAGTAAAATTCCGGGTTTGGGTGCCACGCCTCGTGTCCCCCGCTCGACCAGGTCAGCCGCGCACCGACCGCTCGACCGATCGCCCCAGCCTCGATCGCCCTTCTCGCCGCCTGCGTTCCCGGTCCCAATACCGTATCCGGCGCGCACCCGATGAGTTTGCCCGCCGATTGAGCCTGCGCCAGGACGGCCCGCCCCTCCTCGCGAGTCAGCGCGAAGGGCTTTTCGCAGTAAACGTGCCGACCCGCCGACAGCGCCGCCAGATTCACCGCAGCGTGCGCCGCCGGGTGAGTCAGGTTCAAAATCACGTCGATCGATGGGTCCGCCAGCAGTTCCTCCAGCGAGCAGACCGTCAAAATCGCGAAGTCCCTTGCCAGGTCCACGGCCATCGACTCGACGGCATCCGCACAGGCCACGATCTCGCACTCCGCCGCATCACGGAGAAATGGCACGTAGGCATTCCGCGCGATGTAGCCGCATCCGACGAGGCCGATGCGCGCGACCTCTCTCACCGGTCCCCTCTGGACGCCCAGACCATCCCTCTCACCGTCATCTCCCACACGTTCGGAAACCGCTCAAACTCAGCCGACACGTGGCCCAAAGCAGAATAAAACACCCGCCCCTCGCCCCACGGGCGCGTCCAGACCGTCGGCATCGTCGTGTTATTGCCGAAATGAGGATACGGCGCGTCGGCCAGCACCTGAATCGCGGGATCCGTCATCATGTAATACTGCTCCGAGTCGTATTCGAACGACTCCGGCATCCCGGCCATGACCGGATGCGTCGCATTGACCACCCGCACCTCATAGGGCCCGACGTAAGGATGACCCACAAAATGCCCCCCGACCATCCACTCGAAATCCAGCGCCCCCCGAAACGCGTCGCCCATCCCGCCGTGAAATCCCGCCAGGCCGGTCCCGGCCTGAACGGCCGCCGATAGATTTTCGACCGCCTTCGGCTCGAGTTCACCCATCGTCCAGCATGGCACGATCAGGTCGAACTCGCGCAACGCACCCCCATCGTCCAGGCATTCCAGCGAATCGCTCATCTCGACTTCGAAATCCGATTCTTTCAACGCCGATCGAGTCAGCTCGGCCATCTCGACCGGTTGGTGGCCCTCCCAGCCACCGTAGAAAATAAGCGCTCGTCGATTCATGAAGTGGGGAAACTTTCCGGAGAAAATAACAAACGAGCCTCCGAAAAGAAGCTGCAATCCCCGTTGACACCCGGGGGGCGGTTCGGACCTGCCAAGTCGCCCGTTAAAAAACGGCCTACGCCCTCCGCGGCATTGCCGCCGCAACTTCATCGGCGATTTGCTCGAACGCCCCCCGCCGATCCCCGGCGCCGATGATCGGTCGCCCGATCACCAACCAATCCGCCCCCGCCCGCACCGCGTCTCCCGGCGTCATCACGCGTCGCTGATCACCCAGCTCAGCCCCGGCGGGACGCACCCCGGGGGTCACCGTTCTCAGGCGATCGGCGAAGCGACCACGGATCACACCCAGCTCCAGCGGACTACAGACCACCCCACGCAATCCTTCCTCCAAACCCATCGCCGCCAGTTGCGGGACAAGGTCACTCGGTTCGTGGGGTGTCCCGACCGCTTCCAAATCCGCACGGGTGCTACTCGTCAACACCGTGACCCCCAGCAACAACAGATCCTCACCCGCCGCCTCCACCGCCCGCCGCACCATCCCGGGCCCGCCACCGAGATGAATCGTCAGCATGTCCACGCCAAGAGCCCGAGCCGAGGTCACCCCCGACGCAACCGTGTTCGGAATGTCGTGGAACTTCAGGTCGAGGAAAACCCGCCAACCCTTCGACCGCGCTTCGCGAACGACGTCCGGACCCGCCGCCGTGAAAAGCTGCATTCCGACCTTGCACCAAACCCCGACGCCCTCCAGTTCACCGAGAATCCCGACCGCCTGGTCGGCGTCTGCCACGTCGAGGGCAACGACGATTTTTTCTTTAGCGGCTTCGTTCATTCGCTGAGGATGCGCGCCCGATGAAGCTGCGCGCCCCCGCGAAAGTCAACCTTTCCCTCCGGATCCTCGGAAAGCGCCCCGACGGCTTTCACGAGATCGAAACGCTCATGACCCCGATCTCGCTCGCCGATGATCTCGAGATCACCATTGCTCCCGGGAACGACATCGTCGTCACGTCGGACGACCCCTCCCTCCCCACCGGACTCGACAACCTCGCCGCCCGTGCCGCCGACGTCTTTTTCCACCACACCAAACTACACCGGCAGACCCGCATCCACCTCACCAAACGCATCCCCCACGGCGCCGGCCTCGGCGGCGGGAGCAGCGACGCCGCCGCCGTCCTCCGCGGACTCGACGGACTTTGCGAAACCGACCTCCCCACCAAAACGCTCGAACAGCTGGCCGCCACGATCGGTTCCGACGTTCCGTTCTTCGTCCGAGGTCAGGCCGCTTGGGCGCGCGGGCGAGGCGAGCAAATCGAACCCGCCCCACCCGTCCCCGATCTTTCCTTGCTCCTCGTCAAACCGTCGTTCGGCGTCGACACGCCTTGGGCCTACCAATCATGGGCGAATTCCCAACCGCTTCCGGGCGGACCCACGGACCCGCAATCCGTCGAAAACATCGAACTCGTCAACGACCTCGAGCGCCCCGTGTTTCAAAAATTCATTCTTCTGCCGGTCATCAAACGATGGCTGCTCGAACAACCCGGCACCCAGGCAGCCCTCATGTCCGGCTCTGGCTCCACCCTTTTCGCCATTTGCGATTCGACCGAAAGGGCCGAAGCCTCCGCGGAACAAGCCCGCGAACACTTCGGCCCAAATTCGTGGGTCGCAACCGCTTCCACTGGGAACCTCTAACCGCCCACAGCTACGGCCACTGCAAATTCAGCGCGATCTTACAGTTGATCTGAAATGATCTTCTCGAGCTTGACGATGTCCGCCGCAAATTTCCGGATTCCGTCCGCGAGTTTTTCGGTCGCCATGGCGTCCTCGTTCAGCATCCAACGGAACGTCTTCTCGTCGACGTCCAGCTTTTCGATGTCCGCCGCTTTCGCCGCCTCGACCGTCAGCTTCTCGTCGACCGTGTCCGTCGACTCCGCGAGTGTCTTCAGCAGATCCGGGCTGATCGTCAGCAGATCGCTACCCGCTAATTCCGTGATCTGCCCGACATTGCGGAAGCTCGCTCCCATCACCTGCGTGTCGTAGCCAAATTTCTTGTAGTAATTGTAGATCTGGTTGACTGACTGGACTCCCGGATCCTCAGCTCCGGTGTATTCCTTGCCCTCAGCCGCCTTGTAGTAGTCGTAAATCCGGCCGACGAACGGCGAGATCAACGTCACCCCGGCTTCGGCACAGGCGATCGCCTGAGGCAGCGAAAACATCAGCGTCAGGTTGCAATTGATCCCCTCGTCCTGACACACGTTAGCGGCCTGCGCGCCCTCCCACGTCGACGCAATCTTGATCAAGATGCGCTCGCGCGACACCCCTGCCTTCTCGTAAAGCCCGATCAGATAACGCGCTTTCTCAATGGTCCCTTCGGTGTCGAACGAAAGCCGGGCGTCGACCTCGGTCGAAACCCGCCCGGGAACGATCTCCAGAATCTCGCGTCCGAACGCAATGAGCAGATCATCAATGATCGTATCCACCAGCGCCGGCCCGCTCAGCGAAGACGCCTGGTTGTCGGCGATCGCCTTCTCGAGAAGCTGTTTGTAATCGTCCTGTTGGACGGCCTTGTAGATCAACGAAGGATTCGTGGTCGCATCCTCCGGCGAATACTCTTTGATGGTGTTGAAGTCGCCGGTGTCGGCGACAACAGTGGTGAATTTCTTAAGTTGATCAAGCGAGGATGTGGACATTTCGAAAGCGTTTGGTTGGTTTGAGAGCGAGTCAGCAAACGGTAGGCATCCGACCGCCAAATGCAAATCTCAATGCCCCGTGAACAAAATTCTAACCACCCTCGGGAGCCAAGGCACCGATCTCCCAGGCAGCGGGACTGGAACTTTGCCGATCCCGAAGGAATTGTCATCTTCTCCGCAGAGCCAACTTCGAATCCCCCATGTCCAAATCCCTGACCGTCCTCGGCAGTTCAAATTCCGACTTCGTCCTCCAACTCCCCCGTTTGCCCGAACCCGGTGAAACCATACGCGGAGGCCAGTTTTTTCAAACCTTCGGTGGCAAAGGTGCCAACCAAGCCGTCGCTGCCGCGCGAGCCGGCCACCCGACCCGATTCCTGACTGGACTCGGGCCCGACGCCGTCGCCGAACAGATGCTGGACAGTTTCCGACGCGAGGGAATCGACGTCCAACACGTCTTTCGCACTTCAGAACCCACCGGCACCGCACTCATTCTGGTCGACGCTTCGGGCGAGAACGTCATCGGGATCGCACCCGGGGCAAACGACTCACTCACCCCCGACTGGGTGGCTGCTCACGAGGAAGTCATCGCCGACTCCGCCGCCCTCGTGCTCCAACTCGAACTGCCCCCCGCCGTTACCGCCGCAGCCATCCAGATCGCTCGGCGCGTCCACGTTTCCACCCAACTCAACTTCGCTCCCGCCGACGACGCCGCTCGCGAGTTCGCACCCCTCGTCGACGTCCTCATCGTCAACGAGACCGAAGCCGCCCAACTCGCCGGCTCTTCCGTGCACGACCTCGAATCTGCACGGAGCACTCTTCGCGTCCTTCAAAATTCCGGGCCCGCCTGCGTGATCCTGACGATGGGAGCCGACGGCGTTCTGGCTGCTGACGCGAACGGAGACGCGATCCACGTCCCGGCACCTGCCGTCGAAGTCGTGGACACCACCGCAGCGGGCGACACCTTCTGCGGAGCCTTCGCCGTGGCCCGCGCGGAAGGCCTCCCACTGGAGCCAGCCATCCGCTGGGCGACCCGCGCCGCGTCGCTCTCCGTCACCCGCCTGGGAGCGCAGGCTTCGATCCCTCATCGCACCGAAATCGACGCCGCCTAGGTGCTCCGCCCAGGACGGCTCAACCCAACTCCCGCAAAGCCGCTTCGGCCGCGCCGACGTCTTCCGGCGTGTCCACCCCGACGCTCCGTTTCTTCGTCCGGACGACCCGGATCCTCGCGCCGTGCTCGAGCGCACGCAATTGCTCGAGTTTCTCCGCCAGCTCCAACTCCGTCGGTTTCCACTTCACAAATTCCAACAGGAACTTCCGTCGATACCCGTAGATCCCGAGGTGATGGAGCGGTGTGCGTTTCGCGTCCCCATCCCGATCAAAGGGGATGCGACTCCGCGAGAAATACAACGCATCCCCGACAAGGTTCGTCACGACCTTCACGTTGTTCGGATCCCTCGCTGCGTCCAGATCCAGGAACGGCGTCGCCGCCGTGATCATCGCCAGCTTCGAATCGTCCTCGAGCTCGGCGATCAGTTGATCGATCAACTTCGGCGAGATCGTCGGCTCGTCGCCTTGCACGTTGATGACGTGCTTGCATCCCTTCAATTTTTCCGCGACTTCCGCCAGCCGGTCGGAACCCGTCGGATGTTTCGACGAAGTCATCGACACTTCCGCTCCGAAATCGAACACCGCCTCCGCAATCCGCATGTCGTCCGTGGCCACGATCACCCGGGCCGCCCGTTTCACGGCCAAACACCGTTCCCACGTATGCTGGATCAACGGCTTACCCAACAACGGCGCCAACGCCTTGCCCGGAAAACGAACGGACCCCCACCTCGCGGGAATGATAATCGTCGCGTCGCTCATGAATTCCCGCCGACCCTCCCAGACTTCCGCCCGCCGCGCAACCAGGGCAGATCAGCGATCGCCCGCTTGGTTTTCGATGGACCGTCCACCGGTTTGGCCTGGAACGGTCGGTTCATGGCGACACGCGATTCTCCGACGGAACGCCTTTCGTCCCTTCACGTCTCAGAATCCACTCGATCGCCTCGCCCACGTCCGCCGCCACGTAATCCGCACCGCCCGCCTCCACGTTCCGACCCTGGCCGGTCCGAACGAGAATGCTCGGCATCCCGGCCGCGTGACCGCATTCCACGTCCACCGCCTTATCGCCCACGAAGTAGGCGCGCTTCCGATCGAGGCCGAGATCACGCACCGCTTCCTCAACCATTCCAATCCCGGGTTTCCGCCGTCGCGACCCGGAGTCCGGCAGGTCCGGGCTGAAATACGTCCCGTCGATCTCACCACCGAGCTGGCGGACCAGCTCATCGTGCACGGCCTCATACTGCACCAGCGAGATGCGTCCCCGCGGAATTCCACTTTGATTCGTGATGATCACTCGAGCCCAACCCGCTTCGCGCAACGCCCTCAACCCCTCGGCGGCTCCCGCGATCACACGGACGTCCGCCGGATCGTTGCAGTAGTGCACCTCTTCCATCAACGTCCCGTCGCGATCGAAAAAGACAACGGGCGTTTTCTCGCTCATGCTCATCGTCGCGGCACCGGGCTTCAAACCGAGGACGCTGAAGGTTTCCTACCAGTAGCTGAAGCCAAGGTCGGAACGGAAGAGACCCGCTCGCGGCTCGAAGAAGATGCGGCCGTAGATACTGGCAAAGCCTTCGTCGTAATCTGCCGTCACCGCGTAGGAAAGTTTCGTCCCCAGCATGAAATACGGCGTGAGCAACACACCTGCCTCGGCCCGGGCCAGGAAGATCCCGGTCGTCGAATCCGTTCCTTCGTAAACCCGTCCGTCGGGATCAAGCGGCAGGACGTCCGCGTCAGACTGCTTGTTCTGCTGAGCACCAGCGCCGACGCTGCCAGAGATCAGGTAGTTGCGACCTTCCTTCGTGAGGAACTGCGCTTCGATGATCCCTTGGA
The DNA here is from genome assembly GCA_963749035.1 of uncultured Verrucomicrobiae bacterium. Lineage (GTDB taxonomy): Bacteria > Verrucomicrobiota > Verrucomicrobiia > Chthoniobacterales > JAATET01 > CAVVKW01. The sequence continues at coordinate 669,589 of CAVVKW010000002.1, forward strand.
TGATGGAGTCCGGACTGAAATATCCACCGTGACCATAGGTGAAGAAATTCTGGTTATTATCGAAGCGCTCGTAGGACACCGCAGGTCCGATCGAGATGTATTCGAAGCCGCGCGGCTTGAAGACGTAGGAAAGCGAACCGACGAGTGACAGGTGGTTGTTTCGCTTCGTGTTCGTCCCGGTGATCTCGCCGTAACTCGCTTTGAAGAACGCCGTGTAGTTCGTCAGGAATCCCTGAAACAACTCGATCGAGCCGCCCGTCTCCTGCACCCGGCCCCATTCCCGCCCGTCGACGTATGGATCTTCCTGACCGACGTAACTCAGGACCGACTCGCGGATCGACTGCGAGTAAAACTCACCCTTGATGTATCCCGTGGAGTAGCGGTATTCCGCACCGACCCGCCCAACCGGACGTGGATCGAGGTCGGCGTTCAACGGGGTCGTTCCGATCTCGATGTAAGGCGTCAGGAAATCCTGGTATTCGACGCGGACCTTGGCTTCGAAAAGGTCGTTGTATCCCGTCGAGACGTTCCGTTGGAAACGGGTAAATTCGAGCGGCGGCGTTCCAACGAACGCTCCGTTCGTTCGACTGCCCGATTGCAACATGAGCAAGGCGGCCTTGGCGGTTACGATCACCCGCGGCGCCGGCGAGAACCGGCCTTCGATGACCGGAGTGCGAGAGGTCTGCAACTTCGATTCGCCGCTCTGACCCGACTTTTGCGCGTATTCGAAGCCCACCGCGACACTCGGCGAGTCGATGTTCACGAGCGCCGGATTGTTCCTTGAGTTCGCTTCGTAGGCTGCGTAATACAGGCCGGCCTTCTCGTAGGCGTTGGTCTGATAGGTGTCTAAAATTTCGGTCAGCGGTCCGGGGCACATCGCAGCGACCTCCGCCAGCCGATCGAATTCCTTCAGGCGAGTCAGTGCGGCGTAGAGACCTTCCGCACTCGCGCGGTCCTGCTGGATCCGATAAAGATCCTGAAAGATATTCGCCGACGAGTTGTAGTCGCGCAGGTAATAGTAGGACCAACCGCGAATGATCTGCTCGTTCCGACCAAGCGTCCGAAACTTCGATGCCCGATCCAACGCGTCGATCGTGCGAGCATACTGTTTATCCTCGTATTCCTCCGTGGCGCGCTTGACGAGAATGTCGCCCAGCAATGTGCGCATCTTCGGGAAGGAATTAACCCGGTATCCCGCAATCGCTTCCGCCTGAGACAGGTTGCCCTGATTGAACTTCGTTAACGCTAAGCCGTAATAGGATGCTCCGAGATCGGTATCCCAAGCGATCGACTGCTCGAACCAAAGAGCGGCTGACGGATAATCTTTCCGATTGAAGTTCGCCCAACCGATCTGCTGCGCAAGATCCGCATCCCGATTTGCGCGGGCTTTCGCCATTGCCTGAGCCAGTCGCTCGCCCGTGAGTGCCTGGTTCACCGGCGTTTCACGGCGGACCGGGCGGGGCGTCGTCGCCGTCGCCGTGCTCGTCCGGCGGGTGGACGTGGATTGATAAGTCCGCTTCGGTGCCGGGGTCGGGGTCGGACGTGGTGCCGAGACGATTTCCTCGTCGTCTTCCACGATCACGGTCGGCCCGACGGCCGCAGCCGGACGGATCGGCGTGGTCGGGCGCGTCGTCGTGAAAGTTGTCTCTTCCTCGTCGAAGATGTCGACCGTCTCCGGAGTCGAGCGAATCGTTGGAGCAGGAATGTCGGCCGGTTCAAAGACGGTCGGAGCGACCGGGCTCGCCGGGCGCAAGATCGGAGTCGGAGCCGGCGTCGGCGAAGACCCGGGAACCACCGGGATGAAAAGAGAATCAGGCGCGGGCGTCGTGTCAGGTGTCCCGGCCGGCGCGGGAATCAATCCGGGAGGATCGTTCGTGATCGTCGAGTCTTGATCCTCCAGCGCGGAAAAGCCTGTTTCCGTCTGTGAATAAGCCCCCGGCGCTGCAACCCACATGGTTACGGCGATCCCTGGAATCAAGCTGTAGATTTTTAAGCGTCGAGGAAACAAGTTGGAAATGTGTCGGATTTTCGGCGTCAAGGGTCAATTCTTTTTGTCCCGCCGTCCATGGTTTTTGCGGCCCGCGAGCGGTCGTGAATCGCTATCTTCGTTAGAAGTTTCAAGCTGGCTGAGTAATACGGCTCGTCGAAATCGACGAGTGGAACGTCGCGAACGGTGAACTCCTCGCCCCTCGCACACGCCATCGTCAGGCGGGCGATGGCCTCCATTCCCGGCAGCATCGGATGGGGCCCCAACTCGCCGTCGACCAGATTGACCGTTGCGGGGATCGGCTCGTCTTTCGGAAAGGATTCCCAGTATTGCGCGAATTTCTCTAGTAGCGGGGACTTCGGGTCGTCCCACGCCACGTGGAGCGGCACCCGGATCGCGTCGTATCCGGACAACGGTTCCTTGTCGGGCGCAATCCGGATCACCAGCGGGCCGACCAGTGCCCAGTTGGGATTCAGCGCGTGTTCTCCGAACCGAGCCATGCCGAGCAAATGCCGACCACCGGCATCGAGCCCCTGCCAATTCTGATTCGGATAAATTTCGAGCAGTTCTCGAAACGCCGGGAAGACGTAATACGACGGGTTTAACATCAGCCCGGCTTCGCTCTGAAAGCCATCGATTCCCGGGAGAAGTTGCAACCCAATCACGGAATCCGCCAAGGTCAGATCGAAGAAGTCGGTCACGATCTGCGCCGCCGCACGCTGATACTCGAACTCCCCCCATTCGCGAGCCGCCCGGGTCAACGCCCACGCGATCAACAAGTCGCCATCGCTGGCGTTATTCGGATCATCGACTTTCCCGCCATCTTCAGCTTGGTAGCGCCAGCTAAACAGGTGGTCGTCCGGGCGTTGCAGCGTCTGGCGCGTCCAATTCCACATCCGGTCGAAACTCGTCCGATCCCCGAAAGCGACCGCGAGCAGCATTCCGTAACCCTGCCCCTCGGAATGCGAAACGTCGGCGTTCCCCGTGTCGACGACCCTCCCGGACTCATCGAGAAAACGCGTTTTGAACGTCCGCCAGTCCGCGCCCGGCAACGCGTTGGGGTCACGGGGCCACAAGATGATGACGAGACCGATGAGAGCAACGACCAGCAGCCCGAGGGCGACCATTGACGCCCTCCGCTTCATCCGTTGGCCAACGTTCCGGCGGATTTCGACTCACCGAGATCGGGGATACCCCCCAGCCACCCGTTGCGGGGTGCACGACGGGGATCCCTCCGACTCGTCACGCTCAATCCTTCGGTTTATCCCGCTTGCTCAGCATCGTGTAGAGCAGGAAGGCCACGATACCGATCGCGCCGAAGACGAAGATCGTGAACAACCAAGGGTTCCGGTTAAACGAGTTGGTCGCCTGAATGAACGACGACTTGATTCCGTAAACGAACTCCGGTCCAAGTCGTGCCGCGGCCAGGGTCTTCGGAGATTTTTCGTTCCAGACCATGAGGCTGCCACCGAGATTGTCCCAGTAACGGCGATCTTGGAGTTTATACAATCCGCGGTAGAGATTGTCCGGCGACGCAGCGGTGAAAACCGTCGCGGCACGTCCGACGTGAAACGGGTTCTCGTAGGAAAATGCAATCGAGTCATCTTTTAGCGTGCTCTGCATTTCCATGTTCACCGTGGATGGCTGCTCCGGCTCGTTCCGCTCGACATCCTGGCCGCGGAGCTTGGCGACAAATTCGTCGACCGGCCCGACTGCCGTCGCTTCCGGCTTCGGACTCACGCTCACGAGGTAACGGGCTCGCCCAAGGTTCTGCGGCGAGACCGGAGCCCCGTCCAACACCTCCGCCGGAAGCGTATCGACCGGTCCGACGACCAGTAGGTTTTTGTCGCTCCGCGGCAGGTTAAACGTGATCTCCGCTCGGTTTAGGATCGAGCTGTTGATCTGCGCCAGCTTACCCATCAGCATCCAGGCGGCACAGATGGTCGTGTTGTCTTTCGACGTCACCATCATCGACAGATCAAAGCCGTCGGGTGAAGACGTGAACGGGAACCCCGTCTGCGAGAACAGAGCGAAATTCGGCAACCGCGTCTTCCGCGCGAGGTTCGGCACAACGAAGTCCGAGTCGTAATAAAGGGTGAACAGCAAATTCTCGATCTGCTGAAGCTCGCACTGATCGGTGACGAAGGGCACCATTCGCGGCGCGATGTCCACGACGTTCCGACCCGGCTGGAAAGCCTGTACCGGCAGGTAAACGCGGTGGTCGTCGTGCAGCGCACCCCGGACGTCGTCGAGACGGATCGCGTGCTGGAACTCTTGGTTCACGAACACGTTCAAGACGGAATCAGATCGCAGCGCGGCTCCGTAAACGAAGTGCAGGCGAAGCTCGACGTTGCTGGCGTCGTCCGGGGAAAGATCGCCCGGCATGTAGGCCTCAATCTGGTAGGATCCGGTGTTGAAGCCCTTGATCGTGCGCATCTTGTCGTATCCGAGTTGGCGGAAGCTGTAGATACCCGGGTCGCGGATGGGAGCGTTCTTGAGGTAAAACGGCTCCTCCGGAAAATCGATTTGGCTGATCTGCGCAAACTGGGAATCCGGCAGCGGGAAGTTAATCAACGAGAACGCGTAAGCGGCCTGCGCCACCTCCTCCATGCTGCGACCACTGATCAGGAGCATGAAGTGTTCGGGATCACCGGGAAGCTGCTTCACCGCGATGAAGCTTCCGTTGATGGAACCGATCTCGGTCGAGGTCAGGTAGGGCGTTAACTCGCTCGAGGTCCCAACGACGATGTTGTCCACCCCGGCCAACAACGCGTCACCGGTGGTCACCACCGCCGGACGGTAGTCGAGATTCAGGGTCGCACCCTGCGTGATCACCGAGCCAAGCGCGAGCGACTCGTCGGTCATTCCCGCACCCGATCCGCCGGGCATGCAGATGTGGAACTTATAGGGATCCCATAACTTTTGATCGATCATGTCCCGCAAGAGCGAGAGTCTCGGCTCGACGTCATTCATCGTCACGACCGCCTCGAAGTAACTCTGGTCGGGCAGGACCTCCGTGTAGAGCTCAGGTGCCGCGGGCTCTTCGCACTCCAGCGTGTAATGCTGCGCGACGATGAATTGGAGTTGATTCGACGCGAGGTTGAAGTATTCGAGCGGCACCTCGATGTCCACGCTGTGATTCGGTTGATCGCGCGTCAGATAAAACTGTCCGATGATCTTGTCGTTCATCACGACCCGCAGGACCGAACGCTCGCTGAGCAGGGCGATCGAATTCGTGAACCGCAGGTGCAGCTTGCAGCTCTTCATGTTGTATCGAGGCGACTTCGGGACGTAAACGGTGAACGTGCTCGTCGCGTTCCGCAGGAAAATTGGTTCCTCGGCTCCGATCAACTGCCGGATCGGCAGGCGGATCGTCGAGGCCCCACCGGGCGTCCGGGCGGTCGGTGCCGAGGGCGTAGCCGTCGAGGAGGTCGCCGACGACCTTCCAGACTCGGTCGTCGAAGTCGCCGCCGAAGCCGAAGGCGAAGACGCGGCGGCGTTAGGCGATGGCTCGGCCGGAACGGCGGGTGGTGTCGGTTGAGCGACAACTCCGACCATCGAAAAAGTCAGGCCCAAGCAGACGAGGAGTGCCGCGAGGCCAGGTAGTTTCCTTTTCTTTCTGTTCATAAAATCTAGGTTTTTCAAATTCTCAAAAACGTTCCCGTCAGCTCCCTTGACGAACGGTGCGGTTGGCACGCTCTTTTCGCATCGATCCAAGGAGCAGCAAACCAAGGTGCTCCACGGTGTAACGAAGGCCCGCTGACATTAAGTAGGTGAAGCTGCCGATCACGCCCTTGCCACCGCGACGGGTCGCAAGGAAATCAACCCAGCGCTGGCTGTTGCCGTTCACAAACGCAATCTTGCGCTTCAATTCGTTCAACCCGTCGTGCTTGAACTCACACCCCATCATCAACGTGCGATCTCGGTAGCGCAGATTGCGGATGACCAGATTGAACTCGCCGGGATCGACTTCGAACGTCCGATCCGGGCGAAGCCTAATGAGGTGTTCGGGGCGCAGCATCGGTTCGTAAGCGGCGTCGATCGCCAGACTCACACCGCCATTGGACATATCGCGGATCTCGACCGGAAACTGCCTTTCGCCCAGAAACATGTTTCCACCGATACTGCACGCCATCCGTGCCCACGAGCGCATCTGCCGCCGCTCGAGCAAGGCTCCGAGACAAGCCAGGAGGATGAAGATGTTGAACAAAGCCCAGAACATCGTGATCCCCGTGGCAAACTCTTGGGCTCCCGGCGTGGAGATGGCGTAGCGATAAACACCAGCGACGAATGCCACAACGTTCAGAAGCAGAAAGATGTAGAATGGCTTGGCCAGCGGACTGATGAAATCGCGATCGAGAATCTCGCCTTTCGCCGTCACGTTGAACGACGGGGCCCGCGGATTCAGGAACACTTTAACGATGGCCGGGAAGGTGTACATCGACTGCATCAGCTCATAGAGCTCCGAGATGAACGTCCACCGGACCTTGCCGAACATGAAATTCGACACCAGCACGACGCCGATCAGATGGGGTCCGGCGAACGCCAAGAAGTCGATGAAGTTCGAGTCGTAAATCTTCAGGGAGAAAAACAGGAACGCCAGTGGCGAAAGCATGAAAGTCAGTCGCGCAAACGGGAAAAACCAAAAGAAGCTACTGCTGAAATAGCAAAGTCGCTGTGGCACCGTCAGCCCGCGAATCAGCATCGGGTTCTTGAGCAGGAAAATCTGAACCATTCCCTGCGCCCAGCGGATCCGCTGAGTGATGAATCCCCCGAGCGTCTCCGGGGACAATCCGGAGATCATCGGTCGATCGATGTAGGCACTGTGGTAGCCTAACGAATGCAGCGTGAGCGCGGTCTCGGCATCTTCGGTGATCGTCTCTCCAACGACACCACCGACTTTTTGCAAAAACTCGCGCCGCATAACCGCCGCCGAACCACAGAAGAACGCGGAATTCCAAAAATCCAAACCACGCTGGATCTGCGCGTAAAACATCTCATTTTCACTCGGCATCTGCAGCCAGGTTTTGAGATTTTTCTCGATCGGATCCGGATTCGTGAAGAAGTGGGGGGTCTGGACCAGAAACATCTTCGGATCTCGCAGAAACCATCCGCACGTGTTCTTAGCGATGTCCACGGTCGGGATGTGATCGGCGTCCAAGATCAAAATGAGGTCACCATTACTGACCTCCATCGCGTTGTTCAGATTTCCCGCTTTCGCGTGGATGTTTTTGGCGCGGGTAACGTAATGCGCGCCGGATTCGTCGCAGAGTTGCTTCAAGTTCTTCCGGCGATCCCGCGCTTGGGCCGCTTTGCCCGGGTCACTCTGATTACACCGCTGATCCGTGCCGCCGTCGTCGCAAAGATACACGCTGATCTTGTCGGCCGGATACTCGATCGCTAACGCCGCCAGGAGCGTGACCTCCAGAATCGCGCGCTCTTCATTGTAGGTCGGAATGAGAACGTCGAGCGTCGGCCACTCCTCTTCATTCTCGGGCAGATCGACGATCTTCCGCTTGAGCGGATCGATGTTCACGAAGATACTCAGCCCGTAAATGATGAACCCGTAGAGCTCCGCCAAGTAGAGGATGATCGCCAGGGAAAAGCTGATCAGGTCGTAATAGGTCAGCGTCGTAAACGTCCGCCAAAACACGTAGTCGATCGACAGAAATGCGCCGACGCTCAAATAGACGACTCGAATGGCTTCCGAGCGCCGAAAGAAATTCAAGACGAACAGGATCAACAGGCCAACGACACCGATCGCCAGCTGAGTGGCAGTCGTCACGTTGGCCGCGAAGAACACCATCATCGCCACCATCAGCGCGATGGCTCCACCGCGCAGTGCGGTGCTGGACTCCCCCGTGTTCGATGTCTTCGAAGGCGGTGGAGTCGGCGGTATCGCCTCGGCTGGAGAGACCGGATGTGGCTCCGAATCGACCCCGTCATCCGACGACGCGGGCGGCGTCTCCGCATCCGGCTCCGACTTCGTTCGCTTGAAGCTGAATTTCTTCAAATTCTAGGTCTCCATCCCAAAACAATCGGGGGTGTGCCCCAACGGCCGTGCCCGTCTTTGCGAACCACTCATTAGCTAAACATCACTCCCAGAATGTAACCCAGTCCACAGGCCGCCAGGATCAATACCAAAATCGCCCCGCGCGAAATCGGGTTGATCGAGTTCGCCACCTTATTGAGCTGGATGACGATCGAATCGGACTCTTTTTTCACGACGTCCAACTTCTTGGTGCAGTAATCGATCCCTTCGTGGTATCCGGCGACTTGCTCGGAGAATCCCTCGAAGTTCATCGCGTCGAGGCGCTGCTTCAGCTCCTGAGTCTGAAACCCAAGCCGCTCGATGCCGGGTGCCAGCTGCGAACGAACCTGTTCGACGATCGCCTCATCAAATCCCTCGATCTGCACGGTCTGCGGGCCGCTTTCCGTCGGCGACGGGTTAGGATTTTGCCCGTAGATTTCGAGCAGTTCCAGGAGCGCCATCGCGGGATCTCCATCCTCAATTTTGAAACGTCGCTGCCAATCGAGAATCTTGGATTTGATTTCGGGATTATCGGTCATGGTAATAGGATGTCACGGTGAGCGTCGAACTGGCGGAAGATTTCGCGTCGGTAGTTTAGTAGCCGTTGTCGGTCAATCAGAAAGAGACCGCCACCGTCCAGCGCGCCGGTGATCGTCAGTGAGTGTTGTTGCAGATGAAGAACGAGATGATCCGGCAGCTTCGGAATCGTCACCTCCCGCGCTCCCGCCGACTCGAGCTCTTGTCGGGCGCGACTCTGATCGTAAATTCGACAGCTGGACATCGTCTTGTGATTTTTCACGACGAGCCAGTCCACCGTGTTCCCGATTCGCGTCACCGCCTCACCGGCCTGGTGAACGGTATCCTTATCTTCCTCGACGATCACGACCAGCGTGAGCTCGAGTTTCATTCCCTCTCGGAGCGTCAATAGATTCGTCTCCTCCAGCCAATCGAGGAAGATTCGTTGCTGCGACCCGACGCCGTCGACGATCACCAACGAAGCATCCGACATGACTTCGATGACCCGATCCAGATTCTCCGAGTGACGAATGTCGAGAAATTGAGCATCCGGAACGAATCGCGTCAGCGTCGAGTTCTGATAGTCCGGATCAAACGCCAGATAACTCTTCTGATATTGCTTCAACCATTGGACGAAGAGGATCGAAAAAAACGATTTGCCGACGCCCCCCTTGTCCATGGCGACCATGACTAAACGCTTATTCTCTTCCTGGTGCGCTGACGGGATCTGAGAAGCAGTGGTGGTGGCGGCGGCAGTCATTTATCTCATCAAACGTCCTTCGGCGGGATCCGGGGACGTGCAGGTGCGCCGACCGGGGCCGCCGCCGACTGCTGGGACGCAGCGTCAGCCGCTTCCGTTTCAGGTTCAGGTTCTGGCGCGGATTCAACCGCGAGCTCAGGCTCCGCGACCGGCGGCGGAGTCGGAGCCGCAAGATGGATCTGGGATTCCGGAAGCAGAATGTCCCGCGCGCCAGCAAATTCCTCGAACAGGCGCTGCTGGTAGGAGCGCAGACGCTGCCGCTCCAGGAAAAACACGCTATCGTCATCGATCAGCCCACCAATACTCTTACTCGATTTCTGGAGCATGCTGTTCAAGTTCCACGGCAATCTTTCGATCGTGATCTCGCGGGCTCCCAAGGCCAACAGCTCTTTCCGGGCGTTGCTCCCATCGTAGATTTCCGTCACCGGGGACGTCTTCAGGTTGCGGACGACCAGCCAATTCGCGTTGTTGCCCACCCGCTTTGCGGCCTGACCGGCCTGAAAGACGGTTTCCTTGTCCTCTTCAATGATCACAACGAGCGTGATCTCCAGACCGAGTTCCTCCCGCATCTCGAAGACTCTCGTCTCTTCGAGCCAGTCAATGAACTTCATCTGAAGCGAACCCACCCCGTCTGCCACCACCAGATCGCTGCGCTCGAAAGCACGGATGACGTTGTCCAAATGGACTTCCTCGCTGATGTCGATGAACTCAGCCTCCTCGTAAAACCGAGTCAGAGTCGAATTGCACCAATCTGGATCAAACGCGATGAACGGAGCTTCAATCGAACGCAGCCACTCGATCAGATTGACGGTCACATACGACTTACCGACTCCACCTTTACTCGTGGCGGAGAGAATTAAGCGCTTGGCACTGGGCATAGCCGTTTTATTTTGCGTTGAGGTCGGTGCGGCGGGCTCGGCCTCCGGACGAACCACCTCCGGCTCCGGATCGCTCTCCTGGCGACCGTGCGCCTTCTGAAGAAATTGACTGAATACTTTCGAACGATCATCCATGGTTAAGGAGCCCGGGTCCGCGCGATCTACTCGCAGCGGACGGCGGCTGCGGCCGAAGGTAAACAGAGTTGTCAATTGGGCGCAAGCCCCGTGTCGTGTTTTACCCACGCCCTATACAGGCGGCACCCATACGCCGTTTCGAGCGACTGTCAAACGTTCATCACGCCACCCACTTCGCCGAGAAAATTCCCAGGACGTTTACGCCCCGCCGAAGGTGCCACCCGATCACTCGTCCTCGCGGACCCGCAAACTCGCCTCTTGATCTAGGTGGTTGGGTTGCTACGGTTGCCTGACCGATCTGAACAAGGAATCGCACTGCGTATGATGTTGGCCAATCTCCTCTCCGCCCGGCAGATCATTCCGGAAATGAAATCCGAAGAACGCTGGGAGGCCATCGAGGAGATCGTGCGGATGCTCGTCGAAGCTGGAACTCTCGACATGGCGGATACCGAGAACGTCCTCGCGTCGCTCAAGCAACGCGAAGAAACGATGAGCACCGGCATTGGATTTGGCATCGCCATTCCCCACGCGTCTTCCGAGCGCGTCACCGACGTCGTCGCCGGGTTCGGTCGCTCGAAAGCTGGGATCGAATTTGACTCGCTCGACAACGAGCCCGTTCACTTCATCGTGCTTTTCATCGTCCCCCGCGACCAATTCCAGACCCACCTCCGCACCCTCGCGGCCATTGCGAAATTTCTCAACGACCGCACGGTTCGTGATGAACTCGGCAACGCCGCGGACGCCGAGTCGATCCTCTCGGTCTTCACGAACCGCGCTCCCCGCGGCTGAAAATCACCACCCACCCCGTCCGATGCCCACCGTCCGCCAACGGATCGAGGAACGCCTGCGCACCGCGCTGACCACACTCGACCTCGACCCCGATCTCACCGACGTCACCGCCACCGCCGACAGCCGCTTCGGGGATTACCAAACCAACGCCGCCATGGTTTTGGCAAAAAGCCTGCGCCGCAACCCGCGGGACCTAGCCGCCCAAATCGCCGAGACGATCGACCTCTCGGGCATCGGGGATACCCCGACAATTGCCGGCCCCGGATTTCTAAATTTTCGCCTCTCCGACGAATTCCTTGCCACGACCGCCGCCGACCTTGCCGCAGATCCACGACTCGGCGTCACGCCGACGACCGATCCCCGAACGATCGTCATCGACTTCAGCGCACCAAACGTCGCCAAGCCGATGCACGTCGGGCACATCCGCTCCACCTTCATCGGCGACGCTTTGTCGCGCATCGCCCGCTGTCTCGGTCACCGCGTCATCACCGATAACCACATCGGCGACTGGGGTACCCAGTTTGGAAAAGTCATCTACGGCTGGAAAAACTTCCTCGATCAGAACGCGCTCGAAGCCGATCCGATTCCGGAACTCCTTCGACTTTACCGGCAGGTGAATTCCCTCGAGGAGACCGACGAAGCCCTGGCCCGCGCCGTGCGCGAAGAGCTCGTCAAACTTCAATCCGGCGATCCGGAGAATCTCGCGATCTGGCAGCAGGTCGTCGATTACTCGTGGCAGGGCTTCGAACGATTTTATTCGCTGCTCGGGATCAAATTCGACGAACGCCTCGGCGAGAGCGCATACCGACACGCACTCGCCCCGCTGGTCGATCGCCTCCTCGCCGACGGAACCGCCACCATCAGCGAAGGCGCGGCCTGCATTTTCTTTCCCGACGACCCTGATCTTGCCGAGCGACCGTGCCTGATTCGGAAATCCGACGGCGGCTTCCTTTACGCCACCACCGACCTCGCCACGATCGAAGACCGTGTCGCCCGGCACCAGCCCGACGCCATCTGGTACGTCACGGGTGCCCCGCAAGCTCTCCATTTCCAGCAGATCTTCGCCGCCGCGAGGAAAATGGGTCACGACCTCGACACCCGCCACGTTGCCTTCGGCAGCATTCTTGGGTCCGACCGGAAAATTATGCGCACCCGCTCCGGAGAGAACGTCCAACTCGCCGACGTCCTCACCGAAGCCGTCGACCGGGCCCACGCCATCATCACGGAAAAAAACCCCGACCTCCCCGCCGACGAAATCGACGACATCGCAAAGACCATCGGTCTCGGTGCCGTCAAATACGCCGAACTCTCCCAGCACCGGATGACCGATTACATCTTCGCTTGGGACAAGATGCTGTCGTTTCAAGGCAACACCGCCCCTTACCTCCAGAACGCCTACGTCCGCATCCAGTCGATCTTCCGCAAAGCGGACGCCCCAACTCTCGACTCTCAACTCAAAGCCCTCGACTTCACCGAAACCCCCGAGCGCGCCCTCGCCATCAAGCAACTTCAGTTCGCCGAACTCCTTCCCCAGGTGCTCACCGACTTCCGGCCAAACCTCCTCGCAAATTACCTCTACGATCTGGCCACCACCTTTCACGCCTTTTACGAAGCCTGCCCGGTTTTGAAATCCGAAGGCGACATCCTGAAGAGTCGCCTCACGCTTTGCCGCACCACGGCTCGCATCCTGGCGACCGGCCTTGACCTTCTCGGGATTCAGGTCCCCGAGAAGATGTAACCACGTGGACTACCCCCGACTCGCGATCAACCTCCCAGTCGCCGACCCCGCGGCCGCGCTGGCGTTTTACACGTCTGCGTTCGGAGCAACGGAGCGCTACCGACTCACGCGTCCGAACGAGACCGAGGTCATCCACGCCGAGTTCACCATCGGCGAAGCGCTCGTCACCATTTCCAAATCATCGAGTCCGATCGCCCCGTCACCGTCCGCCCCCCAAATTCTACTTCTCTGCGACGACGTCGACGCCACCTTCGACCGAGCCGTCAAAGCGGGTGCCGTCGTGGCCCGAGCCGTGAAAAACGAATACCACGGTCACCGTTGCGGCAGCCTCCGCGATCCCGCTGGCCACGAATGGATGCTCCACCAGCAACTCGAAGCCCTCACCCCCACCGAGATCCAAACCCGCCTCGCCAAGCCGGCGGAGCGGTAGAACCGGACCCTCCAAGTCCGACGCGTCGTTCCTCAGCTCACCCGAGCCCGTCCATCGCGACGTTCGCCAGCTCGTCGCACCTTTCGTTCTCCGCGTGGCCCGCGTGTCCCTTCAGCCATCGCCACTCGATCGTGTGAAGCGAGGCCGCCTCATCGAGCTGCTTCCAGAGATCGACGTTCTTCACCGGCTGGCGCGCCTTCGTCATCCAGCCATTCTTCTTCCAGCCCGCCAACCAAGAGGAAATGCCGTTCTGCACGTATTTCGAATCCGTAAAAAACTCCACCTCGCACGGCTGCACCAGCGCCCGCAGTGCCGAGATCGCCGCCTGCAATTCCATGCGGTTATTCGTCGTCAAATCCGCTCCGCCGCTCAGTTCTTTCCTCCGATTCTTGTAAACGAGGACGGCGCCCCAGCCGCCGGGCCCCGGATTACCCCGGCACCCCCCGTCGGTATGAACGACGACCCGCTTCACTCCGTCGGACTCGCGCCGCCGGAAGCCTGCCGTTCCACGCCACCCTCATCGGGTGTCGCCGGAGCTTCCCCCGTCCCGGGCGCTTCCGGCTCGGCCGGAATCTCGGGAGCGACCGGCGAATCCGGGAGCTGCCCGTCGGAAAGCTCGCTCGTCGCGGGCAATTCCGGTGCCACCGGCGAATCCGGGAGTTGCACGCCGGCCGGCTCATCCGTCGATGCCGACTCCACCGGGGCGGGCAAGATCACCGTATCCGCTTCCTTCTCGGGCGCCACAGACGTGTCACCTGATCGGGAGCTTTCCGGGATCGGCTTTGCTTTCGCTTTTCCTGCCCGGTTCTTCGGTGCCGCCGCCTGATCCCGACCTGAGCTCTTCGGACGCTCGACGGCCCACAATCCCTTCCGCGCGAAATCGACAACGTATCCCTCGTGGAGCAACCACGACAGGTCTCGCGCCACCGCCGATTCCCGATCCGGCATCTCCGCGGGCAGCAACCCCACGAGTCCCGCCCACTGTTCCGCCCGCGGTGTTTTTCCGTGCTCGGAAAGATACGTCAAAATTCCCTTCAGCGTTTCCGAAACCGGGTTTGCGTCCAGATCCAGCCAACGCGGCCGAGCGACACCAACGTAGGTGATTTTATCGCCGAGCTTGAAGACCTGCAGCCCCTTGGAGGCCAACTGCTGACCCAAACCGTGAGCCATCGGGAGCGGGAAACGATCCAGCTCGTCCCACTTCCCGCGAGATAGTTCCAGCACGGCGGGCGCCGAATCGTTCAAAGCCGCAGATCCACTCGTAACGACGCGGTCCCGGATCGCCACCACCGCCTTCGCCCCGTGGTTCGCGCGAAAATGCGCTTCGACGTCCATCATCGATTCGAATCGCTCACCAGACAAAGCGCCCGATTCACTTTCCGCCGCGACGTCCACCGGAGCGACCTCGGCGCTTTCTGGCTCGGAACCTTCCGCAGCTCCTTCCGACACCGATGTCTCCTCGACGACCGCTGCTTCCCCGGCGTCCGGCGTTTCCCCGGCGTCCTCCACCTCCCGTGCCCCGACTTCCGCCGTGCTTTCCGTCACCGAATTTGCCTCGGCGGCATCCGGCTGAATCATTTCTCCCGCCGGTGCCTCCGCGACTTCAGCTGGCTCGACGACGACCGCCGAATCCACGGCTCCATCTCCATCTGAACTTTTCGCCCGTGGCTGAGACTCGTCTTCACCGTCCGCCGCTTCCGAAACCGGGTAAAACACGTCGCGCGAACTCGCATCCTCCCGCCATTTCTCGATCAACGCCTCGTCGCGTTCCATTTTGATCCGGTTTTTGAACACGTCGAACGGCAGGTTCGAAAAACGCTCTTGGTAAAGCTTCACGACCTTAGACTGATAATCGTGGTAGTTCGGCGGGCCGAGCAATATCCCGCTCATCCCACAGACCGCGACGAAAGGAAACGTTCCCTTCGGCGGATCGACCGTCACCCGATCCCGGCGATAAAATTTGTCGATGTTCGCACTCAGTGCCCGAGCGATCGCCTCGGTTTCGCTCGTCCACAAAGTCCCGTCCTCTTTCACTTGCCAGAGCGGCTGAGCGTCGTCGCCCGCCCGCTTGAACTCCACGACGTACCGCTCCGACTTCTCGAGAACGAGTCGAGCCAAGTCAAACAAGGGAAAAGCCCTCGCTGATGATTTGATCTGCTTCGCCAATCCATCCACTCCGCGTCGATCCGGAAGGAACCGCAGATCCCACCCCTTCAGCGTCGGTTCGGGCTTCCGCTCCGGCGGAGCACCGCGACGCCCGTCCCGCACATCATCTCGCCGTCCGCTCGTCGCTCGCTTTCCTCCCCGATCCCGATCTCCACCCGGCCGAGGCTTCCGGGGACCCCGCGAACCGAAATCATCGCGCCGACCTCCCTTGCGACCCCGCGGTTCCTCCCCGCCGCCGTGCTTCTTGGCGAGCTGCTCGTGACGCTCGCGAGTGTCTCCCTCGCGCGCCCACGTGGGGCCGAAGCTCTGAGCCAGATCCATTCCCAAACTTGAAAGGTCGGGAGACGACGAAGATTCCTCACTCATAGTCCGCGGACGCTACCATGCCGATGCGGCAAAAGGGAAAAAAGAACCGCCAAACTTTCCGTCCCGCGACCCGCACGCCAGGATCACTCAACCGGCAGGATCTGCGGCGTTCTTGGCGGGAGATAAACCTCGTTCGAGTCACGCGACCGATGAATCCATCGATTCGCAGTCACCTCCGGAAGCTCACCACTCGAAATTCGAAATTCGAAACTACTCAAGCCATTCCGTGTGGAAAAACTCCCCAGCTGGTTTGTCGACCCGCTCGTAGGTGTGCGCTCCGAAGAAATCACGCTGCGCCTGCAACAGGTTCGCCGGCAAACGCGGCTGACGGTAGCTGTCGAAGTAGGCCAACGACGCGCTGAACGCCGGTGCCGCGACTCCGGCGTTGATCGCAGTCGTCACCGCGTGACGCCAATTTTCCTGAGTCTCGGCAAAGATTTTCGTAAAGAACGGTGCGAGCATCAAATTCTCCAACTCGGGATTCTCTTCGTAAGCTTCCTTGATCCGGTTCAGGAAAACCGCGCGAATGATGCAGCCACCACGCCAAATCGTGGCGATGTCGCCGAAGTTCAGATTCCACTCGTAGAACTTGCCAGCCGTCCCCAGCAGGTCGAGACCTTGGGCGTAGCTGACGATTTTGCTGGCGTAGAGCGCGTCGCCGACGGAGTCGATCAACCGCTGACGGTCTCCATTGAATGGCTTTACGTCCGGCGCTGGCAGAATCTCACTCGCGGCAAC
Organism: uncultured Verrucomicrobiae bacterium; assembly: GCA_963749035.1. Classification (GTDB taxonomy): domain Bacteria; phylum Verrucomicrobiota; class Verrucomicrobiia; order Chthoniobacterales; family JAATET01; genus CAVVKW01. The sequence goes on from CAVVKW010000002.1 coordinate 686,123, forward strand.
CCGCTTCTCCTTCATCGAGGAAAGAATCCGCGCTTCGACCGCAGCGTTCACGGTCGACAACACGACCGCGTGCTCGACGGCATTGGCAACCGTCCACTTGCCGGTCCCCTTCTGCCCGGCTCGATCCATGATCACGTCGACCATCGGTTTGCCGGTTTCCGGATCTGTCTTCGTGAAAATCTTCTCCGTGATGTCGATCAAGTAGCTGTTCAGCTTGCCCTTGTTCCAGTTCGCGAAAATTTCGTGAAACTCCTGAGCCGTCGGGTTGATGGTCGCCTTCAGCACCGCGTAGGCCTCGCAGATCAACTGCATGTCGCCGTATTCGATCCCGTTGTGAATCATCTTCACGTAGTGCCCCGCCCCATCGGGCCCCATCAGGCGGCAGCAAGGTTCGCCTTCCACCACTGCGGCAACTTTCCGAAAGATCGGCGCCAGAGCTTCCCACGAATGCTGGGAGCCGCCTGGCATCATGGACGGGCCCTTCAGCGCACCTTCTTCACCGCCGGATACCCCGCAGCCCATGAAGTGCAACCCGTGCTTCGTCAGCATTTTCTCACGCCGCTGCGTGTCGGTCCAAAGTGAGTTCCCACCGTCGATGATGATGTCACCTTCCTCCAGCAACGGAATGAGCTGATCGATCACCGCGTCCACCGGCTTGCCAGCCTTCACCATGATCATCGCCTTCCGCGGCTTCTCGAGCGTGTCCACAAATTCTTCGAGCGTCTTCGTCGCGACGATGTTTTTTCCCTTCGCGCGACCTTCGGCGAACTTCTCGGTGACCGCCGTCGTGCGGTTGTAAACGCTAACTGAAAAGCCCTTGCTTTCCATGTTGAGAACAAGATTCTCGCCCATCACGGCGAGTCCGATTAGTCCGATGTTGCTTTGGCTCATAATTTGAAAATGGAGAATTGCGAACCTATGTCCCCACCCCCAAGCCGTGCAATGGCCTTTTGCCACGTCGGGCTCACCACGGACGAAATCGTCGTTCCCACCCTCTCTGCCGACCCCGCTCCCGCGACTGGAGCCCGGCTCGATTTTCTCGGAATCGTCCGACCGACCGAAAACGGTCGCCCGCTCGCCGCCATCGATTATTCCTACCACCCATCACTCGCCGGGCGTGAACTCCAGCGCATCGCCGACGAAGCGATCGCGACCTACCCGCTCACCGGGCTGCGCCTGATTCATCGCGTCGGCCGCGTTCCCGCTGGCGTCGCCTCGCTCTTCGTTCGCGTCGACACCGCTCACCGGTCACCGGCTTACGAGGCCAGCCGCTGGATCATTGAGCAGCTCAAACTTCGCACGCCGATCTGGAAGCATCCGATATACGATCCGGTCGCGAACCCCGTGGCGGAAAGTCCGCTCGCGCAATGAACCTCCCCAATAAGCTCACCGTCCTCCGACTTTTCATCACGGCCGCTTTCGTTTTTTGCCTCACCGTTCCGTTCCCGTTCGCTCACACGGTGGCCCTGTTGCTTTTCATCACGGCGAGCATCACCGATTACCTCGATGGGTCCATCGCGCGTCGGCATAATCTCATCACCGACTTTGGCAAGTTGATGGACCCCGTGGCCGACAAGATCCTGACCGCCGCCGCCTTCATCTGCCTGATCCCCTTCGGCCTCATTCCGGCTTGGGTCGTCATCGTCATCATCGCGCGCGAATTCCTCATCACCGGCCTCCGCCTGCTCGCCAGCAACAAGGGCACCGTCCTCCCGGCTGAGAAGCTTGGGAAACACAAGACCGCCTGGCAGATCACCACCATCATCTTCTTTCTGCTGAAACTCACCGTCGACGAGTGGTCGGGCGGCAGCACCCTGTTCCTCAATCCGCTCTGGCAGATTGGCGGACCCATTCTCATCGCGGTCACGACGGTCCTCACGATCTACTCCGGCGTCGGATACCTCGTCAAAAACCGCCACCTTCTTACCGCGAAGTAAGGCGCCCGATCTCGAACCCTGCGGCAACTCCCGACCCGGTGCCGCCCGGTCCGATTCCTTTACTCGAAAACCACGCAGACCGGCTTACCAACGGAAACGGTCTCGTCGGTCGCAGTCAGTTTCCCGTTCTCGGGATCAACGGAGAAAACCACGACGCGATGGTCATTCTGGCCAGCCGACAACAGCCATTTCCCAGACGGGTCGTAGGAAAAATCGCGCGGAGCCTCGACCGCCGCCGAGACCCGCTGGATCTCCTCCAGCCCCCCGCTTTCGGTCACCCGAAACACCACGAACACGTCATCGCCCCGGCTGGAGACCGTCACCCATTTCCCCGTCGGATCGGTCTTAATTGCGGCCAACGTCAACGCACTGTCGGCCTCACCGTGAGTGGGCACAGTCTCCCGAGCCGTCAGTTTACCGTTCGCGGTATCCACATCGAAGATCGTGACGCTCAACCCCATCTCGTTCGCCACGTAGGCCGTTTTCCCGTCACGGGAAAAAGCGAGGTGCCGCGGACCGCCCCCCGCCGGCACCTTGGCGAACTCCCCATCCGCGGGAACCAACTCCCCGTCCTCGAGTCGGAAAACCGGCACATCGTCAGTGCCCAAGTCGCACGCCACCACGAAGTCGCCCATCGGATAAATGCTGTGCGCGTGAGGCTGCTTCTGCCGTTTGGCGTTGGGCCCGCTCCCCTCCAGTTGAACGCTCCCCAACTGCTCGCCCAGTGTCCCGTCCGCCTCGATCGGAAACGCGGACAGCGTCCCAGTGCCGTAGTTTGCGACAAACACCGGACTGCCCGACGGATGCACCGAAACGAAGCACGCCCCGCCCCCACCCGACGGCTGGGAATTCAGCGCCGTCAGTTTCCCTTCGTCACTCACGGAAAACGCCATCACCGCTGGCCCGTCCGACTCTCCCACCGCGTAAAGCGTTTTGCCATCCGGGGAGAGCGCCAAATAATTAGGATTGTTTGCCTCCGCGGCCAATTCCAGCCCGTCGATCTCACCCGTTTCCGAGTCGAACGTCGCCGTGTAGATCCCGTCGCTGGCGGACTCTCTCGTGTAGGTGCCGAGATAAAAACGTTCGGGCGATGCTTGAGCAGACTGCACGATGATCAAAAGGGCGGCGAGATAAGTGGGGCGCATACCTCCCTTGAATACTACCTTCCGCAAGTTACATCAATCGCCCACCGGTCACCGCGATCACTTCTCCCGTGATGTAGCTCGACTCCTTGCTCGCCAGCAAAACGAAAGTCGGCGCGAGCTCGGCGGGCTGACCCGCTCGCCCGATCGGCGTGTCTCCTCCGAATCCCTCCACCTTCTCCTGCGGCATGGTCGCCGGAATCAGCGGCGTCCAGATCGGCCCCGGCGCAACCGCGTTGACGCGAATCCCCTGCTCGATGGCAAGGTCCGCGAGACCACGCGTGAAGGTGATGATCGCCCCCTTGCTCGACGCGTAGGCGAGCAGTGGCCCGCTCGGATCTTGAGCCTGGATCGAGGCGGTGTTCACGATACTCCCCCCCGGCTTCATGTGCTCCATCGCCGCCTTGCAGAGATTGAACATCCCGAAAACGTTCACCCGAAACGTCCGCTCGAAGTCATCGGTGTCAAACTCCTCGACACTCTCCTTCGTCCGCTGGTGCGCCGCGTTGTTGACGAGGATATCGATCCCGCCGAACTCGGAAACGCACGTCTCGACCAGCTTCCGGCAATGCGCCGGGTCCGCGATGTCACCCGCCACCGAGATCGCGTCGACGCCCGCCTCGCGCACCCATTTTTCCGTTTCCAGCGCGTCCTCCTCTTCGTTGAGGTAAGAGATGAGGACGTTCGCACCCTCCCGCCCGAAGGCAATGGCGACCGCGCGCCCGATCCCGCTGTCCCCACCGGTAACCAAAGCCGTCAGACCCGCCAGTCGGTTATTCCCAACGTAAGACGTCTCACCGTGATCCGCCGGTGGATCCATCGCCGAGGCCAATCCCGGCGGCTTCTGCGCTTTCGAAGGATAGGGTGGCTGGGGGTAGCGAGTGCGCGGGTCGACGAGAGTGGGTTCAGTCGGGTCGGTCATGCGAGGAATTCGTTGCCGCCTCACACCGCGGGCGTATTTTAATCGCCCACGAGTTGCGAAAAATCCTCCGGTGCAAATTTCTGGAGGACGTCGTCCGCATCCACCGTTCCTTCGAGGAGTTCGCGCTTCTTCCGCTGCATCGCCAGCACCCGCTCCTCGACCGTGTCGCGGGCGATCAGCTTGATCGAGGTCACCACCTTCTTCTGCCCGATGCGATGCGCCCGATCCGTCGCCTGCGCTTCGACCGCCGGATTCCACCAGGGATCGAAATGGATCACGGTATCCGCCGCCGTCAGGTTCAGCCCGACCCCGCCGGCCTTCAGGCTGATCAAAAAGACCGGGATATCGTCGCTCTCCTGGAAGCGATCCACCACCGCTTCACGGTTTTTCGTCGAGCCATCGAGCCGACAAAACGCGATCCCCGCCTCGTTCAACGACTCCCCGATCCGGTCGAGCATCCCCGTGAATTGACTGAAGACCAACGTCCGATGCCCCCCGTCGATCGACTCCTCCAGGAGTTCAACGAGCGCCACCAACTTCGCCGAAGCCACCTCGACCGGCAGCTCCCCGCCCAAGAGCCGCAGATCACAACACGCCTGCCGCAGCCGCAGCAGCGCCGTCAACGCCTTCATCCGCGCCGCACCACCCTGATCCTTCGCCATGGCGTCGATCTGCGAGCGCGCCGCCCGCTGGAGCTGCGTGTAAGCCGCTTTCTGCTTTTCAGTCAGCTCGATCTCGAGCACCTGCTCGATCTTGTCCGGCAGATCATCGAGGATCTCCGCCTTTCGCCGCCGCAGCAGATACGGCTGAATCCGCCGCAACAGCCGCGACCAGATTGCCCCGCGCTCGCCGTTGAGAAGCGGCGTTTCGTAGCGGTCCTGAAAATCCTTCCGGTCCCCGAGATACCCCGGCAGCAAAAATTCATACAGCGACCACAAATCGCGGACGCTGTTTTCGATTGGCGTCCCCGTGAGGATGAATCGGCTCCTCGCCACGAGCGCACCGGCCGCCTTCGCATTCTGGCTGTCCGGATTCTTGATGTGTTGCGCCTCGTCCAGCACGACCGCCGTAAATTCGATCCCGCGATACGCCTCCAGATCCCGACGCAAAAGCGCGTAACTCGTCACGACCAGCCGGTGCTTCTCGATTCCCTCGAACCGCGCCTTCCGATCCGGCCCGTCGAGCGTCAACACCGACAGATCGGGCAAAAACGTCTGCGCCTCCCGTTTCCAGTTCCACACCAGCGACGACGGACACACCACCAGCGTCGGCCCCTCCAGCCGCTCGATCATGGCCAGCGTCTGAACCGTTTTTCCCAACCCCATTTCGTCGGCCAGCAACCCACCCGACCCCGCCTCCGCCTGGCCAAGCAACCAACGCGCACCGTCGACCTGATACGGCCGCAGCCGCGACTCCAACCCACCAAGCTCGACCTCCCCCGCCTTCGCCGCCGCCTCCCCTCCCGACCAATCAGCAATCGACCGCTCGACGTAACCTCGGTGCACGGCGGGGATCCGGTAACTGCCCCGCTCCTGCTGCGGATCACAGTCCCGCAGCATCTCGTCGAGATCCGCCGCGATAGCGCCGTCGGCCACCGCGACCGATCCGTTCTTCAATTTGAGATGACCCCGCCCCGACTGCAGCAGCCGCGACAAATCCGCGTGCGACAGCACCGCCTCGCTCCCCGCCGAGTGGTGAACGTGCAGATCCAGAAACCCATCCCCAGCTTCCCGCAGCGCGAACCGAGGCTCGATCCGCACGAAGTCCTTCGTCACGTTCTGAAAACGCTCACCCTCCGTCACCAGCCACGCCTGCTTGAGCTTCGGGAGCTCAGCCGCAAAGAAACGAATCGTGTCCGCCTCACCCTTGATCACCGCCTTGCCCTTCTCTTCACGAAACCCACTTTCCACCAGCCGCGCCAGTGCCGCCCCCTCCGCCGCCGGGTTACTCGCCCCCGGCCTCTGGTAACGAAACGATATCTCCGCCTCCAAATGCCGCAACGAGCCCTCGATTTTCAGCTCCACCGTCGGTCGCTCCGTCGTGGTCGCGCTCGGCGCCCCTCCACCGGAGCTCACCCCCGACTTCGCCGCTGCGGATTTCTCCCGTGCCGCCCGCGGCTTGAGCACTTGCAGCCCGACCGCGATCGAGTGCGCGCAGATCAACGCCCGCACCCGCGAGTCCCGGCACGGACAAAGATTATCCACGTCGATCCGATTGTTAAACTTCAAGCCAGCCGAAAATTCCTTCCCGCCCTCCGTGATCCGGCCCTTCAGCAGTGGAGGATCGTAGGTCGCATCACTCACCCGACCGCTCTCGTGGATCGCCCGGGCCTGCTTCCAAATCTGCCAGCCGCCCATTCCCATGAGCGACTTCTCGGTCAGTTCGATCGTGGGGTCGGGCGACGAGGGCGGCATTGAGCTTAGACTAAATGAGGTTCCGTGATTTCGTTCAACTTTCCAACCAACTCAGCCGACCGGTCTCGGGCGAATCGCCGCCGACAGCACTGAGGAACCTATCCTCGAGCGTACCCTCTCGACCGATGCTCTCCATCGAATCTTCGTAAACGAGTTTTCCCTGCGCAATGATGCCCACCGTCGTGCAGAGCTTTTCCACGATCTCCAGCACGTGCGACGTCAGAAAGATCGTCGCTCCCCGCGCGCAGGCCCGGCGCAGCATGTCGCGCAGTATCCGAGCCGACACCGCGTCCACCCCCTCGAACGGCTCGTCCAGAAAAAGCAGATCCGGCCGCGCGATCAACGCCGCCGCCAGCGACAGCTTCTTCTTCATCCCGTGAGAATACTCAACGGTCAGTTTTCCCTTCTGATCGTGCAATTGCATGACCTCGAGCAATTCCTCCCGCCGCGAACGGATCGTTTCCATCTCCAACTTGTGCATCCGACCGACGAACGTCAGGTATTCCGCCCCGGTCAGGTTGTCGAACAACGCCAGGTTTTCGGGAACGACTCCGATCCGCGATTTCACCGCCGTCGCCTCCGCCGGGTCTCCAACTGAATGGTCGAGCAGCCGAATCTCGCCCGCACTCGGAGCAAGCAGTCCCGTCAGCATTTTGATCGTCGTCGATTTGCCCGCCCCGTTGGGTCCAAGAAAGCCGTAGAAACTCCCCGGCGGAATCGAAAGATCCAGCTCATCGACCGCGCGCACGCCCTCGAAGATCCGGGTCAAGCCGGTCGCCGAGATCGCAGGGGTTGGTGACAACATGGTCGCAAAAGATGCGCCAACCAGCGCGATCACCGCGAGCCGAATTCAAAAATACCTCCACGATCCGAACGTCGTCACTCCCCGCGAAGTCGCGATCCCGCAGCCCGTCCGGTCCAACATTCTCATTTGACAAACCCTCTCACCTCGGCAATTCCTTTCCTCCCCCTGGATCATGCCCGCGCACTTAGCTCAGCGGTAGAGCGCTTGCTTCACACGCAAGATGTCACAGGTTCGAACCCTGTAGTGCGCATTCTTCGCCCTCTCGGAATTCCAAAGTTCGCCCCGCGATTCGCGCCTGATACGTTACAATTCCGTAACAATTTTAACATTTCCACCATGCCCATCGCCACGCCACCGCCCGCCCTCCACGTTTCTGAAGGCCTCGTCTCGACGCTGGCCCGACGCGTTCCGTCGTTCCGCATCGAGTTCGCCAATCGCTTCGCCCTTCGCGGTCTCACCCCAAAGGGCGGTTACGAAATTCGCTTCAACGAGCAGCAGGGCGAAGTCCGCACCACGTTCCTGGCTCGCGGTGGCAATCCGCTCGAACACATCCAGCTGATCTCGCGCACCCCTGCGGCGCAATACGACCCACCGCAGATCATCGACAGCATTGTTCGTAACGAGGAAGAACTTCCGTGGGTTCAGAAAAGCGTGGATGCCGAGACCGGCCGCCGCACCGTCACGGTCCTTCCGTTCGGCGACGCCCCCAACGCCCCCTCCGTGCTCGTCTCGACCAGCGCGAGCACTGGATTTGTTTCGATCAACGTCGAAGGCGCCAATGACCTCAGTCCCGCCGAAGCCTTGCTACTCGCCAAGGCACTTGCGAAAGCGGCCGACCTCGCGGCGAATTAAACGTCGGCCACGCCCCCTTCGTTCACCACGCGCACTCGGTCATCGCGAATCCTAAACCATCCATCATCCGAGCTGGGCTGGCGGCCGCTCGGGAAAATCTCGTCCCCGGACTCCTGCTTCAGGCCGCGATGGTCACCATCCTCGTCGCCTACGCGACGCTTCCGCCCGCCCGCGCCTTCTTTGACGAAGTCGCCGCCTTCAAAGAATCCAGCGGGATCGCGTTTCCCTTTCTAGCGGCCGGTCTTGCCGGCGGCATGCTTCCGGAATTTCTCCGCGTCACCCTCTTCCAGCGCGGCCGGTTGAATTCCGCCAATCTGAAGAGTGCCTTCTTCGGATTTTTCTTCTGGGGCGGAATGGGAGTCTTGGTCGATGTCTTTTATCAACTTCAAACCACTCTCTTCGGATCCGACCCGACTCTGTCGACGGTCGTCGCCAAGTTTCTGTTCGATATGCTGGCCTTCACCCCCTTGATCGGTGTCCCGCTAGCCACCACCGCGTATCTCTGGAAGTCCCACGGCTTCGATCGAGCCATTTTTGCTGACGTCCTGAATCTCCGGGGCTACCGCACGTTCATCGTGCCGGTCCTGATTCCAAACTGGGCCGTCTGGGGACCCGTCGTCTGCGTCGTTTACTCCCTTCCGACTGGGCTCCAGCTTCCCGTTTACATCCTCGCGCAGGCCTTCTGGACTCTCGTCCTCACCACCCTCACGACGTCGCGATCCCAAGAAACCTCCCACTCCCACTGATCCCCTTAACTCCCTTCGAATGTTCCGCTACACTCAGAAAGCTATGAATCTCCGAATCGCCACCTCCGTCCTGATCCTTGCCGCCACTTTGACCTCCGCCAGCGCCGACGCCGTCGTCCGCGCCGCTCAAGCGCGATTGCAGGAGCTCGGATATTTCGACTTCACCATCGACGGTGAATGGGGGCCTCGCACGTCGGCTTCCGTCGAACGATATCAAGCCGCCAAGGCGCTCGAGGTCACCGGGACCCTCACTCGTCAGACGCTCAAGAATCTCGAGATTCGGGTTCAATCCAAACCGGCGGCCACCCCCGTTCCCCTCTACAAAGCCATCCCTGATCTGTTCGTCGGCGGACCGTTTCTCAGCTCGCCGACAGCGTTTCAGGTGCGCGTCATCGAGTCCGCCCAGGAAAACCTGCAAACTCTCGGCTTCTATTCAGGTCCCGTCGACGGCAATCCAAGCGGCTCATTACGCAACGCCATCAAAGAATACCAACGATCGAGTCGTTTCAAAGCCACGGGCCGTCTGGACAAAACAACTCTCCAAGGCCTCGGGCTCCTTTATTTACGCTGACTCCCCTCGACTGGCTCACCCGACCAGCACGGGATCGGCGCACGAATGGAGAGTATGAAATCCCTCATCGCTCTCACCATTGTCGCGCTCCCATTCGCCGCGACCGCTCAGGTCTCGCCGGACACGGGCGTTTCGGCCACCGGTGTCGCCTCCGGCACCGTGCAAGGCTCAGCCTCACGCGTGTCGCCCGATAACCCAAACGGCTATTTCACCAAAGGCAACGCGACATACGTCATCAAAGATGGCCAAATCTACGAATTGACCGACACCATCACCCTTCAAATCCGTCCAGACGGGAAAATCATCGGCTTCGAGGGCGAGGAGATGTCGATCCCGGCCGGACTGATGCTCACGACCGACGGTCGGTTGGTCAATGCTCCCACCATCAGCGGGAATTTGAGCGGGGAGATGAGTAGCTCGGGCGAAATGAGCTCCACTTCGGCAACGACCAGCGCGGCAGCCAATAATCAAGCGGGCGCTGGCGCCTCAGATACCAACCAAGGTCAGACCAACCAACTCGACCAAGGCAATCAGCGTGGATCTGGCTTCGTCGGTGACGATGGCGTCGCGGGTGTTGATAACGCGACCACCGGCAACGCGCTGGCGGCCGATGGTGCCGCGAACCAAGGACTTACCCGAAACGACGGCAACCTCAGCGGCAATCAAGCCGAACGTTCGCTCGATCAGAACGGAGGTGACCAACGATTGAACACGAACGCCAGTGCGACCAACTCGAACTCCGATTCAATGAATCAGACCGCCGGATCAAATTCCACCGGGCGTTCGACCGGATCGCAGCCCGCCGGAAACACGACTCCGGGGACGACCAACGACGGCGCAATGGACGCCAACGGAAAATCCGTTAATAGCGGACCCTCGGGTCAATCCGTAGATTCCCGCCAAGCCGGAAACGAGACGCCAGGCCGGAACACGAACGCAAACAACCAGACATCGACGAGTAACAGCGGCAGCTCGACTGGCTCGACCTCTTCCTCCGGCAATGGAACGTCATCAGCCGGCGGCAGTAGTGGCGGCACGGGCAGCGGCGGCGGCGGTGCTAGCGGCGGCTCGGGTGCCTCAGGTGGCGGCAGTGGCGGCAGTGCCGGCGGTCGCTAAGAAAGCGAAACGCTGCCCCATTTACTCCGATTTGGTAAGCGCGGCTCTTTCGGGCCGCGCTTCACGTCGTTGAGGTCGCGGGCTACGCCTCAGCCTACGCCCGCCCGCTATGCCAAGGCACTCAGCAACCTCTCGTGAATTCCGTCGAAGCCGCCATTGCTGAAAACGACGATCACGTCGCCGGGGCTGACCAACGGCACGATCCGGGCCACGATGTCGGCCACCGTCGGCTCGTAAAAGGCCGGGCGGCCCGACGCCGCAATGTCCGCAACGACCTTTTCGGGATTCAACCGCTCACCTTCAGCGATCTGCTCCAAGCTGGCAATCTGCGCGATGAACACGCCGTCAGCATCCGCGAACGCCTCCGGTAGGCTATCTTGAAAAACAACGCGTCGAGTCGTGTTCGACCGCGGTTCGAAGATCGCCCAAAGTTTCCCGTCGTTCCCGCGTTTCTTCAGTCCCGACAGGGTGGATCGAATCGCCGTCGGGTGATGCCCAAAGTCATCGACCACCTTCACGCCGCCCGCCTCACCCCGGACCTCCTGACGACGCTTGATCCCCCGGAAACCCGCCAGTGCCGTCCGGATTTCTTCGATCGAAATCCCGTAGAAATGCGCAGCCGAAGCCGCCATCGCCGCATTCCGAATGTTGAAATCTCCCAGCATCGGCAAGTCGAATCGCTCCCCGAACAGCTCGAACGAGACGCCGTCAGCGCCGTGCTCGACGTTACGAATCTGATTCGCAGCGTTTTCGGAAAACCCGACTTCCACGATTGGAGCCGGACTCGTGCGCGCAACGTCCACGCAATTCGGATCATCCGCATTGAGCAGCACCATTCCCTCACTCGGGACCAGCCGAAGCAGATGGCTGAAGCTTGTCTTGATCGCGTCAAGATCCCGGAAAATGTCCGCGTGATCGAACTCGATGTTATTCAGGATCACCAGCTCAGGGAGGTAGTGAACAAATTTCGACCGCTTGTCGAAAAACGCGGTGTCGTATTCGTCACCCTCGATCACGAAATACGCTGAATCACGCAGACAAGCGCCCTGCTCGAGATTCGCCGGAATTCCCCCGATCAAGTACCCTGGCTCGCGCCCGGCACTTTCGAAGATCCAAGCCAACATCGACGTCGTCGTTGTCTTCCCGTGAGTCCCGGTCACCACGAGATTATGCCGACCACGAAGGAAAAATTGCTTCAACGCCTCCGGCATCGATAAGTAGAGGAGCTTGCGGTTCAGCACGGCCTCGACCGCGGGATTCCCACGGGAGATCGCATTTCCAACGACCACAATCTCCGCAGTTTCCGGAATTCCCGAGGGATCGTAACCTTCCGTGATCTCGACTCCCTTCTCCTCGAGATAAGTCGACATCGGTGGATACACCGAGTCGTCCTGCCCCGTGACGACGTATCCGGCATCGCGCATCGCTGCTGCGACGGACCCCATCGCCGTCCCACAAACCCCAAGAAAATGAACGTGTTTCACCAAGAAAAGAAAACTTTCACCTAGTAAACGTCCTTCCGGTAACGCTTGGCCTTCTTGAGAGCATCGACGTATTCGATCGCTTCGTCCGCCGTCTTGCCGCCGACCCGCTCGACGACCTCGTGCAAAGCAGCGTCAACGTCCTTGGCCATGCGCGAGGCATCGCCACAAACGTAGAAACATGCGCCCCCCTCGAGCCACTTGTAGAGCTCCTCGGCTTGCTCGAGAATGCGATGCTGGACGTAAATTTTGTAATCCTGATCGCGGGAGAAGGCCGTGTCGAACTGGTGCAGCGTCCCGTCGGCTTCGAAACCTTCAAACTCCTCCTGATAAAGAAAATCCGTCGAGGACCGCTGTTCACCGAAGAACAACCAATTCCGCCCGCTGGCACCAATCGCCTTCCGCTCTTGCAACATGGCTCGGAAGGGCGCAATCCCCGTTCCTGGCCCGATCATGATCATGTCCGTCGCTGGATCCTCCGGAACGCGGAAGTGCTTGGCGTTGTGAACGAAAACCGAGATCGACCCCGGCTCCTCGGCCCGCTCCGCCAGGAACGACGACGCCACGCCCGCTCTCGGTCGGTTGTGCGCCTCGTATCGAACCACCGCCACCGTCAGATGAACCGAATCACCGACGACCCGCTGGGAGGACGCGATCGAGTAGAGCCGAACCTGCATTTTGCGCAAAACACCCACAAATTCCTCCGGCGTAAACGTCGCCGCCGTGAATTCCAGAAGCGGATCCAGAACGTCGCGCCCCCACAGCCAGGTATCGAGTTCCGTTTTCACCATTGGATCCAGCAGATCCTTCAAAAACACCGCGCTCGAATCCTTCTCCGAGATTGCCGTCAAAAACTGCTTCGACGGAACGGTGATGATGTAGCTGTCGATCAAAGCCTGCCGGATCGGAACCATCTCCCCCGCCGGATTCGGCACCAATTCGTCGCCGGAGAACTCGAGCCGCTCGAGGAGCTGATCGACCAGCACCGGATCGTTCTTCGGAAAAACTCCCAACGAATCCCCAACCTGATAAGTCAACCCCGAGCCTTCGAGCGAAATTTCGAAATGCCGGGTATCCTTCTCCGATCCTTCGAGAGTCAGGTGGCGGTTGACCGACATCGAGGCCGGGAAGGGATTTTTGCGCGAATAAACAACGGCGGCTTCAGTGGACATAGCCACCCAGTAAAAGGCAACCCGCGCGTCCAACGCAAGACACCGCACACCTCACGCCCAAATTCTCGTGCTCTCGGGTCGACCCTCACGGAATTTCGACTGGAGGAAGCCCCAAAAACAACTAAACGTTTAATCTCACGCTCTATGTTCGCACAACGCCTCCCCACCTCCGCTCTCGCCTTTATTCTAGCGGGAATCCTCTTCGCTTCCAGTGCTCTCGCCCAGTCAGAACCGGAAGCCGCCAACCAAGCCGCCTACCAGACGTTCCTCAGCGGTGATTACGAGAAAGCGGCCACGGAATACGAAGCCGTCATTAAAAACTACCCGACTGCGTCGATCATCGCCTCGGCCCAGCTCCAGCTCGCCTACACCTACTTCTTCCTCTCCCGCTACGAGGAAGCCGAAGAGATACTCAACAAGCTTTTCGCCGGACCTCCGCCGCCACCCGCGATCAACGAAGCTGGTCGCTCGATTCTGCCTCAAGTCCTTTCCGCGCAGGCCTCTGCGATGGAGCCGGACGATCCGAAGCGGAAGCCAGCCTACGAAGCCGCAATCAAGGGCTTCTCGGAGTTTATCAAGACATTCCAGCAGTCCCCCGAAGTGGAACAAGCCATCTACGGCCGAGCCTTGGCAAATTTCCAACTTGGCAACTACGCCGACGCCATCAGCGATCTCGAAGGAAACGTCAGCAAATTCCCAAATAGCTCGACCATCTCCGCGAGCCGTAACCTGCTCGCTCTCGCCTACGCGACGAAAGGCAGCGTGGAACTCAACAAAGGTGACGCGGCGCAGCGGGACGCGGCCTTCGCCGACTACCAAAAAGCCATCGAGATTCTGCGGGGAATCATTGCCAACCGCACCGATTTGACCCTCGTCAACGACGCCCAATTCCAACTCGGCGAGATTCTTTTCAACCTTGCCGCCTTCAGCGACGAGGACAAACGCCCGCCGCTTTACGACGAAGCTCTCGACGCGTATCGCAGCGTCCTCCCGAAGGAAGAAATCGTCGAGCTTCAGCAAAAGCGCGTCGACAGCTTCCCAGACCTTCGAGCCGCCGCGATCAGGTCCGGCGACGAGCAGGCGCGAGATCGCCTTAACAAGGATAACGAGCGCGAACTCAAACGACTCGCCGCCCTTCAATCCAAGCCCGGTCAGACCACACCCGCGATGCTGAAAATGGCGGAGATCTTCTTCAACCGTGGGCAGCTCAACGCTTCCCGGGTCCTCCTTCAGCACCTTTCGCCTTACCTCACCACCGACGACGAAAAGAAGCGCGCGCTCTACTTCAAGGCGATGACCTACGCCATGCAGAACGTCGCCGAACAAACCGTCGACGCCTACGAAGAATTCCAGTCGCAATACAAGGGCGACCCCATCGCGGCAAACCTTCCGCTGGCCGTCGGCAACATCTACCTCAGCTCCTCCGACCCAAACGTGAACAGCCCGGAGACCGCTGCAAAGTATTTCGAAGAGTCTCTGGAGCTCTATCCGGACGGGACCTTTGCCGGCCTGAGCACCGTGAACCGAGCATCAGCCCTCTCCCGACTCGGCAAAGCTGACGAAGCCCTGAAGACCTTCCAAGATTTCCTAAAAAACGATCCGAAGCCTCAGGAAGCGGTCGTTGCGCGGATGGGCCTCGCAAACATCCTCAAAGATACCGGAAAGCTGGATGAGGCGGTGACCGAATATCAGACCGTCCTCGAGAAGTATCCTGACCAGCCACAAGCAGCCGAAGCCCAATTTTGGATCGCTTTCGCAACCCAACAAAAGGGTGATCCGACTTCCGCCATCCCACTCTACCAGGACTTCGTAGCGAAAAACGGCGACAGCCAACTGGTTCCTACCGCTCTCTATCAACTTGCCTCCGCCCAACTCGCCACCAAGGACAACGACGCCGGAATCGAAACTCTCGCCGAAATCGCCGAGAAATATCCCGACAGCGCGCCCGCACCATTCACGTATTTCCAGCGAGCTCAGCTTTTCGCCGCGGAGGGACGCCAGGAAGAGATGCTCGGCCTCATGCGTGACTTTATCGAAACCTATCCCGACGACGATAAGGTCTTTTTCGCCTACGATTCGATCGCGCAATCCGCGCTGACGAGCGGAGATCCCGACAAGGCCCTGGAGAGCTACCGCGAATTCGCCGAGAAGAAGGCCGGAACCCCGCGCGCCGCCGAAGCGCTGCTTAAAATTTCCGATCTCACGAGATCGCAAGCCGACCGGCTCGGTCGCTACGCCGCCATGCCACCGGAAGATCAAGAGATGTGGCAATCCCAAATCGATGAATCGGTGTCCGCCGCCGAGACCATCACTGCCGACTACGCGGATACGCCTCAGGTCGCCAACGCCCTTCGCGGGCTCCTCGGCGCCCAACGCATGCTCGTATCCGCCGGAATCAAGGAACCCGACGACATCGAAAGTTATTTCCGCAGCCTCGCCGAAGATTCGTCTCCCGCCGTTGCCAGCAAAGCAATGTTCACGCTCGCGGGCTACCTCGCAGAGAAGGATCCCGCCCTTGCTCTCCAGACGATGAACGACGCCTACGACTCCTCGCTCGTTTACGCGCCAGCCGACCTCGATAATTACGGATTAGCTCTCCTCGAGAACGAAAAACTCGACGAAGCCCTCGCGGCCTACGAAAAGCTCGAAGCCGATTTCCCGATCCCGCCCGGCACGGAACCGACGCAAGCAACGCCCGAGATTCAGACCGCCCAAGCCACCGTGCTGTTTGGCAAAGGCAGCGTCGCTCAAGCCAAAAACGAAACCGCTGAAGCCGGAAAGCTCTTCGGACAACTCAAGTCGCTTTATCCCTGGTCTCCGAAGGTCCTCGAAGCCAACTACGGGATCGCCCAATCCCTGTTCGACGAAGAAAAATACGACGAAGCCCTCGGTCTGCTGACCCAGATCATTCGCACTCAGACTGCAACCGCGGAACTTCGGGCAAACAGCATGCTTCTCGGCGGGGACGTCATGGCTGCGAAAGGCGAACGCGACTCCGCGATCGATTACTACATCAAAATCGCCGACTTCTACAGCGGCGTGCCCAAGCCCGCAGCCGCGGGGCTTTGGAAAGGTGCCCAGCTTCTGGAGGAACAAGTCAGCACACTCACCGACCCCGCCGCAAAGACGAAACAGACTAATCAATACGTTCGTGCCTACCGCGAGCTCGTCGAAAACTTTCCAAACTCGGAGTTTACTCCGAAAGCGAAAGAACGCCTCACCGCCATAGGGAAGTAACTGCGTCCGAAGCATTTACCCGATCGCGAGATCCGCAGTCCGCGATCCTGAATGAGACGACCCGAGCGAGCCGCCGCGCTCCTCGAGCGTCTGCCCACAATCTACCCCCAGGCACACTGCGAACTCGTCTTCGCCGATCCGCTCCAGTTGCTCGTCGCGACCATTCTTTCCGCGCAATGCACCGACGTCCGCGTGAACCTCGTTACCCCCGCACTCTTCGATCGATGTCCTACCGTCGCCGCTTATGCGACCATCTCGATCGATGAGCTCGAGAGGCTGATCCGGTCCACGGGATTCTACCGAAGTAAATCCAAGTCTATCAAAGGAGCCGCCAATCAGATCCTTGAGGTCCACGACGGCAACGTTCCACGGACGCTCGAACAACTCACTGCTCTACCCGGCGTCGGTCGTAAAACGGCCAACGTTGTTCTCGGAAATGCGTTCGGTATCAACGCTGGTGTCGTCGTCGACACCCACGTCGGCAGACTGTCTCGCCGCCTGAACCTAACCACCCACTCAGATCCCGTGAAGATTGAGCGGGATTTGATCAAGCTTTTCCCCCAGGAACGATGGGCAAACCTCAGTCACTGGCTTATCTTCCACGGTCGGCGTCGGTGTCGTGCTCGCAACCCGGATTGTGAGAGCTGCGAGCTTCTCGAATTGTGCCCGACCGGCTACAAGAATCTCGATCGCGGGGCTGCCACCCTTAGGTGATCTCAAATCACTGTCGCGAGATTGAGAGTCCCCGAACAACGGTCTTTCATTCTCGACGTCCAGCACAAACCGTCCCCGGTCACCGACGTTTTGCCACCGGGACGACGTCGAACGACCTGATTCATCACTGCGGGAATACGGCGAACGCCGTCGCCGACACCGCGACGAGGTGAGACCTCAAACAATTTCCGCTGACTTCACACGCTGTCTGCGATTTAGCAAAATCCGGATTTGGTAAAACCGTTCAACCCTGGGTCAACTTGACGCCGTCCGACTCCAAACGCTCTAGACTAGATCAAAAGGTTTTACGGATTGTTGAGCGAAGAAGCTTTAACAAGATCTTCATCGTTCCAACGCGACGAGTGCGGCAGAGCAAGCGAACGCCACGCGAAACAGGTCAGTAAATCCCGACACAGGCAAGCGATCCAAGCCCTCGACGAGCATGACCTAAATTCCGAAAAGGCCACCAACCGCCAATCGGAAGCTCAGGCGAAAAACTAAAAAAAAGCCCGACTCACGGTTTCCCATGAGTCGGGCATATTACTGGCAACGACCTACTCTCGCACAACCTAGAGATGCACTACCATCGGAGCTACAGCGTTTCACTTCCGTGTTCGGGATGGGAACGGGTGGGACCACTGTGCAAGGATCACCAGAAGACGACTAATAGACACACCTGTCTATAAACCGGATTTCTGACGATTCTTCCGTCATTCAGTCAAAGAACCACACAGGTTCTCTGACATCCGCATATTGAGCAAATTCCGCAGTTACTTCGCTATAATGCTGAGCAAAAGCTCAGAATATAAAAGCCGAACGAGTATTAGTATCACTGAGCTACACACATTACTGCGCTTCGACCCGTGACCTATCAACGTGGTGGTCTACCACGACTCTTCAGGGAGAGTTCATCTTGGGAGAGGCTTGGCGCTTAGATGCTTTCAGCGCTTATCCTTTCCGAACATAGCTACCCAGCAATGCCACTGACGTGACAACTGGAACACCAGAGGTTCGTCAATCCCGGTCCTCTCGTACTAAGGATTGAACCCCTCAACTCTCCTGCGCCCACAGAGGATAAGGACCGAACTGTCTCGCGACGTTCTGAACCCAGCTCGCGTACCACTTTAATCGGCGAACAGCCGAACCCTTGGGACCTTCTTCAGCCCCAGGATGTGATGAGCCGACATCGAGGTGCCAAACCCTGCCGTCGATATGAGCTCTTGGGCAGGATCAGCCTGTTATCCCTAGCGTACCTTTTGTCCGTTGAGCGATGGCAATTCCACATTCAACCACCGGATCACTTGGACCTACTTTCGTACCTGCTCGACTTGTCAGTCTCGCAGTCAAGCTGGCTTATATCCATATACTCGTCATCTGATTGCCAACCAGATTGAGCCAACCTTCGTACTCCTCCGTTACTCTTTGGGAGGAGACCGCCCCAGTCAAACTGACCGGCTGCCATGGTCTCCCAGCCGGATAACGGCATGGGGTTAGATGTTCCAATCTCATAGGGTGGTGTTTCATTGGCGACTCACCGGCCCCCGAAAGGGTCGGATCAAAGTCTCCCACTTACTCTAAGCAATAAAATCGAAACAACAGTGACAGCGTACAGTAAAGGTGCATAGGGTCTTTCCGTCCTTCTGCGGGCAGGCGGCATCTTCACCGCCATTACAACTTCGCTGAGCTCCTCGTTGAGACAGCGGTCAACTCGTTACACGATTCGTGCAGGTCGGAACTTACCCGACAAGGAATTTCGCTACCTTAGGACCGTTATAGTTACGGCCGACATTCACGGGGACTTGGGTTCAGAGCTTCGTCTTACGACTAACCCCTTGCCTTAATCTTTCCGCATTGGTCACGTGTCACACCCTATACATCGTCTTACGACTTAGCAGAGTGCTGTGTTTTTGCTAAACAGTCGGTTGACCCATTTCACTGCGACCACCCGAGGGTGGCGCCCCTTCTTCCGAAGTTACGGGGCTATATTGCCGAGTTCCTTAACGAGGTTTCACTCACGCGCCTTGGTATATTCTACCCACCCACCTGTGTCGGTTTAGGGTACGGGCTCCTTAGTATACACCGGAACTTTTCTTGGCGCACATTTTAACGGATCTGCTCTGGCCGAAGCCTCCACATCCCCTTGCGGGACGAGGACATTCATCACCTCGCCCGTCTCCATGCACGCGTCCTTCCGGCTAAAATGTCGGAGGTGCAGGAATATTAAACCTGCTTTCCATCGCCTACGCCCTTCGGCCTCGACTTAGGTCCCGACTAACCCTGGGAGGACGAACCTTCCCCAGGAAACCTTGGGTTTACGGCGGACAGGAATTTAACCTGTCTTATCGCTACTCATGTCTGCATTCTCACTTGCCAGCACTCCACCTACGGTTACCCGACGGCTTCAATGCGCTGGCAACGCTCTCCTACCACGACTCCACAAAGTGGAGCCATCCAGAGCTTCGGTATACCGCTTATCGCCAATCATTTTCGGCGCAGAATCACTCGATGAGTCAGCTATTACGCACTGTTTAAATGGTGGCTGCCTCTAAGCCAACATCCTCACTGTCTAAGTAACTCCACATCCTTTCCACTGAGCGGTATTTTGGCACCTTAGCTGCTGATCTGGGTTGTTTCCCTCTCGACCGTGCAGCTTATCCCACACGGACTGCCTCCCAAGTTACACCCTGCGGCATTCGGAGTTTGATTGAATTCGGTACCCGGGTATGGGCCCTAGTTCATCCAGTGCTCTACCTCCGCAGGTCAGCACTTGAGGCTCTACCTCAATAGATTTCGGAGAGAACCAGCTATCACGGGGTTTGATTAGTCTTTCGCTCCTACCCACAGCTCATCCGAGCATTTTTCAACATACACCGGTTCGGTCCTTCACGACATGTTACTGTCGCTTCAACCTGGCCATGGGTAGATCACCTCCGCTTCGGGTCTAGTGCCCGCAGCTATTCGCCCATTTCGGACTCGCTTTCGCTTCGCCTCCACCCCAGAAGGGCTTAGACTTGCCACAAACACTAACTCGCAGACTCATTAAGCAAAAGGCACGCCATCACCCTTGCGGGCTCTGACACCTTGTAGGTGCATGATTTCAGGTACTATTTCACTCCGCTCGCAGCGGTACTTTTCACCTTTCCCTCGCGGTACTTGTTCACTATCGGTCGCCAACTAGTATTTAGCCTTACGCCGTGGTCGGCGTGGATTCATGCGGCGTTTCACGTGTGCCGCATTACTCAGGAATTCCCTAGGCGTTCTCGGATTTTCGGTTACAGGTCTGTCACCTTCTATGGAGCGCTTTTCCACACGCTTCACCTAATCGTTGAACTGCCACGTCGGGCTCCTACAACCCCGGGAAGCAAGCTTCCCGGTTTGGGCTGTTCCGCTTTCGCTCGCCACTACTTACGGAATCAATTTCTTTTTCTTTTCCTCTGGTTACTGAGATGTTTCACTTCACCAGGTTTCGCTCTACCACCTCTATGTATTCAAGATGGAGTCAACCGTTATTAAACGGAAGGGGTTATCCCATTCGGAGGTCTCCGGATCATAGCGTATTTGCCGCTCCCCGAAGCTTATCGCAGCTTATCACGTCCTTCATCGCCTGTTGGCACCAAGGCATCCTTCATGCACCCTTAGTAGCTTATTCTATTCTGAGATTATAAAAATCTCTTGTTACTTCTGTGAAGCGACGATGGCAAAACCATCATCGCAACTCGCTTTACTCAGCATTTGAAGTTGCATTATTTGCCCTATATGCGGATGTCAAAGAACCTGTCCCGGGTCGAACCCGGAACCAGACATTCTGAACTGGTTTTCGACCAGCCCGAAGTGTCGGGAAAATTCAAAACGTATGAATGGTGGGCCTGACTGGACTCGAACCAGTGACCCTGCGCTTATCAAGCGCATGCTCTAACCAACTGAGCTACAGGCCCGTGATTGGTTGAGAGTTGAGTGCTGAAAGTTGAGTGGAACTTCATGCCTCTCAACACTCAACAAAAAACACTCAACAAGCCGCGGAGCGGCCGTGGAGGCACGGGGGTTCGAACCCCGGACATCCAGCTTGCAAAGCTGGCGCTCTACCAACTGAGCTATACCCCCAGGGTGAGGCCGGGGCCTGTGGGCCCGCGGTTTCAAGAAGCTTTCGTAAAAACTGAATTGTGCGTTCTATCTGCTGATCAAGAACCCTCCGAGCTTTCGCTCTTCGGGGTTTAACCGCATGTTCTCGTCATTATAACGAGAGGTTAGCGGTCGACCTGCAAAACACCATCGCGATACAAACTTGCGAGAGGGTATTTGCTTTCTCCTTAGAAAGGAGGTGATCCAGCCGCAGGTTCCCCTACGGCTACCTTGTTACGACTTCATCCCAGTTACCACTCATAGCGTAGGGCGCTGCCTCCTTGCGGTTAGCGCACGCACTTCGGCTACAAGCGACTTCCATGATGTGACGGGCGGTGTGTACAAGGCCCGGGAACGTATTCACGGCGCCGTAGCTGATGCGCCATTACTAGCGATTCCGGCTTCATGTAGGCGAGTTGCAGCCTACAATCCGAACTGGGCCAACTTTTAGGGATTTCCTCCACCTCGCGGTCTCGGATCATTCTGTAGTTGGCATTGTAGTACGTGTGCAGCCCTGGCCGTAAGGGCCATACTGACTTGACGTCGTCCCCACCTTCCTCCCCGTTTCACAGGGCAGTCTGAACAGAGTGCATCCTTGCGGATTAGCAACAGTTCACAGGGGTTGCGCTCGTTGCGGGACTTAACCCAACATCTCACGACACGAGCTGACGACAGCCATGCAGCACCTGTGTATCCCCATCACCCGTGAGGGCAGTCACCGGCTTTCACCGATTTTCATGATACATGTCAAGGCCAGGTAAGGTTCTTCGCGTTGCATCGAATTAAGCCACATACTCCACCGCTTGTGCGGGCCCCCGTCAATTTCTTTGAGTTTTAATCTTGCGACCGTACTTCCCAGGCGGCACGTTTAACGCGTTAGCTCCGGCACGGAAGGGGTCGAATCCTCCCACACCAAACGTGCACCGTTTACTGCTAGGACTACCGGGGTATCTAATCCCGTTCGCTACCCTAGCCTTCGTGCCTCAGCGTCAGGAGTTGCCCAGAGAGTCGCCTTCGCCACTGGTCTTCCTCACGATATCTACGCATTTCACTGCTACACCGTGAATTCCACTCTCCCCTACAATCCTCAAGTGCCGCAGTATCGAATGCAGTTCCGGAGTTGAGCTCCGGGATTTCACATTCGACTTGCGACACCGCCTACGCACCCTTTACGCCCAATGAATCCGAACAACGCTTGGGGCCTCTGTATTACCGCGGCTGCTGGCACAGAGTTAGCCGCCCCTTCCTCTTGCGATACTATCACTTTCTTGTTCTCGCATGACAGAAGTTTACAATCTAATGACCTTCATCCTTCACGCGGCGTCGCTCCGTCAGGCTTGCGCCCATTGCGAAAAATTCTCGACTGCTGCCACCCGTAGGTGTCTGGGCCGTATCTCAGTCCCAGTGTGGCTGGTCGTCCTCTCAGACCAGCTACCCGTCATAGCCTTGGTGAGCCGTTACCTCACCAACAAGCTGATAGGCCGCGAGCCCATCCAAAAGCGCCTTGCGGCTTTAGTTTAGGGAAGATGTCTTCCTTAACCACATTCGGTATTAATTCGCCTTTCGGCGAGCTATCCCCAACTTTTGGGCAGGTTGCTCACGTGTTACGCACCCGTTCGCCACTTTATATCTCCCGAAGGAGTTTAATCGTTCGACTTGCATGTCTTATCCACGCCGCCAGCGTTCGTTCTGAGCCAGAATCAAACTCTCCGAAAAGAATTTGCCCACCGTCTGCTAAGACGATGGAAAATTTCTAGCTATCCATATATTTCCGATCTGCGATGAGATCGCAGACCTGGAATGGGTCGCCAATTTTTGATTAAATCTAAATCGACAGAAGAACGCACAATTCAGTTTTTACTGAATTTGCTTCTTGTATAAATTTACGTTCTGAATTTTCGCGACCAATCGGCCGTGTGTTCGAAAATCAGATTCAGACTTTGTAAATATCAACTTCGTGATCGGAGCGCTGTTTTTCCGCTGCTTGTCTCCTGGGGTCAGTCGACCCTGATAGGAGTTTCAAGCTTCGGAGCAGAGCATCCGCCCGAGAGAACTTCGCCTCACACTCACCGGAGTCCGGTGCTGCGTGGGAGGAGCAAAGTATCAAACTTCCTCTGAGGGTCAATGGTTTTTTGCAAAAAATCTCAGAAAGTTTGTCCGCCGCTCCCTGATCGCCCGGAGACGGCCATTCTGTGGGGGTTCACGCGGATGACGCGATCGACAATTAATCCCTTCCAGCCGGCGATCTCATCGCTACGACGCAGATAAACAGGCCAATTCTAACCGAATCACCGATCATTCCGGCGACTTAAGGGCTCGAAAGCCACGAAGACGGTTCAACGCGGCCATGAAATCGAGGGTGCGAAACTCCGCTAGATCTCCCCGCTTATCGGTCTCAGGTTCGACGAATCCTTGCTGTCCGGTGATTCGACCCACCTCTTCCAGGATCGTTTGCACGGTCTGAGCACCTTCCAAGCGAGCGGACGATCCCAGCCAGGCAATTGCTGCCGCCAACGCCCGAGCTTGGGCGGGATGCAAGATTTGATGAAGGGCCGAGAGATCGATCTCCGCATCGCCAATCTCGACGATACCAGTCCGATGCGCCCGGCTGTGAACGGTCCGGTTCCCGCGGGAGACTCTGATAGAACCTAGGTCTAACGCGCGCTCCTCGGTCCGCTCGGGCCACGTTGAAACTCGCCGGTCACGCCCGGTTGGGTGTTGCTCCGCGATTCTTTTCGCCTCCACCGTCCGTTCGCAGGGCCGGTAGGCATCCATCGCGATGACGGTATCGGCGACTTCAAAGTAGTCTCCGCATCCCCCCAACACGAGGAGCGTTGAGATGCCGTGGTCGATCCACATCTCCCGAACGCGGTCGACGAACGGCGTGATTGGCTCCCGATCGTAGCTCACGAGGGCCTGCATTCGACGGTCGCGGACCATGAAATTCGTTGCCGCCGTGTCTTCGTCGATCAGCAATAGCCTCGAACCCGATTCGAGCGCTTCCACGATGGCGGCAGCCTGCGACGTCGAGCCAGACGCGTTTTCGGTCGAGAACTGCCGGGTGTCGCTTTTGTCCGGAAGGTTCGAGATGAATGGCGAAATATCGACTCCGGCCACACTCCGGCCCGACTCCGCTTCGATACTCATGGCGTCGGCCCGGCAGACAACGCGCTCGCGACCATCGCCACTTCGGTGATTGTAAACAGCACGCGCGAGGGCTCCGAGCAAGGTCGACTTGCCGTGAAACCCGCCCCCGACGATCAGCGTGACGCCTTCCGGAATCCCCATTCCGCTAACCGCACCGGCGTTGGGGGTTGAGAGCGTCACCCGGAGACTTGGTGGGCTGACAAAAGGCTCAGCGCGTTCCACAAAGAGGGGCGTCTGCAAATTGCCACCCGCTCGCGGCAGGATCGCGCCGTCCGCGACAAACCCGACCAAGCGCCGCTTCCGCAGACCAGCGCGGAGCGCTTCCGCATCTTCGTTGGTATTTGCGGCCAGTCGGATCTCTTCGGGATCCCACGCTGTGGCGAGCAACGCCCTTGCGACGATCTGGCCGAGCCGGTCTCTTAAAAGTCGATCGGCAGCGCAGCCCGCGATGCGGCGTCCGTCCCCCGGCAACCCGACACTCAGGCGAGCTTCCCACGAACCATCGATCAACCGGACCGCCGTGCGCGCGATCACTTCCTGTCCAGGCGCATCGATATCGATCAGTCCCGATCGCCCAGACCCGGACCGGCTCGAAAACTCCCGACAGATCTGTCCGAGGCGATGGGCGATGAGGTTTTCGACGCCAATTCTTCTCGCCCGACCGTCCACGGCATTGGCGGGAAACCCAGAGACGTCCTGCCGAACGCGAAGTGCCACCCAGGACGGGGCCGCGAAAGGATCGCCCTGAATGCGGTCGAACCGAAGCTCCCACTCGACGGGCTCCTGGAATACCACGACGACATCCCTGAGATCCTTGTAGGCTGGATACGGTCGGCGATCCAGTCGTTCCAGCTCGGCTCTGAGGTCACCGGAGGTCATGCGGATCATCGAATCTTCCGTGACCTCAAATGTGCATCCGGCGTTCCGCCGCGGCATCCTGCTCAGCGAACTCACGCCGGACGCGGAGGCGTTCGCGGATGATCAGATAAACGCAACCCGCAAACACCATAATCCCAACCAGCGACCAGGGGATTCGCCATGAACCTGGCGGTCGGGTTGCGATCTCAAACGGCGGGGAAGCCGGAGACTCTTCACCGCTCGCGGTGACTGCGACGAGCGAAAGCGTCACCCGCTCCCCGGCGTGCAGGCCGACAAGCTTCGTGCTCGCCGTCTCGGCACCCCGCTCGATTTCCACCTCCTGCAATGGCTTCCAAACGAGTCGCGCCACCCCATCGCGCCCGAAGGTGATCTTGCGTTGATACAAATCGAACCGATCGATTTCTCCCGACGGAACGTCCCAGACGAGGTCCATTTCAGTTTTGGTGAGTCGAGAAACTCCGATCTCCTCGACCGGCGGAATCGAGCTTCGAGTCTGCCGCGAGACGCCGTCCGCCCCGATCGAGGCAATCCCGCGACTTCCTGGAGACGGCAGCACCGAGACAACCTCCCCGGTTAGGTTCAAACGCACCGACGAGATCCCGCCCCGCAGCACGACCTCCTCCGCAATCGGCCCGGGAAGCGTGCGCGAAAAAGTCAATTCATACTCTCGCGCCCCACCCGCCGGGATCGTTTGCAAGGCGGGATCAGGGGACACGCGGACGGCTCCCGAGACAACGGCGGCAATCTCGGCAGCAGAACCCCCATCGTTCCGGACCGTGATTTTGCGACGGACAGATTCTCCCGCTTTCGGCGAACCGAGATCGAATGGCCCGGCGGGATTTACGACGAGTTTTGCGGGGGACGCGAAGACCGTCATCGGGACGACCAGCTCGAGCCTCCCACTTCGAAGCGTCAACGACGTGTCCAGCGCTCCCAAGAATCCTGCTCGCGTCTGGAGAGCAACTTCGGTCTCGGCACCCGGCCCGACGATGACGGATTCCTGCACCAGCACTTCTCGAGGCGCTTCGATCGTCAATTCACGCTCCTCGTCACTCACGTTCCTCACGATGAGGATCCCCGCTCGCACTTCGCGGTCTTCCTCCGCGCGTAATTCCACCCGGTTGGGCGCCGTTTCGATCGGCGTGAAACCGCGACCGCTCAAGCCGAGCTTCCGAACCGGGTCGTGGGAGAAGGTGGCCGATCCCTCCACGTTTCGCGGTGCCGTCGGCTCGAAGCGGATCGCGATCCGCGCGACTTCACCAGGCGCGAGCAAGTAGGAGCCGTTCCCGGTCGGCAGCGACCAGGGTTTCGGAACTTCGACCCGACCCGATAACGATCCGCCCCCGGAGTTGGCAAGCTCGAGAATCTCCACCGCCGCCCCGCCAATCTCGACGTCCGGAAACTCAAGCCGCGCGGGTGCTTCGAAGGCCGGCGGACGCTCGACGACTGAGACCGACACTTCCGCTGGCGTCGAAACACCGGACCGAGGCACCTGCACCGCGTAGCGGAAAGAATCCGGCCCCACGCCACGTGCCGGATCATGGGTGTAAGTGATCACTCCATTCGAACGATCAACCTTCCGAACGGTCGAAAGACCTCCGAGCGAGGGCTGACTCCGAATCAAAAAACGCAGTTGCAGCCCCGTGCGACTGACCCCGCTGAGCGGGATGTCGACGGACTCCCCCTCGTAAACTGTGACGCTCTGCGCCACCGGCTGCGGCGGGGGTGGAGACGGCAGATTGATGTCCGCCCGCGATCCGCAGATCAAGAAGCTACTCAGAGCGAAAGCAACAAAAGTGCGCCCATTCCTCAGACGAAAGCTAGGAGTGCGGAAGAAATTGGTTGAGGGTTCCTTTTTCAAGACGGGTGGCGTAGTGTCCCTCCCCATAGCCTCACACTCAAGAGCGATGCGATTTTTTACTTCTGATTCGAACCAATTCCCCACCGCCCTGGGCCTCCTCGGCAGCTTCCTCCTGATATCCGTCGCCGACGCCCAGCCGCGTTCTCGCTTCCCAGCCGTTCGCAATCTCGAACCATCGAGGTCCGACTCTGACTCTTCAAATTCGTCATCCCGCACGTCCCGGCCACCCGCTCCGCGAAGTCAAAAACCTGCGCAGGAACTCATCTCGAAGCAGGCGCAACCCAAGACAGTCCCTCGGGTCCTTGATCGCGCAAATCAAAGCAACACCCACGTCGTTATTTCGCTCAGCAAGCAACGTGCCTATCTAATGGTCGGAGATGAAGTCGCCATCGACACGCCGATTTCGACCGGAAAAAGCGCTGGGATGACGCCCAAAGGCACCTTCACCATCCTCCAGAAAAACGCCGACCATCGCTCCAACATCTACGGCAGCTTCGTTAACAGCCGTGGCGAGATCGTCCGCTCCGGCGTCAGCACTCGCATCGACTCCGCGCCGAGCGGCACGTCATTTCGCGGCGCTCCGATGCAGTATTTCATGCGGATGACGTGGACCGGGGTCGGCATGCACGTCGGACACCTCCCGGGCTATCCCGCCTCTCACGGATGCATTCGGATGCCGCAGGACATTGCGCCGTTGTTTTACCAGCGGGTGAAACTCGGCACGAGTGTGCGAGTCACCAACTAGAGAATCGGCCGTCACCGGTCGGCACTCGAAGTCCGCACCCAGTGAGCGAGGAAAAAGCGCTTCTCAGTCGGGAGCAAGGTGTCCGAGTGACCAATGATGGGCCGTAGTGCCGTCATCATCTGAAGCGACACCACGACGAAGAGAATCATCCAGACCCCAAGCCCACCCCGGCCGCCACCCCAGATCGATCGCCCAGCGTCACCGAGCAGCCGCAGACCGAAGGTCACGGCGACAAGCCAGAAGACGAGGTGTAGCGCACCCATGAAGGCCACCGAATCGGTGGATTGAGAGAACACCCAAGCGACCGGAGCAAATCCGACTAAAAGCAGTGCCGAGACCGCCACCGTCGCGGCGAGAATGCCGGCGACCGCCCTGGCACCGACGTCCGCCCCGCTCAGGCAAAGGAAGATGTAGAGGCTCGGCAAGCAGATGACGGCCGCCACGAACGTGCCCGCGACGATTTTCACTGGGGCGATCCAGAGCTGCGCCCCGCCCGTCAGACTCCCCGCCACCACGCCGTAAATCAATAACCCCACGATCGTTGGTAGGAGCATCGCCGCGACGACCGCTCCGACACGGCTGCCGTTCAGCTCGAATAGAATTTGTCCCGGCCGCTTCAACAAGGCCTCGACGACGGTCATCGCTCCAGGTGGCCCGGCCAGGGGTTGGAGATTGTAGCGTTGATTTTGCGGTGTTCGATCGCAGTCAGGATGATTCGGCTGGTCAGGTTTGGGTTCATTCATGGTTCTTCTTCGTTGGTTTCAGTTTGAGGTGAGCAATTGGACCGCTCGGGCGACGGCCTCGAAGAAATTTCCACGCATCGGATCGTCGCGGAGAAACTGGACCGGAAGATTTGGACTCCCGATGAAAGGTCGGAGCACCCAGGAAAGCTGACTCCCCAAAAGAAGATTTCCGGCCAGCCAACCGAGCAGGACGACCCGTGCCGCAGCGCGGGATGGGCAGACGCTTTTCAAGAGCGAATACAGGCAACGGTTTCCGACAAATCCCGCGAAGGCGATCACGACCACGTGCGCCAACAGCGTCACGCTGTGACCCACCTTCGAATTCCCGTCGACCAACGGCGGCGTGTTCCACAGCAGAAACAACATCAAGGGCGCAAACGCCGCCAAGACGAGCGCCGCCACGGCGAAACTCATCAGGATCGCCGCCGTTGTCTGCCGAAACCCCAGACCGCTTCCCAGCACCAACCCGAGTGCCCCATTCAACAGTGCGTTGCCGCCGCAGGTCAGAAAGACAAGCAGCGGAAATTTGATCGCCGTGAAGATCGACTGCGTGCCATCCCGCCACAATCCAATCGTGGTCCCGTAGGCCCCGCACCCCACCGCCGTAACGACGCCGCACGCCACGAGCCATCGGACTCCCTGCCCATCCATCCACTCGAGCAGACCTTCGGTGTCACCCCGCAACAGGGATCGGAATTGTCGGATCACTCGTGCACCATGACGCGCGCTTGTGAACGAACGATGAACGTCCCGTGAAATAACCGCAAAAAAGCGGTGAATGGTCGGGCACCGACCCGCCCACTAAAAAAAATTGCCCCGCACGTGCCGTTCGGCGTGTTTCCCGTTCCCTCTTGGAAACGGCGGGTGACCACGAACGAAGCGCTGAAGTCCAACTAAGGCCGGACATATGCTCCGCACGACAAGCCCCCTAATGCTGTACATCGGACCGGGAGTTCACGCACCAATCTCGAACACAGCAGGGCAAATCCAACGGTCGGAATCACCCGACCGCAAAAAAATTTTCGAAAAGATCTACTCGCGAATCTCGATCGGCAGCTCGGATCTCATTCGCAACTTCAGACGATCACAAACGGCGTTGATCTCGTCTGTCGTGAGCGTTCGCTCCGCCGACCGGAAAGTCAAGGAGAAGGCCAACGACTTGCGACTTGCGTCGAGCTTTTCACCCGACGGATCAGCGAAGACGTCGAACAAATGCACGGATTCCAGCAACTCCTCACGAGCCCCGCGCACGCAAGATTCCACCTCAGCCCACGCGATCTCGGTCGGCAGGATCGCCGCAATGTCACGAGACACGGCTGGGAATTTTCCAATCGCTCGCACCATCCGTTTTCGAGACGACGCCACCTCGAGACAGTCGAGCCGGACTTCGGCGATCATCACGGGGTCCTTCGCATCGAGGTCCCGTGCTGCCGCCGGCGACAGCTGCCCGGCGAAGCCGGCTACGAATCCACCCACGATCAGCTCGACCGCCAAACCGCACCGCGGATCCTCCGACGCTTTCCACGCCACCCCCGGCACCAACGCCTCGATGACGCCCTTCAGGTCATACAAATCAAACGCCCGGTGCTCACCATCCCGCCAACTCGACTGCGCCCGGGGCCCGGTCATCACGAAGGCGATCTTCCCCAGCTCCTCTTCTTCCCCCGTTGAAAAAACCTGTCCAATCTCGAACATCCGGATCGAAGACACGCCGTGATTGATATTACGACGAGCCGCCGCCAGGAGCGCGTCGATCATGCTGCCCCGCAGCGTCGCCTGATCCGAGCCAATCGGATTCCGCAGTCGCATCAGATCGGGATCTTCCTCTCCCGCCACGAGCGTCCCGGTTCGCGCTTCGCTGAAGCCCTCCCCGCGCAGCCGGTGACGCAGCTCCATCGCGTCATCATAATCGTGATCTGCCGTCGAAGATGCCGCCGGCATACCGCTGACCGTCCCCACCAGCTTCTCGATTCCGGATAACCGAATCACCTCTTCGATCAAATCGACCTCGCGGGTCAAGTCGCCACGGAAGCCAGGGATGGCCCACGTCGCCGCCGCCCCGTCGCGCGACGTCTTCTCGAGACCGAGGGCCGTGAGCACCTGATCGATTTCGTCGTTTCCGATCGTCGAACCCAGCAACGCGCGGCACCGGTTGTAGCGGAGATCCACAACCCGCCGCTCGATCGGCACGTCGCCCGCCACCACGACAGGCTCCTCCAACGTTCCACCGCTTAATTCGGCGATGAGCGTTGCCGCCCTCGACGACGCGGTCAACACCGACCCGACGTCAACCCCGCGCTCGAACCGATAACTCGACTCCGTCGAGATCCCCAGCTCACGCCCGGTCCGCCTGACCCGCGTCGCGCTGAAACACGCACTCTCGAGCAGCACCTCCGTCGTCGACTCCGTTACGCTCGAAGGTTCACCACCGATCACGCCCGCGATCGCCACCGGACCCGTCGCATCGGCGATCACCGAATCTCCGCCCCGAAGTTCGTGTTTGGCACCATCCAACGCCTGGATCGTCTCACCCTCCACCGCAACCCGCGCGGTCAGGGCTCCGGCGATCTTCGCTGCGTCAAAAGCGTGGAGCGGCTGCCCCAGCTCGAACATCACGTAATTCGTGACGTCGACGACGTTGTTGATCGGCCGCAAACCCACGGCCACGAGTCGAGTCCGCAGCCAATCCGGACTCGCACCAACCTTCACACCGCTGATGCGACGCACCGTGTAGAGCGAACAAATTTCCGAATCCGCGATTGCCGCAAGAGCTTCGTCGTTAGCGGTGGGAACCTCTGCCACGTCCGGGCGCTTCAGCTCCGACCCGGTCAACGCCGCGACCTCTCGGGCGACTCCGAGGTGGCTCAGCCAATCGGGGCGGTTCGGCGTGATCTCGATCTCAAAGACGGAATCCGCCGGGTAAAGGCTGGCAATTTCCGCACCGACTTTCGCGTCGGGCGGCAGGATCAGGAGACCATCCGCATCGTCCGCCAAAAGGAGTTCCTTCGCGCTGCACAGCATCCCCTCGCTCTCGACCCCGCGGAGTTTCCCGACCTTGATCTTGAAGTCTCCCGGCAGCACCGCACCCGGCAAGGCAACCGGAACCTTGTCGTTGACGCGGTAATTCTTCGCGCCGCAGACGATCTGCCGTGGCTCACCGCTACCATCATCGACGCGACACACGCTCAGGCGATCAGCGTTCGGATGTGGCTCCGAAGCAAGGATCTGACCAACGACGACGTTCGGAAAGTCCGCGCCGTGCTCGGAAATCTCTTCGACCTCCAAACCTGCCAGCGTCAGACGCTCGGCCAGTTCCGGGGGCGAGTCGACGTAGTCGACGTATTCCTTGAGCCAATTGACGGAAATCTTCATCGCTCAGAATTGTTTCAAGAACCGGAGGTCGTTCTCGACGAGCATCCGGATATCCGAGATCCCCGTCAGGTTCATCGCAAGGCGATCAAGCCCGAATCCAAACGCAAACCCGGTCACGCGCTCCGGGTCGTAAACGGAATCCATGCGCTTTTCGCAGATTCGCTGGAACACCGCCGGGTCGACCATTCCGCAGCCAGCCAGCTCCATCCATTTCCCGCCCAGCACGTCGGCTCGAATGTCGATCTCGTAACTCGGTTCCGTGAACGGAAAAAAATGAGGACGAAACCGAATCTGCGTCTTCGGGCCCAGCAGCTCAGTGAAGAAAAATTCCAACGTTCCCTTGAGATCAGCGAGGGTCACTCGCTCGGCGACGTAAAGTCCTTCCATCTGGGTGAACTGCGCGAGGTGCGTCGCATCGACCTCGTCCCGACGGTAAGCCGCGCCGGGCGCAATGATTCGCACGGGTGGCGGTGTGCTCTCCATCACCCGGACCTGCACCGTCGACGTGTGCGTGCGCATCACCCGGCCATCCGGAAGGAAAAAGGTATCCTGCTCGTTCCTCGCCGGGTGGTCCGGCGGGGTGTTCAGAGCGTCGAAGCAATGCCACTCGGTCTCGATGTCAGGACCTGCCGCGAGCGAAAATCCCATTCGTCGAAAGATCCGGACCGCTCGATCCTGCAACGTCGTCAGTGGATGAAGGGAACCCAATTCAGGACGCACCCCCGGCAGCGTGACGTCGACACCCTCCAAGGCGGCCGCGTCTTTCGCGGCTTCCATTTCGGCGACCCGCGCATCCAGCGCGGAATTCACCGCAGTCCGGAGCTCGTTGAGCGCCTTACCGATCCGAGGCTTGTCCTCTTTCGGAACCTCACGCATCCGCTCGCTCAGCTTCGTGAGCGCACCGGATCGCCCAACGAATCGGACCCGGACGGCTTCCAGAGCCTCCGCCGTGGCGGATCCGTCGATCGCGTCGAGCGCCTCGCCGCGAAGGGCGTCCATCTCAGCTTCCATGGGACCAGCGCGGGAGCCGAAGCTCCCTCGCGATAATCAGGCCGTCAAGCCGCCTTCTTACTCTCGAGCGCGTCGGTAGCCTTCTTGACGATCACGGCGAAGGTCGCCTCGTCGTTCACGGCCATGTCCGCGAGGATCTTCCGATCCAGCGAGATTCCGGCGTGGCTGAGCCCTTCGATGAAGCGGCTGTAAGTCAGGCCCTGAGCGCGAACCGCCGCGTTCAAACGGTTGATCCAAAGCGCACGAAACGTGCGTTTGCGGGTCTTCCGGTCGCGGTAGGCCCAGTATTTCGCCTTCATCGTCGCATCCTTCGCGTAGCGAAAGAGCTTCGAGCGGCGACCGCGGTATCCTTTGGCTGATTCGATGACCCGCTTGCGGCGAGCCCGACTGGCTGGAGCATTGGTTGCTCTTGGCATTTGTCAAAAAATCCCGCTGTGACGCGGGACCCCCTTTGGAACGGACTGTTTTAAGTTTCGGATCCCGGGCCTCGTCTGTTCCGTATTCCGGCGATTGCCGGAAAGACCGAGGGATCGATGTGAGTTACGAGAAAGGCAGATTCAGTTTGACCTTGTCCATGTCGCCATCGGCGACCAGACCGCGCTTAGCCAGGTTGCGCTTTTGCTTGGCAGACTTGCAGGAAAGCAAGTGCCGCCGCCCGGCTTTCGTGCGCAAAACCTTGCCCGAAGCGGTCACTTTGAACCGTTTCGCCACTGCTTTTCTCGTTTTGCTACGTGCGATGGACTTTGGCATGGGACCGGGGAGAATAGCGACGAACCGCCGCAACGCAATGGAATTCTCGATAAAAATCAGGCTCGGCTGTCGCTGGGACTACTTTGCCCGCTTCTCGGCCTCGGCTTTGATCTGCCTAACCGTCTTCTTGGCCTCCCCAAGGGCCGCCCCCTTGGCAAGCACGGCAAGCTTGGACTTCGGCTCGACGTAATTCTCGTAGCGCAGCACCGACCCGCCTTCGAAAGCCTCGACCACCATCGAACCGTTGGAAACGTTCGCACTGGTCGAATCCAAGAGCTTCCATTCCACGATCGATTGAGCTCCCGAAGTGGAATACGTGTTTCGGACCTTATTGGTATTCTCCCCGATCACGGGAAGCTTCGACACGTATTTGACGTCCACGACGTCAGCAGAAGGCTTGTCGACCACGGTCGCCGACACCATGTTCGGCTGGTAGGACGGCGCAGCTTCATAGTCGCGGAACAACGCCGTCAACGTCGCCACGGGCGCCTCGACCAAGGTCGTCACCGAGACCTTCGGCCAGGCCCCGCCGTCGACCTTGCTTTCAGAAACCAACATCTCTCCGGCGTTCAGCTTCTTGATCTGCTCGGACGACAGATCTCCAACGATGTCCGCCGACAAAGGTTGGATCGACAGAAGGGCGGCAACAGCAGCGCAAAACGGAGAGATATTTTTCATAGAAGCTGGCATGGAATCGAAACTGGGAATCAGTTTGGGCGGGTCTCAAAGAAATGCCGCGACCAGGAACCACGCAATCATGATCAGGCCAACGGCAAATTTGCCGATGATCCCGGCCGTCGTGCCGACCAGCGTCCCCCAGCCCGACCGACCCGCCGGCAGGATCCCCTTGCCACCCAGCACCTCACCGACCACCGCGCCGACCAACGGCCCCACGAAAATCCCGATCAATCCGAAGAAAATCCCCACGATAGCACCGAGAATCCCACCGACCGCGCCCCAACGCGTCGCGCCAAACCACTTCGCGCCCAGCGAGCCGCTGACGATGTCGAGTGCCTGCGAAAGCAACATCAGCACCGTCAATGCGATCAACGTCGGCCAGCCGACAGCGTGAAGGAAAACGTGCGACAAAATTCCTCCGGCCAGGATCAGGATCGACCCAGGGATCAGCGGGACCACCGTTCCCAACAACCCAAGCACCATCAAAAAAATCGTGAGCGACCACCAAAACACCTCAGACATCTCGCGCTCACGCTGAACCGTCCGCCGACGTTTGCAACCCCTGAATTCGGCGGAATAAGACCGCACGATCATCACTCTTCCGGAAGGAACAAATCTGCCATGGCGCCGACACACGCACGCTCCCGGCACCAACGATACGTTATCAACCACAGACCATGAGAATCTCCATCGCTGCTCTCCTCGCCTTCACCACACTCCCCGTTTTCGTTCAGGCCGAGCCGTCCGATTCCGCCATCGAGGCTCGCGTCGAGGAATCAACGACGCGCCTCGGCGACTCCGAAGGCGGCCAACTCATTCTCGACTCCGTGAACGCTCACGGCGGTCTTCAGAAATGGTTTGAAAACGGACCACTGCACTTCCGCTGGGACTACCGGATGCTCGATCAGGGCCCGGACGTTGGACGAGACACCATTCAGACCGTAGACAAATGGTCGTCGCGAGCCGTCCACACCATTCCCGACCAACCCGGCGTATCCTTCGGCTGGGACGGTGAAAAGGCTTGGATCAAGCCGCGCGACGCCGAATTTTCACCCTCGCCGCGCTTCTGGGCACTCACGCCATTTTACTTCGTTGGGATTCCATTCGTGCTCGCAGACCCGGGAACCCAGTTCGAGGTTCTCGACGACATCGATTTCGACGGAAAGCCCTACCACCAAGTGAAAGTCACGTATGAAGCCGGCACCGGCGACACTCCCGACGACTACTACATCGCGCTCATCGATCCGGAGACCAAGCGCACTCGCGGAGTCCGCTACATCGTGACCAGCAAGATCGTTGCGCCGGACGGACCGGGACCGGAGAAGCTGCTCACTCACGAAGGCCTGGCTGAATACGACGGTATTCTTCTCCCGACTTCGCACCTGACCTACGCCATGGAAGGCGACGTCGTCGGTGAGAAAATGCGCAACGCCGAGGTCAGTGAAATCAAATTCCTGGCGGACGACACGACGGACTTTTCGATCCCAGAGAACGCCAAGATCATTGATTAATTAATTGCCGCCCGCCTCCCGCGGTCGACGTCATCCCACGTGAAAACTGTCCTCATCACCGGCGCCAACCGCGGCATCGGCCACGCCCTGGCGATCGCGTTTGCCTCCGCCGATTGGCGAGTCCTCGCGGGCGCGCGGCACCTCGACACCCCGGCGATGTCCGCCGCCGCCAAGCGATTCTCAAATTTCGAACCGGTCGAGATTGACGTCCTCGACGACTCCACCGTCGCCCGCGCGGCCTTGGCATTGGAGGATGACGCCTTGGACGTTCTCGTGAACAACGCCGCAATCTTCCCCGGAGATGGGGACGAAACTTTGGAATCGCTCGATCTGAATTGGTTCGCCGAATCCGTCGAGACCAACGTCGCCGGAGTCGCCCGCGTGTCCCGCGCCTTCCTTCCAGCCCTTCGACGTTCCGATCATCCTCGCATCGTCAACGTCTCGTCCGGCGCTGGCTCCATCGCCGACAAAGCGGACTACAGCTATTACCCCTACTCCGTTTCGAAGGCCGCGCTGAACATGCTGACGCGCGCCATGGCCGCCGAATTTGCCAGCGAAAATATCATCGTCACCGCCATCAGCCCCGGCTGGGTCAAGACGGAGATGGGAGGCCCAAATGCCGAAATCAGCGCGGAAGAATCGGCCAGTTCCCTCTTCGAGACGATCACCACCCTCGCGAAGGATCGGTCTGGCTGCTTCTTGGGCCGACACGGTCGGCCCGAAGGCTATCGCTGGTAAATTGGGCTGACAGCGGCCAGCGCAGCCCGAAACGACGACGAAACGACGCCGCAAAGCACCTCAGATTCCGCGCTCGGCTTTCACCATGGCGATCGACTGCCCGAAAGCGACGCGCGCGCGGTCCAGTAATTCACCCGCGCCCGTGACCGAACCCTGATCTCGGGCCAAGCTCTCGATTTCCGCCATCAGCGTCGTGAAGGCAATGAAGCCGAAGTTCGCCGCGCTACCCTTGGCTTGGTGCGCCATCCGAGACGTCGCCACCGGATCGGTCGCGTCGATTCCCGCCTGCACTTCGCCTAAAATCCGCGGCAGGTCCTGCTCAAAATCATGATAAATCTCCACAAAATCCTCCGTGTAACCGTCCGCGATCATGTCGAGCTGATCGAAATCCACCAAAGCCGTCATCCGCGTCACCCTGATGATCCAGGGCGTTCCCGTAAAGTCAAAGTCGACCACCGTCCATCCGAAGCGGGTCAGCTCTGACACCGGAACGAGTTGGAAATTGCTTCTCGCGTCCGCATCGCTCATGCTCCGCGCTTCTCATCACCGTGAAGACCGAAAAAGACCTCCCCGAATCCCACCGCCCGACGTGGCTCAAGGCCGTCAGCGCCATGGAGCTGAAAAACTACGGCTACGTCGTGCAGCTCATGCAAAGCCTGCTCAAACAACAGCCCGATTTCTTACCTGGGCGAATTCTCGCGCGCAAAGCCGCCGTCCGGAAGGCGGCGACCGCCAAGAAGGGACTGTTCGGGAGCGGCGGCGGCAGCTCTTCCAAAGCGAAATCTCTCATCAAGAAAGATCCGCTCGAAGCGATGGACGCCATCGAGAAGGTTCTCGGCGAAGATCCGCACAGTGCCTCCGCCAACCAAGTCCTCCGCGACGCCGCACTCGCCGCAGATATGCCGGAAATCGCGGCCTTCGCGCTCGAGACCATCATCGATGGCAATCCGAAGGATGTGAAGACGATGCACGAGCTGGCTCAGCATTACATCAAGCACGAGCAACCCGAGAAGGCCGTCGATACCTACACGAAAATCACCGACCTCAACCCAGCCGACCTCGTCGCCGTCAAGGGCGGCAAAGACGCCGCCGCCCGCGCGTCGATGCAGCGCGGAGGCTGGGAAAACAAGGACGCAACCTACCGCGATCTCATCCGCGACAAAGACGCCGCCGTCTCGATGGAGCAGCAGAATCGCGTCGTTCGCAGCGACGAGATGATCGAGCAGCAGCTCGCGGAGCTCGGCAGAAAATACGAAGAGAATCCTGAGAGCGTCGACACGACCCGCAAGATCGCCCAGCTCTACGAACAGAAGGACGACCTCGAGAACGCCGTCACCTGGTTCACTTACGCCGCTGGTCTGACCAACAACACCGACGCCGCCCTCGTCCGCAAAGCTTCGGATCTTCGCGTCAAACAATTCGATTCCAGCATTTCCCAATACGAGACCTTCATTGCCGAGAATCCCGAGAGCGAAGAAATTCCGCGCTATCAGGAAGAACTCGCTGACATCAAACGTCAGCGCGCCGAACTCGCCCTCGAAGAAGCCCGGCAACGCGTGCAGCGGAACCCGACCGATCTCATGTTCCGCTTCGAGTTGGCCGAAATCCTCATTAATCTTGGACAATACAAGGAAGCCGTCCCGGAACTTCAAAAGGCTCGGCAGAACCCCAACGTCCGCCTGCGGGCGATGAATCTGCTCGGCAAGTGCTTCGTCGAGCGAAACATGCTCGACCTCGCCGCCAAGACTCTGGAAGACGCCGCCGGCGAACTCCTGACCATGGACACCACCAAGAAGGACATCATGTATAACCTCGGATTGCTCTACGACAAAATGGGCAACAGAGAGAAGTCGATCGACGCGCTCAAGCAGATCTACGAAGTCGACTACGGCTATCGCGACGTCGCCGAACGCGTCGAAGGCTCCTACGAAGGGTAAGCAAACCCGGTCACCCCGCCTTCGACCGCCGCACACTCCTCACCGCCGACGGGAGCGAATGATCACCGTCCCGATTCGCTCGGTCCGCCCATTTCGCTTTTCGGCGAAGACCTTCACGCGATTTCTACCGCGACGGAGGTCCACCCTCGCTCGCCACCGCGCAACACCTGACGCCTCGAATTCTAGCCTCCGAAAGCGGTTGTTCTCCAGGAATACCCGGCTCACCCCCGCCGCCCGGGTCGCCGTTCCCCGCAAGACGAACCGGCGATTGTTCGTCGTCACCCTGCGGTTCCCAGGGCGGAAAATTTGCCCAAACTCCGCGACCGTTGTTCCCCCGTAAATGGCCTGCCCGCCCGCGATATCATCCGCCAGGAGGTTATCTATGTCCGACACCCGGCTATTCATGATCGCTTTCACGTTCTGCCCGAAGACATCGGGATGATCCAGCCCCAGCACGTGGCCAAATTCGTGCAACGCCACGCGTCGAATGTCGTAAAGCGTTTCCCCCCCGCTCGCTTGCCGCAAAGGACCGCGGTAGGCATTAAAGCTCAAGTCTTCGTTGAAAAT
Organism: uncultured Verrucomicrobiae bacterium; assembly: GCA_963749035.1. Classification (GTDB taxonomy): domain Bacteria; phylum Verrucomicrobiota; class Verrucomicrobiia; order Chthoniobacterales; family JAATET01; genus CAVVKW01. Next base: position 725,290 of record CAVVKW010000002.1, read on the forward strand.
GACGTCCGCTTCGGTGATCGAGCTTCCGCTCGTCAGATAAAGCGTGATCGCGACGGCACCGCCGAACCCTCCCCCGTCGACGTTATCGTCGAAATACACGTTGTTCACCCGGTTCCCCGAGCTGATCGCCACATTCGAATCGCGAATCACCGAAAATGTCGAAGAGCGGATCACCGAATTCCAGATCGCCAACGCGCTTTCGACCGATTGCCCCCAATCCTCGGCACCATCGATCAACGTCCCGCCGGACGGTCCCAGCTGGAGGTGCATCGGAATTGTCGCCGAACGCCAAGATTCACCCGAAAGCCGAAACGCCTTCGCGCTACCGACGCAGGTCAGGGCCAACCCGACCACGAGAGCGACCCGCCGTCGCGCTCTCACTGCGACACCCCCAACTGACTCATCCGTCCCTTCAGCATCCGCTGGAAATCACCGAGCGACATGCGCTCGTCCGATCGAATGGCCTTCGCAGCACGCGTCGCCGTCGCGGCGGCCTGCACGCGCACCGGCAGAATAACTTCTCCTCGTTCGACCGGCAGCTTTCCCTCGGACCACCCCAGCACCGGACAGACCAAGTCCCTGTCACCCGAAACGAAAAGAACCAATTCCTGTCCTTTCTCGAATCGCGGCATTCCCTCGACGATCATCGCCTCGTCTCCGACCCGCCCGCCCAGAAAGTCCAACTGGCGAGGTGAAGAGGGTGCCCCCTTGAACGTCTCGAGGACCTCGAAAGTTACGGTCGTAAAGATTCTCGACCTCCCCTCAGCCCGGCGACGCTCGGCGGTCACATCAACGACTCGCCCGCGAAAAATCTCGGCGGCATCGCGGACCTGATCGTCGAACGAAAATGGTGCCAACGTCGTGCCCCGCAACCCCCCGACCACGGCAAGCAGAGCGAGAGCCGCAGAGATCCATCCTTTCATCGTTGTTAACCTACGCACTCTTAACGGACGCGCCAGTGATGAATTTTATTCTCAATAATCTCGGTCTCACGCGTCAGACGCCCGCAACCCGGAAGCCCTCGTCCTCGAAAAACGCCCTCACCTTCGCACTGTCACCACCCTGCAATTCGATCTCCCGCTTCCGCACCGTCCCCCCGCATCCGCACTGCTGTCTCGCTCGCTTCGCCAGGTCCTCCAGACGATCATCAGTGATGTCCCCTGCGAAAGATCCAACCACGACCACCGTTTTTCCGCCCCGGCGCGCCTTCTCCCGGCGCAACACCACCCGGCCCGTCGCCCCACCCTCAGTCGCTGAAGCCAACTCGGCAGCGGAATCTAGCTCAGGCCCCGGCGGCAGACTTGCCCCGTCGAGCATTCCAAACGGATTCCCGGTCAGCCCCGCGTCCCCACCGTGCACCGGCACCCTCGTTTTTTTCTTGGCCACGCTTCTCCCTCAGTGGCTGGAAAACGAGTGCCATTCCCCGTCATTCCACGGAAAAACCACGCCCGGCAGCGTAGCGGCACGGTTACGTATCGCGGCAGATCTGCGCTCTCGCCGCACCATGCAAGTCACCACGTTCGCTCGAAATCCCGGGAGCGTCACTTTTCCACGGCCCCTCAGCCTACCGACCCGACGACGCAAACTCGTCGCCCGCGACATCATTCCCTGCGCAGATACTCCTGCATGGCGGCATTGTTGTTCATCACGTCCAAGACCCGCTGCCCCGCGACCACCTCATTCGTGATGTAGTCGAGATTGCCGTCAGGTCCGATGATCGCGATCGCAAACCCCGCTGGCACGTCGTAGATGAACCCCACCCGCGGACCGTCCGCCGCCAGCACGAACGGAATGTTCGACTCCACGCGACCCGTCTCCTCCGTGAACGCTGCGAAGCAAACCAATCCTTTCGACGCCAGCCGTTGGTAATCCGACTGCAGCTCCCGAATCTGTGAGCGAAATTTCCGGTCTCGCGGTGATGGCGCGATCAATAGCACCACCGGCTGCCCCTCCAGCGACTTCAGTGACTTCGCAGCGCCAGTCACCCCCATCCACGTGAAATCCGGCGCCGGTCGCACGACACGCGCCCAGCCCGTCGCCGCCAACGCCACCGCGCACACCACGAGGACACCCCTGCGAACAGCCGAGCATCGAAAAGCCAAAGTCGCGAACCCCATCACACCTTCATGATTTCCGCTTCCTTCGCGGCGAACTGGTCCTCGACCTTCTTGTTAAATTGATCGGTCAGCTTCTGAATCTCGTCTTCGGCCGTGCGCATCTGATCTTCCGAGATGTCACCCGCCTTCTGCGCCTTTTTTACGGACTCCATCGCGTCGCGTCGGCACGAGCGCACTCGCACCCTCGTCTCCTCGCCGATTCCTTTGACCGTCTTCACCAAATCCCGACGTCGCTCCTCGGAAAGCTCCGGAATCGGAATTCGGATGATCTTTCCGTCCACCACGGGATTGATCCCCAATCGCGAATCGTGGATCGCCCGCTCGATGTCTCGCGTCGTCGTCGCATCGAAGGGCTGAATGATGATCATTCGAGGCTCCGGCACCGTGATCAGCGCGACCTGCTTCAGCTTCATCGAAGACCCGTAGGCCTCGACGTCCAACCCATCGACCAGCGACGGCGACGCCTTCCCAGTCCGGATCGTCGAAAATTCGTGACCCATGAAATCCAGCGCTTTCTCCATCGCTGCTTCCGTCTCCAACAATACTTCGTCCGTGTCCATTTCTCTCAGTGTATCAGACCGACTCCGGGGAATCCGAGACCAGCGTGCCGACCGGCTCCCCCATCACCGCCCGGCGGATGTTTCCTTCCTCGGCCATGTCAAAAACAATAATCGGCATTTTGTTGTCCATGCAAAGGCTGAATGCCGTCGAGTCCATCACCTGCAATCGCCGCGCCAACGCGTCCGAATAGGTGATGTGATCAAACCGCTTCGCGTCCGGGTTTTTCACCGGGTCGGCGTCGTAGATCCCGTCCACTTTTGTTGCTTTCAAGATCACTCCCGCGCCGATCTCGTTTGCCCTCAGAGCCGCGGTCGTGTCCGTCGAGAAAAATGGATTCCCCGTTCCCGCCACGAAGACGACCACGTGGCCGATCTCGAGGTGCCGCACCGCGCGCCGCAGGATGAACGGCTCCGCCACGTTGTTCATCTCGATCGCCGTCTGCACCCGCACCGTCACGCCGATTTCTTCCAGACCGCTCATCAACGCCATCCCGTTGATCACCGTCGCCAGCATCCCCATGTAGTCCGCCGTCGTTCGGTTCATCCCCCGGTGGCTCGCCGCCAGACCCCGCCAGATATTGCCGCCGCCCACGACGACCGCAACCTCGACGCCCATCGCGCGGATGTCCGCGATTTGCTTCGCGATGTTCTGCACGATCTGAGGCGAAATGTTGTCCTTGCTGCCGATCTCGCGGAGCGCTTCCCCACTGATTTTGAGAACAATTCGCCGATAGCGCGGCGTCGAAGGAAGTGGATCGGAATCAGCCATCTGCAAACGCCGCGAATCCAATCCGAAAGCCCCAGCCAATGCAAATCCCAAAACCGCCCCCGGCACGTCGCGGTAATTTAACTCCTCCAGCGATCACCACCGCCCCCCCGCAAAAAGATGATCCACCGCTGACTCCCACACGAAGCTCACTTCATCGGCCCCACGGCAAATGCCGGGCCTCTTCCCGTGTCCACCGTCACATTCCCATTCCGAATTTCAGCGAGTGCCGCTCCGCCCGACCGGCTACCTGGCATTTTCCAGACTCCGGCAGTTGCGAAATGCCGAAACCTGATCGACGTTCCAGCTTGCTACCTTATCCAGGGTTGGTTGGTGCAATCCCGGCGGAAGCCCGGCGTATTTCAGCTTCCGTCGGGTCCAGCCGAAGAATCACCCAGCTACGATGAAACTGGAAAGAGCTGGGGTTTCGTAACGAACCCGCTACCATCAGCCTTTCCGCAACTCATGCACGGCGACCCTCAGGATCAGGAACTCATCAGACGCCTCGCCAACGGCGACGAAACGGCCGTGGGCGAACTCTACGACCGGTTCTCGCGACCGCTCTACTCCATGGTCCATCGCATCCTGCGCAATCCAGCTGACGCCGAAGAAATCGTTCAAGACGTCTTCGTCTCCCTGTGGAAAAACGCGGATACCTTCGATGGCAACCGCTCCAGCCCCTTCACCTGGCTCGTCACCATCGCCCGCAACAAATCCATTGATCGCCTCCGCCGCTCCCAACGCCGCCTCCCAGAGGCCAACGGCACCGCCGACCCCCTTCCGTCCCGCCAGGCGACCGACCCGGCAGCGGACGCCTCCGCTGCGACCGAACAAAGCGAACGCACCAACATCCTCGCCGTCTGGGTCAACGAGCTTCCCGCCAACCAGCGTGAAGCCGTTGCCCTCGCCTTCTTCGACGGCCTCAGTCATCCGCAGATCGCCGAACGCCTCAACGAAAGCATTGGCACGGTGAAAAGTCGGATCCGGCTTGGCATCGAAAAACTTCGCCGCAAGAAGGGAGGGATCTCGGGATGATTGACGAGTTCACCCGCGAAGCCGCGATCGACTTTCTGCTCGGCACGTCGACCGACGCCGAGCACCGCGAGTTCCAGTTCAAACTCGATTCCAGTGCCGAGCTGCGCGCCTACGTGGAAGATCTCCGCGAAGACCTTGCGCAGCTCGCCCACCTCGCTCCACCGGTCGAGCCTCCGCCCGCCCTGCGCGAGAATATCTTGAAGGCCGTCCGAGAGCACAGCCACAGCGTCACCGAAGCGTCCACCTCGCCGGCCCCCGATCGCACCACCGTCGAGTCGTCCTCCACGGGCTTAGCCTGGCTCCCGTGGGCTGTCGCCGCCGCCTTCGCGATCTTCGCCGGCATCCTTTGGACTAACAACCAGTCTCTCCTCGAAGAATCGCGGGAACTCGCCACCCAGACCGCGATCTCCGAAGACCTCTTCCAGCAAGTCGCCGAGCTCGAAGGCGCGCAACGCACCGCCGCGGAAGCCTTGAACGCCTCCGAAAAGCAGGTCACCGAACTCGCCGACCGCAACTCCAGGCTAGCTGAGAAAAACGGGGACCTCGACGAACAGATCGCCAGCCTTCTCGAACGCAGTGCCCTCGCTGAAATGCAAATTGCCACCCTGAGCTCCCAGATCGACGCCAGCTACCTGGCCTCGATCGCTTGGAGCCCAGACGAGCAGACGGGCGTCCTCCACGTGCGGCGGCTCCCCGAAGCCGAACGCGGCAAGGATTACCAACTCTGGGTGTTGGACAAATCCCAGGCCGCTCCGATCAGCGCCGGCGTCTTTCGCGTCGAAGCCGATGGCTCAGCCACGATCGAATTCACCCCGACCCAGAAGGTCTCTCCGGATTCCAGCTTCGCCGTCAGCGTCGAGAAGTCCGGCGGCTCGCCCGCCCCAGAAGGCCCGATTATCTTAGCGAATTAGCCGACGGGCTCTTCTTGGCCGGTGCTGACTTGTTGGCCGTTAGCGACGTCCGGTCAGCGTTCGCCGACGTTGACCCCGCGGGTCCGACTGAGGCGGCGGAATGATAATCTCTTGTGTAGAGAAAGTAATGGGTGCACGTTGCACCTCGCTTGTGGGGTTTCCGAACGGTCATCTGGCTATGCAGATCGCCTCGCTGAAAACCGACATCTACCTCACCCCTCCCAAAGATCCCATGTTCCCGGGAAATCTGATTATGAGACGATTCGCACTTTCCCTTTCCATCGCCGTGGCGACAGGAAGCTTGGCGTTCCTATTTCCATCGAATTCGACGCGAGCCGAGACTTACGCGGGCTCTCCGGTGGGATTCGTAAACCTGCCGATCTCCCCGAGTCCGGACGGAACAACCTTCTCGCTCACACCCATTTCGATCCCCCTGCTCTTTCCATCGGAAATCGACGGAGAGGCGAGCGGCACCATCTCGGCAGTCACAGCGTCAACCCTTTCGAGCGGGGACGCGAATTGGACCGATGGCGCTCTTTCGCAAGCCGCCTCTCCCCACTACGTCCACGTGAAAACGGGAGCCGCCGCCGGGCGCGCCTTTCGGATCACCGCCAACGACAGCGAGACGCTGACGTTGGACACGGAGGGAGTCGACCTCACGACCCTCGGAATCACCTCGGACACGGACGCCTACGCGGTCATTGACGGCCAAACCCTTCTCAGCCTCTTCGGAACCCCCGCCGACGGAGTGGTCGGCGGAACGCAGGCTGAATATTTGAATCAAACGACCGACAAAGTCTTGGTAAGTGCGAGCAACGGTGCTCTGACGTCCTACTACTACGATACGTCCTCCGGGTATTGGAAGCGAGTCGGCTCGGCAATCAACCGCAACAACGTCCCAGTTTCTCCATCCGCCGGTGTTTTTTATTACCGGATCGGGACAACCGATAAAGCTCTTCAGTTCGTGGGAGCCGTCCCTTCCGAGCAAGCACAACAAACATTACCAGATCGCGGCGCTTCGCTCGTGGCATCGTATTTCCCAGTCGACCAAACACTCGATGATATGGAACTGCAAGTTCTGCCCGATTGGCGGAAACTAGGTGACTCTGGCGTGACCGTTCAGGACGCAGACCGCGTTATTTTTGAAGCAAGTAGCGGTGCCGTTCTTTCAGCTTACTACGACGCCAGCGCGCAGCGGTGGAAACGTCAGGGCTCCAGTCTCGATCTTGGAACCAAAGTCATCCCGGCGGGCGCTGCCGTCCTTATAAACCGCTACGGCTCCGGTGGCCAGACCACTTGGACGCGCGGACTCCCCTACGATCTCAATCAGTAAACCCCTAACCCCAGAATCATGAATCCTTTCTCCCGCACTCACGTCGCCGCTATCGCCAGTGCAATCTTCCTGCCGCTCGCCGGGCAGGCACAGCTGATTTCTAACTTCGGTTTCGATGCTTTCGATGGTGGAAGCTGGGATTACGAACAATCGACCAGCACGATTTCCGGCACAGAGGGGTTCGGTGATATTATCTTCGGAAACTCGGCCACGCTGGATCTGACCGGAGTAACGACCATCAGCCTAACGATGACCCCTACAACGCTGCCGAGCGGCAGTTTTGTTGTCACCCTCGAAGACGGCATGAATTCAGCCACCGCCCAATACACTTGGACGGAATTTGCCGGCGGCGGAGCGCGGACCGCTACGCTGGTTCCTGAACCCGGGTTCGATCTTTCAAACGTGACGAACTGGTCCCTTGGAGACGGGTTTTCGAATCAGTCTATCGACGTTCAAATGAACTCTTTATCCGCTGTCGCCGTGCCGGAACCGCACACTCTGGCGTTGGCATTCGTCGCTCTCCTCTCTCTTCTGATCGTCGTCCGGCAGAGGTCTCGAGCCACGCTGGCCACCGCCCCTTTGCATTCGCGCAACTGATTCACGCCGTCCTCCCGTCGTTCTGATACGGTGGGCGCAGGGAATTAAAGATCCGGCGGGCCGGTCGGCAAATTGACCGCGTCGGCAGTGGTGCCTTCCGGACTCACTTCGGCTGCCGCCAGCCAGACGTCGGCCTGGGTCCTCCCGACCGCGTCCGATTCGTTGACAGTTTTCCCCGGAAATCTGACGGGATCACGCTATGATCGCGGGATGCGCCAATGGGTCCCCGCCATTTTTCTCGTCGCGACTGTCGCGGCATCCGGGGCGGCACTTACGACCGATGAGCAGCGGCAATCCGACCGCTACCTTTCCATCCTTCGAGAAACTCCCACCCATCCCACCGCCCTCCAGCGGCTCTGGCAGATCCACCTCCCCGACGACGGAGGCTCGACCCTCTTCGAGCAACTTGGAAAAAAGTCACCTGAATCGCTCGCCGATGCTCTCGTCCTCGGATATTTACTCCTCGAAAGCGGAAACCCCGCGGCGGCTCTAAACGCGTTCGAAACCGCGACGACCGATTTCCCCGACGACCCAACTCCTTACGTCGGACGCGCCGCCGCCCTCCGCGCGCTCGAACGCGATCCCGTCCCCTCCCTCCAAGCGGCTCTCGAGCTCGATCCCGAGTATCCCGATCTCTCCGGGCAGATTGCCGCCGCCCATCTCACTTCGGGAAAACTCGCCGCCGCCCTCTCCGTTTGGGAGCAATCACTCGCCGCCCGCCCCGACGATCCTGGCCTTCGGCGGCAAGTATCCGAAGCGCTTCTCGATTCGTCCGATCCCCTTGCGGCCACTCCTCACCTCCAGTGGCTTGCCGACCACGGCGACCCCCGCGAGCGCATCGAAGCACTTCGCACGCTCTCCGAGCTGAACGAAAAATCCGGCGACCTCCCCGCCGCTATCGAATTCGCCACCCGAGCCAGCAATCGACTGGGTCCGGCACACTGGTCACGCCCAGTCCTCGAAGCTCGAATCACTCAGCTCCACGCCCGCGCCGGAACGCTCGACCAGCATCTCGCGTCGCTTCGCGCCGAGACCGACGCCAATCCCCTCGACTGGCGCGCTTGGCACGCCATTGCGACCATCGAAACTTCTCGCGGCCATCCCGATCGCGCCATTGCCGCCCTCCGAATGGCCGCCGACGCCGCTCCTGGCGAAGCGACCCTCCGCCGGGAACTCGCCACTGCCGAAGCCGATTTCGGTGATCTCGAACGAGCCATCAGCGTCACCGACAGCCTCCTCGACGCCAACCCCGGCGATCACGACCTCCAGTTTTTCCGCGCCGCACTCGACATCCGATCAAACCGCCTCGACGCCGCTCGCGAACGCGTCGACACCCTTCTCACCGCCGAACCGGCCACGCTGACTCGCGCCACCGAGTTTCTCGAAACCCACCGCCTCCCCGCCGCTGCTCGGGAACTCTGGCAAATTGCCGCCAGCCAAGGCGATCCCGGCGCCATCCTAAAACTTGCCGCCGCTCACCTCGCGACCCACGACCTCGAAGCCGCACTCGTCTCCCTTCGGTTCATCGATCTTGCGTCCGAACCATCCTTCCGAGCCGCCTCCCTCCTTCGCGACCACGGTTATTTGAACGAAGCCATTCCATTTCTCGAAGCCGCCACGGACGGCGACCCGACCAACCTCGAAGCCGTCCAACGCCTCGCCGCCACTCTCGTGGCCGTTGGCCGCCGCACTGACGCCGAACGCACCCTTGAGAACGCCATCCCGCTCCATCCCGATCACGCCGCCACTCTCGACCGTCAGCTCTACGACATCCTCGCTGCCCAGGACGACCCAGCCGCCACCGAAACCACCGCCACCCCGAACTCGATCGAAAAGAAAATCGCTGCGCTCAGTGCCGACGCAGACTCCACCCGCCTCAAACGCTGGCAACGCTGGCGCGACGGAACACCCGCCCAAAGCGAACCCGAGCAACTCATTCCCGATTCCGACACTCTCGACGCGCTCGCAGCTGCGGCCGAAGACGCCCCGGAATCCGTCACCGCCCTCACGGCGCTTGCCGCCGCCCGCCAAGCGGCCGGCGACTACTACGCCGCTCTCGACGCTTGGGACGCCGCGTTCAAACGCGCTCCGATTTCCGAGCAGGCCGCGCTGCTTCCCCCGATTCTTGCCGTCACGCGTCGTCTCCAGCTTCCGGAACGTGGTCTTCAATTTCTAATCGCTTTCGCCAACTCGCGCCCGAACGAGTCCGATCGCATCACTGCCTGGATCGACGCGGTCGAACACGCGAAGGCAGGCTCTCGACTCGACCTTCTCGAAGCCGCTCTCTCGAGGCGCCCCGCCGACTATCCGGCCCACGTCGCCACCGCCGCCATCCAGACCGCTCGTGGGCAGGCCGACGACGCCTTCGCTACGCTGGAAGCGCACGCCCGACTCGCCGCGGACCCGAAGGACGCCCGCCTGCGCACCCTCGAAGCCGCCACCCAGACCGGCGATCAACCCGCGGTCATCCGCTCCGCCATGGCCGTCGTCCAAGATTCCGACGGCTATCCGGCGTGGCGCCGCGCAGCCGAGACGCTCGAGACCGCCGGAGCTTCCAAGGTCGCCCGCGACACTTGGTTGGCCCTCGAGCGGCGCTTCAACCGCAACCCCGACGCGCTCGCTGCCGCCGCCGATTATCACGACCGAACCGGCGACAAGGACGCTCGCGCCGAAGCTCTGTTTGCCGCCGCCAACCTCGCACCGACCGACGCAAACCACCTGGCGAACGCCATGCGGATCGCTCAGCGACGGAGCGACCGCGACCTCGCCATCACGTTCGCCTACCAGCTACTCGACGTCACGAAGCCCGCCGCGCCCGATCCCCACCTCTATCCGGGCGACGATGAAATCTCTCCCGACGTCACCGCCGCGGCCCACACCGTCGCGATGCGCGCCATCGGCGGCGTCTCGGATCCATCCAGTCTGGCCACCATCCGCGCGGTCCGAAATCAAAGCCCGCCCGATCCTTTATCCGCTCTGCGCCTCGAAGCGATCCGCACGATCGCCCAGCTCGCCACCGGCGGCACCGCCCGTGAGCGATGGCTCGCATGGTGCGCCGACGCGACGCCTTACGAAGCCGCCTGGGGCACGTTCGCCGCCGGCGAGTTTGCGCCCGCGCACGAGCAACTCCTCACCGCGCTCGCCCACGCCGACGACCCCGCCCCCGTCGAACGAGCCCTCATCTGGAATGCCCTTCGCCGCCACTCATTCACCACCCTGCGCGAATGGATCAATTCCAACCCCGCCCTCCGCCGTCGCCGCACCGAGTTGCTGTTTCTCAATCTCAGTCGACTTCTTGCCGCCCGCACCGCCGATCTCACCGCGACCGACCTCGCCGCACTTTTTCCCGATCAGCTCGGCGAGCCGTCGTTTACGACCGGCGTCGAACGTTGGCGAGCCGCCTGGCTGCTCGCCGCCCACGCCGACTTCAGAAACGCCGTCCGCCTCGCCAGCCAGGCGGGCCCCTACCCCACCGATCAACAGGCCGCCGTCACCCAACTCGCGTCCTGGCACCTCCTCCTCGGCGAGCGCCAAGCCGCCCTCGACACCCTCTCGTCGGCAGAATCCGTCGGCTCCCTTCCGCTCGACGACCCGCTCCTCGCCGGACTCCGCCTTCAGTGGCTGTTCTCGACCGAAGCCCAGCGTTCCGAGCTGCGTGCCCCCTCGCCTTTCGATCGCCCCACCCGCGACGCGCTCCTCGCCGCCCTCGCGCACCCGAACGACACCGCCGCCCTGACTCCCTACGCCGAGCACCTCGTCGACACGTGGCGAACCCACAGTGCCAATGGCCTGGCCGCCCCCGCTTTCGCCACGCTCGTTCGCAATGGCGTTCACCAGCTCTTCACCTGGAACCTCCCCGCCCTCGCTCTCGCCATTTGCGAGTCCGCTCAAGACACCGAACCGCTCGTGGAGACCCAGACCCGCGGAGCCCTCGAATGGCGAGCCGACCTCGCCATCCTGACCGCCAATGCTCGCCTCCGCCTGGCCGCACCCCGCGAGCTCCCGTTCATCATCGGCGAAATGGATGCGCGCCAATTCAACTTCCAGGCCTACGCCAGCCTGGCCCGCAGCCTGGACGCCTCCGGCTACACCGCCGCCGCCACGTCCGTGCGCGACGAGCTCCTCCGACGTCATCCCGACGAACCGGCCGCCATCAACGAGCGACTCATTTCGGCGACCGTCTCTCGCGACCTATCCCGGCAGGCCGACCTCCTCGAGTGCTCCCTCCGCTCAGGGCACTTGAATTCAAACTTCGAGGCCATCGTCGGCCAGACCGAACGGCTTACCAACCTCCGCCTCGCCCTCCGCGATCCGTCTGCCGCCATTCCCTTCGTCACCCGCATTCTCCAACTCGCTCCCGCAGATCCCCGGATTGTCACGCTTTGGGATCGCACCCTCACCGCCCTGGACCGCACCGCCGAGCGGCGTGAGTTTTGGGAAAACCAAACCACCGTTGATCCACTCAATGGCACGATCGGACTGGCGAGACTGCACTTGGAGGCTGGCGAACCACGGCCCGCCATCGCAACCCTTCGAGCGCATCTCGCCACGGATCCACCAAATCCCTCCGAAGCCCGCAGGCTCCTCTACGAAATCGAATCTCGGCACGGCGACAAAATCTCGGCCCTCGCCCGACTGCACCACCTCGCCGCCACCGATCGCTGGGAAGCCGCCACGCCACTCGCCATCAGCCTGGTCGAAAATTCCGAAGCTCCCCCCACCTCTCCCGCCATCGAAGTGCTTCGACGGGGCCTCCGCTCCGCTCCCACCCCGCGCGATCGGTTCGAATGCGGTCGCGCACTCATCGATCTCGAAGTCGCCGCCGAGCCCGACCTCGAACGCATGAGCGCCGCCGCCGAGGCGGACGTCGAGTTGATCGCGCCGCTCTACGAAGCCGGCGCGGATTTTGCCGCCCAATCGCCCAAGCGCGCCGCGTGGTTCGAACGCGAGATGCGAGCCGAATGGCGCTCAGGCGCGGGCACGACACTCGCCGGAGACCAGCTCATCAGCGCCGCCATCGCGTCCGGGGATACGGCGTCTCTCGATACTCTGCTCTCCCAATACCTCAACCCCGCACACTACCTCCAAGCCGATTGGAACATTCTCGCTGCCAAATTCGCCGAACGTTTCCCGGCGCAAGCCGCCCGCGTTTACCACGCTCTAGCCGAACGCCAGCCCGATCAGCCCGGATACGTCTTCCGCGAGGCCCGGCAACTCTGGCGGGCCGGCGACCGCTCCGCCGCGATTGCCCGCGCTTCGCCCTGGATCGACTCCCGCGCTCTCGATCCGTCCATCCAACAGCAGTCGGCGGATTTTTTCCGCGACATTGGACGCCCCCGCCGGGCCGCCGAGCTCTACGCAGAATTAATCCAAAGCGACGCCGCCATCCGCTACCCCGACGCGTGGCTTAACCTCGCCGCCCTCCACCTCGCCGACGGACACATCGACACCGCCCGCCTCCATTTGCTTGCTGCGGTCCAAAATCCTTCCGTGAGAGCGGCCCCGCAGATCGCAGCTTTCCTGATCGCCCGCGGTGACATCACCACCCTCGATCCAGAGAGTAACGAATTCTCGCTTCCTCCGGATCAATGGACTCAGGTCCGCACGCTGGTCGCCGAGTCCCTGGTCAGTCTCGGCCACTACGAACGTGCTCTTGCCTGGGCCGACGCTCGAGCCCTCCCCGACCCCGCTCTCGCCGAGGTCCTCACCCAGATTGCGACCCGCGGAGATCTCATCGACGAAGTCAGCCGTTTCTGGGAAGGTGCTCTCGCGGAACGTCCGCCGTCCGCTCAACTCGCTCGCCAACGTGAAGCTTTCCTCCAGGCCCTCCGGCCTCTCGAGCCTTCTGAACCGGAATCCCCGTCCCCATCCGAATCCAATTCCCCATCCAGCGAGCCAAACGCGCTTGAATCAAACCCGCCACCCAGCGCATGATCGAACGCAGCATGAACCGTCTCTCCCCCCCCCTCCTCGCGGCCGCTCTTCTCGCAGCGACCGTGACCACCTCGTCCGCGCAAGAGCAGGAGCAGGGCATGATCGAGCGAAGCATGTATAAGGCGATGAACGGCTCGACCAGCCCGATTCAGGACAAGGAATACCGGGGAACGAGTCAGTTCGCCGCAAAAGAATTCCAAACGGATGCCTTCAAAGTGCGCAGTGCTGAGACGAAGAAGTTCACCACGAAATCATTCCTCGGAATCAAAAACCCCTGGATTGGCAAAGACGTTTTCGACGCCCCGACCGACCAGCTTTCGCAGAAAACCGACCGGTCCGCCGACGACACCTTTCAGACCGACACGTTCGCGGCCAAAACCTACGGCGCAGCTGACGAAGGTTCCACCTTCACCGAAGTTCCGACCGCGCGCGCCGTCAGTCCCCGCGAGTTCGCGACGATCGATCTCGCTCGCCAAAGTGCCACGACCGCCAGCGTGCAGGAGTTTACCAGCAACCTGACGCAAGACCTGACGATCGACGAAGTCGTCTCCCTTCTCAACAAAGGTCAGGACTAACCTACCCGCGCCCACCCGCTCCCGCCGGAATGCCCGACGCCTTCGATACTCTCGTCCGCCATTGCGCGCAGGTCACCACCGAGGCGGAGCTCCGCAAGAAGCTCGGCGAAAATCGACCGCTTCGCGTGAAACTCGGTGTCGATCCGACCGCGCCCGACATCCATCTTGGTCACACGGTCGGGCTTTCGAAGCTCCGCCAATTCCAAGATCTCGGCCACGAGGCCATTCTAATCATCGGTGACTTCACCGCCATGATTGGCGACCCCAGTGGCCGGTCCGCCACCCGCCCGCAGCTCACCCACGACGAGGTGATGGAAAATGCCCGGACCTATCGCGAGCAGGCGTTCAAAATTCTCGATACCGAACGCGCCCGCGTCGTTTTCAATGGCGAATGGTTCGAAATCATGGCCTTCGAGGAAGTCATTCGTCTCAATAGCCGGGTCACCCTCCAGCAGATGCTCCAGCGGGAAGACTTTCGCGAGCGGATGGACTCCGGCGTCCCCGTCCGCGCCCACGAGATTCAGTATCCCATCATGCAGGGTTGGGATTCCGTCATGATCAAGTCCGACGTCGAGCTCGGCGGGACCGATCAACTTTTCAACATCCTCGTCGGTCGCGATCTCCAGCGCGAAGAAGGCCAACCGCAACAGGTCGCCATGCTGCTCTCCATCCTCGAAGGCGTCGACGGCGTGCAGAAGATGAGTAAAAGTCTGGGGAACTCCATCGGCGTCACCGACGCCCCGGGAGAAATGTTTGGCAAGGTCATGAGCATCCCGGACAACGTCATGGCTCGCTACTACGACCTGCTGCTTTCCGAACCGCTCGACCCCGCAGCTCACCCGATGGACGCCAAGAAGACGCTGGCTCGACGACTGGTCCAGCGTTTCCACTCGGCTGACGCCGCTCAGTCAGCTTTCGACGATTTCAACACCCGGTTCAGCCAGCGCGATCTCAACGCCGCAGAGCTCCCCGAATTCACCCCGACCGGTGAGTCTCCAGACATCATCTCCGTTGCCGTGGAAGCCTACGCAACCTGCTTCAAAACGCCGCGCTCGCGCAGCGACGTTCGCCGTCTCGTCGAGCAAGGCAGCGTCCAGTGGCGCGGAGAGAAATGGACCGACCCAAAGGCAACCCTTCCCCCCGGCGAATCCGGCGTTCTCAAGCTCGACAAAAAACGAGCTGTCCGCATCGGATAGGGATCAACGTCGACGGATCAAGTCGTCCCCCGCGACCCAAACGCTTCGGAAACTGTCCGTTCAGAGAACCAGCAAAGTCGCGAGCCCGAGGAACGTCCCCATACTTACGACGTCCGTCGCGGTCGTCAGGAAAATGCTCGAAGCCGTCGCCGGATCCGCGCCAACCTTCCGCAGCACGAGCGGCACCAGCACTCCCGCCACCCCGCTGATCACGCAGGACCCGACCATCGCGAGGAACGTGACGATACCGAGCATCAGCGGACTGTGTTCCTGACCCTCTTGCGAGCCGAACCCGGCGAAAAGATACATGCCAATCCCCGCCGTCACGCCCACGAGCGCACCGTTCAACAACCCGAGAAGCGCTTCTTTCATGACCGCCGATAATCCCCGACCCTCGACGAGTTCCCCGAGCGTCATCCCCCGCAGCGTCACCGCGAGCGCCTGACAACCCGTATTGCCCGACTGGCCTGCCAGCACCGGCAAAAACACCGCCAAAACCGTGATCTTCTCGATCGTCCCTTCGAAGACGCTGACCACCGCCGCCGCAACGAACGCCGTTAACAGATTCAGTTGCAACCACGGATGCCGGAACATCAGGCTTCGCGCCCAAGGTGTCGCCAACCGCTCCTCCTTGGTCACACCGACCATGCTACCAGCCTGCGCGCTCAGCTCCACCGCCTGCTGTTCGAACATCTGTTGGCCCCGCACGAGTCCGACCAAATGCCCGTCCGCTTCCACCACTGGATAAACTGGATAATGGCGATCAAGCGTCTTTTTCATCGCGTCGATCAAGGGCGTTTCGGCCTCCAGCGCGAAGACACCCCCGAGCATGATCGACTGCAGCTTCTCGGTTCGATCGGAAAACAACAGGTCGCGCATCGTGATCACACCGACCAACACCCCCGCTTCATCAACGATGAATCCGTAGGTCACGAACGCTTTTTTCACCAGCACCCGCAAAGCCTCGACCACCTCGCCCACCGTTTGGTCCGGCCGAAAAACGCCGATTGGCGGCTCCATCAGCCGCCCGATCGAATTCTCCGGATAGCGGACGTCCGCCTCCCAGTGCGCGACTCGCTCCAGCGGAGCTACCTGCAAAATGCGCGCTCGGTCGGCATCGTCGAGCTCACGGAGAATCGGACGGACCTCGGTCGGAAGCAGCTCCACCAAAGCTTTCGCCGTCTTCTCGGAGTCCTGTTTCGCCAGCACTTCCGCAGCCTCCCGGGGTCCCAGCTCCTTACACCGAGCGATCAACTCGCTCACTGTCAGGGTAGGATTTTTTGGGGCGTCCTCACTCATCGGAAAAAATCGAAGGCCCCCGTTCTCGCGCCTCAGCTTCGGAATGAAAAGCCCCTTTCTGATTTTCCGTCCGATTACGGTTTCGTAGCATTAGAAAGGTTCGCCCTTGCACCACCCGCGCGCCGCGCTTATCGGATAACTCGTGTTGAGCCGATGGACAAAGCTGGCTGCAGCGGCCGTAGCCGCATTTGTTGGCATCGGCGCGACGCAATCGATCGCCCAGCTCGAATATCTTGGCGTCAATCTTTCCGGCGCGGAATTTGGTGAAAACAACCTACCAGGCACCATCCCGGATGATTACTCTTATCCCGGATCCAGCGACATCATCGACTTCGTCAGCAAAGGATTTAATACCTTTCGCCTTCCATTTCGCTGGGAACGAATTCAGCACTCGACCGGAACAAGCCTGAATTCCGCTGAGCTCATGCGGCTCGACAATTTTGTTAACTTCGCCACCAGCGTCGGCGCCAACGTCATTCTCGACGTCCATAATTTTGGTGATTTCTACGGCGAAACGATCGGGAAGACGGGTTCGTCGGTGACCAACTCCGATTTCTCCGATCTTTGGACCCGCCTCGCCAATCAATACAAATCGAACGACAAGGTCATCTTCGGGCTTATGAACGAGCCGAAGGGCATCAACCTTGGCGGAGTCGGGACCGAAGATTGGCTCGGCACCGCCAACTCCGCGATCACAGCCATCCGCGACACCGGCGCTGAGAATCTCATTCTCGTTCCCGGCAACGGTTTCACCGGCGCCTGGAGCTGGACGAATCCTCCCGCCAGTTTCTACGGCACACCCAATGCCCAGGTCATGGGCGGAGTCGTCGACAGCAAAAACAACTTCGCCTACGAGGTGCACCAGTATCTCGACGCTGACTCGTCCGGCACCTCCGACAGCGTCGTCAGCGAAACGATCGGCGCCGAGCGGCTCGTAGATTTCACGAACTGGCTTCGCGCCAACGACGCCCGCGGCTTCCTGGGCGAATTCGGCGTCGCTCCGGGCGAAATGCAGCTCAACGCACTCGACAACCTCCTGGACTACGTCGACGCGAATCAGGACGTCTGGCAGGGCTGGACATACTGGTCAGCCGGCGAGTGGGATGCCAACTATTCGTTCTCGGTCGCCGACAACGCCGCCAGCGGCCGTCCGCAACTCGCCGTCCTCGAGGCACACCTGAATCCAGTGCCTGAACCCACGACGTGGGCCCTTCTCGGTCTCGCAGGCATTACCGCGATGCTCGCCGTCCGACGAAATTCCAGCCGATAACACCAAAAGCCACCAGCACGAGCGCCAACGCGGACGGCTCCGGGACGACGGTCGCTTGAAAGTTCAATTCAATCGCGGTCAGATTCCACGTCCCCGATCCATTCTTGCTGGTTGGACTGAAAAACAACGACTCGTTGAAGGACCCAAGACCCGCAGCGTCAGGATCAAACCCCACCCCGTATCCGTTCACGGAATCCCCGCTCGCCACGTCGGTCACCCCGCCAAAGCCGCTTGCGGTGAAAGCGGCTAGCTGCGAGAGATCGAACGCACCGCCCAGCAGATCCTGAAACTCGGCGTCAAGCAGCGCATTCTCGAGTGCCAGGCTGATCTCGTCCCCCGAGTCGCCGAGATCAAACTGTCCAAAATTGATTGTGTAGAGCGTCGCGGAATTTTTCGCGAACGCGCCGTCCCCCGACGTTTTCGAGAAGTCGGGCGTGGCGAAATAATTCACCGCTCCGGTGATGTTCACGTTCGTTGCCGTGACGTTGTCGAAATTCGTCGCGACGTGAACGACCTGGCCAGTAAGCGCGCCCGGACTGGATCCCGTCAGCGTGACGCCCAGCGAACCCGAGTCACTCCCCGTAGCCACCGGTCCGATATTTCCCGCCGTCACCCCGTCACCGCTCAGTCGCCCATCGGTCACATTTCCGCCATTCACGCTCGTCTGTAATGCCCCACGCACCGACGGCCCCGTCGTTCCCGTGTTCGCCATCGCGAAGGATTTGTTAGCCGTCTCGCCGACGTGGATCGTCCCAAAGTTAATCGTGCCCGTCGACGCATCGCCCGAGGCCACCAACGTCGCGTCCCCACTTGCCAGTATGTTTCCAGTGCCCGTCACGTTTGCCCGACCGTTAAACGAGTTACCACTACCAAAATTGGCGTTGGTGTAATCGCCAGACACCACGATGTCGTTGCTCCCGAGCGCGAGGTTCGCCCCGTTGTGCTTCAATTGCCCCGCTCTGCTGGTGTGGACGTTTTCCGAGAGATCAAGGACCGCGCTGGGATTCACGTCGATCGTGCCGGTCCCGGTGATTCCCGCCGTCGCGGCCAGCGTCCCCGCACCCACGATCACGGTTCCACTGTTCGCAATCGGGACGTTCACCTGATACCCGCCGGCACCCGTCTTATTGAGAAATCCCTGATTCACAAACTCGTTCCCGGCAACCGCCGCGCCAAACCCCACCGACGCAATCCCGGTCGTCACGTCCGCAGTAAAAAAGGCTCCCGCAGCATTCCGGAAGGTTGCGGCTCCGCCCGAATCCGAGTTCAAAACGAGACTGCTCAAGCCATCGCCGGCCCGCCGCTGAGTGAAGCTACTGGTATTCACGACCTCGGTCCCGCCCGCGATGTTGATGAATTGGTCCGCCGACCCCGCCGCGATCACCGTCGTGCCAGTAAAGGTCTTTGTCCCCGATCCGCCGAACGTGTAAGTACTCCCATCGAACGTCGAAGTCCCGCCGAAGGTCGTTGCTCCAGATCCCGTCACCACGCCTCCGTTGGAGAATGTCGTATTCGAAAAAGTATGGTCGACGTTGGAATCCAGCGTTCCACCGGAGACCTTCAGTGAGGTCGAACCGATCGTGCTGCCCGTGGCGAACGTCGTCGTTCCGCCCACGAGATCGAGCGCTCCCGCAGCGAACGAGCTACCCGACGCAAAGTTCGTTGTCCCACCTCGGACGACCAACGTTCCCGCTCCGCTCACTGCCACCGTCGACGAGAACGAGTTCGTCCCGTTGAGCCCCAAGGTCGCGCCGGATCCAACCGCGAAATCCCCGCTCACCGCTGTCGCGCCGCTGCCAGCATTCAGGTTCAACGTCCCACCCTGAACGGATACCGCCCCGGCGTTCCTGAACACGACGTTGGCGTTGTAGATGCCACCACCGGTTTTATTGAACTGCCCCAAATTCTCGAACGTCTTCGTGCCAGTCGCACTTCCGAAACCAATGCCGGCGGATCTGCTCCCAATGTCCGCCGTGAACGTACCGGTATTGGCGAAGCTCGAATTCCCGCCCGCGGCATCTGAGTTCAAGATGATCTGACTATCCCCGGCCCCGCCCTTCCGCTGAGTGAAGTTGCCACTGTTTGTCACCGTGGTCCCCCCGTTGACGTTGAAAAATTGATCGCTCGCCCCGGAGACCACCGTCGCAATGCCCGAAAAAATCTTAGCCCCGGCCCCGCCGAAAGTTGGGCTGCTCCCGTCGAAGCTCGTCGCCCCCGCGAACGTTACCGCTCCCGATCCCGCGACCACTCCCGCATTCGCAAACGCAGCCCCCGTAAAGGTGTGGTCGATGTTCGAAACCAACGTGCCACCGAGAACGGCCAAACTCGTCGTCCCACTCACCGTGCTCCCCGCCGCCAGGGTCGTCGTCCCGCTCACCAATTCGAGTTTCCCCGTACTCAGCGCCGCCCCCGATCCGAACGTCACCGCACCACTATTCACCCGCAGCGTCCCCGCACCATTGACCGCCGCGCCCGAAGCGAAGCTGTGCCCGCCCGCCAGACCCAGCGTCGCGTTGGTCGAGATCGTTGCCGTGCCCGTCGTCGAACCACCGTCCCCAGCCGTTAAGTTCATCGTCCCCTGCTGAACCTCCAGAGTGCCAGAATTCACGAATGCCACGTCCGCCGAATAGCTATTAAACCCCCGTTTCCGAAACGTCCCCGCGTTCTGAAACTGGTTCCCCGCGTCCGCGCCCGCCGTCCCGATGCTCGCCGCACCGCCACTCGCATTCGCAATGAAAGTCCCGGTGTTCCGAAACACCGAGCCGCCATCGGCCGAGTCGGCATTCAGGACAATCGCACTCGCACCGCTGCCGAGCCGCGCCTGCGTGAACTGCGCGGAATTCACCACCTCCGTCCCGCCATTGATGTTCAGAAATTGATCCGCCGACGTCGTCGTGAAGCTCGCGTTCGTTGCGAACGTCTTCGTTCCCGTCCCGCCGAACGTGTAGGTCGATTGATCGAACGTCACCGCCGTCAAGAAAGTCACGTCACCCGAACCCAGCACCGCTCCGCCGTTGGCAAAGGTCGTGTCCGTGAACGTGTGATCGACGTTGCTTGTCAGAGTCCCGCCATTGACCGCCAAATTCTCCGTCCCAAGCGTCGCCCCGGAGGCCACTACCACGTTCCCGCTCACCAATTCGAGTCGCCCCGCCGACAGATTGCTCCCGGAAGCGAACGTCGTCGTCCCGCTATTATTCGTCAGCGTTCCTGATCCGGTGACCGACGCCCCGCTCGCGAAATTAAATCCGCCGCTCAAGGCCAAGGTTCCCGTCACGGCGTGCGACCCCGTCGTCGACGTCCCCCCTCCTCCATTCAAGCGCAACGTCCCGCCCTGCACCTGCACCGCACCGGAGTTTACGAACGATACGTTCACATCGTAGGTATCTGCGCCCGACTTCACGAAAGTTCCGGCGTTGATAAATTGATTCCTAGCGTCCGCCGCTCCGAAACCCACACTACCTCCACTCGTCGTCGTCGCCGCCGTGAAGGTCGCACCTGACGCGTTCCGCAAAACCGAGCCGCCCCCGGCGCCGTCCGAGTTCAGAATGATCCCGGTATCCGTCGACCCGGCCTGAGTGTGCGTAAACGAACCCAGATTCGCCAACTCCGCTCCCCCCTCCACGTTGATGAACGTCGCAGCCGACCCACCACTCAAGCCCGCCGACCCATTTAACCGAACGACGCCCCCTCCAAATACCGCCCCATTCCCCAGCGTCATCATCGTGGCCGTAATCGTCTTGGTCCCGGACGCCACCATCGAAGCTGTCGAGAAATCGAGCGAATTGACGGTCACGTTGACGTCCAACGTTACGTCGCCCCCGTCGATGATCGCATTGTAAGTATCGCCGGCCGTCGGCTGCCCGTCGTTCGGATAGGCCACCGTATCCCAGTTTAGCGGATCGCTGTAGTTCCCGGGTCCCCCCAAGAAGTGAGACTCCGTCTGCGCATCGAGGCCAGACACGGCTGAAAGAGCGGCTAAAAATAAAAGTTTAGCTCCACCGGAACATTTTTCTACCATCATTCAGGATGTTTGTTTTTAGCTACTAGACTATCGGTTTCTCGACTCGCCACCACGAACTCATTTAAAACGTTGAAAATCTCAAGTTCACAAGGTCCTAACACGTCAGAAGACGGTTGCGAAGCCAAGTTGCGTCGTCGGGCTTTGACTCGACCTTACTCACAACCCGAGAACGTGCTATCGATGAGACTCGCGCTTCCAAAGATAGTTTTTCTGATCGCGGTCGTTTGCGCGTTGCCTGCATCTGCCCAATGGCGAAGCACTCTCTACCCGCCGGATTGGACTCCACCTGGAGCTGCTGTAGATTTTGCGTCCGAAAAAATTATTCAAGACTTTTCCTCGGCAGGCTACCGCCAGCGCGAGGCTCCAATTCCGTCGGGCAAAGGAGAGCTTTTGGACGTTACGAAACCTCCGTTTTCCGCTGATCCCAATGGTTCGCTCGATAGCACTGAAGCGATTCAGTCAGCGATCACGACCGCAGAGGATGCCGGCGGAGGAGTCGTTTATTTGCCGACAGGCACCTACCGCGTGAAACCAAACAGCTCAAACTCAGCTGCTCTCACAATCTCAAGATCCGGCGTCATTCTGCGAGGTGACGGATCGACGAAGACGAAGATCTACAACGATGCGATGGACATGCGCGAAAAGGCGATCGTTCGAGTTGCCCCCCAACAGGGCAGTAACTGGCGGACAGCGGGCGGCGCCAGCACTCCGATCACTTCAGATCTCCCTGGGCCAACGGCAGTCATTCCAGTAGCGAATCCATCGCTCTTCCGAGTTGGCGAGTGGGTCGTCGTCCGCAACGAAATTACCGAAGCTTGGATCGCGGAACACCACGAGCCCGGATGGTCGGGATACGGCTCAAACCTTGGCGGGATTGCGTATCTCCGGACGATCAAGGAGATCGATTCGCAATCAAACACGGTCACGATCGACTTACCGACGCGCTACAGTCTTAACCGACGCGATGGTGCCCGGGTCGCCCAAGTGCCTGAGCCGCTCAGTGGCGTCGGCATCGAGGCTCTTTCCATTGGTAATCGAGAGGTGCCGCTTACGTCGGGGTGGGGCGAGGGTCCGGACGACTACAATACTCCAGGAACGGGCGCTTATGAGTGCCATGGATCAAGCGCCGTTCACATCGTCGGTCTCGTTAATGGTTGGCTTCGTGATGTCCAATCTTACCAACCGCCCGGAAACGCCTCAACCGCTCACATCCTGAGCAATGGAGTAACCTTGGAATTCTGTCGTAGCTTGACGATTCGAGACACGGTCTTTCAAAGACCGCAATACGGGGGTGGCGGCGGAAATGGTTACATGTTCCGCATCCAGAACTCGAGCGACTGTCTTTTTCTCGAATGTGAGGCTGCCTACTCGAGACACGGATTCATTATCATTGGCATGGCCTCGTCCGGGAACGTCATCACGGGTTGCGTTGACCGCAAGACGGCTCGCTACACTGGCTCGAGCGGCGAGATCACTTCCTCTGGATTCGGGAGTGAGCACCACGCCCAGTTCAGTCACTCAAACCTGACCGACGACTGTACCGCTGACGAAAGCCTTTTTTTGGCGGTATACCGTCCTTTCGGCAACCCGCCCGCTCACAACCTGACCGGTGCCCATAGCGTTTTCTGGAACATTGAGGGGATTGGACCCACCTTCACGCGAGCCGGTGGCCCAAGTGTCACCATCGGGGACGGCTCAGAAGTCGTCGCCACCCAGCAAAGCCGCTACGGGTATGCGATTGGAACCCGTGGGACGCGAACCGGAATCTCAACGGGCAACTATTACACTGCCGAGGATTCCACCGCGAAAACGGCCCCGATTGATCACGTTGAAGGAATTGGTCAGGGAGAGACTCTCGTTCCGTCCTCACTCTACCGAGACCAGCTGGAACGACGGCTCAGTTCCTCTCCCTTTGCCGTATCAGCGGGAAGTCGGCAAGTTCTTCGCTCGGCTCCGGCGGTAGGAACTTTGGAGGCCGAGATCATCAGCACCCTGCCGTCCCTTCTTGAAGCGCCAATTACTTATCAATGGCAGCAGATTGCGGGGCCGGCTGTGGCCTCCCTAAAAAATCAAAACACAGCGCGCTCCGATTTCGATCTTCCGACCTTCGGCACCTATCGATTCAAAGTGACCGCCACGGTCGGTAGCTCAAGCACGACGAGCCTTACGGACGTGGAATACCGCGGCACTCACGTGAAAACTCGGATGGAAGTCCGGGGTGCAATCCAGGATGCCACGATCAGAAATGGCAGCGGGCACGCGAATGAAAACTCTGGAGATCGGTCGTTTCTACAGATGAAGCGGGCAACCGCGGATGAATTCCAACGAGAAATTATAATCGAATTTCCCATTGGAGACGTTGATCCCGCCGAGCTATTTGACGCCGAAGCGCAACTCACCGTCCGAGACCCCGTCAGTTCCTACCAAGCCGACGCCCGGCTGATTGCGACGGAAGCGGCTTGGGTCGAATCATCGGTAAGCTGGAACTCGCGCCCCCCAGTCTTGAGCCTGATTGAAACCTGGACGGGGAATGCGACCGACTCCATCCGCTTGGACGTAACCGAGGCCATTCGCACGATTCGCGCCAGTGGCGGCGAACGGTTGGGCCTCCGCCTCGCGGTCGTCGAACAATCAGATACGAGCGACGTCATCACGCTGCTCGCGCGCGAAGCCGCTTCTGACCAGTCCCCCCGGCTCATACTCACACTACCGGCCATTCCAAATGCGCCCACATCAACTCCTCCATTCGTTCACTCAGCGCCGAAAATATCACTAAAAAAGGCCGCCCGACTGCGACGCGGCTCAGCAAAACTGCGAGGTTTATTCAAATCAGACACCGCCATCCGCAAGCTTGTCATCAGAAGTCCCCGCGGGAGAAGCAAAGCGAAAATTGTCCGCAGAGGAAAAGCTTGGGTAGCGAAGCTTAAATTGAAGCCCGGACGAAACCGGCTCTCTTTCTTAATTGTTGACCACACTGGGGTCCGCACAACCCTCCGGGCCATCGTCACAGCCCGATAAATCCACCGTGATGATAGAGTCTTCCGCCGAACGCTCCACGTTGTCTCACGAATCATCAAATCCCGCCCCAAATGTCCGGGTGCAGGAAAATTGCCGCCGACTTGACCATCGCCTTCGGACCGCAGCGAGGGTCATTATCCACGACCAGCTGGTTAACGCCAGCGATTGGTCGCCAGCCGGAATCTTTCTTCACTCCTCAGATTTACAGCTGAAGATCTCCGGCAGCACTGCCGGAGAGATTCTCCTTCCGTGCACCGAAGGTGATTATCACGTGGCCGTTAATCTGATTCCCGTTCGGCAGACGTCTGAAGGTTGGGGCTGTCGCGTCATCGCAAATCCCCTTCGAGAACTCGCTATTCTTCGCTGCTACGCCGCCGCCGCTGCCGAAGGCAAAAGCGTCGATTTCGAAGCATTGGAAGCCGCAGGGCAATCTGCGAAAGATCTCGCCGAGCCAAAAGTCGCTGAAAATGGGCATCCAGCTCATCTCGAGTCCGCCCCTCCCACGTCAAAGTTCCGCTTCCGAGCGACATTTTTGATCGTTGGCTTTGTGCTGCTAATTAGCGCTCTCGCCACGTTGATCATGCCGACCTTGATCAATCGAATTTCATCGCGGCTCAGCGAAAGCGACCACTACACGTTGCTCGCCAGCTCCCGAGTCCGATCGACCGAAATGGCACTCAACGATGTCGCCGGTAAAATTCGATTGGCGCAGCACATCCTGGGCGAAGGTCCCGCTTCGGGCGCACCTGTCCCAATAAGTTCCGAGCAGCGGCAAGTGCTTCTTCTCGGCGTCGATCAACTCCACAGCGAGAAAGAACGCCTCGAAGTCCATCTAGAGATCCTTCGCACGAACGAGGCAGCCGTTTCTCGCGGCGACTACTTCTACGAGCAATCAGCACTGGGTGCCTACGATTCTGCAATCCGCAGCGACCCCGCTCCCTACGTCACCGAGATCCTGGCCGACGTGGCTGCCAACGCCCGAATGACTCCCCGAGAACCAGAGCGAATTAAGAAGTTTCTCGCGATCGCTCGCAGCCGCGTCGAACAGGCTGCTCACGAACTTCGGTCGGTCCGTGTCCAGCGCCAGGCACTCGAGCGAATCCTCTCCCGCGCCTCCAGCGAAGATCGAGATGGCTCTCTTCCCTTCAACGCCATCGAAATGATCCGACGGGACGCTTCTCTCCTTCAGTCACAAGAGGCCTATTGGCGGAGTGCCATCGAACTACTGCGCTCGAACGTCACGGCGGTCGAGAGCGGCGACTTGACTTTCGAGACCAATCTTCTCGAACGCTTCAATCCGAATCCAACGCCAGTCAACATCAACTCCACCCAACTCATCAGTCGATGAGCACCGCTTCCGCATCAAACGCGCAAACGGTCAAGCCAAAGCCGCAGACCAGTGGGGTGACGGAGTTGTCACGTGGGTTAGGGCTTGTTCATCAGATTGGACTCGTAGTTGTTCTAGCGATCATTGCGTGGACGGCGTGGGAAATTGCCATTGCCCTCTCCCCTCCATCAACTCACCACTTTGCACTCGGCATGTTCGGCGCCCTCGGTGCATGGCGATATGGGTGGTTAGCGACCAACGTGGCGAGAGCATGGGTCTATCAGTTTCAGCAATTCCCAAAACTCCGGAAGCGCGCCGACGCGCTTCCTCCCGGCCAAGCGTTCCCGCCCGTTCTGCATCTGATCATTCCAACCTATCGGGAGCAGCCATGGGTAACCGAACGGATGCTTCAGTCGGTAATCGCAGAGCTCAATGAGCTCCCCTTAAGATCACGTCTCTATCTCAGCACCGGTTCTGCATTCGAGGATGCAATTGTGCGCAACGCATTCCAGCGTAGCACTCCTCGATCCGACGTTCGTCTCATCCTTCTTCGCCAAAACGGGAAACGCTCTGGAATGGCTTTTGCTCTCCGTGCGGCAGCCCGCGACGGCTCCTCCGACCAGAGCTGTGTCGTAATGATGGATGGTGACACCGTTTTAACCCCCGGCATTCTTCGTAAGTCTCTCCCGTTCTTTGCACTCTCACCAAAGCTAGGAGCTGTTACCACGAATAATCGCGCGGTAACTCGCGGCCCGACCTGGTATCGCCATTGGTATTCTCTCCGCTTCTCGCTGCGCAATCGCTACATGAGTTCTGCGAGCCTCTCTCGGAGGGTGCTAACATTGACCGGAAGGTTCTCGATTTTCCGCGGCGGCATCGCGCTGTCGGACGAATTTATCTCGCGATTGGAAGACGACGGAATTCACGACTGGTTGTACGGTCCCATTAAATTCAAGACCGGGGACGACAAAAGCACTTGGTACACATTGCTGAAAGATCGCTGGGAGATGATCTATCTTCCCGATGTCGTGATTCTGTGCATGGAAAACGCCGGAGTCTCCCCCGTTAAGGAAAGCCTTGAAAAGATGAAACGTTGGTTCGGTAACATGCTTCGAAACAACGGTCGCGCGACGGCCTTGGGGCCATCTCGGACGGGATGGTTCGTGTGGCTTTTACTGGTCGACCAACGTATCTCGATGTGGACCAGTCTGATCCTTCCTGTCGGGATTATCCTTTTATCGATCTCGGTGTCCCCGGCGTTCTTGCTCTTCGGAGTTGCTTGGGTGATCTCGACAAGGTTACTCTATCTCCTGACCCTCGCAGTCGAAGGACACCGCCTGACCCTTCACGACGTCCCGCTGTTGGTTTTTCAACAGTGGGTTGGATCGGCAATGAAGATTTTGGCGCTCACCGATCTCCGACACCAACGGTGGGCATACTCACGCGAAGACAGAACCGGCGGGGACTCCCCATGGATCGGCCGCCTGCAGGCTGGGCTCTGGATCGGCACGTTCCTGCTACTCGTTACTGCGCTGCTATTTTACTGACGTCCCAACGTCACAGACGTCACCTACGTTCCCCGCGGATTAGGTTGCGAATAGAACTCCTTCAGCACCTCAGCCGCTGGTTTGTTGCGAAACTGAAAATCGATCGGCGGCAATGGTGCGTAGTTCGGGTCCGAAAACCACTGCCACCAGAAGAATCCGAAAAACCAACCCTCGTCCCAAAACGTCCGGAACAACACCTCGAAACTCAGCCGCTGTTCCTCCAAATCCACCGGCGGCGGTAGCCCGTCCCGCCACGCGTGCGGTTTCATTCCTGCGCCCGGTACGCTGCGAAACCCCGCTTCTAGCAAGATTACCGGCTTATCGAATTTCGACGCCATTTCCGCCACCCGCCCTCTAGCCTTCGCCGCTTCCGCTAAGCGTTCCTTTAGATTTCCGTCGCCGATCGGGAAGTAGAAAGAAATCCCGATGTATTCGAGCTGATCCCAGAACTCGATGAAATCGATCTCGTCAGCCCAGTTCGCGGAATACGTGCATGGCCCAGGATACACCCCTCGCACCGCACGAATCACCTTCCGCCATCTCTCCGGCTGCAACTCCGTCGACGTCCGCATCTCACTTCCAACGCTAAAAAGCTCCACGCCCTCCTCGCGGGCTATCTGAGCCCATAACGAAATGAACTCGGTGTAATTCGCAAACCATTCCTCCCAGTCCTCCTCCGATTTCATCTGGATCGCTCCCCGCCAATCGCCGCGCGAGCCATACATTCCAATCCAGATTTGCGGAGCAAGCGTCACTGCCAACCCGGTCTCATGAGCCGAACGAATCATCCGACGCACCCCATCCGGCGTCATCGTTAGATCCTCTCCGGTGTAACCGAAGATTCGGGGATCCTCAAGATTGAAACTGTAGCCCAGAGGAACGATCGCCACGGTATCCACACCGAGTGCTTTCAGTTCTTCGAGCGATTGCGCCGCCTGCTCCGTCCCGTATCCGCCCACCATGCTGTGATTGTGCGAAAAGACGACCCCTCGCTGGAACTGCGGAGAGAACTCCGGGCCGATCTTGGGGATCGCTCCCGTCATGAGCGTGGTAAGGATAAGCACAGTGGGAAGAAACGTCATCGGGCGGCGGTAAACGGTGTTTCATTTTCGAGGAGTTGCCACCCCCCAATTTGCAAAGTGGTCCGAAATCGATCCGTCTTGTCAGCCCCCAAAGACGACCATGCCCGCGAAACTAAATCCGGTCTGATCGTTAGCTGGGGATCCCTCAGTAGCGCGTGACTCGCTGCCACGTGCGGATTATCAATCGTAAATTGGAACCGTTGCTCGTGCGGCAAAACGAATCGCGACGCATCGTTGAGGAGCGCGATCACGGCAAACGCGTTGGAATCGTCGGCCAGCACTTTAAATGCCGTGGGTGTGGACTCGATCAGTTCCGCCAGCTGCCGCTCCGCCGTAAAAGTCCGCACGTCGTAACCGGCCAACAGACGTCGCCAAGCTCGCTCTTCCTCCAATGGCGACGTCGCCATCAATTGCCATCCGAATATCATCGCAGCGAACGTCGCCAACGTTAGACCAGTGACCTCGCGCGAACTCAGCCGGTGTAATTGAGTTCCGAGCAAAATCAACATTACCGCCAGTAGCGGTGCCAACGAAAGCCACGCCTGCGACAACTGACTGCGTCCTCCAAGCATTGCCACTAGCTCAATGACAAAAGGAATCGTGCACAGCAGGGCCACCGCCGCATTTCGCAGGCGGGCCAGCACGTAGATCAACACCGGGCCCGTCAGAAGCAACCCCCCGGAAAGGTAGGCGGCCGCCGCGACTGGCGAACGAAGCGACCAACTTAAACCATCACGAAAACTCTCGACGCTGCTCCGGGCAACCGCCGCCGATGTCGGCAGCAATAACCCCTCCCATTCCTTGCCGAAAGCCCAGCTCAACCCATGCCACAGAGCTTGGACCGTCGCCATCGGTAGAAATAAAAGCAACGCAATGGTCACGACCTTCCGGCCATTCCGACGATCCTCCGACGGCAGGAGCAACGGCGTCGCCAACAGGAAGATCGGCAAGGCAAGCAGCAATCCTCGGTTCGCCAATGACGCCAGCCCCAACATAAGCGCCGCTGCCCAAAGAAATCGGATCGCGTGCGCCTGCTCACGCTCGGGATCGATCCACGCCGAGAGCCATCCGATCCGCCTCGCCTCCCTCAAATTCTGCTCCTCGAGCGCAAAACGCGCCGCGAGCTGGATTGCCACTACCATCGCAAACAGCCCCAAAACGGTGGCACTACCGGTCACTGCGCTATGAAAGACACCGGGCAGCAGCGCCGCTGCAACCAACAAAAGAACCAATGCCGGACGGCTTGCGATCACCCTTCGAAAAGAATACGCCAGCCAGCCAATTAAACCCGCACCGGCCAGAGCCGACACCCAGACAGCCGGATGAGGCAGCCCAATTCCAGCGAATGGGATGGCGGCAAGATACGCCAGAGGCGGCTTTGGGACCCCCAGACTCGCAAACGTCAGCAGATCGCTCCGAGCCGCTAGAACCGCCCTGGCCGAAATTAGTGCGCTTTCGGTCGTTAGAAACCCGCACCATTCGCAAAGTGCCAACCCCGTCGTGATCCACGCCCCCGCCAGGGTGATCGCAATGACGATCGGCGCGATATTTTGCCAGCCCGGCCTACGCATCATCCCTCGAGTGCGCCACCGACGGCAGCCCGCCGGTCACCGCCGTTAAACCGTGATCGGTCTTTTCCCAGTAAAACGGATTTACGACCAATTGCCACAGCCCCTTGTAGGCCGCAACTGCGTGCAGAACCCAGTAAAACGGATTCAGCAGCGCGTAGGGGCTCAACGCATGTCGACCCCGTCGAAACACCGCAAGCACGCAGGCGTAAACCGCCAGCAAATTGCCAAGCACCAGATTGGCGATCGACAACGCCAGCAACCACGGCGGAAAGATCTCGTCGATCAACGGCGAACGTGTCACGGCCCAGACCACCAGGATCAGCCAGAGAATCGGATTCACCAAAAACGTGAACGGCGTTCCGCCAATGAACAAAACGAACCCCACAAATCCCCGCCACCCAATGCGCCGGGCGAGGCGAAACGGGTGCCGCGTGTGCACTAGAAACGTCTGCATGTATCCCTTGATCCAGCGCGACCGCTGCCGGACCCAATTTCCGACGTGGCAGTTGGCTTCTTCGAACGTTGTCGAATCAATCGTCGCCACAGTGTATCCACGAGTACTCGCCCTTACGCCGAGGTCGGCATCTTCCGTCACGTTGTAGGGGTCCCACGCGCCGAGTTCTCTCAGCCGATCGGTCTTGAAATGATTGCTCGTCCCTCCCAGCGGAATTGGGATCTTCATCGCCTCCATCCCAGGCAAGTTGTAGTCAAACCAACTCGTGTATTCGAGGGTGAACAACCGAGTCAGCAGGTTCTCCCGCCAATTAAAATAATTCAGGCAACCTTGGATACAGACGACCTTCGCCGGGAGTTTGCGAAACGACACGACGACTTTCTCGAGCTGATCTGGTTCGGGGAAATCCTCAGCGTCGTAAATTGCAGTGTATTTCCCCGACACGAAGAACATGCCGTAGTTGCAGGCCTTTGGCTTCGTTTTTGGCTCCGCGTGCGGAACGACAATCGTGTGAAAATTTGGCGGCGGTCGAATCGCCCGCACCGCTTCGATCGTCTCATCATCGCCCTCTTCAAGAAGGATGTTCACATCCAGCTTGGCCAACGGGTAATTCAGGGAAGAAAGCTGCCGCACCAACCCCGACACCACCAGAGGCTCGCGAAAGACCGGAACCAAAATCGAATACACCGGCAGCGTTGCCGGATCGATACCGTCCAACTCCTGCGGTGAGACTTTGTGTGAAACCGTCCGCGTTGAGCCGATGAAAACCAGCAGTGTCTTGAAGCCAACACACAACGTGTAAAAAAGGTTCAAAATACAATTTACCACAATCAACGTTGCAACCGGAGCGACAAGTAGCCCCCCGAGCACCGCCGTGAGTCCCGCCCAAACCACTCCAAGCTGAGGTGGCGTGAACGTCCGCTTGGCTGAGGAGGCCGGATGGGCGGTCGCAAGTCCGTGAACCGCTTCGTGGAGAAATTCTTGCCCACAAAAACGCGTCACGCAGTCGACCCACTCCTCCTCGAGCAGCAAGAACGGCACCCGACCCGTCCTTCGAAAACTGACTGGCAATCTAGCCGGATCGACTGCCGCAATCGCGTATCCCTCCGGCGTTCGCACCGGCAGCGCCCGATTGTCCCGCCATTTGTCCCAGCCATGCTCGGCAAGGCCCTCGGCGTCGAATTCAAGATTTGCCGGGTTTACCCGCCGGACATCGTGCACCGTAGTGTAAGCCCGGAGATAGGTGTTCGAGTCGACGATCGAGAGAGTCCGCAGCAACGGATCTGCCGGCACGCCCCATGAAACGGACGAATCAGCGATTTGCTGCCTCGCATTCGCGCTGACAACACCGCGCTCAAAAAGCTGATTAGTGATGCGCACCGTGGGATCAACGCGCGTGCTGACGCCCTTGTTTATAGACAAAAAGAACTGTTAGCGAGACCGCAAGCCACAGCACACCGATTAGCCACCACCGCCATCGTCCCCAGTGGCTTTGCGTTCCCGCTGCACCTGCCTTCGTAAGCTCCAGTCCCTTGGCGACCGCAAACGTCTCGGCCTGCGTTGGCAACTTTCGCTCCCGGGTTGTCATCGTCAGAACCGGTGAGCGGCCGTCACCAATGAGAACGTCACCCGCTTCTATCCAACGCGCAGCCGCAATCTCCGTGGAGACCTCCCTCAGCACCGTTGGACCCTTGAGCCCCACGCCTGCCGCCACGATCACAGGATTCTCGTGCAGGTTAAATCCGAGTTGCCAAATCCCCACGCTGGTGTCCGAGGCGATCAGCAACGCCCCCCCGCGATCCGCGTTACGAAAAACCAAACGTCCCTCCGCCTCCGCGATGGGCAAAGTTTCTTTAATCCCGATTAGTGACTTCGGTAGCGAACCCACTACGACCGCCGCCTCCTCCCCGGACGAAGCCGCGACCAGCTTCGGATCTAGGATCGTCGACCGGTTAACCCGCTGTAGCCAGATCACGACAGACGCAGCTACCTCCAGTTTCTCGCCGTCACTTGCCAATACTTCATAGGGGGCCGACGCGAACGCCGACTGTGCGGCTTCCAGCAAACTCAAAGGGGTGACGGCATCACCCGCGTCGGCTTCGTTCACCCGAATGCCTGTCGTCTCCTCGAGTTGCCAAAAATACTGCGCCGCCGATTCACTGGGGAACATGGCGATCCGCACCTCGCTCTCTCCTTCCTGATCGCCGACGGGTAACGGCACCGACCAAACGAACCTTTCCGTAGCAGGATCTAGTCGCTCCGAGTGCACCAGACGCCCATTCAAGAACGCAGCCCCAACGATCTGACCGGCCCCTGACAAATCCGAGATGCGTCCAGCGACGTGTAACTCGAGATCCCGCGCTCGCGGGCCGAGCTTCCACGGGACAAACCGAAAAAGTCGTTCCGTATCTCCCGGCCCTCGGACCAATTCCGTTATCGCCGGATCTGCGGCACGAATTACCGTGAGAGCATTCTTGGACTCCTGCTCGCCAGCGCGGACCACCGCGACCCGATCGCTAGGAATCGGCACGTCGCCGAGGTCACGCAGCAACGCCCACACTTTGTCCGCCTCTTCCTGACTCCCCGCTGACATCGTAATCACTCGCCCCCCCTCACTCGCAGACACGCGAATCCCTGCCTCGCCTTCGTCAGCGGATTCGATCACGATCTGATCGCCGACACCGCTCCCCGAACGAGTTGCCGTGACTCGCCCAAACGGTTGGACATACGCTGCCCAACTTGCCGCTCGTAACGCCAACTCGTCCGCAAAACCACCACCTCCCGGCAACTGAACCGCAACCTCCGGTCCCAGGGTCACCGGCAGTCGCCCGACCGCCAGCCAATCAAGATCGTCTGACTCGACCACACTCCTCAACACCGTCGATGGCTGGACGTCGACCCAAGCTTTAGCCCGCTGGATTTCACCGATCGGGACACCGCTCCCCGTGAGCTCCAACCGAGCTCGGACCGTCAGTTTCAGCACCTGACTGGTTGGGTCATCGAGCAACGCGTCTGCGGGGACTGGCGCGCGAATCTCGAGTGACTTGCCAGCCCCGACCGCAGCGCTTACCACCGGTCGCTCGTTGACCAAGACCGTGACGACGGAGTCCGCAGATAGAAACGGCGAAGACTCGATGTTTAAGACAAAGTCTGACCCGTTGATCGCTGGATTCCGACTCGGCAGCGGAAAGAAAAAGTCTCGTTCGACTGCCTTCCCCGTGAGTCGCTCGGCGCGGACGAATCCTAGCTCGGAAAGCGATCGATTTACCACGATTGGCGCAGCCACGAGCGATTGGGCAAGAAGTCCGGCTAGGGCAAAATCCAGTATCCTCATTGCAACATCCACGCTGTCAGACCAACCGCGCCCCCGACAAAGATGGCTACGGGAGTCAGCCAGGTCGGCAGCTCGGATTCACTTCTCAGGTGCCTGTCCCAAGGGGCGATCGGCGAGTAAAGAGTGCCCGGAAGTGGCTCCGTCGGTAAGACGGCGACCTCAGCCGGAAGGTTCAGAACCACCGTAATCCGGTCACCACTGCGACGGCGCAGCGTCGCGTCGCCGCCCAGCAGTCGTGCACTTCGCCGCACCAAGGTCAGTCCGAAAGGTAACGCCTCATCACGGGACGCAAACGATCGGAACAGTCGATTGGCCGACTCCTCGGATAACCCCGCTGCGAGCAAATTCACCTGAAACTCCACCGACCCCGGTTTCCTGCCAGCCCGCAATTCGATCCGGCGGTCCTCGCCCATCAGTGCTCCCAATCCGTCAATCAATTCAGACACCGCTCCGGAGAGAATCTCGGGCACCGTGACGAGCGCACACTTCTCAACGTAGGCATCGAGATCGATCCGGCGAGCTGACCAGCGTTTGCGAAATGCTGATTCGTTCGTCTCCCACCAATCCCGCACGTCGATCTCAACCCTCGCGCCCAAATCGGTCCCGGACTTACCGCCGTTCGCCGCGCCATTGCTCTTGCCGTCTCCCTCCAGTCGGGTAAACCAGCGCGCCACGTCCCGGAAGATCCGTTCACTATCACCCTCCAGCCGCTCATCAACAAATACCCGCGAGCCAAGTCGATTCTTTTCAGCGGAATGCCGAAGCAGATTCCGCGTCACCAATCGGGGGTGCCTCGCCAGCAGTTCAAGAAACGCAGCCGAGTCGAGACGCAGGACCAAGCACTCCTGTCGCGCCACGATCCTCGCCCGCCGTACCGGGGCCGCGATCGTCCCCTCCTCCGCGTCGATTACCGCGCCCTCACCGAAAAACTGGCCGACCTCAAGCCGAGCGGATTCACTATACTCATTCGTTTCCCTCCCGCGAACAAGCAGACCCAGTTCACCACGAGCGACGACGTGCACCGAATCAAATTGTTCTCCTTCCTCGAACAACGCCTGCCCCGGCGCGAGCGAGACTGTAGTCGCACCCGCCGCCAGAGACTCAACGTCATCCACCGACAAACCGTCGCAAAGACTGCACTGGCAAATCAAAGCGACCAAATCCAGCCCGCCCTTCGCCATGCTCAATCCGTTTGGGTCCGAAAATTCCCGCACTTGCAAAACGCGGCGATGATGACTTCTCTTCCTCGCATGGCAAGCCCGGGACAAGCAAAGACCCGGATCAAGTGGCGGATCGCACACCTTGCAAACGGATTGTTTCTCCCGACAGTTTTCGCGTCCCTCTTTTTGCTCGTCACTCCTCCCCGAAGCTGGGCCGGAGCCTGGG
The DNA here is from genome assembly GCA_963749035.1 of uncultured Verrucomicrobiae bacterium. Classification (GTDB taxonomy): domain Bacteria; phylum Verrucomicrobiota; class Verrucomicrobiia; order Chthoniobacterales; family JAATET01; genus CAVVKW01. Next base: position 760,623 of record CAVVKW010000002.1, read on the forward strand.
CTAAGCCGCAAGGCGAAGGCCTTGCCGTTCTTAGTTACTACTTTTACACGACCGCCGATCAGTTCGGCGACGGCTGGGACCGAGAGGACTTTGGATTCGACGGTCGCTTTACAAAGAATGAGTGGAACCTCTACGTCGAATATGGTCTCACGGATCAATTCACCCTGATCGGTAATTTCTTCTTGGATGGCCTCGCCTACAGCAACGAGTTCGGCCGGGACACCAATTTCGGACTTGCCGATCAGGAAGTCGGACTCCGCTACCAATTCGCCCAATCCATACCCCAAGCCCTCCAGTTCACCGTCAAAATTCCCGGCCCCTACGACGTCAACGACTCACCCGCGCTCGGCAATGGCCAGACCGACATCGAACTCGATTACTACATCGGTCACGCCTTCCCAGTCGGCTCTCGCTGGGGATTTTTTGACCTCGGGTTCGGCTACCGACTCCGCACCGCCGAACCCGCCGACGAACTCCGCTGGTATCTCACTGGCGGCATCCAGATCACCGACTGGCTCGACATCTATTTCATCGAAGCCAGCGGCATCCACGGACTCGGCAACGACGAACCGCAATTCGTCGGAGACAACATCTTGCTTACGACCGATTTCGATCTGATTAAGATCGGCGCGTCCGCTCTCGTCGAACCCGTCGAAGGCTGGATTCTCCAAGCGGGTCCCTACTGGCACGCCGCCGGTCGCGCCACCGGCGCCGGTGGCGGATTCAAGATCGCCGTTTGGCGGGAATTCTAATCTCCCCCTAATACCGGATCGCGACCGGCATTCCGACCTCGGCCGCGTTGAAGAAATCGCGGATGACCGTTTTGCTCACGCGGATACATCCGTGGGAAGCCGGCTGCCCCGGCACGGGGATCGGCCCCTGGTGCATGCCCACGCCGCCCGACGTCAGCCGCATCCAATACGGCATGTCCGCACCCTCGAAGTATCCCCCCGCCGGCGGCGTATCCGTGCGCGCGTCGGCGTCGTAGTTGATCACGTTTCCGGTTCCGTCGTAGATCCAGCCGTAGAGATTCGATCGCTTGTCGACGATCTTCTCCATCACGTTGAAATTCCCCGCCGGCGTTCCGTAATTTTCCTTACCGGTCGCAACGAGCCCGACGCCCGCCAACCGGTCGCCCTGATAAAAATACGCCCGCTGTTCGCTCAGATTAATCACCATCGACGGCGCGCCCGCGTAAGCCGGGTCGTCACCGTCCCAATAACTGATGTCGTCATTGAGCTCCGCCTGCCCGGTCGCGCCGGTGTTCGAATAAATCGTCTCGTAATTTCCGCCGAGATAAGGCGTTTCGTAGAACCCGCCACCGCACCCAGTCAGGAGGGCCAAGCCGACTCCAGAAGCGGCCAACAAAGCCAATGATCGAACTGACGAGAGACTCCGCGCGGTAAACATGCGTTGCCAGTATCACGAAAAGCCGAAGGCTGCCACTACAACACCTGCATTATTTTGCGGTTGGTCGCTCACCGAAAATTGCCGTCCCCACCCGCACCATCGTCGCACCCTCCGAGATCGCGACCTCGTAATCGCCGCTCATCCCCATCGAAAGCGTGCCAAATGGCAACCCCGTCTCCGCAGCGATCTCGTCCCGCAGCTCTCGCAGTGCCCGGAAATACGGCCTCGCTGCCTCCGCATCCTCCGCGTAAGGCGCAAGCGTCATCAGGCCCTCGATCTCCAGTCGGCCCAGCCCCAGTAAGGCATCCAAATCCCGTCGCAGATCATCCAGCGCAAACCCGTGCTTCGACGACTCCCCAGACACGTTCACCTCCAGCAACACCCGCGGGCGCCAGCCTTCTTCGTCCGCGATCCGATCGATCGACTCGGCAAGATCCAACGAATCCACCCCGTGCAGCAGCTCCGCGCACGGCAGCAAGCGCCGGATCTTGTTCTTCTGGAGATGACCGATGAAGTGCCACCGCACTCCCGTTGGCACCTCCTCGACCTTCGCCAGCAGCTCCTGCACCCGGCTTTCGCCGAAAATCGCTTGTCCCGCGGCAAACGCCTCCCGCACCACCTCCACCGGGTGCCGCTTCGAAACCGCAATCACCGCGACCTCGTCCGATTCCCGTCCCGCCGCAGAACACGCCGCTGCCACCCGCGCCCGGATTTTGTCCAGCCCCTCCGCGATCTCGCTCATCGAAACGCCTTTCCTATAAGAATCATAAATCCACCTGTGTTTTGTATTAGTTTGGCTAATATGAAATTCCCGCCATGCAAATTGAATCCTTCCGAGTCTTCCGCGATCTCGTCGAAGCCGCCAGCTTTTCGCGGGCAGCCGAAGCCAACGGCATCACCCAGAGTGCAGTCAGCCAGCAAATCCGTTCCATCGAGAAAAAATTCGGTGCTCGTCTCATCGACCGCAACCACCGCGAATTCGCACTCACTTCCGAAGGAGAAGCCTTCCTCACCGCCAGTCGCGAAATTCTCGACGCCTACGAAAACCTCGCCCGCCGCATCGAATCCATTCCTCGCGCCGTCTCCGGCCCGATCCGCATCGCGACCGTCTTCAGCATCGGCCTCCACGAATTCCCACCTTATCTGAACGAATTCCGCCGCTCTCACCCCGCCGTTGACGTCAAGGTGACCTACTGTCGTTCGAACGAAGTTTACGATGCCGTCGGCAACGGCGAGTGCGATCTCGGCCTCGTCGCTTACCCCGCCCGGCGCCCCGGCCTCCGCACGCTCACCTTTTGGCGCGACCGCCTCGTGTTGATTTGCCCGCCCAGTCATCCCCTCGCCGAGGAAAAACGAGTCCGCCTTTCCCGACTCACTGGTCAGAAATTCGTCGCGTTCGAACCCGACCTCCCGACCCGCAAAGCCATCGACAAACGCCTCCGGCAACAACGCGTCAAAGTCAAACGCATCCTGGAATTTGACAACATCGAGATCGTCAAACGCGCCGTCCAAGTCGAGCAGGCAATCTCGATCGTCCCCTCGACCACCGTCCGCGACGAAGTTCGCGCCGGAATCCTGATCGCCAAGGAAATCGACGAACCCGAGATGTGGCGCCCCCTCGGCGGGCTGGTTCGTCGCGACGCGCTCCAATCCCCCGCCCTAGCCAATCTGCTTGCGACGCTTGAAAACAGTGACCTCGGCTGATCATAATCGACCTCGGAGGCCGCACCCGCGCCGGACGCTGCCGATCCCAACCCCCACCTCCAGAAAAGTCAAATGAGCTCCCTGCCCACCTCAGACACTCCCGCCATCGGCATCATCGGAGGCAGCGGCCTCTACGAAATCGAAGGCTTCCAGCAAGATAAACGCTATGAGGTCGAGACCCCGTTTGGCGACCCGTCCGACTCGATTCTCGGCGGCACCTTGCACGGGCGCACCGTTTACTTCCTCCCGCGCCACGGTCGCGGTCACACCATCGCGCCCCACGAGATCAACCACCGCGCCAACATCTACGCACTCCGCACGCTCGGCGTCCGGTGGATCATCAGCGCCGCCGCCGTCGGCAGTTTGAACGAAAGTTACGAACCACGTGACGTCGTTTTTCCCTCCCAGTATTTCGATCGCTCCAGCCAGCGCAACCACCACACGTTCTTCGGCCGAGGCATCGTCGGTCACGTCAGCTTCGCCGAGCCCACCAGCCCACAACTCCGCCGGATCCTCTCGCAGACCTGTTCTGCCCTCCGGAAAAAGCATCACGCCACCGGCACCTACGTTCAGATCGACGGTCCGGCCTTCTCGACCCGGGCGGAGTCCGAGACAAATCGCAAAGGTGGCTTCGACATCGTGGGCATGACGAATCTTCCCGAAGCGAAGCTCGCCCGCGAAGCCGAGATCGCCTTCGCGACCATGGCCATGGTCACCGATTACGACTGCTGGCGCGTCAACGAAGATCCCGTCACCGTCGAATCCGTCCTCGAGCACCTCCACGCCAACGCCGAAACGACGCGCAACATTCTCGCCCACGCCATTCCGCGAATCCCGGAAGTCGCCGACTGGCCGGAGCACTCCGCCCTCGAAGATGCCATCGTCACCCCGCGCGAACATTGGAGCGACGAAGCGATTGAGCGATTGCAAATCCTGCTGGATCGTTTCTTGTAAGCGCAGCCCATCTGCAATCCATGACCATCCGACTCCTACGAGGCACCGCCGTCGCCACTCTCCTGACCTTGGCCGCCTGCCAGTCCGTTCACACCCAGGCGGTCGACCCCGGCGTCTCTTCGGACCCGTCTGCTCTCGAAGCCCCACCTTCCACCGAGCCCGCCCCTTCCGCGACCCCCACCCCGACGGCGACTCCCACCCCGACCCCTCGACCGCCCAAGCATTCCTACAACTCCGTCGATACCGACCGAAAGGTTGTCGCGATGACCTTCGACGACGGCCCCAGTCCGAAGCTCACGCCCAAGCTCCTCGATATCCTCAAGGAACGCGGGGTCAAAGCGACGTTCTACGTCGTCGGAACCAACGCCACCGCCTACCCCGAGATCCTCCAGCGCATGATCGCGGAGGGCCACGAGATCGGGAATCACACCTGGGACCATCCGTCCATGACCAAGCTGGGAGCCGCCTCGGTCAAGAGCCAGATGGATCGCACCACCGCCGCCATCGTCGACGCCACCGGCATCATCCCAGCCACCATGCGTCCGCCCTACGGAGCGACCAACTCGCGACTGAACAAACGCTACGACGAAGAATTTGGCATGAAGACCATCATGTGGTCCGTCGATCCGCTCGATTGGAAATACCGGAACGCCGACCGCGTCACCCGCGAGATCGTCAATGGAGCCACTCCCGGCGGGATCATCCTCGTCCACGACATTCACTCCAGTTCCGTCGCCGCGATGCCCGGCACCCTCGACGCCCTTTCCGCCAAAGGCTACGAATTCGCCACCGTCTCCGAACTCCTCGCGATGGACGGCGTAAAAGCACCGACCCCAACTCCATCTCCGACCCCGGCACCCGCCGCAACGACGGCTCCGGCCGCTTCCAGCACGCCGTTCGAAGTCCGTCGGGTCGAACAATAACTCGGGGAAGATTAGGATACCAGCCTGTCGCATCGAGCACCCCTGCCTGACGGCAAAATCAGCCGAAAAAACTCGCGGAACAAAAACGCTACCTAAGCTTCCCCAATCCGCCGATTTCCGAACTCGTTACGTTTTTACGAAAACACTTACATCTAGCCGATCCCGGCTCAACCGAATTACACCTCCAAATTCTTGAGAACGTCTTTCAAGATGGACTCAAGGGCCGCGATTTCTTCGTCGGTCAACCGCTTGAATTCCTCCACCGCCCGCTTGCGCGCCGATAATTGCCCACCATTTTGACGGCAGAGCTTAATGAACAAATCTGCGATTCGGTCCGGTAGATCAACAATCTCGCGCATCCGGCTACGAATCTCGTCGTAAGCCGCCAAGTAACCGAGCTCCGCGGGGAGTTCTTCCTCGACGGTCACCCGGATGAATTCGATCCCAATTCGAACCGCTTCCGTGCAGTCGATGTAGCGGTAGAAATCAACCGTTTCATCCATCACCGTCATTCGCTGACGCTCGTCCATCGTGTATTCGACTTGCCTCATCAGTGGACGCGAAAAACTCTCGAGTGCTTGGTCGTAGGTGTGCGGACGATGCAAAATTACGGCGGAGACCGGTAAGACGATCCCGTCTGGGCCAAACCCGTTTCTCGCCAACACGTGATGAAGGAGAAATCGGTGAATTCGTCCATTTCCGTCACTGAACGGATGGAGAAAATCGAAAGCAAACGAAACGACCGTTGCAGCGACTAGGGTTGGGACCGAAGAGGGAATCACCATCTCCTTCTCGCCCATCCGAACACGGCGAGTGGTGATCTGTTTGGCCATCGCCAAAAAGCCGCTCATTAGCTCGTCCAAATCATCCGGCTTCGGAGCCGCGTAGTGAATTCGCTCCAAACCGGAAACCAACGTCTCGCCCACGTAGACTTGGCGGTCATCATCCACTCGGTCGCTGCGCCAACCTGGATCAGCGTATCGGGAATCCACGATCGCTCGGTGAATTTCCACCAGCGCCTCCTTCTTCAAAAAACTGCGGTGCCACGCCTGCTCCAACAAACCGATGAACACTTCGGCTCGACGGTGCTCAGGGGTCTCTCGCTCGATCTCGTGACTACTTCGACTTTCCTTTGCGTAAAGAAACCGAACCGCCCGCTGAAAAATCTCAGGCGGATACTCGCGCACGATCTCTTGGCATCGGACTCTCAATTCGTCCTCGTTGTGCATCTGCACCGCCACCGTTCGAACCATCGGAGAGAACGCCAACGTTCCGAGCAGATTGACGTTGATGCGTTGACGTCGCACCTTACGAACGGGCCCCACCACGTAGAGATCGGAATCAAGCAAGTTGACGTAGTTTCCCTGCACAACGTCGGGAATCGGCAATTCCTGTTTGGCAAATGACTCGTAGAGCCACCAGATCACGCGCGAATAGCGACCCGTCGGTTTGCTCCGCACATACTCGGTCACGTCAGATAGCTCGAGCATCGGCAGCAACTTACGAAGTAGCTCCAGGTGCAATCCTTCCCGACGAAGAGCGAAGTCGATCTGGGAGAAAACATCCTCGCCGGGATGCTGCGCCGCATTCAGATATTCGAGCACCCTCCCATCTTTCTCGATGGTACGCCGCGCGCCTCGCCGAAGGACACGGCTTTCCTTCCAGTGTGGCATCACCTTCAGGCCATAAGCTTCCGCCAGCCAGAGATACCCAAGTGGATTACTCTTGGGAGCTGCCATCCCGAGATAATTACAAAATTACCAAAACGATTACAAGTCGCGTTTTTACACAAAATCTATTACAGCAACAATTGACTCATCCCAGTGCCCAACTCAGCATCGGCGCGTAAAGCTCCGGCTCGAGGAGGAACGAGTCGTGCCCCTTCTCGGAGTGAACGGTCATCCGGACCGTCTCCACCCCGGCGGACTTGAGCACCGCCACCATTTCCGCCTGTTCCTCCGGATAAAAGGAGACGTCGGAATCGATCGAAAACGTTAGAAACCGCTGACCCCGACACCGCTCAAATAGCTCCACCAAATCTGAGGCACCTGAACCCGCCAGAAGGTCGAATCTCTGCCACGCCTCGAGAATCCGCAGATACGAGTTCGCGTCGAATCGCCGCACAAACTTTCTCCCCGCGTGCAGCATGTAACTCTCTTCCGGAGAGGTCACCGTGTAATTCGTCAACTCCTCACCGCCCCCGACGACCTCGCCACGCGCGCGCTCGGACAGCATTCGCAAAGAGATGAACGTCTTGTGGGCGATCATCCGGGCCAACGCCAGCCCCCGATCCGGTGGCTCTCCATCGTAGTAGTCTCCACCCCTGAAATTCGGGTCGCTCTCAATCGCGAACGCCTGTTCCAAATTCAGAATCCGCTGCAACGGCGTCACCGCCAGCCCCGTGCTGATCGGAATCACCGTCCGAACCCGGTCCGGATACCGCGTCGCAACTTCCAGTGCCAGCATCCCACCCACCGAAGCGCCGACTACCGCGTGCAGACAATCAATCCCCAGCGAATCGATCACCGCCATGTGAGAAGCCGCGATGTCCGTCAGCGTGATCCGCGGAAATGCCTTCCCGTAATGCCTCCCCGTCGCCGGATTGACGCTCGCTGGGCCCGTCGAGCCATAGCAGCCCCCCAGGTAGTTCACGCAGATGACGAACAGCCCGTCCGTATCGAGCGCCTTCCCCGAGCCAATGAATCCGTCCCACCAACCCTCGTGGCAATCCGCCGTCCAGTGCTCCTCCACACCGGGCACGCTATCGCGGAACCCCGCCGCGTGCTGATTCCCGGTCATCGCGTGGAACACCAACACCGCGTTATCCCGCGAAGCGTTGAGATCGCCGTAAGTCTCGTAAGCCAGCTCGACGCCGACCAACTCCTCCCCGGACGTGAGCGCCAGAGGCCCGTCCAACCGTAAGACCCCCGCGCGCATCACTTCATTTCAACTCTCAACTAATCACTCTCGACTACAAACTAGCTCGCGCCAGCGACGCTCAGCGCCTGGTCAATGTCCGCGATGATGTCGTCCACGTGCTCGATCCCGATCGAGAGGCGAACCAGCTCGGAGGTGATTCCGCCCGCAGCCTGCTGCTCCGCCGTCATCTGCGAATGCGTGGTCGTTGCCGGATGGATCGCCAGGCTTTTCGCGTCACCGACGTTCGCCAAGTGCGAGAAGAGTTTCAGCGATTCGATAAATTTCGCACCCGCTTCCGCGCCGCCGTTGATGCCGAAGACGACCATCGATCCACCGCGTCCGCGGAGATATTTTTCGCACTTCTCCGGTTCATCGAAGAGCGGGTAACGGACCCACTCCACGCCAGCCTTGCCCTCCAGATGCTTCGCGACGGTCAGCGCATTCTCGCAATGCCGATCCATCCTCAGCGGCAGCGTCTCGATTCCCTGGAGGAACATCCACGCGTTGTCCGGCGTCGTGCACGCACCGAGATTGCGCAACGGAATCACCCGCATGCGCAGGATGTAGGCCACCGGCGCCAGCATGTCCGGCAGATCGTGCGCCCAGCGCAGCCCGTGGTAACTCGCCTCCGGCTCGGTCATCAGCGGAAACTTGTCGTTCTGCTTCCAATCGAATTTGCCGCTGTCCACCACGATGCCGCCGATCCCAGTCCCGTGACCACCAAGCCACTTCGTCAGCGAATACACCGCGATGTCGGCCCCGTGCTTGATCGGACTCTCGAGATACGGCGTCGTGAACGTCCCGTCCACGATCAGCGGGATGCCATTGTCGTGCGCGATTTTCGCAATCGCTTCGATGTCGGCAACGTTCAGCGCCGGGTTACTCACCGTTTCGCAAAACAACGCCTTCGTCTTCGGCGTGATCGCCTTCGCAAAATTCTCTGGGTCCCTCGCGTCCACGAACGTCGTCTTGATCCCAAACTGCGGCAGGATGTCGTTCAACTGCGTGTAGCTTCCGCCGTAGAGGTCATTCGCTGAAACGATCTCGTCGCCCTGCTGGCAGATGTTAACGATCGAGTAAAACACCGCCGCAGTCCCGGACGCCACGGCCAGTGCCGCCATCCCACCCTCCATTTCCGCCACCCGTTTCTCGAGCACGTCGTGAGTCGGATTCATCAATCGCGTGTAGATGTTTCCTAATTCGCGCAGCCCAAACAGCGCCGCCGCGTGGTCCGTGTCCTTGAATTGATACCCGGCCGTCCGGTGGATTGGGACGCCGCGCGCTCCCGTCGTCGGGTCGGGCTCCGCTCCGCCGTGCAAACAAATTGTTTCGAATTTCATAGTCTTTTCTTGGGTGAGAACCACCCACCCTGCCGTAATCATCGCCATAAACGCACCCGAAAAATTGTCTAACGAGTCGCTTTCGTTTCCGCGAGATTCGTGAAAGATTCCCCGCCATGGATCAACCCACCAGCACTTCTAGCAGTCGTAACGTTCTTGGCGGCGACATCGAAATCAACGGCACGGTCAAGTTCGGCAACGAGCTCATCCTCGACGGCAAAGTCGAGGGCGAGATTCTCTCGGAAGGTGCTCTCACCATCGGCAAAAACGCCAAGGTCACCGGGGAGATCAAGACGGGCTCAGCCATCGTTTACGGCACCGTCAACGGCAACATCACCGTGAAAGACCGCGCCGAACTCAAAAGCTCCGCTCAAGTCGAAGGCGATCTCAAAGCGGCCCGCGTCGCCATCGAGGAAGGCGCCATCTTCATCGGCAAGAGCGAGATCAGCTCCCGCCCGGCAAAGTAACTCGAGCCACCGCTCACCGAGCGCTCCGGTTGAAAGAGCGCCTCCTCCCCGCCCAGGATTCGACCGAGTCGTTCCCAGGCACTCGCCAACTCAGCGACCGCGCGATCGGCGCGGCACATTCGCCGGCGCATCTCGCTCGCGTCCGCCTCTCTCCCGCTCGGTCGCTCGCGCGAAAGGGCCCGCCAAAACGCCAAGGTCAGCTCCCACGCAGCCTCGTGGCCGTCGTCGACCGCGAGATCCTCAGGCTCGTCCAAGCAACCCGCGGATCGCTTGAGGAAAATCGACACGTCCGATCAGTGCTTCGCTATCGATTTGCAACTGTCATTCATCGAAATGGCGCAACATCCACCAACTAAATATCATGAGCACTCACGAACGAAATGATCTCCAGCGAGAAAACGATCTTCACACCGACAAAGAAGATCTTCACCGAGAGAAAGATCTCAATCGCGACCCCATCACCGGTGAACCCGGTTCCCACCCCGTCGGCACCGGCGTAGGTGCCACCGCCGGCGGTGCCACGGGCGCAGCGGTCGGAGCCGTCGGAGGACCGATCGGCGTCGCCGTCGGAGCCGCAGTCGGCGCGGTCGCTGGCGGCCTCGCCGGAAAGGGCGTCGCCGAAAAAATCGACCCCACGGTCGAAGACGCCTACTGGCGCGACAACTACCGGAACGAAACCTACGTCACCGACGACACCGAATACGACCACTACGAACCCGCCTATCGCACCGGCTACCTTGGTGCCGGCAAATACGACGGACGGAGTTATGACGAGGCCGAGCCAGAGCTCCAGCGCGACTACGACGGGCACCGGGGTAATTCTCGTCTGGAATGGGACGACGCCAAACACGCGACGAAAGCCGCTTGGCACCGCGTCGAACGCCGGATCCCCGGAGATGCCGATGGCGACGGGCGATAAGCGCGTTCCCAGCTAAGTCTTCAAAGCCCGTGGGAGGAATCCCGCGGGCTTTTTACTGCATCGCGGCACCTTCGCCGACGCGAGCGCCCACCAGCAATCAACCTGATTCCCGAGGACTTCAGGTGAACGCCCTCCCGCTGGCTACCACCAAAGCGGTGCGAATTCGTCCCAATCCCAATCCTCGCCGACGGGCCACACGTTTCGAGGAGCGACCGGCGACCCTTCCACCGGCAGTTGACCGACGAGCGCCAGATACTTGTCGTAGTCACGCCCGTTCCCGACCAAGAACTTCGCTTCGTCCGGGTTACCGTAAACGTATCCCGCGCGGCCCCCGACGACGACCGGCACGATCTGCCGCGGAGGTAAAGCCCGCATCATTGCCGCCCGGTTAGGCGTATCCGCCAACCGCGGCTGGAATCCCGCCGCCAGCAGGTGCCCCTCGGTGGTTCGCGCCTTCGCTCCACCCCACGTCGAGCAACCCAGCACCGCGAAGACCACTGCGGCCATTGCCATCCATCCGAAACCTCTCGTCACTTCCTTCATGCCCCCAACCGTGCGCCGGATCACCGTCCGCGCGCAAGGACACATCCCGATCCTCTCGTGTCGGCGGAAACTCTACCGGCCAATCTTCACCGGAAAGACCGTCACAACGTAGGAAAAACGTTTTGCTTTCCCCGTCGCCATGATCCGGACGTTCGACACGGTGACCCGGAACTTCCGCGGCTTCCGATCCGTCGCGAGCAGGTAGGTGCCGTCGTCGATTGCCAGACTGAACACCGTGTTTTCCCGGAAACGCAGCTTTGGCTCGAAGACGATCCCCGGACTTCCCGTGCCCGGCTCGCGGTTCACGACCTTCGCCCCCACGCGCTTCTTACCGTCGCGAACCGTGACCTTGGCACGGTCAAACGACGCCCCCTCCATCGAGAACGACCAACGCTCGTGCACGAGCGTGTTCGGCGTCATCCCCGGCGGCGGCCACGCCACGAAATTATCCCGGGGCTGCCGGGTCGATAGCCGAGTCCGGTCTGGCAGCACCCAGAGCGCGTTCGCTCCGAATTTCCCTCGCGAGTAGGCGTTCCCCGAGCCCATCTCGCTCAGTGCCGGATACAAAATCCAACGGCGATGACCCGCCCGCTCGTTGTTTGATCCATCATCCTCGATGTAAGCCGCGACGGCCAGCGGCCCGGTGTTCCCCAGCGCGAGGTTCGACTTTCCCGCCGCTTCGGCGCCAGCCGCCGTGTAAAATTTCCAGGTCGGTCCGGGGAAATGGCTCAGCGAATTCTCACCCGCCATCATCAGTGCGGCCGCAGCGGCCTTCTGATTCCAATCCTCGCGGAATGCCACCGGCCCCACCCCCGCCATGGCTCGATAGAAATTCACCGCTCGCAACGTCGCCGACTGGTATCGGCCGGAAACTCCACCCGGTATTCCCGCCTCCAGCGACCCACTCCATTGCGGCTTCACCTTGGCCGTCCGAAGCAGTTTGCGGTAGTTCTTCAGCACCGAAGACTTGCTTTTCACGTTCAGCTTTCCGGCAACCGCAGACGGAGGAACCGCCAATCCAGAGGTCAGAAAACTTGCCGCAACCAAAGCCGCCCAGTGCCGGGTAAAAATTGCCATAACGATGAACTAACCTAACTTCCCCCCGCGATCAAATCGCCATTTGGCTTCCGGCGGACCTCCCTCGAAAGCGAAGGCAGCCCGCGCACCCCCTCGTGGTCTCACCGGGTGCCCCCCCGCTTCCCACCCTCAGCCGATCAGATCCAACGGGAAAATCTCGACGTCCACGCCACTCGAGACCACCGCGTGATCGGGCGGAAGCCCCCCGACATCGAAACCCGCTAGATCCATCGGCCGGGCGCTCCATTGCACCGTTTCCGCCGGCGCGATCTCATACGGATCATGCCAGACGCTTCCGGCAAAGAGCCGACGGTTCCGATACGCAAACAGGCGGTATCTCTCGACCAGAAACTCGTCGAGCGATCCACTCCGCGCCCGCGCCGCCGCCCCCGACGCACGGTATTCGTAATGAGCGCGCCCGCGTTCCCCTTTCCGCCGACAGTCGTAGTAAACCAGCCGACTTTTTGGCCCGACCTGCGCCCGCATCCGCGCCCGAAAATACGGAAGTTTGAAAAAGCTCCGCGCCACCGCCACCGCCACCGGTTGCGAGCAATCCAGCGAGAAAAACCACACCCCCGCCCGGCCCTCCCGATCGCGCACGTAAGTCCGGACGTTCAGTTCCAAAAAATCCGAGAGCCAGTAAACCGGCGGACACATCGCCGGACGAACGTCCTGCATGAAAAACGGAATCACCCCGACGTAAGCTTTCCCCTCGAAGACGTCCACCTCCAACCCGTGCGGCAACCTCGCCTGGATCTCCGCCGCGTCGACCTCCCAGTGGAGGAACAACAGGTGCCGCCACTTCTGGAACATCACCGCCGCGCCAGCCGGACGGTCACGAGTTTCCACGAAATTCTCCATTTTTAAAAACTATGCTTCTTGGTTGAGTGTGAAAAGTTACGTCTCGAGTCACGCCATCGGCTTGCTCAAATCAATTTTCGACAACTGCCACCCACCACCACGCAATGGATCGCCCCTGGCTCATCGTCGCCGCCCTCTGCTACCTCGCGAGCTTTGGCCACACGCTCTACGCCCTCGGAGCCGGCAAGTTCCGCCCCGCCCGCTTCAATCTGGCCGCCATGCTGGCTGGGTTCGGCGCGACCACCGTCTTTCTCGTCCTTCGCGGTCAGCAGGTCGGCGCCTGCCCCATCACGAATCTCTTCGAGGTCCTGATCTTTCTGAGCTGGTCCATCGTCCTCATCTACCTTCTCGTCGGCCCCGCCTACCGGCTTTCGCTCATGGGCGCGTTCACCGCCCCGCTCGTCCTCGTCATCATGATCGTCGCCCTCCTGGCGCCCGCCGACGACCCTGCCCTCATCAAATTTCCTAACGCCTGGGTGGAGTTTCACGCCGCCCTCTCCATTATCGCCTACGGGGCCTTCGGGCTCGGGGCCATCGCTGGCGTCATGTATCTCGTGCAGGAACGTCAGCTCAAGCGCCACACCGCCGGCGAGCTGTTCTACAACCTTCCCCCCATCACCGATCTCAGCCGGGCCAACTCCCGACTCCTCTTCACCGGCTTCATCCTGCTCACGGTTGCCTTCGCCGCCGGTATCGCGGCCGGACTTCCCATCGCAAACGCGAAGTCCATCACCTCCTTCCTCATCTGGGGTGTTTACGCCGCGATCCTTCTCGCCACTCGCACCGGTCGCCTCGCCCCGCGCCGCAGCGCTTCCCTCTCCGTCGTCGTCTTCGTCGTCGCCCTCGTCACCCTTCCCGCCATCCAGGCCCTCAGCGTCCGCGCCGGCTCGTGAACGTCGTCTGCGCCGGCCTCAATCACCACGTCGCCCCGGTGGAGATCCGGGAACGCCTCGCCGTCCCCCCGCACCGAATGCCCTCGGTTCTAACCGAACTCCAAGCCGTCGATGGAATCGAGGAAGCCGTCATCATTTCGACCTGTAACCGCGTTGAATACTACGCCGCCAGCGAACACCCGGAACTAGCCCTCGCCGGGCTGCGTTCATTCATCGAATCCCGCGCCACCGCCACCGCCACCCTCTATCACCACACCGGCCCGTCCAGTATCCGACACCTCTTCCGCGTCGCCTGCGGGCTGGACTCCATGGTGATCGGCGAGACCGAGATCCTCGGGCAGATCAAGACCGCCTACGCCGCCGCCGCCTCCCACGGCACCACCCGCCGCACCCTCAACAAGCTTTTCCAGCACGCCTTCCGCGTCGCGAAAAACGTGCGCACCGACACTCAGATCACCCGAGGCTCGACCAGCGTCGGCGCCGTCGCCGTCGAACTCGCCGGCAAAATCTTCGGAGACCTCGACCACCGTCGCGTCATGATCCTCGGAGCCGGGGACACCAGCGAGCGCACCGCCCGCGCACTCGTTTCCCGCGGCGTCCGCACCGTCATCGTTTCCAACCGCACCTACGAGCGCGCCGCCCGCCTCGCCGCCGACATCGGAGGTATGGCCATCCACTTCGATCACTGGCACAAAGAATTCAGCGACGTTGACATCCTCATCAGCAGCACCGGCGCCCCGGCCGCCATCCTTACCCGCGAGAAGATCGATCCCGTCATCCGCCAGCGTCGCGGGCGCCCCCTCTTCCTCATCGACCTCGCCGTTCCACGCGACATCGAACCCTCCGTCAACGAACTTGACGGCATTTTTCTCTACGACATCGACAGCCTCGAACAAATCGCGAACCGCTCCCTCGCGAACCGCCGGCAAGAGATCGAGCACTGCGAACGCATCATCGACTCCCACGTCGAAAGTTTCCTCCAGACCATCGCCGCCCGACCGACCTCCCCGCCTGCCCGCCCGTCGACGCCCCCACCGGATACCGCGATCCGACGCTCGACGTAACCCCCGCCCGTCGCTCGACGGCAAAACTTTCCACCGCCTCCCGCCCCAACAACCGTATTTAGGATTCCGCCATGTCGAACACCCAAGCGATCGCCGAAGCTACCGCCGCCGGCCACCTCCTTCCCGCGACCGCGGAAAACGTGACTCTACTCCTCGAAACGACCTCCGATCCACTGGCAGACCGCGTCGTCGGCGAGTTGCTCGCCACCCGGAACTGGACCGAGCTCAACGATCGCTTCTACCGCCAGCTCGCATTCGGCACCGGTGGCCTGCGCGGTCGCACGATCGGCCGCACCGTCACCGTGGCCGAGCGCGGCAGTGCGGCCGCCGACGCCTGCCCTGAGCACCCCTGCATCGGCACCAACTCGATGAATTTTCGCAACGTCAGCCGCGCCACCCAGGGCCTCGCCAACTACGTTCGCGACACCCACACCGACCACGATCTTCCCGGCCGCCCCGCCATCTGCATCGCCCACGACACCCGTTATTTCTCCCGCGAATTCGCCGAGTTTGCCGCCCGCATCATCACCGACCTCGGCTGCGACGCCCACCTCTTCGACGCCGCTCGCTCCACACCCCAACTTTCCTTCGCCGTTCGCCAGACCGGCGCGACGGCCGGCGTCAATCTCACCGCCAGCCACAATCCCCCCGCCTACAATGGCTTCAAGGTTTACTTCGACGACGGCGGCCAGATCGTCGAACCCCACGCCACCGGCATCATCAAGCGCGTCAACGCCATCCGTTCCGAAACTCCGACCCCCGTTCCCGCCGACGAGCGAGGCCAGATCCATCCCCTCGGATCCGCCAACGACGAAGCCTACCTCGACAAACTCGAAACGCTCATCCTCGACCCCGCCCTCGTTCGCGAACAACCGCTCCGCGTCGTTTACAGTGCCCTCCACGGCGTGGGCGGCGCGATCATCGAGCCTCTCCTCGCCCGTCTCGGATGCGAATTCACTACCGTGGCCAGCCAGGCCGAGCCCGACGGTGCCTTCCCCACCGTCGCATCGCCCAACCCGGAGAATGCCGAAGCCCTCGCCCTCGCAATCGCGCAGGCCGAGAACGAGAACGCCGACCTCGTCATTGCCACCGACCCCGACGATGACCGGCTCGGCGCCGCCGCCCGCACCACCACCGGCAGCCCGCTCGCTCTCCTCACCGGCAACCAGCTCGGTTCCCTCATGGCCTGGTATCGCGCGATGAAAACCTTCGAGACCAATCGCCTGACCCCCGCCACCGCCGCCACCGGAGTCATCATCAAGACCTTCGTCACCACCGACCTTCAGTCCGCCATCGCCAAAAAATTCGGACTCCGCTGCGTCGAGACGCTCACGGGATTCAAATACATCGGAGCCAAGCTCAAAAGATACGAGGACACCGACACCCACTTCGTCTTCGGCGGCGAAGAGAGTCACGGCTACAGCGGCGCGGATTTCGTCCGAGATAAAGACGGCAACGCCGCCGCCGCCATGCTCTGCGAAGTCGCCGCCTACGCCCGCTCGCAAGACCTCACGCTTCACGAACTCCTCGACACCCTCTACGCGGAATTCGGCTACCACCACGAACGAAGCGAGTCCCTCACCCTCGAAGGCGCCGAAGGCGCAGCTCAGATCCGCGCCCTCGTGGAATCCTACGCCGCGGCTCCACCGACTGACCTCGCCGGTCGTTCCGTGACCGAAGTTCGCAACTTCGCCACCGAAGACATCTACGACACCGAAGGGGATCTGATCCCGAAGGAAGCCATGCTCACCTTTGCCCTCACCGGCGGCTACCGCGTCGCCGTCCGTCCCTCCGGCACCGAGCCGAAGATTAAATACTACCTCTTCGGAAAAGCCGACCCCGTGCCTGCCGATCAGATTCCCGCAACGAAGGCACGCGTCGCTGCCGGGATCGACGCCCTCTGGACCGCCCTCTTCGCGGACGCTCGCGACCGAGTGCCCTTCACTTGAGCCGCTTCTTGACCCTCTCCCTCAGCGCCCACAAACTCGTCGCCCATCGTTCCAAATTCCCAAGATGAAAATCCAACACTCGTTCCCGATCCTCAGTGCCATGGCTCTCGCTCTCATTGCCTGTGAACCAGAGCCCACTCTAAAGAAAGATCCCCCCGTCGCATCCCCCTCACCGACCCCGGAACTCGCCGAGCGTTTTAGCGACGTCACGGAGACCGCCAAGGTCACGCTCCAGGAGGTCGCCGAGGACGCGGGAATCGTTGCCGAGCGCGCCGGCGAGATCGCGAAAGACGCCGGAGCAGCCGCCGCCGAGGCGGGCAAGGATGCCATGCAGAGCATGCGGGA
Organism: uncultured Verrucomicrobiae bacterium; assembly: GCA_963749035.1. Taxonomy (GTDB): domain Bacteria; phylum Verrucomicrobiota; class Verrucomicrobiia; order Chthoniobacterales; family JAATET01; genus CAVVKW01. The sequence goes on from CAVVKW010000002.1 coordinate 777,991, forward strand.
ATTGGCAGACGACGTCACCAAAAGCGACGCCGAAAGAGAGGTTCCAGGCGCAACCCCGGCTGAGAACGTCGAGCCGACACCGGCTGCTGTGGACGTGCCCACCGCCGAGCCGGATCCCACCGCCGAGCCGACACCGACCGTCGATCCCATCGGCAGTTGACCGCCACCGGCACCAGCCACCGGTCACAGGAGAAATTTTCTTACGCGCCCCCGATCTCGGGATCGACACAGCCGGGATGGCCCTCACCGCCGATCTGATTGCACAATGAAACTCAAGACACCATTCCTCACAGTCCTCGCCACCGCAGCCTTCATCGGTGCCCCTCACGTTTACGCCGTCTCGGACAGCGTGACCCAACCCGAAGCGGTCGAAGTGGCCGAAGAAGCTGCCAACGAAACCATCATGGAGAAGATCTCTCTCAACCCGCAGTATTCGATCCTTGCCGCCGCACTCGAGCAGGCCGAGCTCGACACCATGCTCAAGGGTGACGACGGCGAATACACGATCTTCGCTCCCGACAACGCGGCGTTCCGCAAGCTCCCAGAAGGAAGCGTCGACGAGCTCATGCTCGACGAGAACAAAGCCAAGCTCACCGACATCCTCAAGCTGCACGTTGTGGAAGGAAAGGTTCTCGCAGCCGACATCCCCGACGAGCTGAAGAGTGCCAAAGGCGACGTCCTTGCCGTCACCACCAAGGGTGACAAAGTCATGGTTGGCGACGCGGTCGTAACCGTTGCCGACATGGACGCCAACAATGGCGTGATCCACAACATCGACACCGTTCTCATGCCGTAACGCAGAGTTCAGAACTTTCGAAAAGGGCGCGGCATTCAGCCGCGCCCTTTTTTTGTCTTCGATTCACGCACCCTCAATCAGGTGATTCAAACCAACTCAATCCTCGAGGGCATCGTCGTCGACCAACTCCGACCGCCGTGCGCAGACCCGCACGAAGTGGACCTGCGCCGCAACGAACGAATCGCGCAATCGTTCCGGCGTCGAACAAATTGAAAACCGCATCGATCCGAACAACCCTGGCTCGAAACAGCCGACCAACTCACAATGCGACCAGCGGAACGCTGCCACGTCCGCGTCACCGTGCGAATAGCTTTGCATGGCCAAACCCGACGCCAGATGCACGATCGGGCCCGCCGCTTCGTTTGGCCCACGCTCCCGCGACCGTAAAACCGCTGCGGGATCCTCCCCGTCCTCCTCCGTCAACACCGGTCGGCATTCAACCAAGAGCCGACCGACACCCTCGCAGTCGAATTTTTCCACGAAGCTCTCCTCCTCTTCTTCGCCCACGTCGGTCCAACAGTCGGGTAAGAAAAACGCGAAATTTCCTTTCAAGTAGTGGGTAATCCCCAACTCGTCTTCGTTCATCTCGCCATCACTACCAAACTTCGCCCCTCGCGCACCCATTTCTCATTCCGCAATTCCCAAATCTCATTTAATCACCTGCGATGCCAAAAGACCCGCAACACGACCGAATGGAGAAAATCGTCAGCCTCTGCAAGCGACGCGGCTTCATTTTTCAAAGCTCCGAAATCTACGGCGGCATCAACGGCTTTTGGGACTACGGCCCACTCGGCGTCGAACTCAAGCGCAACATCAAAGACTTCTGGTGGCGGCGTAACGTCCAGGAACGCGACGACATGGTCGGCATGGACGGCTCCATCATCATGAACCGCGCCGTCCTCAAAGCGTCCGGCCACGAAGACACCTTTTCCGACCCGATGGTCGATTGCCGCAAGTGCAATTCCCGCTATCGCGCCGACCAACTCCCCGAGAAGGACGGAGAAAAATTCTGCCCAAACTGTGACAGCCACGACCTGACCGCACCGCAGGACTTCAATCTCATGCTGAAGACCCACTGCGGTCCCATTCAGTCCGAAGAAAACCTCGCCTACCTCCGCCCCGAGACCGCGCAGGCCATCTTCGTTAATTTCCGCAACGTCCTCGACACCGCCCGCAAAAAACTTCCGTTCGGCATCGCGCAGATCGGCAAGGCGTTCCGCAACGAGATCAACCCGCGCAATTTCATCTTCCGCTCCCGCGAATTCGAGCAGATGGAGATCGAATACTTCTGCCGCGCCGAGGATGGCCTGGCCCTCACCGATTACTGGCTCGAAGAACGTTTGAAATTCTACGAGGACATCGGAATCCCCCGTTCGAAGATCCACGTCCTCGACGTCCCGGACGGCGACCGCGCCTTTTACTCCAAAAAAACCTACGACCTCGAATACGAATTTCCCTTCGGCATCAGCGAGCTCGAGGGAGTGGCCTACCGCACCGATTACGATCTTTCCGCCCACATCGAGGCCAGCGGCAAACCCCTCGATTACTTCGACGAAGAAACGAAGGAACGCTTCGTCCCCCACGTCGTCGAACCCAGTGCCGGCGCCGACCGGACGTTCCTCGCTGTCATCTGTGAAGCCTTCGAGGAAGAAACCCTCACCAACGACAAAGGTAAGGCCGAGACCCGCACCGTCCTGCGATTCCATCCCCGCGTCGCCCCGATCAAGGTCGGCATATTTCCGCTTCTGAAGAACAAGCCGGAGCTCGTCGCGAAGGCCCGCGAAGTCGTCGACCTCCTCCGCCCGCACGTGAACATCTTCTACGACGAGACCGGCGCGATCGGCCGCCGCTACCGCCGCCAGGACGAAGCCGGCACCCCCTTCGGCGTCACCATCGACTTCGACACGATCGGCGAGAACGGACCAGAGAACGAAGGCACGATCACGCTGCGGCATCGCGACAGCATGGAGCAGGAGCGTCTCGCGATTTCCGATCTCCTCCCCTACGTCCTGGAGCGCGTCCGGTGATCGGCCGACGCGTTTCTTTCATCCGGACCCCAGATTGAGTCGTTAAACCCCTCATGCCCTACGCCGACTCCTCCGTCGCTCGCGTTCACCGCGCGACCCGACTCGGTGGGATGGAGCTGCTCGAACGCTTCCTCCCCCGCGCCAATGAATACGCCTCCCGCCGGAATTTCGACCTCGGTCCCGGCGACCGCACGAACGTCTCCCGGCTCTCCCCCTACCTCACGACCCGCCTCCTCAACCAACGCGACGTCCTCGAGGCCGTCGTCGCCGCTCACCCGCACCATTCGGTCGAAAAATACACGGAAGAACTCGCCTGGCGAACCTACTGGAAGGGCCACCTCGAGATGCATCCGACCATCTGGTCGACCTGGATCGTCGACTGCGAGAAACTTACCGGCACCCCGGCGGATGACGCCGCGAAAGCCGCCGTCACCACTCCCACCGGCATCGACTGCTTCGACGCCTGGGCCGCCGAGCTCATCGAGACCGGCTACCTGCACAACCACGCCCGCATGTGGTTCGCCAGCATTTGGATCTTCACCCTCGGCCTTCCCTGGCAGCTCGGCGCGCGCTTCTTCTACGAGCACCTCCTCGACGCCGACTCCGCCAGCAACACCCTCTCGTGGCGCTGGGTCGCCGGCCTCCAAACCAAGGGAAAACGCTACCTCGCCACGGCGGAGAACATCTCCCGCTTCACCAAAGGTCGTTTCAACGGCAGCGATCGCCTCGTCGAAGACCCCGACCAGGCCCCCGTCATCACCGACGAGCACGAGCATCCCTTCCGACCACTCGACCTTCCTCCGACCGAACCTCCCGTCGCCCAACGCATCGGCGTTCTCCTTCACGGTGACGATTGTTCGTTCGAGATCGCTCTCAACGCGTCCATCCAGCCCGTTGCCCTGGCCTCCGGCTGGCCCTTCCGTTTCACGCAGATCACCGGCTGGCAGCCGGAAGTGACGCAGTTTCGCAGAGACGCCGTCGTCGACGCCACCGAACGCGCCGTCCGCCGCTGGAACCTCCCGAACACCGACCTTTCCGCCGCCCGCTGGGCCCACGCCGTCAACGACTGGGCCGACGCCGAGCGTCTCGACGCCATCTTCACGCCTTACCTGCCCGTTGGTCCGTGGCGCGATTTCCTCCGCCCACGGCTCGAGGAAGTTCGCTGCCCCGTGCACGAAGTCCTCCGCACTTGGGACCGCGCACTCTGGCCGCACGCCGACCGCGGATTTTTCCAACTCCGGAACAAACTTCCCGCCACCCTCGGCAAGCTCGGCGTTCCCGGCTACGCGGAGGACACCTGACGTCCTCAGGCAGTCGCGAAAGCGGCTCGTCGTCGGACCACGGCATTGGCTATGGATGAACCCACCATGGCCGCCGCCCCCGCCCACATTCTCATCGTCGAGGACGAACCCTCCATCCGCGACACGATCCAATATCCCCTCGAGTCCGACGGCTGCACCACCCATTGCTGCGGCACCGGCGAAGAGGCGATCTCGGCCCTGAGCAAATCCGAGTTCGATCTCGTCGTCCTCGACGTCGGACTACCCGACATCACCGGCTTCGAAGTCTGCCGCCGCATTCGCGAGCAATCCTCCGTGCCCGTTCTTTTCCTCACGGCTCGCTCCGACGAGATCGACCGCGTCGTGGGCCTCGAACTCGGCGGCGACGACTACGTCACCAAACCCTTCAGCCCCCGCGAACTCTCCGCTCGCATTCGCGCCATCCTGCGCCGGACGCGCTCCGCACCCAGCACCGAATCTTCAGCGCCGCCACCCGCCGCCTCCGTCTTCGCCGTCGACGACGAACGCTGCACCGTTCGTTTCCACGGGGAACTGCTCGATCTCTCCCGCACCGAATTCCGCCTCCTCTCCGCGTTCATCGCCCGCCCCGGTCGCGTGTTTTCCCGGGCTCAACTCATGGATGCCGCCTGGGACGAACCCGACGCCTCCTTCGATCGCACCGTCGACGCCCACGTCAAGACGCTCCGCGCCAAGCTGCACGCCCTCCGGCCCGAGGAAGACCCCATCGTCACCCACCGCGGCTTCGGCTATTCACTCGCCGAATCCGTTTCCCAAAATTCATAACCGGTAATCGAGTGAGTCTTACCCTCCGGATCTTGCTCAGCTTTGTCGGGGTTGCCATCGCGGCCCTCTACCTCCTGCTGAACCCGATCCTCGACCGCGTCGAACGTCAGTATCTCGAAGCCGCCGAGGAGCCGATGGTCGACATGGCCGAGATCCTGGCCGCCATCGTTTCCGCCGAGCTCGCCACGACCGGCCAGCTCCCCGCCGCACTCACTCCCGGATTCGCCAGCGTCAACCAGCGCACGCTCAAAGCTCAGATCTACGAGATTCTCAAAACCGAGGTGTCCACCGGCATCTACGTCACCGACCAGCGCGGAGTCGTCACTTTCGATTCCGACCACCCCGCCCGACTCGGCCAGGATTTCTCCGACCGCCAGGACGTTTACCTCACTCTCAAAGGTCGGTACGGGGCGCGATCTTCCCGGACGAACGAGAACGACGACCTCTCGTCCGTCATGTATGTCGGGGCGCCCCTCGTCGTGAATGGCGAAATCGTCGGAGTCCTCTCCGTTTACAAACCCCAACGCGACCTCCGGGAATTTATCCTCAAAACGAAACGGCGCATTCTCCGCGTCGGCCTCTCCGGCACCGCCGCGTTCCTCCTCTTCGGCTACCTCTTGTCCCGCTGGGTCACCGAGCCCATCGCCCGCCTCACCACCTACGCCGAAGCCGTCACTCGCGGCGAGCGACCCACCGCGCCAAAGCTGCCCGGGCGCCATCTCCGTGTGCTTAGCGAATCCGTGGAACGCATGCGCGAAGCCCTGGAGGACCGCAACTACGTCGGAAATTACGTGCAGACACTCAGCCACGAAATGAAGGCCCCCGTCGCCGCAATCCGCGGAGCCGCCGAACTCCTTGACGAAGATCTCCCTCCCGACCGCCGCGCGCGCTTCACGACAAACATTCGCAGCGAAGCCGCCCGCCTCCAGCGCCTCATCGAACAACTCCTCGCCCTCGCTTCACTTGAAAGCCGTAAGCGCCTCGAATCCCCCGGGCCCATCGACGTCGCCGCCCTCGCCCGCCGCTCGGTCGACGAAGCCCGCAGCCGCACCGGCGAATCGAAGCTCGACTTCAACGTCGATACACCAGACTCCGCCCGCATTCTCGGCGACGAATTTCTTCTCCAAACCGCCGTTCACAACCTCATCCAGAACGCCGTCGAATTCTCTCCGCCCGGCGGACAAATCGACGTCACTATCGAACGGGACGACGACGCGGTCACCATCCACGTCCGCGACCAGGGTCCCGGGCTCCCCGACTACGCCGAGTCGCGAATCTTCGAGCGCTTCTACTCGCTGCCCCGCCCCGACGGCGAACGCAAAAGTTCCGGCCTCGGCCTGTGTTTCGTCAGCGAGACCGCCGCCCTCCACGGCGGCACCGTCACCGTCCGGAATCGCACACCCGGCCCAGGTGCCGAAGCCACCGTCCGCCTCCCGAATCAGACGACGTAGCCGCTGCGAAGTTCCTCCGATCTGGCGACCGCCGTCGGTGACTTTCAGCGGGCGACGTCAGAAGCGACGAGATCGTCTGCGGTGTAAAACTCCCGATCCGCTCCCGCCGAGCGCACCTCCATCGCATCGCTCGCGACCAGATGGAAGAAGTAGGCGGTGCCGAAGCCGTCGATCAATTCACCACCTCCCCCGATCCGTTCGTGGTCCCGCGGGAAGAGCGCGCGACGATCCGCGTTCGCACCCCGCAGTGCGTTCGTGAGCTGCGCGTTGGTCTCTCCGCTTGGATAGCTCCCGAACGCCTCCCGGTAAGCCCGGAAAATCTCGAGCACCGCTTTCGCCTCATCCGCGCCCGACAATTCGCCCCCGCCAATCTCAGCTCCCGCCGGGTGCGGTGGGAGGGTCGACACTTCCTCAGCCGGCGGCACTCGAAACGCGATCCGGCCCGCCGAGAACCCCGGCTCATCCTTCGGCTGACCCAGCGTCGGCACCCGCGCACTCGGACGCCCGCTCTCCACCGCCGACTCTCCCGTCACCCCCGGATCCGGAGATAAGCAGCGCGAGAGCACCAGGGTGATCGCAACCAGCGCCGCCGCTACCGCCAGCGATCTTAGCCACCGCGTCACAGCGTCATGAAATCCAGATCGTTCCGTGAGAAACGCCCGATGTTCGGTAGCACGAGCGGCAAATCGGCTTCGCTCACGCCAAACCACCTCGCCATGCCGGCCGCCATCTCGTCCACGGCGACCGCGGGAATCCAGCTCCCGCGCGACCCCGTGTCGTCCGGCCCGCTGATTTGCAATTCGGGCATTCGCCCGTAGATCCGCCCTCCCCGCACCGCACCGCCCATCACCACGTGGTGACTGCCCCAAGCGTGATCCGATCCTTTGCCGTTGCTGTTGAAGGTCCGATTAAAATCCGACGCGGTGAACAGCGTCACCTGATCCTTGATCCCGAGCGTATCGGTCGCGTCGTAGAAATCCGCCAACGCGGCGCTCAGTTGCCCCAGCAGGGCGTTGTGATCGTCGAGCTGCGCGTCGTGCGTGTCGAATCCGCCCAGCGCCGCGAAAAAGATCTGCCGCTTCATGCCAAGGGCCTGCCGCGCTTCGATCATTCGCAAGATCATCTGAAGTTGATCGGCGACGCGATTGAGTCGACCGAGACCGTCCGTGCTCCGCGCGAACTTGTCCTTGTGATCCGGCACGCCCGCGAACGTCGCCTTCAGCAACGTGTCGTTGCCGATCGCGCGGTTGAGGACGTTCGCGTATTCCTGCTCGAAAATTTGCGCGTAGCCCCGCGTCCGGATGTCGTCCATCGCGTCGTAGCGCTGCTTCGCCGGTGCCCACCCCGCATCGTAAGCGTCGAGGCCGATGCTTCCGTTCGCCCCCATGTGGTATTGCACAACTTCGTCACCGACCTGGAAGAAATTGTTTCCAGCGAGCGACACGTTCATCGAGATATTCGACCCAGCGTTCAGCGATTGCAGGAGATCCGCCAAACGCCCGCCCCAGCCCACTCGCCGATGCGACTCCGGCACCGACGTCTGCCACTGCACCTGCTGGTCGTTGTGCGAAAAGAGGTGCGGCGGGATCGCGGCTCCACCGCTCTGGTATTCCGCCTTGGTGATCGGTGCCACGAGCGTACCGACGTTGGCGATCATCGCCAGATCTCCGTCGTTGAAGATCGATTGCAGCGAACCCATCGCCGGGTGAAACGCAAACTCCCGCCCGTCATCTCCACTCGCGTTCAATGGCAACAGTCCTTCCCGCGGCAGCGCGAGGATCCCACGGTTCGCCGCGTAACCCCGATACGCAGCGAGATCGTAGGGAACGAGCACGTTGTTCGCGTCGTTACCCCCATAGAGGAAGAGGCAGATCAGCGCCTTGCCGTCGTCTGCCGGGACGCCCTGGGCGGAGAGGGTCGCGTTGAAGAGCCGCAACGTGCCGAGCGTGGATAACATTCCTGCCAACCCCAGCCCGGCGCACGCGCTCTGACCCATAAACCGCCGCCGCGACATCAAGTTCCGTCCATCACTCATCGTTCTGTCCTCCCGTTCACGTTCATCGCTGCACAAACCCCTCCGGCGCCGTCATCACCAGATAAACGGCCGTCTCCGCCCGCCTCCGCTGACCATCGTAGTCCTGCCCGACCCAACTTGGCATCGCCGCAAACGCCGCCAGAATCGACGCCCGCAACTCCGCGCTCATCGCTCCGAAGAGCAACCGGTCGTCGAGATAATCGACGAGATCGCCCTGCGCTTCTTCGATCGTGCGATCCCCATTGCTTAAAATTCCAACCATCCGCGTCCAATCCGCCGACACGAAGAGGTTGTTGTCGTCGGCACCCTTCTCCGCCGTGAAGAGTCCGTAGCTCAGGTAGCCACCGATCACGTTCGCTTGGTTAATCACCGTCGTGTCCGTGAGGATCTGATATTCCGGCGAGACCAGGCCGCTCTCGGAAACAAACCCCGGCGCACTGTATCCCGGCAGGAAAAAATTAAAGACCGACGGCGATTGCAGCACCGCCTGCTCCGGGATCCGGTAGCGCAGATCAAGAAAGTAACGATCGTCCCCGTCGTTACGTTTCGGCGGCAACGCCGAGGTCAGCCGAAGCATTCGTGCCATTCGCAAGACCGGCTCCGACCCTTTGCCAAAGCTGACGGACGTCCGCATCGGTTCATTTCTCGCTTCAGGGTCCAGCAATACCGCGCGCAAGGTCGCCCCGAGATTGCCGCGAACTCCCTCTGAATCCGAGTTGAACACCCGCGCCACCCGGTAGATGAAGCCAGGGCTCGCGTTGCTCGTGACGAATTTTTGGATCAGGTGCCGCGCGACGAACGGCCCCACGTTCGGGTGGTTGAACAACGCGTCCAGCGCCGCGTCCATGCGCTCGGGACCGCTCGCCGTTCCCGGCACAGTCGTCCCGCCGACGACCCTTCGATCCTCCTGATCACCAAACTCCGGGTAGAACGTCATCGGTCGCTCTTCGTCCCGGCCGTAGAGAAAAAACGACCGCGTCGATCTCACGGACCCGTTCCCGTTCCGCGGCGGGTCACTCACGTCGTAGTGCGGCCCCCAACCCGTGAAAACGTGGGCCAGCTCCACGATATCTTCCTGCGTGTAGGTCGCCTGCGGAAGCCCTTCGGACGACAAACGCACCGACCCATCCGGGTGTAATTTCGTCAGCCCGATCGTGAAGAGCTGCATGATCTCGCGCGCGTAATTTTCGTCCGGTTCACTCCCGGTCTCGGGGTCCGGCTTGCGGTTCCGGATCATGCTCAAATACTGACCCATCATCGGGCTCAGTGTGACCGTCTCGAGCAGATCGCGGAAATTTCCGAACGCCCCGTCGATCACTTGATCGTAGTAGATCGTCGTCCCCACGTGCGCCCCATCGAGACTACCGACCTGCGAAATCACCAGGATCTGACTCAGCGCAAATGCCATCCGCTGCCGCAATTGATCCGGCGCCGTCAGCGCCGCCTGCCAAAAGGCTTCTCCGCGCGGTCGCTGGAAACCGTCGTTGCCGTCACGCGCCAGTAATTCCGCCCGCCGCTCATTCAAGTAGTCGATGTGATGAGTCGCCGGCTCGATCATCTGCGCGTCGATCCACTCGGCAAACGTCGACCCAAGCACCGCCTCGATCGATTCGTCCGTCGGCCCGAACGTCGCCTGCGTCAGAAACCGCGCCGCCTCGCCGTCCGTCGTCGCACTCGCCACCGCGATTCCCGCCGCCGGGGGTGTCGGCATGGTTTCGAAGGCCGGAGTCGTCCGAAGCTGACCCACGATCTCCCCCTCCGGCCAGTCCTCGGTCATCACCCGGACCCACAGATTCCCGGCGTCGAGCGCCGCAACGATCTCCGCCTTCGAAAACCCCGCCACCGCTGCAAAATCCCAGTCCACCCCACCGACCTGATTCATCGGCAACGCTAAAACCGTCGGCCCAGCGGTCCCCGACACCGAGTGAAAAATCTCCGCCCCCGTCTGCAAATCCTCCAGCCCACTGAAGCTTAACGTCACTCGACTTCCCAGCGCATTGCCCGCCCGCCGGACCGACGCGACCCCCGAGCCCCCACTCCCTTCCGGGTCCGTCCCTCGAAGCAACGCGACGTAAAGCACGTCCCGCTCATCGTCGATCGTCACCGACGCCGACCCCGGCATCCCCAAGGAGTAACCGTCTCCCGGCAACAACGTCATCGTCACCCCCTCCCGCGTTTCGATCTCGCCGTCAGCGATCGCCGAGATCGTCACGCTCGAAGAGTCGCCGCCCACCCGCATACTCGAGCTCACTCCCGGATCGACGTAATCCACTCCCCTCGTCGCCACGCCCGACAACGCAAAGTTCACCGAGATCGGCTTGATCCCTCCCGAACGGAAAATCTGGAACCGCGCCGCCCCCGCCACGCCCTCGCTTTCATAGGCCCGATCCAACGCCACACCCAGCGACACAATACTCGGGCTCGCCACCTTCGCCCGACCCGCCGATTTGTCCGGCACCTGCGGCTTCGTCGTCGAGTCCTCCGGATCGAAACCCAATACCGCCTCCTCGTAATCCGTCAGTCCGTCCCCGTCACGATCCACGTCCGAGATCTCCAGTCGAAAAAACGCCCGTCCGTCGGCCATCAGGTCGGCGAGCGACCGCCCAGTCGACGAAAGCGCCGACCCCCGGATGATCTCCCGCGCATCCGGCTCGTCCCCCGGCTTGGTCCACGCCACCGCGACGTGATCCCCGCCACCGTATTCCCGCTGGAAGATCTCGAAGAAATAAGCTTCTCCTTCCACCAGCGCGATCGGCTCCGACTTCTGCGCTTCGCTCTTGGTGAATTCCAATTCATGACTCCAACTTGGAATCCGCGCGATCCGCACTGCGCCCTCCGGGTCGGCGTCTGGTGACAGCCAAAACTGACTCTCGTCGTCGCCCGAGATCCAGAACGTGTAGTTCCCCGTCTCCGGCGGCACGATCCACCCCGAGATAAATTGTCCGTAGGAATCCTCGTCGGGATTCGTCTGTGAAATCCGAAGCTCCGTGACAAATTCATCCACCTCTGGGATGACCTCGCCACCTCGCGCCATTGGTCGAAATTGGTCCAACCCTCCCGTCAATTCCGTCCACTTCTGACGTCGCACCCCACCCGACGCAAACGCCGACCCGACGTCCACCGTCACCTCGACCACCGCACCCGTCCCGATCATCGACCCGCCAAGCGGAGACCACGTCGCCAGGTCGCCCGACGCCGATGGCTGATAATGCACCCCCGCGACCGTCGGCCATCGCTGAGTGATCACCGTTCCCAGTGTCGGCGCGACTGCCACCGACGTCGGACAGCTCCCCGGATCCATCGGATTCGTCCCGGCCACCGACTCGTTGCGATTATCGAAACCATCCCCGTCATCGTCTTCGTCCGGGTCGAATCCGGCCCCAAACGCCGCCTCCCACACGTCGCTCAACCCATTTTCGTCCTCGTCGAGCATCGCCCAGCTATTCGGTGCCAAAACCACCACCAGGGCGAGAAGTTGGAATGGGCGAGACGAAAACACGGAGCAACAAACGTTGATCAAAAGTAAACCGACGTGATAAGAGTGTCGAATAAGATTGCCGGATTTGGTGCGAGTCTCTAGCTAGCCACGTCCGCGCTCGCATGAAATCCCCGCTCTTCGTCACTCTCCTCCTTCTCGTCACCTTCGCTACCAGTGGATGCAGCACCGTCCAACGCGGTGCCTACCGAGTGGGGAACACGGTGAGTTCCGCTGGTCGCAGCACTGGGAATTTTTTCAGCAACCTCTTCGGCGGCGGTAGCAGTCGCCGTAGTGCCAGCTCCCGCTCTTCGAGTTCCAGCTCCAGTTCCACCTCTCGGTCGTCTTCGACGGGCGGCAGTTCCACCAGCCGCAGCGCTCCGTCGCTCGAGAGCACCCCGCAGGAATACGTCGGCAACTAGTCGGCACCCCTTGACCGGTCGACGCTGGCTGCCATTCACCAGTGGTCCGCGGAAGGCAGCGGCCGAACGAATCGACTTCCGGTCCGATGCACGGAACGACCGCCGGAATCACACTCGCCTACGGCCACGCAGCGGGCTCCGGTCGATTCCCCCGGAAGATTCCCCGCGCCCGCAGTTGTAATCCACCCCGGCTCGGCGTAAATCCATAGCCCGTCGATGCCCGAGCCACTCCGATTTCAGCACTACGAAGTTGCACGTAAACCCGACGGCAGCCCGCTCGAGCTCGGACGCGGCGCCATGGGCATCACTTACCGCGCGTTCGACACCAATCTCCGAGCGGACGTCGCCCTGAAAGTCATCAGCGGCGCCTACCTCAACAGCGACGTCGCCCGCGATCGTTTTCTGCGCGAGGCCCGCGCCGCCGCCGCCATTCGACACCCGAATGTCGCGACGGTCTTCCACCTCGGCGAGGCGGAGGATTCTTATTTTTACGCGATGGAGTTTGTCGACGGGGAAACCGTCGAGAAATACATGCGCCGCGAAGGAGCTCTGCCGACCCTCAGCGCGCTCGACGTCGCCAGCCAAGTGGCCCGCGCCCTCCAGGCAGCCCAAAAGCAAGGCCTCGTCCACCGCGACATCAAGCCATCGAACGTCATGCTCACGCGCGACGAGGACGACGATCTCCACGTCAAAGTGATCGACTTCGGCCTCGCCAAGACCGCCGCTAATTCCAGCGAAGACGGAGCCGACGCCGCGACCCTGACCATGGGCGGATTCCTCGGCACCCCCCACTTCGCCAGCCCCGAGCAGCTCGACGAGCGCGAACTCGACGTTCGTTCCGACATCTACAGTCTCGGGGTCACCCTTTTCTACATGCTCGCTGGCGAAGTCCCCTTCGGAGGCTCGCTCGCGCGGACGATCAGCCGCCAGCTTCACCACTCCCCGCCTTGGGAAAAGCTCGACTCCCAACCCGAGCCCGTTCGCGACCTCGTTGGCCGGATGATGGCCAAAGATCCCGCCGAACGGATCGCCACGCCCGTCAAACTCCGCCGAGCCATCGACGAGTGCATCGCGACCATCGAGCGAGACAACCTCAAGACGCCCGGCGCAACGAAAGAAGTCGCACCCCTCTCCGACACCGAAACGGAATCCATCGACCCGCCGGATTTCTCCGATCCCCAAGTCGGGCAAGAACTCGGCGGTCGGTATGATCTACTCGAAGAGATCGCGGCAACCCCACTCGGGAGGCGCTTCCGTGCGAAGAGCCACGAAACGGAAAAAGTCGTCGGGATCATCGTCGTCGATCCCACATTGCTGCCGACCGTCCAGGCGCGAAACCGCTTCGAAGACGAAATTTCGGCGCTTCAAGGTATCGACCATCCGGGACTTCTCCGCATCGACGGCGTCGAGGACGTTCCTCCGCTGACCTGGCTGACTCACGAGTGGGTCGAAGGCCCCACGCTCCTCGACGAGATCCGGGGCCGCGGTCCGCTTGCCCCGGCCCGCACCGCCAACTTGATCAAGCCGATCGCCGGCGCTCTGGACGCGCTCGCTGACGCGAATCTCTCGAGTCCCACCCTCACGCCAGCTGCCATTCGCCTTCCCTCCGCCGACGCCGAGCCTCGGATCAATCCCCTCACACCAGACACCCTCTCGGCCCTCTCGAAAAAAGCGACCCTTGCCGGCACTTCGATCGCCCGCCTTCGTGCCACCGGAGCGATTACGAACGACCCCGGAGCCGAATCGGCCTTCGCACTCGCCGGGGTCGCTTACGAAATGCTCAGCGGCATCCGGCCACCGGCTCCCGGGCGTCCGTTCGTCCCGATCCCCGGACTCCCGAAGCCTGCAGAAGCCGCTCTGCGTTCCGGGCTCGACCCGAAGAACACCTTCAAGTCCGCCAGCAACTTCGCCGACCGCCTCGCCAAGGCCCTCACCGCCAACCCGCGCGCCGCGTCTGCCGCGAGCAACCTCACCACCCCCGCTGCCGGTAAGCCAACCACCCCGGCTTCCGATTCTGACGATTCGCCAGCCCGTGATTCCGAGCCGATCAACGCTGTCGACGAGCGGGAAGTGGACTCACCACCGTCGATCACCCGACCGATCGTCCTCGCCGGCGCCGCGGCACTCGTTCTCGTTCTTCTCGCGATGATCGTCTCCGCGCTCAGCGGCGACGACGATGCGGATGCCCAACCCGAGCCCACCCCGGGTATCAGCGTCACGGACCCAACTCCGGCCGCACCCGAACCAACGCCCAACCCGGAGCCGACTCCGGATCCCGCCGACGCAGCCATCGTGCTCGCCGACGATCACGCAGCGGTTGGCGACTACTCGGCTGCGTTCGCTACCCTCTCCGACCTCGATCCCGCCGACCCCGCCGTCGCGGAGGCGACCGCTGCGCTCGCCACTCGTCTTCGGAATGACACCCGGTTTCCGGACCTCGCCGACCTCCTTCCGTTCGAAGAAAATCTACGCGGGGCCGCCGCGACCGGATCGAGCGACGCAACCTACCTCCTTGCGCGCATCCACGATCAACGAGGTGAAGCCACCGAGGCCTTCCCGCTCTACGATGCCGCGGCCGCGGCCGGCGATCCTCTCGCGATGACCAAAGTCGGCGCAGCTCACGCCGCCGGCTGGGGGACCCCTCAAAATTGGCCACTCGCCATCGAGTGGTTCGAGAAAGCCGCCGACGCCGGTGATCCCGCAGCCTACTACGCCCTCGGCGAGTGCTACGCCCTCGGCAAAGGCGTCGAAAAAAATCCCGCCAAAGCCTTCGAATACCTCGATCTCGCCGCCCGCGCCTACGAACAGACGCTCGCCCAGATTCTCCTGGCGGACCTGTATCTGAACGGCACCTTCGGCGAGCCAAACTACTTCGAAGCCTACCGGCTCTTCCGGATCGCGGCCGACGCCGGATCGCTCGATGCGCAGGCCAAGATCGGCGTCATGATTTACAACGGTCAGGTGATCGACGGTGGAGCGGTCAGCAAGAAGCCGAAGCCTTCCGAATCAGGATACCGTCAGGCCTTCGAGATCTTCGCCGAGGGTGCCAAAGCGAACAATCCGCTCTCGCTCTATTACCACGGACGCCTTCTCGAGACCGGGACGGGCACGGACGAGAAGGATCCCGACACCGCCCGAGAGGAGATCACCCGAGCTGCCCGACTCGGGAATAAGGAAGCGATCCGGTGGTGTCGAGAGAACGACGTTCCCATCGCCGAGCCCACCCCAGCCCCCGAGAATCCAACCCTCGATGGCCAAGCACCAAGCGAAAATCCCGATCCAGAATCGTTGGAATCCGCCGCCCCCATCGACTCTCCCGACACCTCCGCGACGACGCAGCCGACGGAGGAAGTCCAAGCCGCCGACGCCGAGCTGCTCGCCGAACCCTCTCCAACTGACACCAACGGAAACGCCCTCGATACCTCCGGGATTCCGAACCGCGACGTCCTCCCGCCGTCGGCTCCACCGACCGTCGAGCCGTAGCGGAGCCCGCCACCAGGCGGCACTCGTAACTCAGCGAACTCAGACCTCCAAACGCGCGAAGAGCGCGTCGAGCGGGAGCTGAATCCCGATGAAGAACTCACCGAATTCCGCGTATTCCGCACTCACTTCGTCAAAACGCATTTCGTAAACGATGGATTTGATTTCGCTCGTCGAATGCGCAAATAGCGTGACGCCCCACTCGGCGTCATCAAGTCCCGTGGAGCCCGTGATTAACTGCCGCACCCGCCCCGCGTAAGTCCTCCCGACCCGGGCGTGACCTGCCATCAGCTTCTTGCGCGCTTCGAACTCCAAAGCGTACCAGTTTTGTCCGACCACCCGCCGCTTCAGCATCGGGTAAAAGCAAAACACCGGCCAGTCAGCCAGATTTGGCTCCAACCGGTCCTTCGCGTATTTTGCCATCCGCTCGCGAAATTCCGTCAACTTCTCCTCGAGCTCCGGCGAACCCTCGACCAGCCCATCTTCCGCCACCAGCGAAGCCGCGTAGTCTTCCTCGCTCGTCGTGTATTCGCTCCGCTCCGTCATCGAAAGGTAACTGAATTCCGGCGTCAACATTCCCGGCCCCAGCGAGAGCGTGAGCTGCTTCGAGATGCGATCCAGCGCCTGGAGATCCGGACACACCAGCATGAATCCCAAATCTGCCCTCGGCGTCACCATGCTCAGGGTCAGCAGCTGCGTCCCAGGCTCGGCCCGAACGTCTTTGACCAGATTTGCCAGATTCGTCTTGGCCGAAAGCCGGTCCTCGGTCGAAAGCAAATCCCAGGACGCGTAGTCGATCCGGTAAAAAATGTGAAGAACGTGACGCCCCTCGGTGGGCAGAATGGGAGTGAGGTCGGCTTGCATCGGAAACGAAAATCGGGCATCGGCTGGAAAAAACAATTGCAATCCAGCGTCGGATTTCTAGTTTTCACCGTCCAACGACCGAATCATGGCAGACGTAGAAAACAAATATCCCGAAAACACCGCAGGCGCGTTCTATTGCGACGACCAGTGCATCGACTGCGACCTCTGCCGCGAGACGGCCCCAGCCAACTTCACGCGCAACGAAGACGGCGGCTACTCCTACGTTTACAAACAACCCGAATCTCCCGAAGAGGAAGCCCTCTGTAAGGAAGCCATGGAAGGTTGCCCGGTCGAGGCCATCGGCAGCGACGGAGCTTAGTCGTTCGATGACCCCGTCCCTCCGCCGCCTGGTTCTCCGGGAATGGCGGGGACTGCCCGGCGACGAGCGCCCCGACCGCACCCTCGCCGCGTCCGACGCCGTCCAGGCACTCATCGGTCGTATCGGGCTTTCGGACCGCATCGCCGAAGGCGACATTCTGGCCGCATGGAAGGACGTCGTCGGTGACTTTATCGCCGAGCACAGCAAACCCATCCGGCTCGTCGACGGCGTCCTGCACATTCAGGTCCTTCAGCCCAGCGTTCGCTACGAACTCGACCGCACGTGGCGGCCCGAGATCTTGAAAAAGCTGCGCGCCCAATTCGGCGCAAAAACCGTCCGCGACCTCCGGTTCAAGACCTAGCGGCAGTTCGCCCCGCAAGCTTTCGGGCTCTGCTTCAGCAACCCTGCGCGCGAGCTCGACCCGCGAACCGCCCATTTCCCGACTACCCCGACTGATCGTCCTCAGCGGGCTCGGTCTCGGATTCGTCATCCGCCTGGACCTTCGCGTGAAAAACGCGGTCCAGCGCCTTCCCGATCAAAGGTGCCGCGTGCGTGCCCCCGTGAATGCTATCGTCTCCCGGCTTGCCTTCGTAAACCGCTGCAAACGCGTATTGCGGATCGACGGACGGGGCGAATCCCGCGAACCAAGCCGCCGTTTTCTGATTATCCGTCGGCCCCCATTGCGCCGTGCCCGTCTTCCCCGCCACGTGAATTCCGTCGACCTTCGCGCGGCGTGCAGTGCCGTTCCCGCTCTCCGTCACTTCCACCAGCGCTTCGCGGAGATTCTCCATGATGTCCTCGTCGATCGGCAACTCGTCGCGCACGCGGTCTGGATAAGCCGCAACCACCGAATTATCGAGCGACTGGATCTGCTTCACCAGTCGTGTCTGATGGAACTTCCCGCCATTGGCGATCACCCCCATCGCCTGGGCCATCTGCAATGGCGTGATCAAAATGTCGCCCTGACCAATGCTCATGTTCGCGACGTCGCCGCTGAGAATTTTGCGTTTGTGCACCCGCTGCATGTATTCGTCCGTCGGAATGTTGCCATTCCCCTCGGCCTTGAGCGGAATGCCGGTCCGCTGACCCAGCCCGAGACGGGTCGACCATTCGATGATCGGCTCGGAGCCGATCTTGATCCCGACCTGATAAAACCACGTGTTACACGACTGCGTCATCGCCTCAACGAAGTTCAGTGACCCCGCGCCTTTCTTCTTCCAGTTCCGAAACACAAAATTCCCCACGCTCAGCGCCGCCGGGCAGTTGAACTTCGACGCCGGCTCGACCTTCCCGCTCTTTAAAGCGGCCAGCCCGACGAACGTCTTGAACGTCGACCCCGGGGGATACGCCGACCGAAACGCCCGCGGGTAGAGCGGCACCGCCGGGTCGTTGTTCAAAACGTCGAAATCCTCCTGTGTCACGTAGGGCACAAAGATATTTGGATCAAAGGTCGGCCACGACGCCATCGCGAGAATCTCGCCGTTGTTCGGGTCCATCACCACGATCGCGCCGCGCTCGCAATTCTGCTCGAGGACTTCCTCGCAGATCCGCTGAATCCGCGCGTCGATCGTCGAGATCACGTTGAACCCAGGCACCGGCGGCCTCGCGATCCGCTCCGAAGTCTTCCGCCCCTCGGAATCAAACGTCACGTGAAGCGAACCCGGACGCCCAACCAACTCCTCGTTGAAAATTTGCTCCAACCCCTCGCGCCCCTCACTTTCCGAGAAGATGAGATCGTCATTCTCGATCGGACGCAGCGACAGCGGTGCCTTCTGCCCCACGTAGCCAATGATGTGCGCCGCCAGTTGGCCCTCCGGGTAAAACCGCGCGTAGCTCTGCCGCAGGATCAGCGTCGGCGTCACCCCAGCCGCGACGACCGACAGCTCATTCACCTCGAGATCCTCCGCAATGTCGTAGGGCAGCACCCCACGGTTCTTGTAGTGATCGAGGATCTTCTTTTCGTTGATCCTTATCTCCCGCCCCAGCAATCCCTTCGCCAGCGTCGCCTGCTGCCTGGCAAAATTCACCACCTGCTCGTCCGTGAAATCCAATGGCGTCGGGAACGAAATCGCCAGATTGTAGCTCACCTCCGACTGTGCAAACGGCGTCCCATTGCGGTCGGTAATCAAGCCACGCGGCGCCGGGATCCCCAGCTGCCAGGTCCTCGCCTGCTTCTGCGTCTCCCAGGTCGGCTTCGGATTCTCGACCGTCCCGGTGTTGTCCACCACGGCTTCTTGTGCAAGAACAGCACCCGTCAACCCAACGGACGCAACGGCAGCGGCATAACAAAACAGACTTCTCATCGACGAAAAGCGATACCTTAGCCGTCCCCTCCGCAAAGGCAAACCCGAGTCGTCATCCAAAACCCTATCACCATGAGCCACCCATTCTCTTTCTTCCCAGCCGTTCTTTTTGCCCTCGCCACCCTTCTCCCGCTCGCAGCGACCCGCGCCGACGACGAAGCCGAGAAGAAGGCAGCCGTCGAGGCGATGACTCCTTGGCTCACCCTCACCGACAAGGGCGAATACGGCGAGAGCTACGACGAAGCCTCCGCCGCTTTCAAGGAGGCCGTCACCCGCGCCGACTGGATCAAAGCCCTCGAAGACGTCCGCAAACCGCTCGGTTCCCTCGAGTCTCGCGACCTTCTCTCCTCCGTTCTTCTCACGACGCTCCCCGACGGGACTCAAGGAACCTACGTTCTCGCCCAGTTCGAGAGCGCTTTCACCGACCTCGCAAACGCCAACGAAACCGTCACCTTCGAAAAGGAAGACGACGGCACGTGGCGCGCCGCCGGTTACTTCATCCGGCCAAATTGAGTCGAGCCCACTCGGGTGAAGCTCCCGCCCCGAGGTCGCGCCACGTCCGACCGTTCACTTACCACTATTCTGCCCTTCGACGTGGCATCGTCACGTGCGGTGCCTTGAGGTAGAACGGTCGGATCTCGTCCCGAATGTCGTCACTCTCCGCATCGAGAGCGATCCCGGCCAGTAACGCCGCATCCGGCGTCGCCATTTGGTAGTCCGCCACCGGTCCGAGCGCTCGGACCGGCAAGTCGTCCGCCAACCGGCCCCCGAGTTCCTCCCGCGCGATGAGTTCCACCTCTCCGATCACCGCTCGATCCCGCACCCGCGCCAGGAAGACCTGGCCCGCTCGCGCGTCGCCCACCGCAAAGTATTCCCGAGCCTCCACCGCAAGGCACCGCACCGACAACACGCCCACCAACCCGGCCCCGGTCGCCAAACGGAGCCCCGCCGCCGCCGCCACGGTCGTTCGCAGACCGTTGTAAGACCCCGGCCCGATCCCAACGGCCACCCGGTCCGGATGCCCCACCGCCTTCATCGCCCTCTCCAGCTCGGGAAAAAACCGTCCACCGCGTCCTCTTGGACTGTCGAAATCGACCCGGAATTCCACCCGCCCGTCCACCGTCGCGACCACGCTCCCCAGAGCCGTCGAGCAATCGAACGCCACGATTCTCACGCCCGCTCGATCTCCACCTGACGCCCCGCTCCCTCGACCGCGATCCGAACCCGCCAGCCATCCCCCGGCAAGACGTCCGGCAAGACGTCCGGAAAACGATCCCCCCATTCGATCAGCACCACGCCGATCCCATCCAAATAGTCGTCAAAGCCAAGGTGCAACAAGTCACCCACCTCCTCCAGCCGATAAAAGTCGAAATGCGCGACCGGCAACCGGCCCCCGCCGTATTCGTGAACCAGCGTGAAAGTCGGACTACTGACCTCGCCCTCACCGCCCAACCCGGCGACCACTCCCTTCGCAAAATGCGTCTTGCCCGCCCCCAACGGACCCTCCAACGACACGACCGCCCCCGCATGGATCGTCCGCCCAAACTCAACCCCCAACTCCACCATTTCCGCCACCGTCGCGCACGACACGACGCGGGTCTCCGCGGAGCCATCAGGAAACGGTTTTCGGTTTGCCATCGCCGCGGCAATCTAGTTCCTTGCCCCCCATGGACTCAACCTCGCTCTGGGCACGCTTTCAGGAATATTTCCTCCGCTACGACGACCTCGGTATCTCGGTCGACGTCAGTCGGATGCGTTTCGCGGACGACTTCCTACCCTCCATGAAAGGCGCGATTTCCCGGGCGTTCACCGAGATGGACAAGCTCGAAGGTGGCGCCATCGCCAACCCCGACGAGAACCGGATGGTCGGCCACTACTGGCTGCGCGACGCTTCCCTCGCTCCCACCCCGGAGCTCCGCGCGGACGTCGAGAATACTCGCGACGAGATCCTCGCCTTCGCCGCCGACGTCCACTCAGGTGCCATCACCGCTGGCAGCGGCGCGAAATTCACCGACTTTCTTTCCATCGGCATCGGCGGCTCCGCCCTCGGTCCGGAACTCGTCGCCGACGCCCTCTGGCAGCCGGAGAACCCGATCTCCATGCACTTCATGGACAACACCGACCCCGACGGTTTTGAAAAAGTCCTCGCCCAGATCGGCGACCGACTCGCGACCACCCTCGTCGCCGTGATCTCGAAGTCCGGCGGCACCAAGGAATCCCGCAACGGGATGCTGGCCGCCCAGACCGCCTTCAAGGACGCCGGCATGCCCTTCGCGCCGCACTTCGTCGCCGTCACCGGTAACGACAGTCTCCTCGACAAGACCGCCGTCTCCGAAGGCTGGCTTCGGCGCTTCCCGATGTTCGACTGGATCGGCGGTCGCACCTCCATCATGAGTGCCGTTGGCCTCCTGCCCATGGCCATTCAGGGGCTCGACGTCTCGGCGTTTCTCGACGGTGCCAAGGCGATGGACGTCAAAACCCGCACCGCCAAAGCCTCCGATAACGCCGCGATGCTCCTCGCGCTCATGTGGTATGCCTCTGGCGACGGCCGCGGAAAGAAGGACATGGTCGTCCTCCCCTACAAGGACCGATTGCTCCTCTTCAGCCGTTATCTCCAGCAGCTCGTCATGGAGTCACTCGGGAAGGAACTCGACCGCGACGGCAAAGTCGTCAATCAGGGCATCGCCGTTTACGGGAACAAGGGTTCGACCGACCAACACGCCTACGTCCAGCAGCTCCGCGACGGCGTGAACAATTTCTTCGTGACGTTCATCGAAGTTCAGCGATCCTGCGACGGCACCGACGTCGAAGTCGAACCCGGCGCCACCAGCGGCGACTTTCTTCAAGGCTTCCTCCGCGGCACTCGCAAAGCGCTCTACGAAAAAGATCGCGACTCCATTACCGTCAGCATCCCCACCGTCGACGCCTTCAATCTCGGCACTCTCATCGCACTCTACGAACGCGCCGTTGGTTTTTACGGCTCACTCGTCAACGTCAACGCCTACCACCAACCCGGCGTCGAGGCCGGCAAGAAGGCCGCCGCCGAAGTCCTCGACCTTCAACAGAAAGTCGTCAAAGAACTCCGTTCGCAGCTTGGCAAAGCGAAAACGGCCACGGAGATCGCGACGACCATCGACGAAGATCCGGAAGAGATTTTCCACATCGCCCACCACCTTTCGGCAAATAACGAAGCCATTTCGGCGACCGTCGGCAGCTCCCCAGCCGAAGACACTTTTACCGCCGCCTGATTTCGTTTCACGCATTCCTACCCGATTACCCATGCCCCGCCCGGCTCGATTCATTCTCATCCTTCTCGGCGTCTGCCTCCTGCAGGCCTGCGGCGACCGGCCGAAGGACACCCTCGAGACCGCCCGGCAGGAACTCGCGGAATACAAGGCCGACCCGACCGAGCTCCGCGCCCAGCAAGTCGAGGACACCCTCACCCGCCTCGACAGCCAAATCGATGAACTCGAACTCAAGAACCGCGACACCGAAGCCGAACTCTACCGCGCCAGTGAGGAGAATCTCCGCGCCGACTTCCGCTCCGCGAAAATGCTGAATTCCCTCCGCGACGCGCAATCCGCCGTCCAAGGCGTCGGCGATGCGTTCAAGGATGCCGGTCGCAGTATCGGCGATGCGTTCCGCGAAGTGACCGGTCGCCCCGCCCCGTCACCCACCCCCTAGTCCGTCGCTCGTCCTTCGCCGGTCGCCCGGATCGCCTCGACGGACGAGTCCGCGCCACTCCGGGCCGTCAAATTTCACCTTGTTGCCTGCCCGACGCGGGCGGACAATTTCCCCAATGCCCGACACCCCTCCAGCCGAACTCGGCTACCGGATGCCCGCGGAATGGGAACCCCACGAAGCCACTTGGCTTTCCTGGCCCCACCCCGAAGGGATCAGTTTTCCCGGCTGCTACGACCGCGTTATCCCGACCTTCGTTGAGATGGTGGAGGCCCTCGCCGAATCGGAAACCGTCCGCATCAACGTCCGCGACACCGAGCAAGAGCAGACTGTCCGCCGCTTGCTCACCGGCGCACCTGCCGACCGAATCGAATTCCACGGCATCCCCACCAACGAACCCTGGTGCCGCGATCACGGTCCGATATTTATTCGTCGCGAGAAGGAGCCGCAGCTCGCCATCATCGATTTCGGCTACAACGCCTGGGGTTACAAATACCCGCCCTTCGACGACGACGACGACGTCCCCACTCAGATCGGCCAGCAACTCGACCTCGAAGTCTTCGATTACGGCGACTTTGTCCTCGAAGGAGGATCGATCGACGTCGACGGCTTCGGCAACCTCCTGACAACCGAAAGCTGCCTCCTCAACCCAAACCGCAACTCCCACCTCGACAAAAAAGAGATCGAAGACCTCCTCCGCGAGACTCTCGGCGTCAAAACCATCATCTGGCTCGGTGACGGCATCGAGGGCGACGACACCGACGGCCACATCGACGACCTCACTCGCTTCGTGGGAGAGAACCGCGTCGTCACCGTCATCGAAGAAAACGAGGACGATTCGAACTACACCGCCCTCCAGACCAATCTCGAGCGACTCCGCGCCGTCCAGCTCCCCGGACAAGACGATCCCCTGGAGATCCTCAACCTCCCGATGCCCTCGCCCATCAAACGCGACGGCCAGCGCCTCCCCGCGAGCTACGCCAACTTTTACATCGCCAACACCGTCGTCCTCCTTCCCGTTTTCGGCGAGACCCACGACGCCTGGGCAAAAGCCGTCCTCTCGGAAGCCTTCCCCGGCCGGAAAGTCGTTCCCATCGACTGCCGCGAACTCATTTGGGGACTCGGAGCCTTCCACTGCCTCACCCAGCAGCAACCCGCCACCTAGCGAAACCCGAAACCCGAAACCGTCCGGCCCTCGACCCCAGGCAGACCAGGGAAAGCCGCACGACAACTCCCCCCCAGAACTCCGATGAACGTTTCCAAGAACCTTCGAACTTCTCTCCTCTCTGCGCTGTTCAGCTCCGCGCTTTCCGCGTCGTCCTTCGGCGAAAGCAAGTCCGACGGGGGAAATCTCGTCCGATACGGCGGAATGCACGAAGCGATCGGACTCCAAAACCACCAAGGCAGAGTCGATCTTTCCCAGCTTCTCGAGCAGCCCCACTTCTACGCCGTAGGCGCCCTCGCTGGGCTCGACGGAGAAATCACCATCCTCGATTCGAAGGCGATCGTCACCACGGTCGATTCCTCTGGAAATCCTTCCGCGCAGTCCGGCGGCGAGGCGACCCTGCTCGTCGGGCAGTCGGTCCCAGCTTGGACGGACGTCGAAATCACGGAGGATATCCCGCCCGCGCAGATTGACGGGGCCGTCCGTGAGCTCGTGTCCGGAAGCGGAATCAACCCCTCAAGCCCTTTCATTTTCGTCATTGAAGGCTCCTATTCAGCCGTTCGTCTTCACGTCATCAATGGCGCGTGTCCCGTGCACGCCCAGAAGAAGGACAAAAGAATTCCCGAGAACCGACAACCGTATGAACTTGCGACCGAGGCGGTCGCAGGAACGGTGGTCGGCGTGTATGCCGAGGACGCCGCCGGTCAATTGACTCACCCCGGCACGTCCCAGCACGCCCATTTAATCTACCCGGACCCGGCATCCGGCCAACGCGTGACGGGGCACCTGGAGCCGTATGGCGTGAAGCGGGGAGCGACGTTGAAACTCCCGAACACCGTCATGCCGAGCGGCGAGGACCGGTGATCTTCGGGGAAATCGAGATTGCACGTGGAGTCATCCGCCCCAGACCGCCGACACGCACCCCAACCTAAGCGCCGAACCCCGGTCGAACTTCGAAATCGCCGTCCCCAGCCAGCGCCGCCGACCCGTCTTCCATTTTCAATCCTCGAACCCTCGCGTCCAAAGGCCACCCGCGACGTCCCTGCATCCCAAGCCGTTTAAGATTCAAAGTCCCTAGATTTACGATTATTTCACCGTCGTGCCCGAAGACCTTCTCAAGCTGCTCCCAGACCCTGCTTACCAGCACGTTCTGTTGAGCCACCTTCCCCTCGCCGGCTTACTCGCCGGTGCCATTGCTTTGCTAATCGCCCTCCTCATGGGCGAACGCGCCGCCCAAGTCCCCGCACTCTTCGTTATCATTCTGATGTCCGGCTCCGCGTTTCTGCTCGTGGACACGGGGCACGACGCCTACCGCCCCGTCCGCGCGATTGCCGATGGACCGGGAGCCGACTGGCTCGACGAACACATGGACCGCGCCGACCGCTACACCGGATCATTCTATGGCCTTGCCGCTATCGCCCTCATCGCCCTCGTCCTTCCAATCCGCTGGCCCCGGACCGCCGGCGCCCTCGGCTTCCTCACGTTCCTAAGCTGCGTCGCCTGTCTCGGAGTCGCCTTTTACATCGCCGAAGCGGGCAACCGCGTCCTTCACGTGGAAATGCGACCCAAACCTGTGGAGGTCGCTCTCCCCCTCCCCGGCGAAGACGAGCTCTGAGCGACTCAAGCCCAAAACGCGTGTCTGCCGCTCGAACGCTAGTCTGCCAAGCGGTCGCCCACGATCCTCGCCTCGTCAAATTCAGCGGTGTCGTTGAACGACCCGAAACCCATTCTCCCAGCGGGATAGCTCGTGTCGTTCGCGGTCAGAACCGGCTCTTCCCGCTCGTCCACCCTGACCACGATCTCACCATTCGCCCCGTGGGACACGCGTAGCGTCTGCCAACCAGACCCGAGCGCCGGCTCGGGTGCCTCTTCGAGGTGGATCGGCGTGCGGCCCGAGGCCTCCACCCGCATGATGATGCTGTGGGTCCGCCCGTCGGAATCATTGGAAACGTGAGCGTAGTAAAAATGTTCGGCGTCTTGGTAACCGAAGAGCAGCACGATGTCCTTCCCCACTTTGCTATCGGGCTCCAGCGAGCGCGCCTCGACCGTCAACTCGGCGTCCCTCCAGCGATCCGGCAGCAGCGCGTAGGTCACCGGGCGACGAACCGGACCCTTCGGCTTTCCCGCCTCACTGATCTGTAATTTACCTTCCCGCGCCTCCCAATTTTCGGCCGGAATCAGGTCAATTTTGCCCGCTCCCTCGCCGAAATCCGACCGCCATTCTTCAGCCCAGATCAACGATCCAGCCAGAAACGTCACCGCCACGACGGCTCCCACGATAAACCTACGCAATGCGACCGTCCTCGTAGCCGGGCACGTCCCAAGGGGCAATCGTCCCCGCCAGTGCGCCTTGCACCTCTTTCGTCATCGCCGCCTGAGACGCCGACTCCATCGGCACGAAATTCGAAGCCATGGCGACGTTTTCAGTCAAATGCGCTTCCGAATCCAAGCCCACGATCACAGACGCCACGCCCTCGAGACTCAGCGCATAACGGATGAGATCCGCACCTTGCAGATCGGAATTTCGAGCGTGTTTGACCGTCTTCATTCCAACGATCCCCATGTCCCGCTCGACGGCCATCGGCAGCAATTCGTCCTCGTAGGCCCCGCCATCCGGACGGTCCGCTGGAAATACGGTCAACAGTGCATCGGGGTCGAATCTTTCGATTGCTTCCATCAGCACGCGCGCACCGGAGTGTCCGGTGATCCCGAATGCCCCGATCAGCCCTTCTTCCTTCGCCTCGCGGATCGCCCGGTAGGCGCCCGACTCCATGGCCACGAGATCGTCCTTTGGCTTGAGGTTGTGGAGGTGATAAAGGTCGATCCGATCGGTCTTCAGCCGCCGCAGACTGGTTTCCAGCTCGCGGCGAAACCCGTCGTAAGAGCGTTGAGCCGATTTGCTGACCAGATAAATGCGGTCGCGATGCTTCTCCACCACCGGAGCGATCGTGTTCTCGCTGTCGGAGTAGTTGAACGAAGTATCCCAGTAGTTAATTCCCGCGTCCAAAGCCTTCTCCAGTATGGCGTGCGCCTTCTCAGGATCTTCGGAGAACGGGCGGGTGAATGCGCTGCCCAATCCCAAACCAAGAATGGAGACCTCTGCGCCAATCTTCCCAAACTTTCGACGCTCGACCGGCGGAGGAGTCTCGGCCGTCGCCAGCCGACCTCCGAGACCGATTGCGCTCAGGCCGGCCAAACCAGCCGCACTCCGTTTAACAAATTGGCGGCGGGATGTTTTCATCGCTCATTGATAACTCCGTTAGCCCTGGGAATCAACTTCTCGCGGTCCCGGCTCACCCAATCCTGCGGGAAAAATCCTCGCTGCACACCCCCAGCCTCCATAGTTTTCACCCGCCATGTCCGTTGAGACCGTCGAATACGCGCGACCGACAGCCCGCTCGTTCTCGGGAATGCAGCGGATTCTTTTCCAACCTTTCTCACTCAGTAAGTGGTCAATTCTCGGCTTCACCGCGTGGCTGGCCGGTCTCCTGGACGGCGGCGGCTCCGGCAGCATTGGTGGCTCCGGCAGCGACGGTTCCGGGAAAGGTGGACTGACCGAGAAGGCGTCTCACTTCGGCGACTGGGTCACGGAAAATCTCGGCATCGTGATTGGCATCGGATCGGTCGTGCTCATCGTCGCTCTCGCCGCAGTCGTCGCCCTTCTGTGGGTCAGTTCTCGGGGGAAATTCATGTTTTTGGACAACGTCGTCCAGAACCGGGCGGAGGTGAAAACCCCGTGGAAACGATTCCGTCCTCTCGGCAATTCGCTCTTCCGCTGGAAGCTCGTTTTCGGACTCATCGCGTTTGCGGCCGTCTTTCTCATCGTCGGCGTCGCCGTGCCGATTGGATTCCTCCTGCCCGAAAGTGCCTGGATGGTCTTCCTTCTTGCCGCCCTTGCCATTCTGCCGGTCGTTCTCGTCTTCGCCTACGTTTCGATCCTGCTGGAGGATTTCGTGATCCCCCTCATGTATCGCTCGTCCCTGACGACAAACCAGGCGTGGCGACAATTTTTCCCTCTCCACCGCCGATCAATCACGACCTTCATTCTCTATGCTCTCTGGAAGGTCCTGCTCTGGATTCCGGTCTCCATCTTCCTTATTTTGCTCGGAGTCGCCACTTGCTGCGTCGGGTTCGTTCTCCTCGCAATCCCCTACGTCGGCGCAGTTTTCCTCCTTCCGATCTCCGTTTTTTTCCGGCTCCTCGGCCCGGAGTTCCTCAAGCAATTCGGTCCAGACCTCGACGTTTTCCCACAACCCGCCAGCGCCGTCGGCGACCCGCCACCACTTCCCGGCGGAGTCTGACGGCAGCGGCTTCCGCCACCCCCTGGCTCACCCTTCTCGATCTCCCGGCACCACCGCCGGCGTTTGCCGCGCCGCGTCGACGGCCTCGCGAGTCGAGCGACCGGTATCCTCCGTCGTGCTCAAGAAAACATTCCCTTCGCCGAGCTTCTCCATGAGCCCAGCATTCTGCATGACCCGCGTCGATTTGGCGTAGAGACCGCAAACCAAAATTCGAGTCCCGGCACTCTTTCCCTCCTCGATCAGCCTTTCAATGGTCTGCGCCGTCGTTGCGTCCCACTGATGAGTCTGACGGAAGTTCAAAACGACCGCCCGAACCCCCTTCTCCCGGACCGCCCTCCTCGCTTCCGTAAAAAACGCCTCCGAAGATCCGAAAAAAAGATCACCCTCGATCCGCAAGACCCGAATGTCCTCGTCGTCACGCGTCGAACCCTCCGCCAACTTGTCCATCCGCCCACTCTCCGCAACGTGACACTCGAAAATCCGCAGGTGAGCCGCCCGCCGGAGATACAAAACCACCGACGCACAGACCCCCACGAAAACCGCAAAGCTCAGCGGAGCCAGCAAGGTCGCCAAGATCGTGACGACAAGCACCGCGGCGTCTTCGTTGCTGATGCGAAACGTATCCCGCAATTCCTTCGGTTTGATCAGGAACATCCCGATCCCCACGATCAACCCACCCATGACCGGCATGGAGATGTGCCGCAGCAACGGTCCGATCGTAAAGGCGAGCGCCAAGCAACCCAGCCCCGCGACAATGCTGGCCAGCGGACTCTTCGCACCAGACCGCTGATTCAGAGCTGCCCGAGTGAGCGATCCAGCAATCGGCATCGACGGGACCAGGCACGCGCCCGCGTTGGCAACGCCCACCGCGAAAAGATCCTGATTCGGTCGCTCGGTGGTGTCTTCATCCTGAGCCAACGCCCTCGCCATGACGGTTGTCTGAAGCGCGATCAGCCCGGCGACCGAGATCGCGATGATGAACAAATCGGAAACCCAGCTCAGCTCGAACGACGGCACCTTGAAGAAATTCTGCGAAAGACTCGCGAACTCGAGAGTCGCAAGCTCGACGCCCCGCCCCGACAGAAAATAAGCGAGTCCCGACATCGTCACGAGCACGATCGCCAATCCCGGCAACCAACTCACCGTCTGCCGCAAAACGATCCAAAGCAGCAAACTTCCCCCGGCGAGACCAGCCGCCCAGAGGTTCGCCTCCGGTAGCTTCGAGCCAATCGCCCACGCGGTGTCAAAAGCGTTACCGGATTTCTCGATCTCGATTCCCAGAGCGTGCGGTGCCTGGCCGAGCATGATCAGGACCGCCGCCCCGGTCAGATAGCCGACCACGACACTCCTCGACACGAACTGCATCAGATCGGCCAACCCCATCGCGGCTCCCGCGATCAGGATTGCGCCGACCATCAAAACCAAGACCGGCATCGTCTCCACGATGTCCAGATTACCACCAAACGTCGCGTAGCCGCTGAAAACCATGATCGCCACCGCGTTCGTCGGCCCGAAAATCATCGCCCGCAGGCTACCGAGCAACGCCGCAATCACCCCGCCGAAGACCGCCGCAAAGATTCCGTAACGCGGCGGCAAGCCAGCGATCAACGCGTAGGCGATACCCTGCGGCAGCGTCACCAGCATGACGTTCAGCCCGGCCAGCAGATCTTTCCGCGCCGCCGAGACTCCGTAGCCTTTGAAATGCTTCCTCGCCGGAAAAAAATCGATCGTTTCCGCGCGAAACCGCGACGCGACTTCGTCGACAGCGGCCCCCGCCAGTTGTTTGGTGCGTTCTCCCGGATCCACTACACGTTCATATCGGTTGTCGCCCCACGACAACGTGGAAACCCGCGAAACGCCCTCGGGGACCCGCCCACTTTACAGCCCGCGAAACCAGCTCCTCGAGATGACCACAGCACACGCGATCGGCCCAACCGGAGGCGCCCTGCAACCTAACCCACATCAGCCGAAGCCGACCCACTGGCAATCTCCTTCGCCCCGATCCGCTCCAATCGATCCTTCAGGATCTCCCGCAGCCGCCGACTCTCCGTCAGTCCAGCCCTCCCCTTCCGAATCAGCGTGAACAATTTCTCCAGCTCCTTCCGCACGTCCTCCGGCCACTCCTGCGTGAGCAGCCCCCGCCCGCTGAGCGCCGTCAATTGCTCATCGAGCCGAAACTCCAGCTCACCCCGCCGCGCGTGCGAACGCCGCGCCGAATAGTAAAACACCGCCAACGACCGATCCAAAAGAATCCACGGAAAGTTGATCGCCTTCAGCGGCCCCACCCGCAGGTCCCGCCCCGCCATTTTCTGCCGCCCAAAAAGCTGGCCCAACTGCCCCGGCAGATCCACCTCGATGTGCGGCCGCTGCTTCCCAGCCAACCACGCCCCGCCGCCGCCCAGCGCCCCCCCCAGCAACGAAGCCGCGCCCAACGAATGCCCCGCCAACGCCACGTCCACCGCCAGACCCGCCACCGCGCCCGCGACCGCCGCCGAGACCACGAGCTGGTTCGCGTCCAGCCCCGCAAATCTCCACACGTCCTCGCTGAAAAGATCCACGTCCTGTAGTGCCCCCGCCGACTCGCCCGGACTCACCGCGTGGTGCTTGAAGACCTCGATGATCCGCCGGTGCGCCCGGCTCTCGATCCGCCGCAACGAATCCTCGAATCGCTTCACCAGCTCCGTCGAACGATTCCGCTCGTCCCGCTCACTACCCAGACTCACCGCCGCCGTCTCCCGGTGTTGCAGCGACTCCAGGATCAGCTCCGTCATCTCCTCCGCGCAATCCTCGCGCCGCCCCGTCCAATCCCGCTCGTAAGTCTTCACCGCCCGCTCCAGTGCCCCCCGCCACTTCTCGTCGATCCCCATCAGCGCCTTGAGCAGCTCCATCCGATCAAAGTAATCCGCCTCGTGCGCGTCGAACCTCCGCACCAAGTTGAAATGCTGACCCAGCCGCGCCTCCCACACCCCCAGGTGCTCCGGGCTCGCCGTCGTGTTGATCAGCCCCATCCGAGGCCGCGCACTCATGAGCAGGATCTTCATCTCCGCGTCGTTGATCTCCCGAAACGGCTGCGACGAATCCACGATGTAGAGCACCCCCGCTCCGTCCACCAGCGGCCGGAAAAGTTTACACTCCTCCGAAAACGCCGGATCGTCCCCGTGGTGCTCCAAAAATTTTCGGAACGCCTCCAGCGGATCCCCCACCGGATTCTCCAGCTCCCGCAGCCGCGCCAGCGCGCTCTTCGCGTTCTGAAATCCCGGCGTGTCCGAGAACCCCACGATCGGCTCCCCTTCCAGCTCCACGACAAACGACTGACACTGCGTCGTCTCCCCCGGCGTGTCCGTGATCCGCAGCCGGTCATCCTCGATCAGCGTCGCGATCGTCGACGTCTTCCCGGTGTTCACCGCCCCCACGCACGCAAAATACGGAATCGTCATCTCCTCCATCACGCCTTCTCCACCCGCATGAACGGATCACCGAGCCCCGCCACCGCCTTCCGCCAAATCTCAGCGTAGTCAAACGGCTGCCCGCCCTCCGCGATCACGATCACCATCACCTCCGCACGCTCGTCCAACGTCGCCCGCAGCTCACGCAGAAACTCCAAAATCGCCTTCACCGGCGGCCGCGTTCCGTCCATCAGCACCGCCACCGACCGCGACTCCCCCTTCAGCCGGCCAAACTCCGCCGCGTTCGCCTCCGCGCAATCCACCTCCACCCCGATCCGCTCCGCGCCCGCCCAACCCAGCCGCGCGAGCACCCCCTCCCGCATCACCACCGCCAGCTCCTTCGATTCCAAAACCAACCCCACTTCACCGCCCGCCGTCGCCACCGCCTCGTCCGGGCCACCATCCATCCCGCTCACCTTCTCACCCTCCTCACCGCCGATCACCACCGGCTCCATCCGCCGCAGCAGCCGCGAGCACTCCGCGTGACGAAAATCCACCGCCGCCATCGCCCGCCGCTCCAGCCCCAGCGACACAAAATAGAGAACGATCCGCGGCAACAGCCCGTAAACCGCCACCGCGTAGCAGAGAAACGGCCACCACGAAGCCGCCGCCGTCGCCGCGTATTCCGGCGAACCAAAGAACGCGATCCGACTCCCCTCGATCTGCTCCAACGTCGGGTGCGCCAGCGGCAGCCACGACCACGGCAACGCAATCACCTCGACGATCCGCAACGTCACCTCCGACGTCCAACTCCCCACGCTCGTCTCCCAGCCAAACGCCTTGTTCGCGATCGCCACCTGCCACAGCGTCGTCAGCAGAATCCCCACGTTCAGCGCGATCGCAAACACCTGCGTCAGCTTCGCGATCGGCCACATCAGGATGTCGCCGTAGATCGTCCGCTTCGCCCGCACCGTCCCCCACACCGCCGAGAACTTCGCCCGCCGCGTCCCGTCCATCCGTTCCGCCAAAAACGCCACCAGCCGACTCAACCCCGCCGCCGCCAGCCCCCTTGCCCCCCCGCCGAAGATCCAAAACGCCACCACCACCACCCAGACCAGGATCTGCCAAAGCACCGTCGCCGAGAAGAACACCGCCGCGTTGATCGGCCGCTCACCCGTAAACATCAGCAACGACCCCGCCAACCCCGATCCCACCAGCAGTCCGAGGATCACCAACCCCCAACTCAGTGCCCCCGCCGCGCCCGCGTAGGCGTTCCCCGCCGCCAGAGCCTCGCCCCGTTCCTCCCGCCGCCCGTCGAGCCAAAGCCGCACCTTCCCCGGCGCATCGTGAACGCGACCCGCGATCGATTCCTGATAAATCGCCCGATCCCGCCGCGCCAACTCGCCCGCATCCCGGTCCGAGTCGGCTTCAAACGCCGCCTCAAGATCCAATACGTCACGGATTTTCCAGCGGGGGACACGCGTCATTCCGTCCACCCCTAGCACGAAACCCGCGAAAATATCGAACAACTTGCGTTCGCCCTTCGCGACTCGCATCTCTCCCCCACCCAGGCCATTCTCCCGGTCCGTCCGGTCATGAACTCGTCTCAAATTGCCAACTGGCTCACCCGCTTCAAAACGTGGGCTGCCC
This sequence comes from uncultured Verrucomicrobiae bacterium, assembly GCA_963749035.1. Taxonomy (GTDB): domain Bacteria; phylum Verrucomicrobiota; class Verrucomicrobiia; order Chthoniobacterales; family JAATET01; genus CAVVKW01. The sequence continues at coordinate 811,430 of CAVVKW010000002.1, forward strand.
GCGAACCCCTCCTGCTCATCACCATCGGCCTCGTCACCGGCGCCCTCTGGCTCTTCGTCGCCCTCTCCGACGAAGTCCTCGAACAAGAGCACCACGAGTTCGAAAACCAGATCCTGCTCTCCCTCCGCGAGCCCGCCGATTTGGGTAACATGATCGGTCCCCCCTGGCTCCAGTCCGCCGCCGCCGACGTCTCCGCTCTCGGCGGAGCCCCCGTCCTCGGTCTCTTCGTCCTGTTCGTCCTCGGATACCTCCTCATCAGCCGGAAAATCGGCGCGATGATCTTCGTCGTGATCGCCACCGTCGGCGGCACGGTCCTCAACCAAGTGCTCAAGCACTACTTTCAGCGCGAACGCCCCGACGTCGTCCCCCACCTCACTGAATACGGGAACTACAGCTACCCCAGCGGCCATTCGATGCTCTCCGCCATCGTTTACTTGACCCTCGCCGTCGTCGTCGCCGAAATCCTCCCCACCCGTTCGGGCAAGATCTACATCATCGCCACCGCGCTCACGTTGGCGTTCCTGGTCGGCCTCACCCGCGTCGCCGTCGGCGTGCATTATCCCAGCGACGTCCTGGCCGGCTGGACCGCCGGCGCCGCCTGGGCCCTCCTCTGCTGGATCGCCGCCCACTGGCTCCGCCGCCGAAACAAACTCGGCGACCGACCCCTGGATTGAATGCAATGTTTACCCGCCGAACGGTGCGAATTACAATCGCGCCTAATCAGATAATCGCGCAGACTCATTTTACACGTCGGCCAGTTGAACAGTCTTTTCGGTCACACTACTTTTTCTTCTGAAATCGCCTTCTGCTCCCATTTTCCGGTAATTATCGCGCAGCAACGCCGCAAATGGTCGTCCGGAAAATGATACCTCCAACGGCATCGTGATCTTTAAGTTCACCCAAGCTCCAGCAACGTAAGAGCTGTAACCAGAAAGGCCACGATACTTTTGGCCTCGGTCACTCCGAGACTGTTGCGCATCAATAACTTATGCCTCGATGGAGATACGATGACTAGCTTGCAACTCGGTCAATTTGAGAATTCGATCAGCTCCGTTCGGAATGCATTCGTTGTATTGCATCATCTCTTCCGGCGGGGGAAAAGTCCCGAACGATGCGTGACTTTGGTTTGGGTTACCTGGACGAGCGAATAACGGCATCGAGAATATTTTTCTTCCGCTCTCCCGCCAAGCCGCAAAGCTTTAGGGCTGTGCTCCGTTAAAATTCTCTAAGCTGCCGTCGGTGCTCGGAGTCAGCCATACAATCCAATGAAAGCTCCAGAACGATGGCTGATCTCAGCGATTAGCGAATTTTACCGAGGCAACTCGGAAATCTTACCAATCATCACAAAATCGCAGAATCTCTTTCATCGCCTTCGAGCTGAGACGGGCATCAGACTCGGCTAAAGTCGGTTAAAGATGACCTGAGCTATTCACTATCGTAGCGGCTCCGCATCAACTATCTCTAAGTCGATACCAGGAAAGGCGATGACTGTCTGTCCATCATAGAGCCGTAATCTGACAGAAAGCCGCCTTTGAGCTGACAGACTCATTTTACGCAGTTTTATCGAATGGTCGACAAGCCGCTATGAATGACTCAGACCACGGGAATCGGCAACCGCGAATCGTTCAACTCAACCGGACTGTGTTTCTCGGCGGACTTTGGCGACGCGAATCACGGTAAATCGGAGTAAGCTCCGCTCATCCTTCGCTCGCCGTCGGTTGACCGAGATCCGAAAACTGCACCCCCCCGGGCTCGAACCGGGAACCAATTGATTAAGAGTCAACTGCTCTACCATTGAGCTAGGGATGCTCTGCGTCTGCCCCGTCTGGCCAGGCAGCCGGGGAAGATGTCACGACTCCTCCACCGTGCCAACCCCAAAATCCAGCCCACATTATTTCTTGACGCCCCCCGCCTCCCCACTACGTTCACGCCATTCTTATCACGAGTGACCGAGGGACAGGCCCGTTGAAGTCACGGCAACCGCTGGATGAAGTTGGTGGATGAGAGTTCGGTGAGTTGAGACGAGGCAGACGGCGCGAAGCGCTGGAAACCCCACTCAACTCTCAACTCTCAACTCTCAACTCCCTCAAGGACCAGGTGCCAAATCCTGCTCGGCGACCGCCCACCAGCGATCACCGGGGAAGATGAGATGCGACAGTTTCCGATCACCGGGTTCCGTTCGCCTCGCTCACTCTCGATGAGATTCAGAGTCTTATCCCATGAGCGACAAACCATTCTTCAGTAATCTCAAGTGCCGCGAGTGCGGACGTCTTTATCCCAAGGACGCGATTCACATCTGTGAATTCGACTTCGGCCCCCTCGAAGCCGCCTACGACTACGACGCCATCCGCGCCTCAATCAGCCGTGAGGTCATCGAATCGCGCCCGCAGAGCATGTGGCGCTACCGCGAGCTCCTTCCCATCGACGGTGCGCCGACCGTCGGCCTCCAGACCGGATTCACGCCCCTCGTCCGCGCCGACCGACTCGCCGAGCGCCTCGGAGTCAGCGAGCTCTACGTTAAAAATGACACCGTCAACTACCCGACGCTTTCCTTCAAAGACCGCGTCGTCTCCGTCGCCCTCAGCCGCGCCCGCGAACTCGGCTTCGAAGTCGTCGCCTGCGCCTCCACCGGCAATCTCGCCAACTCCGTCGCCGCCAACGCCGCTGCCGCCGGACTCAAATCCTACGTCCTCATCCCGTCAAACCTCGAGCAGAGCAAGGTCCAGGGTTCCCTCGTTTTCGGCACGAACGTCATCGGCATCGAAGGCCCCTACGATCAGGTCAACCGCCTGTGTTCCGAGATCGCGGGCAAATACGGCTGGGGCTTCGTCAACGTCAACCTCCGCCCGTATTACGCCGAGGGCAGCAAGTCCATGGGCTTCGAGATCGCCGAGCAGCTCGGCTGGAAACTCCCTCGCCACACCGTCATCCCGATGGCCAGCGGCTCGCTCCTGACCAAGATCTACAAAGCTTACACCGAGTTTCAGAAGGTCGGCATCCTCGATCACCAAACGTTCAGCGTCCACGGCGCGCAGGCCACCGGCTGCTCGCCGATCAGCGCCGCGCTCAAGAAGAACACCGACATCGTCAAGCCGGTCCCGAACCCCGACACCATCGTCAAATCGCTCGCGATCGGCACTCCCGCCGACGGTTACTACGCGATCCGCACGATGAACGACACCGGCGGCAGCGCGGAAGATTGCTCCGACGCGGAAGTCGTCGACGGCATTCGCCTCCTCGCCGAGACGACCGGCATCTTCGCCGAGACCGCCGGCGGCACGACCGTTGCCTGCGCGAAGAAGCTCATCGATAGCGGCAAGATCCCGCGGGACGAGTCGATCGTCCTCTGCATCACGGGTCACGGACTGAAAACGCAGGAAGCCGTCACCGGCAAAGTCGGCGAACCCCGCGTTATCAAACCAAGCCTCCGCGAATTCGAAGCCCTCATCGCCGACGAAGTCGCCGTCCCCGCCTGACGCAACCTCTCAGCTCCTCTCAACTTTCAACTTTCAACTCCCAACTGCATCAAATGACCGTCCGTATCCCCACCCCACTCCGTAAACTCACCGGCGACCAGGAAGTCGTCACCGCCGCTGGCTCGACCGTCGGCGAGGTCCTCTCAAATCTCGAGAAAACCTACCCTGGCATCGGCGAGCGCATCACCGACGAGGACGGCAAGGTCCGCCGCTTCGTGAACGTCTTCCTCAACGACGAAGACATCCGCTTCCTCGATAACACCGAGACCCCCGTGAGTGAGAGCGACGAACTCAGCATCGTCCCCGCCATCGCCGGCGGCTAGTTCGCTTCCACCCGCGAGTTCCGAAGTTTTTCCTACTCGAACGCGGAGGCGGGTGTTCACTATCCCCCGATGGAAAAGCTTTTCGGCACTGACGGCGTCCGCGGGACCGCCAACATTCACCCCGTTACCGCGGAGAACGCGCTCCGCCTCGGGCGCGCCGCCGCTCACGTTTTTAGCGGAAGCGGCGGCCCCGCCGCCCGCCACGACGGCCATCGGCCCAAGATCGTTCTCGGCAAGGACACCCGGCTCTCCGGCTACATGCTCGAGAACGCGATCGTCGCCGGGATCACGTCGCTCGGCGTCGACGTCCTCGTCATTGGCCCCCTCCCGACACCAGGCGTCGCCTACATCACCCGTTCTCTCCGCGCCGACGCGGGCATCGTTCTTTCCGCTTCCCACAACCCCTACGCCGACAACGGCATCAAATTTTTCCGACACGACGGCTACAAGCTCGACGACCAGGTCGAGGCCCGCATCGAGCACCTCGTTTTCTCCGGCGAGATCGACAATATCCGCCCGACCGCCGGCAAAATCGGTCGCGCCACCCGCATCGACGACGCCCTTGGCCGCTACGTCGAGCAGGCCAAGCAATCCTTCCCCCGCGGTCGCACCCTCGAGTCCCTGAAAATCGTCGCCGATTGCGCCAATGGTGCCGCCTACAAATCGACGCCCTGCATCCTCCGCGAACTTGGCGCCGACCTCACCGTCTTCCACAACGCCCCCAACGGCACGAACATCAACGCCGACTGCGGCAGCACCTACCCCGAGGAAATCGCCCGCCTCGTTTCGGAAAACGGTGCCGACATCGGCATCAGCCACGACGGCGACGCCGACCGCGTCCTCCTCGCCGACGAGACCGGCACGGTCGTCGACGGCGACGAGATCCTCGCCATCGCCGCCATCGAGCACCTCAAGCGCAACACTCTCTCCGGCCAGACCCTCGTTTCCACGATCATGAGTAATTACGGCCTCGAAGAAGCCCTTTCCCCCCACGGCGGTCAGGTCATCCGCACGAAGGTTGGCGATCGCTACGTCATCGAAGAAATGATGCGCGGCGACTACAACGTCGGCGGCGAGCAGAGCGGGCACATGATCTTCCGCGACTTCTCCACCACCGGCGACGGCATCGTCAGCGCCCTCCAGATCCTCGACATCATGCTCGCCACCGGCAAGCCACTCAGCGAGCTCAAGGGCCAGCTCAAGAAATACCCTCAAGCGCAGCGCAACCTGAAGGTCCGGGAGAAGCCCCCGATCGATTCTCTGGACACCGTCAACCAGCTCGTCGCCGAGACCGAGTCCGCTCTCCAAGGGAAAGGGCGCGTGCTCCTCCGCTACAGCGGGACGGAGCCCAAGATCCGTCTCCTCATCGAAGGTCGCGACGAAGACCTCATCAACGCCCACGCCGATAAGATCACCGCTGCCCTCACCGAGAAGATCGGCGCCTAGATTTCCCATCCGTCACCGTCCACCAATCCTAAAACTCACAATCCCATGCTCCGCGCCGTCTCGATCCTGCTCACCACCCTCGCGATCACCTTCACTTCTCACGCCCAGAGTGTGACGCTTCTCGAAGCCATCGCCGTTCTCCCGCCCGAGTATCGTAACGGCATCCTCAAGGTCTCCGCCGACGAGGCCAACCCCAACCCGTCGACCTGGTATTTCCAGGCTCGGAACGCCGCGAAAGCCAGCGACGTCTATTCGCTCGAAGTCACCGACGGAGCCCTCGACGTCGAGAAGCCATCATTCAATTTGAGCATCCTTCTCGGCCAGACGACTCCCATCGACGTCTCTCGGCTCGAACTCGATACTCCCGGACTCTGGCGAGTCATCTCCGCCAACACAGCCAGCAGCGGCCGCGGCGTTTACAGTGCCAGCTACAAGCTCAGCCAGACCGGCGACAACGCTGCGCCAGTCTGGCAGGTCTGGTGCTACGATTCCAACGGCGACGAAATCGCCGAGCTCAACGTCCTCGCCACCACGGGTGCCGTCACGTCGATCCGCTGATCACTCGGAGGCAGCCAACCACCGTGGCGGGGTCTCCCTGCCGATCACCCAACCCTTTGCCCCGAACAAATCAGCCGTCGGACTACGCGACCGTCACCTCGTCGCACAGGTAAACGTCCTGCACCGCGTTGAGAATTTTCACTCCCTCGTCCATCGGACGCTGGAAGGCTTTCCGCCCGGTGATCAGGCCCATGCCGCCAGCCCGTTTGTTGATGACAGCCGTCCGCACGGCTTCGGCAAAGTCGCTTTTGCCCGACGCACCACCGCTATTGATCAGGCCAGCGCGGCCCATGAACGAATTCACGACCTGATACCGGCAGAGGTCGATCGGATGGTCGGTCGTTAGCTCCGAGTAAATTCGTTCGTCGAGCTTCCCGTAGCTCGAATCGCCCGAGTTCAACGCCAGATAGCCGCCGTTATTCTCCGGCAACTTTTGCTTCACGATGTCGGCCTGAATCGTGGATCCGATGTGATTCGCCTGGCCGGTGAGGTCGGCTGACAAATGGTAATCTTTGTCTTTCTTGAACTCGGGATTGCGCAGGTAACACCACAGCACCGTCGCCATCCCGAGATCGTGCGCGTGCGCGAAGGCTTCCGCGATCTGCACGATCTCCGCCCCCGCGTCCTCTGAGCCAAAGTAAATCGTCGCCCCGACGGCCGCCGCCCCCATGTCGTGGGCCTGGCTGATCGTGCCGAACAAAATCTCCTTCGAGACGTTCGGGTAAGTCAGCAGTTCGTTGTGATTGATCTTCACCAAAAACGGAATCTTGTGGGCGTATCTCCGCGCGACCGCGCCGAGCACACCGTAGGTCGAAGCCACCGCGTTGCAGCCGCCTTCCAGCGCCAGCTTCACGATGTTCTCCGGATCAAAGTAAATCGGGTTTTTGGCAAAACTCGCACCCGCCGAGTGCTCGATCCCCTGATCGACCGGCAAAATCGAGACGTATCCCGTCCCCGCCAATCGCCCGGACGTCAGAATCCAGTTCAGGTTGTTGAGAACCCGCTGGTTTCGATTCGTCGGAGTAAAAATCCGATCGACCCAATCTCCTCCCGGCAAGTGAAGCAGATCTTTGGACACGGTCTGACATTGGTGGCCGAGCAACGAATCCGCTTCGTCGCCGAGATGTTTGGAAATCGAATCGATCATGGGGTGGAAGGGATGCACTTCAGAGAGCACACCCCCGGAACGCCGCTGTAAAGCTCGTTCACTTCCCAATCAAGTCCTCGACTGGATCCACCCGCCCGCCGTGAGGATTCACGAAGACGTCTTCTACCGACTGATCAAATACCGCCGCGATCCGGTAAGCCAGATCGAGCGAAGGACTGTGTTTTCCGGTCTCCAACGCGTTCACTGCCTGCCGGGAAACCCCCAGCTCACGACTGAGCCGATCCTGCGTCCAATTCCGCTCCGCCCGCAAGACCTTCAGCCGATTCTTCATCAGTGCGACGTCCGGATCAGTGGCGTGACCATTCCAAATGCCAGCCAGAAACTCGGATAGAGCAGAATCGCGGGCAGGTGGGGAGCCTGGGCATAGACCTCGGCCAAACCCCAGACGCTGAAAAACGCCATCACGATCCCGCTCGCCACGATAAACCGCTTCGCCAGTATCGTTCGCAGAAATTCGTCGCTGTCGCGCAGCAGCACCAACGTCGCCCAGAGCTGACCGACGATCGGCGCCGCCACCGCGAGCGCAAAGATCAGCGCACCCGGTTGCCGCAAGTCGTCGAAGACCCCGGCGATCGCAGCGACGTTGATCGCCACATATCCGCCCATAAATAGCCAGGTGCGGCGGACGCATTTCTGAACTGCGTTGAAAGTCTTCGAGTCATGCTTGCTTTTCATTATGTCAACACAACCTGACAGAGCGAGATGTCAAGTCAACGTGACTTTTTGCGGCCTAATTTGACGTCCTGGCTGGCTGAAGCGGCGGCGAGAGTGTCCGCCTACGCGTTCCGTCCGATGCAGTTCAGGTCCTCGAACGACTGCACGAGACGCTTCGTGAACGCCCCCTCAGCCGCCCCGAGCCAGACGCGCGGGTCGTATTGCTTCTTGTTCGGAGCGTCCGCACCCTTCGGGTTGCCGATTTGACCTTGCAGGAAGTCGTGGTTGGCCGCCTCGTATTCGCGCACCCCGTCCCAGAACGCCCACTGGAGATCCGTGTCGAGGTTCATCTTGATCGCGCCGTATCCGATCGCTTCCCGGATCTCTTCCTTCGATGAGCCCGACCCGCCGTGAAACACGAAGTTGACCGGCTTCGGACCCGTTCCGAATTTTCTCTCAATGTATTCCTGCGAGTCGCGGAGAATGGTCGGCTTGAGCTTCACGTTCCCCGGCTTGTAAACGCCGTGAACGTTTCCGAAAGCAGCCGCCACCGTGAAATTTGGACTCACTGCGCTGAGCGCTTCGTACATTGCAGCGACCTCCTCGGGCTGAGTGTAGAGCCGGGATTCGTCGACGTCCGTGTTGTCCACACCGTCCTCTTCGCCGCCCGTCACACCGAGTTCGATTTCGAGAGTCATTCCCATCCTCGCCATCCGCTCAAAATAGCGCGTGCAGACTTCGACGTTTTCCTCGAGCGGCTCCTCGGAGAGATCCAGCATGTGTGAGCTGTAAAGGGGCTGTCCCGTCGCCGCGAACGCCGCCTCGCTGGCATCCAACAACCCGTCGATCCAAGGCAGCAATTTCTTCGCGCAGTGATCGGTGTTCAAGACGACCGGCACGCCGTAAGCCTTCGCCGCTTGATCCACGTATGTCGCCCCCGCGACCCCGCCCAGGACGGGTCCAAGTTGATTGTCGCCCTTGATGCCCTTCCCGATGAAAAACTGCGCTCCGCCGTTGGAAAATTGGACCATCATCGGCGAATCGACCTCCCGGGCCGCCGCCAAAGCTGCGTTCACCGAATGCGACCCGATGCAATTCACCGCCGGCAGCGCGAAACCCTCAGCCTTCGCCGTATCCAGCAGAGATTTCACTTCATCGCCAAAAAGAACACCCGCACGAAAACGTTTTTCACTCATTCCAAAAATTCCTACCACACCCTCCCGCCTTGCGTCCCATTAAAAACCAGCGCATCAAAGGCACCCCTCAGTTCTCCCCCACCCAACTCCCAACCCTCAACTCTCAACCAATCCAATGGGTCGACAATGGCTCCACTCCAAAAAAGAAGCGGCGCACCTCAAAAAGGGGCAGGCCGTCGGCAAGCTCGTGAAAGAAATCATGGTCGCCGCCAAGCAGGGCGGAGCCGATCCCGCCGCGAACGCCCGACTTTTCGCCGCCATCGAGAAGGCCCGTAAGCAAAGCGTCACCCGCGATGCCATCGAGCGCGCCGTCAACAAAGGTGCCGGCATCGGCGACGACAAGCTCGTCCTCGATCACGTCGTCTTCGAAGGCTACGCCCCGCACAAGATTCCCGTTATCGTCGAAGTCCTCACGGACAACAACAACCGCACCGCCCCCGAGATTCGCGTTCTCTTCAAAGCCGCCCAGCTCGGCGCGCCCGGCAGCAACAAGTTCCTCTTCGATCACGTCGGCCTCGTCGAGGCCCACCACCCCGATATCAGCATCGACCGCGAGGAAGCCGCCATCGAAGCCGGAGCGGACGAAGTCGAACCCCTCACCGCCGACGAAAACGACGACATCCCACCCGACGTCGCCGGTGCCCGCTTCATCACCGAACGCACGGCCACTGCCGCCGCGTCGACTTGGCTTAGTGAAAATGGCTGGACCGTCGTCACTTCGGAACTCGGCTACGTCCCGAAGCAATTTCCCGACATCAGCGAAGAGCAAAGCTCCGAGGTCGCCGAGTTCCTCGAAGCCCTCGATGCCCACGACGACGTTCACCGCGTCTGGGCCGCTCTCAGGTAGGACGCGATTTGGCAACCTGACGCCCGGCACTTGATACCAAGCCGCTTTTAACGGATAGGTCACCCATGGCAGTAGTGGAAAAAGACGGCATTCAGTATCGGGTCGGCAACGAAAAGCTCATCCGCATCTCGGAATCCGCCGGCACCAAGCTCCGCTCGCTCCTCACCCGCCAAGGCCGGATGGAAAACGGTGGTCTGCGCGTCGCCGTGATCGGTGGCGGGTGCTCCGGCCTCCAATACAAAATGGATCTCGTCGACGGCCCCGCCAATCGCGATATCCTCGTCGAGTCACGGGAAGTCCGCGTCGTCGTGGATCCTAAGACCGCTCTGTTCGTTAGCGGATCGGAACTCGACTACAGCGACGATCTTCAGAAAGGCGGATTCAAAGTCACGAATCCCAACGCCGTCGCGCACTGTTCCTGCGGCGAGAGCTTCTCAGCTTAACCAGCTTATCCAGAGCGGCCTTAGTCGAACCGAGGTTTCAGAAATCGGACTCTGGGACGATTCCCCTCGGTCGCCAAGGCACCGATCCCAAACCCGTCGAGTTCGAATTCTTCGATCGAAAAAATCCGACCGTCCACGCCGACCGCCGAAACGCGACCGCCCGCTTCACGCTCGCAAACCGCCCGCTCCAGGTGCCCGGCCAATCCCGTCCCCAGACATTTCAACGCGGCCTCCTTGCTAACCCAAAGCCGGAGAAACTTCTCCGCGACGCAGTCCGCAGGAAGCTCCGCCAACCAGCGCGCCTCCTCCGCGGGAAAATAGCGGGCCGCCACCTCAAGGGCCAAGCGGTCCCGACCGAACGCTTCGATGTCGACACCGACCGGCACTCGTCCGACCGCGATGACTATTCCGGACCCGGAATGAGAAACGCTGAATTGTAAAGCCGACCCCACCACCCGCGGCTTGCCAGCACCGGATCGCTCGTAGGAGATTGCCGTCGGCTCCACACCGTCCATTCCACTCAGGATGAGGCGTAAAGCCCGCCGCGTCTTTCGCCATTGATCCAACACCGGACCCTCCCGGCGATTAGCTACTTCCGCACATTCACTCTGCGAGAGAGAGCCCGGCACTTTGGTTCCACCCGCAATCCACCACAGCACCACGTCGCACCCGACCAACGCCGAATCGCGCACGCAGGCAGCCGCCCACCGCGACTCCCGATCACTCCTAACACCTGACAACTTCAAAATAATTTAGCGATAATGAAAACTTTCTCTTGCGGAAAAAGCTAATCCTATATTTAGCATCAGGCTTATGGACTTCACAAAAATCGACCCGGACGTTCTCCGGTCACTCCTGAAACTCTCCGAAGCTCGTGCCGACTTGATGGCAAAAGTTGCGGAAATCGACAAACAAATCTCGGACCTTTCCTCCGGCAAAGCCTCAGCAACCTCATCGACCCCCGGTCGTAAGCGCGGACCCAAGCCCGGAGCCAAGCGCGGCCCCAAACCTGGCGCTAAGCGTGGCCCGAAGGCAAAAGCCGAGAAGGCCGCTAAGCCAGCGAAAGCCCAGTCCGGGAAACGCGGCGCGCTGAAAGGCCAGATCCTTGGTCTCCTGGAAAAAGCGGGATCAGAGGGCATGGCCGTCAAGGATATCGCCGAGAAGCTCGGTGTTAAAAATCAAAACGTCCACGTGTGGTTCAGCACGACCGGCAAAAAGGTCGACGGACTCAGCAAAGTCGGCGAAGCCCGCTACGCCCTCGGCGGATCGGCTCCCAAGCAATCCGCTCCGGCACCCGCTGCCGAGTCCGCACCCGCACCCGCACCTGCTCAGCAAGATGCCGCGGAACCCGCTCCAGAGCAACAGGCCGCAGCGGGCTCCGAGTCGGCTCCCCAGCAGGCCTCCTTCGCCTAAATCACCCGTTAGCGAAAGCACGTAAGTCAAAACACATCCTTCCCCGCCCTTGCCGCAATTTTGCAGCGAGCGCGGGGATTTTTTTGGTCAGAGACCCTCGCAGGAGCTGCTTAGCACACGTTCTTTCAGCGCGTCGGCCGTGCCTTCGCCCCCGTCGCGCCGCGCGACGTACCCTCCCCGATCGCGGATTATCGATTTCATTTCCTCGATCGAGTTGGCCGGACAGGCGACCGACCCCGCACAGGATTCACTCATCATCGAAAGATCGTTAAAGTGATCGCCGACCGCAAAGACCTCGCTCGTTTCAAGCCCAAGGTGACGGGCTAATTCATTGAGTGCCGCGCCCTTGTGGTATTCCACGTGGCAAAACCGGAGGTAGATCGTATTTCTTTGGTAGCTAAACTCCGGATGCGCCCTTTGCAGTGCGCTCAATCCGCCTACGACCGTGTCCATCGCCGCTTCATCCGTCGTGATGAGCCCCACCGGGCAACCCTCTTCGCGGATGACGGTCACATCCGGCGAATCCGCTACTCCCTCCAAAATCCGGTCGAAGATTCCCGACGCGGAATCAAACAGTTCCGCGTGCCGATCCCGACAGATCGTGTTCCACGGCTCCAATGGCACCCACCCCCCGCTTCCATCCGGCAGGTGGATGTCGCGTTCCAACGTCAGCACGAAATCCGGTTCGACCGGAGCACAAAAGGTCGCCAGACCCTCGACGGCGTGCGCCAATGAGCGCCCGGTATTCACCGCCCAGATTCCGCCGCGCGACTTGAACGTCTGCAAAACCTTCGCGAGATCCTTGCCGCAGGTCCCGTCCGAAGGATGGCAAATCAGCGTTCCGTCGAAATCCGTGCTGATCAGTCGTATGGAAGAACTCATTACGCGCCACTCTCCGACGCCCCCCGTCGATCCGACAAGTTTGAAACTGTTCCCATTTCGTCCCGGAGTCTGTTCTCATCCCATCCATGAAATCCGCCTACGAAATTGCGATGAGCCGCCTCGAAGCGTCCGAACCGACCACCAAGCTCACGGATGAGCAGCGAACGGAAATCGCCGAGATCGATAACCTTTACCGCGCCAAGGTCGCCGAACGCCGCGTTTTCCTAGAGGGGGAGATCGCCAAAGCCACCGGTCAACCCGCCGAGACCGAAATGCTTCAGCGTCAGCTGACCAGCGAAATCGCCCGACTCGAAGAGGAGGCCGAAGCGAAGAAAGATCGCGTTCGCCAGGCCACGTCGCAGTGACCTCGGGAACCACCGGACCCAGGTTCGTGGGAGGCTGATCCACGCTCGCGGGCGTTTCTCCGCGCACTCGGACCCACCAATCCGATGATCCGACCGCTCAGCGCCTCGGCCTTTGCAAAATTTCAACTCTCACGCTACGAGTTCCGTCCGTGGGCGAAGACGACCTCAAAAATTTGATTTCCAAAGCCGGAGTTGCGCCCTGGCGCATCGCTCTCGCCGGCTGGATTGAGTCCGCTCGAGTCCAGTCGTTCATCATCGGCGTGATCCTCATCAATGCCGTCGTTCTCGGGCTCGAGACCGACTCGGCCTTGATGGAAAAGATCGGCCTGCCCCTCGTGATCATCGACAAGGCCTGCCTCGTCGTTTTTCTGATCGAACTCGCCGTCAAACTCACCGCTTACCGATGGGCGTTTTGGCGCAGCGGCTGGAACGTCTTCGATTTCTTCGTCGTCGGCGTCGCCCTCGTTCCCGGCGCCGGTCCTTGGGCGGTTCTCCGCTCCCTCCGCGTCCTGCGGGTCCTCCGCCTCCTCACCGTCATCCCGGCCCTCCGCAAGGTCGTCGCCGCGTTCCTCCACGCCATCCCGGGCCTCGCCGGGGTCGTGGCCGTCATGGCCATTTTCTTCTACACGGCGGGCGTCCTCGCCACCCGCCTCTTCGGTGCGACCCATCCCGATTGGTTCGGCAGCCTCGGCGGCAGCCTCTTCACACTGTTCCAGATCATGACGCTCGAGAGCTGGTCGATGGGAATCGTTCGCCCCGTCATGCTCGCTCACCCGTGGGCCTGGGCCTTCTTCGTTCCGTTCATCATCATCGCCACGTTCACCATCCTGAATTTGTTCATCGGAATCATCGTATCCACCATGCAGGAACTGGCTCTGACTCCCGAGCCGGGTTTGCTTAACGAAGAGGCCAAAGAACTCCTCGAACGCATCGATAAAGACCTCCGCCAACTCCGAAACCAACTAGAGAAAGCAACGAACGACTCAGTTCCGATTGCCAAGAGCGAAGAATTCCCACCATAGTTCCGCGCCCATTCGGGTCGTGTCTCCGTTCATGAGAAAACTTTCACTTCGACTGCTCATCCTCGTCTTTCTTGGCGCGACAACGCAGCTTTCCTTCGCCGCCGCGGACTCTCTTCACGCCGCGGAACAGGCGAACTTCCCTCCCAGCCTCGCTTCTTACGAAGACGACCACCTCCCTCACATCGGTGCGGTTCTCTGGGACCGCATTCAGAAAGAGCCCTTCAATCTTGTCGGCTCACTCATCTTCCTCGGTGCCATCATCCACACGTTCATGGCGTCGAAATTCCTCTCCGTTTCGCACCGTTACCACAACGAATTCAAAAAGCTCGAATCCGAGGAAGCTCAGCCGGGCGCGGGCAAGGCCCTCGCCTATCGAAGAGACTTCCTCCAGTTCAAGTCCACGCTCTTCCACTTCCTCGGCGAAGTCGAAGCCGTCTTCGGCATCTGGCTCATTCCGCTCGGTATCGCGGTCCTCATGTTTGCCGGACTTGGGGACCTCTTTTCCTACATCGATCACGTCAATTTCACGGAGCCGATCTTCGTCGTCGTCATCATGATCATCGCCAGTTCGCGGCCCGTTCTCCGGGCCGCCGAGCTCGCCCTCGCCAAAGTCGCCACCCTCGGCGGCAGCACCCCGGCAGCCTGGTGGCTCTCCATCCTCACCGTCGGCCCGCTCCTCGGCTCCTTCATCACCGAGCCCGCCGCGATGACCATCTGCGCCATCCTCCTCGTTGATCGCTTCTACAAGCTCAAGCCGAGCATGACCCTGCGCTACGCCACCATCGGCCTCCTCTTCGTCAACATCTCCGTCGGCGGCACTCTCGACCACTTCGCCGCGCCGCCGGTCGTCATGGTCGCCGCCACCTGGGACTGGGGGCTCGTCTTCATGTTCACCCACTTTGGCTGGAAGGCCATCATCGGCATTCTCATCGCCAACGCCATCTTCTTCACCACCTTCCGCAAGGAACTTCTGGCCCTGCAGGTCGATCCGGAAATGAAGCCCTCCGACGAACGCCCGGTCCCCACCTGGATCACGCTCACCCATCTCGGTTTCATCGCTTGGGTCGTCTTCGTCGCCCACCATCCCGCGCTCGTCGTTCTCAGCCTCCTCTCGTTCATCGCCTTCATCCAGGCGACCGAACGAAACCAGGATCTCATCAAACTCCGATCGCCCCTCCTCGTCGGCTTCTTCCTCGCCTCCCTCGTCATTCACGGTGGGTTCCAGGCGTGGTGGATCGCTCCCGTCCTGAGCAGTCTCACCGAAGTCCCGCTCATGGTCGGAGCCGTCGTCCTGACCGCCTTTAACGACAACGCCGCCATCACCTACCTCGCGTCCCTCGTCCCAAATTTCTCGGACGAACTCAAATACGCCGTCGTCGCGGGCGCCGTCACTGGTGGCGGGCTGACCGTTATCGCGAACGCTCCGAATCCCGCTGGCCAATCGATCCTCCAGAAGCACTTCGGACCAGATGGCGTCAATCCCGCGAAGCTCCTCCTCGCCGCGCTCGTTCCCACCGTCATCATGGGCCTCTGCTTCATGCTCCTTCCTTCATGATGGGATTCTGCCGGGCCCCGTTCACTCACTGACCTAATGGAAATCGGGCTCCCCATTTCCATCCTAGCCGTCTTCCTCGCGGGCCTCGTCGCGCCCGCGGCTCATCGACGTTTTGGCGACAACGTCGGGCTCGTGCTCGCGCTCGTCCCACTCGGCGCGTTTGCGTATTTCACCACGCTCGTGCCTGCCGTCATGGAAGGCAACGCCCACCGACTCGTCATCCCGTGGGTCCCCTCGCTCGACCTTGCCCTGTCCTTCTACGTCGACGGCCTCAGCCTCCTCTTCCTTCTCATCGTCTCGCTCATCGGCACCTTCGTCGTCTGGTATGCCACCGGTTACCTCCACGGCGACCCCGATCTCGGCCGGTTCTTTCTCTATCTCCTCAGCTTCATGGCCGCCATGCTGGGTCTCGTCGCCGCCGACAATCTCATCCTGCTCGTCGTGTTCTGGGAGTTGACCAGCATCACCTCCTACCTCCTCATCGGCTACTACGCCTCAAAGTCCGAATCCCGCGCTGCCGCCCTCCAGGCCTTGCTCGTCACCGGCCTCGGCGGTCTCGCGCTCATGGCTGGCCTGATCCTCCTTGGTCGCATCGCCGGCACCTTCGAGATCTCCGAGATTCTCGCGCTCGGCCCCGCCCCGATCATCGAGAGCCCACTCTTCCCCGCCACCCTGATTCTCATCCTCCTCGGTGCCTTCACCAAAAGCGCACAATTTCCGTTCCACTTTTGGCTCCCCAACGCGATGGCGGCCCCTGCGCCGGTCAGCTCCTTCCTTCATTCCGCCACCATGGTGAAAGCCGGCGTCTTCCTGCTCGCCCGCCTCCATCCCGTCCTCGACGATCACGCCCTTTGGCTCGCCATCGTCGCCCCGGTCGGTGCGATGACCATGATCCTCGGCGTCCTCCTTGGCCTCGGCCAGCGCGACCTCAAAAAAATCCTCGCCTACTCGACCCTCGCCGTCCTCGGCACCCTCGTCATGCTCCTTGGTCTCGGGACCGAGCTCGCGATCAAAGCCTGCCTCATCTACCTCCTCGCGCACGCGCTCTACAAAGCCGCCCTCTTCATGGCCGCTGGCGCAGTCGATCACGAGACCGGCACCCGCGACGTCGAGATTCTTGGCGGTCTCCATCGCTCGATGCCGTTCACTGCCACCGCCGCCCTCATCGGCGCCCTCTCCATGGCCGGCGTTCCGGTGTTCGTCGGCTTCGTCAGCAAAGAATACTTCTACAAAGCCCTGCTCGACGCCGACGGCCCGCCCTACCTCTGGGAAATCCTCGGCGTCTCCGCCAGCATCTGCATGTTCGCCCTCGCGATTATCACCGGCATCCGACCCTTCTGGGGTCAACCCCGCGGTGAAACCCCGAAAAAACCACACGAAGCTCCTTGGACGATGTGGATCGGACCCATCGTCCTCGGCCTCGCTGCCATCAAGTTCGGGATTCTTCCCGCCTGGCCCGGTGACATCCTCGTCGGCCCGGCCGTCCGCGACGTCGCCGCCACCGCCTACGCTCCGAAGTTCGAGCTCTGGCACGGCTTCACCACCGCCCTGCTCCTCAGCGGCGTCACGGTCGTTGGTGGCATCGCCCTACTCTTCATCGCCGGCCGGTTCCGGGCCGCGACCTCCATTTACTCCGCGTTCGCAGCCGTCGGCCCCGAGCGCCTCTACGCCTTTCTCCTCCGATCGCTGGCCACCGTCAGCGCCGCCCAGACCCGCTTCCTGCAAAGCGGCTACCTCCGCAACTACCTCCTCACCATCGGCACGTTCACTGCGCTCCTTCTGCTCATCCGTCTTCCATTCACTCCCTTCGAAATCGACCTCTCGACCATGGTGACCCCATCGGTCCTCGGCCTCGTGACCTGCGGGCTCATCATCGCCGCCGCCATCTTCACCTGTCTCGCTGAAAATCGCTTCACGGCCATCGTCAACCTCGGTGTCGTCGGTCTCGGCATCGCCATGCTGTTCTTCATCTACAGTGCGCCCGACCTCGCGATGACCCAGATCCTCGTCGAGACCCTCACCGTCGTTCTCTTCGTTCTCGCGTTCCTCCGCCTCCCCCGCATGGCCCACCTTTCCAGCCCCCGAACTCGCGCGATCGATGCCGTCCTCGCGCTCGGTTTCGGAGCCCTGATGAGCATCCTCGTTCTCATCGGATTTCAGTTCGAAGTTTCCGCCGAGCCGATCTCTCGCTTCATGGGCGAACAAAGCTATCCCGCCGGCTACGGACGCAACGTCGTGAACGTCATCCTCGTCGATTTCCGCGCGCTCGACACCTTCGGCGAAATCATCGTGCTCGCCATTGCGGCACTCGGCATCTTCGCCATGCTCCGGCTGGGAACCCGCAAAGAGGAGGACGCACCGTGAAATCCGTTATCCTCGAAACCACGACCCGCCTCCTCATGGGCCTGCTGCTCGTGTTCTCCGCGTTCCTCCTCCTCCGCGGGCACAACCTCCCCGGCGGGGGCTTCGCTGGCGGCCTCGTCGCCGCGACCGCCTTCGCCCTCAAAGCACTTGCCTCCGGCCCCGCCGCCGCCCGCACGACCCTCTGGGTCGAACCTCACACGCTCATCGGCGTCGGCCTTGCCGTTGCCCTCGTCAGCGGCTTCTTCGGTCTCCCCGCCGGTCTCCCCTTCCTCACCGGCACCTGGGACCTCACCGAAATTCCCGTGATTGGTAAACTCGGCACCCCCCTCCTTTTTGACCTCGGCGTTTACATCGTCGTCGCTGGCATCACCCTCGTCATCATTTTCACCCTCGCTGAAGCGGCCATCGAAGAGGAGGACGCCTAAATGGAACTCGCCCTCGCCATCACCGTCGGTGTCCTTTACGCCGCCGGTGCCTACCTCCTTCTCCGCCGCCACCTCATCAAGGCAATCCTCGGGATTGTCTTTATCGGTCACGCCTCGAACCTCCTCATCTTTACCGCGGCCGGCTTGAAAAAAGGCGCGCCGGGCTTCGTCCCCGAAGGTTCGAAGGTTCTCGCCGCCACCGCCGCCGACCCCCTCCCCCAAGCCCTCGTCCTGACCGCCATCGTCATCGGATTCGGCGTCATCGCCTTCACTCTCGTCATGGCTCAACGCGCCTACCGCACCAGCGGCACCGACGACATGGATCGACTGCGGGAGGAAGAACCCCAGTGAGTGCCCTGACCCTTTGCGTCCTCGTCCCCTTCGTCACCGCACTCGTCTGCATCCTCGCGTGGAAAAATCTCGTTCTCCAGCGGGTTGCCGGTGTCATCGGCATGGCCGCCCTCCTCGGCACGGCGCTCACCCTTTTTCTTCAGGTCTCGAACGACGGCATCCAGACGGTCCAACTCGGTAACTGGCCCGCCCCCTTTGGCATCACCCTCGTCGCCGACCTCCTCGCCGCCATCATGGTCCTCGTGTCCTCCGTGATCGGGCTCGCCACTGCCGTCTATTCCCTCGCCGACATCAACCGCGAACGGGAGCGTTACGGCTACTACGCCTTCCTCCATCTCATGATGATGGGCATCTGCGGTGCCTTTCTCACCGGTGATCTCTTCAACATGTTCGTCTGGTTCGAAGTCATGCTCATTGCGTCCTTCGTTCTCATGACCCTCGGCGGCGAGCGCCTGCAAATGGAAGGCTCCGTCAAATACGTCCTCCTCAATCTCGTCAGCTCCGCGCTCTTCCTCGCCGGCATCGGCATCCTCTACGGGAAGACCGGAACCCTCAACCTCGCCGATCTCAGCGTCCGCGTCGGCACGATGATGGATCCCGGCCTCCTCACCATCACCGCGATGCTCTTCCTCGTCGCCTTCGGGGTGAAAGCCGGCATCTTCCCGCTCTTCTTCTGGCTTCCCGCCTCCTACCACACCACCCCAGTCGCCATCTCCGCCGTCTTCGCCGGCCTGCTGACAAAAGTCGGCGTTTACGCCCTGATCCGCGTCTTCACCCTGGTTTTCACCGGCGACTTCGACTTCACCCACACCCTCCTGCTCATCCTCGCTGGCCTCACCATGGTCACCGGCGTCCTCGGAGCCGTCGCGCAGTTCGACTTCCGTCGCCTCCTCTCCTTTCACATCGTCAGCCAGATCGGCTACATGCTCCTCGGTCTCGCCCTCTTCACGCCCCTCGCTCTCGCCGGCACCGTCTTTTACCTCTTTCACCACATCATCGTGAAAGCGAATCTCTTTCTCATCAGCGGCGTCGCCGAGCGATACAACGGCACCGCCTACCTCAAAAAAATGGGTGGCCTCTACGCCGCCACCCCCCTGCTCGCCATCCTCTTCTTCATCCCCGCCATGTCCCTCGGCGGCATCCCTCCTCTCTCCGGCTTCTTCGCCAAGTTCACCCTCATCAAAGCCGCTCTCGCTGGGAACACCGCCTTCCCCATCGGTGGCTACATCCTCGCCGGAGTCGCTCTCGCCGTTGGCCTCCTCACCCTCTTCTCCATGACCAAAATCTGGGCCGAAGCGTTCTGGAAGACCCCGCCCCACCCCGTCAATGCAGAAGCCATTTCGCCCCGCGATCACGCCTGCCTCATCCTTCCCATCGCCAGCCTGGCGATTCTGACGCTCTGCATCGGCTTCATGCCCGAGTTCTTCTTCGACGTCGCCATGCGCGCCTCCCAACAACTTCTTGATCCGTCGCAATACGTTCACGCCGTCCTCGGGACCCCCACGCCATGATCCTCGCGATGAACATCGTCCTGGCCCTCGTCTGGGCCGGTCTCCTCGGAAGTTTCGACCTTTGGACGCTCGGCTCCGGCTTCCTCCTCGGATACGCGGCCCTTTTCGTCGTTTACCGGGGGGAGAAAGACGTTCGCTATTTCGAAAAACCCGCCCGCATCGTGACCTTCACGGCTTACTATCTGGTCGAAATTCTTCGCTCAAATTTCACCGTCGCTCTCGACATTCTCACCCCCACTCACGGCATGAAGCCCGGAATCATCGCCATCCCGCTCGAAGCCAAGACCGACTTCGAGATCACTCTTCTCGCCAACCTGATCACCATGACCCCCGGCACGCTCAGCCTCGATCTCAGCGAAGACCGCAGCACTCTCTACGTTCACGCCATGTATATCCATGACCCGGAGAAAATCCGCGCCAGCATCAAAGACGACCTCGAACGCCGCGTGCTCGAAGTCTTCCGATAACTCCGCCTACCCAACGCCAAAATGATTGCTTCCGCCGCCTGGATTGCCGCCGCCGTCCTCTCCGTCGCCCTCATCCTCGCTTTCATCCGCCTCCTGCGCGGCCCCAGTCTGCCGGATCGGGTTCTTGCCTTCGACGCCATGGCCATCATGGCCGTCGGCGCCCTCGTCCTGATTTCGCTCGCCACGGGAGTCTCCCACTTCCTCGACGTTGCCCTCGCCCTTGCCCTCATCACGTTTCTCGGGACCGTCGCCCTCGCCATCAGCCTCGAAAAAGGCCTTAGCGAATAACCGCCGATGATCGTCACCACCGCCATCTTCCTCCTCCTCGCGCTCGGAACGTTCCTGATGTTTCTAGCGGGCCTCGGCATCCTCCGCATGCCCGATCTCTACACCCGCATGCACGCCTCGACGAAAGGCGCGTCTCTCGGCGTCGCCTGCCTCATGATCGCCGCCTCACTCCACTTCCAGGACCTCGGAGTCACGACCAAAGCGATTCTCACCATTGCTTTCGTCTTTCTGACCGCCCCCGTTGGTGCTCACGTTCTTGGCCGAGCCGCCTACCGCCGCGGCGTCCCCCTCTGGGAAAACTCCGTCATCGACGAAGCGAAAGAGAACCGCGACTCCGCCGCTTAAAGTTAAAGCCGGGTGGGCGAGCGTTCCCGGAGGCAACGTCGCCACCCGCCGCACTGAAAACCGCACACCGGACCGCCGCGTCGGCTGCCGTCAACTCGCACGCTCACCAAAACGCCCATCCCCACCGCGACCGACTACGCCGCACCGTGCAAAAAGGGATTGCCCCCGCACCAGAACCCGCTACCGTCACCCTCCCGCCACAGCCGCCGACCCGCAATGATGCCAGTCGGAGTTCAACTCGGCAACGTGGCTCATTTAACCGCAAACCTCAACCCATCCCATGGCAGAAGTATCCCTGCAAGAGCTCCTCACCGGTTCCGTTAAGAACTATCGCGAAGGAAGCATCGTCAACGGCCACATCCTCGAAATCCGCTCCCGCGAATTCCTCGTCGACATCGGCTGGAAATCCGAAGGCGTCATCCCCGCCAGCGAATTTGAAGATCCCGAAGAAGTCGAAGTCGGCGACGAGATCGAAGTCCTCCTCGTCCGCCTCGAAAACGACGAAGGCATGGTCGTTCTCTCCAAGGAGAAAGCCGCCCAGCGTCAGAACTGGGAAAAGATCGTCAAAGTTTACGAAGACGGCGGCCTCATCAAAGGCAAAGTCAAAGCGGTCGTCAAAGGCGGTCTCACCGTCAACGTCGGCGTCGAATCCTTCCTGCCGGCCTCTCAGATCGACATCATCCCGCCGCGTGACCTCACGCAGTTCGTCGGCAACACCTACGACTTCAAGATCGTCAAGATCAACGAGGACCGCAAAAACGTCGTTCTCAGCCGCCGCGAGATCATCGAAGCCGAGCGCTCCGAGAAACGCGCCGCGTTCCTGAGCAGCGTCAACGTCGGCGACCCCGTCTCCGGTCAGGTCAAGAACATCACCGACTTCGGTGCGTTCATCGACCTCGACGGCATCGACGGCCTCCTCCACATCACCGACATGTCGTGGGCGCGCCTCAACCATCCATCCGAGATGGTCACGATCGGGCAAAACCTCGATCTCCTCATCCTCGACATCAACAAGGAGAAAGAGCGGGTCTCGCTCGGCCTCAAGCAGACTCAGTCGAACCCTTGGGAAGCCATCGAAGAGCGCTTCCCCGTCGGGCAGACCGTCCGCGGCAAAGTCACCAACCTCATGCCCTACGGCGCGTTCGTCGAAATCGAACAGGGCGTCGAAGGCCTCATCCACGTCTCGGAACTCTCCTGGACCAAGCGCATCGCACGCCCGTCCGACGTCCTCACCCTCGGGCAGGAAGTCGAAGCGGTCGTCCTCGGCGTTAACAAGGAAGAGCAGAAGATCTCCCTCGGCGTTCGCCAGCTCGAAGCCAATCCTTGGGACGAGATCGAACACCGCTACACCATCGGCAAGCAGGTTTCCGGCGCTGTCCGGAACATGACCGCCTACGGTGCCTTCATCGAGCTCGAGGAAGGAATCGACGGCATGGTGCACGTCTCCGATCTGAGCTGGACTCGCAAACTCAATCACCCGAGCGAAATGCTCAAGAAGGGCGACCCGGTCGAAGCCGTTGTCATCGACATCGACAAGGCCAACCAGCGCATCAGCCTCGGTGTCAAACAGCTCGAAGGCGATCCGTGGCAGAACATCGAACAGCAGTTCAAGATCGGCGACCTCGTCAAGGGCACCGTCTCGAAACTCGCAAACTTCGGTGCCTTCGTGCAGCTCGAAGGGAACATCGATGGCCTCGTCCACATCTCCCAGCTCAGCGAAGACCACGTCGAGAAAGTCAAAGACATCCTCAAGGTCGGCGATGAGACCGAAGCCCGCGTCATCAAGATCGACAAGAACGATCGCCGCATCGGCCTCTCGATCAAGGCAGCCAACTACTCGATGGAAGACGTCGAGAAGGAAAGCGCCGCGTTCGAAGGCGTCAAACCCGGCGAAGATCTCGTCGGATTGGCAGCAGCCTTCCAGATCGCGCAGGAAGAATATCGCCCCGGAGAAGGAAAGAAGTAGCGCGAAGCCGCTTCCAACCGTAACTCGTTAATACCATGAGCAAGCCCGATATCACCGCCTACCTCAAGACCACCTGCGGCTGGAGTGCCGGCGTCCGCGCCGTCCTCGCCAAATACGACCTCGCCTACACCGAGAAAGACATCATCCAGAACCCCGCATTCCGCTGGGAAATGGAGCAGAAGAGCGGGCAACCGCTCTCCCCGTGTGTCGAAGTGAACGGCGAGATGGTTGCTGACATCAGCGGCGAAGAGCTGGAGCAATATCTCACCGAGAAAAATCTCGTTGGGAACAGCGACAAGCCCGTCGACGTCCCGCTCAATGCTCCCTGCACCGACGAGGAACACGAGGCTATGGTTCGGATGAAAATCTGACCCCGAGTCGAATATCTCAAACCGAAAACCGCCGACCGGCCCGCAAGGCCGCTCGGCGGTTTTTCTTTGGTGAGCTGAGCACCCTCCGCGCTGAATCGACGGATAGCGGGTGGGCTTCCGGGCAGCGCGACGCCGTGACCAATCGCGGCCCCTCGTCGCACGAGCACGAGCGACACCCTGCGGCTCTCGCCGCGAGCCCCGCTCAATCCAGGCGGAGATCGTGCGTCAGCGCGCCGGGGCCGATCGGGCGACAGGGCTTGCCGGGTGCAGACTCCTCCACACCCTTTCGGCTGCGGTTCAACGTCGTCGCACCGGCCGCCAACTCGTATCGCGCCACGACCTCGCCGCTGGATTTCTCCGCGATTGTCAGATCAAGCGGCAGGTGCGGCTCGATGCCCGGATGCAAACACGGATAGAGGCAACTCCGCCGGTAACGCAGCCCCGCCACGTATCCGCCATCCGCGACGCGGGTCAGCGGGAGCTCACGGCCGCGAAAGCGCACAACGTAAATCCTGGCAAATCCAGCGTCTGCCCGGACCTCCACCCGATACATCGACGTATCCACAAATCGGCTGGTCGATCCTCCTTCGACCGGTGTCTCGCAGAGCAGCGGCCAGCTTTCGTGGGCCCGCCGGACTTCCAGCGCCCCTTCTTTCCGCTTCACCCGCAGGAGCTTCGAGAAGCGCCATTCCCAGATCTCCCGGTAAAGCGCTTTCGGCAGTTTGCACCCGGCTTTGGCTAGCTCATCGATCACTGATTCCAAATCCGCCCAAAGGACGCTCGGTAGAAAAAAACGGTCGTGAATTTCACCACCGTATTCTCGCAGGCCGCGGCGCACCGGACGCCGGACGCTGTAGGCCGCAAGACACGACCAGAGCAACGCGACGGCTGACATCCACTCCGCTTTTGGCAGCGACTCGATGGCTCGAAACTCCAGCAATCCCAAAGTCCCACCCGGCCACCCAGGGTTCCAGAATTTATCCAAGCTCAACTCCGATCGATGCGCGTTGCCGGTCACGTCCGTGTGGAGGTGCCTCAGCGTTTCGTTGATGAGCGCGCGGTGATCCCCAGCGGGCAGCGATTCGAGAAAGCGATAACCCATCTCGAGATCGAAGAGCGCTTTCGCCGACTCGTCCGGCCGCGGAGCCTGCGACGAAGCCCCCACGTATGTCCCGGTGAAAACGTAAGCCAGCGAGGGGTGAGCCTGCCAGTAACGCGCAATGGCAGCCAACCAGGCCGGGCGGGAAAAAAACGGATTTTCCTCCACGCTGGGTCCACCCCACAGCAGGTGGTTTCCCCCGCCGGTTCCTCCCTCGTAATCCCGGTCCGGCGCTTTCCACGATCTCAACCCCAGCGATTCAGCGAGCTTGGTGATGTCTCGGATCCACGAATCGTAGATCGCCCAGGAATCGCAGGCGGGAATGTTGATCTCGAGAACGCCGGGGTCCGCAGTCAGGCCAAGCACGGTCCATTCGTGAGCCTCGTCGACCGGGACGTATCCCTGCAGTTCAAAATTGCCCACCCGTGCCTTCGTCAGAGACGCTCCGACAATCTTGATCAATTTCGTAAATCCTTCCTGCACCACGGGCGGGAAGAAGACGTGCAGCCGCTCGTCGCGCAATTCCACGACCATCGCCCGTTTGGGAAGCTCATCCGGCACGCGGTGCAATGGCAGCCGCAACCCGGCGGGCCCCTCCGCTCCGTTCAAGATTCGGTCGACCGGTTTCAGTTTCCAGTCCACCGCGATCCATTCCCCATCCTCGAAATCCAACGGCAACGCCCACGCTTTCGCCGGTGGTTTCCGCGAATCCCGAAAACCGACGAACTTCCCCTTCACCCCGAGTCGTTCGCGGATCTGCTTCAACACCGTCTCAGCGGACGCTTTATCCACTGGCTTCTTCGTCGGCTTCGTCGAGAAAATCGGTTTACCGTCACGACGCGCGACCAAACGCAGGGCCCAACGCGGATTCACCTCTCCCGGGTATTGTTTTCCGGGACTGTAAAAACACGCTCCGCCGCGCATCCGATCCGCGAGGAGGCCCAGAGCCATGTCCCGCGCGTAACCCAGTTTCGTCGGCCCGACCGCCGAATGGTTCCACTCCGCCCCCGTCGGCTCGATCGGCACGTAGGTCGGCTCACCCCCCAGCGTCAACTTGATCCCGGCATCGTCGAATATCCCATCCGCCCAAGCTGCCGCCCGCATCATCTGCTCTGCGAATTTCGATCCGTCGGATTTCGTCGGTTTGGTCCGGGATTGTTTCGAGTTGGGCATCAGCCTTTATGAACTTTCCGGATGCGCTTGGCGAACTTCCGTTCGCTCCGCCGAATCTACAACGATTTGATCTCGAGTTCGCTGTCGAGATGGCTGTCAATTCGAGCATCTCCGAAGTAAACCCCCTGCACCGGCGAGATATCGTCCGGAGTCAGCCCGACGGCGGTCGTCATGAAATGCTCGTTGCAGAAGACCCCGTTCGTCGGGTCCAGCCCGATCCAGCCCGGTCCGGGCACGTAAACTTCGATCCAGGCGTGCAACGCGCTCGCCGCGCGCCGCTCCGACGCGTCGAGTTCCGGTGGTTCCCACAGGAAGCCGCTCGCCAGTCGGGCCGCGACGCCGTGCGCCCGCATGACCTCCGCCACCAAAACGGCAAAGTCCCGGCAAGCGCCCCTGCCGGTCTGCAAAGTCTCCGTCGGCTCCATCGCCTCGCCTTCGTCGCGCCTCTCGTATTCCAAATTTTGGAAGCACCATTCGTTCAGTGCCACCAGTGCTTCGACCGTCGGCCGCGCGTCCCCGGCGGGTCGCAAACCGTCCGGCAACTCGACCGACGTCCTCTGCCGAAGATACGGTGCCAGCACCTCGGCCTCAGCCGACTCGTAAGCGAAAGGTAACTCCATCGCGTGCGACGCGAGCAGGAACGCGAAGGGATTTTTCTCCTCGAGCACCAGGTCGATCTCCAAGGAATAATCCAGCGTCTTTAACTTCTCCGGGTAGAAACACGAACCGACCACGTTGTCGAAAAGATCGCGCCGATACTGCACCGACGACCCTTCATTCGGAACGAACGCGACCCTTTCCGTGCGCATGTAGAGATCCGTTCGAGGAAACAACCTCACGAGATGCGGCGAAAAACTCGCCGCCGCCTCGTATCGGTAGTGGGCCTCGTAACGAATTCCGACTTTCATCGCCTATTCGTAGATATCGCGCCCCGCCTCGCGACCCACCCATCGCTCGACGACAAACACGTGCGCCGGCCGATTTCGCGGATCGAGCATGACGAAATTCCGACTTCCGCTCCAAAGAAACGACTCGTTGCTGAGCAGATCGCGCACTCGATAGGTGAGCGAAGGCATGATGCCGAACTCCTCGACCGGCACCTCGACAAACCCGCTCTGCGTGGAGAACGAATCGAGATTTACCACCACGAGAATCACGTTGTCGCGTGCCGCCGTCATCTTGCTGTAGGCCAGGATCTGGTCGTTGTCCGACTTCAGGAAGCTCAGATTCCGGTATTCGTGTAACGCGCGATTCTCCCGACGCGCCCGGTTCAGCGCGGTGATCCAATCCTTGATGTTGCCCGGCGCGTCCCAATCACGTCCCTTGAAATCATATTTCTCGGAGTGATTGTATTCCTCTTTGCCGGGGAATTGGTCGTTCTCACACAGCTCAAAGCCGCTGTAGATCCCGTAAACCGGAACGAGCGTCGTAGCCAGGACCGCCCGCAAAAGGAAAGCCGGCCGACCGCCCTTCACCAAATGCTCAGGCAGAATGTCAGGCGTATTCGTGAAGAAATTCCCGCGGAAATAGTCCTTCATCGGACCCTGCGTCAGCTCCTCGAGATATTCGGTCAGATCAGCCTTCGACTCGCGCCAGGTGAAATACGTGTAGCTCTGCGTGTAGCCGACTTTCGCCAGCTCCTGCATCATCTTCGGCCGAGTGAACGCTTCGCTCAGAAAAATCACGTCGGGGTGCTTCGCGAGCACTTCGGCGATCACCCATTCCCAGAACGACACCGGCTTGGTGTGCGGATTGTCGACGCGGAAGATCTTCACCCCGCGGTCCGCCCAGAAAACCAGCACGTCGCGCAGCTCGTCCCAAAGCGCACGCCAGTCCGCACAATGGAAGTTCAGCGGATAGACGTCCTGATACTTTTTCGGCGGATTCTCGGCGTATTTGATCGTGCCGTCGGGGCGTTTGAAGAACCAATCCGGATGATCACGAACGTAAGGGTGATCCGGCGAGCAGTTGATCGCGAAATCCAGCGCGATCTCCATGCCACGCTCGTGCAACTCGCCCACGAGCCAATCAAAATCCTCGAGCGTTCCGAGTTCCGGCGCGACGTCCTTGTGACCGCCGCCGTTGACGCCCTGCGCGCTATTGCCGATGGCGTAAGGCACCCCCGGATCTCCAGGACCCGCGTTTAACGTGTTATTCGGGCCTTTTCGATTCGACACCCCGATGGGGTGGATCGGCGGGAAATAAATGACGTCGAATCCCATCGCCCTCGCGTCATCGATGCGCGGCAAACAGTCGCGAAACGTCGAGCCCGAGTCCGGCTTCCCTTCCGCCGAACGCGGGAAGAATTCATACCATGCCGCGTAGGCCGCCCGTTTGCGATCGACCCAGATCGGGAGCACCGGATCAGCCGTCGTCGCCAGTGAGCGGTCGAGGAGGTATTCCATCCGACCTTCGAGCTCGGGATCGATGGCGATCGCTTTCAACTCTGCCGGATCGGATTTCTCCAGCCGCTTGGCTAGCGCTTCGAGCAACTTCGTGTCGGTCGAATCCTTCGATCGTTTGCCCGCAGCGCGGACCATCCGCGCACCTTCCAGCGATTCGCTCCGGAGATCTTCCAAACCACCGTCGACCTTCTTGATGATCTCGTCCTGCCAGGAAAGAAACTCGTCCCCCCACGCTTGGATCACCGCCTCCCAGCGGCCCGGTTTCGACACCGCCAGCGTTCCCGACCAACGATCATTGACGAGTGGCTCCATCGCCGTCTCGTGCCAGACCTCGTCGCCGACCCGCCGCCATTTCAGCACGGCGCGAACGATGTCGTGCCCTTCCTTGAAAATGTCTGCCTCGACCGTCAGTTCCTCTCCCACCGCCCGCTTGACCGGGTGCTCACCACGGGAGATCAGCGGTTCGATGTTCTCGATGACGACGGTCGGAGGATACTCGGATTTCACGATAGGGCTTCTAAGAGTTGAGTGAATTCATCCATTCCGTCGATTCGTCCCACCACTTCAGTTAGCGATCGCCGAGCCGCCGGAATGTGATCGAGAAAATCGGGGCGATCCCCCTTATTCCCGAGGAAGCCGTAAGCTCCCAGGGCCTGCATTAAGCGCTGGGCCGCGCACATCCAGAAGATCTTCTCGAAATTTTCGCCCACGTCCTCCCCCTGATCCGCCGCAAGGTTCCGGTAGTAGAGCAACAGTTCGGTCCGCTGACCATCCGTCAGACTGACGTAAGGATCGTAAAGCAGCGAGGCGAGATCGTATTGCGCCAACCCCGGCCGAAGACCCTGAAAATCGATCAGCCAGCTCTGTCCGCCGGAGACGAGGACGTTCTGCGACTGAAAATCTCGGTGCACCAAAACGCGGTCCTGCGCTGCCAATTCGTCAGCCATCCGCCGCAACGCCGGAAGTTCGGCGTAACGAGACGCCTCTTCAGCACTCACTTTGAAAACTCCCACCAGGCAGTGCTCGATAAAATATCCCTGCTCCCAAAGATACAACTGCTGGTCGAATTCCAACTCGACCGACACCGGAGACTCTTCAAATCGCTGAGTCGCGCTGGTGTGGAGCGCAAAGACGGCCTCAATCGCCGAGCGGTAGGCCGGGCCGCGGGTCGCCCAATCGTCGTCACGCAAGCTCCAGAGGTCCGTTCCGCCAAGATCTTGCATCCAAATCAGCCCCGCGTCGGCGTCGTGCAGGTAGATGCGCGGGACTCGCACGCCACTTTCGTCGAGAAACGTATCGAGATCGACGAATCGAAGATTCTCGGTCCGTTCCGGCGAATATTTTACGACGATCATCGAGGAAGCCTCGCCGGTCGACACCCGATAATACTTCCGCCCGGAGCCCCCTTTTTCGAGCGGGATCACGGTGAACGTCTCCCCGGCCAGCAGCGGAAAACGCTCCCGCGTCTGGTGAATCACAAAGTCCGGTTGCATCAAGTCGTGGTAATCAAATGTCCTCGCCGCAATGCGCCCCGGTGGCAACCTGAAAATCCCGGATAATGCACCGCTCGAGCCGCGAGTCCGCCTCGACGGTCGCCCCGTCCCAAACGATACACTCGTCCAACACCGCTCCGTCGCCGATCTTCGAGCGCGAACCAACCACGCAATTTCCCGCGACCTCCGCCGATTCTGCGACGGTCGCGCCGGAATGCACGTGCACCGGCCACTCGACACCCGACGAAAGATACTTCGGCCGCCAGTCAGTTTCGGCGATCACTCGGTGCACCCGGAGGTATTCGTCGCGCGTGCCGACGTTAAACCATTCGTTCTCGTTGAGCACCTCGCCGCCCACCTGACCCCCTTCACCCAGTCGGTCCACCAAGATCGGTATGAACGGTGCCTTCTCGCCGATGGGCGGTAGCCAGTCGACCGCAGCCTTGGTCCAGACCGAGACGTTCGCAAAATCATACCGACCCTCCTCGCCGTAGCGCCCCTTGAAATCGACCACGCGCCCTTCCCGGCACGCAATGGCCGTGCTCAGCCCGGTCTCGCGGAGTCCAAGGGTCACGTCGTGTCCGCCGCGAAAGTGAGCTTCGATCAGTCGACTCAAATCGAGATTCGTCAAAACGTCTCCGCTATAGACCAAAAATGGCTCATCCCCGATTCGGTCCGCAGCGTTGGCAATCCCCCCACCGGTCTCCAACAGCTCTGGCTCGAAGACAAAATCGATCGGCGCCCCGCGGTAAGTCGAACTCGGAAAAAATTCCGTCCAACGATCCGCCAGGTGGTGCGTATTGATCACGAACCGCTCGATCCCAACACTCAGCAGGTGGTCGAGTGCAAACGTAATCAGCGGCTTCGTGAAGATCGGCACCAACGGCTTCGGGCGCGATTCCGTGAGGGGTCGCAGCCGCGATCCCAGACCCGCCCCCATCACGAAGGCCGTGCGCAATCGAGCCGCGATCAATTCTTCGTCAGCTTGACGTCGTCGATGTAAAGCACCCCGGTCCCGGGCTCCATTTCAAAGACAAATTCCAGATCCACGGCGTTCGTAGGACCCGCCTCGTTCAGCTCGCGCTCGTCGAACCGCGGCGTGACGCTCGCCTTGATCTCACTCCAGTTCGATCCCGCCGAGAAGCTCTTCTTCTCCCGCTTGCGCTCGAAAAGTCGCGCTCGCTTGACCTTGGCCCGGCCACGGTCACCTCGAGTAATCTTATCTTCGCCGGTCTGCTTAAATTGCTCGTAGGACACGACGGCCTCGGCGTTCGAGATCCCGTTCCCCTTCACCTTGAAGCTCAGAGTGTAGGTCTCGCCGATCGCAAAGCGCGAAGCCGTCCGCTGGCGAACCATGATGAGATTCGAGGCAGCCTCGTCCATCAGCTCCGTCGCCGAATATCTTGACGAAGTCTTGTCGTCCAACTTGAAATTCGTCCGCGCCGGCAACTCGTTGATCGGGCTCGGCATGATCTGGTTGAAATTCGGAACGTATCCTATTTTGAGACAGCTTTTGCCCTCTGCCGGATCTTCCTCGACGACGGATGCGAACACCAAATTGTTTCCGCGATCAATTCCCAGTGCCAAGTCCCAGCCCGACGGCCATTTCATCTGCGGGAACGGCGTGGCGCCCGCAAAATCCGTTAACGCGGAAAATTTCGGTTCCTGCTTTGTCCCCGCATTCAGCGCGTAGGACACCGCGCCATCCGCCTGCCCGACCACCACGTCGAAGAGCTCATCGCCATTCAGATCTCCCGCCGTCACCGTGGCGATTCCGCGCACCGAGAGCGGCTTTCCACCGACCGACAAGAACGACGAGAAGGGCAACTCTACGCCCGGTTTCCAGGGTTCGTCCCCCTGAAGGTAAACCCCGACCTTCCCGTCCCGCGCCGCGACCAGGAGATCCGGCCGACCATCTCCGTTGTAATCGACCACGGCAGGGGTGAGCTGCTCGCGACCGTCGCCAAACGCGATCACGTGACGATTCGTCTGGCTAAAGGTTGGCGAGCCATTCGTCCCCTCGTTGATCGCCAGATGAATGTTGTTCGCCGAGTAGGAGCCCTCGCCGATGATCAGGTCGAACTTCCCGTCGTTGTTCCAATCCCACATTTTCGGAGCAAAAACGTTCCCCCATCGATCTCCGGCCTTTTCCATCGTCGGAATAGCCAACTTCGAAATATCCCTGGGTTGACGGAAATCCGGCTTCTGCGCACTGCCGGAATTCGGAAGCACGAAAATCTCACCGAAGTAATTACCGACGAGCAACTGCGGCGCACCCCCGCCCTCGATCACGCTAATTCTCGGCCCGAGACGGGTCTCATCCCCCCGGACGTCCGGGACGGGAACGCCGACGAACGCCTGCGCCAATTCACCGACCAGAAACTTCGGTTCGGTCTTCGTTCCTTCGTTGAAATAAACTCGAATGTAAGCCTTCGGATCTGCCGTGACGAGATCCGGCAAGCCGTCGCCGTTCATGTCGTGAATCGCGACCGATACCGGCATCGGCGTTTTACCGATCGTCCCATTTTCCGTCAGCACCGGCAGTGCCGCGCGGAAGGAATCCAGTTTCCCCTTCGAATCCACGCCATTCCAGGGATTCTCGACGCCATAGGAACGCTCGAAATCGCCGTTCGCAACGCTCAGGGTGGGTTTCTTCTGATTCTTCTCAGATTGGCCAAGAACCCGATCGGCCGTGGCGAATCCGAAGAGCCCGACCGCAGCCGAAAAGTAAACGAGGGAACGCATTCCCTCAACATGCGGGACCAACCCGAAAAAATCAACTGCGCGCATGACCCCACGCCCCGCAAATACCGACTCTCCGTTCGTCTATCCGAGCCGCGGCTTCCAGATCGCCGCGTCGATGATTGCCCAGATGTGAATCAGCCACCCCAGCCAGATCACCCAAAGAATCGCCGCAAACACGAAGAACATCAGTGCCGAAAGCAGACGCCCTTGAATGAGCTGCCCGAGTCCCGGGATGAAAAAACTCGCCAATGCCGCTATCACATTCCCCGCAGATCCACGTCCTTCAGCCATGAGGCGAATAATCCCACCGCTCACCGTGATCTGTCAATTCCGTCGATACGAATCCTTGGTCCGAGCGGGACACCGGAAAAAACTGGTTGATTCCCGTCCGTTGGAACAGAAATAGCTCACGAATGTTTCCTGGAGTCGTCGAATGAGTATGAGAGCAGTTAGCCAGTCGGATCGCCCGGGTTTATGTGATCCCTTCGCGGATCGGGCGGCCTGCGGGGTCGGAGTGCTCGTCCAACTCGACGGCACCGCATCTCATGCCTTGATCGAGGACGCGCTCGACGTTCTCGTAAACATCGACCATCGCGGTGCGCGCGGTGCCGAAGAGATGACCGGTGACGGCGCCGGCGTCATGATCCAGATCCCGCACGAGTTCTTCGCCGGTGAAGTCGACGGTCTGGGTAACGCTGGCACCTACGGCGTCGGCATGGCGTATCTGCCGAAGGATTACTGGACCGCCGACGCCACGAAACGGGTCATCGAAAAGGTCATCACCAAACGAGGCTTTCGTTTGATCGCGTGGCGAGCCGTGCCGACCGACTCGACCGGTCTCGGGCGTGCCGCGATCGACGCCGAGCCGCGGATGAAACAATTCTTCGTCACGCCGACAGAATCTGGCGTCGCGCCCAACGTCCTCGACACGCGTCTCTACCTCCTTCGCCGAGCGATCGAGACCGCCGTCGTCGCAGCGGGCCTCGTCGGCGAGGGGCGCGGCATTTTTTACATCTGCTCACTGGATCGGCGCACCATCGTTTACAAGGGGCTACTCACCTGCGAACAAGTCCGAACCTACTTCCCGGACCTCTCGGACCCGCGGATGAAGACCGCCATCGTCCTCCTTCATTCCCGCTTTTCGACGAACACCCTCGGAGCCTGGCAGTTGGCTCATCCCTTCCGCGCCGCCGTCCACAACGGCGAAATCAACACCCTGCGTGGCAATCTCAACCGAATGCGAACCCGCGAGGCCGCTCTGGCCTGTGAGAAATTCGGCGACGACATTGATCTGCTCAAACCAGTCGTCGGCGTCGGCCAGAGCGACACCGCTGCCTTCGACAACGTCCTCGAGCTTCTCATGCAAGCCGGACGCAGCCTCCCGCACGCGCTTCGCCTGCTCATTCCGGAAGCCTGGTCGAAAGACGCCTCCATGAGCGAGCGCCGCCGGACCTTTTACGATTATCTCTCGACCATCAGCGAACCCTGGGACGGCCCCGCGCTCGTGGCCGCCACGGACGGCACGGTCGTCGCCGCCGCGCTCGATCGCAATGGCCTTCGTCCCTGCCGCTACGTCGTCACCACGAGCGGACGCCTCATCATGGCCAGCGAACTGGGCGTTCTCGAAACACCTCAGGAGGAAGTCGTCCTCAGCGGACGGCTCAAGCCGGGCCAACTGTTCGTCGCGGACACCTCGAAAGGACGCGTTCTGGACGAAGAGGAGGTCTTCGCCGAGCTGGCCAAGCCCGAATACGGCGAATGGCTGGAGGCTGGTCGCGTCCGGCTAAGCGCCGACCCGGATTTTGTTTCCGCACCGCCGACCCTCCAGGAAGTCGAAGCCCTGCAAGCGGCGTTCGGCTACACGGTCGAGACACTGCGCGTCCTCGTCCAGCCCATGGCCGAGCTCGGTAAAGATCCGATCGGCGCAATGGGCAACGACGCTCCGCCCGCCTTCCTCTCCGCCCGCCAGAAGCCGCTCTCCTCCTATTTTTCCCAACTTTTCGCGCAGGTTTCCAATCCGCCACTCGACTTCATGCGCGAAGATCTCGTGACCTCCCTCGAGAGTCACATTGGTCGTCAACGCAATCTTCTTACCGAGACCGCCGATCACTGCCGCCAGCTCTGGCTGAAAACGCCGTTTCTCATGGACGACGAGCTGAACGCGATTCGCTCTCTGGACGTCAACGGAATCCGCTCCACCGAGATCGACCTCTGCTACGACCCGGCGATCAGCCTACGCGAAGCCATCGAGCGACTCCGCACCGAAGCCGCCAAACTCATCCGGGACGGATTCGAAATTCTCATTCTGTCGGATCGCGGCGTCTCGGCGGACCGCATCGCGATTCCCGCACTTCTAGCCGTCGGCGCTCTCCAGCACTACCTCATCGAAGAAGGGCTCCGGACTCGCACCGCCCTCGTCGTGGACACCGGCGAGGCCGCGACCGTGCATTCGTGCTGCACCCTCATCGGCTTCGGCGCCGACGCCATTCACCCGTGGCTCGCCCACATGAGCCTGGCCGAGATGAGCGAAGACGGTCACATCGAAGGCGAACTTTCCACCCTCGTCGGCAAATACCACAAAGCACTGGAGGGCGGCATTCTCAAGGTGATGTCAAAAATGGGCATCTCGACGCTCGAGAGCTACAAAGGCGCCCAGGTTTTCCAGGCCATCGGACTCGATTTCGATTTCGTGGAGGAGTTTTTCCACCGCACCCCAGCCCAGCTTCCCGCCGCCGGGCTCCCGCTGTTCGAACGCGAGCTCCGCGAACGGCACGAAGCCGCCTTCGGTCGCCGGATCGCCGGCAATCTCGCGCTCGACCAGGGTGGTGACTACTACTGGCGCCGCGACGGTGAATTGCACCAATGGAGCCCCTTCGCGGTTGCCCGGCTTCAGGCCGCCGTCCGAAGCGGCGACTCGGTTGCGTATTCCGAATTCGCCCAAGCCGTCAACGCCCAGGACGAACGTCTCCAGACGATCCGCGGCATGCTGGAATTCGACACCTCCGAGCCGATCCCGATCGATGACGTCGAGTCGGTGGAGTCGATCATCACCCATTTCGCAACCGGTTCGATGTCGTTCGGGTCACTCAGTCGCGAGACTCACGAAGCCCTCGCCGTGGCGATGAACCGCGTCGGCGGCAAGAGCGGCAGCGGCGAAGGCGGGGAACAAGTCGATCGCTTCGGGACCGAGCGGGAAAATTCCATGAAGCAGATCGCCAGCGGTCGCTTCGGCGTGACGACGCACTACCTCGTCAATGCTCGGCAGCTTGAAATCAAAATGGCCCAAGGCGCGAAGCCGGGCGAAGGCGGCGAACTCCCCGGCGCCAAGGTCAACGACGTCATCGCCGAGGTCCGCTTCACGACCCCCGGCGTCGGACTCATCTCCCCACCGCCGCACCACGACATCTATTCCATCGAGGATTTGGCCCAGCTCATCCACGACCTCAAGTGCGCGAACCCCGACGCCGAGATCAACGTAAAGCTCGTCTCGGTCGCCAACGTCGGCACCATCGCCGCCGGCGTCGCGAAAGCCCGGGCCGACGCCGTTCTCATCGCTGGCGACAGCGGTGGCACCGGGGCCGCCGTGAAGACCTCCATCAAATCCACCGGCGCCATGTGGGAACTCGGCCTGGCCGAAACCCAGCAGGTCCTTCTCGCCAACAACCTCCGCTCCCGCATCCGCGTCCGCACCGACGGAGGCCTTCGCACCGGCCGTGACGTCGCCGTGGCCGCACTCCTCGGCGCAGAAGAATACGGCTTCGGCACCGCCGCCCTCGTCGCCCTGGGCTGCGTGATGCTCCGCAAGTGTCACTGCAACACCTGCTCGGTCGGCATCGCCACGCAAGATCCCGAGCTGCGCAAGAAATTCGCTGGCGAGCCCGAGCACGTCATGGCCTACATGCGCTTCATCGCCGAAGAGGTCCGCGAACTCATGGCCGCGATGGGATTTCGCACGATGCGCGAGATGGTCGGTCGCGTCGACAAGCTCCGACCCAAGGACATCGCCCACCCGAAGGGTCTCAGCGTCAATCTCTCCCAACTCCTCTACCGGCAGCCGTCGGAGGACACCCCCTACCGTTCGCGCGGTCAGGATCACAAACTCGACGAAAAGATCGACCATCGCCTCATCGAGCTCGCTCAACCCGCCCTCGACGACCGCACGCCGGTCGTTATCGACCTCCCGATCGTCAACCGCGACCGCACCTTCGGCACGATGCTCAGCGGACTCGTCGCCAAGAAATACGGTGCTGAGGGGCTGCCGGATAACACCATCACCGTCCGTCTCAAGGGTGTCGCCGGTCAAAGTCTCGGCGCATTCCTCGCGAGCGGAATCACCATTCACCTCGAAGGAGCCGCGAACGATTACGTTGGCAAGGGCCTCAGTGGCGGCCGGATCACCGTCCGCACCGCGCGGGACGCCGCCTTCTCCGCTTCCGATAACGTCATCGTCGGCAACGTCGCTCTCTACGGCGCCACCGGGGGCGAAGCCTACTTCAACGGCCAGGGCGGCGAGCGGTTCGCCGTCCGCAACAGCCGCGCCATGGCCGTCGTCGAAGGCGTCGGCGATCACGCCTGCGAATACATGACCGGTGGAGTCGTCGTCATTCTCGGGGCGACCGGGAAAAACTTCGGCGCCGGCATGAGCGGCGGCGAAGCCTACGTTTTCGACGAAGACGGGTCGTTTTCGAAGAAGGTAAACCGCGAAATGGTGGGCACGGCCGCGCTGGAAGACGAACGCGACCAGGATCTCGTCAAACGCCTGATCGAAAACCACGTCCGCTACACCCGCAGCTCGAAGGGTCGTCGCATTCTCGACAACTGGGACGCCAGCGTCGGAACGTTCGTCCGTGTCCTCCCCGAAGCCTACGCCGCTGTCGTAGCCCGCAACCTCGCCGACGGCAAAGACGTTCGGATGGTCGCACCGCCGGTAGCGGCCTAAGGCTTAAACCCTTAAACTATCAACCAACGACTCAACCCATGGCCGACGACCACCCCGGAGGATTTCTCGCCGCACCTCGCGCTCCCATTGGAAAACGCGACGCCGCCGCTCGAATCCATGATTACGACGAGGTCTGGAAGCCGAAGTGGGAGAACGAACACCTCCGTGAGCAGGGCAAACGCTGCATGGACTGCGGCATTCCGACCTGCATGGGCGGCTGCCCGATCGGCAACATCATACCCGACTGGAACGACCTCGTCTCCCGCGGCGAATGGCGGGCCGCCCTTGCCCGGCTGCACGCGACGAACAATTTTCCAGAGTTCACCGGCTACACCTGCCCGGCTCCGTGCGAGAACGCCTGCACGCTCGCGATCAATACCGGCGCCGTCACCATCAAATCCATCGAGCGCGCCATCGTCGACCGCGGTTGGGAGGAAGGCTGGATCGTTCCCGAAAAACCCCATTTCTCGACCGGTAAATCCATCGCCATCGTCGGCAGCGGGCCCGCCGGCCTTTCCGCCGCGCAGCAGCTCAATCGCGCCGGGCACGCCGTCACCGTTTACGAGCGGGCCGACGCCATCGGCGGATTGATGGTTTACGGCATTCCCGACTTCAAGTTTGCCAAGAAGCAGGTCACCCGTCGCGTGGACCAGATGACCGCCGAGGGTGTCACGTTCGAGACCGGTCAGACACTCGGTCGAAACCTCGTCCTCGC
The DNA here is from genome assembly GCA_963749035.1 of uncultured Verrucomicrobiae bacterium. GTDB lineage: Bacteria > Verrucomicrobiota > Verrucomicrobiia > Chthoniobacterales > JAATET01 > CAVVKW01. The sequence continues at coordinate 849,435 of CAVVKW010000002.1, forward strand.
CGACCTTCAGAAAGACCACGACGCCGTCTGCCTCGCGATCGGCGCCCAAAAGCCGCGCGACGTCCAGATCCCCGGCCGCGAACTCGGCGGCGTCGTCTTCGCAATGGACTTCCTCACTCAGGAAAATCGCCACCAAGCCGGTCGAGATGTCACCGACCCGATCACCGCGAAAGGAAAATCCGTTGTCGTCCTCGGCGGCGGCGACACCGGCGCCGACTGCGTGGCCACCGCGCTCCGCCAGGGCGCGACCGAGGTCATTCAGGTCAGCATCAACGTCCAGAAGCCCCTCGAGCGTGAGCCCAAGAATCCCTGGCCCGAACAACCCGTCACCTATTCGATGACCTACGCCATCGAGGAAGGCGGCGTCGAAGAGTTCAGTGCCGACGCGGCCGCCTTCGTCGACACCGACGGCGACGGCGTCGTCAACGAGATCAGCATGGACCGCGTCGAGTGGACCTACGACGACTACGGTCGCCGCGTGGACAAAAAAATCATCGAGAAAGATTTCCGAGTGAAAGCTGACCTCGTCCTCCTGGCGATCGGCTTCTCCGGATCCGAGACCGGAGCACTCGAAGGCTCCGGCATCGAACTCACCAAGCAGAACACCATCGCGATCGATCAGCGGATGATGACCAACGTCGAAGGCGTTTTTGCCGCCGGCGACGCCAACCGCGGCCAATCCATCGTGGTCTGGGCCATCGGCGAAGGCCGCGACGCCGCCCGCAAGATCGACGAATGGCTCATGGGCCGCTCCCTCCTTCCCCCCAGCCTCCGCACCGTTAATCCTCCGAACTGGAAGTAGATTCGTGGTTTGCAGAATGACTGCATTGCTGCAAGACAGCCATTCAAGCGACGGTCACGGTTTCCGGACGCGGGCTCATCACGTTGCTCGCTGACCCGTTGAGTTACGAAAGGCGGCCGGGATTCCACCACGGGGCAGTCTCCTCGCGGAAATGACGCCCGGTGCTGTCTGCCGCGATCCAACATCGCTGCCAGATTTTGCTGACGTGGGACAAGACGCATTTTGGCTCGCTCTACGGGAGCGTAATCAGCGGCGTGGAGATTTCCTCACCGGCGGGCCTCGCGGAGGAACTCAGATCGTCCTGAGTTCGGATGGGAGCCAGCAGTCGGGATCGAACCGACGACCAGCTGATTACAAATCAGCTGCTCTACCACTGAGCTATGCTGGCTGAAAAGTCGGAGAGTTCCTACAACCTTGCTCAGGGCATTGTCGAGTCTTCTAGCCACCCAACAACTCTTTCATGCGGGCGAAGCTGTTTTCAAATTGTTCGTCGTTCAGCGGCTCGTTGACGATGTCTTCGAAATTCCTTCGCTCGACGCCTTCGCCTTCGATCTCTTCCAGAAATCGACTGGGCTCGCAAAACGCGGCGGAACCCCATTTCATTCGGTTTCGGCAGTGCGTGATCGTCAGGGACTTCATCGCCCGCGTCACTCCGACGTAGAAAAGCCGCCGCTCTTCGTCGACGGTGTCCTCCGATTTCGATCGCTCGTGCGGAAGCAGCCCCTCTTCGGCTCCAATCAACGTGACGTGAGGAAATTCCAGACCCTTGGCCGCGTGCAGCGTGATCAGCGTGACGCCGCGAGTGTCGTCCTCCTTTTCCTGCCGATCGCGGTCGAGCGAAACTTCGTCGAGGAAGCCGCGCAGCCCCTCCCTGGACCGCTTCTGAAATTCCTGCAAACTGATCAGAAACTCCCGCACGTTCGATTCGCGCTTGTCCGCCTCGGTCGGCGTTTTACAAGACCGTCGTAGGTCGTCGAAGTAGCCGGATTCGTCCAAAAGCTTCTGAATAATGGCCGCCGCGTCTTCACCGGGCGTCTCAAGTTCGATCCGGGCGACCTGGATCGTCTCGGCAAACTCGCGAACTTTGTTCCGAGCCCGCGTCGAGACGTATTCACAGAAGTCGGGACTCGTCATCTCCTCGAAAAGGCTGCGGTTGTTTCCCATGCTGCGCTCGAGCGCGAGATCGACCGTCGTCGCACCAATGCCGCGCGGCGGAGTGTTGATGATCCGCAGCAGCGAAGTGTCGTCGCCGGGATTAAGGAGAACGGTCATTGTCGCCATCACGTCCTTCACCTCCCTCCGGTCGTAGAAGCTCTTCCCGCCGACGACCCGATAGGGAACTCGCAGCCGCCGCAGATTTTCTTCGAACAAGCGCGACTGCGCGTTCATCCGGTAGAGAATTGCGAAGCTCTCCCAGGGCGTCCCCTCGCTGTGCTGGCGCGCGGCGATTTCGTTTACAATAAACTCAGCCTCCTCGCGGTCGTCGGGGACGGCCACGATCTGGACGGCCTCCCCGCCCGTGACCGGACTCCAAAGATTCTTGCCGCGGCGGCGCGTGTTGTTGGCGATGACGCGGTTGGCGGATTGCAGAATCTCGTTCGTGCTCCGGTAGTTCTGCTCGAGTTTGACGACGCGGGGATCCGGGAAGTGCTTCTCGAACTCCAGGATGTTCGTCACTTCCGCCCCGCGCCATCCGTAAATGCTCTGGTCGTCGTCACCGACCACGCAAACGTCCGGCGGATCTCCCGAGGCAAGCAGCGAAACGAGGTCGAGCTGAAGCTTGTTCGTGTCTTGAAACTCGTCGACGAGGAGATGCCGGTAAAGTCCCCGCCAACGCTCGCGAACTTCGGGAAAATCAGCGAGCAACCGCACGGCGTTGACGAGGAGATCGTCGAAATCCATCGCGTTCTGCGCGCGCATCTCGTTTTCGTAACGCCGGTAAACCGCTCCCAAGACCGTTTCGTCGTCCTTCGGTGCCGCCCAACCATTGTTCTTCGCTTTGCTGATCGCCGCTCGCGCCACGCTCGGTTCGAGCGACTCGCCTTCGCTGGTGACGCGATTGATGATCTTCTTCACGAGGCTCTGCTGGTCGCCGTCGTCGAAGATCGAAAAATTCTTTTTGTATCCGAGATTCTCGGAATCGGTTCGGAGAATTCGCATGCAAAGCGAATGAAAGGTCGAGATGGAGATCTCCGCCGCCGCGTCGGGGTCCACCATGCCCATGGCACGCTCGCGCATCTCGCGAGCCGCCTTGTTCGTGAACGTCACGGCCAGAATGCCGGACGGCCGAGCGCCCTGCGCGACCAACCACGCGATCCGCGCCGTGATCACGCGCGTTTTTCCCGTCCCGGCACCCGCGAGAATCAGAAGCGGTCCACCGGTGTGAGTCACCGCCTCCCGCTGCTCGGGATTGAGATCCCAAAGGCGAAATCCGCTCATTGCCCGCCCTCCCCGTCCGCAGCTTCCGCCAGCTTTTGGAGCACCGCTGGATAAAGCTGGTGCTCGGCGACCTGGATTCGCACGTGTAACGTTTCTGCGGTGTCTTCGGGAAGAACCGGCACTTCGGCCTGCGCCAGGATTTCGCCCGTATCGACCCCGGCATCGACGTAATGAACGGTGCAACCCGCGACGGACTCCCCGGCGGTCAACGCCTGCTGCCAGCCGGCCAACCCGCGATACTTCGGAAGGAGCGAGGGGTGGACATTGATGATTCGTCGGGGGAACGCGTCGAGCAACGGAGCCTTGATCACGCGCAAATATCCCGCCAACACGACGAGGTCGACACCCGCCAGCCGCTCGGCCAGATCGACTTCGACTTCAGTCGATAGGCGCGTGCGATAGCGAGGCTCCTCGATCGTGAAGGTCGGGAGACCAGCCTCCTCTGCGAGCCGCAGGATACCGGCATCGGCCTTGTCCGATCCGACCGTGACGATCTCGGCCGCGAGGTCGCCCGCCGAAATGGCGCGCAGGATTGAGGCAAAGTTCGAGCCCTTCCCCGACCCCAGCACCCCTAGACGTAAACGTTTCATGCCAGTCTCGTGACCCCGGCCTAAGCCGCAGCCGCTTCCTTCTCGCGGTCAAATTCCGCCAGCCGCTCCGCAGCCGCTTCCCAATCGGCGGACACGCGACCGAGGGAATCGGCGACGCCCAGCATTTCGCGGTTCAGAGTCACGGCCAACGAAGGATCGTCGTAGGTGGCTGGATCCTCGAGTTTCGCAGCCAGTTTCTTCTCTTCACCCTCTAATCGCTCGACTTCGGCTTCCAGGTCGCCCACTCGCTTCTCCAGAGCCTTCCGCTCACGCGACTTGGCCTGACGCGCCTCCGCCTCCGCCCGCTTTTGCGCCTTGGTCTTGAAGATTCGCTCGCGTTTCGGCGCCGCGTCTGCGGACTCGGTCGGTTGGGCGTTCGTGAGTTTCGGATCGGAAGAGACCAGTGCTTCCCGCTCAGACGTCGCCGCCGTTTTATCGAGAAAATACTGGTAGTCGCCCGCGTAGCGCGTCACCTGCCCAGCCTGCACGTGAAGGACCTGTTGGGCGATCGAACGGATAAAATACACGTCGTGACTGATGAACACGAGCGTCCCTTCGAACTGCTTGAGCGCCCCGATCAGCGCATCGATGCTCGGGATGTCGAGGTGGGTCGTCGGCTCATCCATGAGCAAAAGATTCGGAGGATCGAGCAGCAGCTTCACGAGCGCCAACCGACTCTTTTCCCCACCACTCAGCACCCCCACTGGCTTGAACACCGACTCGCCGCTGAAAAGAAACGCGCCCAGCACGGTGCGGGTAAACTCCTCGGAGCCACCGGTCGCTCCGGCACGAGCTTCCTCCAGCACCGTCCGACCTTCGTCCAACATGTCGACGCGGTATTGAGCGTAGTAGCCGACCTTCACGTTGTGTCCGACGACGCGCTCACCTCCCTGAATCGGAATCACGTCGGCAAGGATTTTGAGAAGAGTCGACTTGCCCGCGCCGTTGGGTCCGACGAGCACAATGCGGTCGTCTCGTTCCACCTCGAAGTCGAGCCCATCGTAAACTCGATGCTCGCCGTAGGCTTGGTCGACGGCCTTCAACGTCATCATTCGCTGGCCGGCCCGCCCGGGCTGCGGAAATTTGAAGTGGATTCCCGCCGAAAGTTCCTCCGGCGGCGGAATGCGCTCCATTCGATCCAACTGCTTCATGCGCGCCTGCGCCTGGGCCGCCTTACTGGCCTTCGCCCGGAAGCGGTCGATGAACGACTGGATGTGCGCGATTTCCTTCTGCTGGTTTTCGTAAGCCGCCCGCTGCTGCTCGATCGAAGCGGCGCGTTGTTCGAGGAATTTATCGTAATTTCCAACGTAGCGGTAGAGGCGGGAATTCCGGATCTCGATGACCGTATTCACCAGCACGTTCAGAAATTCGCGATCGTGGGAAATCACGATGAACGCGCCATTATACGTGCGAAGATAATTTTGAAACCACGTCAACGCCTCGAGATCGAGGTGGTTCGTCGGTTCGTCGAGCATGAGCAGATCGGGCTCGATGACCAACAGCCGCGCCAGGTGCGCGCGCATCACCCAGCCTCCACTGAGGGTCCGTGCCGGTTTCTCGTGATCACTTTCCCGGAATCCGAGCCCCGAGAGGATTCGTTTCGCCTTGGGCTCGCGGGCAAGAGCTTCGACCTCGGCTCCGTAGTCGGCCTCGAAGTCATCGACCTCGTCCGGACCGACTTCCGCCGGGCTGCGACCGGTGGCAAGTTCGAGCACGGTTTCATCGCCGATCGGCGCGCTCTCCTGCGGGAGAAAGCCAAGCTGCACGCCGCGCTGAAAACTAACCACCCCTTCGTCCGGCTCGTCTTCGCTGAGGATCAGCGAGAAGAGCGTCGTCTTCCCGGCACCGTTCGCGCCGACGAGCCCTACACGATCGTTGCGATTCACCTGCACCGAGGCATTTTCGAATAGAACTCGTCCCGAGAAGGCCTTCGAGACGCCGGAAATGGAAAGCATCCCCTCCTATCGCAAAATTGCGGCAGTGGGTGCAAGGGGTGTCGTCAAAACCCGGCGCTCACCGACGAAAGTCTTTCGCCCGTCAGGATGCTCAGGTGTCTTCGAACGACTTGACGGCGGTCACGACGTTCCGCTCACCAGCTCGCTCGTAACGCAGGTCGGTCATCAGATTCTTCAGCAAATGGATCCCCAGCCCGCCGATCTCGCGGTCTTCGGCGGACGATTCGAGATCCGGCGCCGCCGCGCTCAGCGGGTCGAACTCGTGACCGTCGTCACTCACGATGACGGTGACCGTGGCATCATCCTTCGCGACGACGACGTCGATCACGTGTTCTTCGTCGTCCTCGTAGCCGTATTTGATGGTGTTCGTGACGAGTTCCTCGATCGTTAGTTCGACGGCGAAGATCGCACTCTTCGGCGTGTTGTGCTCTTCGAGAAAATTCGTGCTCTGGCGACTCAGGCGGACCAAGTCGTCGAAGGTGTTCTTCTGGAAGAGCCGGATTTCCATCACGCGCTAGAACTGAATCCGGAGGATGGAGAAATCATCTTTGAGCGGAGCGCCAGATTGCAGCGTGTCGACCCACTCCATCAGCGCGTCGAGACCACCCGGGTCCGTGCCGTGCTCCGCCATGAATCCGCTAAAATCTTCAAAATCAATCATCGTTCCGTCGGCTCGGTGAACCTCATAAGTTCCATCGCAAAGAACGATCAGTCGGTCGTCTCCTTCCAGCTGAAATTCGGCGTCCGGGAAGCTCATGTCTTCGACGGCACCGATCATCATGCCGTTGGTCCGAAGGGGGATCGCCTCGCCGTTGCGCAACAGGAGCGAAGGCGGGTGCCCACCGCTGGCGTAGCGAAGGCGACGGGTCGGCGCGTGAACGACGCCATACCAAATCGTAAAATACAGGTTGTTCTGATTCTCCATCAAAAACGCGTTGTTCAGCGCAGCCAGCACGTCGCCCGGGCAGCGGAGGTCCGTCCCCGCCAGTGAACCCGATCGGATCACGTTGATCGCCGTCACCGACAGCAAGGCTGGACCCACTCCGTGCCCGCACACGTCGAGGAGGTAGATGGCGAAGTGCTCGTCGTCGATCCAATGGTAGCCGAACGCATCGCCCCCGAGTTCACCGGAAGGGAAATAGCGCCAATCGATCTTCCAGGGTTCCTCGAGGGGCGGAGGAATGATGGAGCGAACGTAATTCGCCGCTTCCGTGAGTTCCTCCGATAGACGCGCCTGCGTTTCTTCGATGGTCCGGAGGTATTTCTGTTCCTGATCGCGGAGTCGCTTCTTCTCCAGACAGGCCCCGATGCGCGCACGGAGCAACGTCGGATTGAACGGCTTCGGAAGGTAATCCTCGGCACCAGCTTCGATGCATTTGATCACCGCCGCGATCCCGTCCAACGCAGAGATCATGATGACCGGGATGTGACGCAGCTTCGGGTCCGCCTTCATCCGAGCCAGGGCCGCATTGCCGTCGATCTTCGGCATGAGCACGTCGAGGAGAACCAGATCAAACGCTTGTTCGCCGACCTTTTCCAACGCGACCTCGCCGTCCGGCGCTTCGTCGACCGTGTGCCCCTGCCGTTCGAGGAGGCGGCGCATGATGTGGCGGTTCTCCGCGTTATCGTCGACCACCAGCAAATGCCCACAGGCCTCGACCGGTAAGGTCGTGGACAACGCGTTGTCTGGCTGCGCCGATCCCGCCACCGTCGACGTCTCGCTGGACGCCCCGGCGGCCCGGTCATCAGCCAATCCGCCGTCCTGAAGATTGGCGTCGATGAGGCCGAGGAGTCGCTTGGCGGCGGCGTGGACTTTATCCAGATCTTCGACGAGATCGGCGCGTCCGAGATCGGCCAGTTCCTCAGCGATCATCTCGCCGTAACCCAAAATGTGATTGATCGGAGTGCGTAGCTCGTGCCGCAGAGTCGCGAGGGAATCAATCGGAGTCGGCTCGCTCATCCTTTCCCCACCCGCGCGAGCTGGGCCGCGATTTTCTCGAGCAATCTCGGTAGCTCGATCGGTTTCGTGTCGTAGTCGTCGCAGCCCGCCTCGAGAGCTTTCTCGCGGTCGCCGGACATCGCGTGAGCCGTCAGCGCGATGACCGGGATCTCCCGCGTGGCGTCGTCCTTCTTCACGCGTCGCGTGGCCTCCCATCCGTCGATGACGGGGAGGCTCATGTCCATGAGGATGAGGTCGGGACCTTCGAGCGTCGCCATTTCGACCGCCTGCCCGCCATCGACCGCGATAATGACCTCGTGATCTCGACGCGAGAGGCGACGACTCAGCATGTCCCGATTCATTTCGTTGTCTTCGACGAGGAGGATTCTAGCCATGGGACACCTTCCGTTCCGTAGCTTTGTTAATCAACCCACACACTTCGCGAAGGAGATCGTCCTGATCGAGCCCGCTCTTCTGAATGACGGCCTGAACTCCACCGTTCAACCGCTCGCGATCCGCCGGGGTCAGGTCTTTTGCCGTTACGATTACCACGGGGATCGTTTGTAGGTCCGCGTCGACCTGGGCGCACGCCAGAAACTCAAAGCCGTCCATGACCGGCATCATCAGATCCAGCAGCACGATCCCCGGTCGCTCACGTCGCGCCACCGCCAAACCCTCTTGGCCGTCGGCGGCCTCGCAAACCCGGAGACCAGCTTTCTCCAGCAGTCGCTTGAGCATCTCGCGATTCTCCGCGTGGTCATCGACAACCAGCGCGACCTCCACCCCATCCGAGAGGTGACGACCGATGAGTGCGCGGAGCTGGTTTGCGTCCACTGGCTTCGTGAGGTAATCGGTCGCTCCGAGAGAGAATCCAAGCTTCTGCTCCCGCACCATCGTGACCATTAGAACGGGGATTCCAGCCGTGTGCGGATCGGCACGAAGAGTCGAAAGCACGCTCCAACCATCCAGACCGGGCATCATCACGTCCAAAGTGATGACGTCCGGGTGAGCCGATCGAGCGAGTGCCAATCCGGTTTCCCCGTTTCCAGCGACGAGCACCCGACACCCTGATTTCTCCAGGGTTCGACGGTAGAGCTCACGGGCATCCGCGTCGTCGTCGATCACCAGGACGGTGCGACTCTCCCGTAAAGATACCGTCGGGGACTCGTCGTTCACGCCTTCGTCAGGCGACACGGCCTGCGCCGCTCCGTTTCCGTCTTTCTCCGCCACCGGTTCGGACACCTCCGCCGGAAGATCGACGACGAACGTGGACCCCTCGCCTGGTTTGCTGAAGACGGTGATGTCGCCCCCCATCATCCGGCAAAAGCGGCGACTAATCGCAAGTCCGAGCCCAGTCCCGCCGTATTTGCGCGTGGTCGATTCGTCCGCCTGTGAGAAGACCTGAAAAAGCTTTCCGAGTTGACCTTCGGTCATCCCGATGCCGCTGTCGCTGACGCTCAGCCGAACCCGATCCCCGACCCGCTCGGCGGCAAGCTCAATCTTTCCCTTGTCAGTGAACTTCGTCGCGTTGCTGACGAGATTAAAAAGTGTCTGGCGGACCTTCGTGAGATCGGCCCGCATGCTTCCAAGTCCGTCGGCGACGGTGAGTATCAGCTCGTTCTGGTTCTTTTGGACCAGCGGCTCGACCGTCGAAATAACGTCTTTGAGAGTCGTCTCGACGTTGAATTCCTCGAGGTAGAGCGTCATCTTGCCAGCCTCGATCTTCGAGAGATCGAGCACGTCGTTGATGAGTTCGAGCAGGTGCTTGCCGGCGACCTGAATCTTCCGAAGATCGGGGATAAAATCCTCCTGCTGGAGATCCTCGCACTCCTCGATGAGCATTTCGCTGTAGCCGATGATGGCGTTCATCGGCGTCCGGAGTTCGTGACTCATGTTCGCCAGGAAGGCGCTCTTGGTGCGGTTGGCTTCCTCAGCTTGATCACGAGCGAGCGCGAGCTCGGCCGTGCGCTGTCGGACCCGTTCCTCCATGCCCTCGAGCGTGTCGCGGAGCTGAGTCGTCATCCGATTAAAGTCGTCGGCGAGTTCCCCGATCTCGTTGCGCGACCGGACGGCGACGGAGCGATTGAGCTGGCCCCGGGCCGCAGCGGAGGCGGCGCGGGTGAGCTGAACGATCGGCTGCGAGAAGGAATGCGCAACGGACCACGCGGCGATCACGGCGAAGAAAGTCGCGAAGAGCGCCACACCCATCGCCACGCGGGCGAGCTTCACGACCGGGGCGAACGCCTCGTCGGCGTCAATTTTGACCACGGCTCCCCAGCGCAGCTCGGGAAGGTATTGCCATACGGCCAGAACCCGTTCCCCCCGGTAATCGGTCATCAATCCAGACCCGCGTTGTCCGCTCGCGGCTTCGATGACGGCTCGACCGGCCTCGCTGCCAACCGGAACGTGGCGTTTGAAGGCCGCATCCGGATCATGGCGGGTCGGCGTCATGATAACGGCTTTGCCACCATCTTTAGTCATGGATGCGACGACCATCTCTCCCGTTTGACCCAGGCCGGACAGGTCTCCGACAACTCGATCAATCTCTTCGACGCTCAAGCGCTCGGCGAGGATCCCGCGCAGGATGCCGTCATCAAAAACGGGGGTTGCGATGAACGTAGCCGGACGGTTGTCCGGAGCGAAAAACGCGAGGTCGGACTGTTCCGTGCCGAGCGTCATGATGGACGTCGCGACCGCTCGACCAAGACTCGTTTCCGCCAGCGGCGGGGCGAGAACGTTGCCTCCGGCGGCGGTCGAGGTGCCGGTGCTCAAAGCGATCTCGCCGTCGGGGCGGATCAGGAAGACCTCTTCGAGATTCGTCGAACGAATGAAACGCTGGAACAGAATCTCAAATTGCCGGGGGTCCGCGGAGGCCAGCGCCGCCGCGGGCACTCCGCTGTTCGCGAAAGCGAGGAGATTGTGTTCCTTCCCGCGCAGATAGGCCGCGACCTGTTGACCCTGGCGGACGGCAATGGCGTCGAGGTTACCGCGGATCTCCTCACTCAATAGCTGGCGAGACGTCCGGTAATTTAGCCACGTCGCGACGGCCAGGGGGACGAGCGCCATGATGAGAAACCAGCGCATGAGCTGGCGGGAGATCTGCGAGCGCCTTTTCACGGACCGTCGCCCTCCTCCGCGGGCCGCGCCCACGCCCCGCCCCATCCCACCCGGAGCTCCTCGAGCTCGCGCTCCCACTCCCGACGCTCTCGGAAGATCGGGAACGGCATCGGTCGCACCGGCTTGTCCGACTCCCACACGACGTCGAACTGCCCGTCGGAGCGAGCCCGCCCGATCCGAACCGGCTTCCACGTGTGTTGCGTCTCGGCGTCGACGTAAACCAAGCCGGCTGGAGAATGGTAGCCGTCCCCGCCAATTGCTCGCCGGACCGCTGCGGGATCGGTGCTACCGGCGCTGCGCACGGCGCTCGCCCACAGGTGGACGGCCGTGAAGGCTGCGTCCATCGGGTCGGCGGTGACGGCCTCATCGCCAAATCGCTCGCGGTAGGCACTGATGAAGTCGCGGTTTTGCGCGCTGTCGACGCTCTGGAAATAATTCCACGCTGCGTAATTACCTTCCATCGCTGCAGCGTCCATCTGCGCAAGCTCCGTCTCGCCGAGACTGAAAGAAACCGTCGGAACGTCGCCCGGAGTGACGGCCGCCTCGCGTAGAGCGGAGAAAAAGGCGACGTTGGAATCGCCGTTGATCGTGTTCAGGATCACGTCGGGACGGGATTCCAGGATGGCGTCGACGATGCGTCCGACGTCCGTGTCCCCCAACGGAAGATACTGTTCCCCGACGACTTCACCCCCGAGCGCGTGGACGGCGTCAGTCATGATGAGATTCGCCATCCGCGGGAAAACGTAGTCCGAACCAACGAGGAATACGCGGGGGCCGAACTCCCGCAGGGCGTAGCTGACGGCCGGCACGACCTGCTGGTTTGGCGTGGCGCCCGTGTAGATCACGTTCGGCGACTGCTCGATTCCTTCGTATTGGAGCGGGTAAAATAACAGGCCGTCCCGTTCTTCGACGACCGGCACCACGGATTTACGACTCGCCGAAGTCCAACAGCCGAAGATGACCCGGACGTGCTCTTCAGTCAGTAAGCGCTCCGCCTGCCTGGCGAACTGAGCAGGATCCGACGCACCGTCTGCGATGATTGGCTCGATCTTGCGCCCGAGAAGTCCCCCGTCTTCGTTGATTTGTTCGATTGCAAGCAGGGTCGCGTTGATCACCGCCTGCTCGCTGATTGCCATCGTGCCCGTCTCCGAGTGGAGAACGCCGACGCGGATCGGCGGGCGCATCTGCCAACAACCTGCGAGCACGACGGCGCAAATGACGCAAAAGATGCTCGGCAATCGGTTCCCCACGGTGGGCGAAACGCTATCACCGCAGCCGATCTCCCACCCAGCCGAAAAGGAGTTTCTAATCCGCGACCAAACGCTCGATGGCTTCAGCAAGCAGGTCTGGCCGGAGGGGTTTGGTGAGGTAGTCGTCCATCCCCGACTTCAGAACCCTTTCCCGGTCCCCACTCAGCGCGGCGGCGGTGAGGGCGATGATGGGCCCGGAGAATCCGCGAGCGCGCAACACCTCAGTCGCCTCGTATCCGTCCATCACCGGCATCTGGCAGTCCATGAGAATCGCGTCGACTTCCTGTCGCTCGACGAGATCGACCGCTTCCTGACCATTGTCGACGAGCGACACGCTTGTAAATCCCATGCGGCTCAGGATGTTTGAGAGCAGTCGCTGATTGATCTCATTGTCCTCGGCAACGAGGAGACGCAACGACAAAGCGTTCCTGGAAACGGGGTGAATGGGGATGATGCGTTGGGACACGCTCTTAGCCATCGGCGCGTAATCGCTGTCCGCTGAAGAAATGATCAAAGGAAGCGATAGCTTGAACGTCGTTCCCTCGCCGGGTTCGCTCTTGACCGTCAACTCGCCGTCCATTGCGTTAACCAGTCGTTTCGAGATGGCTAGACCCAGCCCAGTGCCGCCGAAACGACGATTCGTGGAGGCATCGAGCTGGTTAAACGGCTCGAAGAGCGAGAGTCTCTTGTCCGCCGGAATCCCAATGCCGGTATCGATCACGGACACGCTGACCGCAGCCCGACCGCCGATGATCGGTCGAGAACGCGCGTCGATCGTGATCTCCCCCTCGACCGTGAACTTGATGGCGTTCGAGAGAAGGTTGACGATGATCTGCCGGATGCGATTCGGGTCGCCGATCACGCGTTCTGGAAGCGTGGGGCTGATCGTCATGGTGATCGTCAGATCCTTTTCGGAGGCCTTCGGCCCGAGGAGCTCGACCGTCTCGTGGAGGATGTCCTCGACCGAGAAATCGAGTCGCTCGAGATCGACGTGACCAGCCTCGATCTTCGAGTAGTCGAGAATGTCGTTGATGATAGCGAGTAACGACTCCCCGCCCGCCAGGATTGGGTAGGCCAGCGGTTTCAAAGCAGCGGGTGGGTCGCTGTCGAGCAGGAGCTGAGTGAATCCGATGATGCCATTCAGCGGCGTTCGGATTTCGTGACTCATGGTCGCCAGAAAAGTACTCTTGGCTCGATTCGCGGTTTCAGCTGATTCCATCGCCGCGCGGATGTCCGTTTCTCGCTCGTGCTGAGGCGTGACGTCCCAGTTGACGCCGATCACGCGGACGGCTTCGCCTTGAGAATCTCGGATGACCTGGCCGCATGCCCGAATGTGACGAATGCCCAGCTTCGAGTGGTGGATGCGGTAGGTCGTGTCGAACGCTTTCTCACCACGAATCGCGAGGTCCGCGTTCTGCGTGGCGTCTTCGACGTCGTCTTCGTGAACGACCGAACGCCACATTTCGAAGGTTACGCGGGAATCGGACGGTAGCTCGAACCCGAAGATCTCGGCCATGAGGTTGTCCCAATAGGTGTCGCCAGTCAGCACGTTGTGATCCCAGACGCCGATCCGCGCGGCCTCGGTGGCAATCCCCAGGCGCTCAGCGAGTTCCGTCGCCCGGTTTTCGGACTCAAGCGCCTCCGTCAAATCGGTGTAAACCCCGACAAATCCTCGGAAGACGCCGTTCTCATCGAAGGCCGGGGAACCGGCATCCTCGATGTGTCGATAGACCCCATCACGGCGTCTCAATCGATGCCGATGCCGGAATGGCGTGCGGGCTTCAAAGTGATCCATGCAAGTTTTGACGGCCTTGTCGCGGTCATCGGGATGAATCGCTTCCATCCAGCCACCACCCCGACATTCTTCGAGATCGAAGCCAGTGAATTCCAGATACTTACGGTTAAAGTGCTCATACTCCTTGGTGGCGTTCGTGGTCCAGAGCATGGCCGGTGTCTCGTCGGCAATCCGCCGCGCGTTTTGCTCCTTTAATCGCAGTGTCTCTTCGGACGCCTTCCGGTCGCTGATGTCCTCGATGTGTGCGATCAGGTGGCGGGGCTCGCCGTCGGGATGCCGGAGCAGGGTGGCGTTCGTGCGAGTCCAGATGGTGCGTCCGTCGCGGTGAACGTAGCGTTTCTCGAGGTCGAGGGTTGGCCGCTCACCCTCGAGCAGTTCACGCACGAAGTCCTGACAATGCTTGCGATCCTCGGGATGCGTCAGGCCCGGGAAATCAAGCTCGCGCAGCTCGCTCTCCGAAAAACCGAAAATTTGGCAGAGGGCGGAGTTCACCTGAAGCCAGCGTCCATCCGGTGCGATCAGCCCGATCCCGATCGGCGCGTGTTCGAACGCCGTTTCGTAGATTCCCACGTCGACACGCTTCGGCAACGGAGCCTTGGGCGGCTTCGGAAGCTTCGGCGATTCGGACGCGACGGCGGGTTTTCCCATTGGATGACACTTTATTCGGAACCCGTATCGGCTGCGAGTCAATCCCGTGTTCGATGATAATTGCGTTGCGTCACGCGATAAGTCCGCTTCGATGACGCCGTTGAAATCGGACGATTCACCCAAACCAAAGCGCCCACCGAAGCCAAAGCGCCCACCGAAAGGAAAGGCCAAGGCGCCGCCTCGATCCAGGCGGACGAAGCAGGACTCCTCGGCCCCTCCGCTGCGCAGTCGATCGATCTGGCGCTGGGTGCGTTTCGTCCTGGCCGCCACACTGCTTGCCCTGCTTCTACCGGTGCTGCAAGTCGGCTGCGTCCGCTACCTGAATCCGCCGATCACTCCGGAGATGGTGCGTTTCACGCTGACCGCCGACGAAGGCGCCCGTAAGCAGGGGTTGCGTTACGAGTGGATTCCGCTCAGCGAGATCCCCCGAGATCAAGTGCGTTTCGTCTGGGCTTCAGAGGACCAGCGGTTCTTCGAGCACAACGGCATCGATTTTAAAGAGATCGGACTCGCTCTGGAGGAGGCGGAAGAAAGCGGCGAAGCCCCCCGCGGTGCTTCGACCATCTCGATGCAATGCGCACGGTCGGTCTTTCTGTGGCAAGGCCGTTCGTGGATTCGAAAGGGGTTGGAAGCCTACTACACGGTGCTGATGGAGTTTTTGCTTCCGAAACGGCGAATCCTCGAGCTTTACCTCAACGTGATCGAGTTCGGCGAAGGGGTGTATGGCGTCCGGGCGGCCGCGGAGACATTCTACGACCGGGAACCCGACGAGCTGTCGCGCGAACAGATGGCGATGCTGGTGGCCGTGATGCCTAATCCAAAAGCATGGTCGGTCACCGACCCGAGTGCACGCGTGCGGAAACGCCAGGAACGGGTTCTCCGACTGGCGAAAAACGCGATTTTCCCGAAAGAATACTGAGGGCAGGCCAATCACCACCTTTTGCCTTGGCGACGCCTGTCCCGGCAATGCGGGGACTTGCTAAATCGCGGCGGCTCCCTATTTTCCGGCCAAATTCTATTATGCGGACGCCCATTGCCATCGTGACCCTTCTTCTCTGCCTTAGCGCCAGCTCAGCGCTTCGTGCGATCGAGAGCTACGTAATTGTTGACGATGTGACCGGCTTCGTGCTGGCGTCGAAAGGCCGCGACGATAAGCGCCAGATCGCCAGCCTGACCAAAGTAGCCACCTCCATGGTGGTCCTCGATTGGGCAAAGCTGGCAAACGCCGAGTTGAGCGAACGCGTCGCGATCCCGGATTCGGCCATGGCCGTTGGCGGCGTGAACCCGACGGGGTTCCAGGTGAGTGACGAAGTCTCGATCCGGGATCTCCTCTACGCAGCTCTCATGTCTTCGGACAACATTGCCGCCCACACCTTGGCCCACCACGTTGGGCGCCAACTCCCGAATCCGCAGAAGCTGGAATCCGGGAAAAATTTCGTCGCGCACATGAATGGTCTGGCCGAATCCCTCGACATGGAGAGGACCCGGTTCGCCAATCCCAGCGGCCTCGACAACGTCGAGGGAAGCCTCCCTTTTTCGACCGCCGAGGATCTTGCCCGCCTGACCCGCTACGCTTTCAAGAAGCCGTCGTTTCAGTTCTACGTTTCCCAAACGACCCGCGACATCGAGTTTCTTCGAGGCGGCCAGCCTTTCAAAGTAACGCTTCGCAATACCAACCCCCTTCTGAACCAGGAGGGTATCGACGGCGTGAAGACGGGGCGGACCGCGAAAGCGGGTGACTGCATCATCCTATCCGCAGACAAAGCCGCCGAGACCGCCCAAGCTGGCGACCAGATGACCGTCACGTCTCGCCGGGTGATCGTCGTCCTGCTTGGCGTGACCGACCGGACAGGTGACGGTCTTTCGATGATCCGGAAAGCCTGGGAGCTCCACGCGCAGTGGGTCGCCGGTGGGCGGATGATGACGAAAGGCGCGACGCTTTAACCGAAGCCTTCCCCCCGAACGATCTGACATGCCAACGAAGCGAATCGGAGTTCTGACCAGCGGTGGCGACTGCCCCGGGCTGAACGCTGTGCTCCGCGGGATCGTTCGGGCAACCGACCGCCTCGACTGGGAGGTCGTTGGTTTCCACGACGGCTTTGAAGGGCTCCTGCCGCCGGGCGATCACACCATTCTCGACCGCCAAAACACCGCCGGAATCATGCACCTCGGCGGGACCATTCTCGGCACCACGAACCGAGGTCACTTCGTCGCCAAGGGAGGACCCGGGCATCGCATGGCCATCGCATCCGGCGTCATCGAGAAAGCACGGGCGACCTTCGACGAACTCGGTCTCTCCGCACTGGTCGTCATCGGCGGCGATGGCTCGCTCTCGACGGCGCTCCAACTAGCCGAAGCGGATTTCCCGGTCATCGGCGTTCCGAAGACGATCGACAACGACCTCGAGGCGACAGCCATGACGTTCGGGTTCGATTCCGCAGTCGTCTGCGTCGCCGACGCGCTGGACCGACTCCACACGACGGCGACCAGTCATAAACGCGTGATGGTGCTCGAGGTCATGGGACGACACACCGGCTGGATTGCACTCTACGGCGGCCTCGCCGGTGGCGCTGACATCATCCTGATTCCCGAGATCCCCTTCGACCTCGAGAAAGTCGCTGCGGAAGTCCAAAGGCGGGATGACGCGGGTTGCAAGAGCACCATGATCGTCGTCGCGGAAGGCGCCGCGCCGAAAGACGGCCGCCAGCACCGCTACGCCACCAGCGAGGGCGAACATCGCCTCGGCGGCGTCGGCGAAATGGTCGCGCAAGAGGTCGGGAAGCGCACCAGCAAAGAGACAAGGACGTGCGTGCTCGGACACCTCCAACGCGGCGGTGCCCCCACCGCTCTCGACCGGATCCTCGGCACTCGTTTTGGCGTCAAAGCCGTGCAGTTGATCGAAGAGGGCCGCTTCGGAGAAATGGTGAGTTATCAAAATTACCAGGTGCACTCCGTGCCGATCTCGCACGCCGTCCACCGACTCCGCCGCGTTCCGACCGACGGTCAGATGGTCGAGACCGCCCGGGCCGTCGAGATCACGTTCGGAGATTAGATCTCAGCCGTCTAGTCGCCGAGGTGGTCGGTGCAAAATTCCTTACCGGAGGAGGTCACGCGAAACTCGAGATCTGGATCGCTCACTTCCGTCCGTCCGCATTTCTCACAGCGATGCAGGGTTTCCGTGGTTACCTTGGCCGCCTCGAACTTCGCGCGACGGCTCGCCGTTTTTCGTGAGTCCACGGTCCCCCGGATGAACTCCGGTCCGAAAAACAGGAGGTAATTTGCGAAAGTCACCACGATCGCCGCCCGGGTCGACCAATCACCGCTCAACATCATCATCACGAAAACTCCGACGCTGAACAGCGCGACCCATTTGATCTTTACCGGAAGCACGAGGAAAAGCATCACTTCGAGGTTCGGCATCAGCGTGCCGACGGCGAAAAGCAACGACGCGATCAGCGCGCCGTTGGCAAACGTCTGCCCAAAGACCAAAGCCGCCGCGGTGCATCCGAGATACCCGACAAAATAGTAGAGATTCAGCCGAAACGTTCCCCACGCACCCTCGATCAAGTCACCAAGCCACCACGTGAAGTAGAGGAAAAAGAAAACCCAGATGAACGAATCGGTATTTGGGATGAAGATCCAACTGACCAGCCGCCACACCTGACCGGAAAGGACGAGGTCGCGATCCAGGATCAGGGCGGCGCGGTAGCCGGGCTCGATGGTGAGCAGGAGGAAGACGAGCGCGTTGAGCGAAACGACGTAGCGGATGAGGCCGGGGATCGCGAAGCGGCCAAGGTATTTTTCGAGAGTATCCGTGGGTGACATCGCGCTAAGGGTAATGGGTGAATGCGGTTTTGAACAGGGGGTCGCGCTGGCCGCGCTCGCTCGCGAGCGCGATCTGCTGGGCGGCGATCGGTTGCTTCGTCGTCGCCACTCGAGTCGACGCCGTGGAAAGCTCCGCCATTGAAGCCGCGAGGATCTACTCGGAGCAGAATGGCGGAGAGGCCTTCGTCGTCCTCCGACTTGGGCGGGTCCTGCACGAGAGTTACGCGGGGCGGGGTGGCCCCTTGCGTCCAAAGCGCGTAATGAGCATCACCAAAAGCCTCGTCGCCGTGGCGGGTTTCGCCGCGGCGGGTGAAGGTTGGCTCGATCTGGACGAACCCGTCGCCCGGACCATCACGGAGTGGACCGGGCAACGAGCCGACGTCACGCTGCGACAATTGCTGAACCAAACTTCCGGGCTCGCCTCCGGTCATTCCACGATCTACGGGCGAGCCGTCCGCGACAAAGTAGCCGCCGCGCTCCGACTCGACGTCGTGACGACGCCCGGCACGCGGTTCGACTACGGCGCCGGGAATTACGAGGTATTCGGCGAAGTGCTGCGGCGGAAACTCGCCGCTCGGTGCCGTCGCACCGTCGTGGATTACGTCACCGAAGTCCTGCGGCCAACCGGCGCTTCCCTCGGAGGCTGGGACCGGGACCGGAATGGCGAGCCATTTTATTCGACGGGAGCCTGGCTGACCGCACGGGACTTGGCGCGCTTCGGCGAACTCGTCCGCACGAGGGGGCGAGCGGGGATCTGGCCGGTCATTCCAGCAACGGCGTTCGACACCGCGCGCCTCGGCTCAGCCGCGAATTCCATGTATGGACTGTCCTTCTGGCTGAACCGTAACGCACAACGCAGCGACGCCGAACCCATTTCCGTCGAGGGCACACTCGGCGACGAACTCGCGCCCGATCAATGGGCCCGATCTTCGCTCTCGGCGACCGCTCCCTCAGACCTCATCGCGATGATCGGATCGGGTGGCCTCCGCTGCTACATCCTGCCGGCCGAAAAGATGGTCTTGGTTCGTTTCGGAAATGGTCACGGGTTTTCCGACGCCGAATTCCTCGCAAAATTCTTCGCAAACCAGTGAGAGCGAATTGCTGGACAGCTACTCAGCCCGAAGCGAACCTTCGGCATGCCCCCCCGAAAATTTCCCCTGAGCCTTACCGTTGGAATCTTGTTCTCGACGTCGCTGATTCTGCCCGCCGCCGAACCAACCCCGGCCGAACTCGCCGCACTCCGGCAGGCGTTGGCTGAGATCCGGGCTAACCAGGAAGCTTTCCGCTCGAGTGCCATGTCTCAGTCGCTCAGTCGACTGAAGCAGGCGACGGGCTCGCCCCTCGCAGCGATCAACGCCTACGTCGAAGCGGTTGCGATCGATCAGTTCGGAGACGAACCCGGTGCACGCGTCGAGTTCGGCGACTGGCGACAGGACAATTCCGACCTCCTGGCCAGCGACGCCATGCGAACCGCCGCGATTCTCCACCTGAAGTATTTGTCACTCACGCTCAACCGAGCGATGAATCCAGATCAGCCGCCCAACCTCGATGCGATCGTCGGTTACATTCGAGAGGCGGCCGCCGCTCAGCCTCTCTTCCAGAATCCGGACGATGACCGGATGCAGAAAGATTCGAAAAAGCAGCTGCGGGAGCGAATCAAGAGCTTAACGGACGAGCCCCTGAACAAAGCTCCGTTCGTCAGGGCCTACAACCTCGGACCCCTCATTAGTGGACTGAAGGATTGGGAAATGGCACCCGGAAAGTTGAACGAGATGCTCAACACCACCGTGCGACCGATCCTCCGAACGAACGAAGATCCCCGCCTCCTCGAAACGTGGGACCTCCAAGTCGAAATGACTCGTGGAATGGCCTCCGACTGGGATCGTCAACAGCCAGAATCGAAGCTAAACAGCGAGCAGCTTCCGCGACTGGCGTGGTCGAAGGCCAATGACCAGATCGTCCTCGGGGACTCAGCGGCCGCCTACCAAACGATGCTTCGGCTCATTCAGACCTATCCCAGTCACCCCGACGCCTTGAAGTGGATCGCCCAGCTCTCGGAACTTGTCGCACCGCCGGAAACCCCAGCCGCACCAGAAAGCGCGGAGCAACCAGCGCAGACGCCGACCGGCGAAAACGCTCCGGAGGCCGCCGCACCGGCGGCGCCTCCGGCAGACTGAGCGAATTCCTACTGGAGGTAGGGGGTCGTCGGCACCGGTGTGGGCGTCGGCGTTGGCGCGGGCTTCGAGTCGCCCGAAGCGATGTCATTCACGTTGATAAAGGGGACCGCTCCCGAACCCGAGATGCGAGGCACCGCCCCGTCCCAACGTTCGATGGCCCGAAGCTTGATGATGCTCGGATTATCACGAAGTGCGGCGGCTTCCAGCTCGATCGCCTTGGCGCGTGCCTCCGATTCCACCTGCGTCGAGTAGGCCTCCGCGTCGGCCGCAAGTTTGACCTCGGCCTCCTTCGCCTCAGCCTGCGTGACGCGCATGAGCTTCTCGTTCTTCGCCCGCAATGCTTCCTGCTCGGCCTTCACCTTGGCTTCGATCGCGGTGTTGAACTCCGCACTGAAGACGAAATCGGTGATCGCGACGTTCGCGAGTGTCACGCCGTTCTGGACGTCTTTGTCGGAGAGCGTTTTCGAGATGAAGTCTTCGATGGCACTTTGAATCGCAATCTTTACCTCGGCTCGTTTGGTGACGAGTTCCTCCGCGGTGTATTGCGCCGTCACGGCCTTGACCGACTCCTGAATTGCTGGCTCGACGAGAGCGGCGGCCACCTTGCGAGTGTCGCCAATGCGCTGATACATCTGCGGGGCAAGAGCTCCGTTGATCGAATAGGTCACGTTCACTTCGGTCGAAACGGTCTGAAGATCGCGCGAGGCCGCGGTGCTCTTCGCGTTGGTCGGCATCAGGCGGATGTCAATCTGCTCGACTGTATCAACGAACGGGCGTTTGAAGTGCAAACCCTCATCGAGAGATTTCTCCTGCACGGCACCGAGCCGCTTGACGACGCCGACGTGGCCGGCCTCGACCACGACGAACATGGCCGCGACGAGGAACAGCAAAAACGCCAGAACGACGATGATGGGAACGATGGCGGAATAGGCGGCGTTGCCGGCCTGGGAACTGCGGTGGTTTTTCATAAAAATTAAGTCGTGGTGGCCTGACGGGCGCGACGGGCAGCGATGAACGATCGCACGCAAAAGATCACGTAAACGAAGAGAATCAGACCCATTGCGAGCTGCATGTAGATGGCCATCGGCCGGACGAGTTCGACTCCCGACATCAGCTTGGGAATAGACATCCCCAGTCCGCCGAGCGCCCCAACGACGCCAAGTAGCACGGCGAGATGAGCGAAAATGAGGTTCATCACGTGCCCCATTCGCGCGAGAGCACCGAATAGGACGAGTGCTGCTCCGACGAAGGCAGGAATCAGCGCGGTGGGCGAATCCGCACCGGTGATGAAGTAACTGACGGCGCCAAGGACAATGAGGATGAGGCCAAAGAGAAGATGGATTGCGAACATAAGATTGAGGTCGTGGGAGGGGCACGGTAGAGGGGCACGACCCGGAATTCAACCGCAACCGGGCAAGTTCGCCGCGTCTGGATCTATAAAAGCTCGATCCCGACCGGACAATGGTCGCTACCAACGACTTCGGGATGAATGCTGGCTCCTTGAAGGCGGGGCCGAAGGCGTTCGGACATCAGAAAGTAGTCGATGCGCCAGCCGACGTTCCTCGCCCGCGCCTGATTCAGGTAACTCCACCACGTGTAGGCGGCACGTCGATCGGGATGGAGAGCGCGAAAGGTGTCGATGAATCCCGCCGAGAGCAACTCGGTCATGCAGGCTCGCTCCTCGGGGGTGAAGCCGGCATTCGCGACGTTCGTTTTGGGATTTGCGATGTCGATCTCCTGGTGAGCGACGTTGAGATCGCCGCAGATGATAACTGGTTTCGTCCGATCGAGCGCGGCGACGTAATCGCGAAACGCGGGCTCCCAAGCGGTCGTGCGGTAGGGAAGCCGAAGGAGGCCTCGTTTCGAATTCGGAGTGTAAACGTTCACGAGGTGAAAGTCGTCGAACTCCGCCGTGATCACGCGACCTTCCGAGTCGTGATCCACGTGACCGATCCCGGTCGCGACGTTGATCGGAGCGACTTTCGAAAAGATGGCGGTCCCGGAGTAGCCGGCTTTCTCGGCGGAATTCCAGTGCCGCTGGAAATCCTCGGGCCAGGCGATTTCGGCAACCTGCTCGGGCCGAGCTTTGGTTTCCTGAAGACAAATGATATCGGCGCCAGACGCCGGGAGGTAATCGAGAAATCCCTTCTTCAGCACCGCCCGGATGCCATTCACGTTCCACGAGATCAGACGCATCGCCAAAGGAATCAACCGTGGTCGGAGCGATCGATCCGGAAGTCGGCCGAGACGGCGTGGTGATCCGAACAGACCGTCGGAATCACCTCGGCCCGCGTGGCTCGCAGCCCATCGTTATAAAAGAGGTGGTCGGTGATGTAGGGACGATGGCGCCACGTAATTTCGGAGTTCTGGGCGGTCCGATATCCTGCCGCCCGGTATTGCTCGACCAGGCTATCGGTCGGGGCGCAGTTAAAATCTCCGCCGCAGAGAGTCGGCCCGACCGTCGCCCGCAGCTCCTCCTCGACTCGATCCCGCTGGCCCGGATACTCCATGCTGGAGGACCCAATCATGAAGAACGCTTGGAGGTGGGTGTTCATCAGTTGGACCGTGACACCCGCGAACTTCGTCTTGGCGGCAACGAGCTGTCGATACGACGGCGCCTTGCTCTCGCCTTCGAAGTCAAACCGGATCGGCGGCGGGGGGAGTTCGATGTTTTGGAAATCCACGAGCGGATTTCGGCAAAAGATGGCCAGCGCGATCCCGAACGGCAGTTCATCCGGATTCAGACGCGGGTAGGCAAAAACGGAATGATAATTGTCCAGCGACTCCGCGAGCCGCGTAAAATTCTCCGGAGGATCCGGTTGAGCGCCGCCGGGTTGGGCCTGCTCGACTTCCTGCAACAGATAGACGTCGTGCGGGTGGTCCTGAAGGAAAGCGATCGTGTCGTCGAGCCGAACGGGAGCGCGGCAGGGGTCATCTGCGTCCCACGCCTGACCAAACTGCATATTGAAGGTCATGACGCTGAGTTTCACGGGAGGCAGGTAGTCGGGTTCGGCGGCGTCACGGCGAGCGGAGTCGCTTCTGATATAGCGGCGAGGGGGCTTAAAGGCAACCGCCGCAGAAGATTGAAGTCGCGTTTTCGAATCCTGCCGCGCCGAACAAGACCACGCTCGGCGATTGCAAAACACGCGGCCTTGATTGACGCTTTCCCGCTTGGACCTTCGATCAAAAGTGACGGAATGGACCCGGCGGGCCCTCACCCGCGAGAACGCTGCGATCTTGGATCGCTGGCTACTGCGACTCGGCCCGCTGATCCTGCTCGTCCTCGCATTTCTGTATTACGGCCAATACTACCGATCGGACCTGAATCTCGGCGGCGAAGGTGGGACGGCCGCAGTCATCGCCATGCGCCTGAACGAAGGCTGGCTGCCCATTCGCGACACGTTTCTGGGTTACAACGTGATGTGGTTTTACCCGGTGGCTTGGCTGTTTCAAATCCTCGGGCCGGATTACGTCGCACTGCGCATCTACTTTTTTGCGATCTGCCTCGCGACGGCGGTGGTCGGATTTCTGGTCGTCCGGCGAGTGACGAGTCAGGGATGGCTCGCGGTCGGGACGGGGGCTCTGCTGGTGCTGATCCCGGGGATGATCTTTCGCAACTACATGGCGTTCCTGCCGGTGCTGTGCGGCTTCCTGTTTCTCCGCGCGTTCGTGCTCGAAGCTCCACCGGGATGGCGCCGCTGGATGTGGTGGGCATTCGCCGGAGCCGGCTTGGGATTGACTCTTCTCACGAGGGTCGATCTTGGGATTTTTCTCGCGGTCATTGCGATCGGGTTGGTCGTTCTCTACCCGTTCGGCGTGAGGGGCGAGTTTCTCCGACGGCTCCCGCGCGCGGCGGCGGCGGGCGCGGTTCTGGTCGCGACGGTGGTTGCGACGCACGTCCCGTTTGCGGTGGACGCCGAGCGGCGGGGTTTCGGATCGGATTTCCTCGGCCAATACCCGACCGAGATCAACCGACTCCAATACGAGTTTGGCAAGGAGGTGATCCCCGACGCGGAGCCATCCGCTGCGATCCCGCCCAGATCAGCTTGGATCCGCGTCGCGAATCCGTCAGTCGACTCGCCCGGCGAGGTCGACGGTGACACCACGCGTCCCCGCGAAACTCTCAACGCGCTTTTCGAACAGCAATCGTTCTACGACGCAGCGTTCATCATCATCCTCCACCTCCCGATGCTGATTGCGGCGATCATTTTTGTCGTCGCCAGCACGGGATTGCTCTGGGCGCTCGTTGCACGCGAGTCCGACCGACGAGCTGCGGCGCTAACCTGCCTCGTCACGCTCGGGGTCGCGCTGACCCTGTTCCCCCAGTATTTTTTCTTCCGACCGGATACCCCGCACCTAAGCGAGTTTATGGTGCCGTTTCTGATCGCGATGGTCTGCGCCTGCTGGCACGGCGTGCGCTGGGCTCGCAATTCGTGGGCTCTCAAGGTGCCGGTCTTCTCGTTTATCGCCCTCTGCCTCGTCGGCGAGACGCTGTATTTCTACCACTCCTTTCCGAAAGAGTCAGCCGGGACCATCGCAGCGAAACGCAAGCGGAGTCACGAATTCGTCGGCGACAACGGCGTGCGCGTCTGGCTGAAACGTCGTGAGCGGGAGCGGATCGCGTCGATCCACGAGGCCGTCGTCGTTCACTCGCAGCCGGACGATTGGGTGATCACCTACCCTTACTCCCCTACGATCAATTTCATGACGAATCGGCGTTCGTATCTGCGAAATCTCTACATCGACAACGTCACGGCGGGCGAAAATTGGACGAATTTCTCGATTTCTGAAATCGAAGAAAAGCGTCCGGCAGTCATCGTCATCGACGAGCGCGACATCAACGACACGGAGTATTCCCGTTTCAAAAATTGGGCTGCGCCCCTGCGCGAATACATCCGCACCCGCTACGTGCTCGTCGGCGTCTTCGGCGAGAACGAGATATTTGTGCGCCCGGATCGGCTCACCCCCGACTACCAACCGCAGGGCGGAGTTAACGCTGTCCAGATCG
Source organism: uncultured Verrucomicrobiae bacterium (assembly GCA_963749035.1). Classification (GTDB taxonomy): domain Bacteria; phylum Verrucomicrobiota; class Verrucomicrobiia; order Chthoniobacterales; family JAATET01; genus CAVVKW01. The sequence goes on from CAVVKW010000002.1 coordinate 874,980, forward strand.
GCGGGCCGCAAACGTAATCGGCATGCCCGCTCCGGAGAAAAGCCCCCTGTTCTCTGCGGCGTTCCTTCACGCGCTCGAACGTCTGAGCTTAGCCCCGCGGCGAGCGGTGGACGGCAGGCACCGAGCAGAATTGCGCTCGCGGCGAGCCGGATCGAGTTTGGAATTTGCCGAGCACCGGAGTTACGCGTTCGGCGACGATCCCCGCTCGCTCGACTGGAATGCCTACGCGCGGCTGGACCGCCTTTTCGTCAAACTTTTCCACGACGAGGAGGCGATCGCCGTCAACGTTCTCCTCGACGGCAGCAACTCGATGCGGTGTCCGATCGTCGGAGGCTCGGAGCGCTCTCGTTGGGATCACGGCCGACTGCTGACGGGAGCCTTCGCCTACGTTGCCCTGGCGGGGCAGCACGAAGTTTCCCTCGGCGTCTTCGGAGAGACACTCGGTGCGCGCCTCGGGCCGGTTCGGGGCCGGGCAAAGTTTCACGACGTTCTCGCGTTCCTAAAACGAGATAATCTTCCGCGTGGCGGCACCTCTCTCACCAAGAGCGTGACGGATGTCCGGGGGCGACGGCAGATGATCGTTGTCATCAGCGACTTCGCGGACTCTTCGGACACTGAGCGCTCGCTGAAGAAGCTCGCGCGCCGCGGCTTCGACGTGGTCGTCGTTCGGGTCTTCGACCCTGCGGAGGATGGCCGCGGATTGGACGGAGACTTGCTGGTCGTGGACTCGGAAACGGGCGAAGAGATCCCGGTCAGCGGATCGAGAATCAGCGTGTCCGAACGAGCACTTTCCAACGAGGCGGCAGCCCAAGCGTTACGAGCCCTCTGCCGGGCAAGCGCTTTCGGGTTTTACGACGCGTCGTGCGCGGTCGAGCCGACCGCAATGCTGGTCGAACTCGAGCGATCTGGGGCATTACGAAGATAGTCGATGAGTTTTCTGTTTCCATGGGCTGCCGGGTTCGCCGCCCTGATACCGGTCGTTATCGCGCTCTACCTACTCCGGCAGCGCCGTCACCGGATCGTCGTTCCTTCAATCGACCGGTGGAAAGCATCGCAGGAACCCACCCCGAGTCGGATGGCTTGGGGGCGCATCCGCGGCTGGCGATCTCTGCTGCTGAATCTCCTGATTCTTCTCTTCATCCTGCTCGCACTTCTCCGACCGAACGTTCCGGGATGGACCGAGTCGACGCCAACGATCATCACCCTCGACAGCCGACTTCGGATGCAAGCCGTCGCCGCGGATGGCTCGACTGCCTTTGAGCGCGCCCAGAAGATTGCGCGGAGCCTGTCGAACCAAGCGGGCGACTCCAATCTTGTGTCCGTCGTCACGACTGGCGGCGTCGCCAGCCCGGCCACGTCCGACCCCCGCCGCGCCACCGCGGCCGTCGACGCCGCGGAACCAACGGACGCAGGCAATTCCATCACGTCCGATCAAGGCGTTGCCGACGGCACCCGGAATGTCTTCATCACGGACCGGCTGATTGATCTTGGTGAAGACGACAGCACGCACGTCGTCGCCGTTGGCGAGGCAGCAGGCAACGTCGCGATTACGCGTTTTGCGTTACGCGAGCTGCCGGATGGCGGTCAATCGCAAGCACTCTTCGTGCAGATCCAAAACTATTCGGACGACGCCGCGGAACGGAATTTGGAACTGCGACTCGATGGTGATCTGCTCGACGTTGTGGATGTCGAGATTCCTGCTGACGGCAGCTTCGAGACGGTCCGCACCTTCAGCTCCCGAGAACTCGAGTCCGAGAACGGTCAGCTCGTCGGACAGCTGATCGGTGCGACCGACGCGTTAGCGGCCGACGACACCGGACGGGCGGCAGCGCCCGTGGGCGGGAAGCCGCGCGTCCTCCTGCTGAGCTCGGGAAACTGGTTCCTCGAAAACGCGATGAGTGCCGACCCGGGCATTGCTTTTGAATTCCTGAGTCCGGATTCCTGGGCCCCGTCGATGGCTACGGCGTTCGACGTCGTGGTTTTCGACGACTGGTTGCCCGAGGAGATGACCTCATCCGCAGCGGCAGCGGGGAATTTCCTTTTCGTCGGTCGCAACCCGTGGATGGAATCAGGCGAGGCGGTTGCGGAGCCGGTCATCACCGAGACGGACCGCGAGAGTCCCCTTCTCAGTGGGCTCTCGCTGGAAGGTGCTGTCATCTCCCGAGCTCTGAAGGTTTCTGGGCTCCGTCCCGTCGTCAGATCGGTCGATGACGTCTTGATTGGAGTGGCGGGTGGCGGCTCACCCGACGCCGCCCGTCAGGTCATTTTGGCGTTCCGCCCAGGCGACTCGGACCTTCCTCTCCGCGTGGCGTTCCCCCTGCTGATCTCCAAGTCAGTCCGCTGGCTGGCGGCGGTCGAGGAGCCGATCAGTGCCGATGCTGGCGAGCCAGTTTCCGCCGGGGAAGAATCTCGTGAGTTTTTGAAAAGCGGATTTCCTCCGATCAAAAACGGTCCGGGTTTGGCCATTAATCCAGCAGCCTCGGGCGAATCCGACCTTCGCGCCGCTTCGACATCGAACTCGGCCCTCACCGGCCGGGCACTCGGGAGCGGATGGATTTTGTGGCACGTCTTCGTCGTGCTGGCGTTGGCAGCACTGGCCTTCGAGTGGTTTGCCTACCACCGCTGGCGGATCCGCTGAGTCAGCGCTTCGCGGCCCGCCCCGCGAAGTAGAGCCCGAAACCCGTCGCGAGCGTCAACGCACCGAAGGCGGCTTGCACGGGGCGCTCGATGGTGGTGTAGAGCAAAGAGAACAGAGCAATCGCCGCGAACACGGACGGCGTCAGCGGATAGCCCCAGCAGCGAAAAGGCCGGGGCAGCTCCGGTTCCCGCCAACGAAGGACGAACAACCCGACGACCGTCAAGAGACTGCACGCAACCAACGCAAACTGGGTGTAGATGAGAACGTCTTCGAAAGCGGCGGTCAGAAGCAGCGCCACGACGATCACATACTGAAGCGCGCAGGCGACGAACGGGATTCCCCCCCGGGTTCGGCGAGCCAACACCCGCAAGGAACGAAAGTCCTCGCCGATCGTCGCCGCGACGCGAGGGCCGGCCCAGGTCATCGCACTAATCGCTGAGATCAGCCCGAGCGCGATGAGGCCGGACATGATTTGCCCACCTCGCGGGCCAAAAATGGCAGCCGCAGCGGCATTCCCGACGTCCACTTTCCCCGCCAGATCAGACATTGGCACCGTCTTGAGAAAAACGGCGTTCAGCAGAACGTAGAGCACCCCGACGACCGCCGTTCCCAGAAGCAGCGACAGTGGCACGTTGCGCACCGGGTCGCGCACCTCGCCAATGATGTAGGTCGACGCGTTCCAACCGGAATACGAATACATGACGTACATCAGTGCCACCGCAAAAGGCGCGCTCAGGATCAACCCGCCGTCCCCCTCCGAGGGCGCGAAGGTCGTCCCTACCGATGACCCCATCGAGAATCCCACGCCGATCAGCACGACGATTAGTGAGATTTTCAAAAGCGTGAACGCGTTCTGAAAAGTTTGGCTGGATCGGATCGAGATGAGGTGGACGCCAGCAACGAGAGACGCGATCGCCAAGGAGATCGCCACCGGCGCGACGCCGGGCAGGAGATGGTGCGCGTATTGGCCAAACGCCATCGACGCCAAAGCGACCGGCGCCGCGAACCCCACCGTGGCCGAGACCGTTCCAGCCATGAACCCAATGGCGGGGTGATAGATGCGCGACAAGAAATTGTATTCGCCTCCCGACCTTGGCAGTGCCGCCGCCAGCTCGGCGTAGGCCAACGCACCGCACAGCGCAAACGCGGCACCAAGAACCCAGACCAAGAGAATGGCGAACCCCGACGGCAGCGGCCCCACTTGGAATCCCAGACTCGTGAAGACTCCGGTTCCGATCATGTTCGCGACGACGATCGCCGTGCACGTCACCGCCCCGATCTTTCCGTTCGCCATTGATCGACTGAACACGGAAAAGAGATCTCTGCAAATCCCTCGACCATGGAACTCGATCTCGACAACGAACACTCCGACCGCGCCTACCCCATCCTCGCGTCGCTCGTCACCCCTCGACCGATCGCTTGGGTCACTTCGCTGTCGCCTACCGGGCAACTCAACGCAGCCCCGTTCAGCTTTTTCAACGTCCTGGGCGCCCATCCGCCCATCGTCGGATTCTGCCCCGGCAACCGAACCCCGACCCAACCAAAGGATACGGCCTCCAACGTCCGGGCGACCCACGAGTTTGTCGTCAATCTCGTCGACGAAGACCTGGCCGCCGCGATGAATTTGACCGCGGCCGAGCTTCCTCCGGGCGAGAACGAACTTGCCCAGACCGGTCTGACCACCGCGGAATCATCACTCGTCGCCCCGCCTCGCATTGCCGAGGCCCCCGCGGCACTCGAATGCACGGAGTGGGGAACTCTTCAGATCGGGGACAATCGGCTGATCATCGGACTCGTTCACCGGGTCCACGTCCGGGACGAATTGATTGATCCAGAAACCTACCGAATCCGGGCGGAGCGATTTCGCGTCGTTGGGCGGATGGGGAGCCCGGACTGGTATTGCCGAACGACGGATCGCTTCGAACTCGAGCGACCGGGAAGTTAAGATCCGATCCCCGGTCACTCCGTGACGTCCCGAGCGCCGCCGCTAAGCTTCGACGGTGGAGTAGCGATGGATCGTCTCAGCCAATGCCTCGGCCCGGATCGGCTTACATAGATAATCGGTCATCCCGGCGTTCAGGCAGAGCTTGCGATCCTCCGGCATGGCGTTTGCCGTGAGAGCCACGATGGGGACTCCGTTCCCGGACTCGCGGATTTTGCGGGTTGCGGTGAGGCCATCCATCTCGGGCATCTGGACGTCCATGAGCACGATGTCGTAGTCACCCTCCACCAGCGCGTCCACACACTCGACACCGTTGGAGACCACGTGAGGGGTGTGGCCCAGCTTGACGAGGATCTTGTCGATGAGCTTTCGGTTGATGGCGTTGTCATCGGCGACGAGGACCCGTGAACCTTGGCCCGGAGATGGTTCGGGCGTCTCGAGCGGTGCCAGCGTCGGCTCGCTTCCAAGGGTGCGGTGGCTGGCTGCAAGCAGTGCTGCCGCCAACTCGGCGGCGTGGATCGGTTTGTTCAGCCGTCTGATCGTGGAGTTCGCCGTAATCATTGATTCCAGCTCCGTTCCGAGGCTCGTCGGCGTCATGAGGATCACCGAGGCAGATCCGCCACGCGGGGTGCGCCGCAACCGGTCGATCAACCCGTGACCGTCAATGTCAGAGAGGTAAGCGTCGACGACCGCAATGTCGAAGCGTCGGTGGTCCGCGGCAAAAATGGCTTCCCGTCCGCTGCGACAGGCCTCGACGTGAATGCCCCACCCAACAAGCAGACCGAGGAGAACCTGCCGCTGCGCTGCGTTTTTTTCGACCAGCAGAACTCGCAATCCTTCCAGCCGCTCGGCAGCCGCGAGGCGGGACGAACCGTCACCCGCGGGCGTGCAGGGAATCTCAAACCAGAAACTCGAACCCTCCCCGGGACGGCTGATCACGCCAATTTCGCCCTTCATGAGATTGACCAGACTTTTGGAAATTGCCAGCCCGAGGCCAGTCCCGCCGAACTTGCGCGTCACCGAAGAATCCGCCTGGCTGAAAGGCTTGAACAACCGAGCTTCCTGCTCGGCGGTCAGGCCCGGGCCCGTGTCGCAGACGTCAAAGCGTATCCGAACGTTCTCACCTTCCGACGAGGCAACGCGAACGATGATCGCGACCTCACCTTCTCCCGTGAATTTAACGGCGTTGCCCGCCAAGTTCAGGATGATCTGTCGAAGCCGGGCCCGGTCGCCGATAATGACCTCAGGAACCGACGGCCCGATGTCACAGATCAATTCCAGCCGCTTGATGGCTGCATTCTGCGCGAGCACGTCGAGCGCCTCCTCCAAACAAGGCCGGATGGCAAATGGCTTCCTCTCCAAGCGGACCGAAGCGGCTTCGGATTTTGAAAAATCGAGGATGTCGTTGATGAGCAGCAAGAGATTGTCGCCACTCGAGCGGATCGTCTCGATGTAGTCGCGCTGCTGGTCGGAAAGTTGACCCTCGAGAAGCAGGTTCGTGAAGCCGATGATCGAATTCAACGGCGTGCGAACTTCGTGACTGATGACCGCCAGAAACTCGCTTTTGGCTCGGTCCGCCGCCTCGGCCGCGTTTTTAGCCATGACCAGCCGCCGCTCAGACTCCTTCGCACTCGTCACGTCACTCTGAATGGCCACGAGCCGGCTGATCTCGTTGTTCTCGTCCATGAGCGGCTGAAGCTCGAGCTGCGCCCAGTAGGATTCGCCGCTATCGCGGGTCAGCTCGATCTGCGCGACCCGACCGTCTCCCTTGCGCGCTTCGTCGAGCAGGCTGCTGACTTCACTGGGCGCTTCGGAACGGGCGAGCAAGCTGGCAAGATTCTGGCCCCGGGCGGCTTTGCTCGAATGTCCGGTGATCCGCTCGAACGCCGAGTTCGTCCACTCGATGCGACCTTTGCGGTCGGTCAGAGACACTCCGTCGTAGGTGTGGCTCGCGATCAGTGCCAGGATTGCCCGCTCGTCCTGATCCCTTTTGCGGTCGGTGATCTCGAGGAGGACGCTGTCGGCCGCCGCAAATTCCTCACCGCTCTCGCCCGCAGCCAACGACCCGCGTTCGTGGAACCAACACCACTCGCCATTGTCGTGGCGGACCCGGTATTCCGACTCGAAGATCGGTTCGGTCGGACTGATCTCGGCGATCATTCTCTCAACGCGCTTCCGGTCATCAGGATGGACGCGCTCCAGCCAACCCTGAAGCGTCAGCGGCATGTTCTCGTGATTGGTCCCCAGCAACTGCCCCGTCTCACCGTCCCAGAGCAGCACGTCATCCTTCAGACCACGATGCAGAACGATCTGCCCCAGCGCGCGAACAAGCGTTTCGTTACGACGCTGAAGCCACGAATGGCTGTGGGCCGTCTCAGCACCGGTCGTCAGGCTTGCGACGTGCGCCGACCGAATCGAAAAGAAGATTACGGAGACGATCCCGGACGCCAGAATGGCCAGCGCACCGCCGGCTCGAGCCCAAGCCTGCACTTCGCCGAGCGAGTATTCTTGCGCCGCGACGTCCAGCTCGGCCTCGACCGCGCCACTGCCGTCGGGCAATGGCGCGGCCCCGGAAAGGAAACTGCCGTATTGCGTCGGGTCTGTCATCGTCTCGGCCGCGACGTCGTCCTGCTGGATCGCTTTCTCCAGAACCGCCCGTTCGCCCACGTCTGCTTCAGACAAAACTTCGCCGATCGCCTGTGGATCGACCGGACGAGTGAGACCGATCTCCCCCGCGACGGTCTCCGTATCGAGGACGACCGTGAGTTGCGCCCCGTTCCGACGCACACTCCGGATTCGGGTGATCTCGGGGAAACTTCGGTGCAGCGAGATCAATGGCTCGAGCGCTTCCTTGTGTTGATCACTCCACATCGTTCGACTGGCAGCGAGCTCTTCATGCAAGACCGGGTCGATCAGCAGCGCAGCCGACCGCGCGATATCCTGCGCGTCGCCCTGCATTCCATCGAACAGAAGCCGCTCGGCGATGCGGTTCGTGAGGATCGATCCAAAGAGCGCACAAGCCGTCAGGGTCACGAAAAGGACGACCGCTTCCTGCGTCGGGCGGATCGAACTTGGACGCACACCGGGTTTGGTGGTGACGTGCTGAGTTGCCATGCGCAGAGCAATCTACACCAGCTGCGTGATATTGCGCACTGGAATAACAACTGGGAATGTGATTTGCCGCGCGTCTGCTACCGACGACCTTCTCCGTCGAAAGCAAACGCGATCTCCACCGCGTTCCGGCGGGCTTGATCGATCTGTTCGGCGCTGAGGCCAGCGGCCGGGGCGGCTTCGTTAAGCTCGTGCGCAAGATCAATGCCACTGATCCCCGGATCGTCCGTGTTGATCGTCGCCAACAGGCCCGCTTCAAGATACGCTTTGAGGGGGTGGCTGGCGTAATTCTTCACCGTGCTCGTCTGCACGTTTGAAGTCAGGCAGCACTCGAGCCCAATCCGGTTCTCCAGCAGATAATCGATCAAGCGCGGATCCTCAGCGGCCCGCACACCGTGTCCGATCCGCGTCGCCCCCAGCATTCGGATTGCCGTCCAGACCCCCTCAGGTCCGCCCGCTTCACCGGCGTGCACCGTTACTTTCCATCCCACGTCCCGCGCCTTGGAGAAGTGCTCGGTAAAAAGCTCCGGTGGGTAATTGGCTTCGTCCCCTGCCAAATCGATGGCGGTGATGTCGTTCCAATGCGAAAGCAACGCCTCGAGCTCGTCCCACCCGGACCCGACGCCGAAAGTCCGGCTGATGATCCCGACCAGGGCCGTTTTTACTCCGAACTCGCGCTCTCCGGCCTGCACGCCGTCGATCACTGCCTCGACGACCGCCCGGGGGCTCAATCCGTGAGGGCGCGCCATGAAAACCGGGCTGAACCGCAACTCGACGTAATCCAACCCCTCTTTTTTCGCGTCGGCTACGTTCTCGTAAGCGACGCGACGACACGCCTCCGCGTTGACGAGCACCCCGACCATCCAACGAAATTTCTCCAGAAAGGCGAGCAGCCCCGGCTGGGGAGTGTCGACCTGCACGAATGGGCGTAAGCCTTCCAGAGTCTTGGCCGGCAATCCGAGGTCGTATTTCTCGCCGAGCTCCAGAATTGTCTCGAGTCGGATCGCTCCGTCGAGGTGCCGATGCAGGTCGATCTTCGGTAGTTCCGTCTCCACGCCGCCGAGTGAACCCGCTGCACCGACAAACGCAAGCCCGGCTTTGGACGATGCGACGCCACCGGTCCCACGCCAATTCTCACGCAACGCTTCCCCACGCCCCCGATCTTTGCCAATCTCCCGCGCGAGACATGGTCGCCTTCGTCATTCGCCGATTCATCGCCCTGGGCGTCGTGCTCTTTCTCGTCGTCACAGCGACGTTTTTTCTAATCCGGCTTTCGCCCGGAGGGCCTTTCGACGGCGAGCGGAAAATCCCGGAAGCCATCGAGAAGCAGCTGCTCGCCAAGTATAAGTTGGACGGCTCGCTCTGGCAGCAATACAGCGGCTACCTCGCCGACTTGGCCCGCGGCGATCTTCGGCTCTCGACGAAATACCGGAACCGCTCCGTGAACGAGATCCTCGCCCAGACTCTGCCGGTGACCTTCGTTCTGGGCGCGACGGCGTTCGTGATCGCCACTCTCGGTGGCGTGTGGCTCGGTGCCTTCGCCGCGTTTCGCCACCGGACGTGGGGAGACACGAGCGCGATGTTCGTCGCTCTGCTCGCGATCTCGTTGCCGTCGTTTGTCACCGGGCCACTCGCGATTCTCGTCTTCGCGCTCACGCTCGGTTGGTTTCCGGTCGGTGGCTGGGGAGGGCTTTCCCACCTTATCCTGCCGTCGATCGTTCTCGCTGCCCCTTACGTCGCCTACATCGCCCGGCTCATGCGAAGCAGCCTCCTCGAGACACTGCATCAGGATTTCGTTCGCACCGGCTACGCCAAAGGCCTGACGGGCCGCACCGTGCTCTACAAACACGCCCTACGAGTCGCCATTCTCCCGGTGATCTCGTTTCTCGGGCCGCTGGCCGCCCACCTCCTTACCGGCTCGATCGTCGTGGAGACCATCTTCAACATTCCGGGCGCGGGCGGCTTTTTCGTGAATTCCATCCAGAACCGTGACGGCTTCCTGCTCGGTGGCGTTGTGATCGTCTATTGCGTTCTACTCGTCGTCTTCAACCTGCTCGTGGACATTGCCTACACGATGCTCGACCGGAGGATCGCACTCGATGGCTGATCCTCAAGCCTGGCGCCGCCTCCGCTCGAATCCGGTCGCCATTACGTCCGGGGTGATCCTCGCCGTCATCGTTTTCGCCGCGTTGTTCGGTCCGCTCGTGATCCCGGAGTCCTACCGGAATCCCAGTGAGCTGCAAAACGCCGCGCCGTCCTTGGCTCATCCCTTCGGGACGGATCTCAACGGGCGGGACCTGCTCTACCGGGTCCTCACCGGCACCCGACTCTCGTTGCTGGTCGGGCTGTGCGGCGCGGCCGTCAGTCTGATCATCGGCACCGCTTACGGGTTGATCTCGGGCTACGTCGGTGGCCGGGTCGACGCTGCGATGATGCGATTCGTCGACGTCCTCTATTCCATCCCACGACTGATCTTCATCCTCGTCGCAATCAACGCGTTCAACTCCACTCTGGAAAATTTCGCCGCCGAGCGAGGTTGGGAATGGCTCGTGAGTTATTCCCGGATCGCGATTCTGATCGTCTCGCTTGGGGTGATCGAATGGCTAACCATGGCGCGCATCGTTCGCGGTCAGGTCCTCGCTCTCAAAACCCGCCAATACGTCCTCGCCGCGCGCGCGCTCGGTCAATCCCACGTCAGCATTCTTCTCCGGCACCTCCTGCCAAATCTCATCGGCGTCATCATTATCTACCTCACGTTGACGATTCCATCCGTCATCATCGACGAGTCTTTCCTCTCCTTTCTCGGCCTCGGCATCCAACCGCCGATGGCCAGCCTCGGATCACTTCTCGCGGACGGGGCTGGCGCGATCAACCCCGTGCGCAGCTTTTGGTGGATGATCGTTTTTCCCGCCGCGGCGATGGCGATCTCCCTGCTGGCGCTGAATTTTCTCGGCGACGCCCTCCGCGACGCGCTCGACCCCCGCGGGAAATAGCTCCGTCGTCGGCCCCACGGAATCACCGATCCAAGCCTCAACGCTCGAGCCGCTCAAACCAACGCATCACAAGGTGTCCGGCGTTTCTCCGGCCGCTCGACGTCGCCATTCTGGAACGGGTGCTTACCGTTTGAGCCACGGTTTCGCGGAGCATCTTCGAGGTTCGGGGAAGAATTTAATCACCGTATTAGGCACCTCGCGCATGGTTGCACCGGGGCGTCTGGAGATCCGCGGAGCCACGCGGAAATCATTCGAACCTGATTCGGACTAACCTCCGTGGCAGAGTGGACGATCCCCTTCGCCACCGGTCATCTCGACCGCCCAAACGCGATCTCAGCCGCTAGCCGAAATCCAATTCCTTTAGCGTCACCAGCGGCACGCTCCACCCGCGGGACCCTACGCTGCATCCCTCCGCAATGACTCCTGTCTGGTTCCCAGCAACGCGGAATCTGACGCTTAATTTAAAGGCAAGAAGCTGTATGATTATTCATTGAGCCCCTCGTCGATCTAGGCCGGGGTTGGATCCACCCGACGCTATCGGGAACCCCTCGAGAACCCGTCGAAATCACGGAGTGGAGCGGGTGAAGGGATTCGAACCCTCGACATCGACCTTGGCAAGGTCGCACTCTACCACTGAGTTACACCCGCATTGACAGAGAGGTGGAGAATACAGAATCCCCACCCGTCGTCAACTCGATCTTTCCTTCGCAGATTCCCTCGGGCTTTCTACCCGACTCGTCGCATCGGCTTGCAAATCTGATGCGCCGCCGATCGCGAGAATCTTTTGCTCATTGCTGAGCCGCTCACTATCGTTCCCGCTTCCCGGCATTGCCTGGTAAACCTCGTTTTCGCACAGCCATCCCCGATTCATGATCAAAAATATTCTTCTCGACTGGTCCGGCACGCTCGTCGACGACCTTGGCCCCGTCCTGGCAGCGACAAATGAGATTTTCCGGGAATACGGCAAGAAGCCGCTAACCCGCGAAGAGTTTCGGCATCATTTCCGGCTTCCATTCTCGGGGTTTTACGCCGAATTGCTTCCAGAGGCGACCGCCGAGGGGCTGGACGAGCTATACGAACGCCACTTCGCCGGACTGCAGGACGACGTTACACTGCTTCCCGGCGCGGTGGAATTTCTGGACTTCTGCGACCAAGCCGCGCGGCGAGTGTTCCTCTTGAGCACCATCCAGGCGAGTCACTTCGAGACGCAGGCCTCTCGACTCGGGGTTCGCGACCGGTTCGAACGGCCCTACGTCGGGATCATGGACAAACGGGAGAAGATCCTCGAAATTCTCGCCACTCACGACCTGGAACCAGCGGAAACTGCGTTCGTCGGCGACATGGTTCACGACATAGAAACTGCCCGCCACGGGGGGATCCTCGGGATCGCCGTCACGACCGGATTCGATCCGATCGACAAGTTGCTCGGTGCGCAGCCCGCTGCGATCGTCGAGAATCTTACCGTCCTCCGCCAGCTCCTCGGGTGAACACCGACGATTCCATCGAGATCTACGGCCTCAGCGTCTCCTCTCGCATTGGGGTTCCCGATTCCGAGCGGGCCGAACCACAGGACCTTCTCGTCGATCTCGTAATCCATCCGCTCCGATCGTTCCACTTTCTGCCTGATCAAATCGAGGCAACGGTCGATTATCACGCGATCGTCGTTCGGATTGAGCAAATTGCGACAGTCCGACCGCGGAATCTTATCGAGACGCTTGCCGATGAGATCGCCGATACCGTTCTCCGAGAATTCTCCGTCGCAAGGGTTGCCGTGACGGTTCGTAAATTCATTCTACCTCAGACCCAGCACGTCGCCGTCCGTTGCGTTCGCTCTCGCTCGACTTGATTTCCTCCCTTTCCGACTCGTTCTCCCCGAGCAACCGCGCAGAAACTACTTTTCCCCGGGTGCTCCGCTTCCAACAGTGGAGCCAGTGACCCCGTCCGCCGGAACCTCAACTTTCGTTCGAAGCGCCCGATCGGCAATCTTCATCGACCAGGCCGTTACCACGATGGTCACAACGAAGCCCAAGCCGTAGAAGATCCACGAATCCGAGCCGTGGTGCAGGCCCGCCTTGGCTCGAGCGAGCTTCCCGAGCGCGGCACCCGTGTAGGCGTAGGCTGCGCTGATTGGAATAAAGCCGATCCAGGAAGCCAGCGCGTAACGCGTCATTGATATCGTGCTCAATCCGCAGGCGTAACTCACGATGCTGTGGGGAAGGATCGGCGAAATTCGACTGAGGAGAATGACCCGCCAGCCGTCCGTAGCGATTGCGTGGTCGAGGGAATGAAACCGCGGACTGCGCTCAAACTTACGCTGGAGCCAACCGTGAAGCAGGTATCGGCTCGTGGCGAAATTCGCCATCGCACCGACCATCGAGGCGATGGAAACCAGCAACGTGCCCGACCAAAAGCCATAGGCGGCTCCAGCGCCGACCGTGAGCAACGAGCCGGGGAGAAAAAAAACGCAGCTCAGGGTGTAGAAAAGGATGAACCACAGCCATCCCACCCATCCGGACTGCTCGATCCAAGCCATTCCGGCGATCGTCCATTCGGTCCAAGTCTCTTCCATCGCGCGTTCTTGGCGATCCTAGCGGCATAATCCGCAGAATCGAGCCTGCCGTTTCGATGCTGCGAAGATCTTTCTCAAGCTCTTCATGACACCGCCGCAAGCTGCCAAGCAAAATTTCGACGGCGCAAGAACGCGAAAACCCTCTCTGCTTTCGCAGAGAGGGCCTTCGAACTAAGTTTGTCTGAGCTTCTCGCTTAGAAGGAGAAGGTCACCGAACCACCACCCCAGAAGGTGTGAGGGTCGGTGCCGATGAGGTCGTTCCACTGGTAGCTGTATGCACCGTAAGGAGCAACGCTGACCACTTCGCTGAGAGCGATCGGGAGAGCAACACCGGCCTGGAAGTCGTTTCCGCCAATGAACGGGGACGGCGGATTGTCGTTCTCGGTCAGGTTGTAGCGGAAGTTGGTGCCGAAGGAAGTCCAAGGCGTAAGAGCGACGATATCCTGATAGATCGGGATCTCGACGTCGATGCGACCTTCGAGGTAGCTGGCCGCCTGCTCGACGAAACCACGCTGACCAGGCTTAGGCCCAACGTTGAAGAAGTAGTTGATACCAGGAGTCACCGTGACCGGGCCCAAAGCGATGGCGTATGCCACACCGGCACTCAACTCGTGCGAGTAGAGACCGAAGGTTTCGCTGAGGATGTGGTAGTAGGTGTATCCGAGGCTAACCGCGAGATCGCCGAAGGTGTGCGTGTAAGCCGCATACCCGTCGAATTCCTTGTAGCTGGTCTCCGAGATGCCGAAGGCAACCCAGGAACCGAGAGTGAGGAAATCATTCTCGGACAGGTTGAACGTAACGCTGAGATCAGTCCAGTAGAGGCTCGAGCCGTAGTCTTCGAAGCCGGGAAGGACGTTCACACCGCGGAACATGTAAAGGCTGTCCCAGCCAGTGCTGAGGTCAGCATTCCACCACTGAACTGGCTCTTCGATGATGACTTCTTCCTTGTATTCTTTGAAGGTCTTGCCGTCTCCAGCCATGAGCGCTGTTCCGGAAAGGAGAGCGGCACTGGTGAAAACTGCAGCGAACTTGTTTGCGAGTTTCATAAGGTTGTTTTGTTCTTTGTTTTGGTTTTTGTGACCCAGTCGAGCTTTCGCCTTCCTGAGTCAGCCACGTTGGTTGGGCGTGGTTAATTGCCCCATCCAGCATGGATCATGCCAGTGGAGTAATGGCCGGACGCTCGACCGTCAATAGATTTCGAAATTTTTTTTGAACATTTTTGAACGACCCTTGTCCCACCCCTTCCAGCCGAGCTGTCGCTCGACCTTCCTTTCAAGACTTACCGGCGCTGAATTGCGCGACCTGCGCTTCTCGCGTAGAGTCAGTTTATGGGACGCTCCACTTCCGACCGCAGGGTGTCGCGGAGTTTTCGACGACTCCTCGTTTGGACGTTGGTTCTGATTATCCTATCCCCCTTCCTCGCGATCGCGGCCTACTACGGTTTCGAAAACGTCTCCGGCCAGATGGCTTGGCGCGTGGCCCAGCAGAAACTGGAGCAGCTCGGCGAGCCGCTGGCGGTTGCTGACATTCGACCTGCCCCGCTGCCAGACGATCGGAACATGGCCGCCGCTCCGATTTTCCGCCAGCTCTTCGCCACCGATCCCACCGTGGTCGCCGCGGCCGACCTCAGCCTGCTGCGGCTTCCGGCAGAATTGCCGAGCGATCACGCCAGTGACATCGTCGGACTGGCCCGCGGATTCCAAGCAGATTTCTCCGGCACCGCTCGCGACGCGGCCGCCATCGTCTCGGACGGGCTCGCGCCGATGGCGGAAATCATCACCCGACTCCGCGCCGCCGCCGACCGACCCGAGTCGTCCTGGCCGATCTCTCTGGACGGCAGCTTTAATTTCTCGATGCCGTTCCTGAAACCCCTCGCGAGAGCGGCTGAGGTGATTGCCGCGCGCGGGATGGCCGCCCTTGCCGACGACTCGCCCAGCGAAGCACTCGCGGATTTCCACCTCATCACCGACCTGGCTGCCCACTCGAACGAGCCCTCCCTCCTCGTCAGTTCACTCCTCGAACAATCCATGCTCCTCGAAGCCATCCGGGTCGTGGAAGAGGGAACGACCGCGCAAACGTGGAGCGGCCCAGACTTGGCAGCCATCCAGGACCGGCTTTCCCGCGTTCATCCTCTGCGGCGATTTGCCGACAGTGTCCGCGGCGAGCGCGTTCTCTTCCTTCAGGCTTCCGACCAACTCGACTTCAAGGCGTCCGCCTTCTTCGCGATCGTCGACATCTCGAATGCCACCGTCGAAAAACGAACCCGCGCTCTGTCGTATTTTATCTGGGGGCTTCGACCGAGCGGATGGAGGGCGCGAGACCGCGCACGCTATCTGACCCTCTCGCAGGAGTATCTCGACACCGTGATCGCGAACGAGATCGTCGACGTCGCCGCCGTCGCCGAGTGGAACGCCCGGATCCGCTCCATCCGGCGGGACGATTTCGAAATGTTCCGCACCCCTCTGACCGTTCTCACTTTACCCGCGTTCGGAGCCGCCGCCCGGCGAGCCGCGTTCGCCCAATCTCGCGTCGATCAAGCCCGGCTCGCTTGCGCGCTGGAACGATTCCGCCTCCGGCACGCTGACCTCCCACAGCGCCTCGGCGAGCTTCTTCCCGAGTTCATCGACCGACTTCCCCGGGACGTCATCGGTGGCCGCCACTTCGCTTATCGCCGGACATCGCCCGACAGCTTCACGCTTCACAGCCTCGGCTGGAACGGTCGGGACGACTCAAAACTTCCGGCTTCTGTGAACGAACCTCGGGACGCGCTCAACCGCCCAGACTGGACGTGGGCGTCACGCTGACGCTTTCAGGTCCTGCGCTCGCCAAACGACGGCAAATTTTAAACTCCGGCGTTACGCCCTTGGCTTTACAGCGAGCTGAAAAGCCCGCCGCCCCCCTGCGAAAATCCCCAGCGCATCATGCGGTCCGCGTCGTCGAAGATGTAGGACGTCTTACTTCCGAGCTGCACGAGGATCAAGCTGCGGCCGCCGAACGACGCGCTGGTGACCAGACAACGCCCGGCTGCCACCGTGTATCCGGTCTTCATTCCGTTATACATCGACGACGTCTTGAGCAGCTTGTTCGTCGCTTCCAACGTCTTCGTCCGCCCGTCTTGGTAGCGGAACGTGTAACTCGGCAACCGCATCATCGATCGAAGGTCGGAATTTCGGTAGGCCGCAAACGCAATCCGCCCAACGTCACGAGCCGTGGAATACTGGCTCCCCGGCAACCCGTGCGGATTGACGAAGTAGCTCGAAGTCGCCCCGAGCGACGCGGCTCGACGATTCATGGCCTGCGCGAAGGCCGCCGGACTCCCCGAATGATCCCTCGCCAATAAATCCGCCACGTCGTTGCAGCTCTTCACCATCAGCGTCGTCAGCAACGGACGGCGCGCGTACGTTTCGCCCGCCTTCACGTAAAGCTTCGTCGGCTCCGCCCGGGTGTCCGCTGGCTGCACCGTGACTTGGCCGTCCAGATTCCCCCGCTCGGCCACCATCAATCCCGTCAGCAGCTTCTGCGTGCTGGCCACTTGTCGACGTTGGTCCGCGTTCTTCGCCCAGACCGTCCGTCCCGTCGAAGCATCGATCAGAATCGCCGAATCCGCGTAGATCGACGGCGCGTCCGCTGGCGCGACGGTCTCGCTCGCCACGATCGACGCCTGCGCCCGCTCGGTCGCCGCGATCGGCAATCCCTGACCGAGGTAACGGGTCCCCGCCGTCGGTCGCCGTTCCGTTTCGATCGCGCTACAGCCGACCAAGGCCAGCAAAGCACCGACCGACACCGCACGAAAACCTGCCCCACCAAAAAATTTCCGGATCACCACGGCGGGAATCTCTGGCAGCATCTGCCACCCCGCCAAGCAAAAAACGGGGCTCGCGCCCTCGCCGCATTTGCGATTGCCTCGGCACCCAGCTTCATGAAGCCCTCGCGCATTCTCCTCGTCGTTTTCCTCGTCCTCTTCTCCGGCGCTTTGGTTGCGACCGCCTTCCACTACGACACTCGGGTCCGCGACGGCATCGTCACCGCGCAAGGCAAAGGCTGGAAGAAAACCTCCGAGGCCCGCACCATCGGCGCCATCAGCAAATACGGTGACTGGCCGCAGCTCATGATCATCGGCGGCCTCGGTGCTGTCCTTGCCTGGCGACTCCGCCGCCCCGAATGGACCCGCATTCTCGTCGCCGCCATGATCGCGTCGACCCTCGCCGGAATGCTCGCGAACACCTCGCGACTCACGACCGGTCGCGTCCGCCCGCGCGACGAGAAGAAAAATGGCGTCGGCTTCCACGGCCCATTCCACGAAGGCAAACTCACCGTGGGGAATTCCAAGTTCAACGCCTTCCCGTCCGGCCACACCGCCACCGCCGTGGGGTTCGCGGGCGTCGTGCTGTTCGCGCGTCCGCTCATCGGAATCCTTCCGCTGCTCCTCGCCCTCCTCATCGCGTGGTCCCGCATGGCCCTCGGCGCGCACCACTTGTCCGACGTCACCGTCTCGATCCTCCTCTCGCTCGGCGTCGCCTGGTTCGTCTGGAAATACGCCCGCTCGCACGGCGACGCCGTCGCCCGAGCCGTCACCGCCCGACTCACCGCCCTCCGCCGTCGCCATGCTTAACGCGCCGACCGGCAATGCGCGGACGCCGCGGCTCGACCGCGCGGCCTCATTCCTCGAAGCCATCCCGACCAGCCCCCACGCCTACCTCGCGCTCCTCGGCCTCCTCGCGATCATCTTCACGCTCGGGAACTTCCCCTGGCACCTCGACAACTACGACCAGGCCAAACAAGCCTACGTCGCCTACGAGATCGCCGAGACCGGCGAACTCCTCTACCAAACCACCCCACGCGGGCGCTCAGCCTCCAAGCCGCCGCTCTACGGCTGGGCGTCCTCCGCGTTCCGCGCCATCGGCCTCCCCTGGGACGCCGCCCATCGGCTCCCCTCGCTGATCTGTGCGTTCGGCGTCCTTGCCCTCCTCGTTGCGAGCGGGCGCGCCCTGCTCGGCCCGCCCGGCGCGTTCCTTGCCGCGGCGGCCTACGGGCTGAACCTCCTGACCCCCCGCCTCGCCACTCTCGTTCGCACCGACATGATGCTGGCCGCCACGATCTTCGTCATCGGCTGGATGATCTACCTGCGCGTCTCATCCGGCACCCCGTGGACCACCCGCGACCGCTGGATCGTGTTCGCCGCAATGGCCGCCGGCCTCTTCACCAAAGGACCCGTCCTCTACGTCTTTCTTCTGCCGGGAATGTTCGCCTTCGCCATCCTCGCGCAACCCCGCGACCGCCGCCGACTGGTCTGGAGCGGCTGGTGGACCTGGGTCGTTCCGCTCGCCCTCTTCCTCGCTTGGGGCGTCGGCGGCCTCCTGACGAACGACGCATTCTACGACGACGTCGTCGTGCGCGAACTCTTTTCCCGCTTCGAAGCAGGCGCCCGCGACGACGAACGTCCGCAGCCCATCTGGTTTTACTTCCCGCACGTCCTCCACAAATTTCTCCCTTGGAGCGCCGCTCTCCTCGCCCTGCCATTTCTCTTCCCCACCGTCCGCCAACGCGTCCGCGCGAACCCCGGCACCCTTTGGCTCCTGCTCTGGGCCGGCGGCGGCCTCGTCCTCATGACGCTCATTCCCGCCAAGCGCGTCGACCGCATCTACCCGATCATTCCACCAATGGCCCTCCTCGCCGTGGAATTCGCCGCCGCCCTCTGGTCCGACCGCCGCGCCCGTGTCGGAGCCGGCGCACTCAGCCTCTTCGGCTTCCTCTTCACCGGCGGCTACTTCCTCGGCCTCATCCCTTGGGGTTACGCCAA
The DNA here is from genome assembly GCA_963749035.1 of uncultured Verrucomicrobiae bacterium. Lineage (GTDB taxonomy): Bacteria > Verrucomicrobiota > Verrucomicrobiia > Chthoniobacterales > JAATET01 > CAVVKW01. The sequence goes on from CAVVKW010000002.1 coordinate 894,033, forward strand.
CGACACCCCCGGCCTCGTGAACTTCGCCGCCGACGTCCGCCGCACCGCCGACCAGAACGGGATCGACGAAATCACGATCCTCCGCGCCCGCGACGAAAGCCTTCTCCTCTACCTCGACACCCTCCGCTTCACCGAGAAAGGCGACGCCTTCGACGCTTGGCGCACCGGACAGCCCGGTGCCTACCTCATGTCCGACCGCACGCTCCGAAACAACTTCACCCCGGAATTCGGTGAAATCCCCCCCGTCCTCGTCTCCGACGAACTCTTCCGAAAAAACGAAAAACGCTACTACCTCTTCCTCCGCCAACCCGATCCCACGCCCGCGCCATGATCGCCCCCCGGGCATCTCAAACGAAAAACGCGTGAAGCCGGGGCTCACCATCCGTGAAATCCGTGCCATCTGTGGTTCCCCTGTATTTCCGAAATCAGACTCTCAAAGCCGCCCGAAATCCGCGCACTCCATAATACGACTGCGCCCCGTTGTGTCCGACAAACACTCGCCCGAAGCGCCGCTCACAATAGAGTGCCCCGCCCCGCTCCCGGATTGCTTCCGGCGTCCTGACCCAACTCGACGTCTTCAGGTCGAACTCCCCGAGCGTCTGGAGTTCGCCGTATTCCTCCTCGGTTAGCATTTCCACACCCATCTCCGTCGCCAGATCATCCGCGCTCGTCTTCGGCCTGTGCTCCTTCCGCGAGTCGAGCGCCCTGCGGTCATAGCAAACACCCCGCCGCCCAGCCGGCGACTCAGACGAGCAATCCATGAAAACGAACTCCCCCGTCTTGGAATCTCGCCCGATCACGTCCGGCTCCCCCCCAGTCCGTTCCATCTCTCCCAGCGACCATAACTTCCCGGCACCCCCCTCCAAGCGAGCGAGCAGCTCCTTCCACTCGATCTGCGCGTGACGCTCCGGATTTGCCGCAAACCGCTGCTTCAAAACGACGAGCAACTCCCCCGCATCCGCCGCCGACAACCTTCCCTTCACCCCATTCATCTTCATCGCGCCCCCGACACCCTCCGATCCGAAAAGGGCAACGAAACACTCATCGCCCCGTCATACCGCGCGGATCGCCCCACCGACCCCAATCAGCCAGGCGAGTCTCCATCAACCCGCCCATTCGATTCCGCCACCGCGACAGGATCCGATCTCAGTCGAATTTCTGGTCGCGCTTCAACGACGACGGATGGACAAACTCCTCCACAACCTCGTCGCCATCCAGAACCCGGACCCAAATCCCCTCCAACTCGTCACGCGACGTATCCCGTCGGCCGCTGGTGTAGTAGTAGCCCGAAGCCAAACTTTTCGCCCGGAGTTTCACCGCCTTCGTGACGAACTCAAACTTCTCCCCTCCCGGGATCACGGGGACATCCTCCGCACCCGACTCCCGCTTCAACTCCGCGTCCCGTCGATTCGTTTTCCCGTCGTCGATCAGAAAAAAGACCCGATACTCAGCCCGCAACGCCGGCGTGTCGTTGATCAGCGAGTTGTTCTTGAGAGCAATCTTATAGAACCCCTCGGAGGTGGCGACCGCGGTGTTTCCCGCCCGGTCTTTATCGGAAGACTCTTCCTTCGGAATCGCCGAAATCTTGAGATCAACGTTCCCAGCGACACTCACCCGAACGAGAGCCAGCGCAGCAAGTAAGACAACTGAACGAAGCATCGTGCGCCACCGATTCTGGTAAAAAGTTTTCATCGGCGCGGAATTATAAGTCTCCCACCATTTTGTCAAGCCGCCACCCCGACGACCACCCACCGCTACCCAAATCCACGGCCGAGCAAACGTTACCAACGTATTCATCACCCGCATCGTCTCGATCCGCGACCCTTCGATTGCGGGTTGCAACCCGCGGGGCGGGCTACTACTTTGCCGACAAGTGGATTGGGAGAAACCGGTCGGCGTCGTGGCCTCGGTGAGCATCATCGGGGCCTTTCGCTTTTTCTGGGGGGATAGATTTTGAGCCCCCATCCATCGAAGTCCTCACCCACCTTCTCTCGCCCTCCGGCACAGAAGAATTTGCGCTTCAGAACCTCGAATGCCTGATTGGGCTGCCCGCTTCTTAGAACGCTGAGTCCGATCGGCCTGGCGACGAGGTCGGCAAGCTGTAGCCCAGAAGACATTACCATCTTGTTGGAAAACCGGATCTCGAGTGGGAGCATACCATCTTGCGAATTCTGGCCGTCACAGATCCTGCGAAATTCCAGCTCAAGCTCGTCGTCCTCTTTCTTCCCGCGCTGCTCCACGACGACGTGCCCATGGCGGAAAGTCGGTTCGCGGAGATTGGTGACGGTATTCACTAAGACTAAGCGACGGCCGCGTAGAGATCCTTCTGAAATCCCGAGAAGACCTCAGGAATCTGGTTCACGTCGCCGAGCTCCGTCTCGGCTTTGTTCATGAGTCCTCGAGGCTCACCCCGCTCAATAGCGCGAAAAGGGGTTCGTTGATGTAAAAGTTGCTCTTGCCCAGCTTCTCTTTTCGCAGAATTCCCGCCTTGGTGAGCTGATTGAGATACTTGGTCGCCGTGATGCGGGAGACGCCTAGCTCCCGCTCCACGAATCCGATCTTCGTGTAAGGGTGGCGGAACAAATTGTTGAGCAAATCCTGACTGTAGATTTTCGGCAGCCGCTCGCGCAGGTCGTGTTTGGTGCCGAGCATCAATTCCCGGAAATTTTTCACCAACCCCACGGCACTTCGCGACGTCACCGCCACACCACGCAGCAAGTAAAGGCACCACTCGGCCCAGCGACCCTCGTCGCGCACCGTCTGCAAAAATCGGTAGTAGTCTGGCTTCGTCGTCGTGATGTAGCGGCTCAGATAAAGCACAGGAAGATCGAGCAACCCTTCCCGCTGCAGCACGAGGAGGTTGAGAATTCGGCCCGTGCGCCCGTTGCCATCGTAGAAGGGATGGATGCTCTCGAATTGATGATGCGCGATCGCCATCCGCAACAAGGGATCCAGCCCATCGTCGGCGTGGAGGAAGTCGATGAGATTGCCCATCAGATTTTCGACCTCGGCGGCCTCCTGCGGGGGTTCGTAGATGACTCTGTCGGTTGTCTCGTTTCTCAAGACCGTACCCGGCAGTTTCCGCAACCCCGCGCGGTTCTGCTCCAGCTCGGCCTGCACGGCCAGGACGGTTTCCAAGCGAATGAGGCCCGAGGCCCGCACCGCCTCGAACCCTACCCGCAGCGCCGCGACGTAATGCCGCACCTCCTTCGCGGCTCCCGAGGCCGCTCCGTCGGATTGCACCGCAAAGAGCTCGTCGTGCGAGGTGATGATGTTTTCGATCTCCGAGCTATCCTTCGCCTCTTGAATTCCAAGCGTATCGAGTAAAATGGCTCGGTTCGGCAGCGACTCGCACAGCCCTTTCAACTCCGCCAGATGCCGATGCGCCTCCGCAACCGCCCCCCAAACCTCCCGCGTCTCCAACGAGAAAACGTTTTTGATCGGCAGTAGCGGAAGCGACGACATGTATAGAAAACTGCGTTTTCCTTATCGCGTCACCGACATCATGTAAAGAAATCCCGTCTTTTCTAGGCACAAAGCCGGAGCAAACTGCCTCGTGCATCGGACCCTAGCACGTGTCGATCTCGGCACCGTTTCTCGACACGTCCAGCCAAAGTGTCGACTCCATCGACACGTCAACGCGCGCCGGGGAAGGCCGGGTGCAGGCAATGAGTTTCCCACCTGCGCGGTTGATGTCTTTCGGACTAAACTTCGACCCCGCCCACTTCTACCATTTACCCGATACCCAATCTTCAGCCGTTACGTAGGCTCTTGGCGACGTCCGCTGATCGCTGCCGCCATCATCCACCAGATTCCAGCCAACCCCGTAGAGAAGAAACCCGTCTTCCGATCCCTTCGTTCGCCGGTAGCACAATGAGTCTCCCGACATCAAATCCAGAGGCACCGTTTCCAAGAACTCCGGCACCAGCTCGCCTAGTTCCCCCGGAACCGTTCCGTTTCGCAGCCGATATCGCTCAATAGCACAAGCGATCATCGCGAGATCGACCTGCGTCTGAACGTGGAACGCGCGAGGGATTGACTTCACGTAGGAGTCGACGGCGATCAGCGACAGGGGGGTCTGAATCATCTGCAGCAAGCTTTGTCGCTGATTCGCCATCGAGGCTTCCAACGCAGCTTGCCGCGCAGGCCATTCTTTCGGCTGCTGCAGTCCGTCAATAAATTCTTGGTTGAAGGTGGCCCAAAGCGAGCGATCCAATGCATCGAAGCCCGCCGGTCGCAATCTCCAGAGAAGAAGCCCAACACTTCCTAGCGGATCTTCGCCCGAAACCCGCGAGAGCGCCCGCGTGCCTTCCGCATCCAACCGAGCCATCTCGAGCAACGACGAAACCCGCTCGCCCCGCAGCGTCTGCTGCATTTCCACGGTGAGATGAATCTCCGCCAGCAGGCGTTGGAATCTCGACAGCTCCGCTTCGGACCACCCGCCCATCTCGATTCCCGCCGAGATCGTCTGAATGGCCATCGCTACCAACGACTCCCTCACCAACAGTGAGATCAGGACCAATGGATCTCGATTTCGGTCCGCTAAATTGAGAGTCAACTCCACGTCCCTCGCGGCCCCGTTGGAATCCCCCAGCTCCAGCTTGGCCCGGGCCTGGGCGTCCAGTCCCTGCGCCAAGGTGATCATGATGGAAACCTGAGGAATCCCCATCGCGAATCCCTCGCTGTAATCCACTGGCCAGACCGTTCCCGGCCTCAGCGCCGCCGCTCGGACGTCATCCCAAATCGGCTTCTCCCTCGCCGCGACGTCCAGCACGACCTGCGCCGCTTCGCTCTCCGACCCATCAAAACTTTCGTCCACCTCTCGCGCGAAATTGACCAGATGCGAATACTTCGGTTGAAAGCCACCGCGAAAGCTCTCGATCTCATCCAAGCGCCAATCCGCTCGCGGCTTCGTGAAAAGCTCCGCAAACACCGGAGCCGCCGCGAAGTTTAGCTCGTCGGGGATCGGCGTGGGCTGGATCTCCGCGACCGTCAGCGGCTCACCCAGCGCTTGCAACCGCGCCTCCGTCTCCGCCCAGACCAGCGCCCCCCACCAATTTGCGGCCGCGTATCCCAGCACAATTACCGTCACCGACAACGCCGCCAACGCCAGCCCGATTCGGAACAATTTCTTCTTCATGATCTTGGTTTCACAATGATTGAGCTTTCCAACTCGATCCGCCGCACTTCGGGAGTCAGCTCACCGGTCAGCGCAAGGCGCCGCGTGGCTTCCCAGCCGCGGATCGTCGCCGCCACGTCGACCTGCCCATCCGGTCGCGGCAGCTCCGGAGTCGTCCATTTTAGTGCCAGGATCAGCACCCACGCGACGCCGATCACCCCCCACACCGATCGCTCGGCCCGACGGAAGACCGTCCCACCCCGCGACCGTCCCGCCAGCACGCGACGCCGCAATCCCGACGGCACGGGCCGCAAGGACACCGAACGCAGGAGTTTTTCCGGATCAGACGGTTTCATTTTCAGAATGGAGACGCGCCGCGTCGCGTAATTTGTCTATCGCGTAGCGGTAACGACTCGCCGCCGTGTTCGCCGGGATGCCCAAGGTTTTCGCGATCTCGCGGAAGGTCAGCTCTTCCCAGATTTTGAGATGCACCACTGCCCGCTGTTCCTCCGGCAGTCCCGCCAACTCCTCCAGCAAGCGCTCCACCTCCTCGGATTCCTCCCCGGAGATCCAGAAGCGGTCCCCGGCCAGCCGGAACTCCTCGACCGCCTCCCGCCGCCGCGTTCCGCGTCGAACGAGATCCACGAACGCATTGTGCGCCGCCCGCAAAAGATACCGCCGAGGCTCCCGGACCGTGAAAAACGGACGGCGCGCCGTTTTGATAAACACCTCCTGCACCAAATCCGCCGCGTCCGCTTCCGACCGGGCCAGATTCAACAAAAACGCAAAGACGCTCGAGGCATGCTCATCGTATAGGCGTTCAAGCTGTCGGGAATGCACGGAGGAGAAAAATCGGTTCAACAACCCAGACGCCCAATCCCCAGCATTTGTCTAATCCGGATCGATCCGATTCACTCTGGCGCGTCCGCAAAGCCACTCCATGTCCCCGCGGTGTCGCACTGCAGACTGCTCGCCATTCCCGGTCGACTCATCCCCCGCCGATTTGAGGGCGGAGTGCGACGGTATCCGCACGCTTGTCGGCTTCGTTCACACCGGCACCAGCACAGCGTGCCTTCGGAAAAGCGGGATTCCCACCCGCCGGATGTGGGCCGCAACGTCGGCGGCGAGTCGCTCATCGATGATCACGAGACTGAATCCGTAGGGCGTTGGCAGATCGTCGAAAGCGGCATCGATCCGGCCGATGGTCTGCCGGTCAAGCGCATGGCCCACGAGCGCAAGATCAATATCGGAAACCCGCCGGTGCGTCCCCTTGGCGCGCGAGCCGAAAAGAATCGCCTGATCCACTTCCGGAAACTGCGCGAGCACGTCAGTGATCTGCTGCAGAGTTCCTGTCGGAATACCGTGGTCGACGCTCATGGTTCCTCGTCCTCGAATTCGGTGAAGCGGCGCAGAAACGCGTCAAACGCAGGGACGTATCGGGTGAGAATCGCCGTGGCGATTTCCACCGCCGTTTCCTCGTTATGGGTGTGCGACGTGCGGTTCCGACTCTCGATCATCGCGATCCAATCCTCACCTTCCTCGATGACGTCGTGGGCAAACGCCGTCCGCACCACCGGCTTCGGCCCTCGCAGCTCAGAGAAGCCGATGAACTCCAGATAATCCTTCAAGACTTTCCACCCGAGCTCGAAGGTGAATTCAAACGCCCGAATCAGTCCTTGCTGCTCAAGGTCGGTCAGTTTTCGCTCACGCGAAAGCGCAGCCGCTCCCGACAAGCTGCTATGAGCCTTGCGAAAACTCTGCAAGCGCTGCTGCCACCGGACATCGGGATTTGCCATGCCGTGATCCATAGCAGACTAAAGCGCCGCGGAAAAGGCACGGAGCAGCAACGAGTTGATCGACGCTTTCAGCCCAGCGCACGTGGTGTTGCACTTCGCTTCAGAACGGGAAGGCAAAACCCGTCCCCAAAAACGCAAAACAGCCCCGACTTTCGTCGGGGCTGTCGCAATTGAGCAGGTGCGCCCGTGGGCGTCCGGCTGAGCTTGCTGGTCGGAATTAATACATTCCGCCCATGCCGCCCATTCCACCCATACCGCCCATGTCGGGAGCACCGCCGCCACCGGCTGGCTTCTCCTTCTCAGGGGCTTCGGTGATCAACGCTTCGGTCGTGAGCAGCAGTCCGCTGATCGAAGAGGCGTTCTGCAGCGCGCTGCGGGTTACCTTGGTCGGATCGACGACGCCGGCCTTCACGAGATCGACGTATTCGCCGGTCGCGATGTTCAGACCATCGTTGCCCTTGCGCTTGCGCACTTCCTGCACGATGAGCGCACCTTCGAGTCCCGCGTTATTTGCGAGCTGGCGAAGCGGGGCTTCGATCGCCCGACGAATGATGCCGAGGCCGATGAGTTCGTCACCTTCGAGCGAAACGCTGTCGAGTGCCTTCTGAGCGCGAACGAGAGCCACACCACCGCCGGGGACGATGCCTTCTTCGACGGCCGCACGGGTCGCGTGGAGGGCGTCTTCGACGCGGGCTTTCTTCTCTTTCATTTCCGTCTCGGTCGCAGCACCAACGTTGATCACTGCAACACCACCGGCGAGCTTGGCGAGGCGCTCCTGGAGCTTCTCACGGTCGTAATCGCTGGTCGTCTCTTCGATCTGACGACGGATCTGGGACACGCGGCCCTGGATGTCCGTCGACTTGCCGGAGCCTTCGACGATGGTCGTGTTTTCCTTGTCGATCGTGACGTGCTTGGCTTCGCCCAGATCTTCGATCTGGATGTTCTCGAGCTTGATGCCGAGATCTTCCGTGATGCAACGACCGCCGGTGAGCACCGCGATGTCTTCGAGCATCGCCTTGCGACGATCACCGAATCCCGGAGCCTTGACGGCGCAGATCTGAAGTGTGCCGCGTAGCTTGTTGACCACGAGGGTCGCGAGAGCTTCGCCTTCGACGTCTTCCGCAATGATGAGAAACGGACGACCGCTTTTGGCGACCTTCTCGAGCAGAGGAAGGAGGTCCTTCAAGCTGCTGATCTTCTTCTCGTGGATGAGAATGTAGGCGTTCTCGAGAACGACTTCCATGCTCTCGGCGTTGGTCACGAAGTAAGGGGAAAGGTAGCCCTTGTCGAACTGCATGCCCTCGACGACGTCGAGAGTGGTTTCGATGCTCTTCGCTTCTTCTACCGTGATGGTGCCGTCCTTGCCGACTTTGTCCATCGCGTCGGCGATGATCTGGCCGATCGTGGAATCCCAGTTGGCCGAAACGGTCGCAACCTGCGCGATCTCGGAGCTGTCCTTGACCTTCTTGCTGATGCGAGCGAGCTCTTCGACGATCGCTTCGACCGCCTTGTTGATCCCGCGCTGAAGCGACATCGGATTCGCACCCGCGGTCACGTTCTTGAGGCCTTCTTTGTAGATGGCCTCGGCGAGAACCGTGGCGGTCGTCGTTCCGTCACCCGCGATGTCGCTGGTCTTGGAGGCGACTTCGCGCACGAGCTGCGCGCCCATGTTTTCGTAGGGGCAATCGAGTTCGATTTCCTTGGCGACCGTCACACCATCTTTGGTGATGGTGGGGCTGCCGAATTTCTTGTCGAGAATGACGTTGCGTCCGGCTGGCCCGAGGGTCGCCTTGACGGCTTTCGCCAGTTTCTCGACACCGCGTAGAAGCGCCTGACGGGCTCCTTCGTCGAATTGGAGTTGTTTTGCTGCCATGGTGTTAGTTCTTAGTTATTAGTTTTGAGTTGAGAGTTCGGTGCGTTGACTTAGGCGAGGATGCCGAGGATGTCGTCCTCACGCATGATGAGATAGCTCTCGCCGTCGAATTTGACTTCGGTCCCGCCGTATTTGCTGATGAGCACGCGGTCGCCGGCTTTCACCGTGAAATCGACCTTGTTACCATTGTCGTCGAGCTTGCCGGTGCCGAGAGCAACGACTTCACCTTCCTGGGGTTTTTCTTTGGCGGTATCGGGAATGATGATTCCGCCCTTTTTGACTTCACCTTCTTCGAGCGGCTTCACGAGCACGCGATCTCCGATGGGTTTGATGTTTGCTGCCATAGTGGGTGTTTTCTGTATTTGGGTTGTGGTTTTTTAACATCGCCTCCCCCGGCGCGGCATCCGCCGCCCGGGAAAGGCGCTTTGCTAAAGGGGTGGTTTCGTGGACAACGCGGACTTAGTCTTTCTTGTCTTCGTCGACCATCTCGAACTCGGCGTCGACGACGTCGGGATCTTTCTTCGCCTCCGTGGTCGCTTCCGCTTCGGGTCCAGCGCCAGCGGCGTCCGGGTCCGGCGCCCCACCTTCGGCCGCAGCCTGCTGGTAGAAGTCGGCACTGACTTCGTGGAATTTCTTCTCGAGGTCTTCGTGAGCCGATTTGATCGCCTCGAGATCGTCCGTCTTGAGTGCTTCCCGCACTTTTGCAACGGCCTCTTCGACCGACTGCTTCTTGGTGGGATCGATCTTGTCGCCCGCATCAGCCAACTGTTTCTCGCACTGATACGCGAAGTTGTCCGCGTTGTTGCGCACTTCGATGAGCTCTTTCGCCTTCTTGTCGTCCTCGGCGTGAGCCTCGGCTTCCTTCTGAAGGCGATCGACTTCGGCGGGATCAAGTCCACTGGACCCGGTGATGGAGATCTTCTGCTCCTTGCCGCTGCCGGTGTCCTTGGCGGACACGTGGAGAATGCCGTTCGCGTCGATGTCGAAGGTCACCTCGATCTGCGGAACGCCGCGCGGTGCCGGTGGAATGCCGTCCAGGTGGAACACACCGAGCTGCTTGTTGTCGCGGCTCAACGGACGCTCGCCCTGTAGGACCTTAATCTCAACGCCGGGCTGATTGTCGCTGTAAGTCGAGAAGATCTGCGACTTGCGGGTCGGGATCGTCGTGTTGCGAGGAATCATTGGCGTCGCGATGCCACCTGCCGTTTCAATCGCAAGCGTTAGTGGAGTCACGTCAAGAAGGAGAACGTCCTTCACGTCACCGGCAAGAACGCCGCCCTGGATCGCCGCACCAATCGCCACGACCTCATCGGGATTCACACCCTTGTGGGGCTCCTTGCCGATCAGTTCCCGGGCAGTCTCGACAACCTTCGGCATGCGGGTCATTCCACCCACGAGCACCAACTCATCAATGTTGGCCGACGTCCACTTGGCGTCCGAAAGGCAGTCCTTCACCGGCTTGATCGTGCGCTGGAACAGATCGTCGGTGAGCTGCTCGAGCTTCGAGCGAGTCAGCTTCTTTTGAATGTGCTTCGGCCCGGTCTGATCGGCAGTGACGAACGGCAGGTTGATCTCGTATTCCTGCGTGGAGGAAAGCGCGATCTTGGCTTTCTCAGCCTCTTCCTTGATCCGCTGCACCGCGTCGGGTTGCTTGCTAAGATCGATGCCAGATTCCTTTTTGAATTCCTCGATGATCCAGTCCATCAAGCGGTTGTCCCAGTCGTCGCCGCCGAGATGGGTGTCACCGTTGGTCGCGAGAACTTCGAAAACGCCATCGCCGATTTCGAGCGCCGAGATGTCAAACGTCCCGCCGCCGAGATCGTAAACGGCGATCTTCTCGTCGGATTTTTTATCGAGACCGTAAGCCAGCGAGGCGGCTGTCGGCTCATTGATGATGCGGAGCACTTCGAGGCCCGCGATTTTACCTGCGTCCTTCGTCGCGTTGCGCTCGGAGTCGTTAAAGTAAGCCGGGACCGTGATCACCGCTTGGGTGATCTTCTCGCCGAGCTTGGATTCCGCGTCAGCCTTGAGCTTGGCGAGGATCATCGCCGAGATCTCGGACGGACTGAACGCCTTGCGCTCGCCGTTCACCTCGACTTCGATGTGTGCATCGCCGTTCTTCGCGGCGACGACTTTGTAGGGAACGCGCTCGAGTTCTTCCTTCAGCTCCGCGTGCTTTTGCCCCATGAAGCGTTTCACGGAGAAAATGGTGTTGGACGGGTTCGTGATCGCCTGACGTTTGGCCGCTTGGCCGACGAGACGCTCTCCGGATTTCGAGAACGCCACAACTGACGGGGTCGTCCGCGCGCCTTCCGAATTTTCTAAAACAACGGGTTCGCCACCTTCCATCACGGACATGCACGAGTTCGTCGTCCCCAGATCGATACCTAAAATTTTTGCCATGCCCTCCCTCTAGCAAACGTCGATCCATCCCGATCTCATTTAACCTAATTACCTTCCCTCGAACGCTTTATAATTCTCGCCATCGCTGCCCATCGACCGCAGAAACGTGTCACAATGGCGCACGTGCGACACGCCGAGGGACCGATTGTGTCGCGTTGGCACAACCACATCCGGCGTTGCCACTTGCTTCCCCGGTAGATTTGGCTTCATCTCACTACGTGTCTCAGTCTTTTCCCGCCTTCGATCTCACCGGTCGCGTTGCCTTGGTGACCGGAGGTGCCGGCGCTCTCGGTGGAGCCATGGCGAAAAGCTTGGCTTCAGCCGGTGTCCGGGTCGGTGTTCTTAGCCGCAGCATCGAGCGAGTGGAAGGCGCCGCCGTTGAGATCTGCGAGGCCGGCGGTCAAGCTCTGGGTCTCGCTGCCGACGTCACGGATCGCGCCGCCCTTACCGGGGCTCGCGACCGACTTCTCTCGGCGTGGGGCCGTCTCGACATTCTGGTCAACGCCGCTGGCGGCAACCTGCCGGGCGCCACCATCGGGCCCGACCAGACCATCTTCGACCTGGATATGGGAGACTTCGAGCGCATCACCCGACTGAACCTCGACGGCACCGTGCTCCCGACCCTCGTTTTCGGCGAGGTCATGGCAAAAGCCAAGCGGGGCACGATCGTCAACGTCTCCTCGATGGCCGCGGATCGCGCGCTCACGCGCGTCGTCGGATACTCGGCTTCGAAGGCCGCCATTGACAACTTCACGCGTTGGCTCGCCGTCGAGTTGGCGACGAAGTTCGGTGCTGGACTCCGCGTCAACGCCATCGCGCCCGGCTTTTTCATCGGCGACCAAAACCGCCGCCTCCTGACCAACGAAGACGGCTCGCTCACCGCCCGTGGCCAGACCATCGTCGATCAGACGCCAATGAAACGCTTCGGCGAAGCCGACGAACTCCTCGGTGCCCTCCATTGGCTTTGCAGCGACGCGTCGAAGTTTGTGACGGGCATCGTCGTCCCCGTCGACGGAGGCTTCAGCGCCTTCAGCGGGGTGTAACGCGGCGACCTTCACCATTTCTCATTCCGCATTCGTCATTTCGCACTAAACTCGACCGATGCTTGAAGACATTCGCAAGGTCCTGTTTCACGAGTCCACCATTCTGAGTCGGCTCGACGAGGTCGCCCACCAAATCACTCTCGACTACCAGGGCAAAGACCTCACCGTCATCGCCATCCTGAACGGCAGCTTCATTTTCATGGCCGACCTCCTCCGCCGAATCCCGCTCGCCCTTCAGGTCGACTGCCTCAGCGTCTCGAGTTACCACGGCACGAAAACCACCGGTCAGGTGAACTTCAAACAAACGGAGCTCCCCGACATCACCGACCGCCACGTTCTGCTCCTCGACGACATCCTCGACTCCGGCCACACCCTCCACGCCATCCGCGACCGGCTCGCGGAGCGCGGTGGCGCGCTGAGCATTCGCACCTGCGTCCTACTTCGAAAAAACGTCGAGCGCGAACGCGAAGTCGACGCCGACTACGCGGGCTTCGACATCCCCAACGAGTTCGTTGTCGGATATGGCCTCGACTACAACGAACAATACCGGAACCTTCCCTTCGTCGGCATCCTGACCCCCGAGGCCATCGAGAGCGGCACCTCCCGCGAATGAAGACGAAGGTCGAATTCTACTCCGTTCTCCGCGACATCACCGGCGCGCACGAGATCGAGGTGAATCTCCCCGACGGCAGCCCGCTCGCCGTCCTGCTCGGCGGGCTCTTCGTTCAATTTCCGAAGCTCGCCGAATGGGACGAGAAACTCCTCTTCGCCGCCAACCTTGACTTCGTCGACCGCTCTCACGCGATCCAGCCCGACGAAACCATCTCCATCATGCCGCCCGCCCAAGGCGGCTGAAGCGGAATCCAAACTCCCTGGCCCAGTTCGACGCCAGCGGCACGGCATTTAGCTCGTTCGCCACCGGCGGACCGCTGTTCGGCCCCAACTCCATCACCGCCGCTCCCGAACCGCACGCCGCGGGCTTCGTCATCTTTTCGACCGTAGCGTGCTCAGTCCTTTTCCGACTCCGACGAGCTTGCGGCACTGCGCGGTAAAGGCCAACTCAGCGCGTCACCCGCCAGCCGACTCGGCAAACAGATCCATTTGATCCGCGTTCGCGATCGCCGCCATGTCCCGGCGCTTCCGTCCACCCGGTCCCCCGACCGCGATCGCCGGCTTGCCCTCAGCGTTCAGCTCGCTCTTTTCGAGATTGTCCAAAATTTGCTTCGCCCGCGCGATGATCGTCGGCGGCAGACCCGCCAGCCGCCCGACCTGAATCCCGTAACTCTGGTCCGCCCGACCCGGGACGATCTTCCGCAGAAAGATCACCTCGTCGTTCCACTCACGCACCGACACGTTCAGATTTTTCACGCCGTCCCGTGTCCGCTCCAAGTCCGTCAGCTCGTGGTAATGCGTGGCGAAGAGCGTCCGGCACCCGATCTCGTCGTGCAAATGCTCGGCCACGCTCCACGCGATCGAAAGCCCGTCGAACGTCGACGTCCCCCGCCCGATCTCGTCGAGGATCACGAGGCTATCGCGCGTCGCGTTATTGATGATGTTCGCCGTCTCGTTCATCTCCACCATGAACGTCGACTGCCCCCGCGACAGATCGTCGTTCGCGCCAACGCGAGTGAAAATCCGATCCGTCACCCCGATCCGCGCCCGCGTCGCCGGGACGAAGCTGCCCACCTGCGCCAGGAGCACCAGCAGCGCGACCTGCCGGATGTAGGTCGACTTCCCCGCCATGTTCGGACCGGTCAAAATGGCGAACCGCCCCTCCGCCAGATCGAGCGTCGTGTCGTTCGGAACAAACCGCTCCTCGCCCGTCCGCTGATCCAGCACCGGGTGTCGCCCCTCCTCGATCTCGAGTGCGCCGTCGTTCGTGATCTCCGGTCGGCAGTAGCCAAACGTCCGCGCCGTCTCCGCCAGCGAAGCCAGCGCGTCGACCGAACCGAGGCTTGCCGCCGTCGTCTGGATCGGACCGAGGGACTCGTTCACCATCTTCCGGAGCCGCTGGAAGATTTCGATCTCCACCGCCTTCGACCGCTCCTCTGCGCCAAGAATCTTCCCCTCGATCTCCTTCAACTCCGGCGTGATGAATCGCTCCGAATTCGTCGTCGTCTGCTTGCGGTGATAGTCCTCCGGCACGTTCGCCAGGTTCGACTTCGTCACCTCAAGGAAATACCCGAAGACCGAGTTGAATCGGACTTTCAGTGACTTGATCCCAGTCCGCTCGATCTCCCGCTCCTGCAGCTGCGCGATCCACGCCTTGCCCTCGCGACCCGCCGCCCGCAGCTCGTCCAGCGTCGCGTCGTATTCATCCCGAATCATTCCACCATCCCGGATCAACGCCGGCGGCTCGTCCGCGATTCCCGCCCGCAGTTCCGCCGTCAGCTCCGGCAAATCGTGCAGCACACCCACGACGCCCGGATCGATTCCCAGCTCAGCCATCCGCTCCCGCACCCGCGGCACCTGATCGAGCGACGCCGCGACCGCCGCCAGATCTCGCGCGTTCCCCGCCGAGCCGCTTAACCTCGCCGCCGATCGTTCCAGATCCCGGATCTTGCCAAGCGCATCCCTCAGCTCGGCTAGTCCCATCGAATTCTCCAGACAACGTGCGACCACGTCCTGACGCTCCCGGATCGCCGCCACGTTGCGCAGCGGATGCAAAATCCACTCCCGCAAAGTCCGAGCGCCCATCGGCGTCACGGTGGCATCCAAAGCACCGAGCAACGTCATCGAACGCCCACCCCGTGACGCCACCAGCTCGAGATGCGTCTGGGTAACCGCGTCCAAAATCAAAAACTCGCTCGCACGATACGGACGCAGCCCCCGCAGGTGCGCCACGTTCCGCCGCATCTGCCGCGTCAGGTAGTGCAGCGCCGCGCCGGCGGCACCGATAGCCGCCCGCATCCCCGAGCAGCCGAAGCCATCCAGCGACTGCACCTTGAAATGATCCCGCAGCGCCATTTCCGACGGATCGGTTTCGAAGATGTAACCCTCGACCACGTGCGTCTGACCCGCCGCCCCCAGCGACGTGAACAAGGGTGCCTGCTCCTCCGGCACGATCAATTCTGCCGGTGCCATCCGAGCCAGTTCGTCGATCAATTGCGCTTCGCTCGGCACTTCCGTCACCCGAAACTCGCCCGTGCTCAGATCGACGAACGCCAGCCCGAAGCAGCCCTTCCGCTCGCACGCCGCGGCCAGATAATTCTGCTTCCGCTCGTCGAGTCCGAAGTCGTCCAACGTTCCGGCGCTCAGAATCTGCGCCAGCTCGCGTCGCACCAATTTTCCCGCCTGCACCTCGCCGACCTGATCGCAGATCGCGACCCGCTTTCCCGCCGTGATCAGCTTCTCGATGTAACCCTTCGCCGCGTGAAACGGCACGCCGCACATCGGAGTCGTTCCGCGCTTCGTCAGCGCGACGTTGAGAATTGCCGCCGCCTCCTTCGCATCGTCGCCGAACATTTCGTAGAAATCGCCCAGCCGGAAGAGCAACAGCGTGCCCGGCGGCAACTCGCGGCGCACGGCGAGGTATTGCCGCATCATCGGCGTGACCTTGTCCGCCATCAGCCCGCCACCACCGCGTCGCCGAAGAGCGTCGTCGTCGAGCGACCGACGATGTTCACGTCCATCACCTGACCCACGTGCCGATCCGCCCCGTCGAAGACCACGATCTTGTTCGTCCGGGTCCGCCCCATCAGCTTGTCGTCCTTGTAACGGCTCGTGCCCTCGCAAAGAATTTCCATCCGTTCCCCGACGCAGGCCTCGAGCTTGCGCTCCATGTTCGCGTTGATCAACGCCAGCAGCTCTTGGTTTCGGCGTTCCTTCACGTCTTCTTCGACCTGCCCACCCATCTCGGCCGCCGGCGTGTCGCGCCGTTTGGAATAGCGGAAGATGAACGCGTTGTCGAAATCCGCCTCCCGCGCCAGGTCACACGTCGCCGCAAAGTCGTCCTCCGTCTCGCCGGGGAATCCCACGATCACGTCCGTCGTGATCGCGATGCCCGGTCGCGACGCTCGCAACGCGTGCACCAACTCCAAAAACCGCTCTCGCGTGTAAGCCCGGTGCATCGCCTTGAGCAAGCGGTTCGATCCCGACTGCACCGGCAAATGAACGTGCTCCATCAGCCGTGGCAGTCTCGCAAAAGCCTCCACCAAATCCTCCCGGAATCCGATCGGATGGGGCGACGTGAAACGGACTCGCTCCAGCCCCTCGACCCCGTGCACCGCTTCGAGCAATTGCACGAACGGACTGAGCCCACCGACCTTCGGGAATTCGTGCCGCCCGTATAAATTCACGATCTGCCCCAGCAGCGTCACCTCGCGCACCCCACGCTTCACCAGTCCGCGCACCTCGTCGACGATCTCGTCGATCGGCCGAGAACGCTCCGAGCCCCGCGTCGACGGAACGATGCAAAACGTGCACCGCATGTTGCACCCTTGCATGATCGACACGAACGCCGTCGCCTGCCGATCCTTCAGCGTGTGCTCGCGGATCGTATTCTGCGACCCCTCCTCCTCGTCGACGTCGACGATCGGCAGACGCTCGTTATCCATGCGCGCCTCGAAGTTTTTCCGCAGCAACTCATCCACGTGATCCGCCACCCGGTGGAATTTCTGCGTCCCCACTACCAAATCCACGTGCGGCGAAGTCTTCAACAATTCCTCTCCCCGACTCTGCGCCATGCACCCGAGATATCCGTAAACCAAATGCGGACGCGCACGGCGAAGTTTCCGCAGCATGCCCATTTTCCCGATCGCCTTCTGCTCGGCCATGTCGCGGACGCTGCACGTATTGAGCAAAATCACGTCCGCGTCCGTCTCGTCCCGCGAGAGTCGGTATCCCCGCCCCTCGAACGTGCGGGCGACCTGCTCGCTGTCACGCTCGTTCATCTGGCACCCGTAGGTTTTAATGTAAACACTCGGCATTGGAAGCCCGCGACCTTACAACGGCGACCGTCGAGTTTCCAGCCCCGCGGTAGCCGTTGGAAAACTCTTTCAGACACTTTGCCTTTGACGTCTGACGAGATGCGGAGCACCGATCTATTGATTCATGTCAGGAAACGGAGATACCTCTAAAGCAACGCTTAGACTCCCGCGGGCGCCGCTGGCAGCGTTCGGAATGAGTTGCAAAGTCGGTCTCGTCTTCTCCGTCATCACGTTCGCCATGTGGGCCGCCAGCCTCCTGACTCTCTCCGAACCAGTCGGCCGCCCGGCGTGGGTGATTGCCATCCTCGGTTCCATTTCTCTCGGCGTCGCGTATGGCTACCTCCGTTTGCAGATCTCGTGCGCTCGGAGGCAGGAACCAGCCGGTCTCGCGCTCTTTCAGCAGCTCACCCGCGACCTCCCGGTGATGCTCTACCAGTTTCGCCAATACCCGACCGGTCGCACCACCGTCACCCGGGCGAGCGAGGCCATCCGCTACATCTACGAGCTCACTCCCGAGGAAGCCCGCGAGGATGGCGGCTCGATCCTCGACCTCGTGCATCCCGAGGACCGCGATCGCATTTGGAAGAGTCTGGTCCGAAGCTACCGCGAGCTCGTGCCGTGGCACGAAGAGTATCGCGTCGTCCTCCCCAAGGCCGGGGCGGTCTGGCGCTCCGCCCACGCGCGAGTCCAGCGCATGCCCGACGGCGGCACGCTCTGGCACGGATTCACCATCGACATCAACGACCAGAAACGGGATGCCGCCGAGCTCCACGACGCCCGCACTCGCGCCGAGAAAGCCGACGCGGCGAAGACGGAGTTCCTCGCGATGATGAGTCACGATATCCGCACCCCAATGAACGCCGTTCTCGGGTTTGCGGAACTGCTCAGCTCGACCGATCTGACGGACGATCAACGGGAGTATCTCGCATCGATCCGCAGTTCCGGCGAGAGCCTGCTTCTCCTGATCAACGAGATCCTGGATCTCTCCCGCGTCGAATCCGGGAAGATGCTGATGAACGAAGAACCCTTCGAGCTCCGGAGCTGGATCAAAGACATTGTCCGGACGCTCAGCCTCCGCGCCGCCGACAAGGGAATCGCCTTCGATCACCGCGTCGACCCATCCGCTCCAGAGATCATCTGCACCGACCGCGCCCGACTTAGCCAGGTCATCCAAAATCTCGCGGTCAACGCCATCAAGTTCACCGATGAAGGTCGCGTCAGCCTCTCAGTTTCCGCCCGACCCGGCGCATCGCCCAATCACGTCCGCTGGAGCTTCAAAATCGAGGACACCGGAATCGGCATCCCGGCTGACAAGCTCGACTCTCTCTTTGAACCCTTCCGTCAGGTCCGTAACAGCGACGCAGAACGTCAGCACGGCGTCGGGCTCGGTCTGGCGATCGCCCGTCGCATCACCCAGGTGCTCGGCGGCGATATCGAGGTCCAAACCAAACCCGGCTCGGGCACGTGCATGACCGTCGCGATCGAATCCGAAGAAGCCCCCAGATCTCTCGGTCGGTCGTCGACGGAAACGCCGCTCGAACCGACCTGCCCCGCGCCCACCGAGCCAGATCTTTCCGGTCTCCGCGTCCTTGTCGTCGAAGACAATCCCCTCAGCCTGCGCTTGGCCCTCCTTATCCTCGACCAACTCGGCTGCATCTGCCAAAGTGCCGGTGACGGCAACGTTGCCGTCGACTACTGCCGCGAACAAATCTTTGACCTCCTCTTGATGGACTTCCAGCTTCCTACGCTGAACGGACCGGACGCCGCCCGGCAAATTCGCGAGCTCGAGCGTGACGGCCACCTCGCTCCAGGGCAGACAACCCCGCTCCCGATCGTCGCCCTCACCGCCAATGCGTTGCACGAGCACCGAAATGAGTGTCTCGCCGCCGGGATGGACCACGTTCTCACCAAACCGATCCGGCGGCCTGAGCTGATCGGCGTTCTGCGTTCCGCCGCTTCCGGGAAGAAGCCACCTCGTTAGCTACCGTCGACTCACCGCTCCTCCCGATGATATTCTCCACCCAAACGCTGAATAATCGGTTGCGACACCCCGTCTAAACGACCCATGACGCCGATCGATCAACTTTGGATCCTCGCGAGCGCCACCCTCGTCATGACGATGCAGATCGGCTTCTGCATGCTCGAAGCCGGTCTCGTCCGATCGAAGAATTCGATCAACGTCGCGATCAAGAATCTGATCGATTTCTGCGTTGCCGCGATCCTCTTCTGGGCGTGCGGTTACGCCATCATGTTTGGGCTATCGCCCTCCGGCTGGTTCGGGATACGAGACTTTTTCGTCGGCGATTCTCTCGGTCCCGACGCCCTGATGCACTTCATCTTCCAACTGATGTTCTGCGCCACCGCCGCAACCATCGTCTCCGGAGCGGTCGCGGAGCGCCTGAGCTTTTCCTCTTACATCATCATCGCCGCCATCGTCTCGGGCTTCCTCTACCCGATCTCGGGAGGCTGGGCGTGGAACGAGAACGGTTGGTTGGCTCAGATGGGCTTTCGGGACTTCGCCGGATCGACCGTCGTGCATTCCCTCGGCGGGTGGGCATCCCTGGCCGCGATCGTCATTCTCGGCCCACGCATCGGGCGGTTCGGCTCGGCGACGCCGCTCGTCAGTTCCCACAGCTTGGTCTCGTCCACCATCGGCGTGATCATTCTCTTCGTCGGCTGGCTCGGGTTCAACGGTGGGAGCACCCTCGCATTCAACGGGACCGTCCCGCTCATTATCGTCAACACCACCCTGGCCGGAGCCGCCGGGTGTCTCGTCGGTCTCTCGACGGTCTGGGCTCGCACACGCGTCCCACAACTTCCACCCACTCTGAACGGCTGTCTCGGAGGACTCGTCGCCATCACCGCAAACTGCCACGCGGTCTCCGCTCCGGAAGCGCTTTTGATCGGTGGCATCGGCGGCGCGCTCAGCTACGTCGGGCTGATCATTCTGGAAGCCCTTCGGATCGACGACGTCGTCGGAGCCTCGGCTGCCCACAGCCTTCCGGGTGTGTGGGGCACCCTCGCCGTCGGACTACTCGGCGACCTGACCGTTCTCGATACCGGCCTTTCCAGGGGCGCACAGATCGGCGTTCAGGCCCTCGGCTGCGCGGTCTTCTTCGTCTGGGCCTTCGGCGGAGCTTGGTTGCTCCTGACCGCAGTCAACTTCGTGCGCCCTCTGCGCATTTCCAAAGACGTCGAAATGGTCGGACTGAACGTGTCGGAACACGGGGCCAGCACGGAGATCATCGACCTCCTCAACGAGATGTCCCGCCACAGCGAGGACGGCCAATTCAACGAACGCCTCGATTTCGAACCCTTCAGCGAAGTCGGCCAGATCGCCTCGGAATACAACCGCGTCATCGACAAGGTCATTTCCGAAATGGAGTTCCGCGAGGGCATCACACGCCGCCTTCAGCGCTCCCGAGACGAGAGTGAGTCCGCCAACCGTAAGATCTTCAGTAGCCTCCAGTATGCCCGCCGGATTCAACAGGCTATCCTCCCGGAGCCGCGGACGCTTCGCGACGTCCTCGGCGACCATTTCCTGATCTACCAGCCACGAGATCTCGTCGCTGGCGACTTCTACTGGTGCCAGCAGGTTGGTGACAGTGGATATTGCGCCATCGTCGACTGCACCGGGCACGGAGTTCCGGGCGCATTCATGTCGATGATCGGCAGCCTCCTGCTCGAACACATCATCGTCGAGAAACGGCTGACCGAGCCAGCCGAGATTCTAGCCGAAATGCACCGCCGCGTCCGCCGTGCCCTCGCGCAGGATAGCCCGGAAGGCGCCGCGAATCGCGACGGCATGGAGGTTGCACTCATTCGGATCGACTCCGACAAAGTCGTCTTCGCCGGTGCCAATCGACCCCTGTGGTGGTTCCAGCCCGACTCCGCGGGGCATCGCGAGTTCGGGGAGATCCTCGGAGATCTCCACGGTCTCGGCGGGGGCGCGCTGGAGCCCAAGGAAATCAGATTTACCCAGCACACCCTCCCGCTCGATCCCGCTCTCGCGATCTATCTCCAGACCGACGGCTTCGTTCAACAGCCAAATCATCTCCGTTCCATCTACGACCACGGCCGCCTCCGCGACCTCTTGCGCTCCATCCAAGACCAACCTCCCACCACCCAGTCCCGTCGAGTCAGTGAATCTTTCAAAAATTTCCGCGGCGGAGCCAGTCAACGCGACGACTTCACCATCCTCGGAATTCAATTCTCAACCTCTGAAGACACCGACCGCACTCCATCCCTGGCCAGCGAGCAACCCGCTATGATCACCGATCCCCCATCTCGCGACCAACCCTTTACGCCCCAATTACCTGGGACGCTCTTCCATTCTGATGGAACGATCACCCCATCGGTCATCGAAGCCTGTGGACGCATCCTCCGCGAACGCACGCAGCTCAGCATCGCCGGCCGCATTGCCCTCTTCGGCGCTTTTGTCGAACTCGCTCAGAACGTCGCCCGCCATTCCGCCGATCGGGACCCAGAGACCGACATCGGACGCGGCACGCTCACCGTTCTTCTCGGCCCCGCCGGTTTCGAACTTCGCTCGACCAACCAAATCTCGCCCGCCGACCACCGCCACCTCCGCTCACGACTCGATGAACTCGTCGGCCTGAGTCGCGAAGAACTCAATCAGCTCTACCTGACCCGATTGCATGAGCCGAAAAACTCCGCCCTCTCCGCCGGACTCGGATTGATCGATCTCGCTCGCAAATCAGCGAAACCTCCGACGTTCGACCTTCCGGCATCACCCGAAAACGGAAATGTGTTTTCATTAAGTCTGCATCTTGATAGTCACCTAAGCACCGCTTATTGAGAAATGGGGCTGTTGATTCCTGAGTCCGAGACTTCACCCCGCGTCACCGTTACCGGAGACGCCAACGAATCGACGCTCAGTTTCGAGGGAGAGTCTTACCCGGAAAACGTCATCGAATTTTACGCTCCAATCATTGCGTGGCTGGAGAAAAACGTTCACCAAATCGCCACGCTCCACGTGCGGTTCCGACTTTATTATCTGAACACCGGGAGTTCCAAAGCGATTCTGGACCTGATTCGCAGACTCGAAGTCAAGGGAGCCGCCGGAGCCAGGATCGACATCGAGTGGCACCACCTCCCCGACCTTGAAATCATGCGCCGCGCGGGCGAAGATCTGCTTGCGGACACCAGCCTTCCCCATCGCGTTGTCGCGATCTTGTGACCCAGGCGGTTGCAATTCCGCAGTGCCAGCATAAGAAAGCACCCATGCGCCCGACCTCCATCCTGCCACTCCTCTGCGCTTCCCTGCTCGTCGTTTCCTGCGACGACGCACCCGATACTGCCGCCGAACCATCTCCGACCCCAGCCGCTGAATCCACCCCGACTCCAGCGCCCACCCCCGAAGCGACGGAGACCCCCACACCGATCGACACCACGGCACAGGTTTCCGTCCTCGGATACCACCGCTTTGAGAACCCCGCCCGCGATCCGCTGGCGATTACCACCGAAGAATTTACCGCCCAGCTTCAAGCCATCAAGGACTCCGGGGTCCCGGTCATTCCCATGGCCGATTTCCTTGCCTGGCGCCGCGGCGAAAAATCAATTCCAGAACGGGCCATCGTCATCACCATCGACGACGGCTACGACGACACCTACACCCTGGCGTGGCCGATCCTGAAAGAGTTCGGCTTCCCGTTCACGTTCTACGTTTACACCGACTACATCGACGTCGGCGGCCGAGCCATCACCTGGGAGGAACTGACCGAGATGAAAGAAGGCGGCGTCGACATCGCCAGCCACACCGTCTCCCACTCCAATCTCGCCAAACCTCGATCCAAAGATCTCAAGGGAATGGAATACGACGAGTGGCTGACCAAAGAACTCTCGGGTTCACGAAAGACGATCGAAGAAAAACTCGGCATCGAGATCACCACGCTGGCTTATCCCTACGGTGTCAACAACGAGGCCGTCCGCGCCGCCGCGGAAGCCGCCGGTTACGAAGCCTCGTTCACCGTCGTCGGTCAGAAGGCACTTCACGGAACCGAGCCCCACTCGATCGGTCGCTACATCGTTCAAAGCGACAAAGACTTCACGTTTTCGAACTCCCTGAAATTCGGCGGCGGATCCTCCAGCGTCCAGACC
This sequence comes from uncultured Verrucomicrobiae bacterium, assembly GCA_963749035.1. Taxonomy (GTDB): domain Bacteria; phylum Verrucomicrobiota; class Verrucomicrobiia; order Chthoniobacterales; family JAATET01; genus CAVVKW01. The sequence continues at coordinate 917,315 of CAVVKW010000002.1, forward strand.
ACCGCCGGACCCGCCGCGGCCTCCATGATCACCGTCCCGATGCACGGCTCCGTGACCTCCGACGAGCAACCCACCCTCAAAGCGAACCTCGCGACCCTTGGCGATCTCGACCCGGAGTCGGTCTCCATGCGGGTCAGCAGTCTCGGACTCGTCGATCCCGAATACGACCCCGATACGCAGCTTCTCAAATACAAGATGCCCATCCGGCTCGTCCCGCAGACCTACACGGTCGAGGTCTCCGGCCGCGCCGGCGGGAAGAAGGCTGAAGCCATGTGGAGTTTCGAATACGACCCGAAAGCGGCGAAGTCCGACACCCCCGAACCCGCCGAGCTCAACCCGCCCGCCAAGAAAGAGGAACCCATTCCTGAAATGGTTCCCGCCACCTAGCGTGAAGATCCCAACTTCCTGATGTCCTCCTTCGTCGAATTCTTCAAATCCAAGCTTCGTGGGGAGAAGCCCCTGCACCCCATCGACCGCCGGGCGGCGAAATTCTACGTCAAGCAACGCCTCGCTCACATTTTTCCGGAGCTTCGCAACGACCCCGAGGCCCTCGAACGCGCCTATCAGGAACTCGATATCCGCCCGCGCGAAGGCGCCGGCGAAGGCGGAGCCACCCTCTTCGAGACCGTCTTCACCGGAAAACTATAAAGCACCAACCGAGTTGGCTGAACCGGTGCCTCCAGCACCGATCGTTTCAGGAACGAGATTCTGAGAACGCCGTAGATTTCGTCTGAGCTTCTCAGCAAGACGTCGGCACCCGCTGCGCCAACTTCACCCCGTGCGGAATCGCCCCCGCCACGAATTCCAGACACTCCACCGCACCGCTCGGCTTTCCCGGTAGCGCGATGACGAGCGCCCCCTCGACCACCCCCGCCATCCCGCGCGAAAGAATCGCGTTCGGCGTGATCGCGAGCGACCCGGCCCGCATCGCCTCCCCAAATCCCGGGATCTCCACTCGCTGAATCCCGCGAATCGCTTCCGGCGTCACGTCTCGTTCCGCGATTCCCGTCCCGCCCGTCGTCAGCACCAGTCCGCAGCCCTGACTCACAAACGAACGGATCGTCCGCTGGATCGCCTCGACCTCATCCGGCACACCCGCCTCCGCCTCGACCCGCCAGCCCCGACGCGCGCAGTCGGCCCGAACCGCCGGCCCACCCGCATCCTCGTATTCGCCCGCCGCCGCCCGGTCCGAGACCGTAATCACCCCCACCGCGATCACGCGTCCCCGCCCCCCGCCTGCTCCTCCACAACCTCGGGAATGATGTCAACCGGCACGAGCGCACCCCCCGCTGCGATCCAATTTTTCGGATGACAATCCCGGAGGATCAAACCCTCGTTCCAATTTACGAAATCCAACGTAATGCTCCGATCTCGAAGCGTTTCAAATCCGCGTCGCTCAACAAATTCAACCACCGCATCCAACTCAGGGTGAGGCCCGGCAATAAATTGCATACTCATCACGACGGAAAATTCTCCCGTATCCGAACGAATACAATCCTCAAAACGGACATCCACCGCGGGAGCAATCTGATTCATCAAATCCCAACGCTCGAGATATTGGAAAACGGTGTGTTCCCTGCGGCCATATTTCCCTGGATGGGTGATCTTCAAGACGCGACCGAAATCTGGTAGATCGAAATAAACCCGGTGTTCTGCTCCGCTTCTCGGAGACGGCCCGCCAGCGATCCGCTCGACCACTCGTTCCGGAAATCCAAGGCCGCTGCGCCGAGCAAATAAAAAAAGAGAACGTTCCTCTTCCTCGATTGCTAAAACCTTTGCTAGATCCGAACCAAATCTCCGCTCACCGGAGACACGTAGGTAACCGGCTCCACGCGCGAACTCGACCCATTGTCTGATCGCTTCGTCCGTAGCCAATCCTCGACGCGATCCGACGGCGACATCGCCATCGATTCGTCCCTTGCCCTCTCGTAAACCGGCTTGAGATCCGCCAACGGATTGCTTTTGATTTTCAGAAGAGTCATCGCCTTTTGAATTTACTCGTGAGCTCCGTCGACGGCGAGGACTATTCATCGCCGTCCGGGCTCTCCTCTGACGATCACGCCTCCCCCTTCGATTTCTTCACCACGCGAACTCCGTCCACAACCATCGTCTTATCGACCGCCTTGCACATGTCATAGACCGTCAGTGCCGCCACGCTGACCGCCGTCAGTGCCTCCATTTCAACACCCGTCCGCGCCGCCGTCTTCGCCCGTCCGACGATCCGAACTCCCTCGGGCTGAAACGAAAAATCCACCGCGACCTCCGCCAGCGGCAGCGAGTGACAAAGCGGAATCAGCTCCGCCGTCCGCTTGGCCGCCTGAATCCCCGCGATCCGCGCCGTCGCCAGCACGTTCCCCTTCGCGATCTGGTCATTCTGGATCAATTCGCCCGTCGTCCGTGCCATCCGGATCAATCCCTCCGCGCTCGCCTCCCGCGTGACCACCGGCTTCGCCGAAACGTCCACCATCCGCGCCGCTCCGTTTTCATCAACGTGCGTCAACTCACTCACGATAACTTCCCCATTCGCTCATCACTCTTCATCGATCACTCGGTCATCGCCGCTATCCTCCGATCGCCACCATACCCCGCCCGGGAACGTAAGCGTTCCGAAAATCATGCTCCCGCGGCTTCCGCGCGACCACGTCCAAAAAAATTTGTTGCAGATCCGCGTCCGACGCTCCGCCCCTCAAGGCTTCGCGTAGGTCGAATTCCAGATGACTTCCCAGACACGGCCGCAGCTTCCCCTCGCACGTCAGCCGCATCTTGTTGCACGACTCGCAGAAATGGAGATCCGTCATCGCCCCGATGAACCCGATCCGCTGACCCGTCCCCGGAATCTGGTAATAAACCGCGGGCCCATTCGTCCGAAAACCCGGTTCTGGGATCAACTCGCCGAATTCCTTCCCGATCCTCCGCTTCGCCTCGCGCACCGGGAAAAACCGCTTTTCGTTCAATACATCCCCCGTCGTCACCGGCATCAGCTCGATCAATCGCAGCAGCAATCCCCGCTCACCGGCAAATCGGACCAGCTCGCCCAGTGCCGCCTCCGAGCGTCCTCGCATCAGCACCGCATTGAGCTTGATCGCCCCGAAGCCCGCATCGCTCGCCGCCTCGATACCCGCCAGCACGTTCGGCAAAAAATCCCGTCCCGTCGCCGCCGCGTAATCCGCTCGATCCAGCGTGTCCAGCGACACGTTGACGGTCCGGACACCCCGCGCCCGCAGCCCCGCCGCCATCGTCACCCCCGGCTCGACCTCCCGCGCGAGCAACGTCCCGTTCGTCGAAACGCCGACGTCGTCCACCGCTGGCAAGGAGTCGATCATCTCGAAAAGTTCCAGAATGCCGCGCCTCGTCAGCGGCTCCCCGCCCGTCACCCGCACCTTCCGCACTCCGAGCCCGACCGCCACGCGCAGCACCCGCGCAATTTCCTCGTAGCTCAGAATTTCATCGCGCCCCCGCCATTCCTGCAGCTCCTGCGGCATGCAGTAGCCACAACGCTCGTTGCACCGGTCCGTTACCGAGACCCTCAAGTATGAAATCAAGTGCCCGAACGCGTCCTCCACGCGCGAAACCTACGCACTCCTTTCACCCGTGCCCAAATCATAAATCACGAGAAGCAATTCATAAATGCTCGCCCCGCTCTGCTTCCACGGGTTATCTACGAGGAGAGATGGACATCAAGGAAACGGAACAGGACGGCATTACCACTCTCGCGCCGAAGGGCGAGATCGATCTCCACGCGTCCCCGGAGCTTCGCGAAGCCCTGCACGAGCAGGCTGAAAAGAAGGTTCCTACGCTTCTCGTCGACTTTTCCAAAGTCGGCTACATCGATTCTTCCGGACTCGCCACCCTCGTGGAATACGTCCGGGACTCGAAAACTTTCGGTGGAAAATTTGCGCTCTACGCCCTTCAGCCCAAGGTCAAGATGGTCTTCGAACTCGTCCGCCTGAACGAGCTCTTCACCATTGCCGACACCCGCGAAGACGCCCTCGCCGCGGTGAAATAAGGCCGGTGTCCGCCGGACCGGCGCTGAAGTCGCGAGATGATCAAATCCACCCTCGCCCTCACCGCTGACATCTTCTACTGGACGGTCGTCGCGCCACTTCGCGGCAAACCGTTCCGCCTCAGTGCCGTGTTTCAGCAGATGGTCCGCATCGGCGTCCAAGCCATGCCCATGACCGCGCTGACCTCCCTCAGTATCGGGTTGACCCTCGCCATGCAGGCTGCCCACGAACTCGCCCGGATGGGCGCGACCGCTTACGTCCCCGACCTCGTCGGCATCTCGCTCCTGCGCGAACTCGGCCCCCTTCTCGTCGGTGTCGTCATCATCGGACGAAGTGGTTCCGCCGTCACCGCCGAGCTGGGCACCATGAAAGTCTCCGAGGAGATCGAAGCGCTTGAAGTCATGGCCATCAACCCCATCCGATTCCTCGTCGTGCCCCGCTTCCTGGCCATGATGATCATGCTCCCCGTCCTCACGGTCTTCGGGAACTACGTCGGAATCGTCGGCGGATGGAGCATTTGCCACTTCGCACTCGGCATGCCCACTGATTCATTTATCCTTCGCATCCTCGAGAGTTCACACCCGATGGATCTCTGGAGCGGCATGATCAAAAGCGTCGTCTTCGCCTGGCTCATCATCACGATCGCCTGCGAAAGCGGACTTGCCGTCACCGGCGGCGCGGAAGGAGTCGGCCAAGCCACGACCGGGTCCGTCGTCAAAAGCATTCTCGCGATGCTCATCGCGAACGCCGCCCTCACGGCCATCTTCTTCGTCGCCGAGAACTAGGAAAAATCTAGAACAGCTCGTGCCCCAGCACGCTGAGACAGTAGATCGCCGCCGTCTCCGTGCGGAGGATGATCGGTCCCAACGTCACCGGCTGCGCGCCATTGCTCTTCGCCAACCCCAACTCCGCGGGCGTGAAATCCCCCTCTGGCCCGACGTAGATCGTCAGCTCGGAGGGTTCCCCACCGTTTTGTTCGGCGTAGTCGGCCAGAACGGTCTTGATCGGGCGAGCGTCCGACTGGAGTGAAGCGATCAACGCCAAACCCGACGGCTTCGACCCGTCGAAGAACTCCCGCGTTGTCAACGGCTTGGCGACCTTCGGCAGCCAGTTCTGCCCACATTGTTTACAAGCTTCCAGCGCCACCGTCTGCCACTTCGACTGCTTCGCCGCAGCCTCGCCGGAATCCAGTTGAACGACCGTCCGCTCCGACAGCAGCGGGATGATCTCGGCCGCGCCCAGCTCGACCGCCTTCTGAATGATCAAATCCATGTTCTTCCCCTTCGGCACCGCCTGCGCCAGCGTGATCCGGCACTTGAGTGGAGACGATCTTCCGCGATGAACGACCTTCAGATCGGCCGACCCCTTGTCCGCCCCCTCGATCGTCGCCGTCGCCTCGTTCCCCCGCCCGTCGAAGAGAACAACCCGGTCGCCGACCGAGTGCCGCAGAACGTTCAGGCAATGGTGCGCTTCTTCACCGGTGAGACTCGGGGTGTCCTGAAGCAGGCTATCGGGCGAAAGGAAAAATCGGTGCATGGTCCGCGGAGACTATCCACGCACCCGCGCCCGTTCCAAGGGAAAGCACTGCGCGGAAGGATGCGCAGAAAGTTTCGCCCCCACTCCCGGCCCAAGTGCGTATAATGTGCAACGCATGGTCACCGCCGACAAACTCGCCATTCTCGCCGACGCGGCGAAATACGACGCCTCCTGCGCCAGCAGCGGGACGGACAAGCGCACGTCCCGCGCGGGCGGCCTCGGCTCCACCACCGGCGCCGGCATTTGCCACAGCTACACCCCCGACGGTCGCTGCGTCTCCCTCCTCAAAATCCTTCTCACGAACTACTGCATCTACGATTGCCTCTACTGCATCAACCGCATCTCCAGCGACGTCCGCCGAGCCCGGTTCACCCCCGACGAAGTCGTCGACCTCACCCTCGACTTCTACCGCCGCAACTACATCGAAGGCCTCTTCCTCAGCTCCGGCATCATCCGCAATCCCGACTACACGATGGAGCAGGTCATCAAGGTCGCCCGCACCCTCCGCCAGGACCACGGCTTTCGCGGCTACATTCACCTCAAGACGATCCCGGAAGCCTCGCAGGAACTCATCGACGAAGCCGGTCGCTGGGCCGACCGCATCAGCATCAACGTCGAACTCCCCACCGACACCGACCTCGCCTCCCTCGCACCGGAGAAAAACCTCACCCGCATCGAGGCTTCGATGGACGGCATCACCGCGAAAATCGACGAGGCCAAAGCCGAGCGGAAGACCAGCCGCCGGGCACCCGCCTTCGCTCCCGCCGGCCAGAGCACGCAGATGATCGTCGGAGCCACGCCCACCAGCGACCGCACCATCCTCAAGCGCGCCACGTCCCTCTACAAAAAGCAGCGCCTCCGCCGGGTTTACTACTCAGCGTTCAGCCCCATCCCCAGCGCCTCCAGTCAACTCCCCCTCATCGCGCCGCCGCTCATCCGCGAGCATCGCCTCTACCAGGCAGACTGGCTCATCCGATTCTACGGCTTCCGCGCCAGCGAGCTTACCTCCGAAGCCGCCCCGTCGCTGGATCTGACCATCGATCCAAAGCTCGCCTGGGCTTACCGGAACCCCGTGCACTTCCCGGTCGACGTCAACCGCGCCTCCCGCGAACAACTCCTTCGCGTCCCGGGCCTCGGCGTCCGCAACGTCGAGCGCATTCTCGGCATCCGGCGCTGGACCAAGCTCTCGCTCGCCGATCTCATTCGCCTCCGCGCTCCGGTGAAGAAAATGCTCCCGTTCATCGAAACCTCCGACCACCGCCCGAAGACCATCGGTCAACTTCCGATCCTTTCCCGGCAGCTCGACCTCTTCCCGGCACCCGCCAAGATCGCGTAGTTTCCGCCCCCGCGAGATGCCGCAGCAACTCACCATCCTGCCCACGTTCGACGCGTGGCAAAAAGCTGCCCGCCACGCTCTCGGCGACGAACTCCCTCCCGCCGAACTCATCTGGGAACCCCTCACCTCTCCCGAGCCCGGCCTCGGCCTGTTTGACGAGCACGACGGCCGCGAAACCAACGAGCGACCCGCGACCGCGACCTCGCGGCACCGGGTTCCAAAAGCCTTCGTGACTCTCGCCCGCCGCGTGGCCTGTCACCGCGATCCGACGCGTTGGGCTCTGCTTTACCGCGTGTTGTGGCGCCTCACCCACGGCGAAGCGCACCTGCTCGAAGTCCGGACCGACCCCGACGTCGATCAGCTCTTCCGCCACGATAAAGCCATCGGACGCGCCCTCCACAAGATGAGGGCCTTCGTTCGGTTTCGCGCCGTCGAGCACGAAGGCGCGACGTGGCACGTCGCTTGGTTCGAACCCGAGCACGCCATCGTCGAGCTCAACGCTCCGTTCTTCGTCGACCGATTTGCCGGTATGCGCTGGTCGATCCTCACCCCCGACCGCTCCGCTCACTGGGACGGGGCAAACCTGACCTTCACCGCCGGCGTCCCGAAATCCGAAGCTCCGACCGAAGACGCCGTCGAGGACCTCTGGCTCACCTATTACCGAAACATTTTCAACCCCGCCCGCGTGAAGACCCACGCAATGCAGGCGGAAATGCCCAAGAAATACTGGAAAAACCTCCCCGAAGCCGCCGCGATCCCCGGTCTCCTCATGGCCTCCGGCGGTCGGGTCAACGAGATGCTCGAAGCCAGCGAGCGAAAGCGCCGACCCACCGTCGCCCATTCCCTCGCACCCGCTCCCACGGGGGCAAACGTTCCCACGCTTCGCCAAGCCGCCGCCGCCTGCACCGCCTGCCCGCTCTACCGCGACGCCACGCAGACCGTTTTCGGGGAAGGACCCGAGAACGCCCGCCTCGTATTTGTCGGTGAGCAGCCAGGCGACAACGAAGACCTCCTAGGCCACCCCTTCATCGGCCCCGCCGGTCAGCTCTTCGATCGGGCGCTCGCCGAAGTCGGTATCGACCGCCAGGCCGCCTACCTCACCAACGCCGTCAAACACTTCAAGTGGACGCCGCGCGGCAAACGTCGGCTCCACGCCAAGCCCTCGGCCCGCGACATCGCCGCCTGCCGACCTTGGCTCGAAGCCGAACTCGCTGCCATCCGCCCCGCCATCCTCGTCTGCCTCGGCGGCACCGCCGCCCAGTCCCTCCTCGGCTCCTCCGTCCGCGTCCTCCGCGATCGCGGTCAATTCCGTGAGACCGAATGGGCTCCGCACACGCTCATTACCGTCCATCCTTCCTCCCTGCTGCGCGCACCCACGGAGGAAGCCAGAGCTGAAGGCTACGCCGCCTTCCTCGCCGACCTTATCCAAGTCCGGGACGCACTCGGCGCTGGCGGGTGATCCCAGAAGGGAAGTTGAGAGTCTATAGTTGAGAGTTGAATGCCTGAAGACGAACGGTTTGCGGAGAAAGGCGTTTTCACCTTCTGGGTAAGCTCATAGTCCGACGCAAGTCGCTCATTCCCGACTCTCGACTATCCCTTCCCCTTCGAGGGTAATCCCAATTCGGAAGACCAGTTAGGCTCACGCGAAGCCGCGAAGCCGCGAAGGAGGAAAGGAAAGTCGCACGCAGCATCGCCGCGAGTGAATCACTTCGCGTCTTCGCGTGAGACCCAATCCCCCATGGCCTTCTATTCCAAGGTGTCGTCGAGCCACCCGAGCAGCTCCGTCATCGTCTCCTTCGTCTCGTCGCCCATGTTCGAAATGCGAAACGTCTTGCCTTTGACCTTCCCGTAACCACCGTCGATCACGCAGTTGTATTTCTCCTTCAAACGAGCGATCCATCCGGCGACGTCGATCTCGCGGTTGTTCGCCACGCAGGTCAGCGAGAGCGAACGGTAACCTTCCGCTGCAAAAAATTCGAACCCATGCCCACGCACCCAATCGTGCACCAGAGCGTTCAGCTCGGCGTGACGCGCGTAGCGGGCCTCGACGCCTTCCGAGAAAATGTCGTCGAGCTTCGAGCGCAACGCGTAGATGTGCGAGATCACCGGCGTGCTCGGCGTCATGTCGTTCTCCTGGTTCTTACGGAACTCGAGAAAGTCGAAGTAGTAGCCCCGATCCGTCAACGTCGAAGCCCGCTCGAAAGCGGCTTCGGAAACGGAGAACAGCCCCATGCCCGGCGGCAGGGCAAGCGCCTTCTGACTCCCGGTCAGCAAAACGTCGATTCCGAGTTCGTCCATCGGGATCGCTTCCGTCGAGAACGACGAGACCGTGTCGACAATGAACCTGACGTCCGGGTATTTCGCGACGACCTTCGCGATTTCCGGCAACGGATTCCGCAGACCGCAGGACGTCTCGTTGTGGATCAGGGTGATCGCGTCGTATTCCCCCGTCGCCAACGCCTCGTCGACCATCTCGGGCAAGATCGGCTGACCCCACTCGACCTTCAGCGGATCGGCCGCCTTGCCGCACCGCTTACTGACGTCAAACCACTTGTCGGAGAACGCGCCGTTCATGCAGTTCAGCACCTTTTTGCCGACGAGATTGCGGATCGCGCCCTCCATCACACCCCAGGCCGACGACGTGGAGATGAAGACCGGCTGCTTCGTTCCGAAAAGTTCCTGCAGACGCGGGTGAACCTCGGCGTAGAGCGCTTTGAAGTCGCCGCTCCGATGACCGATCATCGGCGAGCAGAAAGCAGCGTAAGTTTTTTCCGACACATCGATGGGGCCGGGAATGAAGAGTTTGACGTGGTCAGTTGTGATGGGCATGGAACGCTCAGTTCTCCCAAATAAAGTTCTCCAGCCGCAAGGCCTTTACGCGCTCCGCCGCCTCCGCCGACCGGGGACCTTCCGTCGCCGCCATCTTCTCGAATATGGCGGACGCCTCTTTCAGTTGATCCCGTTCGATGAGCAGGCGCGCCGCGTCGAAGCCAGCTTTGTAATACCAAAAGAACTCCGGCTCCGTGTCCCGCGGGGCGTTGAGAACCTCGTAATATCCCGCCAGTGCCGCGTCGAATTCATCAGCTTGCTCGTGCGCCGAAGCCGCCTTGGCCAACGCCTCGTTTCTCTCGGAAGGAGTCGCCCGCTCGTCTTCCGCGACCCGGTTCCAGGTCGCGATCGCCTGCGCGGCGCGCTGCGGATCGGTCGCACCCATTTCGTGCTGCGTGTCGCCCTTCGTGATCAACGCGGAGATCCGGAGACGATCCTCCTTCGATTTCTCCAGCTGATCCAGAAGTTCGAGCGCTTCCGCCGGGCGCCGGAGCGCGTTGAACAGCAGAGCCTGATCCAGCAACGCCTGATCGGCCAGCGGACCGGTCGCGGTCTGACGCGCCTGCTCGAACAAACCGACCGCCTCCTCGAGCATCTCGGGTTCGATCAGCCGCGCCGCCGACCGCGCGGCGAGGAAATGCGCCGTCGCCCGATTCGCGTCGTCCGGCAGGAGTTCGGCCGCCCCCTCGAATTGCACCCGCGCCCCGCGGTGATCACCGCGGCGGGCAAGGATCTCCCCCCACTTCATCCGAACCTCCGGCACGCGTGACGAATCCGGGTATTCCGTCACAAAACGCCCCGCTGCCGCCAGCGAACGTTCCGCCCCGACCGGGGTGCCGTCGTCCGCCGCGTAAACCTCGAAGTAGCGCGTTTGCTCGGTCGGGGTGCCGTTGGCAATCTGGCGAAAATTCGATCTCGCCCGCTTGTGCTCGCCTTTGAGCCAATTCCACTCCGCGATCCCGAGACGGGCTCGACTGCGGATCGCCGGATTCTTCGCCTCGCCACTGAGACGTCGGAGCGTCTCGAGCGAGGGCGAGCCCGTCCGCCCGCCGCGCTGGAGTGCCGCCGCCAGTTCGACGTCCTCGGCAGCGAGCGGATCCTCCTCGCGAAGTCGATCCAGCACCGCTCCCCCATCGCCCCGACCGTATCCCCCCGCGAGAGCCGCGTTCGTGAGCGCGGCCGTGGTCAACTCCGGCGCGCCCTCGGCCGCCGCGAGAAAGTGGCCGACCGCCTGGTCGTAATTCCCCGCCTCGAAGTTGGCCCGCCCCCACAAAAACTCGATTCGCGCCGCGTCCCCGGGAGGTAACTCGACCTCACGGACACCGTCGAGGGTTCGCACGGCGGCTTCGAGGGCACCGTCGGCAAGGAGGAGGTTCGTCAGCCGCACGGTCGCTTCGCCTCGCAATGGATGATCGGGATGGTCACGGATAAACTCGCGGTAGGTTCTCGCCGCACGTCCACGCCGCGCCGTTCGTTCGTCGTTCCGTGCGAGGTAATAGGTCGCCAACGCGGCGAGCGTCGCGTGATCGGTATCTTCCTCGAACCGCTTCAACTCAGCGTTCACGGGATCACTCGAAGCGGCGTAGATCTCGTCGAGTTTGCGCATCAATTCACTGACCAGCGGCGACTCGGGATTCGCTCGTAGAAATCCTTCGAGTTGACGCTCGGCGGCGTTCACGTCCCCGACCCGCAGTCTCGCCTCGGCCGCCCCGATCGCCGCCCCGGCGGTGAGCCGGCGGTCTTCGAATTCCATCCCGGTGTAACTCTCGACCGCCGCCGCGCTTTCACCCTTGTCGAGTTCGATGCGCGCTCGGAGGTAGCTCTTCTGCTCCCGATCCCTGCGACTGGGCGCCCGGATGGATTCGAGGGCTAACGAAGCATCCTGCAATCCGCCGGCCTCGATCAACAAAGCCGCCGCATTGAGGCGCGCTGGATGAATGACCTCGCTCTCCTTCGGAACGTCGCCGAGCGCGCCGAGCGCCGCGTTCAAATCCCCCGTTGCTTCGAGCATTCGCGCCTTTCCAAGCAACGCTTCGCCCACGAGTGGCTCGTCCTCGAGCTCCGCCACCTCCCGGTAAAGCGACAGTGCGCGTTCGAATTCACCCGCCTTCGCCAACGCCTGGGCCAGCCAGAATTTCGCCTCGTCACCCTCGAGTAGCTGCGGCTCATCGAGAAGGTCGACCGCTTCGATCTCGCGGTCGGCGGCGAGCAGGCACCTCGCCAACTCCACCGCCACCTCACGGCGATCCGCGACGGAAAGGTCCCCGCCAAGTGCCCGCTGCAACGGAAAGACCCGCCCCTGCGGAACGCCCTCGGCGCGAGCGGCACGCGAGCTTTCGACCAATTCCGAAATCTCCCCGGCACCCACCACTCCGGTGGCCAGGCAAACCAATGCAAACGCGAGCCTCATCTAACGCTTGAATAAAGGAGGAACGAGAAATGAGAAATGAGAAATGGATGCACGCGCAGCGGGCAATGTAGGCTGCTCCCCATGAAGCGCGACGAATTCATGCAAGCGGCAATCGACGAAGCGAAAGCGGGGCTGGCAGCCGGCGGGATCCCGATCGGTTCCGTTCTCGTTCACCAAGGCCGGATCATCGGCCGGGGACACAATCAACGCGTCCAGCGGGGCGATCCGCTTCTCCATGGCGAGATGAGCGCCTTCCGCGACGCCGGTCGCCAACCCGCGTCGGTTTACCGCGAGTGCGTGCTCTACACGACGCTCTCGCCGTGCCCGATGTGCAGCGGGACTTCGATCCTCTACAAGATTCCGAAGATCATCATCGCTGAAAACACCACCTTTCTCGGCGCGGAGGAATGGCTCCGACGGGAGGGCGTCGAGCTGAAAGTCCTTGGCGATGAAGAGTGCATCCAAATGATGCGAGATTTCATCGCCGCCCGCCCGGAGCTTTGGAACGAAGACATCGCGGAATGAGGAATTTGTAGTTTAGGAACGCCGATTTTCGATTAGCTTCCACCACGGTCGTTACCGCGACATCAAGACATGGGATTCCTGGATTCAGAAAACTTCTTCAACCGCGAGCTGAGCTGGCTGGAGTTCAACCAACGGGTCGTTGATCAGGCGGCTGATCCGTCCAATCCGTTGCTCGAGCGGCTCAAGTTTTTGTGCATCGTCAGCTCCAATCTCGATGAGTTCTTCGAGGTTCGAGTCGCCGGGCTGAAGCAGCAGCGGCAGATGCAGTCGCACGACGCCGGCCCGGACGGTCTCTCGGCCACCGCCGTGCTGGATCGCATCTCGGAGCGCGTCGTCCGAATGGTCGACCAGCAATACCGCATCTGGCGAGAGGAACTTCAGCCGCAGCTCGAAGAGCACGGCGTCGCGTTTCACCACTACCCGGACGTTTCGGCAGCGGAGAAAGAGTATTTCGCGAATTTCTTCAAGAAAACGGTTTACCCCGTGCTCACTCCCCTGGCGATCGACCCGGTCCACCCCTTCCCGCAACTGCTGAACAAGAGCCTGAACGTGGTGGTCGAACTGGAGGGCGACAATCTCAACACCGACATCGCCGTCGTCCAGGTCCCGCGGATCCTCCCGCGAGTTGTTCCCTTCCCGAACGCCGACGGCAAAGGTGATCATTACGTTTTTCTCGGCAACGTCATCCAGGAACACGTCAGCGCGCTCTTCAAGGGCGTGAAGGTCAAGGGAGCGCACCTCTTCCGGATCACCCGCAACAGCAACCTCTATTTCGACGAAGAAGAGGTGCAGAATCTCCTTCACGCCATCGAGACCGAGCTTCGCAAAGTCAATCGAGGTGCCGCCGTGCGCCTCGAGGTCATGCACGATTGCCCGGACCACATGGTCGATCGGCTCGTCGAGCTGTTCAACCTCGAAGAAGAGGACGTCTTCAAGGTCGACGGCCCGCTGAATCTCGTCCGCCTCATGCCGCTCGCCCTGCAGATCGCGCGGCCCGAGCTGCGCTACCGCCGCTTCCTGCCGAACACCGTCGTTTCCCTCGAAGCCGACGCCGACATTTTTTACCACCTTCGCAAGGGCGACATTCTCCTTCACCACCCTTACGACAATTTTCAGACCGTCATCGATTTCCTCGCGCAGGCCGCCGAGGATCCGCACGTCCTCGCGATCAAGCAAACGCTCTACCGCACCAGCTCGGACTCGCCGATCGTGCAATCGCTCATCGAAGCCGCCCGCAATGGCAAACAGGTCACCGTCGTCATCGAGCTGAAAGCCCGGTTCGACGAAGCCGCCAACATCAAGTGGGCGCGCATGATGCGCGAAGCCGGCGTCGACGTCGTTTACGGCGTCACCGGGCTCAAAACCCACTCGAAGTCTCTCCTCGTCGTCCGCAGCGAAGGCGATGGCATTCGCCGATACGCCCACCTTGGAACCGGCAACTACCACCCGTCGACCGCGCGCATCTACACCGACCTCGGACTCCTGACTTGTCGCGATGAGGTCACCAATGACCTCGCGGAACTTTTTAATCTCCTCACCGGCGTCTCGAAGTTTCAAGGGATGTCCGAGCTGCTGGTCGCACCGTTCAACCTGCACCGACGTTTCGTCGAAATGATCGACGTTGAGACGCGAAACGCCGCCGCCGGCAAGCCCGCCGGAATCTACGCCAAGGTAAATTCGCTCATCGAAGAAGGCATCATCGAGGCGCTTTACCGGGCGAGTGCCGCCGGAGTCAAAGTTCGCCTGCTCGTCCGCGGCATGTGTGCGCTCCGCCCCGGCGTGAAGGGCGTGAGCGAGAACATTGAAGTCCGAAGCATCGTCGGCCGATTCCTCGAGCATAGCCGCATCTTCCGGTTCGAGAATGCCGGGGAGCCGATCATCCTTCTCGGCAGTGCCGACTGGATGCAGCGCAACCTTTTCAAACGCGTCGAGACGGTCTTTCCGCTCGTTACCCCGGGCGTGCGCGAGCACGTGGAAGAAATTCTCGATTGGTTCTGGCTCGATAACGTCAAGTCACGCGTCATGCAGACGGACGGAAACTACGTTCCCCTCGAGATCCCCGACGGTGAACCCCGTTTTGACGCGCAGCAGGAATTTCTCGCCGACGCCCAGCGGCGCCGAAAAGCGCGGGCAGCCGCCATGGCCGAAGTCGAGGTTTGATCAATCCCGCGAACGACCTACCCGTGGCCATCGCGCCGTCGAAGGGTCACTGGCGAAGCCGTTCGCCTCAAGACGGGTCAGGCGCTCCGATAAGCGGAGCACCGATGAGCTTTCCCCGGCCCTTCTTTGCGATCTGATCGAAGTGAGTGAGGAGCTCGGCGACGCAATCGAGCTGCCCGTCGAGCGCCGCATCACGATCCGGATTCCCGGTTTTCATCAACTCGATCTCGAGGATCAACATCTCGCAGGTCTTCTGCATGTTACGGACGTGCCCAAGGTCGTGAGCACGGAACCGCGCCTCCCGGACGAGGTTGTGATAATAGCGAACCTGATACTCGAGCCAGGCCGTTGCCGTTCCGAGGGCAGCGGCACCGCCAACCAACCTGCCGTCGACCGAGAACGCGGGCGGAGGCGGTGCACCCGGGGGCAGCGGCACGGTGCTGATCGGTCGACCGGTCATCCCGTCCTTCCCTTCGGCCGGGAGGAGGGTCGGGGTGATGAAAAGCACAAGATTGCGTTTGTTCTGGCTCCGATTCCGGCTTTTGAAGGCTTCGCCGAGCAGCGGAATGTCTTTGAGGAAAGGCACTCCGTTGTTGATCTCCAGTTCCGAGGCCTCTTCGAGTCCGCCGATCGCGAGGGTGTAGCCGGAGGCAACCGAAAGGGCCGCGCTGAAAACGCGGGTGCTCGCCACGGGGTAGGGATCCTGCGTCTGACCGATCCGCACCTCATCGACGATGTTCGAGATCGATATCGAGACGTTGAGTGCCACGGAGCCGTCGGACATTTCTTTCGGCAGGACGTTGATGATCGTCCCGATCGGCAGATAACTCACGCTCGCCGTCGTCGTCCCGCCAATGCCGGGGGTGACCGACGAGCTCGATGCGAGGACTGGCTGATTGAGGACGCTGCGGATCACGACCTCGCGGTTGTTGCGCGTCAGAACCCGGGGGTAGGCCGTTTGCGTGGTGTCACGATCGTTCATGAACGCCCGCAGCGTGACGGCGACATCGCTCGCCGACAGCACTGCGGAATAGGGAGCTACCGCACCGACGCTGCGCTCGACCCCCGTGTTGTCGTTGAGCACGACCCGACCATTCGGGGTCGCCTGAATGTTGCGGGCGGCCACCGTAAAACCATCCTGCAAGGTGCCGGACCAGTCGATGCCGAGCTGGTCTTCCGGCCTCCGATTGGTCTCGATGAACTTCACTTCGATCGCGATGAGCGACTGCGGCCGGTCCATCGATTGGAGATACCCTTCGACCAACTCCTGCTGCTGGCGCGTCGCCACGACGTAAAGCGTGTTCGAATCCGAGTTCCAGATCACCTGCGGACCGCCTTCGTCCACCGCGTTGGTCGGCGCGGACGCGCCCTCGCCCCCGATGTTCAGTTGGAGGTCCCGCGTCGGCTTGATCCCAATCAACGCCTTGATGTCGTCGACGAGTTGCTCCGAGTTCGTCTCGAAGATATTTGTCACCCCGGAAAGCGACAGCCCGAGATCAGGCGAAGCCCCGCCCAATCCGGCACCCGCCCCCGTCCCACCGATCTGTCCCTGACCGGCACTGGGCGCGGTCGACGCCGAGGCGTCCGAAGTGACTTCTTCCTGGGTGTTGTAGCGGAGCTTGTAGATCCGCGCGATGAGCTCGTTCGCGTCGAAAGGACGGAGATACCAAATCCCATCGTCGTAGATCACTTCGATCCCGTTCGCTTTGGCGATGATCTCGAGCGCGCGAAACGGACTGGCTCGCAAACTGAACGTTACCAACGTTCCGTCCGTCTCCGCAGCCTCGGACACCGACACGTAGGAAATCCCCGCATCGGTCGCGAGAAATCGCAGAACGTCGCGCAGCGACGCCCGGTTGAACTCATAGTCGCGCGGCGGCTGGTTGCGAAGCGCTTCGGCGACCGCATCGACGCGAATTGCCGCCGGACTCGCCGCGTCGATCTCGGCGGCGTTCGGGTATTGCGCGAGAACGGCTGGGATCTGGAAGGCGACGAGCAAACAGACGGCCAGCCGTCGGCCTGGTGAAGACCGCGGGAGAGATGGGGAGTTCCGGGGGACTCTCAAATCTGGAGTTGCTGAGCGAGTCAAGGGCTATCGTTGTTTATTCGCGTTCCACAAAGTTTCTTTTTAGGCTATCTATTAGAAAGCCGTGAACGGACCTCCCGACAGTGTGCTGCAAATTCTCGACCGCGGAAAGCTCTTCGTTGCCGCTCGGCGGGGCTTCACGTTGATCGAGGTTCTCCTGGTTGTCGCCGTTCTGGCCATCATTGGGGGGATCGGCGTGACCGTGGTCAACAATATCTCGGATGGCACGCGGGTGTCGAAGTTGGAAAACGACGTCGCGGTGATCAATTCCGCCGTGCAAGTGTTTCAGGTCAGCGGTGGGGCGCTCCCCGCCACGCCGACCGTCAATAACATCCTCGCGGAACTCAAGAAAACGGCGACCTCCGCGAGCGGATCAAAGGTTGCCGGTTTTCGCGGGGGAACGATCGACCCGCGACTCGTCGCCGAATTTCAGACCGTGGCCGAAGCGTCCTCTGGGCAGACCCGAGCCCGGTGGGACTCCACGACCTCGCAATTCGTGCTCGCGACCTCGGGCGCAGCCGGCGTGAAACGTTTTCTGCTGAGTGACGCGCAGGGTGAGGTCGATCCGGGCACCGCCGCCCGCGGAACCAACAATCCGCTCGCCACCACTGACTCCTGGGTCTGGGAATTCGATGACGCTACCCCCACGACGCCCAGCGGTCCCTCGCTGCCAAGCACCGGAGCGGGCTCCAACGCACCGCCTCCCTCGGTCCCCGGAACCACTCAACTTTCTCCTCCGACCTTCGATCCCGGCGGCGGTCTCCACTCGGTCTTCGACTTCCCGCTGGCGGTGTCCATTTCCGACCCCAATCCCCCCGGCGTTTCCCGCATCGTTCAGCAGCCGGCGACTCTCCACGACGGCGACGACGTCTCGGTCGCGGTCGGCGAGTCGCTGACCAACTACTACGCGCAGTCCATCGATCCGACGCGCTACACCGATAGCGGCGTCGTGTCGGCAACGTATTCCGCCGTTCCCCACAAGCTGGAGATCGAACTTTCGCTTCCTGAGTCCTCGATGACCTACCAGGAAGCCGGGGGAACGATGTTCGTCAACAACACCGCTCAGCCGACCGTCGTTCCCGAGAGAGGAATTGCCCGCGTCGCATCGGGCAACCTCACCAATGTCCCGGAGCCATTCCGCGACCCCTCGCGATTTCAAGTCGTGTGGACGACAGACGGCACGAATCCGCTGACCTCAGCCACCGCGCAATCTGCAAGTAGCGCGACCGGCGGTCAGGAGGTCGAACTCCCCTTCGCGGCGTGGACCAACGACGGCCTGACCGTTCGCGCGGCGGCCAAAGCGGTGGACACCACGTATTTCGAGAGTTCCGAAGTTTCTTCGTCCACCATTTCCATCGACCGAACCACGCTGCACCAGCCGCTCATCGATCCCCCGACGACCTCCCGGACAGCCGATCTCCCCGTGAACATCTACCAGTGGTTGGGGCAGGCCTACCCGGCTTCCTCGCGCATCTATTACGCTACGGGCGGGACCGACCCCGGCGTCTCCGGCAGCGAACCGGTGGCGGGAACTCTCTTCACCGAATTCTTCCAAGTCGGCACGACCGACGGCTCCGGTGTGGTCAAAGCGCGAATCTACCCTCCGACCGCTCAGGCGATCTGGTTCGACCCGAGCCCCGTGACGACTGCCGTTTACACCAACGGCGGGGGCGGGACGGGTGCCGTCGTCCAAGATGCCAGCGTCAATGGAACCTACATCGGCTCGCTCATCATCACTTCGACGAAGAATTTCAATCTGAACAGCGGCGCGATTATCGCCGCCGGCAATCTGTTCGTGCGGGGCACCCCGGAAGTCGAAACGAGTAATGGTGGCGTGATCGAAGGGCGGCAATTCCTGTCGGACGGCACGGAGGTCGTCCCCGCTTCCGATACGCGCAAGGTCATCGACCTCAACGGAGATCCAAATCCCTCGAATTACCGCATCCGACTGAACTCCGGGTCCAGGATCGAAGGGAAGATCTATCGCCGAATCAGCATCGAGGAGCCGCCCTCCGTCGCCGCTCCACCCGGGCCAAACAACAACCGAAACAACAACGTCAACTCCCAGCCCTCCGCGCCGCTCAACGCCAACGACGCTGCGAACATCAACCTGAACAACGGCGCGGGACGCGTGGAGCTGCGCCCCGGAAATTGGGGCAACATCAACACCGGGAGCGGCACGACCCTCGTCATCGGCAACGTCGGCGATACGACGCCAACGGTTTACAATTTTCAACGCATGAACGTGAACTCGAACAGCACCCTCGAAGTCGTCGGACCAGTAATCCTGACGCTCGACAACGGGATAAACTTGAGCTCCGCCGTCATGGGTAACGTCGACCACCCCGAGTGGCTCAACCTCCGGATCCATTCCGGAAATTTCGCAATCAACAGCAACGCGACGGCCTACACCGATCTCAACGCGCCCGAAAGCAACGTAAATCTCAACGGGACGTTCCGCGGTAGCGTCATCGCGAAAACTCTATCGGTCAACGGCAACGGAGTCGCCATCACTCAAGCCATCATCACCGACCCAAACTCCGAAGACCAATAGTTCCCCCCTCTGCTAAAATCGCAAACGAATCGCCGCGACTCCCCCCAAAACACGACACCACCATGGATGACATCACCGCAGAATCCCCGCTCGGCCGCCGCATCGTCGAGCTCGCCGAAGACTCCGGTGTGAGTGACTTCTACGCCACCCCCGGCGATCCGCTCTGTTACAAGACGAACGGCGAACTCATCATCGACGAATTCAACTACGAGCCGGAGTCCCTACCGCCCGTCAATGCGGGTTGCCTCGACTACGCGATGGACATCGGACCTCACCGTTTCCGCGTCAGCCGCATGGTCACGAAGGGCCGCTTTCGCTGGGTCCTCCGACTCCTCCCCCGCGACATTCCCGATCCCGATGCGATCCGCATTCCGCCCCCGGCGCTGAAAGCGTTTCTGGAGAGTAAAAACGGACTCTTCCTCGTCTGCGGGGCGACCGGCAGCGGGAAGTCCACGACCATTGCCTCGATGGTCCGCCATCGCGCGGAGCGCCGACGCGAGCACGTCATTACCTTCGAAGATCCGATCGAATTCGTTTATCCCGAAACCTACCCCTCACTCGTCTCCCAACGCGAAATGGGCAGCGACGAACACGATTTCTCCGGCGCTCTCCGGGCCGCCCTCCGTCAGGCGCCCGACGTGATCGTGGTCGGGGAGATCCGCGACGGCGAGACCGCCGAGATCGCGCTCCAGGCCGCGGAGACCGGACACGCCGTCGTCGCCACGCTGCACACCTCGTCCGCCGCCCAGACGGTCAGTCGTTTTCTGAAGCTCATCCCGTCCGATCGACTCGATACCGCCCAGGCCACGCTCGCCGATTGTCTCCGATTGATCCTCTGCCAGCGCCTCATGCTCGACCACGATCAGGGTAAGCGATTCCCCATTCACGAAGTCCTCCTCCAATACGACGGCGTCGTGAACCTCATTCGACGGGGCGAATTCAAAAAACTCGATCAGGAACTCGAGACGGGTTGGAAACGAGGGATGAATAATTTCGAGCGCAGCATTTCGCTCCGTGAATCCGAGGGCTACCGCAGCAGCGTGCCGCAGCCCACCGGATACAGCCGTGAGGAGGTCGAAGACTATCTCGACCGGCAGGAGAGGATCGAAGCCTGATGCTCGCCGACGTCAAAAAAGTCCTGACCTTTGCGGCCTTCAAGCCGGAGCCAGACGACCGGCTCGCGACGTGGGCGCGCCGTTTCCCCCGCGAGCGAACGCTCTTGCTGAACGTCGGTCGCGGACTCACGACGTGGAGCGGACTCGATCGGAAGGGCCGGCTGGTCGACGGTGGCTCGCAGAGCGGAGAGTTCAAGGAAGTCGCCGCCACGGCGAGCCCCGAGTGGCGCGCATTCGCCGAAGACGGCTGGTGCGCCGTGTCGCTGAATACCCGCTACGTCATCAGTCTCGAGACGAACGTCTCTCGGAAACCGGGCGTCGAGCAGATGCTCCGGACCAACCCTCGCGCCGTTCTCGGCGGACGCTACGAACGCGGGAAACGGTATGAGATTCTCAACAATCCGGAGTCCATTGCCACGATCCTGCTCTCCGTCGAGGAAGAGCACATCAAGCAGCTCGAGAGCACGCTCCGCGACGCCGGGTTGAAAGTCGGGCGCATCACCTGCGGCAGCTTTGCGATGCTCCGCCGGCTACTCGAGACGGTTCA
This sequence comes from uncultured Verrucomicrobiae bacterium, assembly GCA_963749035.1. GTDB lineage: Bacteria > Verrucomicrobiota > Verrucomicrobiia > Chthoniobacterales > JAATET01 > CAVVKW01. The sequence goes on from CAVVKW010000002.1 coordinate 938,417, forward strand.
CAAAACCGATTCCACCAACGGGAAGGAGGAGGAAGCTGAGCGGCAAGCCGCCGTGCTCTACGTTGTCTGCTGCGATGGTTCCGTCTGCGCCATGCTCGAACACGGCGACTCGTGGAACGAACTCCGATCTCGCTCCGACCTTTACGACGAAGCTGACTACGAGCCGATCTTCACGATTCTCCAGCCACTGATCTCGCGTCTGGGCGCTCGATCCAAGATCCACTTCGTCTGCGACCACGCGGCGTCAGCCATTCTCGATAATCTCCGAAAGCACGTCGCCGATGCTGAAATCATCGACCACGGGCGCGACGACTATCTCTGGCACCTTCTCAGCGACCGCCGATGAAACCCGCAGCCTCCATCGTCCCCGCACCGTGAGGATCGCCCCCGAGATCCTTCACGACTTGAAGACGGAGCGGGCCGAGGTATTGCCACCGTTGCCTATCGCGCTGCGCTTGGTCCCGATCCTTTTTTACCTCGCTGCCTTCGCCACGATCTTGCTCGCCTCGGTCACGATCGCGCAGATTGGTCAGGCCACCGGAGTGCTCGAAGGGGCCCGGCAACGGGCCACCGACGCCCAGACCGCTCTGAACGAAAGCAAGATCGCGCGATCCGCGCTCGAGGCCCGGGCTAAACGCGCGAGCGACGTTCTCCGTTGGGTCGAAGGGTCCGTCAACGTTCAGCCCCTCGCCGTTTCGATCGCGAGAAGCACCGGCGAGCAGGCCTCCATCATCGAACTCGCGCTGACCCGCAGCGACACGGCAAACCGTCAGATCCAACTCGCGCTCAGGCTTCAGGCCAACAGCACGAACGAACTGGAACCCGTGCTCGCCGCCATCCGTGCCGCCGACTTCCGACCGTTTTCCGCCCAGCAGAGCCAGGCCGAAAACGAGGTCAACTATGAGGCGTCGTTGATCCGGCAGGTCGACCGCCCCCTCGTTGAAGAAGTCTCCGAGCAAACCCCCGCCCCGCAGCCATGAACCGGAAGCACTTCGCCGCCATCGTCGTGGGCCTTCTCGCCGTCCTCCTGTTGCAGGTGGTCGTCGAGATGCGCAAGCGGCTGGCGTCCGTCCAGACCGAGGTCGCGGAAGCGCAGGCGACGGTGAGCGCGACCGAGCTCCTGCTGAACACGGAACGAAACGCGATGAGGGACATCCGCGAGAACTCCGCTTCCATGTTGGCTTTCCTCGACGCGTGGACGCCTCCACTCGGGGCGATCGACACGCCGGAATCCGGAGAACTCCACGTCGCCTCCCGGGTCAAGGAGGCAAACCTCATTACGCTGGCCCAACGCTTCGAAGTCGCGGCGGTCCAAGGCAACGACGCGATCCCACGCACGATCCGCGCCCACCTGACCTTCGAGGACGATTACGCCAAGACGATGAACTGGCTCGGAAACATCGAGGAAACCATGCCGTCGTCCCGCGTCACCGATCTCCGGGTCGCCCGCGGAGAGGGCGGTAACGACATCCGGGTGTCGCTGGTCATCGACGTCCCACTGCTCAAGGAGGAAGCCCAGGCCGCGAAATGAAAATTTCACTTCCACTTCTCAGTTTTCTCCTTCCGCTCGTCGCGTTCGCGCAGTCCGAATCGGACATTGGTCTCCTTCCGCAGGACAAGCGCGCCATCGACGTCGAAGCCGCCGAGCGAAACCCGTTCGCGAAGAAAGAAGTCCCGAAGTTGGAAATTATAACGGTCGAGGACGACTCTGCCAGTGAGGAAAATCAAATCCGCTCCGTCCTCAATCGCCTGAGCGTCGTCGGCCGCACCCGCGGTCTCTCCGGCTGGAAGGTGATGTTCGGCGACATGATCCTGGAGAATGGCACCACGCTCCCCCCGGTCATTCCCGGCCAGACGCAGACCCTCCGCGTCGTCTCCATTTTCGAGCAGCTCATGGAAATCGAGTGGGTTGAAGACGAAGCCGCCGTCACTCCGCGGAAACTCTTCATCCCGATCGAACTCGCGCCGACCGTCAAACGCGCGCTCAGCGGCAGCACCGCCGAAGAAAGCGGCCCAACTCTGATCACGCAATGAACGTCCGCCCGCCCACCAAGACGACGGCGTTCTCCCTCGTCGAGCTCCTGGTGGCAATGGCGATCGGCGCTGCGGTGATTACCGTGGGCGTGATGATTTTCGCGAACCTCGGAGCGGGCGGACGACCGACTTCGAGTCACGTGACGCTAAATCTGGGGACGGCGACCGTCGTGAATCTCTACCCCACCCTCGACCAGGCCACGGTCGACGCCCCGGTCGCCCCGCACTACGGATCACGCGCCCAAGCCGATCGGCTCCGCGACCTCTTTTGGGAAGACGTGGAAAAATCAGCAGCCGTCTTCTGCCTCGGCCGCGCCGGACTGAACGACAAACGCCCGGTCACCGTCAGCGTGTCAGCCGATTTCGCGGGACCGCAGACCGCAATGCCGAACGACTTCCGCGCCGTTCTCGAAAGCGTCCCCGCGACGTTCGTCGATTACCGAGGCGCGCTGACTTCGCCGAACGCCTCGATCTTCCTGCTGCGCCCTTCCGCCGGCCCCGACGAGGTGCTGGTCCAAGCCATCTACGAAATCGATCAGGTTCCCACGACCTCGCCGAACCCGGTCGGCACCTACGTCAGCGTCCGCCGCACGAGCGGTGGTGCCACGACGGACTATTACTCGGTTTTCTACCCGGACCGTGACGGGATCACCCCATTTTCGCCGCTCGTTGTCGCCTTCGAGCGGCTCGCCCGCGCCGGCGTGCCCGAGACCACCGTCGAAGACCGACTCAAGGTCGCTCCGACCCAGCCATTTTATTTCGTCTGGTGGCCTGACCCTGCCGTCGCCGATCTCAAATCGGCAACTCCGGGCCCCTACGCCGTCACGAACCCCCAGGCCTCCTATCCAAACATGGGAGGCCGGACTTCGCTTTTCTTCGTCGTTCCAATGTTCCCTGCCCTGTGAATCTCCGCCCCCGCTTCACCCGCGAGTCGGGAGCCATCCTCGTCACGGTCATGCTCGTCGTCGCCGCTGCGGCTGCGATCACCGCGGGATGGGTGACGGTGATCAACACCCAGGCCCGCTACGTCGAGGAAGCTGCGTCCACCGCCAAACGCCGCGTGGCCACCCTCAACGCCACCGCCCTCGCCCGCCAATACGTTCTGAATGACTATCTCCCTCGAAGTTCGCAGGACGTTCCAGCCAAGACTGTGGATCTCGGCGGGGGCTGGGGTGCTGTGTCAATCGCCGGAGTCGCAGCAGCACCCGCGCCACCGGTCATCCCGCTCAATGCGGTCGGCCTCCCCGCCGGTTGGAACCACTTCGATCCGGCCAACGGAACGGGATTCTCCGTCACCGTCCCGATCACGATCGCCCCAGCTCCCGGTATCTCGATTGACCGTGAACTCCTGCTTCGCTCCCGTCCGCCCGCCCTGGCCGGAACGCTCTTCAGCTCGAACGTTCCGACGTTGAGTCCGGCTGCCACCACCACCGTTTCTGGATCGATGGCGATCAGTGGGCGCGCCCTCCTCTGGGAACCAAATTCGCCGAACGCGTATTCCCTGAGCGCGACCTCGATCAACGCCCCGACGTCACCGCTGCCGACCGTCGCGGTTTCCAATTTTCCGTTCGTCCCGATTACGACCGGCCTCGTTGGCGGCTCCCCCGTTTTCAACGGCCAGGTCGACAGCGTGGAGAACGCCAGTGGGATCAATTCGCTCACCGCCCGCGCCATTGGCGGCACCGAGGCCACGGGGGACGAAGTGTCATCGTCCGGCGGCGTGACGTCCGACGGAGCGGGAGAAATCACGATCGACCTGTCCTCGCTCGATCTCGAGACCGTCCGGATCGAAGGAGATACCACGAAGATCATTTTTGAAGGGCAAGAGACCGAAAGCGAACGGACCGAAGCCGATGATCTCATCGCGGTCCTTGTCGTGTTCACCCAACCCCTCGGTTCAGCAGATTTGACGAACATCGAGTTTCGAAACTTCAGCTCGCGCCGCCTGATTCTCGGCATCAAGAAGCTGGATGGAACCCTGCCGCTGACCCTCGGTTTCCCAAACGGCGGGGCCTGGCGCGCGGTCCTACAGATCGAAAACTGTGACGTCGGCATCGCCCTCGGATCCGAAACCACGCTGACGGGCGGCATTCAGTCCGACCGCTCCATCGCGGTTTCCGGGAACACGCTCAACCTCATCCGCGAAACCGATCCCAAAAAGATCGACCAACTCTCCACCCGGGACGGCTGGGTCGAGGTCTTTACCAGTGATCCGATTCCTCCATCTCCGTAAAAAACGGGCCGCCTACTCGCTGGTCGAAGTTCTCGTGGCGGGATCGATCCTCGTCGTGGCCGCCGCCGCCATGGCCGCCATGTCGCTCGCCGTGGCGGCTCAGCAGGAATCCAACCACCTCATCTCCCGAGCTTTGACACTTCAGGAGCAGGCCGCCCGCTTGTATCATCTCGGCATGGACCCCGCCGCCATCGTCGCCATCCTCCCGCCTGAGCCGGGAGCGACGATCACGTTCACGGTCCCGCCTGACGTCCCCATCGACGGCATTGACGTCCAGCGAATGGTCTGCACCCTGAACTACAAAAGCACCGGCGCGACCAGCGCCTGGTCGCCCGGATCGTGGACGGGTGGCGACTCGACCGCGCAGCGATCGAACTCCATGACTCTCGTGCGGCCGACCATCCGCTGACGCTCCCGCCCCCCGCTCCATGCTCAAAAAGGTCCAGCTCACCGACACTCTCACGGCGCACAAGGTCACCCTCATCGTCGATACCGACGAAGACGAACTGGCCGTTCTCGGCTCCGGGAAATCCGTCACCGAAGAGGCCGTCGTAACGTCCATCACCGGCGCGGACGAATTCATCCATCGTAAGACCTGGAAGAAGCCCAGCATGGAGGATCGCATCGTCCTCTTCGGCGGTCTCGGACGCTGTCTCGACCGGAACATTTCCGCCGTCAAGGCGCTCGGCATGCAAGCCGGACGCGTGAAGTCACCCGCCTATCGGGGGGCCATCGCGGGCATCATCCAGCAAATCTTGCTCGGGGAAAAACTCAGTGACGCCCTGGCGAAGTATCCCCGGCTTTTCACGGAAGATATCCTCGCACTGATCCGAGCGGGCGAGGAATCCGGTCAGCTTTCCCTCGTCTGTAAGCGCATCGCCGACGGAAACCAGAAGACGCTCCGCATCATCAAGAAGCTCAAGGGCGGCATGATTTATCCCGCCATCGTCCTCTTCATCGCGGTCACGGTCGTCATCGTCATGAGCTTCACCCTGGTCCCGGCCATCGCGAAGCTCTACGCCTCGATGGGCGCCAACCTTCCGCTGGCGACAAGGGCGATGATGGGGCTTTCCGACATCCTTCTCAACCGCCCGTATCTCGCGATCCTTCCGTTCATTGGGCTCTACTACTTTTTCAAGAAGTGGCCCGCCATTTACCGGCGGCCGGGAGTGCAACGCTTCATGATCAAGGTTCCGACCGTGGGTCCCATCGTCCGAAAATCCGCCGCCGCCGTGAGTTTCCGCGTGCTCGCCATGCTACTCGAAGCCGGCGTGCGGATCAGCACCGCCCTCGAAATCGTCGCGGACAGTGCGTCGCACGTCGATTTCAGGGAGTTCTTCCTCCAAATCCGCGATCGGGTCTCCGAGGGCGAGTCGCTGCCCGAGAGCTTCCTGCAGGAGTCCGGCCGCCTCGGCCCCGACGGCCGCATGATGGCGGCCATGATGCAGATCGCAGGAGAGACCGGCAGCGCGACCGAGATGCTCGACGAGATTGCCGCCGATTACGAAGACGACCTCGACACCGTCGCCAACTCGATCGACAAAATTCTCGAGCCGATCACCATTATCGTCATGGGCGTTTTCGTCGGTCTCCTCGTTTACGCCATCTACGGGCCCATCTTCAGCCTCAGCAAAATCATGCTCCCGAAGACCAAGCCTCCGGCGGCCGCCACCGCCCCAGCCGTCGTGCAATGAGACTTCACGTGTTTGCGCGCCGACGAGAAAGACCGCCTCCTTTTGAAGCATCTCGCCCGTTCCGCTCCAGGCAGTCATGAAGATTCACACCAAGGCCCTGTTGATCTTCGCCGTCGCGATGGTCGTCCTCATGACGGTGGTTTTTCTACTGTCGAACGAGATCACGCTCGGCGCTTATCGCGCCATCGAAATTGCGCAGATGGAACGCCGCGCCGCCCGCCTGGCCGAGGCCCTTCGATCCGGCCAACTCACTTCGGAGGAAGTTCGTTCGGTGGCGCAGGACGATCTCATCGAACACGTCTCCCCGCCCGCGTTTCCGGCCGACACGAACTGGCAGGTCGAGATCACCGGCCCCGAGACGATCACGGCGACCGTCCGTGCGGGCGGCAGCGCAGACCACCCGGCCAAAACCGTTCGGTTGACCCACCGCCGGACTCCCGCCGAAACCGGGCGGCAGGCGACTCGTATTTTCACCATTGCCTTCGCGATCGCGGGAGGCGTTCTGTTTCTGCTCGTCTTTTTTGGTCTGGACCGCGCCGTTCTTTCACCGATTCGCAAACTTCAACGCGGTGTCGCCGCGGCGGCCGCCACCCGCGGAGGTTCCAACCTCGGCGGCGGCGGGGGGGACGAGATCTCCCTCCTCGCCGCGGAGATCGACGACCTGACGCAGTCTCTCCGCGCTTCCGAAGAGCAGCACCGCCAACTCTCGAATCGCCTGCTCACGGCCCGGGACCAGGAACGTCGCCGCATCGCGCGTGACCTCCACGACTCAACGGCGCAGGTCCTCACCGGCATCCAGATGAATCTCTCGATGCTCACGACGATCGAACGTGACGACAATCTTCAGGCAGAACGGATTCTTCAGCAGACCCGAGATCTGGCGAACCAATGCAGCGGCGAGCTGCGCACCCTCTCGCACCTTCTCCACCCTCCGCTCCTCGACGAGATCGGACTTGTCTTCGCGGCTCGCCTTTTCGTCGACGGATTCACCAAACGTTCCGGAACCCCCGTGGACATGGACGTTCCGTCCTCCCTTCCCCGCCTCTCCGCCGACGTCGAGACCGCGCTTTTTCGCATCGTCCAGGAGTCGCTCTCCAACGTTCATCGCCATTCCGAAGCCTCCCGCGCCCGACTTCTGATCGAACGCGAAGACGACGGGATCAGCGTGGTCATCGCCGACAATGGAATCGGGGTTCCCGGGCAACCTCTCCAGACCCCGACCCGCGACGGGTTGACCTTGGGCGTCGGGCTTCTCGGCATGCAGGAGCGAATCGCGCAGTTCAGCGGAACCCTCCGGGTCACCGGCGACTCGACGGGAACGACCGTCCGCGCTTTCATTCCCTGGGAATGGAAGGAAAACCCGCCAGACTGAAAATCCTCATCGCCGACGACCACGAAGTCGTTCTGCGGGGAATCGCCGGGATGCTCGCCCAGGTCGACGAGTTCGACGTGTGTGGGGAAGCGACCGACGGGCGCGAGGCGCTCCACCTCGCCGAAAAGCTCCAACCCGACGTCGCCCTCCTCGACATTTCCATGCCGGAACTCAACGGCATCGACGCGACCCGCCAGATCCGTCGCGTGGCACCGAAGACCCGGGTCATCATCTTCACGATGCACGACGCCGAGCGGCTGGTTCACGAAGTCTTCCAAGCCGGCGCTTTCGGATACGTCCTCAAGTCCGACGTCGGCACCCACCTTCTCGCGGCCATTCGTACCGTCGGCGAAGGCCGCCACTACTTCAGCTCGAAGGTCAGCGAAATGGTTTTCGAGGGCTACCTTCGCGGGGGCGGAGCCGAGGGCTCAGCGCGCACCGATCACCCGGAGGAGACCCGGCTTACCACCCGGGAGCGCGAGACCGTGCAACTCCTCGCCGAAGGTAAGAGCAACAAGGAGGTCGCCGCGACGCTCGGCATCAGCGTCAAGACCGCCGAGACTCACCGCGCTGCCATCATGCGAAAACTCGGGCTTGGGTCCGTCAGCGACCTCGTCCGTTACGCGATCCGGAATCGGATCATCGAGGCGTGAGTCAGTGCGCTGGGACACTCGGAACCCCTAGGGTGTTTCCCTATCCAAATATACGGGTTTCTTGGAATTGCCCCTTTGTTTCCAATCACGCACATTCTGTTTCGTAAACAACAGCTTAAAAACTATGAAAAGAAACTTCCAATCCACTTCACCGCTGGCTCAGGCCAAAGCTTCGCTCCGCGCCGGCTTCTCCCTCATCGAACTCCTCGTCGTCATCGCCGTCATCGGGATCATCGCTGCCATCGCGATTCCGAATATTGCCGGACTGACGGGTGGTGCTACGACCGCGAAAGACAAGCGAAACGCGCAAAACATCGCTTCGGTTTCCTCCACCGCAGCCGCTGCAGGATATCCATTTACTGAAACGACCCCACTTGCAGCTCTTCAAAAGTTGATAGCCGGGATCACTGATAATGATACTCCAGATATCACAGGCGACTCATACAAACTTGATATGGATGAAAACGAATACACAGATGGTGCAGACGAATATCTCAACTACACTACCGGCACTGGCTTTTCATATGTTCCCGGCGGAGTAGCAACACCATCGCCAACTCCTTAAAGGATTTATGCGAAGGTGAATCCTTTCAATGCGAAGCCCCCGGTGGAAACACCGGGGGCTTTCGCGGCGAAAAGTGGAATGAAGACGTCCTCCCCCATCTCGACGGCCTTCTCGCTGATCGAACTTTTGATCGTGATTGCGATCATTGGGGTGATGGCGTCGCTGGTGATCGCGTCGTTTTCCAACGCGACGCAGGACGCGCGCGGCGTCGTCGCGCTCCAGCAGCAAGCCGTGCTTCAGGAAGCGCTGAATGCGTGGATCACGAGCGCGAGTTCCGGGACTGGTAGCCTCCAGACTGCCCGTGACACCTACACCGGCGAGGTGACTAACGGAGCGAAATTTGCGCTTTTCGAATCTTATCTAACCGATGCGTGGGCCACGCGATTTGAAACCCACCCGTCGGTCGCCGACGCCTTGGCGACTGACGAGATGCAACGCACCGGTCAATACGTTAAGTTCTCCGCGTGGGCCGCCGGAGATTACCCCAAAGTCGAGTTACTTCCGTGACACCGCGAGTCTGGCATCCAAATCGGCCCTGGGCCTTTTCACTCGTGGAAGTCCTTGTCGCCGTCGCCCTGATCGGGGTCATCGTCTTCCTCGCGATCCCGAACATCGTGCGGGTGAAGGAGGACAGCGAACGTCAGCTCGCCATTTCCCGCGCCGAGGCGTTGAACATGGCGACCGCCTCTTACGTTCAAGCGCAAGGAGCCACGAACGCCCAGGCCGCCTGGTCCGGCGCGGCGGACGACCCCGCCCGCTACGACCTCGCCAAACCTTACCTCGCCTTTGCTCCGAGTGCCCTGTCGGACTACATCCCCGGCGGCTACGCGATGGACCTCAAAGACAACGTCTCACCCCTCGAAAAACACGACCTCTCGACGTCGGACGGGACAGCGGTCAACTACTGATGAAGTCCGGCGGTTTTTCGCTGACGGAGCTGCTCATCACCATCGCGGTGATCGGGGTTCTCGCTGCGATCGCCATTCCGCAAATCGGCGGCTTGGTTCCCTCCGCTCGGGTCGAAGTCGGCACGGGTGCCATGAATTTCCTGAATCGTGGCGTCTTGCTTTACAACCAGACCGTGAAAACGATTCCGATCGCTCCGACCGTCGGAACTGACGACGAGATTGCCGTTCTCGATCTCCTGAAAGACCCAACCTCCCCACTCCCCGGCGCACCCTTCATTCCTGACGAATTCGACGAAACCCGCTCGTCAGACTCGACCGTGAATCGAATCCAGTGGACCGGCAAATTTTTTAAACTGCTCCCCCCGGGCACCGCTGGAGCCGGGATCGTAGTTGCACAGTGAGGCGTTGCCAGGCAACACTTGGAGTCGCGTGGATGAGGAAAAGGTAAACGACGAGCAGCGGTTCGACCTCCTGTGTCAGGCGCTGGAAAGCCGAGGGTTGCGAGTGCCGAAGAGTGCGGGAAACAGTGACCTCTTTACCGAGACCGTGGCTGCGGCCAACGACATCCCCCCGGAGCAGGCGCTGGAATGGCTGGCCGAAAATTTCGGCTGCATCCCCTACGACCTGGCCCGCGCCGCCTGCTCGACGCGGGCGGAGCAGCTTTTCCGCCGCCTGGCCCGCGCGGATGATTCGCCGGCACCCTGGCTCCCCTTTGGATCCGTTGGGCCCGTGCTGCTGATCGCCCACTTCGACCCTTCGGCGACGGAAGCCTGGGGCCTGCCCAGCTTCCTTGCGGTCCGCGTTCTGGTGGGCCGCTCGCAATACCTTCGGCTCATGTCCGACGTGCGCGAACGGCTGGAGGCCGTGCCCCTCGCGGAAACCAGCCCGGTCGAAGGCGTCGAAGGACCCGAACGCGAGACCGGACTCCGCACCGCCACCCGCTGGATGATTCAGCATTACCCGATGACCGAGGCCGAAGCCGAGAAACTCAAGGCGAGCGAGCAGGCCTTCGGCGACATCGACATGCGGCGCATCGGAGACTACCGGCTTCTCCCACGCGAATACGGTCCGGGTCTCAATTTCATGACCACCGGTCGGCCGATCTTCGCGGCTGAACTCGCGCCTCCTCAGGAGGCCTTTCCCGACGTCCTGCTGGAGAAGCACGTCGTCTATCCCCTGTATTTCGGGAAAACGGTCATTCACTTCCTCGCCGCTGACCGTGAAAATTACGCGTTCGAAGACGAGTGGCATTCGAGCGGCCAGGACCCGATCCGGTTTTCCTACGCTTTAGCCGACGCCGAAGCCGTGCGCGGAACCATCGCCCGCCACCGCGGCCGCGCCGTCGCCGGTGGAGCGGAGGTCGCCGAACGAGACCTCATTTATTCCGACGACGCGAACGTCGTCGAGATCGACCCCGGGGACATGCAGCGCATCAACCCGGCGAACATCAACACGACCCCGGAACAGATCATTCAGTGGGTTCTCTACCGCGCGACCTCCCAGCGGGCCAGCGATCTCCACGTCGAAAAGTATTTCAACACCGCGCGTCTCCGCGCCAGGATCGACGGCGAACTCCAGCTCATCCACTCGTGCTCCGAGGATTTACTACCGCGTCTCGTGAGCTTGGTGAAAAACTACTCGAACATGGGCCAACGTCGCCAGACCGCCGAAGACGGACGTTTTGGAATGCGAATCGGGCAACGCCGCATCGACTGCCGCGTCTCAGCCATCCCGTGTTCGAAGGAGCTCCAGAAGCTCACGCTCCGCTTTCTCGACAAACGCGACGGCGTCAAGGAGCTCTCCGAACTCAACCTCTCCGAGCGGCAATCCGGCATCGTAAGCAGCACGCTCAGCCGCGACCAGGGGCTCATCCTCGTCACCGGACCCACCGGGAGCGGCAAGACGACGTCGCTCTACGCCTTCATCAACAGCATCAACAGCGAATCGATCAACATTCACACGATCGAGGACCCGATCGAATACGAGATCGAGGGAATCAACCAGACTCAGATCGACCCGATCAACGGGATCGACTTCGGCGAAGGACTCCGGCGCATCCTCCGTGCCGATCCCGACGTGATTCTCATCGGCGAGTCGCGCGACGAGGAGACCGCGTCGGCGGCGGTGAACGCCGCGCTCACGGGCCACTTGGTGCTGACGACGCTCCACGCGAACGACTCCCTGCGCGCGGTCTCGCGGCTGATTTCGATGGGAGTCGCCCCTTACCTCCTGGCGGACTCGCTCGCGCTTTCTCAAGCGCAACGGCTCGTCCGGCGCCTGTGCCCCAGCTGCAAGCGGCCCGCGCAGTTCACCGACGAGATGCGGGAGCTCTTCGCGCGGAATCGCGTGCCAGTTCCGGCGGATCAAGCCGCCTACTACGAGACCGGCGGCTGCCCCGAGTGCGGCGAGACGGGTTACGCCGGTCGCATCGCTTTGATGGAGATGTGTTCAGTCGACGCCGAGATTGCCGACATGGTCGCCCGAAATGCACCCCAGAGTGAGATGCGCCGGGTGGCCGAGAAGGCCGGGGTCTTATCGCTCTACCAGGAGGGACTGATCCAGGTGCTTGCGGGCCGGACGACCCTTGCCGAGATCGGTTGCCTGAGCTACACGGCAGCCGAGATTTAAGCGCAGACCCGCCTGCGGCGACGGACGAAGATCGCGATTCCGCCGAAGGCAGCACCCAGGCCGAGCATCGCCACCGCACTGGGCTCCGGAACGACTTGCGTCCCCACCGAGGTAAATGCTCCGCCGAAAGACAGGGCCAGCTCACCTCCGGTCGCGACGAAATTCTCCAGATCAGCTTTTTGAGACGGCGTCCACCCGTTGTAGCTGACCGTTGACTCGTTGCCCGAGATCGTCTGCTCGCCCGCGTTGTTGGTGTAAAGTTCGATGACGTATCGCGAACTCCCCCCTTCCAGTCGGAAGAACGAGTCCGGCGAAAACGCGATTCCCGTGCCGGCATCGAAGGCACCGCCAATCGCCAGATTCCGGCTACTTCCATCACTGAGCGTCGCCGGGCTACTCCAATCGACTCGACCCACGCCAGAATTCGAATTGGTCGTCCCGAAATCCGACCCGGTAAACGCGATGGTCGAGGCCGTGGGATCGAGCTGGAGAACGAGCGCCGCTCTGGTCGAGCCAACGCCGACCAGCACCGAGATTGCGACGACGAATCCAGTGGCGATCGCGGAGAACTTCATCCGAAGAAAATAGTCGCCCGTTTCGCACTCGTCAACCGAGCTTGCCTGTCAGGAATTCTCGGAAGTGGAAGTTGGGACGTCCCGGTCGTGGCTTGGGCGGGGCGAATCGTCGATAAATTCCTCCTGCGGTGCCGTCGTCTGCTGCTTCTCGGGGTGTGGCTCCACCTCGCGTGCGTCGCCCCGACCGCTCATGTCCGCCGCTCCGGATCGCAGATTCGGTAACACCGCAAAGATGATCAGGAGCAGAACGAAGAAACCGATGATTGCGAGGAGATATCCCATGCAATGAATTCGCACACGGACGGGCAACTGCGCGGTGAAATTTTTCCACTGGCGAAAAGCCGGCGACTGCGGAACATTTACCTTCATGACCGCGCCCACCCCGACCCGAGCCACCCGCAACGTTCCGTCCAAATCCAAACCCGTCTGGACGACCCCCGTCATTCGCGAGATCCCGATCTTCTTCGAAGTCTCGCTCTACGCGGCGACTCGCTAACGCCGACCCCGATCGATTTCCTCGCCTTGAAGGTCGTCGTCCTCGGCACGGCGGCGGGCGGTGGCTTTCCTCAGTGGAACTGCGGCTGTCCCAATTGCGCGGACGCTCGCCGCGGCGTTCCCGGCCTCGGAAGCCGACTCCAGAGCGGTCTCGCCGTCTCGGCCGGAGACGGGCGTTGGTTTCTCATCAATGCCTCCCCCGATATCGCGCGCCAGATCGAACGCTTTCTTCGCCCACGGGCCGACCTGCCGGGCCCGCGAGACTCCCCGATCGCTGGCGTTTTGCTGACGAACGCTGACCTCGACCATTGTCTCGGGTTGTTCGCTCTCCGCGAGGGTCCGGCGTTGACCGTCTGGTGTCCCGACAGCACTCGCCGCGCGCTGGTCGAAGGACTTCGCCTTCATGACGTGCTCGGTTCCTTCTGCGGGGTGACGTGGGTCTCGTCGCCTTTCGTCTGGCAGCCCCTCGGACCGGGCCTCGAGGTCAGGACGATCGCTCTACGAGGCGCGGATCCGCCCCGCTACACTGCCAACGCGAGCGGTCAGGTCTCCGAAGAACCCCAGGCCGTCGGCTACCTTTTCCGCGCCAACCCCGACGCGGGGATCATCGGGGTGTTCCCGGACGTCGCCAAGCTCGACGAGGAGTTACTCACCCACCTGCGAAGTTGCTCCCGCGTGTTCTTCGACGGGACCTTTTGGACTGCCGACGAGATGGTGCGGTTGGGATTTTCCGACCGGGACGCTGCGGCAATGGGACACGTCCCGGTGAGCGGACCCGGCGGATCACTTCCCGATTTGGCGGCCCTCCCGGGCCACGTCAGCTACGTGCACGTTAATAACACCAACCCGATGCTCCGCGCCGACTCGCCGGAGCGGCGCGCCGTCGAAGAAGCCGGGCTGAGCGTCGCCGACGACGGGGCGGAATTTTTGCTGGGCGGCGGTTTTCCCACCTCCTAGCGTGTCGCACCTATGGCGAAAACGGAAGCGGCAGTGGCGACGGTGGACGAAAAGGCATTAGCGGCGCGCAACCGCAATCTCGATCTGGCCATTCAACAGATTGCCAAGGATTACGGCGACGAAGCCATCCGACGGCTCGGCGATTCCACCCGCACCGACGTCGACGTCATTCCCACCGGCAACATCCTCATCGACCGCGCGCTCGGGGTCGGCGGTTTTCCTCGGGGCCGAATCATCGAGGTTTACGGTCCGGAATCCTCCGGTAAGACCACGCTGACGCTCACCGTGATCGCCCAGGCTCAGAAGCGCGGCGGGCTGGCGGGCTTCATCGACGTCGAACACGCGCTCGATCCCGCTTACGCTAGGAAACTCGGGGTCAACCTCGACGACCTCCTCGTCTCCCAGCCCAGCTCGGGTGAGGAAGCGCTTCGCATCTGCGAGACGCTGGTCCGCTCGAACGCTCTCGACGTCATCGTCCTCGATTCCGTCGCGGCGCTCGTCACCAAGGCCGAGCTCGAAGGGGAGATTGGCGACACCACCGTGGGTGCCCAGGCCCGACTGATGAGCGCGGCACTCCGGAAGCTCACGTCGTTCATCTCGAAGGCGCAGACGGTCGTCATTTTCACGAACCAGATTCGTGAGAAGATCGGCGTGATGTTCGGCAATCCCGAGACCCAGCCGGGGGGACGCGCGCTCAAGTTCTATTCGAGCGTCCGCTGCGACATCCGCCGGACGGGCGCCATCAAGGCGAGCGATGGCACAGTCACCGGCAACCGGACCCGCCTCAAGATCGTCAAGAACAAGGTCGCTGCCCCGTTCACCGAGGCGGAATTCGACATCATGTATAACGAAGGTATCTCGAGCGTCGGTTCGTTGTTGGACCTCGCCATCGAGAAGAACGTCCTCGAAAAGCGCGGATCCTGGCTCAGTTACAACGGGACCCAGCTTGCCCAGGGGCGCGATGCGGCCAAACAGGCACTGCGCGACGATTCCGAACTCGCTGACGAGATCGAAGTGAAAGTGAAAGCACTTCTCGCTGAAGAGAAGAAGTAAGGTCGCCGGGTGCCGACTGGCAACGAAAGACCACTTCCCGTTCCACTCCTTAAGACGCGAATAATTTAGACGTGGAAGCCATTCACACCAATTTTCAGATCATCGATTGGGTCGTCCTCATCGGATACCTGGGACTCACGACGCTCGTCGGCCACGCGATGCGGGGCAAGCAGGCGACGATCAAGGATTTCTTTCTCGCCGGTCGGTCTCTGCCCTGGCCAGCCGTCTGCGCCTCGATCATCGCCACTGAAATCAGCGCGCTGACGTTCATCGGGGTTCCCGGCATTGTCTTCGCCGCGGGGGGCGACTTCACCTACCTCCAGTGGGCCTTTGGCTCCGTCGTCGCGCGTCTCATCGTCGGGATTTGGCTCACCAAAGTCTTTTACGAACGCGAGATCTTCAGTCCCTACGACTACATGGCGAACCGACTCGGTCCGGGAGTCAAGGTCCTGACCACGGCAATGTTCACTCTCGGCACGATCCTCGGGCAGAGCGTGCGCGTTCTCGTCACCGCTCTGATTCTGAAAACGGTGACCCCGTTTGGCATGACCGAGTCGATCGTCGCCATCACGTTGTTCGCCATCGGGTGGACGCTGATGGGCGGAATGACGACCGTCATCTGGACGGACGCCATGCAGTTCGTCCTCTTCCTCTTCAGCGGCCTGCTTGCCCTAGGTTGGATCATCACGCACCTCGACGGAGGATTCGCACAGCTTACGACCGTGGCCGGCGAAGCGGGCAAGATGACGCTCTGGAATCTATCCACGGACCCAGACGTGCAGTTCACTCTCTGGGTCGCCCTCATCGCGATGCCGTTCCAGAATCTCGCCGCTTTCGGCACCGATCAGCTCAACGCGCAGCGGATGTTTTGTTGTAAAAACGCCGGCGACGCCCGGAAGGCGATCATCGTCAGTTGCTTCTCCCAGGTCATCACTGTCCTCATGCTCTTCGTCGGAGCGGGTCTGTTCGTCTGGTATCAGCAGTTCACTCCAAGCGCGGCGGCGGCGGCCTCCTTCGCCGAGGACGCCGACAACGTCTTTCCCGTGTGGATCACCACGGTCCTTCCCCCGGGTCTCACCGGGCTCGTCCTGGCCGGCGCGTTCGCCGCCGCGATTTCCAGCCTCGACTCCGCCCTGGCGGCACTCTCGCAGACCACCCTCTCGGTGATACACGGCGGCAAGTCGCTGGAAGAGGGCGACACCCAACGCCTGCTGCGGCACTCTCGGATCGCCGTCGTCATCTGGGGTGTCTTCCTCGCGGGCGCCGCCTTCGTGCTCTACGCCATCAAGACCTACGGGAACATCGACATTCTCAGCCTGGCTTTCGGCATGGTGGCTTACACCTACGGCCCGATGCTCGGGATTCTCTTACTTGCGCTGGCCCGCGTTCCGGCGCGGATCGAGGGCCTGTGGCTCGGCGTCGGTTTGAGTTTACTCCTCACTGCGGTCGTTCGCCCGGACTTCTACGTCATCCTGCGCAGCCTCGGCATGATGTCGGCCGAAACGATGGCGGCGGCCCGCCCGGCGATCAGTTTCGTGTGGCTCTATCCCGTCACCTGCCTCCTCACCGTGGCCTGCGGGGCGTTGATCAATCGACGACGCGACGACGTCGTCCCGGCTCCGCCGACCACGGCCTGAGTCCGGCAAACGAGCCCCATCTCCTAAAAACGGAGAAAAATTTCCCGCAAAATTCCGTCCGGAGGCTCCCCCGTGAACCCGCATAAGTAGGGCAGATCGACGCCTCTTCGCCCGATGATCCCCATGAACTCAGGCTTCCGAATTTGTCGGCATCCGAACGCCCGCATCCCCCCTGACTCTCCGCCTACGTCAACCCTATTTTCGACGAATATCAGGCTCCGATTGCGACGATTTCGACACTTTTTCCTTGAGACAACCCCCCTCGATTTCTAGCCTCTCGGCGTTGTCCGGGGGTTAGAAAGCGAATGTGAATAACTTGTTAATTGTTCCTCTGCGATCGCAACCATCTGTTCCACGAGTCCTCCCAGAATTTCGAAAAGCTAAGATTTCCCTCAGATACCCAAGTTTTCGCCGCGAATCTATCAATTTACGTAAAATGCTCTCTGATAAAAACTTAAGACGAGATCTAGTCTCTTTCGATGCGGCGGATAGTCATTTGCATTACGCTAATTCCGCCGGGGGTGACGAAAATGTCACAATTTGGGGCACGAGCGGCATCACTAAGTTGCTCTGATTGAGCTTGTGCATAAGTCACTAATGAAGGGCGATTTTCAGGAAGTCTGGGGTGGAATCTCGGCGATTGTTTTGCAGCGAATCAGCGCGGACGGATACTCCCGTTGGTTCAGTGAAATGGCGGTGACGGGCGACGATGGGGTGACCCTGACTCTCGCGGTCCCAAACCCGATCCATAAGTTTTTCATCGAGAGTAATTACCTCCCTCTTCTCCAGGACGCCGTCGGCGAGGTTCTGGGCTCCAGCCGCGAGATCATTCTCGAAGCACGCCAATCCGAAGACTCCGACGCGATGCCCCCGGTCGCCGCAAACGAGCACCCGCCAGCGAATACGAACCGAAACGCTCGGGTTCGTCACACGACCGGGATCGTTTCGCACGGTCTCAACCCGCGCAATACCTTCAACAATTTTGTGGTAGGTTCGAACAATCAGTTCGGCTACGCCGCCGCGCAGGCCGTCGCTCAAGCTCCGTCGAAGACCTACAATCCGCTGTTCATCTTTGGCGGGAGCGGCCTGGGCAAAACGCATCTCCTCCAGGCAGTCGGCCACCACATCTTGGGAACCTGGAAGTCCTCGAAGGTTGTTTACATTTCCAGTGAACAATTCACCAACGAGTTCATCGACGGCATCCAACACAGCAGCCTGTCGAAGTTTCGCGCGAAGTATCGACGCGCTGACGTCCTCATGATCGACGACATCCAATTCCTCGGCGGAAAGGAACGGTCGCAGGAAGAATTCTTCCACACGTTCAACGCGCTTTACGACGGTCACAAACAGGTGATCCTGTCGAGTGACCGGCCTGCGAGCGAAATCGAGAAGCTCGAGCACCGGCTGGTGACGCGTTTTGAGTGGGGAATGACGGCGGAGATCCAGCCGCCCGAGATGGAAACGCGAATTGCGATTCTCAAAAGCAAGGCCGAGACGCTGAACATCACGCTCGACTCATGGATTTTCGAGTTCCTGGCCGATCGAATCCGGAACAACGTTCGTCGCCTCGAGGGTGCCCTCATGCGCGTCGCCTCCTACTGCTCGCTGAGCGGCCGGACGGTGACTCGCGACGACATCGAGACGCTTCTTCGTGACGTTTTCCAGGAACAGGCGCGGCGGGCCGTGACGATCGATCAGATTCAGCGGAAGGTCGCCGAAACCTTCGATCTTCGGATCGCGGATATGACGAGCAAACGCCGCCTGGCGAGCATCGCCTTTCCCCGACAGATCGCGATGTATCTCGCTCGTGAAATGACGACGTCCACCCTGGCGGACATCGGCGACTCCTTCGGGGGTAAGGATCACGGGACCGTGATCCACGCGGTGAAGCTCATTAAGAAAAGAATGGATTCAGACGAGCGCATCCGCCATCAGGTGCAGTCGCTCGAGACTCAGCTCTCCCGCTGATTCTGCGTCAGTTCGCCGCGCGATCGCTGGCGACGGGTGCGGATCACCCGCGCGATCCAAAGGACGACGAGGCCACCAAGAACGATCGTGCCGACCGGCCCCAGAATGTTGCCAACTTTTTCGTAGTGCTCGCCCAGCTTCGCGCCAAGCCACGCGAGAACGCCGGTCCACAGCACGATTCCGGCAGCCGACACGCCGAGAAATTTCCAAACCGGAACGTTGGCGATGCCGGCGGGGACGGAGATCAGCGACCGGAGCCCCGGCACGAGCCGGCACGCGAAGATCGCTTTCGAACCGTGCTGATCGAACCACTTCTGAGCCCGATCCAAATCTTTCGGGCGCACGCCGAGCCACTCCCCTCGCCGCTCGACCCATCGTGCGATCCGTTCCCCACCCACCCACCGGCCCAGGTAGTAGAGTGGGAGCTGACCCAGCGTCGAACCGAGCGCGCCCGCGAAGATGACACCCCAGAGCGACAGCTTCCCGTTGGCTGCCTCGAATCCCGCCACCGGCATGATCAACTCCGACGGGATCGGGGGAAACACGTTCTCGAGGATCATCAGCAGCGCGATCCCGACGTAGCCCAGGGAGGAGATGAATTCGGTGATCCAGTCAGCCATCGATAAATTTCTTCGTGTCTCGGTCCGCCTCGGGTCGTGGGAAGCTCCGCTCACAAAACCAAGGTGCAAATAGCAAAATTGCCGACTTGCTTCGTTCCGGCGTCCTCATATCTTCGTCGGCATGAGTGTCCAAAGCCCGGTGGCGTATGATTCCAAGGTCGAAGGGAACGTTATCTTCACCCGCGTCGATGCAGCGATCAACTGGATGAGGAGTAACTCGCTTTGGCCGATGCCGATGGGGCTGGCTTGCTGCGCGATCGAGCTCATGGCCGCCTCGTCCTCGCGCTTCGACATCTCCCGCTTCGGCGCGGAAGTCATGCGATTCTCTCCCCGCCAGTCCGACGTGATGATCGTCGCCGGGACGGTGACTTACAAGATGGCCCTCGCTGTCAAACGCATCTACGACCAGATGCCCGAGCCGAAGTGGGTCATCGCCATGGGAGCCTGTGCTTCGAGCGGTGGCATGTATCGGAGCTACGCGGTGCTCCAGGGCATCGATCAACTGCTGCCGGTGGACGTTTACATCTCCGGGTGCCCACCGCGTCCGGAAGCCCTGCTCGATGGCCTGATGAAGCTCCAGCACAAGATCATGGGCGAGCACGCCGTCGAAGATCAGAAGCGGGCCCTGCTCGAACCAGTCTAAATGGTCCGGACCCACTCCCGCTCAGTCGAACTTACCCGCACTGACGTCCGCTCGGCTCGAACGGCGGAAAATCGTTAGAGAAATCATGGATAACAAGATTCAGGAAAAATTTCCGGACGTGGTCCTCGAGGTCAAGGAGTTCCGCGGGGAAACCTCGATCAGCGTGAAGCCGACGGCGCTCCACGGCGTCCTCAGCCACTGCAAATCCGCGCTGGGCTTCGACTACCTCCTCGACATCACGAGCATCGATCACTTCGAAACCGAGCCTCGCTGGGAAATCGTTTACGAGCTCTATTCCCTGGCGACCCACGGTCATCTGCGGATCAAAATTCAGCTCGAAGAAGACAACAACGACGCGCCCACCATCTCGGATCTCTGGCCGACGGCCGATTGGCACGAGCGGGAGATTTTCGACATGATGGGTATTCGCTTCACCGATCATCCAGACCTTCGCCGCATTCTCATGTGGGACGGGTATCCGTTCTATCCGCTCCGGAAGGACTTTCCGCTCGAAGGCAAGCCGAGCGACGTGCCGGAGGTCGCTTTCACCGACGTCGCGCCACTCGCCGGCGGCCCTTTCGTGACCGTGCCCGTCCCGGGCAACACGCAGGCTCGCGAACCGCGCGCCCGCCGACCCGGGGAACTGGCGCGCGACGCGGAACGCCTCGATCCGCACGATAACGCTTTGTCACAGCCAGATCGGGATTCTTCGGAGGCGGAGAAGCCGGGCCCGCAGCCTTGATCTCGTCCGAAGAAGCCCTCGGTGAATTCGTCGAGGGGCTGAAGGCTCATCCGGTCGTCGCGCTGGACACCGAAGCCGACAGCCTGCACTGCTACTTCGAGAAGCTGTGCCTGATCCAGGTCAGCACGGCGGACGGCCACGATCTGGTCGATCCGCTTGCCGACGTCTCGCTTCAGCAATTTTTCGATGTCTTCACTGATCGGCGGGTGATCTTCCACGGCGCGGATTACGACCTCCGGATGCTCCGCAAGTCGGGGACCTTCGAGCCCGGCGAGATTTTCGACACCATGATCGCCGCTCGCCTCTGCGGATTCGACGCGTTGGGATACTCGGCGCTCGTGGAAAGATACTTCTCGGTGAAACTGTCCAAGTCGTCGCAGAAGGCAAATTGGGCCATTCGTCCGCTTCCCGACCAGATGGTGGAATACGCGATGAACGACACGCGCTACCTGCTCAAGATCTGCGAGGAATTAGAGAGCGAGATCCGGCGGCTGGATCGTTGGGAGTGGTTCCGCGAATCGATCGAGCGCGTGAACATTGCTTCGCGCGAGATCAAAGAGCGCGACGAAGACATGGTCTGGCGGATCTCCGGGTCCGCCCGCCTGTCTGCGCGAGCGCAATCCGTGCTGCGGGTGTTGTGGTTCTGGCGCGACGCGGAGTCGCGGGCCTGGGACCGACCGCCCTTCCACGTCATGGGCAACAACGACCTGCTCACGGTCTCCGAGAAAGTCAGCCGCGGGGAGGCTTTCTCAACCCCCCGACTAACCAACAAACGCCGCCGAAGTTTTGACGTCGCGCTCGCCCTTGCCCTCCAGGTTCCAGAATCCGAGTGGCCGAAGCCGGTCCGTAAACGCGGGCGCCGACGGACCCAGGAACAGCTCGACCGCTTCGATGAATTGAAGGTCGTCCGCGACCGCGCCGCCGGGAATCTGAACCTGGATCCATCCATCATCGCCTCCCGCGGGGCCCTGGAAGCCGTGTCGGTCGCTGAAGACAGCGACGCTCTCATGTCCTGGCAGCGGGAATTGATCGGACTGGCGGCCAGGAACGGTGCTCCCGCAAACGGCGAATCCAGTTCGGACTCAGCTCGTTGAGGCGTTCTCCTCGGATCCCTCTCCGCCGATGAAAGCGCCGATGCCGTTGAGCCCGTCGACGTGGTCGCAGACGATTTTGATCACCGCGAGTATCGGGACCGCCAGGAGCGCGCCGGGAACGTTCCAGAGCCAGGCCCAGAACATGATGGAGATGAACACCACTACCGGGTTCAACGTGAGGAAACGGCTGACGACCATCGGCGTGATGAGGTTTCCTTCGATCACGTTGGCGAGGACGTAGATCGCCGGGAGGGCCAACGCCTGCGTCGGCTCGGCAAAGGTGAGCAGACCAATGACCAGTGAAGCCAGAGCTCCAATCAGCGCACCGACGTAAGGAACGTAGTTGAGGACGAACGCGAGGACCCCCCAAAGGATCGCGTTACCAAAACCCAGAAACCAGGCGGATGCCCCAATCACAACGCCGAGCCCCAGATTGACGATGGTGATCGCACCCAGGTAGCGGGAAATGCGGTGCTCGATCTCGTGAGCAATCTCGACCGTCCGACGCTTGTCTTCGAATCTCGGTGAGAGCCGCACGATCTTCCTCAGGAACGTGTCGCCGGAAGCGAGCAGGAAATAGAGCAGAATGAACATGAACGTCACGTTCGCGAGAAAAACGGGCGTCTGTTCCATCAGGAAGCCGCTCCACGACGGGGTCTGAACTTTGACGACCTGGGTTTCTCCGTCGGTATTGCCACTCGCCATTTCTTCGACTTGCTCCGAAGCCTCGGCGATTTGGGCGAACGGCCCGCGGAGAGCTTCAAACTGGCTTTTGAGGTCCGGGATCCGCGAGGGGATCGCCTGCACCCAGTCGCTGGCCGGCTGAATCGCGAACACGACGGCGAGGGCCAGCACCCCGACCAGCGTCATGAGAACGACTCCCGCGCCCAGAGCGGTAGGAATGCGCAACGCGGAGCGTAGAAAGCGAACCGCTGGTGCGAGCAGTAAACTGAGCAACGTCGCCAGGATGAGGGGTAGAATCAGCGCGCGGGCGAAATACAGCGTGTAGAAAACGCCGAGAAGCGTCAGAAGGATCGTGCACGTCCTCACAACCCGCCCGGAAACGAGATCAACCTTCTCCTCCGCGGGCGGCAACGTTTCGGTTGTTTCGGGGGTAGGCATCTCGGGACTGTTATCGGATCTCGATCCCCTCTCGCGCGCCCCAGCTTATCGACCAGCTCAATCGTCGGGATCAGCCCATCCGCCCGCCCGCGCGAGCGCTTTGTTCCAACCCGCTCTTAATTTCGCCATCTCGTCCGCGGAACGTTCCGGTTCGAAGGTTCGGTCGACCTCCCATTGCTCGGCGAGCTCCCGCCGATCGTTCCAGAATCCCACGGCGAGTCCGGCCAGATACGCGGCTCCCAACGCCGTGGTCTCCGTGATCTTCGGACGGACGACGGGCACCTGCAGCAGGTCGGCTTGAAATTGCATCAAGAGGTCATTCGCCGAAGCGCCACCGTCGACGCGCAGCTCCTCGAGTTGAATGCCGGAGTCGCGCTCCATCGCCTTGAGAACGTCGTAAGACTGGTAGGCGATCGATTCGAGTGCGGCTCGAGCGATGTGGCTCGCGTTCGATCCCCGCGTGAGACCGGCGAGCGTCCCGCGGGCGTAGGCGTCCCAGTGCGGCGCGCCCAAGCCAGCGAAGGCGGGCACGAGATACACTCCGCCGTTGTCGGTGACCTTGCCGGCGAGTGATTCCACGTCGGCCGACTCGCGAATGATTCCCAAACCATCACGCAGCCACTGCACGATGGCACCACCGATGAAGATGCTTCCCTCGAGCGCGTATTCCGTCCGCTCTTTCACCCGCCAAGCCGCGGTCGTCAGAAGTTGATTGGTCGACTCGGTCGGCTTATCGCCGGTCTGCATGAGCAGGAAGCAACCGGTCCCGTAGGTATTTTTTGCCATACCGGGTCGGAAACAGGTCTGCCCAAACAGCGCCGAATTTTGGTCGCCAGCCATTCCGGCGATCGGCACGCCGGACAAAAACGTGTGGCAGCTCGCCTCGCCATAGACTTCGCTCGAACCGCGCACTTCCGGGAGCAGCGACCGAGGAATCCCGAGGATCTCCAGCAGATCGTCGTCCCATCGATGCTCGTGAATGTTGTAGGCCAGCGTGCGGGCGGCGTTGGATTCGTCGGTCACGTGCACGTCACCTTCCGTCAGATTCCAAACCAGCCAGCTGTCGATGGTGCCAAAGGCAAGTTCACCCGCCTCAGCTCGTGCGCGAGCTCCGTCGACGTGATCGAGGATCCAGGCGATTTTCGTTCCCGCAAAGTATGGATCGATCAAAAGACCCGTCTTGTCGACGAACGTCCTGGCATGCCCGTCGGACTTCAGCCGGTCGCAGGCCTTGGCCGTGCGGCGATCCTGCCACACGATTGCGTTGTAGATCGGGCGTCCGCTTTTCCGACTCCAGATCACGGTCGTTTCCCGCTGGTTCGTGATCCCGATCGCCATGACGTCCCGGCTCGAAAGCCGACCGGCGGACAGTGCTTCGACCGCCACGCTGATCTGCGAAGACCAAATGTCGTCCGGGTCGTGCTCGACCCAGCCTGGCCGCGGGAAGATCTGGCGGAATTCTTTTTGCGCGGTGTGGAGAATCGAGCCGTCGTGATCGAACACGATCGCTCGCGAACTCGTGGTGCCCTGATCGAGAGCGAGAATGATCTTCTTCATGGGGGTAAAACGGTGGGTCCGAGGGCGGGTCCGAGGTTTCCTCAGACAATAAGCAGAAGGATTTCACGCTCGAGTCGTTTGACGACACCTGCGGGCCCGGATGTGTTCAAAAAAAATCTGAAATATTTATTGCTCCTCGTTTGAAACTGACGTAATTCCCGCTCTTGCAATGCCTAATAAAGGCTTGGACACGATACATCCCTTAACCTAATCAAAATCTGTAATGAAAAAATTTATCACCGTTTTGAGTGTCGCGGCTTCCTGCGCACTGGCCACGTCCTTCGCGGGCGTTGAATACAGCGATTCCAAATCGTTCAAAGAGAAAGTCATCTACGAACCCGAAGAAATCTGCTACTTCCGCGACACGGAATTCCAGATCGACGCGTTTGGCGCGTTCATCGGAGCTCCTTTCGATGGCGGTTTCCAGGAGTTCGGCAACACGCTGAACACCGGTGTCGGTGGCGGCGGTGGCTTTAACGTCTTCTTCGCTCGTTACTTCGGTTTGGGTGTGGAAGGTCTCTGGTATGGAAACGGCGGTGCTGCTGAACACATGTTCATCGGTAACTTCTTTGTCCGTTACCCGATCTGCGAATGGAACCTCGCGCCCTACATCATGGCGGGCGGCGGCGTTGGCTTCGACCACGTCACCATCGGCTTCGGCCACGTCGGACCCGGTATCGAGTATCGCTTCACTGAGAACATCGGTGTCTTCACCGACACTCGCTGGTTCTACGGTGCTCCGGACAACGCTCTCGTGACTCGCGCTGGCGTTCGCGTCGCGTTCTAAGTCGCGACTTCCAGCGAATACCTCTTTCGCGCGCGCATCAGGCGAGTCTAAGCTCGGTCGGATGCGCGCGCGTTTTTTTTGGATCACCGCTGTCGTTGTTCTCGTCCTCCTCGCCGTCGCGGCGGTCGGTCTGAACGGCTGGGTCTCCTCCTACCTTCGGAGCTCGGAGTTCCGCGAGCTCATCGAAGCCCGGACCTCGGAAGCTCTGCGGGCCGAGACGACCCTTTCGCCCCTTGTCTGGTCGGGCTCGTCCGTTTTTTCCGAACAACTCGCTTCCGGCGGCACTCCGGGCTCACCGCTCAGTTCACTCGAAGCGAAACAGCTCCGCGCGAACGTCAACTGGCGTTCCATCTTCGACGGAGCTTGGAGGATCGAGCGGCTCGACGTCACCCGCCTCGACGCTCGCGTCCGTCGCTCCGACGGAAACGGAAGTCGCCTCACCGACCTTCCGGCGACTCCCGCAACCACCCGAAAAGCCGCGCCATGGCGCAGCTGGTTGCCGAACCGTTTCGAAATTGGCGAAGTCGTCGTGCAGGACGCCAACCTTACGGTTCCAGACGCGGCGTCGCTCCGCCGAACTGAACTGACCGTTCGGCCCGACGGCAGTGGCTGGACGTTCGACGGCCGGGGCGGCGAGGTCGATCTCGCGCAGCTTCCCGGCCTGACCATCGAGCAATTCCGGCTCCGCCTTCAGGAGGATGTCTGGTTTCTGACCGAAGCCTCCCTGCGCCGCGGCGAGGCGGGACGCATCGAGCTCTCCGGTGAAATCGGGGGGCCGAGGCAGCCCGTCAATCTGCGCGCCGAGTGGAATCAGCTCGAAGCGCGCGACCTGCTCGACAACGTCTGGAGAGAGCGCCTCCAAGGTCAGGTCGCCGGCGTGGCAGACTTCACCGGTGGCGGAGGCAAGCCGATCCGGACGGCTGGGCGATACGTTGTGACCGAAGGCTCGCTCGAAGGCATTCCGATGCAGCGGCAGATCGCCCGCTTCACCCGATCGCCACAGTTCGAGCGCATCCCGCTCCACGAGTGGTCGGGCGATTTCGTCGTCGAGGAGGGGGCCACCACCGTCGAGAATTTCGTCCTCGAATCGCGCGGCCTCGTGAAGTTGACCGGCC
The DNA here is from genome assembly GCA_963749035.1 of uncultured Verrucomicrobiae bacterium. Classification (GTDB taxonomy): domain Bacteria; phylum Verrucomicrobiota; class Verrucomicrobiia; order Chthoniobacterales; family JAATET01; genus CAVVKW01. Next base: position 964,869 of record CAVVKW010000002.1, read on the forward strand.
GGATCCAGATCGACGCCGACCAATCGCTGCGCGGAACGCTCCGCATCGGTCTGACACCCCAGACGTTGCACTGGCTCCCGGGCTCGCGCGAGCGCGTGTTCACCGACTCGGAGAATGGCTACCTGTGGACCGATCTTGAGGTCGGTGGGACGGTCGAGAACCCGACGGAGGACTTGTCCGATCGCCTGATCGCCGCGACGGCGGAGGAAGTGATCGACGCCGGGGTTCAGTTGATCGACGAGGCCCCCGACCGCGCCCGGGACGCGGTGAAGGACATCTACGATCTCTTTTCACCCCTGCTCCGCTGACCGGAGCACCGATCAGCCGATCGTCGGTGATCCGAAATGCCCGTGGAGCGCCTCCGGCAGGGCGATGGGCCCGTCCGGCTGAACGTAAGTCTCCAATAGCGCAACGTAGAGCCGGGCCAGTGCCGTGCCGGAACCGTTCAGAGTGTGGCAGAACTGATTTTTCCCTTCCGAGTTCTTGAATCGCAGGTTCATCCGCCGAGCTTGGTAATCCTCGAAATTCGAACAACTCGAGACTTCGAGATACGCGTTTTGTCCCGGTGCCCAAACCTCGATGTCATACGTCTTGGCGGACCCGAAACCCAGATCGCCGGTGCAAAGTTCGATCACGCGGTAGTGCAGACCAAGGAGTTGCAGCACCCGCTCCGCGTTGGCCGTGATGGTGTCGAGTGCTGCCGCCGAATCCTCCGGTGCCACGATTCGAACCAGCTCGACCTTGTCAAATTGGTGCAAGCGGATGATCCCACGTGTCTCGCGTCCGGCCGACCCGGCTTCACGCCGAAAACACGGCGTGTAAGCGGCGTAGGCGATCGGCAGTTGATCGGCGCCGAGAAGTTCCTCGCGGTGAAGATTCGTCACCGGGACCTCGGCCGTCGGAGCGAGAAACGCTCCGCCGCCGTCGACGCCATACATGTCGTCTTCGAACTTCGGAAGCTGGCTCGTCCCCACCATGCACTCCCGGCGGACCAAAAATGGCGGCGCGATCTCGGTGTAGCCGTGCTCGGTGGTGTGCAGGTCGAGGAGGAAACCAATCAGCGCCCGCTCCAGCCGCGCTCCGGCACCGGTGTAGCACGTGAATCCGCTCCCAGCGACTTTCACGGCGCGATCCAGATCCATCAATCCGAGCCGAGCCGCGATCGCAAGATGATCTTCGGCCGGCGTATCGCTCGGCTTCTTGCCCCAGGTGCGGATCTCCGGATTATCCGCCTCCGTCAACCCCTTGGGAACGGACTCCTGCGGAAGATTCGGCAGCCGGAGCAGTAGGTCCGACTGGCGGGCATCGGCGTCCTCGGCTTCGCGCGCCAGTTTCTCCAGCGAATCCCCGAAGCTCTTCACCTGAAGCTCGATCTCGGAAGTATCCTCGTGCTGAGCCCGCAGTGCACCGATCTTCTTGCTCAGCCGCTTGCGGTCGGCCTGGATCTGTTGGAGCTCGGTCTCCGCCCGGCGTCGATCGGCGTCGATCCGGACGACCGCGTCGACGTCGGCGTCGTATTCCTCGCCCCCCCGCGTGCGGAGGCGGGCTTTGACGGCTTCGGGGTTTTCGCGGATCTGGCGGATGTCGAGCATGGGAAAAAACGAAGGCGGGCCGCGCTACCGGGCGAGCAACGCAAGGATCGCCTTCTGGGTGTGCAGCCGATTCTCGGCCTGTTGGAAAATGGTCTCGGCGTTATCCTCGAGCACGTCCGCCGTGATTTCCTTGCCGCGGTAGGCGGGCAGGCAATGCAGCACCAGCGGCGAACCGGACGCTTTGATCAACTCACGATCGATCTGATATCCGGAAAGCTGCGCGATGCGGAAGGCGGACTCGTCCTCCTTACCCATACTGACCCAGACGTCGGTGTAGAGAGCATCCGCTCCCGCCGCGGCTGCCTTCAGGTCGGTGGTGACGTGAACGTTCGCCGCTCCGGCCGCTTTCAGAATCGCGGGGTCGGGCTGGTAATGAGACGGCGCGGCGATCCGCAGCTCGAATCCAAGTTTGGCGGACGCCCAGATCCACGAGATCGGGACGTTGCAGGCCCCGTCGCCGACGAAGCAGACCTTCATTTTCTCAATGTCCCGACCGAGTTCGCGCAGCGTGAAAAGGTCCGCGAGGATCTGGCAGGGATGCTCGTCATCGGTCAGCGCGTTGATCGTCGGAATGCCGCTGTATTCGGCAAATTCCTCGACGTCGCTCTGGGCAAAGGTGCGGATGATGGCACCGTGCAGCATCCGTCCCATCACGCGGGCGGTGTCCTTGATCGGTTCGCCGCGGCCGAGCTGAATCTCGCGGGACGACATGAAGATCGGGTCACCACCGAGCTCCCGGACGCCGACCTCGAAGCTGACGCGGGTGCGGGTCGAGGATTTCGAAAACAAAATCGCCCAGCACTGGTGACGCAGCGGGTGCTCGGCGTGGTGGCCACGATCCCGCTTCATTGCCGCCGAGCGGTCGACGATCTCGAGGATTTCGTCCCGGGAGAGTGAGGCAATGGAGAGAAGATGTTTCATGGCGAGGTTCAGGGCCGGAGGTGTTCGAGAGGCGGTGTTTCGGGTTTTTCTGAGGAAAGAGTGGTTTTAGAGCCGACCGAACGGGCCGGCAAGCCGAAGTGGTAGGGGACGTTTCGAGCGTTTCCTGACGACTTTTGAAAGCACTCCGTCACGCCGGAAAAATCCCGACTCCCACCTTGCGCACCTTTTCCGAATCCCCCATTGTCGCCGAACCGCAAAATCAGCTGAAGGCGTCGCCACATCAGCGCCACTAGCCCACACATGAACAGCTCATTCACCGCCCGTTGGAACGAGGCGCTTCTGGACGACAACTACGAGAGTTGGCGGAAAAACCCGGATTCCGTCTCGTCCGAGTGGGCAAACTTCTTCGAGGGCTTCGAGCTGGGCTGCGCGCAACCGGTCGGCAAGAACGGCGCGAGTCAGACGGCGGCGGCGACCCCGCCCCTCACGAGTGGATCGCTCGATACCCGCGTCGACGCTCTCGTTTACGCCTACCGCACGATGGGCCATTCCATCGCCCACCTCGACCCGCTGAGTGAGGCCCCGCCGGAAAATCCCCTACTCAGCCTGAAAGAGCTGGGGATCAGCGAGATCGACCTGGACGCCACGGTCTCGTCCCGTTTTTTCCGGGACGGCAAGACGATGAAGCTCCGCGAGATGATTGCGGAACTCAAGGCGATCTACTGCGACACGATCGGCGCGGAATTTGTCCACATCCAGAACCCGAAGATCCGCAACTGGGTCCGGGATAAGATCGAAAATCGCTCCGACGATTCGCAGAAGGACGCCACGACACAGAGCGCGATTCTGAGGCGACTGCTGGAAGCGGAGGAATTCGAGCGTTTTCTCCACACGCGCTACCAGGGGAACAAGCGATTCTCACTCGAGGGCGGCGAGTCCCTGATCCTCGCGCTGAACGCCATTCTCGAGGAATGTGACCGGCACGAGGTCGTCCAGATCGTCATGGGGATGGCCCACCGGGGCCGACTCAACGTCTTGGCCAACTTCCTCGACAAGCCCCTCGCCGCGATTTTCAACGAGTTCTCCGAAAATTACGTCCCGGATTCCGTCGGCGGCAGTGGCGACGTCAAATACCACCTCGGCTACAAGACGGTGCGCACCATGAGCTCCGGACGCGAGATCGAGATCAGCCTCGCGGCGAACCCGAGCCACCTCGAAACGGTCGACCCCATCGTCCAAGGCAAGGCTCGCGCCCGGCAGCGGCACCTCGGGGACGCCGAGAAGCGGAAGAAGGCAATCCCGATTCTTGTCCATGGCGACGCCGCGTTCATCGGCCAGGGCGTCGTCGCCGAGGTCTTCAACATGTCGCAGCTCCCCGGCTACAGCACCGGCGGCACCGTTCACATCGTGGTCAATAACCAGATCGGCTTCACGACCCTGCCCGCCGACGGGAGGTCGACTCAGTATTGCACCGCGATCGCGAAGATCGTCGAAGCTCCGATCTTCCACGTGAATGGCGAGGACCCCCTTGCCGTGATGCAGGCCGCCACGATCGCGATGGAATTCCGGCAGGAATTCGGCCTCGACGCCGTCGTCGACATCTATTGCTACCGGCGCCACGGGCACAACGAGCTCGACGAACCCACCTTCACGCAACCGACCCTCTACGCCGGCATCATCAAGAATCACCCGCTGCTCAGCGAAAGCTTCACGAAGGAAATCGAGAAGTTCGGGACGATATCTCAAGAAGACATCGAAAAGATCAAGGCCGAGACCATCGAAGAACTCGAAACTGCGCAGGCCGAGGTGAAAGCCAAGAAGGGCTCGGCGAAATCGAAGAAGGAAAAGCTCGCTGGGTCGACCGCGATCTTCCAACCCGAATTTTCACACGACCCGGTCGACACTGCGATCAACACCGAAACCTTGGAACAGATCGTTCACGCGCTCTCCCACGTTCCCGAAGATTTCCAGATTCTTCCCAAGCTCAAGCGCATCTTGCTCGATCGTCGCCGCCAGGTGTGGGAAGCTGGCGGTCCCTACGATTGGTCCTACGCCGAGGCGCTCGCCTTCGGGTCGCTGCTCCTCGAGAACACACCCGTTCGGTTGTCCGGGCAGGACAGTCGCCGCGGCACGTTCAGTCAGCGGCTCAGCGTGATCTACGACGAGAAGACCCGCGACCGCTACATCCCGCTGAATCACCTCGCGTCCGACCAGGCAAAATTCTGCGTCTACAATTCCCCGCTGTCCGAATACGCGGTGCTCGGCTTCGACTACGGATACTCGATGGATTACCCATCCATGCTCTGCCTTTGGGAAGCGCAGTTCGGAGATTTCGTGAATGGCGCTCAGATCATCATCGACCAGTTCATTACCTCCGCCGAAGCGAAGTGGCGGCGGCCGAGCTCGATCGTGATGCTACTGCCGCACGGCTACGAGGGCCAGGGGCCCGAGCACTCGAGCGCACGAATGGAGCGGTTTCTACAAGCCGGTGCCGAAAACAACATCCAGGTGTGCAACTTGACCACTCCGGCTCAGTATTTCCACGTGCTGCGTCGCCAGATGCATCGCGAATTCCGCAAGCCGCTCATCATCATGACGCCGAAGAGCCTGCTGCGCAACGAGCGGGCCGTTTCGCAGACCGAAGACTTCACCGATTCGCGATTCAGCGAAATTCTCGCAGGGCCCGAGCCCGCGAAGCCGAAAGCCGTCGACCGCGTGATCTTCTGCACGGGCAAAGTTTACTACGATCTCCTGGAAGCCCGCGAAGCGAACCAGGCCGACCGCACCGCCCTGATCCGGATCGAACAACTTTATCCTCTCCACGAGAAGATGCTCACCGAAGTCACTGCGCCCTACGCCAAAGCGAAGACCTTTGTCTGGTGTCAGGAGGAACCCGAAAACATGGGTGCCGCCAGTTTCATCCGGCCGCATTTGGAACGCATCTTCGACCGCAAGGTCGCCTACGCGGGCCGCGCCGCAGCCGCCAGCCCGGCGACCGGATCGACTGCCGTTCACAAGCAACAACAAGCCGCCCTCATCAAAGCCGCCTTCGAAATCTAGAACCTCATGAGCTCCGAAGTTAAAGTCCCCGCCGTCGGCGAAAGCATTTCATCCGGTGTCATCTCCGAGTGGCACAAGAAGGACGGAGAGACCGTCGCCGTCGGAGACATTCTCTTCACGCTCGAGACGGACAAGGTCAGCAGCGAAGTCACCGCGACGCAGGCCGGCACCCTCAGCATCGGCGTCGCCGAGGGCGAAGAGGTGAAAATTGGCGAGGTCGTCGGCACCATTGCCGAAGGATCAGGAGCCGCTCCAAAAAACCAGAGCAAGTCTCCTTCCGAAGAACCCGCCCCGGATCCCGCTCCCGAACCGGCAGTGGAGGAAAAAGATTTGGATGGACCCGTCGCCGACGAGCCTGAGCCGGCCCCGTCCACCAAGTCGACGACCCCCGAGACTTCGTCGCAACCTCCGGAAACGGCGACGCCCTCGGGCGAAGACGACCCCCGAACGTCGCGGAAAAAATTGTCTCCGCTCCGCCGCAAAATCGCGACTCAGCTCGTCTCCGCTCAGCAGACGGCGGCAATCCTGACGACCTTCAACGAGTGCGACATGAGCGCGGTCATGAAGCTCCGCAAATCGATGCAGGAGGACTTCGTCAAACGTCACGGCATCAAGCTCGGCTTCATGTCGTTCTTCATCAAAGCCACGGTCGACGCGTTGAAAGCCGTGCCCGGCGTAAATAGTCGGATGGACGACGGCGAGCTCGTCACGAATCACTACCACGACATCGGCGTCGCCGTGGGCACCGAGAAGGGCCTCATGGTCCCGGTCGTCCGTGATTGCGACCAGAAATCGTTCGCCGAAATTGAGCAGTCGCTCGCGGACTACGCCGCTAAAGCGCGCGAAGGAAAAATCGGTCTCCCCGACCTCCAGGGCGGCGTTTTCACGATTTCCAACGGCGGCGTTTACGGCTCGCTCATGAGCACGCCCATTCTCAATCCACCGCAGAGCGGCATCCTCGGGATGCACAAGATCCAGGACCGGCCCATGGCCGAGAACGGGCAGGTCGTGATCCGTCCGATGATGTATCTCGCGCTGTCCTACGACCATCGCGTCGTCGACGGCAAGGAAGCGGTCACGTTCCTCGTCCGGGTGAAAGATTGCATCGAGAATCCGATGCGCCTCCTCCTGGGCAGTTAGCGTCATACCCGCGACGGAGGGCTGCGCCGCGAACTCCCTCCGTCATGAAACTCACCTACTACGGCCACTCCTGCTTCGCGGTCGAGACCGGCGGAAAGACGCTGCTCTTCGATCCGTTCATCACGCCGAACGAGCTCGCCAAAAACATCGATCGCGATTCCGTCGAGGCCGATTTCATTCTGATCTCACACGGACACGAAGACCACGTCGCCGACGCCGTTTCCATTGCCAAGCGCACCGGCGCACCGGTCATCACGACCTTCGAAGTCGCTCAATGGCTTACCCAGCAGGGTGCCGCCGACGCCCGCCCGATGAATCACGGCGGCTCGGCGGACTACGAATTCGGCTCCGTGAAGCTCACGAACGCCGTCCACTCCAGTAGCTTTCCGGATGGATCCTACGCGGGAAATCCGGTCGGTTTCGTCGTCTCGACGGCTGACGGCGTCCTCTACTACGCGGGCGACACCGCGCTGACGCTCGACATGCAACTCATCGCCGACGAATTCCGCCTAGACTTCGCGGTGCTTCCCGTGGGCGATCACTTCACGATGGGCGCGAAGGACGCCGTGCGGGCGGCGGATTTCGTCGAGTGCGACCGCATCGTCGGCGTCCACTTTGACACGTTCCCTCCGATCGAGATCGACCACGACGCGGCGAAAACCGTTTTCACCGAAGCTGGAAAATCCCTCGTCCTGTTGAAGATCGGCGAGTCGGTCGAACTCTAGGATTCTCATGACGCTCGCTCGCGGTTACTTTTGAAGAAACCTATGAAAATCGTCGAACAACTCGCTCTCTTTCTCGACAACGAACCCGGCACTCTGGCCGCTGTCTGCGATGCCCTGGCTGACGCTCAGATCAACATCTACGCGCTCAGTATCGCCGACTCGGTCGACTACGCGGTCATCCGTCTCGTCGTCAGCGATCCGCGCCGGGCTTTGCACCTTTTCGAGGAGCGGGGGACCCTCGTCGTCGAGGACGACGTCCTGATGCTCGAAGGGTCGAACAAACCTGGCGGTCTCTCGGCGATTTCCAAAGTCCTCGCGAAGAAGAAGATCAACATCGAATACGCCTACCTCGCGACGCTCCCGACGGCCAAGAAGGGACTACTCATTCTGCGGGTCACGGACGTGAAGAAAGCCCAAAAGGTCCTCGAAGACGCTGGCTTCGGTATCTGATTCACCGAGGAAATCCGAGGCGGGAGGTTGACACACCTCGACCAGGGAGGAAAGTCTGTGCAATGGCGAGCTCGTCACTATCAGTCTTTTTCGAAGGACCTTACTCGGAATCCGGCACCCATGAGGCCGCCGCCAAGATCCGCGAGGGTCTCCCCGGCCCGGCCACGATCGTCTTCGCCTTCGTCACTCCGGATTACCTCCCGGTGCTCGATGACTTCATCGACACGATCCGCGTCGATGGCCACGTGGCGGAAGTCGTCGGCTGCACCGCATCGAACCTGATCGCGGGCGGGACCGAAACGCAGAACGAGCCGGGATTTTCTCTCGTCGCGTTGCACTCTCCAGGAACGACGACGCGCGTCCTCGATCTTTCGACCGATCGCATCGCGTCTTCGGTGGGGCCCGACTCGTGGCGTGAAGCCGCGGCGGACATGACCGGATGGGTCGTTCTCGGGAATCCCTACGGCTTCGCCGCGGACGATTGGCTCGACGAGTGGAACGTGGTCGCGCCCGGCGTTCCCACGGTCGGCGGGGTCGCCAGCGGCGGCGACAACGAGTCGGAGATCGCCGTTTTCCACAATTCCGAGCTTCAATCGGCTGCCGTGGCAGTCGGCTTCGCCGGCGCGCTCGAGCTTTTACCCGCCGTCAGTCAGGGCTGCCGCCCCATCGGTGAGGCCCTCCCGGTCACGCGGGCCGAAGACAACATCGTGTTTGCCCTGGGATCCCGCCCGGCCTACCAAGCCCTCGAATCCGCGTTCGAATCTCTCTCCGAGACCGAACGCTCACACGCGCAGGGCAACCTCTTCGCCGGGCTGGCCAACAACGAATACGTTGAAGAGTTTCGCTCGGGCGATTTCTTGATCCGAAGCATCATCGGTGCTGACCCGAATTCCGGAGCGGTCGTGATCGGTGGCGTTCCGCGTCTCGGGCAGACCCTTCAGTATCAGCTCCGCGACAGTGCCGCAGCCGACGCAGACTTGCGCGACGTGCTGGCGGAATTCCCTCGTCGCCACGAGACCCCCGTGGCGTCTCTCGTCTTCAGTTGCCTCGGTCGGGCGTCGAAATTTTTCTCGGACGCCAACCACGACGCCGCACTTGTGCAAAAGCACTTGCAATCTCACCACTCAGCAGGCTTTTTCGGGAACGGTGAAATCGGTCCGGTAGGCGGTAGAAATTGCGTCCACGCCTACACCGCTTCCTGCGCGGTCTTTTACGATCGCCACGTCTGACCCATGGCAACCAAGTCCAAGAAAACGCCCATTCTATTCCTGCTCCTCACGGCGATTCTGATCGGAGGTGCCGGGTGGTATTTTCTTCAAAGTGACCTCGTCGAAACTGACGAGGAAGTCCCCGAAGATCTCCTGGCTCTCGCGGAGCGCCGTGATCTCGAGTCCACGCTCCTTCTCTCCGGCGAAGTGATCCCGGCCTTCCAGGTCGACGTCAAACCCGAAGTCGGCGGCAAGGTTCAGAAAATCTACTTCAAGACGGGCGATCACGTCCGGCGCGGCGACTTGCTGGCCGTCATCGACGACACGGACTTGATGACCGAAAAAGAGGCCGCTCTCACCGAGATCGCTGGTGCCGAGCTCAACGTCGACAAGAACCGGGGTAATTACGACCGGGCCAAAGCACTCTTCGACGAAAAGTTGATCAGCAAAGAGGTATTCGCCAATCTCGAGGCGGATCTTCGCATCTCCGAAAACAGTCTGCTCAAGGCGGAAAGTCGCCTTCAGTCCGTCGAAGACCGCCTCGACAAGACGCGCATCGTCGCGCCCGCAGACGGAACGATCCTCAACCTTCCCGTCAACGAAGGGCAGGTCGTCTCGGCTGCCGCGAGCGTAAACTCGGGAACTCTGCTCATGACCTTTGCCGATCTCTCTCGGCTGTTGATCGATACGCACGTCAACCAGATGGACGTCAGCAAGGTGCAAGCCGGCCAACGTATTAGCGTGAAAATTCAAGGAGGAGACGAGAACCCCATCAACGCGATCATCGAGTTCGTCGCCCCACTGGCCACGGTCAAAAACAACATCAAAGGTTTCCAAGTGGAGGCCGAGATTCTGGAAAATCAGGGGCGCTTGAAGCCCGGAATGTCCGTCAGCATGAGCGTGCCGGTGGCGGAAGCGGAAAACGCCGTCAGCGTCCCGATTGCCGCGGTCTTCAGTGAAAACGACGAGAAGGTCGTTTACGTTCGGTCCAAACGATCCGGTCAGGCTGCTGATCGACGGAAAGTCACCGTCGGACTCTCGAATCTCTCGTTTGCCGAGATCACGTCGGGGCTGGACGAGGGAGAGGAAATCCTCCTGATCAACCCGCGGCTCCTCAACTCCAATTCGTAGCTCCCCCCCGTGGTCCTCGTCGATCTCGAAAACGTCCAGAAGACCTATCGCCTGGGCGAACAGGAAATCCACGCGCTCGGCGGAATCACGCTCCAAATCCGTGAAGGCGAATTCGTCGCCATCACCGGACCCAGCGGCAGTGGCAAATCGACCCTCATGCATCTCCTCGGCTGCCTCGACACGCCCACGGCGGGTCGCATGGAGATCTGCGGGCACGACATCGTCGCGGCCTCGTCGGACCGCCTCTCCTGGATTCGCAACCGCGAGATCGGCTTCGTCTTTCAGTCCTTCAACCTTCTCCCGCGCCTCAACGTCGTCGAGAACGTCGCCATGCCGATGATCTACCGGGGTGTGGGCGCCCGGCAACGCCGCCAGCGGGCCGAGGAACTCGTCGAAAAAGTTGGCCTCGCCGAGCGGAAGGCGAACCGCCCCACCCAGCTCAGTGGCGGACAATGCCAGCGCGTCGCCATCGCTCGAGCCCTCGTGAACGACCCGAAGATCCTCTTTGGAGATGAGCCGACCGGGAATCTCGACAGCACCACGGGCAAGATGATTCTCCAAATGTTCCGCGATCTCCACGCTTCCGGGCGCACCGTGGTGCTCGTCACCCACGATCCGAACGTCGCCGCGGTCACGGATCGTGTGATCGAAGTCCGCGACGGCTTTGTCGCGCGCGAGTATGATCCCCGAACGACCGCTGCCACATGATGTTTTGGATCACGGTCGAGACCGGCGTGCGCGAAATTTTCTCGCACAAATTTCGGAGTTTTCTCTCGATGCTCGGCATCGTTCTCGGCGTCAGCAGCCTCATTGCCACGATGGCGCTGACGACTGGCATCGAACGAAGCACGCGAATGTTCATGGCTCAGATGGGCGGAATCGAGATGGTGCGGATCGTCGACAAGGAGATCTCCGACGAAAACATCGACCTTTGGAACCTCTCTCCCGGTCGAACCCTGCAGGATGCCGAAGCCATTCGCCGCTCCGCCCCGCTGGTTTCGTTCGTTTCCCCCGAGATCGATGACGGCATGCCGGTCTCTGCCGGCGCCAACCGCTTCCGCGGTCGCGTTCGCGGGGTCTGGCCGGAATACGCCGAAGCCACCGACACCAAGCTGGAATACGGTCGGCTACTCAGTGACCTCGACATTGAACGCGCTTCGCGCACCGTCGTCATCGGCGCCACCATCGCCGAAGAGCTCTGGCCATTCCTCGAACCCGAGCAAACGCTTGGCCGGACGATGTTCATCCGCAGCGCGCCCTTCGAAGTCGTCGGCGTGTTCGGCCTCTACGAACGCGACCAATTAAACAACGACGAGCAGGCCAAACGCCGGGAGAAGCGCGGCGACACCCGGAGACGCCGGGACCCTTTTCGCTGGAAGAACGAAGCCGTTGTCATCCCGATTTCGACGATGTTTTACGAATTTCAGTCGGGGAATTTCCCAGAAGACACTCTGGATACCGTCAGGCTGAAAGATCTCACGTTCCGTGTTTCCGACATGAACCACTTCGAGGCCACGCTTCGGCAAGTCCGCGCCGCCCTCGACAAGACCCACCGGGGCGTGGACGACTTCGGTTTCGACACGCGGGAAGATTGGTTCGACAACATGAACGCCTCGATCGCTTCGACCCGCACCAGCGGCGGCCTCATCGCGGGGATCTGCCTCCTCGTTGGCGGTATCGGGATCGCGAACATCATGCTCGCCAGTATCTCCGAGCGGGTCCACGAGATCGGGATTCGTCGCGCCGTCGGCGCTCGCGGGCGGGATATTTTCCTACAGATCATCATCGAAAGCGTCTCGACCGCGCTGCTCGGAGGTGTCCTCGGCGTGTTCGTCGGATTTGGGCTGATCGAGTTGATCAGCGTCATCGCTCCGAGCGAGACCCCTCCCTTCGTGACCCCCGCCAGCGTGATCCTGAGCGTGAGCTTCGCCGCGTTGGCGGGCGTGCTCTCGGGCATTTATCCCGCGGTGCAGGCGTCTCGCCTCGAGCCGATTCAGGCCCTTCGCTACGAGTAGGTCTCAGCGAATTCGGTGTGTCGAAAACGTCACACTTTCGGAATCGGTCTGATTTGACGTGTGAATACTTTGTGAATAATCCCACTTCACCATGGCAAATTATCGAACCGCTTGGATCTCCGACGTGCACCTCGGCACCCGCGGCTGCCAGGCGGGACCGTTGCTCGAATTCCTTCGCGATAACGAATTCGAGACCCTCTATCTCGTCGGCGACCTGATCGACATTTGGGCACTCAAACGAGCTCGCTACTGGCCGCAGGAGCATAACGACGTCATCCAGAAACTCCTTCGGAAAGGCCGCAAGGGCACGGAGATCGTTTACATCATCGGTAACCACGACGAATTCCTCGCCAGCTTCTACGGCGATTTCGCGAGCGTCACGCTGCAAAAAAATGCCGTCCACGCCACGGCCGATGGTCGGCGCATCCTCGTCATCCACGGGCACGAACTCGATACCGTCGTGCAAAATCTCGGCTGGCTCGCTCACGTCGGCGACCTCGGCTACCACGCGCTGATGCGCCTGAACGTCGTCGTCAATTTCGTCCGTCGCCGCTTCGGACTCGGTTACTGGTCGCTCAGCAAATACGTCAAAGCCGAGGTGAAGAACGTCGTCAGCTTCGTGGGACAGTTCGAGGAGTCCGTCATCCGCTACGCCGCCGACTATCGAGTCGACGCCGTCCTCTGCGGCCACATCCACACGGCGGCTGTGAACGACGTCCACGGCGTGACCTACTACAACACCGGCGATTGGGTGGAGAGCTGCACCGCCATCGTCGAACACTTCGACGGGAAGATGGAACTTATTCATCAACCCATCGAGCCGACCGCACAGAGACTCGCAGACGAGCTCGTCCCGGTCGCTGCCTGACCACGCGTCGCTCGCTTCGCGCCCCCGGCTTGGTCAGTGATACGTATTCACGTGACCGTCGAGGTAGAGCCGGTTGGCTCGGCGGTGCCCCTTCGGACCATGAACCGCTTCGAAATCGGTGCAGAGCGAAGCGTATTGGGGCGGGATCGAGCGCTGTCCCCGCCGCCCGTAGATCGTCGGATTCGAGACGAGTTCATCGTCCAAGGTGGGCTTCCAGAAGTAACTCGTTCCCTCCTTCTCAAACCAAACGCTGTCGGCCGGACACTCGAGCGTCGACTCCGTTAACCCATACGGCCCGAGCGCGCCCATCATCGTCTGAGCCTTTTCGGCCATTTCGCCATCGTAGATCGGATCACTGGGGTAACCCTCGATCGTGGGCAAACGGTTCTGGTTGTCCTGGGCGAAGATCTGGACGGCGACCCCGACAGCTCGCAGGTTCGCAGCGCAGGACGTGCTCTTCGCGCGCTCCTGCATCCGCGACATCGCCGGGACGGCCAACGTCGCCAACAGGCCCAAAATCGCGACCACGATCACCAACTCGATCAGGGAAAACCCCCGCTTCGACACCTTCGTATTGGGAAGCGAAAATTTCATGAGCCCTTCCTTTGTTCCTTCCGTTCGACGTAGCGACGAGCCCGATCGGCTTTTCGTTCCGGGCCAGCGCGATCTTCCCGGAGGCTCCGGCGTTCATCCATGCGAGCCTGCACCGTCGGGTTCTCGAAGAACTCCTGCATCTTCGCCCGCCGCTCCTCGTCGGGCAGCTTCCTCAACTCTTGAAAAAAGTCGCGCATCTTCCGGAAGTCCTCCCGCGCTGGTACCTGCTCCGCTTTCGGTAACATCGCGATCTGAGCCTCGACCCGCTCGGCCATCCATTCGCGATTGGGTTCCGCGCGATCACCGCCCGAGCCCCCACGTTCCGCGCGACCGCCCTCGGAGCGCTGCCCTCCGGCGGCCGCAGCCGTCGCGCGACCGGAGCTCGGCTCTCGATTCGCGGTCTCCGACTCGCCACCACGCCATCCCCGATTTTCGCGAAGATGAAAGATTTCATTCGAGGAACCACCCACGGACGCCACCAGCTTCTGGATCGCTTTTCGCGCTTCGCCGCCCTTCGGCGTCCCCGCCACGACCGGGTTCCAGTCCTCGGGCAGCACGACGCCAGCGCCGGTCTTTTGGGTAAACTGATCCGCGTAGCCCTGAAGCTCCGCTTTCTCCATCGCACTCACCTTCCATTCCACCTGTCGTGGATCGGCCACCGTCTCGTTACCGAAGTCCATGAAACCGCCGCCGCCCGCGCGAAAGAGTTTCAGTCCGCTCTCACGAACCGCTCCACTCGCAAGAGCCGCTGCCGCTGCCTTGACTTCCGCTTTCGTCCTGCCGGCCGCGTAGATGACCGACCAGTCCGAGTCCAACCGCGCCGCCAGCACCTCCATCGCCTCGACCACCGGCACGCGATAGATGTCCATGCTGACCGGCCGATTGGGATCGAGCCCGCTGACCACCGTCACACCGGCCTGCCGTTCGATCGAGCGGATCACCTTTTGGAGAGCGACGTCGTCCACGTCGACCGTCACAAGGCCCCAACCGGCAATCCATTTCCAAGCCACCAGCGCAGCCAGAGCGACCGCGATCCCCAACAAAATCCTCGTTCGATTCGAATCCATGCCCGTTTGAACCGCCCGCCGCGCGAAAAGTTCCCGGCAATTTCGACGATCCGTCACTTATTCTTCCGGGGCCAAATTCCAGTAGATCGCTCGGATCAAGCTTGAAGTGTGTCCAAGCCCCGAGTTTACTGTCCGGCGATAGAGGTGTTTCCGTCCCGTGCCGTGCGTTTTCCACATCTTCGTAACACTCCCGCTGAACCTTCGTCACGCTGTCCGAATGGTTCTGAGTTTCCTACGAATTGGTTGCCCGTCCGCGCCCGTGACATTCACCGCGTCGTCCGCGTCACCCGAGCCTAGTGCCCGGACTCGTCGACGGAGCCGACGCAAAACACCCGACAGCAAATTGCCGTCGTCCGGTGCCTGCATTGGAAAAACGTCTTCCGTTCCAGAGGAATTTTCCACCACGGCACCCCCGCGACAACTTACACACACACATGTCTACCAATTACGTTCCAGAATCCGACCAGTCCACTTCGGACACACCTCGTCGCCGCTCCCGCCGTGGAGGGCGCTCCGGCAACCGCTCCGGCGGTAGCGGCAACAATTCCTCCCGTCGTTCCGGCGGAGGGAACTCCCGTCAGTCCACCCCACCACCCGAGGCCAAGCCGCAGTCGATCGTCGACAAAATCGCGTCGTTCCTTGGTTTCGGCACCAAGGAGCCTCTCGCTCCGAGCCGTCCACCGCGCTCGCGCGAAGAACTCAAGGCCACCGGCAGCGGCGGGACCAAGCCCGCTCGCGAACGTGGCGAACGCACCCCACGCGGAGGTCGAGAATCCGAAGGAGGCGACCGCCCCGCACGGGAATCCCGCCGCGGCTCCGGCATGCGCACTCCAGAGATCGTCGAAGTCACCACGCCCCGGCTCTACGTCGGCAACCTGTCGTTCGACGCGGGCGAGAGTGACCTCTTCGAGCTCTTCAACGGCGTCGGCTCCGTGCAGAACGTCGAGGTCGTGATGAACCGGCAATCCGGACGTCCCAAGGGTTTCGCCTTCGTCCAGATGCAGACCGTCGACGATGCGAAACGCGCCGTCGACGAGTTGCACGACAAGGAATACCTCGGGCGCAAGCTCGTGGTCAGCGGAGCGAAAGCCTCCGAACGCCGCGACGAACGGGTCCGCGAACAAGCCGCTGATTCCGTCGATTCCATCGATTCCGACGATTCCTCCGAAGAGGCGTGAATTTAATCGAGCGCTGAAAACAAACAGCGACTCCGACTTTCCATCGGGCCGACCACTCTTCGTGGTCGGCCCGACTGGCGTCGGGAAGACGGCTTTCTCCATCACCCTCGCCGAGCGCCTCGACGCCGAGATCGTCGGCGCCGACGCGTTTCAGATTTATCAGGAGATCCCGATTCTCACCGCTCAGCCGACTGCGGCGGAGCGCGACCTCATTCGTCACCACTGCGTCGGATTCGTTCCGGTCGCCAGCGGCTTCGATGCCGCCGCCTACGTCCGCGCGGCCGAAACCGCACTCGCGGACATCCAAGCCCGCGGGAAACGGGCGCTGATCGTCGGAGGAACCGGACTCTACGTCCGGGCTCTCACGACCGGGCTCGACCCGACGCCGCCCGCCGATCCTTTCCTGCGCTCCGAGTTGGCGGAGCTCTCGTTGCCAGACCTCATCGAGCGTCTCCGCCAAGCCGACCCGATGGCGCCCGCGATGGTCGATCTCGCCAACCGCCGCCGGGTTCAGCGAGCACTCGAAATCTGCGAGACATCCGGCCAGCCACTCGCTGCCTTCCGGACTCCGCCTTCACCGCCGCCGACCAACGGACTTCTTCTGACCCGCGACCGATCCAATCTTTACTCGCGGATCGATTCCAACGTCGAAACCATGTTTGCCGCCAACGTCGAAGCTGAAGTCCGCCAACTCGGCAGCTCAGACACCCTCGGGCCCACCGCCGCCCGCACGCTCGGCCTGCGCGAGGTCCAAGCCGTTCTCCGGGGCGAAATGACTCGACCCGAGGCGATCGCCACCATCGCTCAATCCACCCGCCGCTACGCCAAACGGCAGTTGACCTGGTTCCGAAATCAAACCAATTTCACGACGTTGGAATTGCCGCCCGTCACCCATCCCCGCGAGGCCGTCGAGGAGGCCTGTCGATTACTGAAATTGGCATGACCGTCCCGTTCCCGACCCGGATCGAACGCGCCATTCTCGTCGGCGTCGAGCAGCCCGGCGTCGATCATTGGGACCTTCAGGATTCGCTCGCCGAGCTCAGTCAGCTCGCCGCCACCGCCGGCGCCGAAGTCGTCGACACCTTCGTCCAGAAACTCGAGAAGCCAACCGCGCCATTCTACATCGGCAAGGGCAAAGCCGAAGAGATCCGCGCCGCCAGCCGCAGCCAGCGAGCCAATAGCCTGATCTTCGACGACGAACTCTCTCCCGCCCAGGGTCGTAATCTGGAGAAGCTCACGTCGCGCAAGGTCCTTGATCGCACCCAACTCATTCTTGATATTTTCGCCAAGCGGGCGCGAACGCGAGAGGGACGATTACAGATCGAGCTCGCTCAGTTGCAATACCTCCTGCCCCGCCTCACCCGCATGTGGACGCACCTTTCGCGACAGGACGGCGGGATCGGCACCCGGGGTCCGGGCGAAACCCAGCTCGAGGTCGATCGGCGTCGCGTGCAAGACCGGATTGCCCGCCTCGAGCGCGATCTCAAAGAGGTCCGCAAGCACCGCACCGTGCAGCGCGAAGGCCGCCTCCGCCAGCACTGGCCGGTTTGCGCGGTCGTCGGTTACACCAACGCTGGAAAGTCGTCTCTTTTGAACCGCCTGACCGGTTCCCACGTTCTCGCCGCCGACAAGCTTTTTGCCACTCTCGATCCCACGACCCGGCAATTCGTCCTGCCGAATAAACAGAAGATCCTTCTCACGGACACGGTCGGATTTATCCGCAAGCTCCCGCACACCGTCATCGAATCCTTCAAGGCCACGCTCGAAGAAGTCGCCCTGGCCGACCTCTTGCTCCACGTCGTCGACATCAGCCACCCCCAATTTCACGAACAAATGGTTGCCGTCGACGAGACGATCGCCGAACTCGACGCTCGCGGGAAGCAAACCGTCCTCATCTTCAACAAGATTGATCAGGTCGCCGATCCCGCGATCGTCGCTTCCACCCTCGATCGCCATCCGGGGAGTGTCGGAATTTCCGCCCGCACCGGCGAAGGGATCGAGATCTTTCTGGATGAACTCGTGATCCGACTCGCCGCCTGGCGTTTGAAAATTTCGTATCAGGTCCCGACCACGGATTCCGCCGCGGTCGCCGAGATCCACCGGATCGGCCACGTGCTGAACTCGCACTACAATGACGAAACCGTCGATCTCGTCGCCCACGTCCCGCCGGAGCTCAAGGGCCGCTTCACCCACTACGAGGTCGAATCGTGAACGGTGTTGCTCGGGTGCGCAAAGAGCGGCACCATGGGCGTCCCGTTGAATGAATTCCCAGCAATACCCAGGAAGATCCGGGTCACGGATGAGGACGACCCCCGAAAAGGTGCAGGCCGCCACTGCGAATGCATTGACGGCCTGCTGTTCCCCCCAGAACGTCATCCTTAGGTAGCAGTCAGCGTGCCAACTTTCCTCGACTCAAAATTTTCCCACCCAACCCACGCTCGCCAAGCGATAAGAAAACAATGAACAGCAAATCCATCTTTGGACTCCTCAAGCAGACCGCCTCCGAGTGGATCGAAGACAAAGCGCCCATGCTCGGCGCAGCGATCGCTTACTACACCGTATTTTCCCTGGCTCCGCTGCTCATTCTCGGAATTTCGCTAGCGGGATTGTTTTTGGGCCCCGAGGCCGCCCGCGGCGAAATCTTCGCGCAATTACAGGGCCTGCTGGGAACTCAGACGGCAGAAGCGATGCAGGACATCGTCAAGAATGCCAGTGAGAAGGAATCGACCGGAATCATCGGTTCGATCATCGGCATCGTGACTCTGCTCTTCGGCGCATCGGGCGTTTTTGGTCAGCTCCAGGCGGCGCTCAACACCGTTTGGGAAGTCGAACCCAAGCCCGGCCAAGGCATCATGGGCTTTATCCGCACCCGCTTTCTTTCCTTCGGCTTCATTATCGTGAT
Organism: uncultured Verrucomicrobiae bacterium; assembly: GCA_963749035.1. Lineage (GTDB taxonomy): Bacteria > Verrucomicrobiota > Verrucomicrobiia > Chthoniobacterales > JAATET01 > CAVVKW01. Next base: position 983,681 of record CAVVKW010000002.1, read on the forward strand.
CGGGTTTCTGCTGCTCGTGTCGATGATGTTGACCGTCGTGCTCAGCTCCCTGATCGAATACATTCCCGGCCTGTCGAACTCCGATGAATGGCTGGCGACCATCGCAAACATCGGGATCTCTTTCGCGGTCATTACGCTGCTCTTTGCGCTCATCTTCAAATTTCTCCCCGACGCCAAAGTCGCTTGGCACGACGTCTGGATCGGCGCCCTCATCACCGCCCTGCTCTTCAGCATCGGTAAATACCTCCTCGGAATCTACATCGGTGCCGGCAGCGTCGGCTCGTCCTACGGTGCCGCGGGCTCGCTCATCGTGCTGCTGGTCTGGGTCTATTACAGCGCGCAAATCGTCCTTTTCGGTGCGGAATTTACTCAGGTTTACGCCAATCGCTTCGGTGATCACGTCGCCCCGTCCGAGCACGCCATCGCGGTCGATACCGTGAAGAAGGTCGTCGCCGAAGGTGAAAAAGGCGGACCCGACAAGAAGCCGATGGCGAAAGGCGAGGACAGCGATCAGCCGACCTAGCGCGACCGGCTTCGTCGGCATCACGGCGAAGCCACTCACGCTCTTTGCATTTCGTTCCGGACGTTGATAGTCGTGGGAGCTTCTCCGCTTTCCCATGACGCTCCGATTCATCGCCGCCTTCCTCCTTTCGCTATCTCTTTCGCCTGCCGCCTCGGCTGCGACCTACCAGCGTGCGGAGAACTTCGCCGAGCGCCCGCCCAACTGGCGGCCGTCCCGTGCGAACCAAACTTACGGATTTAGTGACACGCGAGTTTTCCGCTCCACCGGAGGTCCCGGCGGAGCGGGCGGGCTGTTCAGTCCGACGCGATTTTTCAATTACTACGGCGACACGTTCCTGAACGGGTCGTTCACGCGGAACCAACCCCTTTCGGCCAGCGGACGAATTGCGTTGTCGCGCAATTCCGCCCGCCCGCCTTACGTCGGAACGACCTACGTCGCTCACTTCGCTCAGTCGACCAGACCGTTCATTCAGGTTGTCGGCATGGCGATTTCCGGGAGTGGCACGAGCTCGGTGAACGTCTGCGCGATCATCCAGTTTGCCAACGGTCAAGCGGACGTCGGCAAGCCGGTTCAGGTTCGGCTGGACCAGAGCCGCACCCTGAGCTGGAGTTACGATTGGAATCCGAACGGCGGCGAACAGGGTCTTGGAGTTCTGACGGTTCGCGCGGGTCAAGCGAAAGCCACACTCTCGCTTGACCGCTCGTCGGACGGCGGTGCCTTTGCCGTCGACAGCTTCGGACTGTTCCAACCGCCGTTCCCGAGTCCCAATTCCAACAGCTTCATCCAGCTCTTCATCGGCCAAGTCGATTACTCGGCCATGGTCGGCAATCCCCCAGCGCTCAGGATCAACGCGCCCAGAAACATCCGTGCCCGGAAAAGCGAGATCCGCGTCAACGGGAGCGCCCGCGTAGCGAAAGGTAATCGCGTCGTCCGCGTTCGTTATCGACTGAAGGAAGGGAACAAAAGTCGCCGCTTCCGCACCGCCGACGGGACGAAACGGTGGAGCTTCCAGATCCGCGTTCCCCGCGGCCGGTCCCGTCTTGAAGTCTTGGCCCGGAGTGACGACGGCACCGTGACAACGAAGACGCGGACGATCCGGCGTTAGGCGTTCGAAACCGATTCAGCTCAGAGCATTTTGCCTACTCCGGTGGCTGGCGGTGAACGAGGCGCACGGCGTCGAGCCGCAGGCGGGTTCCGGCCAGGACGGTCCGCAGCTCTTCCCGCTGTTTCCCGAGAGCGGTGATCTCCTCGGGCCGGATCTGATCGTTCACCTTGGCGAGATGCTCCAGCCGGTCGATCTCAGCCCGTAACGCGGTGTTCATCCGCGCCGTCGCTTCCTTCACAAGTCGCCGGAGCTCCAGCTCCGCGAGTCGCTGCGTCTCCGCGAGCATGGCGGGGACCAGCTTTCTCTTGATCGTCTCGTTGTGCAGCAGCCGGAAGACGTCACCTTTCTCCAGCTTCGCCGCGGCGAGTTTGTCGTTGCTGGTTTCCTCCTTGTTTCGGTGATCCACCGCGACCCGGATCGGGTGCGGGGGCAGGAAACGATCTGCGTGCAAAGACGCCGGCGCAACGCACTCGGCGATCGCGTGCGCTTCAAGATACATCGCTTCCGGGCCAGGCTGACGCCAGACGCCGAACGCGGCGTTGCCGGTCTCGGCACCGAGCAGAAGGTCGATCGCGCCGCGAACCATGGGATGATCCATGGAGAAAAACCCAAGGTCTTCGCGGCTCAGTGCCCGCCGCCGGTCGAACGTGACCGACAAGCCTTCGTCCGGCAGCGCCGGGAAGGCGTCGGTGAGAAGGTGTCCCGGCCGAAGGAGAAATCCGCGGTGACCGAGTTCCTCGACGTGGATTCCAAAGTGATCGAAAAGTGCGAGCACGTATTCTTCGAAGTCCGGATCGGTATCCCGGTGCTCGATTCGCTCGATCAGCGTCGCCGCCTTTTCCGGCTGCGAGGAATTGAGTTCCAGTAGCCGATCGTGCCCCTCCGCCATCCGCTGTGACACCTCGCCGGCCAGCACCTTCGAACGCTTCAGAAACGCCGGGAGTTTATCGGCACTCGGCGAGGCCAGAAGCTCGCGTCGCTCGGCCTCCAGCGTTCGCGCCAGCTCCGCGGCTCCGTGGAGATTGTGTTCGAAGGCTCCGAGGCCTTCGTGATACCAGCGAGCGAGAATCTCGGACTCGGTCCCGACGTCGAACGGCACGTGGATGTGGATCGTCTCCGATTGCCCAATCCGGTCGAGGCGACCAATTCTCTGCTCGAGTAGCTCGGGCTCGTCCGGCAGATCGTAGAGAACGAGGTGATGCGCGAACTGGAAATTCCGGCCCTCACTCCCGATCTCCGAACAGATCAAAATCCGGGCACCTTCCGGCTCGGCGAAGAACGCTGCGTTCCGGTCCCGCTGCAGCAAGGTGAGTCCTTCGTGAAAGACGGCGGCGGTGACGTTGATCTTCGTCAACAGGGATTCGTAAACCTCTTCGGCCAACTCGCGCGTTCGGCAGATGAGCAACACTTTCGCCGGGTCGAGTTCGCGCAAAAGACCAACCAACCAAGTCACCCGGTCTTCGGTCAACTTGACGAGGTGCGCCTTGCGTTCCGGAAACCCGCTCAGAGCCGCGCGCGTGTTGCGAAACATCACCCGCCCGGTGCCGAAACGATCCAGCCGGTCGGCGATCTCCGACGCCGCAGCGTCGCTTGCGATCAGATCGTCGACCTCGCGGGCGACTTCGGTGTAGCGCTCGGATTCGGCCACGAATTGATCGAAATCACCGTAGCGATCCGGGTCCAGCAGCCGGAGGCGTGCAAAGTGGCTCTCGAGCCCGAGTTGTTGCGGCGTCGCGGTGAGTAACAGCACCGCCGGGATGCGCGCCGCCAAATCCGCGACGACTGCATACCCTTCGCTTCCCTCCTCCAGGTGATGGGCTTCGTCGACGATCAACAGATCCCACCCGGCGTCGACCGCCTGTTTGGCCCGTTCCGATGATCCGGCCAGAAACGGTGCGCTGACCAAAACCAACTGGCTATCGAGAAATGGATTCACGTCCGGATCACCCGCTTGAATCGCCTTGCAGCGCTCTTCGTCGAAGAGACTGAAGAGCAGGTTGAAGCGGCGAAGCAGCTCGACGAACCACTGGTGCACCAGCGGATCGGGGACGAGGATGAGCACCCGGTCGGCTCGACCGGTGAGGTGCATGCGGTGAAGCGTTAGACAGGCCTCGATGGTTTTGCCCAACCCGACCTCGTCGGCGAGCAGCACCCGTGGAGCGAGGCGTCCCGCGACCTCCGCGGCGATGTGGAGCTGGTGGGGAATCAAGTCGATCCGGGCTCCCGCGAAGCCGCGCACCGGGGATTGGCGAATGCGGCTGCGGTGGCCGAGCGTTGCCACGCGCAAGTCGAAGGTCGCGTTGTCGTCGATCCGGCCGGCGAGCAAGCGGTCCTCCGGCGCGCTGAAGCTGATCGTGTCTGCCAGCTCGGCTTCCGGGACTTCCGCCCCGTCGGAGACAACGTAGGTCGCAATCCCGGCATCGGTCGTGACCGATTCGACCGTGAGTTGTTCGTCCCGATGCGTGCGAATCCGGTCGCCGGGCCGAAAAATAATGCGTCGAAGCGGGGCGGACTCCAGCGCGTATTGCCGGTGTTCGCCGGCGGCCGGGAAATAAATTTCGACGCGGCCGAACTCCGCCTTCATGAGGATGCCAAGGCCGAGTTCTGGCTCGGTGTCGCTGGCCCAGCGCTGGCCGGGATGAATGTCGGAGGCTTTCATTTACTCTTCGCAGGCTTGTCGCCGGGCTTCGAGTTCGTCCCAGCGTGCGAAGGCGGTCGTGGTTTCCCGTTCGATTTCCGCGACGCGAGCCTGTAACCGCGGAATTGTGCTGGGTTCGTCGCGGTAAAGATCGGGGGAGGCCAGCCGCTCGGTGACGTCAGCGTGTTCGCGCTCCAGCGTTTCGATCTGATCCGGTAATTCGGCCAGCTCCTTGCGTTCCCGGTTGAGAAATTTCGGGGCGCGTTCACTCTTCTGACCCGGAGCCGGAGTCGAATCGGATCTTTCGGGCTCGGGTGCCGTGGCCGGCTTCTCGACCTTGCGGGCCCTCTGCGCGAGCCAGTCGACGTATCCGCCGACGTATTCGTTCACCTCGCCCTCCCCCTCGAAGACGAGCGTGCTGGTCACGACGTGGTCAAGGAAGTCGCGATCATGCGACACGAGCAGCAGCGTGCCGGAGTAATTGAGCAGCAATTCCTCCAGCAACTCGAGCGTCTCGGCGTCGAGATCGTTCGTCGGCTCGTCCAACACGAGCAGGTTGGCCGGTTGAAGAAACAGCCGGGCGAGCAGGAGGCGGTTTCGCTCCCCGCCGGAGAGGGCACTGGCCGGCAGACGGATGCGGTCGCTGCGAAAGAGAAAGTCCTGGAGGTAGCTGTGAATGTTCCGCGGCCGCCCGTCGAAGGTCACCGTCTCGGCGTCACCCGCCACGTTTTGCGCGACGGTCCTGGAGTTGTCGATCTGGGCCCGGAGTTGATCGAGATAAACGACGTCGAGATTTGTCCCGGTCCGAACTTCGCCACTCGTCGGCTCGAGACGACCGAGGAGAAGCTGGAGGAGCGTGGTTTTGCCGCTGCCATTCGGGCCGATGATCCCGATCTTGTCTCCTCGCCAAATCGTCGTGTTGAGATTTTGAACGATCGGCTTTTCTCCGAATGAAAACGAGGCGTCTTTCACCTCGATGACCTTCTGTCCGGACGTTGCCCCGGAGGCGAGAGCGAGGGTCGCCGTGCCTTCGCGCTCACGGCGTTGACTCCGCTCGCGGCGTAATTCTTTGAGCGCGCGCACGCGGCCCTCGTCCCGCGTTCGACGGGCCTTCACGCCTTGCCGAATCCAAGCTTCTTCCTGAGCGAGCTTCTTATCGAAGGTCGCCCACTGACGTTGCTCCGCTTCGAGGGCGGCGGCCTTTCGCTCGAGGAACGTTTCGTAGCTGCACGCCCAGCTCGTGAGGCGTCCGCGGTCGAGTTCGATGATCCGCGTCGCGAGGCGGCGGAGAAACGCGCGATCGTGCGTCACGAAAAGGAGCGTCGGCCTGGTCTCGAGTAGAAAATTTTCGAGCCACAGGATCGAATCGAGATCGAGATGGTTGGTGGGCTCGTCGAGCAACAAGACGTCGGGTTGCGCCGCGAGGGAACGTCCGAGCAAGACTCGCCGCTTCAGGCCACCTGACAGATCCGCGAACGACGCGTAGGCCGGGAGGTTCATCGTCTCCGCCAAATTCTCGAGTCGGACGTCGGACTCCCATTCCTCTTCGTGCCGGTCGGGACTGAGCCCAGAGCGGAGGACATCGATGACCTCGCCTTCGAGACCCCGCGGCACCTCCTGCTGGAGGCGGGTCAGCACCGTTGCCGGCGGGCGGATGATCTCCCCCGAAGCGGGCGCTTCCTCACCCGCGATGACCCGGAGGAGACTGGTCTTTCCGGCTCCGTTCCGGCCGAGAAGACAGACGCGCTCGCCCGGATCGATCTGAAGGTCGACCCCGTCGAGGATCGGTGCGCCGCCGTAGCTGAGCGCGATGTTCCGAAGTTGGAATAGTGGCATGGGTCAAAGAAGTTATGAGTCGAGAGGGGTTTGGTGAGAGGCGTTGGCCCTCAGGCTCTCGCTGTCGTCCCGAAGATTCAGGCGCAGACTGGACGCTCGAGGTCGCTGAACGGGGCCTGTGCGGTCAGGCCGAGCTCGTTCAGCAGGTCGAGGTCTTCGTTGACCTCGGGATTGCCGGCAGTCAGGAGCTTCTCCCCGTAAAAGACCGAATTCGCTCCAGCGAAGAAACAGAGAGCCTGGGCTTCGCGGGAGAGGATCGTGCGCCCGGCCGACAGGCGGATTTTCGCCTTCGGCAGGGTGATGCGGGCCGTAGCGATGAGGCGGACCAACTCGAATGGGTCGATGGGGACCGCATCCTCGAGCGGAGTGCCGGGCATGGGCATGAGGCAGTTGATCGGGACGCTCTCGGGGACCGGGTCGAAATTTGAAAGCACTTCGAGCATGCGGAGGCGGTCGGTCTCGCTTTCCCCCATGCCGAGGATGCCGCCGCAACAAACCGCCATGCCGGCCCGTTGGACGGACCCGATGGTGTTCAGACGGTCATCGAACGTGTGGGTCGTGACGATGTTACCGTAGTGCTCAGGTGACGTGTCGATGTTGTGGTTGTAGGCCGTCACGCCCGCCGCTCGAAGTTGCTCCGCCTCGGCGTCACCGAGCTGGCCGAGGGTCACGCAGACCTCCATGCCAAGTTTACTCACTTCCCGGATCGTCTCGAGAACGGTCTCGAAGCGCGGGTCGCCGGAGCGAACACCCTTCCAGGCGGCACCCATGCAGAAGCGGGTCGAGCCGTTGGCCCGGGCCTGCCGCGCGATGGGCATCACCTCGTCGGCGGTCATTAGCTTCTCGCGCTCGACTCCAGTTTGGTAACGGGCACTTTGCGCACAATAGGCGCAATCTTCGCTGCACCCACCCGTCTTCACACTCAGGAGAGTGCAGAGCTGCATTTCGCGTTCCGGCCAGTTCTCGCGGTGAACCGCACGGGCAGCTTCGATCAGTTCAAAAAACGGTCGGTCGTAAATTTCTTTCAGTCCAGCAAACGTCGCCATTCGGGAGGTTTTACCGGACCGCGCGGATCGTGGGAAGCCGCAAGGCGGTGGATCATTTCTTCGCTCGGCGGCTGAGCAAAATTCGAAAAGTCACCGTTTCCGTTCCGTCCCGGAGTGTCTGCAGAATCCGAAGTGAATTCCCCCGGGAGCGAATTTTTCCCGTCACGACCCCATCCAGACCATAACCGCGACCCAGCATCGTGAACCGTCCACCCCGACGCCGGAGGTTCCCCGTGCCGGTGGCCTTGAGGTTTTCATTGTTGAGCTGATCGCGCAGCCGCAGGACCGCCCGGCCTTTCCCGGCGATCGAGTAATTCGACGTGATTTTGCCGCGTTTGTTGTTGCGGATGAAGCTTCCCTCGACCTCGATCTGGAGAGCTTTTTTCCCACGCGAAAGCCGGATCGTTGTCTTAACCGGTGCCGAGAACCGTTTCGGCGTCCCCTGCTTTTTTACGACGATCCTTTCGATTCCCCGGTAGGTGCCACGGAGGTCACCAAACACCGGAGCCGTTGCGGCCGAAGCGGAATTCGGGATCACGAAGAAAACGGCTGCGGTGGAGAGCAGGGCGCCCAGGAAGATTTTCTTAATTGTTTTTTGACCGGGGATGACGGGAGTCGAATTCATGATCGGAGACTAGATAGCGGGTTTTTAGAGGATCGAGGTCCAATATGTTGTGGCTGTTGACGAAAATTCTGAGGTTTGACGAAATTCCAACCCCTTCGAAGAACAATGTTCCACAGAAATTGCAACTTATTTCTAAGGAATTTTTTGAACAAGGCCGCCTCTTCCCTGTCAATAGTTAACGTCATTAACCAATTTTTTCGACCGATTCCGCAAACAAAATGGCGATTTCGTTCGTTATAACAACCAAGGAGCGCCGCTCACGCGGTGAAAAGACTATGGCCATCGAAGATACAGATACAGGATTCCAACTTTACTTGCGGGAGATCGCCCGTTTTCCGTTGCTGACGGTGGAAGACGAGATCCGCCTGGCTGCGTTGATTCAAAAAGGGGACGCGGCGGCCCGTTCCGAGATGGTTCGTTGCAATCTTCGCCTCGTCGTCAAGATTGCCCGCGACTACCAAGGTCTCGGCCTTCCGCTTCTGGATCTGATTTCGGAAGGGAACATCGGCTTGATGAAGGCTGTCGAGCGGTTCGATCCGGCGAAAGGCGGAAAGCTCAGCACCTACGCCGCGTGGTGGATCAAACAATCGATCAAGCGTTCGCTGGCCAATCAGAGCAAGACGATCCGACTGCCGGTCCACTTGGTGGATAAGATCTCGAAAATTCGTCGCGTTGCGACGCAGATGAGTGAGGAACTCGGGCGCGAACCGTCGGACGACGAATTGGCAGAGGAGATTGGCATGAACCCGGCGAAAGTTTCGCAGCTCAAGGTCGCGGCGATCCGTCCGGCTTCGCTCGATGCGCCGATCGGCGATGACGAATCGACCGAATTTGGCGAGATCGTGGGCGATGCAGACGCGATGGACCCCTTCGAGCTTCTGCGGGATAAGGATCTCCGCGACGAGGTCGGCGACCTGCTCGATTCGTTGGACGACCGGGAACGGCGGATCATTAATTGCCGCTTCGGGCTGGACGGGGAGAAGCCCCGCACCCTGGAAGAGGTTGGTGAGACGTTCGGTGTCACCCGCGAGCGCATTCGTCAGCTCCAGAACATCGCGCTGCACAAGATGCGGAAGGCTCTGAGCAAGAAGGAGAAGCCTCTGCCGGAGGCACTCGTCTGAGTGCCAGCTTGCTTTAGCAATTGAAGCGGAGGTCGTTACGACCTCCGCTTTTCTTTTGTTCACCGGTGCCAGTCCGGTGCCATGAATTGATCGAGGCGATCTCGGAGTTCGGCGACGCGCGACGCGTATTCGGGATCACCGATCTGATTGATTGATTCGCTGGGATCACTGGCGAGATCGAAGAGAACGTCCGGACCCCACTCGCCGAAGCATAGATATTTCAAGTTGTCGCGCTTGAGCATGAACTGGTCGCCTTCGAATTGGCTGAAGGTCTCGTTCTCCCAGTCCCGGGAACGTCCTTTCATCAGGGGAACCAGACTGCGGCCATCGAGGTCGCTCGAAATCGGTATCTCAGCTAACTCGCAGAGGGTGGGGTAAAGGTCGACGAGATTGACGTTCTCCCGGCGGCGCGCGCCGGAGAATTGCCGCGGCGCGCGAAGGAACAGCGGTATGCGGACACTCCCTTCGTAGAATTTGCGTTTTGCCCATAGCGCGTGCTCGCCGAGCATTTCGCCGTGATCTGCGGTGAAGACGATGGTCCAGTCGTCAGGATCCTGGCCAACCGAGCGCATTGCGTCGATGACCCGCCCGAAAGACGAGTCAACGGCCTCGACCATCGCGTAGTAGGCCGCGGTGGCATTGAGAATCTCCTCGGCACTCACGGTGTCGTGGCACGGCAGTGCGCCGAGACGAAGGGCGGGGTGCATCGGCGCCGTTTCGTTCGACCGATCGGGGACGCGAGAGCGGTAATAGTCGAACCGCTGTCGGTCAGCGAGCAGCGGGAAGTGGGGTTGCTGAAGACTGACTTTCAGCACGACGGGCGGCGGCTCTTCGGCGGGTTGCTGTCGCCGGACTTCGCCGAAGTGCTGGAGGAAGGCGACCGCGCCGTCGACGGTGTAGCGGTCATGAGCAGCGAGCAGCGATTGGCCAACGCCAGCCTCGGCGAGTTCAATCGCGCCGCGCCACTTGAGCCGACCGATCTGAGTCCGGTTTCGATTTGCCGGGGTGTCGGGCCAATTGACCGCCATTTCGGAGCCGATTCGGTGCAGCCAACCCTGCATGGGATCCGGGCCACGGTGGTGGAGTTTTCCGCAGGCCACGGTGTAGTGCCCAGCCTCGGCAAAGCGTCGCGGCCAGGTGTCGGCTCCGGGGTCGAGGTCGTCGCCGAAATATTCGCACCTGATGTGACGAGGATATTTTCCTGTCGCCAGGCACTGCCGCGCCGGGATGCACACCGGTGACGGCGTGTAAGCGTTGTCGAAGATGACGGCTTCCCGCGCGAGAGCGTCGAGTGTGGGGGTGCGGCAGATCGGATTCCCCATGAATCCCGGCAGATCAAAGCGGAGCTCGTCCGCCATCAAAAAGAGAACATTGCCGCTCATGACGGAAAGGATGCCGGGTTCGAGCTCGCGCGGCTCGCGTTTTTTTCGATTGGAACGCTGATTGAGCGGACGTCGGGGTTGCGATCTTTTGATTGCGCTTGATTGTTTTCAAGACGCCGAGGAGCGTCGGGCGTCGTGCATGAGGTGAGGCGGAATTCCGCGGTGTTTCAGGAATTATTTGACGAATCCGGGGAGCCGCGAGCGGTTTACGCCCCGCTGTTTCGTCGGATCAACGCGTCGTCCCGCACGGACTTGCGCCGACTCGATGAGCAACTCGAAGCCACGATGCGCGAGATGGGCGTGACCTTCGACATCGCCCGAGATCGTCCGTGGGGGCGACGCCCTTGGTTCTGCGATCTCCTTCCGCAGGTCTTCACGGCAGCGGAATGGAAATCTCTCGGGCGCGCGATGACCCAGCGCATGCAGGCCTACGAATGTTTTCTGCGCGACGTTTACAGCGATCAACGGGTGCTCAGGAGTGGCGTCGTGCCGCTTCAACCCGTGCTCGGCAGCCCGCACTACCAACGGGCAGCGGCGGGTCTTCGTCCGCCGGGCGACGCGTTTTTGCACCTGAGCGGGATGGCACTTGCGCGCCAGGCCGACGGGAGGATGGTCGTGAAGCACCATTACTTCAGCCACGCGTCGGGTATCTCTTACATGATCCAGAATCGTCGCGCGATGGCCCGCGTGATGCCGGAGGCGTTCGTCGATTACAGCATCCACTCGATTGCGGACACGCCGATTGCGATGATGGAGATCCTCCGCGGGTTCTCGCACGATGCCGACCCCACGGTTGTCCTCCTGTCTTCCGGCCAAGGAAGTGCGGTCTATTCGGAACACAGTTTTCTCGCCCGCCGAATGGGCATCCCCTTGGTTCAGGGCGGTGACCTGTTGGTCCTGAACGACCACGTTTACCTCAAGACGGTGGAGGGATTGGAGAAGGTCGAAGTGATCTACTCCCGGATCTCGGATCAATGGTTGGACCCGCTCGTGTTCCGGCGCGATTCGATGCTCGGTGTGCCGGGGCTCGTGCAATGCATTCGCCAGGGAACGGTCTCCGTTATCAACGCGGTCGGTGCGCAGTTGGTCGACGACCGCGCGCTCCTGCCATTTGCTCCGGCGTTCATTCGGTATTACCTCGGAGAGACCCCGCTGCTGGACGGGCTCGAAACGCTGTGGCTGGGCGACATCGACCAGCGGGAGATGGTGCTGGGTGATCTCGAGAATTACGTCATCCGGCCGATCTACGGCGAACGCGTGCTGACACCGTGGAGCGGCAAAGGCCTCGAAGAGCGCCGACGAAAATCCATCGTGCGCGAGGTGTCGCTGAATCCCGCTGGTTTCGTCGCGCAAGCTCGCGGGGTGGACGCCGCAACCCTCTGCTACGACGGAGGCTACCCGACCGAGCGGTTTCAGGATCACATCATCTTCGGCCTTCGGCGCGGTGAAGGTGATTACTCGATTTTTCCGGGATCACTCACGCGGATAACCGGGGAACAAGGTCCGTCCACCGCTTCCGAGCTGGGCGGGGGCAGCAAAGATTCTTGGGTGCAGGCCTCCCCGGGGGAATCCGGCTTGCTTGCGCCACGCATCGCCCCCGAGGTCCGGCCGCCCTCTCAACTCGTGACCAGCCGCGTCGCGGAATCGTTTTACTGGACGGGACGATACCTCGAACGCGCCCGTGCGCTGGCGGGGATGATCGGTGTGATCGAGGCACTCGAGACGGAGGAGCTCAACGTCACGGAGCGGAATCTCTACCGCCCGGTGTGGAACCGCATGCTGCCACCACTCGAGGGAGAAGGCGGCTCGCGCCGGACGATCTCAAACGTTGGAGGGCGCTTTCGGTTGGCCCTGGACCTCAAGGAGCGCGGATCGGTCGTGAGCCTCATCCAGCGAGCGACGTGGAACGGTGAGTCCGTGCTCGAATGTCTGTCGATGGAGTCCTGGAGTGTTCTGAGCCAACTTCAGGCGCGTTTCGAGCGGGCCCGCGTCCGGCGAAATCTGAGCGATCCCGAGCGCGCTGCCTTGACCCGTAAAGTGTGCGACTACACGACAGATCTGGTCGCGCAGTTTTTCGGGACGTCGGAGATGACGATGATCGCCGACGGCGGATGGCGATTCTGTGAAATCGGCGTCCTGGTGGAGCGGGCGGTTGTCACGTCGAACGCCGTCGCCTCGATGGCGAGGTCACTCGTGAAGACCTGTGGGCCCTCGCGGGAACACGCTCGCGAGCTCCAGCTCTCGGCTTTCCTGCGGCTCTTGGGATGTCGCGACGCCTACCGGCGCGTTTACCAGATGCGCGTCGAAGCCGGGGCCGTTCTGCGGATGCTCTACCAGAATCCAGTCGCGCCACGTTCGGTGAAACGGTGCCTCTCCGAATGTCGGCGGCTGCTCGGTGAGTCCCAGCCGGAATCCGGTGCTCCGATGCAACGCACCGTCGCCGCAATTGAATTGTTCGATCACGAAATGGCGCAGACCGATTGGGAGAGGCTGGTCGAAACCGAGATCGAGCGACCCGAAGACGCGCGACCGCTTGCCGAGAGCGAACTCGTGCGTCTGGTCGACTCCGCCCTGGCGCAGTCGCTGGCGATCCACGATCTCGTTTCGGACGGATTTTTGAATCATCAAATTCACATGAGCACTCCGGAGCAGCCGATGCTCGCGGGATTTTCCTCCAATGCGATTTGAGATCAAACACCGAACCGCTTACCGGTACGCCATCCCGGCGACTGAGGCCTACCTCGAGGCGCGGCTGATTGCCCCGGACACGAGCGCGCAGACCGTCGAAGAACGCGAGATCCTGATCGATCCCGATCTCACGACTTCCGAATACGTCGACGCGTTCGAGAACCGGGTCGAATTTTTCTCGATGACGCTGCGCCACGCGCGACTGACGATCGAAAATCGGATGATCGTCGAAACCCACGGTCAAAGTCTGCCGACTTCCGCCCTCCAGGTGCCCGTCGCCGAAGCGAGACAGGTGTTTGCGTCGAGTCTGATCGACCATTTCGACTACCTGCAACCAACGGTCGCGGTGCCCACCGGCGGCCCGGCTTTCCCGTGGGCGAAGCGGCATCTGTGGTCCGCTCGCCCGCTCGGCGAAGCCCTTGGAGCGCTGAACGAAGCGATCTATCGCCACTTCGAATACAAATCTGGCTCGACCGACAACTCGACCCTGCTCGCGACCGTCTGGAAACAGCGGAAGGGAGTTTGTCAGGATTTCGCTCACGTCATGCTCAGTGTCTTGCGGTCCGTCGGTCTGCCGTCTCGTTACGTGTGCGGCTACATCGAAACGGATGCCCCGCCCGGGCGTCGTCTGGTCGGGGCCGTGGCGACGCACGCTTGGGTCGAGGTGCTCGTGCCGGGGCTGAGCTGGGTCGCACTCGATCCGACAAATAACCAATGGTGTGGCGAACGGCACGTGTCGGTGTCGTTCGGGCGGGATTGTCGCGACGCCGCACCCGTCCGCGGAACCTTCAAGGGCTCTGGAACGCAGAACATGCGCGTGCAAGTGCGGATGAAACGGCTGCGTGGTTCGTCTCGTCCGTTCGTCTCGTCCGAGAGTTGGGGACCGTGATGCGCAGCCGCTATTTGTCGGGCGGAGGCGCGGGTGAACCAGCTGTCGCAAGGGGCGTGATGCGGATTTTGTCCACGCGGAGGATGTCCATCCCGGTGACTTCAAACCGGTGTCCCGAGTCTTCGAAGTGATCTCCCTCCTGCGGAAGGCGTCCCAGTTTCTCACTCACAAAACCGGCGAGCGTCTCGCTCCGGTGACGCGTCTCGTTCAGCAAAGACAGTTCAGGAATGACCCCGCCGATCTCCTCGATCCCCACCAGCCCGTCGGCCGACCAGCCCCCTTCGTCAAGCGGCGTGATCGGCGGTGCGACGGTGCGGCCAGGTTCCGGTAACTTTCCAAAAATGGCCTCGGTCACGTCGGTCAGCGTTGCCAGGCCGGAAATCGCTCCAAATTCGTCGGTGACGAGCGCGAATTGACGACGAGAGAGCTTCAATTCTTCGAGGAAATGCGCAGCGGACTGAAGCTCGGACACGTAAAGCGGTTCGGAGACAAGATTGCGCAGCAGGACCGGCGTCCCCGCGGCGAGATTCGCGTAAAGGCTCTTGACCGAAACGAAGCCGAGCACCCGGTCGGGATTGTCCTCGTAAACGGGGAACCGCGACCTGGCACTGACGATGATCGTGCGCCAGGTCTCGTCGGGCTCGGCCTCCGCGTCCAGCCACACGATGCGCGGGCGCGGCGTCATGATCTCGCGCACCTTGATGCGATCGAGCGCGAGCACTTTCTCGACCATCGGAGCTTCGTTCGGGAGAAACACCCCCGACCGGGTGCCTTCGCGAATGAGATGCGTAACCTCCTCCTCAGTCACGCCATCGTGTTTGTTCGGTTGGACTCGGAGGAGGCGGAGAACGGCGTCGCTCGTCACACCCAACAACCAGATAAAGGGGCTCATCACGCGGCCGAGGGTCCGCATGGGACGGGCCGCGACTCGCGCCAGGCTTTCGGGATGGAGCATCCCGATCCGCTTCGGAACCAGCTCACCGACGACGAGCGTGAAATAGGTGATGACCGTAACGACGATCAGGAATGAAAGCGGGTCGGCGATCGATCCAACGTAAGGAATGTCCTCGAGCACCGCAGCGAGCGATTTGGCCACGGTGGCCCCGCCGAACGCACCAGCGAAGATCCCGATCAACGTGATGCCGATCTGGACGGTGGACAGAAACTGATTGGGGTCCTTGGCGAGCTCCAACGCCGCGCGGGCCTGATTGTCGCCGGCGTCGGCCTGCGCCCGGAGCCGGCCCTTCTTGGCTGAAACGATCGCGATCTCGGTCATCGCGAAAACCCCGTTGGCAACGATGAGGATGAAGAGAAGGCTGAGCTCGAGAGCGATCTGGGTCATGATGGCACGGACTCCGCGAAATCGAACTGACGCGGGGGAATCCTGTAGCGAGTGAATCGACGCACGACCGCCGACTGGACCGATGGAATCTTCGGGCGCACGGAAGTTTTTGTCAGCCGGATCACGAACGAAGGCCCGTGATCGTCGCCGTAGAGTTAGTTTTGGCCAAGCGGCTCGCCGTCCTTAAAGACCAGCCAAAGGTCGTTATCATAGTCGTCTTCCTTAATGAAGCGCGACGACCCGTCTACGAAGAGGTAGGTTGAGCCATCTCCATACAGGCGTTTATTGAGAACCTTGTCTTCGTTGTTCTCGACGAAATCCATGTAAAAGTTGCCTGAATGAGATTGAGCGGCCGCCAGAATGGTTTGGCTAGGTTGGTCGACGACATTGGCTTTGATTGTTACACTCGGATCATCGTAAGCACCGACGTCATTGTAACCGTTCATGATGTAGCTCGTATTGTTCGTTTCGTCGGAAAGCGGATCGCTGTTCTGAGCAACGTAATTATTTTTGTCGGCGGGATCGGCGTAAACTTTCGGGTCATTCCCAAGGTATTCCACGATGAGGGATGGCCATTTCCGGCCATCCGTGACGCGACCGGGAAGCGAGAAGTCGTGGTCGTTCGCGTAGAGCTGGAATCCAACTCCAATCTGGCGTAGATTGTTCAAAGATTCCGCCATCTTGCCTCGCTGGACGAAGCCTGGAAGTGCCGCGATGACGAGCGCAGCGAGGATCGCGATGATGCCAATGGTCACCAGAAGCTCCACGAGCGTGAAGGCTCGCTGTCGAAGGGCGGGGGAGGGCCGAACGGACGCGGACTTGACTTGCCTAGTGTGCATGGAATTCTTTTTGGCTACTCCAGCGCAGCGCCAACGGACGCTGCGACGAAAATTTACTGCAAACTCATGATTGATATTCATCCTAACTTCGCCGCTGTCAAGCAAGGGCTTATCCCCGTCAACCCGGCTGAGCAGCTCAAACTCGACAAGGATGGCCTGGACGTCATCCACGATATCTATCGCTACGCGAAACTGGGATTCGACGCGATCACCGACGACGACTTCGATCGCATGAAGTGGTATGGCGTTTATCGCCAGAAGCCGAAAGACAGTGGGTATTTCATGCTGCGGACGAAGGTGCCGGGCGGGCAGGTCACTCCCGAGCAGGCGATCGTCCTATCGCAGATCGCCGACGAATATGGGCACGGTCTTTGCGACATCACGACGCGGCAGACCATTCAGTTCCATTGGCTCAAGATCGAGGACATTCCGCCGATCTTCGACGTGCTCGATAAGGTCGGGATGACGACCAGTGGCGCGTGCGGTGACGACACGCGGAACGTCTGCGGGTGCGCGGTCAGCGGGATGAACCCGAACGAGGTCATCGACGCGACGCCGCAGATGCTCGAGATCAATCGCAACATGACCGACAACCGCGACTTCTCCAACCTCCCGCGGAAATACAAAATCTCGATCAGTGGTTGCGACATCCACTGCTCACAGCCGGACATTAACTGCGTGGGTCTCTTTGGTCTTTGTAACGCGGACGGTGAGCCGGGATACGGCGTGAAAGTCGGCGGCGGGCTGTCGTCGGCGCCTCACATGGCTCAAACGATGCCGGTCTGGATCGCCCCCGACCAGGCATGGCCAGTGGTGGAAGCGATCAGCAAGGTGTTTCGCGACGAGGGCTTTCGCGCGAAGCGGAACCGGGCGCGTTTCAAGTTTCTCGTCGCCGATTGGGGTATCGAGCGGATCACCGCGGAGGTGGAGGACCGGCTCGGCTACAAATTGCGCGAGCACCGCGAGTTCACTTATCCGAAAGATCAAGAGAGCGATCACATGGGTATCCACGCGCAGACCCAGCCCGGTCTGTCCTGGGTCGGCGTTTGCTTCCCCGGCGGTCGGCTTCGCAACGGGACGCTGGCCAAGGTCGGCGAGATCGCCGCGAAGCATTGTCTCGAGGGTGCCGCGTCGATCCGTTTCACCAACAAGCAGAACCTCGTCATCCCGAACGTTCCGAACGAGAACCTCGAAGCGATGAAGGCCGAAATGGACGCAGCGGGTCTTTCGTATGCACCGACGAATTTCCGGGAAGGCTGCGTGTCCTGCACTGGCATCGAGTTCTGCAACCTTGCGGTGGCGGAAACGAAGAATCGAATGCTCGCGCTCGTCGAGCAACTCGAGGATCGAAGCGGTTGGTATAAGGGCAAGATCCGCGTGCACTTCAGCGGCTGCCCGTCGAGCTGCGGTCAACACCAGATCGCGGACATCGGATTTCGCGGCGCAAAGAAGAAGATCGATGGCGTCATGCAGGATGCCTACGACTTGTTCGTTGGCGGTCGACTTGGCGAAAACCGCCGCTTCAACACGCTGCTCAAGGGCAAGATTCTTGCGCCGGACGTGGATGAGGTCATTGATTCCCTGCTCCGGCACTACGAGGCAAACAAGGAGGGCGAAGAGAGCTTCAGCGAATTCTGCGAGCGCACGCCGAAGGAAGAACTCCTGACCGGCCTTCCGGAAGCTTACCAGCCCTCGGTCAGCTGACGGGGGCTGCGGGTGCGATGCGTCCGGCGATCGCGGTGGCCGCAAGGTCTTCGAGTTGGCCGACGGATTCCAGTTTTGCGAACTGAGTCCGGAGCGCTTTCGCGTGCGGAAGCGCGCGCGAGTAGGCCATGAGCCGGGCGCGGAGGCTGTGCATAGCGCGACGCTCGTCTCCTCGACGAACGACTTCGCGGCGGCAGTGATCGATCATCAGACCCCAGCGTGCGTCGTCACTGGGTGCCTCGTAGGTCTCGCCGGATAGCTCGGCTTTGATCTCTTGGAAGATCCAGGGATTCGCCATGGCCGCGCGTCCGATCATCAATCCAGACACCTGCGTCTCGCGAGCGCGCTTCCGTGCGTCGGCTCCGCTGGCGATGTCGCCATTCCCGATCACCGGGATATCCACGGTATCGGCGACTTCGGCGATCACGTTCCAGTCCGCTTCGCCGGAGTAAGCCTGATCCTTGGTGCGACCGTGGACGGCGACCCGCTGGATCCCGGCCTGTTCGAGAATGGCGGAGGTGGTCGTTGCGTTGATCGTCTCCGCGTTCCATCCGATCCGGATTTTCGCCGTGACCGGGAGCGGGTCCGCAGCCCGGACGACGGCGCGGGCGACCCGGTCCAGCAACAGGCAGTCGCGCAACAGGGCCGAACCGCCGTGTTTGGAAACGACTTTGTTTACGGGACAGCCGAAGTTCAGGTCGATGAAATCAGGGCGCACCCAATCGATGACGTGGCGCGCGGCTTCGGCGAGGGCTTCGGGGTTGGCGCCAAAAAGTTGAACACCGACCGGCCGTTCGCGTTCGTCGAAATCGAGGTACTCCTGGGTGCGGGAATTGCGGTGCAGGATGCCTTCGGCGGAGACGAACTCGGAAGTGAGAACGTCTGCCCCATGATCGAGGCAGATCTGCCGGAAGATTGTGTTCGTCACCCCGGCCATCGGGGCGAGGTAGAGAGCCGGAAGTGGAGCGCGAGTCGTTGAAAGCGAATGAGTGGACTTCGTCTCGGGCTGCGGCGAGGCCGGTGGCAAACTCTCAACGCTCATCTTCCAACTAAGGACTTTTCATCCCCAGGCTTTCGTCCAACAGCTCGGAAACTTCCTTCTGCACGTCGGGAATCTGCTCCATGGCGAGGTGCGGATTTTTTAGAATGAAGGTTTCTCCGCTCGGCGGATGCTCGTAAACGAGGGTGTCCGGGTCGTCCTGCTCGACGGGGCGAAGGATCCGTTTGCGCTCAAGCATGAGGGCCAGGATGTAAATCGCGTTCCGATGGCGGGGATCGCCACCGGCAATGAGAGCGCGGAGAAGGCTCTCGGCATCGTTCTTTTTGAGCGCCTCCGGGGCGGGCGGCGGTGGGGGTTCGTAAGTACTCCGCCAGAAACTGAACGGGGCGATGTTGTCGTTGCGATTCTGCCAGGCCTCTTCACAGAGGTCCTCACGCCGAAAGCCTTCGTCGTCGCGAAAGAGGAGCGTGTAGAAGACATCGTCCTCACTGAACGGCTGCTGGGTGCGGGTGCAGGCGTGGGCGCGGCTTTTAATTTCCCAGTCGGTCACTTGAGTTGGTGTTGGGTGTTGAGAGATGAGTGTTGAGTGGAGTGCTGGAGTGCCGCTTCGCGGCTAAGGAACTGTATCCCACTCAACCCTCAACTCTAAACACTCAACTGAATCGTCAGCCGAAGAGCTTCGGAATCGGGATGTCGCGGTTGGTTGAGCGATACCAGAGGAGGATAAACCCGATACCGAGAAAGACAACGAGCGGCCCCCAGGCGGCGGCAACGGGTGAGATGCGATCACCCTTGCCGAGCGCGATCGCGAGGCTGCTGCAGAAGACGAGAAGAAAGAACAGTGTGATCGCGATGGCAACGCCGCCGAGGATGCCGCGACGGGAGTAAACGATCCCCATGGGGGCAGCGAGGAAGACGACAAGGATACACACCCACGGGAGCGCGTAGCGGTATTGTAGATTGGTCTCGAACGGCGCGAGCCGGGCGGGTGGAAAGTCGCTGTTGTAACTGAGGTAATCCTTGAGCTCCGGCACGGACAAATATTCTGCGACCATGCGCGAGCTCGCGATCCGCTCCGGCGTTTCGCTCCATCCGGTGATCTGAAACTCCTTGTGGAATTGCGTCTTCGTAACGTCGCCGGCGGCGTCCATTTCGACGTATTTCAGATCCACGAAATTCCAAGCTTGTCGGGCGTCGTCGTAAACGGCGTCGCGCGCGTACCATTGCTTGAGCGGGACGCCCTCCGGGTCTTGCTGGATGATCTGGACGTCATCGATGGCGTTGCTCTCCATCCGAATCTTGCGCGAATACCAGGTGCGGTCGTCCTGACGATTTCGGTAGAGGTGACCGACGATCGCCGACTCGCGCTTTTTGCCGCTGTTGATTTCCTTGAGGAGCGCTTTCTTCGTAGCGGCAGCGTGGGGAGCACCCTCGTAGTTGAAGTAGGCGGTGATCCCGACGAGCAGAAGTCCGAAGGCAAAAAGGGGCATGAGAATGCGACTGACGCTGCGGCCGCTACCAAGCATCGAGATGATCTCGTTGGACCTCGACATCTGAGTGAGCGAATACAGCAGAGCGAGCAAAGTGCCGACCGGAAGGCTGATCACCACGATTTCGGGGATCTGACTCAGGTAGAATTCGAAGATCAGCGGGAGCGGAGCCTTGCCGGCGATGAAGTCGGGGCCATTGTCGCTGAGATCAAAGACGAGCCAGATTGCGATGAACCCAAAGAAGCAGTAGAAAAACGGAACGATGAATTTCTTCAGAACGTAGCGATCAAGCAGGGACATCTAATTTTGAGTTTTCGATTATTGGTTTGGGACGGGCCTGACGCGGACGGGCAGTGGGAACTATTTGCGGGATTCGCGAGTGGGGCAATGGATTTCCGAACCGAGGAACGGGCATGATCTCGCTGGTCGAGGGTGGCGGCGGAGCCGGAGCGAAGGCGTTCGAAGACGAAATCGCGGGAGTTTTTTCGGCCGGGGGTCTCCTGTCGAAGCGGGCGGGATTCGAGCCGCGGGCCGAACAGCGGGAAATGGCGTGCGAAGTAGCCCGAACGCTGGCTGGCGGCGGCCACGTCGTCATCGAAGCCGGCACCGGGGTCGGGAAATCCTTCGCGTATCTGATCCCGGCGATCCTCTTCGCGGTTCGCAACAAGCGGAAGGCCATCATCTCGACGCACACGATCAATCTCCAGGAGCAATTGGTTTACAAGGACATCCCGGCGGTGCGGGAAATTTTGCCGGTCGAGTTTGAGGCCGCGCTGATGAAAGGGCGGCAGAACTACCTCTGCGGCACGCGGCTCGAGCGGGCCGTCCGGCAAGCCGACGGGCTTTTCACCACTCCGCAGCAGGCTGAACTGCAACGGGTGCGCGAGTGGAGTCACGAGACGAAGGACGGTTCGCTGAGTGACTTCACGGTCGAGCCGGATTCGCAAATCTGGTCGCAGGTTTGCAGCGAGCGAAACATCTGCACGCAAAAATCCTGCGGGCGGGAATCTCGCTGCTTCTACCAAGCGGCCCGGCGGCGGATGCAGACCGCGGACGTGTTGGTGTTGAACCACACGTTGTTTTTCACCCTGCTGGGCAGCGAGGCCGAGATCGATGACCGCGAGGACGGCGGATTTTTGTTTCCCAACGACTTCGCCATCTTCGACGAAGCGCACACGATCGAGAACGTGGCGTCGCGACACATCGGGTTTTCCATTTCCCAATACGGACTGCGCGCGGGGTTGCAGCGGTTGTTCAACCCGCGGACGAAAAAGGGGCTATTCCAAGTGCTCAAGCGGGCGGACGGGATGCGGGCGGTCGAGCAGATGCTCCCGATCTCGGACGGCTTTTTTGACGAAGTCGCGCGGGCGTGTCGGTTCGGTCGGGGACGCGAAGTCCGCGTGCGGGAGCCGGACGTCGCCGACGGATCGGAGATCTGTGGGGGACTGACCCGACTCATCGAGCTGGTCGGTATCGCGATTTCAAAGACCGACGACGACACGACCAAAGCCGAGCTGCAAGACCTGGCCCGGCGGTTGCGCGAGTCGCGAGCTGGACTGATGGCGTTCCTCGATCAGAGCGAGGGGGGACACGTGTATTGGGTCGAGGAAACGGGCAAACGCGAGGTGTTGCACAACCTGCACGCGGCTCCGGTGGACTTGGCGGCCTGCCTGCGGCGTCTGCTGTTTCGCGACGGTGCTTGCTCGGTGACGACGAGTGCCACGCTGTCCAACGGGCACGAGGATCTTCGATATTTCCGCGAGCGAGTCGGTGCCGATGCGGTTCCGGCGGTTCGCATCGGCAGTCCGTTCGACTACGAGAAGCAGATGGTCGTCCACGTGGTCCGACGGATGCCGGACCCTCGCGACGGTGGCTACGAGGCGGCGCTCGAGCAGTGGATCGAGCATTTCACCGAGCAGAGCGGCGGTCGCGCTTTCGTGCTCTTCACGAGTTATCAGACAATGAGCCGCGTCGCGGATCGGATGCGACAATTTTTCGCAGACCGGGACTGGCCGCTCCTGGTGCAAGGGGAAGGAATGGCCCGGACGCGAATGGTTCTCGAGTTCAAGGCTTCCGGCCAAGCCGTTCTTTTTGGAACGGACAGCTTCTGGGGCGGCGTCGACGTTCCCGGCCAGGCCCTGTCCAACGTCATCGTGACGCGACTGCCCTTTGCCATGCCGGATCATCCTTTGATCGAAGCCAAACTCGAAGCCATCGAAGCGGCTGGTGGGAATCCGTTTTCCGAATACTCGGTGCCGGAAGCGATTCTGAAATTGCGTCAGGGCGCTGGCCGATTGATTCGCTCGGCTGAAGATCGCGGGATCGTGGTGATCCTCGATAGCCGCGTGGTTTCGAAACCCTACGGGCGGAAGTTTTTGAGCGCACTACCGGCCTGCCCGGTCGAGATCCACTAACATGCGCCGGGATCACTACGGCGTGCTGGGGGTGGAGCGGGGTTGTCCCCTGCGGGAGATTCGCGGTGCGTTCCGGATTCTCATCAAACGGTGGCACCCAGACGTGTGCGATGATCCTGATCTTGCCGCGGAACGCTCGCGAGAACTGACCGAAGCGTATGAGACTTTGAGCGACCCCGTCCGCCGGGCGGCCCATGACGCCGAACTGGCTGGGGACGAACCGACAATGCGGGCGCCGAGCGGTCGGACCTCGCGCGACGTAAAGCAGGACGTCTTCGTTTCAGCCGAGGAGCTGATCCGGGGGACGTGGCTGGACGTTCGGATCGACGATCCCGCCAACCCCGGAGAGATCGAACACTACCAACTCGAGATCTTCGAAGGGATTCATCCGGGAGAGCGATTCCGGATCCCCCGAAACGAACCATTTGCCGGGGGCTCGGTGATTGTGCGGGTCAAGGTCCGGCCGGACGCCCGCTTTCGCGCGAGCGGCTCGGATTTGAAGACGACGTTGCGAATCAGTGGACAGAGGGCGAGCTCAGGGGGGACGGAACGGATACCCGGTCCCACGGGTGGCATGCTCTCCGTCAGCATCCCGTCAGGCGTCGCCCGCGGAACGGTCCTGAAGCTCCCGGGCGAAGGTCTGCCGAAGTCGCGGGGGGGACGCGGGGATCTCCTCGTAAAAATTGATTATCGAGTGAACGTGCGAGTAACCCGCGGAGGTGCCCCGCAGGTCAGTGAACGCTCCCTTCTCCGCGATCCGTCGGCGGAGTTCTAGAGCATTTTCAAACGCTAACTCGGGTCAACGTCGAACGCCCTAAAACAGCATCAGGGCGGGATTCTCGACGAGCTTTCGAAGCGAGGTCATGAACTCCGCACCGACGGCGCCGTCGACAACGCGGTGATCGCCGGAAAGCGAGATGGTCATTCGCTGGCCCACCACGATCTCGTCATTCGCGTCGACAACCGCCTTTTTGACGATCGCTCCCACGGCAAGGATGGCGGCCTGCGGTGGATTCACGATCGCGTAGAATTGCTCAATCCCGTAGCTGCCAAGATTCGAGACCGTGATCGTCCCACCGCTGTAGTCTTCCGGCTTGAGCTTCTTGCTACGGGCTTTGCCAGCGAGTTCCTTGACCGTGGCGCTGATCTCGCGAAGGGAAAGTTTGTCCGCGCCGCGAATGACCGGCGTGATCAGTCCATCGTCAACCGCAACCGCGACGGCGACATTCACGCTTTCATACTGCATGACGTGATCGCCTCCCCACGCTGCGTTCACCTTTGGGTTCTGCGCGGTCGCGTGAGCGACGGCGAGCAACACGAAATCGTTGACCGTCGTTTTCGGCAGCTCAGCCGCTTCGTTGGCGTTATTGACCTCCTTGCGGAGACGCATGAGCGGGGCGGCGTCCACCTCAATGGCGAGATAGAAGTGAGGAATCTGCGTCTTACTCGCCAACAATCGCTCCGCGATCGTGCGACGCATACCGGAGAGCTCGATCCGTTGGTCTTCTCCCCCGGTCGCCTCGAGTTTGATGGCGGCAGGTGGTGCCGATGGTGAAGCACCCGCGCTCTCCGAGCTGGCCGGACCTTTCTTGCCTCCACCTTCGACGTCTTTCGCCACGATGCGTCCGCCCGGTCCCGACCCGGTGATCTCGGAAAGATCGACGCCCTCGTCAGCCGCGATTTTTCGAGCTAGCGGCGAGGCTTTGACGCGCTCGTCGCTCTTTTTCTTTTTCTCATTCTTGGCCGCTTTGGGTTCTGCGGACTTTGGCTTCTCGGCGGCGAGTTCGCGCTTAGAAGTTTCTTTGCCGTGATCGTGTTCGGAGTCGGATTGGCGGTCGTTCCCTTGGTTGCCGGTTTCTTCATCCTGATCTCCGTCGGACGCTTCCTCACCGGCGTCGTCCTCCTTGGTGCCGTCGGCGTCGTCGGCGTCGTCCTGGTCTTTGTCATCGTCGTCATCGTCGTCATCTTCATCGGAAGCGACCCGGGCGATCTTCTCGCCGATCTTTGCCTTTTCGCCTTCTTTGACGAAAATCTCGGCGAGCGTGCCGTCGTCGAAGGCCTCGAGTTCCATCGTTGCCTTGTCGGTTTCGACCTCCGCGAGAATGTCTCCCATTTCCACGGTGTCACCTTCGTTCTTCAGCCACTTGACGAGGGTTCCCTCGGTCATCGTGTCGCTCAGTTTGGGCATGTTGATTACAGGCATCGCTTGGGAAATTGAAGATTGGAAATGCGGGGTGGAATGTGTCTAAAGACCGAGCTCAAAGAATCGAGAGGGCTTTCTCTTTGATCCGATTGACTGTCGGGATTTGCTCCTGTTCGACCGGCATGCTGTAGATGGACGGGGCGTCGAGGGTGCAGACGCGCCGGATCGGGGCGTCCAGCTCGTCGAAGACCTTTTCCTGGATCATTGTCGCGATCTGCGCAGAGGTTCCGCAGAAGGGCTTGTTCTCGTCGACCAGGACGACCCGGTGCGTTTTGGTAACGGACTCGAGGATCGCTCGTTCGTCCAGCGGGCGAATTGACCGGAGATCGATCACGTCAGCCTGGATGCCGTGTTCACTGGCGAGCTCTTCGGCCGCGGCAAGTGCCGTGAGAATCGAGCGCCCGTGTCCGATGAACGAGATATCCGAGCCTTCCCGCTTGCGGTCCGCAACGCCGAGCGGGATGAGGTATTCCTCCTCGGGGACTTCCATCTTTTGCCCGTAAAGAACGGTGTTTTCCATGAACATCACGGGATCGTTGTCCCGGATCGCAGTCTTCATGAGACCCTTGGCGTCGTAGGCAGTCGCCGCGCAGACCACTTTCAGACCCGGGACGCCCGCGAGCCAGTTCTCGGGCGTATGAGAGTGCGTCGCCCCAACGTTGGTCCCGGCGTTGGCGGGACCGCGGATGACGATGGGGCAATTGATCAGTCCGCCGCTCATGTAGCGGATCTGACCAGCGTTATTAACGATCTGATCCCACGCGACGGTGGCGAAGCTCCAGAACATGAGTTCCATCACCGGCCGAATGCCGAGCATGCTGGCCCCGACGCCCATCCCAATGAACGCTGCTTCGCTGATCGGTGTGTCGACGACTCGCTTCGAACCAAACCGTTCCCAGAGCCCCCGGGTGACTTTGTAGGCACCGTCGTATTCAGCGACTTCCTCGCCGATAAGAACGACATTTTCGTCACGCTCGAGTTCCTCGGCGAAAGCTTGATTCAGGGCATCGCGGTATTCGATTACGGGCATCTCTTTAAAAACGGGCTAGATAAGGAACGAGGCTCGGATCGATCAGTCGTTGAAAAAGTGTCGGCCGGTCTTGCCCGCTTCGGTCTGGTGATCGACCTCGTAATAAACGTCCTCGAAGAGATCATCGGTGGTCGGGAAATCGCTTTTTTCGGCAAACTTGACGGAGGCCTGCGCTTCTTTCCGAGCCGCCTTGGTGAGAGCTTCCGCTTCGTCCTCGCTGATGAGACCTTCGCCGATCACAACGTCCCGCCAGATCCGGATCGGGTCCTGCGAGTCTTTGTACAGGTCGATCTCGTCGACGGTGCGGTAGCCGCCCTTGTGCTTCGCGTCGGCCACGGAATGTCCGTAGTATCGGTAGGTATCAACTTCGAGGACGGTCGGCCGACTTTCAGCGTGGGCCCGCTCGATCGCGGTCCACGTCTTGGCGCGGAGCTCGTAAAGGTTTTCACCTTCCGCGATGTCCCACACGATGTCGTAGGCATCCGCGCGCTCCGCGAGGCAATTCTTGACCGATGACGACCGGGCGAGACTGGTGCCCATGGAATAGCGGTTGTTTTCGATCACGTAAATCACCGGCAGATTCCAGAGGCCGGCCATGTTCAGCGATTCGTGGTAGGCGCCTTGGTTGATCGCGCCGTCTCCGAGGAAACAGAGGCAACATCCACGCAGACCTTTGTATTTGAGGCCATACGCGAGACCGAGGCCCAGCGGCGTTTGGCCGCCGACGATCCCGTGACCGCCCCAGAAGTTTTTGTCGGGAGCGAAGAAGTGCATCGACCCACCTTTGCCTTTCGAACAGCCGGTGATTTTTCCGAACAACTCGGCCATGCACTCATTCATGGACATCCCGACCGCGAGCGCGTGACCATGATCTCGATAAGCCGTGATGACGTGGTCGTTCTCGCCGAGGAGCGACGCCATCCCGACAGCCACCGATTCCTGGCCAATGTAGAGATGGAGAAATCCACCCATCTTCCCATCGTTGTAGTGCTTGAGCGCCATCCGCTCGAATGCGCGGATCCGGAGCATGTCGCGGAGAAACCCGATTTTGTCATCCTTCGACAACGAAGCGTTGATCTGCGCGGAGGCGTAGTCAACGGGGCTGACTTCGTGTTCAGCGGCGGTGTCGGTCATGCGCGGGATTTGAGATGGTCGTGAGTCGTTGCGTTTCAGTTCGCCGAAGCGGTCGAAGCCGCCGTGGAACCGGCAAATACTCCACGAGCACCATTCGCTTGGCAATGGCGAAAATGCGGGTATCCCGCACCAAATAGTGGTTCGTCTTTTGAGTCCTTAGCCGATGATGTCGGCGTTCTGGAACGTCAACACCCTCCGCCAGGACCACGGGAATCTTTCTGCCAAAACGATAAATCTCCGCCCAGCAATCGGATTAGCGCCTTCCAACGCTTGTCACCCGTCGTCCCATCGGGTAAATCGGATCGAAAGACTATCAGATCCCATGATTTCGCGAACCGCATTACTGATTTCTCTGTCGTTTATCCTTCCGAGTCCGGGATTTACCGCCGAACCCGAATGGGCAGACAATCCGCCACGCATCGACGTTTCAGCCGACCGCTCCCGGTCTGTTCGCACCCAGGGCGGGGACTGGGACGACAAGGAAGACCGGATGCGGATGAAGGTCACCATTCGCAACGAAGACCTGAATAACCCCGTCGAAGGTCTCAAAGGCGAGTTTTGGCTGATCACGCGCTCAGCCGTCAACCGGAGTATCTACCAAATCGAACAGCGTGAGACCTTCGAATTTTCGCTCACTGCGAAACCTGAAGGACGTGAGTTTGTTTATGATACTCCCGAAGTCCTTCTGAAGTTCGATAAAACCGGCGCGGTGTTTGGGACGAAATATCACGGATGGATTCTCGTGATCTGGAACAAGGACGACGAGATCGTTGGTTTCAAGGCTTCATCATCATCGTATAAGCGGATGCTCGAGGAGGCCCTCGCCCTCAAACCAGACGACTGGGTTGACTCACAACTGCGGCCCAGCCCCTCTCCGTAGCCGGCCGTTACAGGTTGTAAGTCTCTCGCCTCGAGTATTTTACGGCCTTTCTTTGCCGCGGGCGGGGTCCGGCTTTCGTGCTGGTATTGCAGCGACTCCGAAAAGTTTCACCGTCGGAAGTTTCCACAGGGAATCCCCTCCCATCTCACAGCCTGAGTCGAACCGTGGGGGCTGAGTGATTGGCGATCAGTTGGCGAGACATCTCCACACGGCGACTCTCGCGCAATTCTTCGAGGGTCGCTGGGCTGATAGTGGGTAATGACATCGGAGTTGGACACTCCTCGCCAGCCGCCGTTTAATCCTCCGCATGGGAGACTCTACGGAAGACTTGATTCGCGTCGCAACGGAAGCGCGGTCGAATGCCTACGCACCCTATTCGAAGTTCGCTGTCGGTGCCGCCCTCCGAACGCGTTCGGGTGCCGTCTTCGCTGGGGTCAACGTTGAGAATCTGAGCTTCGGTTTGACGATGTGCGCCGAAAGGGTTGCGATCGGGGCCGCGGTCGCGGCGGGAGAAGGTGAGTTTGAAGAGATTGCAATCGTCGCAGACACCCAGGAACCCGTCAGTCCGTGCGGGGCATGTCGGCAGGTGATGGCAGAATTTGCCCCAGATCTCGCGATCGAGCTTTCTACGCTCGCCGGTTCCCGATTGAGGTTTCACCTTCAAGAGCTGCTTCCGCGGGCGGCGACTGGAATCCTGGACCGACCCTAATGTTCTACGTGGAACATCAATGAAGGACGTTTTTCGCTATCCGAAGCCGTATGACGTCATTGTCATCGGCGCGGGTCACGCCGGGATTGAGGCCGCTGCCGCCGCCGCTCGAATGGGCTGCCAAACTCTGATGCTCACGCAAAACGCCGACACGATCGGCCAGATGTCCTGCAACCCCGCGATCGGTGGCCTGGCCAAGGGGCACATGGTTCGCGAGATCGATGCTTTGGGTGGAATGATGGGAGAGAACACCGATGCGACGGCCATTCAATTTCGCCTTCTCAACGCGAAGAAGGGTCCGAGCGTTCAGGCCCCGCGAGCGCAATGCGACAAGAAGGCCTACCAGTTTCGAATCAAGTGCGCGTTGGAACGCCTTCCGGGATTGGACGTCAAACAAGCTAACGTTACGGGACTCACGACTGCGAGTAACGGAGTCGAAGGCGTCGAGACTTCCATGGGTGTCACCTTCGCGGCACGACGGATCATCGTCACGACCGGGACCTTCCTCCGCGGTCTTCTTCACGTTGGGATGCGTAATCAAGCTGGTGGTCGTCTCGGAGACTCCGTTTCGACCTTCAGTGATTCTTTAAGGGAGCTTGGCTTCGACGTCGGACGTTTCAAGACGGGCACCCCATGCCGCCTCCTCGCGGGAAGCGTCGATTTTTCTCAATGCCAGCGGCAAGACGGAGACGCCGAGCCGCAAAGATTTAGCTTCCAGCCATTTCAGCGGACTAACGACGAACTTTTCACCTTGAACCACTGGGCGGACGGGAAGTTCCACGTGGAACAAATTCCGTGTTGGATGACCCACACCACGGAAAAGACTCACGAAATTATTCGCGAGAATCTCCACCTCTCCCCGCTCTACGCAGGTCACATCCAAAGCGTTGGTCCGCGATACTGTCCTTCGATCGAGGACAAAGTCGTGCGCTTCGCCGACAAACCCAGCCACCAACTTTTTCTGGAACCCGAAGGCCGCCACTCGGATGAACTTTACGTCAACGGGATCTCGACGAGCCTGCCGTTCGAGGTCCAATACCGATTTGTCCGCAGCGTTCCCGGACTCGAAAACGCCGAGATCCTGCGCCCAGGTTACGCGGTTGAATACGATTACTGCCCCCCGACACAACTTCACGCGACCCTGGAAACCAAGCGGGTTCGTGGCCTCTACTTCGCAGGGCAGATTAACGGAACTTCCGGCTACGAGGAAGCGGCGGCACAGGGGTTGATGGCCGGGATCAACGCTGCCAGCGCCGTCCAAGGCAAAAAATCTTTCATTCTCGGGCGCGACGAGGCCTACATCGGCGTTTTGATCGACGATCTCGTCACCCGCGGCACGCCCGAGCCCTACCGAATGTTTACCAGCCGAGCCGAACATCGCCTCCTTTTGGGCCACGACAACGCCGATCGCCGCCTCACGCCAAAGGCAATCGAGCTCGGCATTGCCTCTCCCGAACGAACGAAAGCCTTCCAGCTCAAGTGCGAAGGAATCACACTCCTAAAATCTGACCTTCCGAAGACGCGGCTTGGCACCATCGATCTTGAAACCTGGTTCAAACGACCGGAGAACCACTGGGATCAACTGCCGGTTGAAATCCTGGGCAAATACCCGGCGGAAATCTGGCAAACCGTTCAAAACGACGTGAAATACGCGGGATACATCCGGCGCCAGAAGGAACAGATCGAACGAGCCGTCGGTGCAGAATCGACCCCGATCCCGCCGGACTTTCCCTTCGTCGAGATCTCCGGCCTCCGCCGGGAGGCCACCCAAAAGCTGTCTGAAGTCCAGCCCCGGTCGTTGGGCCAGGCATCACGCATCAGTGGCGTGACGTCGGCTGACGTCGCTTTGCTGTCGGTGTGGCTCGAGCGGAAGCGCCGAACGGAAGCTCTCAGCCCATAAAGGTGACGAATTCCGGCACGATGGCAGCCCGGCTACCCTGGTTCACTTGAGCGACCGTCGCAATTTGATTCACCGAACCATCTAGGGGGGACCAGCTGACGCGGCGTGCTCCCCTCTCGACGTCGTCGCGGAAGCAAACGGTCAATCCCAAACCTAATTCCGACATCCAGAGCCTTTCCTCCACCGACCGATCCGCACCGTGCTCAAACTCGAAGTGCGTAGCCTGAAGCGCTTGGGAGACGACCTTGTCGACGACTGACACGGCGCCTTTCGACGCCAGAATGATGGTTTCTCCGATGAGGTCCGTGGGTGCGATCGTTTTGAACTTGCTCAACCGATGGTCCCGCAGAACGGCGAATCCCAACGACCGGGTTTCGATTCGCGAACAGGTCGGCCCGACTTCTCCATCTGGCTTCAGAAAGATCGAGACGTCGGAATCCGATTCGTCGTCGTCATTAGAGAAGATCAACCGGACTCTCACCCCGCGGTTTTTTCGGATGAATTTTCGCAACCGTTTACTGAAAAAGCCCGAGCGCGCGTCGTCAGCGACTGCTAACGTCAGAGCACCGACCCGTCCGGCGGCTTCGTCGCGGAGGTCAGTTGCCGTCCGATCGAGGCGTTCAATGATTTTACGGGCTTCTGGGAGGAGGCGCCGGCCCGCTGACGTCAATACGACCTTCCGGCGCGATCGATCGAAAAGGCTGACCCCGAGCGAAACCTCGAGTTGCTTGATCTGAGAACTGATCGGAGGCTGCGCCATTCCAAGCTGCCGCGCCGCCGCAGAGAAGCCACCGGCATCATGCACGGCGAGAAAATAGCGAAGTTCACGGCAATCCATACCGTTCTCGTATAGGTCGGGGTCAACCTATATGCAAGACCTACTGGCGCAATCTTCTGGTCGTCGAAACCTCCGCATTGTCTCATTGTGAGCCCGGTCTCTGCCCAGCCGACGAGAACATCTGAAGCACCGGTTAGAACGAAGTTCTCTACCCAAGGACACCACGCCAGGTCGCGAACCTGTCCCGAAGGCAATGAGTCCGCCTTGAAGATGATCACGCCAGACTTTCTCTGGGACGGCCCATTTGTCATAAGCACCCGAGAACGCGGCCGAGGACGACGGACGGACGTCGCCTTCAACCAACCGATAGAAACGGTTTCAGATGGCCCGCTCTCGCGACGGGGCCAAGCCGATCAGTTGCCGATTCCACCGGGCAAAGTTGGCATGGCTGTCGATTTGTAGTCCTCGGGGACCTCGAACGCACCTGCGGGCACGTCTTTCTCGGTCACCGACTGAACGGTGAGCACCGACGCGCCCGCTTGTTCGGAAGTGACTTCCGTCCGGATGGGGAAACCCGGAAACTCCTCGCTGACGAAAACGCCCTTGAAAGGGTCACTATCGCCAGCCAGTTTGCTCAGTTGCTTGACGATCTCCGCCTGATTCGGAACGTCGTTCGTTATCCAGTAGGTCGATTTCATTCCGCGGACCGTGCCCGTGTATTCTTCGCACGAAAAGCCATTGATCTCCTCCTTTCTGCCCGTCGGTTTGATGTCGATCTCAGCCGAATCGTTGGCGAGATCCTTCATTCGGCTCTTCATGGCATCGATAGCCGAAGATGGAATCGTCATTGCCATCTTCTGCCCGTGCATGAGGGTGGTCAGGCTCCCGTCGTCGCGACCCGTGATGGTGGACATCGTGTCGCCGATGTCGACCCGCGCCTGATTCCCTTCGACCTGCACTTTAAGCGTCATGTCCATCTCGGGACGAGCCGCGTTCTCGACCGTTTGAATGATCTCGACACCGCCGAAGGCACTGGTGACGAGGGTGAATGCTACCGCGAAAAGAGGAATGGCTTTCATGAGGATAGAGGATTTCGGAACCGCCCGCGTCGTGAATCAACGAGATAAGTCTGACTGGTTGAGGGTCGGAAATCCGTCGCCGCGCAGGACGGACGACGCACACTCCACGTCGTCGACGTGAAGACAGAGTGCGGCGCGTCCACGGGGACGAATGAGAAGCGGATAACTGAAAAAGACGTTCACTTCAGCCTTCAGGCAGGAGGCCAGGACCCGGGGGAGATCACCGGCACCTTCTTTCAGCTCTGTGACGATGACGCTCGAGATGCTGTGCGGGATGTCGTTGATCTCAAAGAGCTCCTCGACCTGCGCCGGATCACTGACGATGAACCGGCAGATCGAGCTCTCGGAAGAATCCTGCACGCTGAGTGCCAGCACGATGACGGAGTGCTCGTTGAGCAACTTTACGATCTCGAGCAGCGCACCGACCTTGTTGTCAAGAAACACGGAGAAATGGCGGACGCCCTCGTCGTCCATCTTCTCGATCGTTAACGGATCAGACGTCGTCATTCTATTTGTAGCAATAAAGGAGGCAGAAATCGCCCTTCTCACCGCCGGTCAGGCTGACCTGCACAAAATATTCGCCACTGACCGTCGGCTCGACGCCCGCGGCGGCCCTTGACTCATCGTGATACTCCTGCTGATCGATCACGTGGCCCGTCGAGTCGAAAACGATGACGTCGAGCTTCTCGGTCGGCTCTAACCCGTTGGCGCAGAACCAATACTCGTTGCCAGCGAAAAGGTTGACCCGGATAACGGCTGGCTTGTCCTGGTCGACGGAGGAAAACCAAAAACCATCTCGAATTTTGTAACCATCGTTCGAAAACGCGCCGGCCAATTCCAAAGCGCCACGACGAGCAGCGGCCTGACTACCCGGAGCAGCTTCCTGCGGATCAGAAGAAGCTTGTTCGGTGCTCGGACCCGAAGCGGGAGGCGAGCTCGTCTCTTCCTCCGCCGCGGCAGCGACGGTAGCAAGAGCGATAACGGCGAGATAGGGAAGGAAACGGATCATGATTCCGGATTGTCAGAGTCTGCGGTGTTGATGAATTCGACCAGACGGGTTGTCGCGCTGTTGATGGCTTCGACGTCCGCCTCGGTGAGCGTCTGCTCGGCGGGCAGATCGGTTGTCTTCCGAATCTCGAGAATGCCGGCCTCGATTTCCTCGATGACATTGTCTTCCTGCATCCTGTTCGGCAGCGCTCCGAGTCGGGCCACGAGGAATTCGACGATCGCTGGTTGGCGCAGCAGCTCGGCGGCCGATTCCGAGTAGTTCGTGCCGATGACCTCGCTCGCAGCCTGCATTCCGCGCAGCCATGCACCGATTGTCACGAGAATGACCAGGGGCTCGTCCCGTTGAGCCGCCATCTGCAGCTTCACTTCGTTCTCGGTCGCTTCGAGCTCCTCCTTTAGCGCCGTCCACTCGTTGTTCTCGGCGAAGTCTCCGATCGAACTGCCGCGAGCAATGATGCTCTCGGAAACGCCCAACCCCTTCGCGAGGTCGATGATGTCCCTGCCGGTATTCCTGACCTGCTGGCCGTCCTGTGCCTCGACGGCAATGAAGCCATCCGCGACTCGGGCTCCTACGTTGAGCGAGAGCCGAACGCGGCTCGTCGTGGCCGAAAGAGCGCCGGGGCGATCGAGTTGCGACCAATTGGGTCGTTCGATCTTGTTGATGGCGGCGAAGAACTCACCGGGCGTGGGAACCGAGACGTTCTCCACCTGCGCGGCGGATTCCAGCTCCTCAGCGGAAAGCGTCGGGTAGGTGGAAGGGTCGTCCGCGACGGTGGACGCGGTTGAACCACCGTTCGATCCGGTGGCCACCTCGGAAGATCCAGCGGTCTCCGACGGTTCCGCAGCAGAAGTGTCCTGGGCAAAACCCGGGAAGGATGAAGCCGCGCAAAGCACAAGCGCGAGAAGGAGGCGAACGGTCATTCGCGAAACACTACGGGAATGTCCGGGGAGTTTCTAGTTTTCAGTTGTGCGTTTTCCGAGCAACCGCATCTGGCTTGCCGGAGAGAAATGGACAGAACGGGACGCCTCGCGCTCGAATCGAAAAACGTCGACATCTCGAACTTCGGCGTCGCAGCGATTCGCTACGGTGGACACGGAACGCGCTTGCACCATTGCCGTCGCCGCCGAAGATGTCGTCCCGTCCCGTTCGGCTCCACGGTGGCAACCGAAAACCCGACTGCCGAGAGTCCGCCCGCGCCCATCCCGCCGATGACGTCATTTCAGAAATTCAGACCAATTGAGCCGACCGCGGTATCCGACGGATCGCCGGCTTTGATTTGCGGTGCGACCGGGATGTTCGGCGGAGGCGTTCTGCGAGAGATGCTCTCGCGGGGCGCACCGGTCGTCGCGCTCTGCCGCTCGCCTGAGCGGGCAAAACGCCTCGAGGACGACGGTGTCCCGGTAGCCGTGGCCGACATGGATGACCCGCCTTCGTTGCTGACGGCCATGACAAATGTCAGCCGCGTGTTCCTCGTCTCTCCAATGGATGACCGAATCGCGAGGCATGAGACCAACGTGATCGAGGCCGCTGAGAAATCCGGCGTCCGGCAGATTGTGAAAATCTTTGGCGCGGTCCGCCATCAGGGTGACGCGCTCGTCAGTCAACACGAGAAAGTGAACGAACGCCTGAAGTCCTCCGATCTGGCGTGGACGCTCATTTCACCAAACACCGTGATGGAATCGAACCTCTTCCCAGCGGCGCCTACGATAATCGAAGAGAATGCAATCTACGGAGCCTCCGGTGACGGAAAAATCGGAATGGTCTCGCTGGACGACTGCGTGGCGGCGGCCGCAACCGTATTGACTGGCGACATCGAAGCGCACCGCGGCTGCAATCACGAAATCACCGGACCGAAGGCCCTGACCTTCACGGAAATCGCCGAAGAATTTTCCAAGGCCCTCGGGCGCACCATCGAATACCGCGACTCGCCCGTGGACGAATTCGGGCGAATGCTGGTCGCGGAGGCTGGCTTCGACGCAGACACCGTTGAAACGGAAGTCCTCTGCCACTTCCGAGCGTTTCGTCGTGGCGATGCGGACCTCGTCACCGAGACTTTTCGTAAGCTGACCGACCGACCTTCGACTTCCGTCGCCGCGTTCATCGAAAGAAATCGGGACCGATTCACTGACCCATCCAAGGCGGGTGGGCCCTCATGAAAGAGCCGATTTTTGTCGGGCGCGGATTGACCAAGGTCTATGCAAGTGGGGAACAGGCGGAGGTGCGGGCGCTGGACGGCGTCGACATTGACCTCTACGCCGGGGAACTCATCGTCCTGCTGGGCGCCTCGGGCAGCGGCAAATCAACACTGCTCAACAACCTTGGCGGACTCGACGTTCCCACCGACGGGACCTTGACCTACCGCGGACGAGAACTCGCCGGTGCCGACGAAGCGCAACTCACGGCCTTCCGCCGCGACGCGGTCGGGTTCGTTTTTCAATTCTACAACCTGATCCCGAGTCTGACTGCCCGCGAGAACGTCGCGCTGATCACGGAGATCGCGAAAGATCCGATGACGCCCGAGGAGGCCTTGGCGATGGTGGAATTGGACGACCGCATGGACCATTTCCCGTCGCAGATGTCCGGCGGTCAACAACAGCGCGTGGCCATCGCGCGGGCCATTGCGAAGCGGCCCGAGGTGCTTCTCTGCGACGAACCGACTGGCGCACTGGACGTGAAAACGGGCATCACCGTGCTCGAAGCGGTCGAGCGCGTGAACCGCGATCTCGGCACCCTGACCGTTCTGATCACCCACAATGCCGTGCTCGCCGAGATGGCCGATCGCGTGATCCATCTCTCCGATGGCAAGATTTCCCTGGTCGAAGAAGTCGCCGAAAAACGCCCCGTGAGCACCCTGACCTGGTGACGAGAAGAACCTGAGGACTGCGAGACCCGGTCTCTCAAGGCTTAACTCTCAACTCTCATCCATCAACGGCATTACATGCATCCGCTCGACCTCAAACTCCTGCGCGACCTCGGCAAGATGAAGGGGCAGGTCGTCGCGGTCGGCCTCGTGATGGCGTGTGGCCTGGCGATGATGATCATGGCGCGAAGTCTGATCCTTTCGCTCGAAACGACGCGGGCCGCCTACTACGCGGAAAATCGGTTTGCCGACGTGTTCGCTGACCTCAAGCGCGCGCCGAACTCCCTTCGTGACCGGCTGGCCGAGATCCCGGGAGTAGCCGCCGTCGAAACCCGGGTGGTCGGCGGGATGCGTCTTGACCTGCCGGGGCTGGAAGAGCCAGCCGACGGCACCATCATCTCCCTGCCGGAAGATCGGCCGCAACAGCTCAACCGCCTCTACCTCCGCACGGGTCGAACGCCGGAGCCGGGTGCCGCGGACGAGGTCGTCGTCAGCGAAGGGTTCGCCAAGACGCATGGATTCCGACCCGGCGATCACGTCGACGTCCTTCTCCGCGGCGCCCGGGAACGTTTGGAAATCGTCGGGATCGCACTCTCGCCCGAATACGTTTTTGAGACCCGCCCCGGCGACACGCTCCCCGACAACGAGCGATTCGGCGTCTTCTGGATGAACGAACGGGACTTAGCGACCGCGTATGATTTGGACGGAGCGTTCAACAACGTCATCATCGACGTCGCGCCCGGCGAAGGCACCCCGGCGGTGCTCGCGGCGGTAGATCGGATTCTCGAGCCCTACGGCGGGTTGGTGGCCTACGACCGCAGCGATCACGCTTCGGCCCGTCAACTCGACGACGAGATCGGCGTGTTGTCCGGACTGTCCGTCGCGTTCCCGGTCGTCTTCCTCAGCATCGCGACGTTTTTGACCAGCGCGGTGCTGACCCGCGTCATTCGGATGCAGCGCGAGCAGATCGCGCAGCTCAAAGCCTTCGGGTATTCGTCGCGGGACGTCGGCTGGCATTACCTCAAGTTCGCGCTCGCGATCGTGACGATCGGCGTCGTCGCCGGCGGCGTCACCGGGATCTGGCTCGGCACCAATGTCGTCTCGCTTTACCAGAAATTTTTTCAATTCCCGGAGCTCACGTTCCATCCCGACGTGACGGTCATGGGGATCTCGATCGTCATTAGCGCCGGGGCGGCGTTTCTCGGAGTCCTCGGCGCGGTGCGACAGGCGGTCAACCTATCTCCGGCCGAAGCGATGCGGCCCGAGCCGCCGGCGGAATTCAAACCGTCAATCGTCGAACGACTCGGGTTGCAACGTCTCTTCGGCCCATCGATGCGGATGGCTTTTCGAAATCTCGAGCGCCGGCCGTGGAGTTCCTTTTTCACCGCCCTTGGCCTGGCGTTGGCGACCGGCATTCCGATCGTTCCCGGCGCGATGCGGGACGGGATTCATTACCTTCTCGATTTCCAATGGGACCTTGCGCAGCGCCAGGATGCGACCGTCAGCTTGATCGAGCCCACGACGGCCAGCGCCGCCAGCGAGCTGCGGCGCCTACCCGGCGTTTTGTCAGCGGAGCCCTTTCGCACGGTCCCGGCGCGCATCCGATACGGCAGCCGGTCGTGGCGGATCGGCGTCGTGGGATTGTCTCCCGGCAGTCGGCTCAACCGCGCGCTCGACACTGATGGTCAGCCCTTACCGATCCCACCGGACGGTCTGCTGATGTCGGCCAAGCTCGCCGAGATCCTGGCCGTGCAACCGGGCGAGACCGTGGAGCTGGAGATCCAGGAAGGGCGCCGTCCGCAGCGGACGTCGGTGGTGCAGGGACTGATCACGGACTACTCCGGGCTGCAGGTTTTCATGGATCTGGACGCGCTCCACCGAATGATGCAGGAGGGCAACACGGTGAGTGGCGCCCACGTGGCGGTCGACGGCGCGAAGTGGCCGGAATTTTACGAAGCCGTCAAAGAGGCCCCGCGCGTCGCCGCGCTCGGAATCAAGGCCGCGGTCCGAGACAGCTTCCGGAAAACGACGGCGGAATCGATCAACCTCATCCAGGGCGTCTATTTTCTTTTCTCGGTGATCGTGTCGTTCGGGGTGGTTTACAACAGCGCGCGCATCGCGTTGTCGGAGCGAGGCCGGGACCTGGCCACGCTGAGGGTCGTGGGCTTCAGCAACCGCGAAGTCGCTGGCGTGTTGATCGGAGAACTGGCCATGTTAACGGCAGTCGCGATCCCGATCGGACTCTGGATCGGCGGGCAGCTCGCGGGCATGATCGTGGCCAGTGCGAGCACGGAATCGATCCGACTGCCGCTCATTCTGACCCACCGGACCTACGCGACGGCGGTGCTGATCGTGTTGCTTTCGGCGGGCGTTTCGTTTGCGGTAGTCGGGCGCGGCATTCGGAATCTCGACCTGCTCGGCGTGCTCAAGGCGCGCGATTAAACTATGGAGAAAAGAAAAAAACGAAAAGGAACCTGGCGACGGCTCGTGCCGTGGGTCCTCGGGTTGGCGCTGGTGGCGTTCATCGGTTGGGGTCTCGTCCCCAAGCCCGTCGCCGTCGACGCGGCGGAGATCGCCCGGGGACCGATGACGGTGACCGTGCTCGAGGAAGGGCAGACCCGCATTCGGAATCGCTACGTCGTCTCGCCGCCGATCGCGGGATTCCTGCGGAGGGTCCCGGTGCGCGCGGGGGATGCGATCACCGAAGGTGAGACCGTGCTGGCCGAGGTCGTGTCGATGCAGTCGAGCATTTTGGATCCACGCGAGCGAGCCCGAGCGGAGGCCGCCGTGAAATCGGCCGAGGCGGCGCGGATGCAAAGCGAACAACGGATCAGTAGTGCGAATTCCGAGTTGAAACTCGCCCGCAAGGAGCTCGAGCGGACCCGGCAGTTGAGCCGGAAGGGCGCGGTGTCCGGGCAGGAATACGACACGGCGGAAAACCGGGTCGACCTACTGCAGAATCAACTCGAGTCGGCGAAGTTCGGTCTGAACGTGGCGGAGTTCGAGCTCGCCCAAGCCCGCGCTGTGCTGACGCACGCCGACAACCCCGAGGACCGCGTGCCCGTCGTCGTGAAAGCGCCGGTGAGCGGAGCGGTTCTGAACGTTTTCGAAGAAAGCGCCCGGGCGGTGACCGCCGGGCTGCCGATCATGGAGGTCGGCGACCCGAGCGACATCGAGATGGAGATCGAATTGCTCTCGAGCGACGCGGTAAACGTCCACCCGGGCTCCGCCGTTTCCGTCGAACACTGGGGCGGAGACGAACCGCTGAACGGCACGGTGACGGTGGTGGAACCCGGTGGGTTCACGAAGATCTCGGCACTCGGCGTCGAGGAACAACGCGTGAAAGTGCGCGCTGATTTCGGCGCGCTACCGGAGGGCGTGTTCGGCGACCGATACCGCGTGGAAGCGCGCATCACGACGTGGTCCGACGAGGACGTCCTCAAAGTGCCGGTCGGCGCGCTCTTCCGGCGGGGGAACGAGTGGATGACCTTCGTCATCGACGGCGGCGAAGCGGTCGAGACCCCGGTCGAGATTGGTCACAACGATGGGATCGACGCGGAGGTTCTTTCCGGATTGGAGGCCGGGACGCGGGTCATTTTGCACCCACCGGACAGCGTGGCGGATGGAGCCCGGGTGCAGCTGCGATGAACCGTCATCGGACGGTTGATCGACGGGTCGACGAGAGTGTTTTACCAGTTCTGAATGACCCACCAATAGAGCGGGATTCCGATGACAATATTCAGCGGAAACGTGATCCCGATACTCATGGTCAAGTAATTCGCCGGGTTCGCTTCCGGGAGAGTGTCCTTCAAGATCGCTGGAGCGACGATGTAGGACGAGGACGCACACAGGATCGTGAGCAGCAGGGAATCACCGGGCGCAAACCCGAAGATTTTGCAGGCCGTGATCGCGATCGCCGCGTTCAGCAGTGGGGCACCGATGGCGAAGACGACGAGCACGGGTGAAAACGCCTCGATCTCCTTGAATTTTCGCCCGACCGCGATCCCCATATACAAGAGGAAGAACACGAGCATCCCCGTGAACATATCGCCGCCGATGAACGACGACAGCGGCGATTCCTCCGTTCCCATCAGACTCAAGACGTAGCCGATCAGCAAACTGCCGACCATGAGCAGGAGGGTCCCGTCGGTCAGCGCCTCGCGAATGACCAGGCCGGTCGGCTTCTTCGCACCGCTCTTCATCGCAACCTGAGCCATCACGACCGCAAACACGATCGCGGGCGTCTCCATCACCACGAGCGCAACGGTCATGTATCCTTCGTAAGCGACACCGATCGAAGTCAGGAAACCCGCTGCCGTGATGTAGGTCAGCGTGCTGTTCGAGCCATACGTCGCGCCGATCGCCGCCGCGTCGGCGATCCCGAGTCGTTTCCGAAAGAAAAAGTAAGCGTAGATCGGCACGATGGCACTCATCACGAGGACAATGACGATCATCAGGATGCCGTCACCCCAGAGTGAAGATTCGGACAGACTGATCCCGCCTTTGAACCCGATGGATAGCATCAGGTAAAGGCTGACAAACTTCACGATGGGCTCCGGCAACTCGAGGTTCGAGTTGAGCAGGACGGCAATGAATCCCAGCAGGAAGAACAGAACGCCTGGGTTGAAGAGAGAGGTCAGAAAGTCCATGAGCGGGTTATCGAGATTTGAGAATTCGTTTGAACGGCGGCGACAGTAGAGAGCTGCCGTCCGTTATTCCAATCACTGAATTGAGTCGGTGAAAAATCATTCGCAGATCTTCGCGGCGCGCCGCAGCTAAGCGGCTTGAGATCAATCCATTGGCTTCACGCCCCACCGAAGACGAAACTCCCGCCGCCGGATCGGACTGGATGGAACGCGGGACTTGAGGTTCATTGTCCGAACCCGCCCGTCCGAAATGCAGGGCGTCGAAATCGCCATTTTACCCCGCCAATCCATCCATGAAGCGACCGTCGCCCCCTGAAGTTTGCCCCGTCTGCGGCGAGGACGTTCCGCGTCGCGCTCTTGCCTGCCCGGAGTGCGGTGCGGACGAGCGCTCGGGTTGGCGGGAGGACGCCGACGAGGTGGGTGCGGATCTCGGGCTGGACGACGACGAGTTCGACTACGACGAATTCGTTCAGCGCGAGTTCGGCGGCGGCACCAAACCCAAAGGGATCTCGCCGGTGTGGTGGGTCACGGCCATCGTGCTGCTCGTCGCGTTTGCCCTCTTCGTGATCGCTTCCACGAATTAAGCGGACGGTCGCGTTTTCGGCTCACACCGCTCGGCGAGGCTCGTCGAGTTCCCGCGACCACTCGAGCCCCCTCGGAAAGGGTTTCCAACCGCTGTTCCATTCGTAGGCTTCGAGCGAAGCAAAGCGGCGTTTGTAATCGTAGGGCGACGGGATCGTGTAGGAGTAGCCTAGATAGTGATACCGCTTGCCGAGTTCGCGGGCGGTCGCCAACTCGTGGAGAATGGTCAGGATGCCCGGGCTGCTGTCCGCGAAAGCCGCGTCGAACATGGCGTAAACGCTCGAGAGTGAAT
The DNA here is from genome assembly GCA_963749035.1 of uncultured Verrucomicrobiae bacterium. GTDB lineage: Bacteria > Verrucomicrobiota > Verrucomicrobiia > Chthoniobacterales > JAATET01 > CAVVKW01. The sequence continues at coordinate 1,025,425 of CAVVKW010000002.1, forward strand.
CCGCGCCGACGTCGAAAAAGCTCACCGCGACGAGGCCACCGTCCGCGGTGCGAATCTCAACGCACCGGGTCTCGCACGGGATCCGGGCGGGTGCCGGATCGATGAAGTCGAAGAGGCTGTCCGGCACGTTGTCGCTGAAGCGGGCCTTGTGCCGCTCGAACAGATCGTGGTGCTCGTCGGTGACGATTGCCGGTAACACCTTGGTGTCGAACTCAGCTCCTCCTCGCCAGATGCGGCGTTGGCTTTTGCTCATCTCAAAATCGCCGACCCGAATCCGCAGCGGAAGCACCCCGCACAATCGACCCTCGTGGATGGCGAAATTGCACCGAAAAAACCGGGTGCCAAAGTGCCGCCACCCGGCAACGAGTTTTCCGTCCAGCACCTCGGGCGAGATTCGCGGTTGCTGGGCGTTCTCGAAGATCGGCTTGAGCAAACCTTCTTTCGGAAAACAATCGAACACGTCTCCAAATCGTTGAGCGGGGATCGCGCGGTCGCAACCGGTATCTGGAGATGGCAGGTATCAGATCAGGCGACCCCGAACGCCAGCGTGCAGATTGGCGTTAACAACGCGAGATCGGCCCACGCCGCCGTGGCGTCGCGTCCGCAGCGATCTTCGATCAGCGGCGCCAGCGCGAGCAGGAGAACGCTCGCGAGCAAAGTCACACCCACGACGTTTGGCCCGAGGATGATGAGAGCCAACGTCAAGACCGTGGCCAGGAAGGCGGTGAGGGGCTGGGAAGGGCGGGCATCGGGGCGGAGGTGGCCAGCGATGGATCGTTCGCCGCGGTCGCGGTCGCGGTCGCGCTCCAGCCGCGCGATGAGCAGGCAGTTTGCGTAGCAAACCGCCGCGAACCCAAGAACCTCTGCGAGCAGCGGCCACGAAAATGCCTGGACGAGCGGAACGAGCGCGGCCCCACCGGCAAAGACGAGACTGACCACGACTTCCTTCGACCATCCCCGGCCAAAACGGGTGCCCGCGAGTTGGTTCCATAAGAAATACCCGACGACGACGAGTCCGAGCGTGGCTCCGCCCAGAAGAACGTGGAGGGGTAGAAAAAACGCCAGCGCGACTTCGGCGAGAATCGCGGTCGCGATCAGCCGAATCAGCGACCGGGAGTGCCGACGGCTGAATCGGTGGCGGGCGGCTGTCGTCGGTCCGATCGAAAGTCGGTATCCGTCCAGAACTCGATCGCCAGCGTAAACGATCCAGACGGCGAGGAAGAGAGCGAGTCGCTCGGCGAGCAGGAGTTCGTAGCCAACCGACCGCGCGAAAAGCGCCTGCCACACCACGGTAATGAGCGGGGCATCGAGGTGGAGGACGTTTAGAACGAGATACCACCGCCAGCCGGACTGGGGCGGAGAACCCGGCGCTGGCGTTGCGCGGTCGTCCTCGTTGCGGGTGGTCATCGGGATTAATTTCGCCGGTCTTTGCAGTTTGCGCGAGGCTCTGGTAATTGCATCGCTTTGGGATGTCGGAATCAGTTCGTTTTCAACACTACGAAGTGCTGCGGCGGGGTGACGGCGAGCTTTGGGAATTGGGGCGTGGCGCGATGGGGGTCACCTACAAGGCTTACGACACGAACCTGCGGTGCCACGCGGCCCTGAAGGTGATCAACGCGTCCTACCTCGGTGACGAGACAGCGCGGCAGCGATTTCTGAGGGAGGCGCGGGCGGCGGCGGCCATCCGGCATCCGAACGTGGCGCCCGTTTATCACCTGGGCACCGCTGATGATGCGTTCTTCTACGCGATGGAATTTATCGAAGGCGAGACGGTCGAGGAATTCATGAAACGCGAGGGCGTGGTGCCGACGGCGACCGCCCTCGACATCGTCCAGCAGGTGGCCCGAGCCCTCGCGGCGGCGGAGAAACAAGGTCTCGTGCACCGCGACATCAAGCCGTCGAATCTGATGCTCGTGCGCGCCGACGGCGAGGAGCTGGTGGTCAAAGTCATCGACTTCGGCCTCGCGAAGGGAGCCGATCGCGGGACGAAGTCCGACGCGGCGACGATCACGGTCGGCGGGTTTCTCGGCACCCCCCACTTCGCCAGCCCGGAGCAACTCGAGGAGGGCGAGCTCGACATCCGGTCGGACATTTATTCGCTCGGGGTCACTCTCTATTACCTGCTCGCAGGAAGGGCGCCGTTCAGCGGATCGCTGGCTCAGGTGATGAGTCAGCACCTTCAGCGCGAACCGCCACTCGAAAAGTTGGGGAATCAACCCCCGGAAATCATCACGCTTCTCGCCCGAATGCTGTCGAAAGATCCGGAAGGGCGTCCGGCGAGTGCGGCGATCCTGCGAGCGGACGTCGAGCGTTGCCAGGCGGCCGTGCGGGCGGACGGCCAGGTCGGTCCGATGGAAGAATCCGGCGCGGACGTCACGGTGGTGCTACCGGAGGTGGGGACCGAAACCAGACGAACCGATCCAACCGCATCCGGAGTGGCGCCAGAGCCCGGCACCGTCTTGGCGGGACGCTTCGAGCTACTCGACGAAGGCACGGTCGGCGAATGGGGCCGGACCTTCCGCACGAAAGATCTCGAAAGCGGGGAAGTCGTCGCGGTCTTGATCCTTGGGCCGGGTTTTTTACCGGATAGCCAGATCACCACGCGCCTCGAAGCCGATATCTCGGTGCTCCAGAACGCGCGGCACGCGTCGATCGTCAGAATTGATTCACTCGTGCGCGCACCTCCGACCAATTTCCTCGTGAGAGAATGGGTCGAGGGTTCGTCGCTGCTGGACGCCCTGCGGGAGCGCGGTCCGCTCCCCGCTGGCGAGGCGATGACGGTGTTGACGTCGCTCGCCGGAGGACTCGAGGCGGTGATGCGGGCGGGGGTGCCGTGTCCGAAATTAGCGGCGGATTGGATCACGCTCGTGCCCGGAGAGATCGCGCCCGGACAACCGAAATTCAACGCACTGAATCTCACCGACGTTGCGCCTTTCGACGCCGAGGCGACGATCGTCGGACCGGCCGGCGACCGACTGCGCGAATCCGGGGCGTTCGACGAGAACCCACCGGCGGAGTTCTCGTTCGCACTCGCAGCGATCGCCTACGAGATCTTCGAAGGATCGCGGCCGGATACCGCCTCTGGCTCATTCGTTCCGGTTGGCAATCTTTCGGAAGATGCCAACCGCGTTCTGCGCCAGGCCTTTGATCCGACTAAGGGATACCGGTCGCCGGTCCGATTCATCGCGGAGCTGAGCGAGGCGGTCGGCGATCCGTGCGGAGTCGTCAGTGCACCAGCACCCGCCGACGTGGAAATCCAGCACCCCAAATCCGAAACGCCACGAATCTCACGGGGCAAAATGGATCGCTCGCCGCGGCGAAAGTTTCCACTGGCGATCGTCGTTCTCGCAACTCTGGTCGTCGTTCTTCTGGGCGCGATCGCGACGCTCGTCTTTCGGGACCTCGACGATCCTTCCGCTCCGAGGCCGACGGCGGCACCGAGCCCGGCTGCGTCGCCAGATTCGGCGGAACCCATCGCTGCCATCCCGACAATCCAACCGCCGGAAACTGCGGTCGCGACTCCGTCCGCCAACGTTATCGACCGAGCTCGGACGCTGGTGAACGACGGGCAGCTCGGACCCGCTTTGCAGGTGTTGACCGAGGCCGCAGAAACCCCCGAAGGACTCGAAGAGATGGAACGGGTCGCGGCACGGATCCAAGCGGCACCGCCTTCCCCGGAGAGGTTCGCGGACCTTGAAAGCCCTCTCCGGGAGGCCGCGGAGCGAGGTTCGGATTCTGCGCGGATCGTTCTCGCCGAGCACTATCGCGAAACGGATCCCGAGGAGTTCTACCGATACGCGTCGATGGCGGACGAGGCCGGCAGTGCCGAGGGAGCCCGACTGGTGGCCAAGGCTTACGAGAGCGGGTCCGGCGTGGCGGCGGACCGGGACGAGGCGATCGCCGCCTATCGGCGCGCCGCGGATCGCGGCGAGGCGCGGGCGTTGTTTGCGATGGGCCTGTTTCATCATCAGGGTCGGGACGTCCCGCAGGATACCGCGGAGGCGATCACCTACCTGGAGAAGTCCGGGGCGGCGGGAAGTCTGCACGCTCAGACTCTGCTCGGCGTCATTTACCGGAACGGAGAAGGAATTGCACCGGATTACGCGGAGGCTTTCCGTCTGCTGAAGGGAGCGGCGGACGAGGGTTTCGCCCCGGCTCAGGTCGGGTTGGGCGTCATGTATCTCGAAGGTCAGGTGGTCGACGGCGAACCGATTGCCGGCGAGCCGCAACCCGCGAAAGCCGATCGCGAAGCCGCGCGGGCTTTGTTTAAAAAGGCAGTGGACCAGGGCAACAAACGCGCGGAGGAGTTTTACCAACGAACGACCGACGCGACCGAAGAGTGATACCGCGGTTGGACATCGGCGTTGGTTTCTGACAAGACTTCCCGCGATCCTATGAACCGTTGCCTGCTCTCGTCCCTCCTGCTGGCCGCAGCGATCTTCGCGGCACACGGGCAGGACGATGACATCGGCGAAGGAGCCGAGGACCACATCCGAGAGGAGCTCGGGGTCAACGAGATCACCGCTCCGGACATCCAGAAGCTCTTGTTGGATCTGGACGGGTTTCGGCCGTTGCCGATCGAAATTGTTCAGGGCAATGATCGGCAGGCGGCTTTTCCCAACCGGTTTCAGACCGGGATGCACTTCGGTGCGCTCGTGGCAGATGGCTTCGTGATCGTCATCGCGCAGCGCCCGCAGGACATCCAGGACATTGGCCGCGCGTTGATCCGGCAGTCACAGAGCCTCGGGGTTGGTGCCAGTCTGCTGACTCGCGCCAAGAGTTTGGTCGATCTCGGGGAGGCCGGGAATTGGATGGCGCTGCGGGAGGAATTGATTGCGACCCAAGCGGACATCGAAGCGTCGATGATGGCACTGCGCGACGAGGAGATGGCGCACGTGATCAGCTTCGGCGGCTGGCTGCGCGGCTTCCAGCTCGCGTCGAATTCTACGGCGGAGAACTACACTCCCGCGCGAGCGGAGGGTCTGCGGCGACCGGACGTGATGACTTATTTCATCGACCGGTTGGAGACTTTGAATCCCCGCCTCAAGCGGACGGAGCTGGTCACTCAAATCACGGCGCAGATGAAGATCTTGCTCTCGATCACCGAGGGGATCACCGGCCGGCCACCTTCCCAGAGCGAAGTCGAGCAAATGAGGGACCTCGCCAATCAAATGGAGGGCCTCGCGATGGCAAAGGTCGACGACGCGGGGAATCTCCTCAACGCCTCGGAATGAGCGGCGGGACTCCGTCAGCGCCAACGAAGCCGCATCGGGCGGTCGCGTGTTTTCACAAGGCAGCGGCGGAATATCTGGCCGAGACCCACGAACGATTTCCGGAGTCGGCCAGCCCGTTGGGCCTGGCGAAGTTCAACTCCCGCCTCGGCCGGAATGCGGTCGGCGACTACCGGGATCAGAACACGCTGGTTTCGCGCGTGACGTCCGAAATCGAGGCACTGCCGGAGGCGGTGTTTCGAGGCGACGATTACCTCGACCGCCGGGGCTTGCTGGCCGATCTGCGAACGAGCGCGGTGCTGGACGGAGACTTCGAACGTTGGCGGAAGAACCCGCAGATCTCGGTCGATCAAGCCATTGAATCCATCTTCGACTTGGTCGTGCGGCATTCGGACAACCTCAAAAAGGTGCTTCCCGCCATCGACTCCCGGCTGACGGAGATTCCTCGCTACCTTCGAAACGGGGCGAGCGCGCTGCAAAAACCGGTTCCGCTTTGGACGCAGCTCGCCACGAAATCCTGCGACGGCGGCGTCGAGTTTCTCCGCGGTCTGGAGGAACCGCTCACGGCTGCCTCCCCGCACCCGGCTGGCACGCGGAAGGCACTCGGACGCGCGATCGCGGCGCTGGAAAACTACGCCAAGGTGATCGTGAAGAAGACACCGGGTCGCACGGGTGATTTCTGCATCGGTTCCGACGCGCTCGCCACGCTCGTGCGGGAGCGCATGGGGTTCGATCAATCGATCGCGGAGCTGGAAGCCGACGGCTGGGAATTGATCGCGCAATTGCGGAGCGAGTTGAAAGCCGAGGCCAAGCGCGGCGGATTTCGCGACGCGCGCTCGGCATTGGATGCGGCCGCCGCCGGGTGGATGCCAGACCGCCCGCTGATCGACGAATACCGCGCGGTGACCAACGACATTCACGAGCGACTTCGGGAACTCGATCTCGTCACGCTTCCCGAAGGTGAGTCATTGGACGTGCTCCCGGTCCCGGATTTTCTGCGCCACCATTTCCCGACCGCCGCGTATCACCAGCCTCCCGCGTTTTCGCGGCGGCAGGTCGGCATTTTTTGGGTCAACGACCTGAGCCTCACGCAGACCGACCCGAAGAAAAAGCGAGCGGAGATCAGCCAGCATTTTGGCGTGGAGCTCACCGCTGCCCACGAGGCGTATCCGGGTCACCACCTCCAATTTGCGATCCAAAACCGCCACCCGAGCAAGCTTCGCCGATTGTTTGCGCACGCCATTTTCTACGAGGGCTGGACGCTGTGGTGCGAGAAAATGTGCGCCGAGGAGGGGCTCGTGCGGCTGCCGCAGGCGCGACTCATTCAACTCCACGACGCGCTCTGGCGGGCCCACCGGATCGTGATCGATTGCGGTCTCCACACCGGAAAGTTGTCCTACGGCGGAGCGGTCCAATTGTTGATGGAAGGCGTCGGCTTCACGCGTCGCCGGGCGCAGGGTGACGTGAATTGGTACACGTCCTCCCCGACGGTTCCGATGAGCTACCTGCTGGGAAGGCTCGAGGTCGAGCGCCTCCATAACCATTTCGTCGGTGGGGAAGGGTGGACGCTGAAACAGTTCAACGACTGGATGCTGAGCCACGGGGCGATTCCCTGGCGCTGGATCATGGACGCCCGGGTTCGCGGCTGAGTTTTTGTCCGCCGATTCACACAGAGGCACGCAGATTTTCTGATGATGGTGAGAGAACGGGCGGCGGGGATCGCAGAGGCGGCCAGCGGATTTACCGAGCTGCTTGGGGAAGTTCGCGTTCAGGATTTGATCGAGCTGCTGCGGCTCGAATTGGGTCACGAAGAGGCGCTGGACGAATTTGCTGAGTATGGTTCTCACCGCTCGCGCGCGATCGCACCGGAGAACATCGTTCACGTCGTCAGTGGGAACACGCCGCACGGTGCGCTTCAGAGTTTGATCCGGGGATTGCTGGTTGGATCTCGGAACCACGTAAAACTGCCGACGGGCGGGCTAGCGGAGGTGACCGCATTTGTCGCGGCACTGCCGGAGGGATTGCGCGAACTCGTCGAATTGTCCGAGACGTTGCCGGACGCGTGGATCGCGGGAGCGGAGGCCGTCATTGTTTTTGGAAACGACGAGACCGTCGCTGCTCTTCGGAAGCGAGTGCCGGCTTCCATTCCGTTTCAGGCGCACGGGCATCGGGTTAGTTTCGGAGTGGTCTTCGGGGATCACGAAGCTGCGGCCCGACGAGCGGCGCGCGACGTTTCTCTTTTCGATCAACGGGGGTGCCTGTCGCCGCACGACCTTTACGTCGCCGAGACAGGCGGGCTGACCGCCCGGGGATTTGCCGGTCGTCTCGCCGAAGAACTGGCGGCCTTCAACGCGGATTCACCGAGGCGGAAACTGAGCGTCGGCGAGGCTGCGGAGATCGTGGATCTGCGGACGAGTTACGCGTTCCGCTCCGCCAGCGACGTTCGGACCCAGATTTGGATGAGCGAAGGCGGGACGGACTGGACGGTGATTTACGAAGAGGATTCCTGGTTTGCGACGTCACCGGGGAACCGGTTTGTTTTCGTCAAACCTCTGCCGGACGATCTGACACCCGCTCTGGCTCCCGTGCGGCCGTGGCTGGCATCGGTCGGGATTTGGCCCGCGTCGATGGAAGCGGCGGAGCGGATGGGACGGCTCGGGGTTTCTCGCGTCTGCGAATTAGGCGAGATGCAATATCCGCCGCTGACTTGGCACGCCGAGGGCCAGGCGAATCTCGGATCGCTGATAACTTGGGTTGATTTCGGTTGAGAGACCGTGTAGGTGTCCCGCTCCCCAATGGCCAAAGAAGAAGCGATTACCAGTCAAGGCGTTGTCACCGACGTATTACCCGGCACGATGTTCCGTGTGAAACTCCCGAACGGCCATCTCGTCTTGGCCCACATTTCGGGCAAGATGCGGAAGCACTTTATCCGCATCGTTCCCGGCGACGCCGTGACCATCGAGCTCTCGCCTTACGACCTGACGAAAGCGCGCATCACGTTCCGCGAATCGGGTCGTCCTCCGCGGCAACGCCGGTAGGTTTACCATGGCGACTCAGGTCGTTCCCTCCAACGTCGCCGATCTTTTCCGGCGCTCGGCGGAAACGTTCGCCGACGTCCCCGCTTTCGCGTCCCGCCAGCCGGACGGTGAATTTGCCAAAGTCACTTACGCCGAGCTTTACGCGGCGGGCTTGGATCTGGCGACCGGACTGATCGACCTCGGCGTCGACGCGCGCGATCACGTTGGGCTCCTGGCGGACAATCGTTTCGAGTGGATTCTCAGCGACTGCGCCGTGCAGGTCGCCGGGGCGGTCGACGTCCCACGGGGAACGGACATCACCCGCGACGAGGTGCAATACATCCTCGAGCACGCTGACGTCGGCGTCGCCATCGTCGAAAACGCCGAGATGCTCGCAAAGGTGCGCGCGTGCACCTTGCCCAACCTGAGGGAAGTCATTCTCATGGATGCGGGGCATGAGCTTCCGGAAGGCGCGCGATCGCTCGCCAACGTGCAGGCCCGCGGGGCCGAACTCCGGGCCGAGGGCGACCGACGGGCGGAAGAACGCCTGGGTGGCATCCGGCCGGAGGATCTCTTCACCATCATCTACACCTCCGGGACCACGGGGACACCCAAGGGCGTGCAGCTCACCCACGCGAACATGGCGTCACAAATCCGGAACTTGCCATTCCGCTTCGAACCCGGCGACCGGGCGCTTTCGATCCTTCCCATCTGGCACAGCTACGAACGGGTCTTCGAGAACCTGGCGATGAGCTGGGGCGTGACGACCTACTACACGAGTTTGCGCCACATCGGAACGGACCTCCAGAAAGTGAGACCGAACATCATGGTTTCGACTCCGAGGTTGTGGGAGGGGCTCTACCTCAAGATCATGGCCAACGTCGCGAGCGCTCCCCCGCTGCGGCGCGCTCTCTTCCGGCTGGCGACGACCAGCACCGAGCGGGTCCATCGCGCGGGACGCTTCTTTCGTGGCCAGAATTTGGACGTTCACGGCCGCTCTCTGAGGGAGAAACTCGTCGCCGGCGTCGGCCACGCGTTGAACTTCGTGGCGTTCTCCATCCCGCATCGCGTGCTGGATCCGATCGTTTTGAAAAAAGTCAGAGGCGTGGTCGGCGGAGAATTTCGCATGACGATCAGCGGTGGCGGTGCGCTTCAGCGGCACGTCGACGAATTTTTCAACTTCATCGGCATCCCCGTTTTCGAAGGTTACGGCCTCACGGAATCAAGCCCGGTGCTCGCGGTTCGGACGTTTGAAGATCTCGTCATCGGGACGGTCGGCCCGGTCTATCCGGGGACCGAGATTCGCATCGTCGATCTGGAGTCCAAAGCGGTTCTCTATCCCGATAGCAAACGCCGTGGCGGCGGACGTGGGATTCGCGGTGAGGTCCACGCTCGGGGGCCGCAGATCATGAAGGGCTACTACAAAGATCTTGAAAACACCGAGCGGGTTCTTCGCGACGGCTGGCTGAACACCGGCGACATCGGCATGGTGACGTTCAACGACTGCCTAAAGATTCTCGGTCGCTCCAAGGACACCATCGTGCTCCAGAGCGGTGAAAACGTTGAACCCGTCCCGATCGAGGGAAAGCTGATGCAGTCGGAGCTGATCGATCAGTGCATGGTCGTGGGACAAGACGAAAAATCTGTCGGCGCGCTGATCGTGCCGACGCTCGCCGGATTCCAGTCAGTCGGCCTGAACGTCGAAACCGTCGACGCTCTGCTGGAGAATGATGAAGCGCGCCGCCTGGTCACGGCGGAAATTCGTCGGCTGGTGGGTCCCGACACGGGGTTCAAATCGTTCGAGCAAGTGCGCGACTGGCGATTCGTTACGAAGTCGTTTGCCATTGGTGATGAGATGACGGCGACTCTCAAACTGAAGCGTCACGTGATCGGCGACAAATACGCGGCGGTCATTCACGAGATGTTCGCCTGATCCCGATCGCTCGGCGCGAAGTTCCGCTCCTGCAACCAACCAGTTACGTCGGCAAAGACCTTGGCTTGGTCGCTGTCGTGGAGGAGATCGTGGTGCGCTTCCGGGTAGTGGAAATAGGTGCGGTCCGAAGACGCCAACGTCCTGAAGAACTCGATGTTTTGCTTTTCGGTCAGGAAGAGATCGACCCCCGCGGTGAAGACGGCAATGGGCAGTTTCACGTCCTGCCCGGTCTTCGCCGCGCGGTCGATGAGCAGACCCATGTCGCTGAGAAATCGAAGCGAGAACTCGCGAAGACGATAGGGTGCCGCGTCCAGCTCGCGTTGACGCTCGGGGACGCGCGAGAGAGAAATGGCATTCTTCCCGCGGCTGACAAACCACTTGGGACTCAGGCGCAGAGTTGGGAAGAGGCGGCCGATCCATCGCAGGTTCGACTGAATCCAAGCCGGCGTGCGCTGCCGAAGCGCGGTTACGGGGACGAAGAGAAGAGATCCCGAAAAGTGGTTCGCCATCTCCGAGTCCGCCAGCGCGACGAGAGCGAGCTGGGCACCCATGCTGTCACCCGTCAGCAAAATCGATGCGTCGGAATACCGCGTGCGGGTGAACTCGACGAACTTGGCGAGATCCGCGATCATCCGGTCGGCATCGAGACGCTTGCCCCGCCGGGAAGGGACGGGGTCAAGTCCCTGCCCGCGCAGGTTCCAAGCCGTCGTCACGACGCCGAATTTGGTCAGGTGCTCACCGAGTGGCTGGAATTGCTCCATCCGTCCGCCGAGCCCGTGCATCGCGATGACGACCGATCGCGGCGGACAGTCGGGCGTCCATTCGCACCAATCGAAACGAGCGGCGTCACTGGCCGGGAAGGCCGATTCGTGTCGAGAGAAGGTCACCGGGAATTCTGTTGCATGGTTCCGAGGCTTCTGGAAAGCCTTTGCGCATGAGAAGCCCGTTCCTTTGCCTGCTGACCGCCGCCGTTTTCGCCACCTCGACCCACCCGGCCCTGGCGGGACGTCTCGACATCGCCGTCATTCAATACGCGGATGCGCGAGACACCAACGAGCAGGCGGCCGCGTTTGCAGCCGCCGACCTGTTTGACATCACCGACTCCGATTCCGTTGAGAGTCGTGACTCTTCGATTCGGGGCGGGAAGGTTGTGTTCCTCCAGAGCCTGACGATCTCACCGGGATCTTCGTTCGCGAATTCGACGCGGATCGAGAACCAACGAGCGGACGTGCAGGGTTCCTTCAATGACTCGCGGGTTCAGGTCGAGATCATGGTGCAGGAGGGTGTCGACATCGGATTGCGAAAATTTCGCCGCAAGACGTATTCCGCCGACGGTCAGCTCTCGGGCGGACAGACCTCGATCATTGGAATTCGCTCGAGCTCGGGGAAGACGGCGAGTGCCATCAAAGGTCAGACCAAAGTCCGAAACACCAGCTTTTCGACGCTGATCGTGGCCCAGTATTCGAAGTGATCCCGAGGGTGAATAGGTTGTGAATAAGTTCTTAATGAATCCGAATGGATGTTCGCTCTTCGGATTATTCTCCGACTTGTTCGCGGCTCTGACCACGGGTCCGGGATTCATTCACAGAGAAAATCTCCTGTGGAACAGGCTTGAATGCGCTGAGGAACAGGAGTTCTCCCGGTTATTCACACCGTTAAGATTATTAAAGAATTGGGGCCCCGAAAAAATTTAATCCATAAGAGTGTGGATAAGTCCCGTCACGAGGGCTTCTGACCTCGTCTAGTAGCGAAAGACGCGCTCGAGGAATCGTCGGGTTCCGGGGTGCTCGGGATGGTCAAAAAGCCGATGGCCATTCGCAGCCTCGGTGATCGTCCCCTCCGCCACGAAAGCAACCTGATCGGCAGATTCGCGAACGAAGCCCATCTCGTGAGAAACGATCACGAGCGAGCGGTTGTCGGCTCGGAGTTCTGCGATGAGGTCGAGAACTTCACCGGTCATCTCGGGATCGAGAGCGGACGTGGGTTCGTCCAAGAGAATCAGCCGGGCATCGATCGCGATGGCCCGCGAGATGGCGACGCGCTGACGCTGCCCACCGGAAAGTTCGGCGGGACGCTTCGCGGCGTGGGATCCAAGTTGGAATCGATCGAGGATCGCGCGGGCGCGCTCCGACGCCTCGGGTTTCGGGACACCGTGGACGCGAACCATCGGCAGAAGGATGTTCTCGAGTGCGGTCAGGTGGGGAAACAAGTTGTAAGCTTGGAAGACCATGCCAAGTCGCTGGCGGTGTCGGCGGAGGGCGGGTTCGGTCTGGGGAACGCCTTCGTCGTCGATGAGGATCGTGCCGGAATCGGGCAGGGTAAGCCCGGCGATCAGGCGCAGCAGGGTGGACTTGCCCCCTCCGGAGGGACCGATGAGCGCCAGAATGTGGTCAAAGGTCAGGGAGCGGGTCAGGCGGTCGATCACGGCGTGCTCTCCGAAAGCCTTCGAGATGTCTTGGAACTCAAGTGTCATAGCGGAAGCGGTGTTCGAGCCAACGGGCGATGAGGGAGATGGGAATCGTGAGGAGGAGGTAACCGATGAGAAGCGGGGAATACGCGGCAAGCGTGCTGTAGGTGGCGGAATTGATCTGACCCGCGCTGTAGGTGAACTCCGCCAGCCCGATGATGGAAAGGAGCGAGGAATCTTTGATGAGCGAAGCAAACTGCCCGGCAAGCGGAGGAAGCGTTTGGCGAAGTGCCTGGGGGAAGATGACGAAGCGAAAGGTCTGCCGCGGCGTGAGCCCGATGGCGCGAGCGCTGTCGATTTGGGACGATCCGACGCTCTCGATCCCGGCGCGGATCATCTCCGCGATATACGCTGCGCTGAACGCGGAGAGGATCAGGACGCCCGAAACGAAGCGGTTGGTGAGATTAATCTCGGGGAAGACAACGTAAAACCCGAACAGGATGAGAACGAGGAGCGGTGAGCCACGGACGACCTCGACGTAGAGGGTGGCGGCCGAGCGGAGGAGGACGATCCGTGAGCGCTGGGCGTGCGCAAGGAGCAGCCCGAGCGAGGTGCTGACGATGAGCGCAACGGCGGAAACGCCGATGGTCAGCAGCCATCCCCGCCAGAAGACTTGGCGATACCGCCAGATGACGTCTGGCTGGTCGAGGATTGCGACGAGAGTCCCGAAGCAGGCCCCCGCCAGGGCAAGGGCGAGGATCGCGAAGCTGCCGAACCGGACCCAGCGAGGGGCCGGGCGATCCGGCGAGTCGACGAAGAGGGAATTCACCGCGAGCAAACGTCGATGTCATCCTCTCCGGTGGCGAGGATGAAACCTCGCCACTTCACGAGAGACTAAAAGTGGATCGCGTGGCCCTGCGTGGCGTGGGCGGCTTCCATGATGGCTTCGCTGAGCGTCGGGTGGGCGTGGATCGTTCCGCCGATCTCCTCGTAGGTGGCTTCGAGGTTCATCGCGAGGCCGATCTCGGCGATCATCTCCGTCGCGTCCGCGCCGATGATGTGGGCACCGAGGACTTCGCCGTGTTTCTCACCGACGATGAGTTTGACGAAGCCTTCGCTCTCGCCGACGGCGAGGGCCTTGCCGCTAGCCATGAACGGAAATTTGCCGATCTTGTATTTGATCCCCTGCTCCTTGGCGGCGCGCTCGGTGAGTCCGGTGCTCGCGACCTGGGGCTGGCAGTAAGTGCAGCCCGGGAAAAGGTCGACCTTCTTCGGCTCGGCGACGTCGAACATCCCTTCGACCGCCTGCATGGCTTCGTAGCTGGCCACGTGGGCGAGCCAGGGTGGCCCGATGATGTCGCCGGCGGCGTAAACGCCTTTGATGTTCGTTTCGTAGCGGTCGCTGGTCTTAATCGAACCTTTTTCCGTCAGTTCGATCTTCATTCCGCCGGGCAGAAGCGGGGAAACGCCGATGGCGACGAGGGCGATGGAGGCCTCCAGGACCTCTTCCTTCTTGCCGGAAACGGTGAGGCGGACGCCTTTGTTGGTGGTCTCGGCTTTATCGACCTTCGTGCCAGTGAGAATTTTGATGCCTTGTTTGGTGAGGGATTTTTCGAGAGTGACGCTGACCTCGGTGTCCTCGACGGGGAGGATATTAGGCATCATTTCTACCACGGTGACGTTCGTTCCAAACGCGTTGAAGAAGTAGGCGAACTCGATGCCGATGGCGCCGGCTCCGATGATGATGATGTCCTTGGGCTGCTCGGGCAGGACCATGGCCTGCTTGGACCCGATGACGGAGCTGCCGTTAAACGGGAACCCCGGCATCTGACGGGTGACGACACCCGTGGAGATGAGAATGTTTTTGCCTTCGTAAGTCGTTTTCTTGCCGTCCTTGTCGGTGACTTCAACGCTGCCTTCCTTCGGAATCGCGCCTTCGCCGCGGATGTAGTCGATTTTGTTCTTCTTGAAGAGCATCTCGATGCCGCCCGCGAGCCGGTCGGCGACCTTGCGGCTGCGTCCGATGACTTTGTCCCAATCGAAGGCAAGATTATCGAAGCTGAGACCGAACTCGGCGGCGTGGTTCGACATGGTCTGGTAAACCTCGGCGTTCTTGAGGAGCGATTTGGTCGGGATGCAGCCCCAGTTCAGGCAGGTGCCGCCCGCCCGGTCCATCTCCACGCACGCGACCTTCTTCCCCAACTGCGCGGCGCGAATCGCACCGACGTATCCGGCGGGACCGCCACCAATCACTATCAAATCGTAAGTTGCCATTGCCGAAGAACTAGATGGGATTAGGTCAATTGACAAGTTGGACGGAGCGATGTCGGTGTCTGAAATCGAAAGCGCGGCTGGTCGAGGACCAGCCGCGCAGACGCGTTCTAACTTTTCAACTGAGTCGCCGTTACGGCATGAGGACGGTGTCGATCACGTGGACGACCCCGTTGCTGGCGACCATGTCGGTATCCGTGACCTTGGCGTCGTCGATGGTGACGTTACCGTCGGTGACGACAACGTCGGCCTCGGTGCCTTCGACGGTCGGCGCTTTCATCGTTTTGACGTCAGCCGCCATTACCTTGGACGGAACGACGTGGTAGGTCAGGATGGAGGTCAACTGATCTTTGCCTTCCGGCGACATCAGCGTCTCGAGAGTCTCCGCGGGGACTTTCTCAAACGCTTCGTTCGTCGGAGCGAAAATCGTGAACGGTCCTTCGCCCGAGAGGGTTTCAGCCAAGTCGGCGGCCTTGACGGCGGCGACGAGGGTCGAGAAGTCGGGGTTGCCAGCGAGAACTTCGACGACGGTCCCTTCAGTGGCGGCGGCTTCAGCGATTTTGGTGACTTCGGGCGTCGTGGCGTCCGCGTCGGCCAAAGCCTGGCCGGAGAATGCGAGGCCGGCGACGACGGAAAGTGTCGAGGCTGCAAAGATAGATTTTTTGAGTTTGTTTGTCTTCATACAAAGAGCTTTACGGGCGGCGGAGGGGAACGGATGACAATTTCGGGCGGGCACCGTCACTCGTCGCCGATGACGTCGACTCGATCTCCGAGGATGTCTTGGACGTAGAGCGTCTGCACAAGAACCACGAGGCAGACCGAAAGTGGCGAGGCCAAGACGACGCCGGGGATTCCGAGAAGAACGCCCATGATGATCTGCATGGAAAGGAGCCCTGCTGGCGGGAGCGAGATGGTCCGCTGCTGGATGAATGGGGTGAGGCCGTAACTCTCGATGAGCTGGACGACGAGGTAAAGGATGCCGATCTGCAGAGCCATGGCGGGCCCGATCGTGAAGCCGACGAGCAGGGCGGGGATCGCGGCGGCGATCGCGCCAAGATAGGGAATGAATTGCAGAACGCCGGCGATCACGCCGAGACCAACGGGCATCGGGGCACCCAAAGCCCAGAGTCCGAGGGTGGTGAGAACGCCAAGGATGGCCATGGTCAGCAGACGCCCGGCGAACCACCACCGCAGTGCCTGTGCGATCAGTGAGATCACTTCGCGGGCGCGATCCCGGCCGCGTCGAGGGACGAGCCGAACCATGCTGTCCAAATAAACACCGGGATCCGCCGCGGCATACACCCCGACGAAGAACACGAAGATCGCTCCAGTCAGAAGAGTCGTCGTCATGGAAAGAAGCGCGGTGATCTGGCCGACCATGGAAGCCGGATCGGGAACCATCTCGTTGACGGAGGGGAGCGCCTCGACCAGCGGGGCGGCCCACGTGTCGCTCAAGTTGCTTCGGACCTCTTCAATGCCGCGCGGAATCTCCTCTCCGACGCCTTGGAGCTGCGAACCGATCGAGGGACCGAGGAGCATCCCAGCAAGGACGAGGAGTGAGAGGATGACGAGAACGGTGCACCCCAGCGCAATCTGCCGACGAGCTCCGGTCCGCTGGGTCACCCACTCGGTGACCGTCACGAGGAGCGTGGCGATGAGAACGCCCGCGAAGATGGCGAGGAGCACGCCGGACAGCCGACCGAGCGCCCACGCGAGCGCGACGACGAGAACGGAGATCGCGGCGGCAATGAGGACGCGTTTGGCGAAGGAAAGCAGGGGGTGGTGGGAATCCATGGGGTCCGAAGGGTTGCCAGTGATTCGCATTTGTCATCCCGAGTGGCCGGGCTGCCCGCCGCGCGCTTGGCTTTTGGAGAGGGCGCGGCTAGTCGTTTTCGAGCATGTCGGTTTATTCGCGCACGTTGCGCTACTTTCGTCCCTTCGTCTGGCCCACCGTCGGTGGGCTGGTGGCGATGCTGGTCGCGGTCGGCCTGAACGTGCTGCGGCCGTGGCCGTTCAAACTCATCATCGACGGCGTGCTCGCGGCCGAAACGAACGAGGCGACGGAGGACGCCCGCAATCAGCTCGCGGGGTGGTTCGGGCCGGAGGCGAGTTCGTCGACGGTGTTGCTGGGGCTCTGTCTGGCGTTGGTGGTGATCGTTCTGCTGTGGGGAATCGTGAATCTGATTTCGAATTACCTCTTCATCCGCACGGGCCTGAAGGCGATGCTGAAGCTGCGGACGGACCTTTACGCGTGCCTGCAGGCGCTGCCGCTGCGGTTTCACGACGCGCGGCGGAGTGCGGATTCGTCGTTTCGGGTGGCCTACGATTCACAATCGATCCAGACCATTTACAACAAGGGGTTCGCGACCGTGGTGCAGTCGGTGGTCACGTTGGTAACGATGGCGGTGATCATGGCGTGGATCGATTGGCGGCTGACGCTGGCTTCGCTGGGGATTCTGCCCTTTGTCTTTTGGGCGATCCGGTATTACGCGGAGCGGATTCGACGGGAGTCGACGGCGATTCAAGAGAAGGAGAGCGACGTGCTTGCGGTGGCGCAGGAGGGATTGAGCTCGATCCGGCTGGTGCACGCGTTCGGCCGGGAACGGTATGAGGTTCGCCAGTTCCTAGGGCGGGCGAGCGAGAGCTTGGAGGCGAACCTGCGATTTAACCTGACGTCGGTGACGAGCGCGTTGGTGATCGGGACGTTGATGGCGGCGGGGACGGCGCTGATGTATTACGTGGGTTCGCGGCAGATGCTGGCGGGCGAGTTGAGCTTCGGTGACCTGATCCTGTTCTCGAGTTACCTGCTGATGTTGTATCAACCGCTGGAGCAACTGAGCTACACGGCGTGGGCACTGGAAGGGGCGGCGGCTGGGATGACGCGGTGCTACGAGGTGATGGACCGTGAGCCGGAGGGCCGGGACGAACCGGATGCGGCGGAGTTGCCGCCGGTGGCGGGGCGGGTGGAATTCCGCGACGTGGCCTTTGCCTACAACGAGGAGCAGGAGATCTTGGCGGAAATCGATCTGGCGATCGAGGCGGGTGAAAAGGTGGCGTTCGTGGGTGGGACGGGCGCGGGGAAGAGCACGTTGCTAAGTTTGTTGCTGCGGTTTTACGAGCCGACGCGGGGGCAGGTGTTGGTCGATGATCTGGACGTCCGCGGGGTCACCCGGCGCTCGCTGCGGTCGCAGATCGGGATGGTGCTTCAGGACACGGTGCTCTTCTCGAGCACGGTGCGGGAAAACATTGCCTACGGCCGACCGGGGGCAACGAAGGAGGAAATCATCGAGGCGGCCCGGCGGGCGCAGGCATTGGATTTCATCGAAAAGCTGCCTCGCGGTTTGGACAATTTGGTCGGGGAGCGCGGCGGGCACTTGAGTGTCGGGCAGCGACAGCGGATCGGAATCGCGCGGGCGTTTCTGAAGGATGCACCGATCCTGCTGCTCGACGAGCCGACTTCGGCGCTCGATCCGGGGACGGAGGCGGCGATCATGGGAACGATCGATGAGCTGATGGAGGGGCGGACGGCGCTCATCGTGACGCACCGGCTGGCGACGGTGCATCAATTCGGGAAAATCGCGGTGCTGAAGGACGGGCGAATCGTGGAGTTCGGTGCCGGGCCGGATCTGCTGGCGCGCGGCGGTGCTTACGCGGAGCTTTGGCGGGCGGGGCAGTATGAGGGTTAGTTTATCGTTGAGAGTGATGAGTTGAGAGGTGAATGCGGTCTCTCGGGCTCTCAACTATATGCTCTCAACTATCAACTCTCCCCGGCAGCGGCGGACGTGCGTCGAGCCGGGGAGATTGATTTTGGCGGGGCCCATCGTGTCGAGGAGGCTGAGGACGCGGTCGGTTTCGGCGAGGCCGTGTGGGATGGCGTGGTGATCGAGCCAGCGGCGGATGACGCGGCGACGGAGGGCAAGCGGGAGTTCGCGGACGGTCCTGGTCGGAAGTGACGGAGTGACGGGGATGTCTGCTGCGAGATTCGTGAGGAATTTGTCCTCGGCGCGGAGGATGTCGGCGTTGCGAAGTGCGGCGGCGGCGAAGTGCGGGCCGAAGTTGCGTTCGATCTGGGGCAGGAGTTCGTTCCGGAGGCGGTTGCGGGTGTGGGCGGGGTCGAGGTTGCTGGCGTCCTCGCGGAACGGAACGTTTTGGTCGCTGACGTAACGGTCGATCTCGGATCGACGGACGGCGAGGAGCGGGCGATGCAGCGTCAGGGTCCGGGAGTGGACACGGAGCTGCGCAACGGGCTTCATGCCACCCAGGCCGGTCGAGCCGGTGCCGCGGAGGAAATTGTGGAGGATGGTCTCGATCTGGTCGTCGGCGTGATGAGCGAGAACGACGTGGTTCGTGCGGTGCCGACTGGCGGCGGCGGCGAAGAAGGTGTGGCGGAGCTCGCGGGCGGCGAGTTCGAGACTGATGCCGCGCTCCTTGGCGTAGGAGCGGGTGTCGGCGCGTCCGGTGAAAAACGGAAATCCAAGCTTGCCGGCGTGTCGTCGGGCGAAGGAAGCGTCGGCGGTCGACGCGCGGCCACGGAGGCGATGGTCGAGGTGAGCGACGATCAGGTTTCTCCGTCCGCTCGTCGTGAGAGCGTGGAGCAAGGCCATGGAATCGCGCCCCCCGGAGACTGCCACGAGCAGGCGGGACTTCGGGAGGTCGGCGAGTTGCACGGGCGCTCGAAATGCTAGGCGTCGACGATCCCGAGCGACACGAGGAGCGCTCGGTTGATGTCGCCGGTGACCGCCAGGCCGCTGGCGGATTGATAGCGCGAGATCGAGGCTTTGCTCACCGGGCCGATGTCGCCGTCGATCGGCCCTCCGTAATACCCGCGCGCTTTCAGTTCGACTTGGACGGAGACTTCCACCGGAAGCGTGGCGAAGGCGGGATAGGAGATGTAGGCGGGACGCGCGACGACCCTCCAGCCGGTGTAGATTCCGACGGGGGCGACGTAGATCGTGTTCACGCGGACCGCCGCCGGCCGGTAAGCACCGTCGAGGTAAACGAAATTACTCCGATACGGAACGCTGCGGTAGGGTGCAACTCGAACCCCCGCCGCCGAGACGGAGCCACCGGCTGGACCGGTGGCATTGACGTTTCCCGCGCGAACTTGCCCGGTGCGGACGGCATTCGCGTCGTAGCTCGAGCCGTTGGGACCCTGGGCGTCCACGCTGGATGAACCGAAGCGCCCGGCCCGGTGACGCTCGGCGTCGTAGCTGCCTCCATCCGCGCCGTCGACACTCACGTTGCTCTGGCCGAATCGACCGATCCGGGATCCGCTGGCGTCGATGGATCCGCCGCGGACGGTTTCGCGGTTCACGTCGAAGGAGCCGGCGGCGCGTCCACGGCCGCCTCGGGGCCGGGCTTCGAGGGCGACCAGTGGAAAGAGGATGACGGCGACGACGAGAAAATGACGGAGGGGCATGGGATTACCGAACACGGGGGTTCGGTAAATTGCAACGGCGGCCCACGGAATTATTCGACGCTGGCCGCGCCCCTTGAGTTTGTGGGGAAACTTCCTACGTTGAGAGCATGGTTGCTTTGGCAGACAGCGGAACGGTGATTGATAAGGTGCTCGACGGGGAGCGCATCGACGCGGCCGACGCGGCGGAACTCTACCGGCTGCCGCTCAACGAACTGGGATCGCTCGCGGATGCGCGTCGGAAAATTGCGAAAGCTGACGCGTTCGACGGGCGGGGGAATGAGGTCGTGACCTACATCATCGACCGCAACATCAACTACACAAACGTCTGCAACGTTTACTGTAAATTTTGCGCGTTTTACCGGACCGAGAAGGACGCGGATCACTACGTGCTTTCGCTCGACGAGATCGATCGAAAACTGGACGAGCTCACGGCCGTCGAGGGAATTCAGATCCTGATGCAGGGTGGCCATCATCCGAAACTCGGGATCGATTACTACCTCGAGCTATTGACCCACATTCGCGACAATTACCCGCACATCAACATCCACGCGTTCAGCCCGCCGGAGTTCAATCATTTCGCCGAGGTCTTCGGGTTGCCAATGGGCGAGGTGATTCGGCAATTTCGCGAAGCGGGTCTGGGGTCGATCCCGGGTGGCGGCGGTGAGATTCTTGTCGACCGGGTGCGGGATCGGATCGCGCCGCTGAAGTGTGATTCGGATCAATGGCTGGAAGTGATGCGCATCGCGCACGGTCAAGGGTTGAAGTCGAGCGCGACGATGATGTTTGGACACGTGGAGACGGTCGATGAGCGGATCGAGCACCTGACCCGACTGCGCGATTTGCAGGACGAAACGGGAGGTTTTACGGCGTTCATCTGCTGGACCTTTCAACCCGAGAACACGAAGCTACGTGCCGAGCCGGTCGGTTCGGCGGAGTATCTCCGCATGCAGGCACTCTCGCGGATCTACCTCGACAACTTCGAGAACATCCAGAGTTCGTGGGTCACCCAGGGGCCGCGGATTGGGCAGGTCGCACTGAAATACGGCGCGAACGATTTCGGCAGCGTGATGATGGAGGAGAACGTCGTCAGCAGTGCGGGCACGAGCTTCCGATTGAACAGCGCGGAGATCGAACGGCTGATCCGCGAGGCAGGTTACGAGCCTCGACGCCGTGACAACTGGTATCAGCCGCTGGCCACGTCGCGGTCGGTAAATGACAAGATGCGGTAGGTAACGAGACGGTTGCGGCCCCACGATGGTCGGATGACCGTCCCTCCTCATCCTTCGCCGGGCTCCGTTACGACTCACTTCGACGCAGCGCGGCAGATGCTGCGTGTCCGTTTTTGCGGGCGCGTCACGAAGGGGGTCATGGAGCAGCATTTGAACGAGGTTCGGGCCTTGGGGACCCGCCTCGCGCCTGGATTTCTTCTTGGATCGGATCTCAGCGAGTTGGAAGAGATCGAACCCGGATCCCTCGAGACGTTGATCCGGGTCATGGAAACGTTGCGGAGCGCCGGGGTTGGAGTTGTCATCCGTCTCATCCCGGAGCCGGAGAAGGACATCGGGTTTGCCATTCTCTCGGCCTTCCACTATCCCCCAGGCGTGCAATGTTTCACCTGTGAGACTGCCTCCGAATTTCAGCAATGGCTCGACTCGCTTGCCGCGAACCCGACCTGAAGACCGTGCCGGATGACCTGCTAAACTCCCTGTCTCGGTCGAAAGCTTTCGCCGAATACGAGCAGGCGTTCACGGGTGCGACCGGGCTACCGGTGTCCCTCGATCCGCCGGAGCCTTGGGCATTGCCGCACCAGGGCAAGGCGCAGAATGAATTTTGCGAGATCATGGCACGGGTCAACCGCACCTGTGCCGCTTGCCTCCGCGCGCAGGGGCAACTCAAAGAACGGGCCATCGATCATCCGGCGCACGTCGAGTGTGAAATGGAGATGATCGACTCCGCCGTCTCGGTGAAGCTCGGACCGGAGGTCATCGCGTTCATCCAAACGGGCCAGGTGTTCTGTGCGCCCCCCACGGCGGCGCAGTTCGCTCGGGTGGCCGAACGTCTGCGATCCTGGGGCGTCGCCGTGACGCCGCAGATCGAGTCCGCCTACTTTCGGACGCCGGTCATGTCGCCTGAGCAATACGAGTCGATGGTGCGTCTGCTGGCCATCTTCGCTGAACAGCTCTCCGGCTTGGCCAACCAGATCGCGCTTCAAAACGAGAACGCCGAGCCACCGGTGGTCAGGCGCGCGAAGGATTACATCCACTCCCATCAGGATGAAGCGGTGACGCTCGAACACGTCGCTCGAGCCTCCAGCACCAGCACGTTTCACTTCTGTAAAATGTTCAAACGCGCGACGGGCCTAACGTTTACCGATTACCTCTCGAGGGTCCGCATCGAGAAGGCGAAACACCTCCTTGCCGACCCGCAACGTCGGGTGAGCGAGGTCGCGTTCGCCGTGGGTTTTCAATCTCTCACTCACTTCAACCGAGTGTTCCGCAAGGTTGTGGGATCGTCGCCGACACAATTTCGCGGCGCGGTCACTGAGCGAACGGCATTTGCCCGGCGCTAATCCGCAAGATCGGGAGAGCCTACGACAACCGGTGGGTATCTGAATTGGCGACCTGAACGCAAGGTGACCCGCGAATGAACGAACTTTTCTTTGGTGACGGGGTGGCGCACGCAGTGTTGGTTCTGGCCGGAGCCGCGGTCCTTGGACTTGCGTTTGGCAGCATCAAGATTCGGGGAATTGGCCTCGGCATCGCCGGCGTCCTCTTCTCTGGATTGGCACTTGGGCATTTCGGCGTGACCATCTCCCCGGCGGTCATGGAGTTTGCCCGGGAGTTTGGGCTGATTCTCTTCGTTTACACGATCGGGGTGCAGGTCGGGCCGGGATTTTTCGCTTCGCTGCAGCGGGAGGGACTTCCTTTGAACGTAATGGCCGCGGCGATCGTGCTAATGGGGGCCGGGATCGCAATGGCCGTCGCGAAGTTCGGTGGCGTGCCGATGGCGGTGGCGGTCGGCCTGTTTTCCGGGGCGACGACGAACACCCCTTCGCTTGGCGCGGCGCAGGAGGCGATCCGGAGTCTGCCTGGAGTCGAAGCCGGAACGGCAGTGCTGCCGGGTCTCGGTTACGCGGTGGCGTATCCGTTTGGGATCATCGGCATCATCCTATCGATGCTGCTGATCCGCGCGGTGTTCCGGGTGAACCTTCCGGCCGAGACGGCGGACTTGCTGAAACGGGCGGGCCAGAAATCGCCGAAACTCATGACTTCAAGCATCCGGGTGACCAACGGGAACTTCGACGGAAAGACGGTGGGGGAGCTCCCCGGTCTGGCCGACTCGGGCGTGGTGATATCCAGAATTCGGAACGGTGAGACCACGGACCTGGCCTCGCCGGATCGCGTCATTTACCGCGGTGACACCGTTCTGGCGGTCGGGCCGGAGAAGGCGCTCAGCGATCTTCAGCTCATTCTCGGAGAGGCGAGTGACGAAGACCTTCGGGCGAGCCAGAGCGATCTGGTGATGCGCCGCGTCGTCGTTACCCGGAAGGCGATCCTCGGGAAGTCCCTGGCGGAGCTACCGATTTTGGTGCGAAACGAGGTGCGGGTGACGCGGATCACGCGGGCCGAAGTCGAGCTGAGTGCCAGCGGCCGGCAGCGTCTGCAATTCGGCGACATGCTCATGATCGTTGGTCGTCCGGAAGCGATCGACCGGGTCTCGGAAGCGTTGGGAAACAGCGTGAAGCAACTCAACCACACGGAGCTGATCCCGATCTTCATCGGGATCGCACTCGGAGTCTTTGTCGGCAGTATCCCGGTCGCGTTTCCCGGCGTGCCGGCACCGGTCAAGCTCGGTCTCGCGGGAGGACCCTTGGTGGTCGCCATTTTGCTCAGCCGCCTCGGACGCATCGGCCCCCTCCTCTGGTATATGCCGAATAACGCGAACTTTGCGCTTCGGGAAATCGGGATCGTCCTCTTTCTGGCGTGTGTCGGACTGCATTCCGGTGAGAAATTTTTTGAAACGCTGGTGCACGGCGACGGCCTGTGGTGGATGGCGATGGCGGCGTTGATCACTCTCGTCCCTCTGCTCGTTGTCGGCCTGTTTGCCCGGTTGGTGCTCCATACCAATTACGTATCGATCTGTGGTCTTCTATCCGGGAGCATGACTGATCCCCCGGCGTTGGCGTTTGCCAATACGGTGAGCGGATCAGACGCGCCTTCGATCTCTTACGCGACGGTCTATCCGCTGACGATGCTGCTGCGAGTCGTCGCCGCCCAGCTCCTCGTGCTTCTCTTCCTGTAGCCCCTGAGGGTCATTCGAACGGTCGATCAAACGGTCGCGGGACATTGACATCGTCCTCCGCGTAAACCCACTGTCGACGCGTGTCTTGGATCGGCAGTGGGCGGCGTTTGATCGGTGGAGATCGTGGTGAGTGACGCCTCCCCCGCTTTCGTGCGAGTGGTCCTGGATCAATCCGCTGGGAAGCCGCTGGACTACGGGGTGCCGGCGGGGGTGACGGTCGGCGTCGGATCGCGGGTGCGGGTGCCGCTGCGAACGCGACTGGTCCTCGGGACGGTGGTCTCCGTCCACGCGACGACGGAGGCCCGCGGCGTGCGCGATCTCGCGGAGGTCGTCGGGAATTCGCCGCTGATCGGGCCGGTCTTGCTGCGGATGGCGTCGTGGATGGCGGACTACTACTGCTGCCCGGATGAAGTCGCGACCCGGGCCGTGCTGCCGGTGGTAATCCGGAAAGCGGAGGTGGGGCACAAGAAGCGCGACTTCGCGACGATCGTCCGGGAACCGACGGCCGAGGAGGTGGAGGGAATCCGGAAGAAAGCTCCGCGGCAGGCGGAAGCGTTCGAGGCGCTGCGTGCGGAGGGGGGGAAACTGGCGGTGGCGTCGGTGCCGGATCTGCGGGATGCGCTCAAGGGGTTGGTTCGGCGAGGCTGGGTCGAGATCGCGCTGGAGACGGTCGCGCGGGACCCGGAGGGTGAATTTCTGCCGTCGCCGAAGTTGGAGCTAAATCCCGAACAAGTCACCGCGCTGGCGACGACCGTCGCTGCCATCGATGCGCCGGACATCGCCCGGCCGATCCTGCTCCATGGCGTGACGGGAAGCGGGAAGACGGAAGTGTATTTGCAAGCGATCGCGCACGCGTTGGAACTCGGGAAGACGGCGCTCGTGATGGTGCCGGAGATCTCGCTCACGCCGCAAACGGTCGAGCGTTTCAAAAGTCGATTTGCGGAAATGCAGGCGGAGGTCGCGGTGATGCACAGCCACCTCAGCGAGGGCGAGCGGCACGACGAGTGGCACAAAATTCACTCCGGGCGCGCGAAGATCGTGATCGGAGCGCGCAGTGCGGTGTTCGCGCCACTCGGGAACCTCGGGTTGATCGTCGTCGATGAGGAGCACGAGAGTTCCTACAAACAGGAGGAGGCTCCGCGGTATCAGGGTCGCGATCTGGCGGTGATGCGGGGGAGTTTGGAACCCTGCGCGGTGCTGCTGGGGAGCGCGACGCCGTCGATGGAAAGTTACCACAACGCGACGACGGGAAAATACGAACTGCTCTCGATGCCGTCGCGGATCGACGACCGGAGCATGCCGCTGATCCGTGTCGTCGACATGCGTCAGCAGAATCGCGTCAAGGGACAGCCGACCATGCTGTCGCCAATTCTCTCCGCTGGTATCGAGGGTCGGCTGGCATTGGGGCAGCAGGTGATCCTTTTTCTGAATCGGCGGGGCTACGCGTCGGCGTTGATCTGCAACGTTTGCGGGCACGTCTGCAATTGCCCGGATTGCTCCGTGGCGCTGACGGTTCACCGCGACGATGAGCGGCTGCGCTGTCACGTTTGCGGGCACGCGGCGATCGTGCCGAGAAAGTGCCCGGGTTGCGGCGACCGCGGGATCGCGCACGCCGGATACGGGACGCAACGAATCGAGGAGGTGGTCCGGCGTTTTTATCCGAAGGCGCGGGTGGCGAGAATGGACGCCGACGCGATGGCAAGAAAGGGAAGTTTTCGCGCGACGCTGGACGAATTCAAGGCGGGAAAGATCGATATCCTGATCGGCACGCAGATGATCGCGAAGGGTCTTCACTTTCCGAACGTGACGTTGGTCGGAATCGTGAATGCGGATATGAGTCTGCACGTTTCGGATTTTCGAAGCGGCGAAAGGACGTTTCAATTGCTCACGCAGGTGGCCGGTCGCGCGGGTCGCGGTGACTACGAGGGTGAGGTCGTCGTGCAAACGTTCACGCCGGCAAGTCCGGCCATCCAGTATGCCCGTCATCACGACTTCGCTGGGTTCTGGGAGCAGGAATCGGAATTTCGCGAGCGCTTCCAGCATCCGCCGTTTCTACGGCTCGTGCTGGTGACGGTTCGGGGCGAGCAGGAGGAAATGACGGATTTCTGCGCGCAGACGTTGGAGCGCAAACTCCGCGAGGCCGCCCCGCCGGAGTGGATCATCGGTTCGGCGGTGCCGGCACCGCTGGCGCGGGCGAAGACGCTCTATCGTTTTCAGGTCACGATCCGGGGGGCAAGCGCGGTGCGGATCAGTCGGTTGCTGCGGGAGTTGATCGGGAGTCTTTCGATGCCGGATGGTGTGCGGGCTGTCGTCGACGTGGACGCGGGGAATCTCGGATAAGCTTCGTCCACTGCCATTTCTCATTCCGCATTTCTCATTTCGCATTATCAGTAAGGGGTGGACTGGACGGGAATGCGACGAATGCGAAGAAATCGGCGGACAGCCGGGCTTCGTGAAATGATTCGAGAAACGCGGTTGCGACCGGCTGACCTCGTGCAACCGCTTTTCGTGCGCGGGGGTGACGGGGAGCCGGAGCCGGTCGGTTCAATGCCGGGCGTGATGCGGTGGTCGATCGGTGGGTTGGTCGACCAATGTCGAGCCTGTGAGCAGGCCGGGGTGCGAGCAGTCGCGATCTTCCCGGTGATCGATCCGGCTCACAAAAATGCGGATGGGACTCACGCGACGGACGCGACCAACGTTCTTTTCGAAGCGGTTGGGGCGGTAAAGAGCGCGCTGCCGGAGCTCGTGGTGATCACGGACGTCGCGCTCGATCCCTACACGGAACACGGACATGACGGGCTTCTGATGCCGGACGGAAGCGCGGTCGCCAACGACGAAACGGTCGCCGCTCTCTGCCGGCTGGCGGTCGCCGAGGCGGGGGCCGGGGCGGACATCGTCGCCCCGTCGGACATGATGGATGGTCGGGTGCGTGCCATCCGCGAGGCGCTTGATGCGGCCGGGCACTCGCAGGTCGGCATTCTTTCCTACGCCGCGAAATACGCGTCCGCTTTTTACGGTCCGTTCCGCGACGCTGTCGGCAGCAAGGTCGGGGGCAAAGGGGTGGACAAGCGGGGCTACCAGATGGATCCCGGCAACGTCCGCGAGGCTCTGTTGGAGGTCGCGCTCGACGAATCCGAAGGGGCGGACATGGTGATGGTGAAACCAGCGGGAGCGTATCTCGACGTGATTCGCGCGGTTCGTGAAACGACGGATCTGCCGCTGGCTGCGTATCAGGTGAGCGGTGAATACGCGCAAATCCACGCTGCGGCTCGGGTCGGTTGGCTCGATTACGCGGCGGCGCGGGACGAAAGCTTGCTTGCGATCAAACGCGCGGGCGCGAATTTCATCCTGACTTACTTCGCCCGGGAGGTTGCCGAAGACTTGGGTCAAGCGCGGTAAACGGCTCCGTCGTCGAACGTCTTTTCTTCGGCGACAGCCAGAGTGTTTCCTTCGCGATCCATCTCCTGGAAGAAGCAACTCCGGTAGCCGGTGTGACAGGCACCGCCCGCCTGCTCGACCTCGAAGAGAAGGACGTCCGAGTCGCAGTCGCGAAACCACCGCACGACGGTCTGGGTGTGTCCGCTGGTCTCGCCTTTGAGCCAAAGTTTCCCGCGGGATCGGCTCCAGTAATGCATCGTGCCGGTCTCGAGCGTTAGATCGAGTGCTTCGCGATTCATCCAGGCGACCATGAGGACACGTCCAGTCGGTGGCCCGGTGTTCGCGACAGCTTCTTGTGCGATGACGGGGATCAGCCCGTCACTCGTCCACTTCAAATCCAACTCCATACCCGCACCCATCCCACAAAACGCTTCCCACTGAAACCCGAAAACTGGACACTGCTACCCCCATGAGCGACCCGAAGTCTGCTGCATCTCCCGAGTCTTCGACTCCGCGCTA
The DNA here is from genome assembly GCA_963749035.1 of uncultured Verrucomicrobiae bacterium. GTDB lineage: Bacteria > Verrucomicrobiota > Verrucomicrobiia > Chthoniobacterales > JAATET01 > CAVVKW01. The sequence goes on from CAVVKW010000002.1 coordinate 1,053,902, forward strand.
CCGCTACTCGACGGTCCCTCCGCGCACGCTCACGTTGCCAGCTGAAGTTCTGCTTTCCGGACTTCCCGATCACGCCCGAACCGGACGTGGCGCGGATCAATCGGTCAAAATCGCGTGCTCCGACGTTCTCAGCACGAACGTTCCGCGGATCCGTTTGAGCCGACTGCGCGAATGGCTGCCCGATTCAATTTCCGACGCACCGGACCTTCCGGAATGGGTGACGCTGCCGGTCGCAAAAGTCGCGTTGGCTTATCAACCCGAAACCCGCCGCGAGGAAATCGCGCCGCCCGAGGGGTCGACCGCCGAGACCGAATCGACGACGCCAGGCCCCCCAAAAGATTTAAGTTCCAAAGAATCGACATCCGGCTCGACGTCGGAAGCCGTCCGGCGCCCTTCTGGTTGGAAACGGATTCTGAAGCCGGTGCTCGGACCCTCCGCCGAGGAACTCCAAGCCCGCCATCGCGAGCTCCGCGGAGGCGGATCGACCGCGCCCCCTGGGCAACCAACGAAGTCCGAGTCGACCGATCCAAAAAAGCCTGAGTCGGAAGTTGAAGGCGCGGCGAAGCCTGCGGTCACGCAATCAGCCCCGTCCGCTCCGACGAGTTCTGTCGCGACCGAACCCAGGCCCGTCGCGGAGACCGCGTCCGCGCCTCCACCAGCCACCCTCATCCCGGCCCGAGTGCCGGAACTCCCGAATCTCGCTCTCTTCCAGGAGCTTTTCCACACGGACGAGTCGTTGGACTTGCAAGGCATCGCCGATTACGCGGGTCGGTTGCCCGGTCTGGACGGGTTCGCGATGTCGATCGGCGACGATTTCCGTTGCTCCGAGAATCTCCCGGGTGAGGGCTTCAATCCTCGCGAAATTCGGGATCGGATGTTGACCGTTCTCGAGTCAGCACCCACGGACCTCGGCGGACGGGGGTCGGTTCACACCGCCACCCTCACCCTTTATTTCGAGCGGGGACCGATCAGCATTTTGCGAAACGGATCGTCCAGCGTCGTTGTCGCTCATGCCGGGCAAGCTTTTCGGCCGGGGATTCGCCAGCTCCTGGCGAAAGTTTTGGAAACGCTCGAGAGCTCACGGGCGCGCTCCTAGCCTCTGCGAGCCGGAGTTTACCGCCGGATCTTGTAACGACCGTCTCCCACGCTCAGAACCTCGATTTCCACTCGCGTGAGGCCCTGATCGTAAAAGCCGAGCTTCTTGGCAACCGGCGCGGTCACGTCGAAAATTCGACCTTTGATGAAGGGTCCGCGGTCGCTCACCCGGACGACCGCCTTTCGACCGTTCTCCAGGTTGGTCACTCGCACGACGCATGGGAGCGGCAGAGTCTTGTGAGCGGACGTCTTGGTGCCGGGGCGAAGCTTTTCACCGATGGCGGTCTTGCTCGGGAAGAGCAGATTTCCTTCGGAATAGTGCGAAGCAATCCCCCGCTCGCGGAAGCCGATGGCTTCCTTTGGCGACATCGGGTAGTAGCGCACACCTCGGACGGTGTAGGGTTTGTGTTTGTATCCGCGATAGCTCGGCGTTGAGCAACCCGCCACGAGGAGTGCTGCCGAAAGGAGGATGATGATCTGTCGCACGGTCCGACAAATATCTGGCTGAGCCGGAGGTCTCAACCCATCAGTTAGGCGACGTCCGGAAAAATTCTCGAATCCCTTCGCCAAGGCGCGCTGGCCTCCCCTACCATCCTCCGATGCAAATTTCCAAGAACAAGGTTGTCAGCATCGATTACACCCTCACCAACGACAAGTCCGAGACGCTTGATACTTCGAAGGGGCGGGAGCCTCTGGCCTTCCTTCACGGTTCCGGTCAGCTCATCCCCGGGTTGGAGCGGGAACTCGAAGGCCGTGCGGCCGGCGATTCCCTTAAGGTCTCGATCGAGCCGGCCGACGCCTACGGCGAGCGAGATGATTCGAAAACGGTGAAGGTTCCGCGCGAGCAGATTCAGGGAGCTGATGAACTGACTCCCGGAACACAACTTCGAGCCAGCGGTCCTCAGGGTGAGCAAATTCTTACCGTCCAGGAAGTTGGAGAGACCGAAGTGACCGTCGACGCAAACCATCCGCTCGCTGGGGAGCGTCTTCATTTCGACGTCGACATTCGGGACGTTCGGGAAGCCACGGCGGAAGAGCTCTCGCACGGCCACGCCCACGGCGTCGGTGGTCACCAACACTAAGCTACCGAAGCGCGGGCGGATCGGCGCCGCCTTCCCCGGCACCCCCGTCGTTCGCGGTAGTTAGGCAAACGGTCGTCTCACTGCGTAAAACGTTCTCGACGGAGGATTTGCGAGTTGGCATCATCCGCACACCATGCGGAAGGCCCTCTCGTCGCTAGTTGCAACGCTCGCGTTATCGATCTTCCCCGGCTGCGACCAGGTTTCTCCGTCCGGGAAGCCTCTGCGAATCGGGATCGAGACGTGGGCGGGTTACGGCTTCGCGTATCTTGCTCAGGACAAGGGATTTTACGAGAAACATGGCGTCGAGGTCGAGCTCGTCTTTGCGGAGGATAGCGAGACTTCCCGCGAACGCTTTGCGCATCGTGAGATCGAGGGTTGGTTCGACGTTCTCCCAGAAGCCGTGACCGGCCATGCGAGCGGGATCCCGGCTCGCGTCGTCTGGGTGGTCGACTACTCGGACTCGGCGGATGTCCTCGTTGGCGAAGCCGCGATTACCAACGTGAAAGATCTCGCCGGTAAGAAGATCGGTATCGAAGGGGTGAATACGTTCTCCCACATGTTTGCGATCGAGTTACTCGGCAAGCACGGAGTGCCCGAGGAGATGATCCAATTCGAAATCGTGAACCCGATGGACGTGCACGAAGCGCTCGAAGAGGGAAAGATCGCCGCTGGCCACACGTGGGAACCCATCACCACGGACGCCCTCGCCAGTGGCTATCACGTCATTGGTAAAGCGGGAGAGATTCCCGGATGCATCACGGACGTTTTGTTCATGAACCCGACCGCAATCGCCGAGCGCCCGGAAGAAATCCAAGCGGTCGTGGCGGCTTTGGCTGAGGCTGTCGATTACTGGAAGGCGAATCCGGCTGAGTCTCTCGAGATCATGGCCGCACACGAGAAAATGACAGCGGAGCAACTCGCCGCCGATCTTGGCGGGCTCCACATTCTCGATCGTGCGGACAACCGAGACGCCATGTTGTCGAAGGGCTCCCAGAATTGCGTCTATCGCGCGACGAGCCGAATCATCGACTTCTTTTCTGACCGTGGGCAGCTTGTCAGTCGACCCGAAGCTGACCAGCTTATCGAGCCGCGCTTTGTGCGCGCGCTCACTGCCCCGCAGTGAAGTTTGCACTCCGACTGTCGCTGACATTTACCATTCTTGTCGCCAGTGGGATTCTGCTCATTTCCTTCGTCGCTTGGTCGACGACGATCCGGCTGCTCAAAAGCGAAATATCCGCGAACTTCGAAGTCTCGGCTTTGCGGACGATGCAGCAGATCGACAGCTTCTTCCTCGCTCGGCAGCAGAACATCGAAATCATCGCCAACGATTCGGTCATCACTTCACCAGAATCCACGCCCGCAGAGATCACGCGTCGACTGATCCAGTATCGGAACCACCTGCAGGTTTACACCTCGCTGTCGTATTTCGATACGGAGCGCGTCCGGATCTCCGATACGGCCGGCCTCAAACTCGGGGAGAAGGATCAGTCGACCCAATACTGGACTTCCGTTCTGTCCGGCAAAGTCAGCGCGGGCGAAGAATACGCCTACGCCCCGGACGTGCGGACCGATGTCATCTACTTCGCAGCTCCGGTTTGGGGTCCAGACGACATCATGCTCGGCGCGGTTGTCGCCCGAATGCCGCTCGCGGTTCTCCATTCGATCGTTTCCCAGGTCCGACCGATCTCTGGTGCTGGCGCTGACACCGGCTCAGTCCGCACGGATCTTGTTACGGCGGACGGTCGGCTCCTCTACTCGAGTCACGCTCTCCCTGATAAAATCCTGAAGCCGGTTCCTGGCTGGGACCCATTGGATGCCGCGTCCAGCGGGCGGGCCGTGGCTGAAATCGACCGCGAGGGTCCGATCGGTCAGGACGACATCAGCGTTGTCGTGCGCGACCGCGGCTTCCTCGATTTTCTTGGCAACGGTTGGTCTTTGATCGTCTCCGTCCCGGAAGACGTAGCGTTCGAACCAGCCGCTGCGTTGCGACGAACGCTCCTCGGACTTGTCGCCGCGGTTTTGATCGTCGCCGTCGTCGTAGCGATAAGAACTGCCAACAATTTCTCGCGCCCGGTGATGAGGCTGGCCGACGAAATGTCTCTTCACGCCAACGATTCCCTGAAGCCTGAGCCTCTGCCGGGGCACGACCGCAAGGACGAGATCGGCACGCTCATCCGGGGGTATCATGATCTTCGCACCCGTGTGCACTCGGATAGTGCCGACATTCTCGCCGCGAAAACCGAGGCCGAACGGGCGAACCGAGCCAAATCGGAATTTCTAGCCGCGATGAGTCACGAAATCCGGACTCCCCTCAACGGAGTGATCGGGTTTTCCAACCTTCTTCTCGGCACGGACTTGAACGAGCAGCAACGAGACTTCGCTTCATCGTCCGCCGATAGCGCGGAGGCGTTGCTCGATATCGTCAACGACGTTCTCGATTTCTCAAAGATCGAAGCCGGTCGGCTCGACCTCGAAAACGCCCCCTTCGATCTGCGAGAGACCGTTCGTCGATGCACGGAGGTAGTCCGTCCAGCCGCTGACATCAAAGGGCTGAGCCTCCGCCACGAGATCTCGCCGGAGTTGCCAAAACGGATTGTCGGTGACGTCACGAGATTCCGGCAGATCGCGACAAACCTCTTGAGCAATGCCGTTAAATTTACGGTGCAAGGATCCGTGACGATCCGCGTTGATCCTACCGATGACCCCGACGAGTCGCTGCTTCTTCGCGTGACGGATACCGGGATCGGGCTGACTCCAGAGCAAAAAGAACGGGTCTTCGATTCATTCACCCAGGCCGATGCCAGCACGAACCGACGTTTCGGCGGGACCGGCCTTGGTCTGGCGATCGCCCACCACCTCGTCGATCTGATGGGCGGAACCATCAGCGTTGAAAGTACGCCCGAAAGCGGCAGCACCTTCACCGTTCGACTGCCATTGGAGATCTCAGACGAGATTCCGAGTGCTGAAACGACCGATGGAGCGGTGCCCCGCATCCCCGAGCCGATTGCCGAGAATCTCTTCATACTTCTGGCTGAGGACAACGCCACCAACCAACGGCTTTGTCAGGCCATGCTCGGGCGTATCGGGACGGCTGCTCAAGTGGTGGACGACGGCCAAGGTGCGATCGACGCGCTCGATGCGCGACACTACGACGTCATTCTCATGGACGTTCAGATGCCCGGTGTAGATGGCCTCGAAGCGACTGAAATCATCCGGCGCGATCGGCCGGCCCATCGCCAGCCGTGGATCATCGCGGTGACGGCGCACGCGACGGACGCCGACCGCTTGCGGTGTCTCGAGGCGGGTATGAACGACTATCTCACCAAGCCGCTGCGGATGGAGCGGCTCGCCGCGGCTCTGTCGCGCGCCATCGATGGGCGAGAAGATTTATCCATCCACTCCTGATCGGATCGCCGTAATCCTCATTGATATGAAAATGAAAACTCTCCGCAACCTGTCCGCTCTCGCTGCACTCGGTCTGCTCCCGCTTTCCGTCCAAGCTGATTCGGACAATGCCACTAGCATCACCACTGAAGCTGCCGTCGACGCGAATGATGCGACGACCGCTACCGTGGGCGACGGAACGTCAGCGACCGGCGACGGCGACACGAAGATGAACGACATCGACGTGAACGTGGACGATCCGACATCGGCTGCCGAAGCCAAGCCAACCTTGACCAACCCGAGCGTCAGCGCCGGTACTGGCCGCGGCTCCGCGACGAATACTGGCAGCGGAACCGGCATCCGCCCCGAGGGCGATAACACCGGGGACCCGGACGAAAAGACGGATCCAAGCGTGAGTGCCAGCAAGAGCATGGGTAGTGCCACGAATACCGGTAGCGGTGTTGATGCCGATACGGAACTCGACGAATAACGACTAGCTAAAAGACTTGATAGTCTTTCGACGGGTCGGCCCTTTTGGGTCGGCCCGTTTTGTTTCTACCAACAACTTATCCGGATCGAAATTCCGGTGAGACAGCTTCCATGGGCTCAAGCGAGGCCCTTGTAGAGGTGGGCATCTCCATCACGGTAGCTCATCCAACGACGGTAGGGCTCGAAGTTTTGCGACTCGGCCGCAGGCTTCGCGCGGTCTTCGAGGGCAACCATCTTGGCGGGATCCATGGCCGAGAAATTCATCGCAATTCGGGCGTTTGCTCGGAGCTGTGCCGCCGTTTCGGTGCCAGTGACCAGCGTTGCGATCGGGTGGGAGAGCGCGTAGTCCAACCCTTCGTTCAGCGAGAAGACATCCTTTTCAACCGGTGCGTAGTTGCCGCCGAGTGTCTTCATTGCCAGCGGTGCGATGTTCTGTTTGATCAACTCGGGAAGAACGCGGCGGACGAACGCGTTCGAATTTGCTTCGATAGGAGAAATGGGGAGTTGGCACGCGTCAAATTCGTATCCTTCGCTCAACACCGCCAAGTGGACGTCTGGGTTCGTGTGCCCAGTGAACCCCACGTATCTCACCCGCCCGTCGCGTTTCGCCTCGGTTAAAGCCTCGACCACTCCCCCTTTTTCGAACCCGAGTTTCACCTGCTCTTGAGTGGCCACGGCGTGCCATTGCCAGAGATCCAGATGATCCGTCTTCAAGCGCTCGAGCGATTCGTCGAGCATTCGCATCGCGGTATCGTAATCGGCCGAGTCATGGGTGCAGACTTTGGTCATCAGAAAGACCTGGTCACGCCGACCTTCGATCAGCCGCCCCATAAGCTTCTCCGACTCGCCTTTGTGATAATCCCAGGCGTTGTCAAAAAAGTTGACGCCCATCTCCAAGGCAGCATCGACCAATTTCGCAGCTTCCTTGTCGCTTGCGACCCGGAGCGCGTGCCCGCCCAGAGCGAGGGAGGAAACTTCGAGATCATGTTTCCCGAACTTCCGCTTGGGGACGACGACCTTCCCTTCCTGCTCGGCGAACAACCGGCGGCTCCCCGCCCCGCCGACCGCCAGCCCAGCCGTCACCAATCCCAACTTCCGCAAAAACTCCCGCCGCTCGTAGTTCGTCTGCTCAGCCATGCCCGCAAACTGACCGTCAATGGGTGTAGGCGCAACCGGAACTTCCACCGGCGTCCGGATGGGCTACGGGGAGGCTTCAGAAAAACCAACCAACCGCTTTGGCGTCGACGACCGCAATCTCGGGATCTTCGTTCACTCTTAAAAATGCACGGTCGCCAGCGACTTTGCCGACGACGACGCGCTGAACCGGGTAACGTCCCGACCGTGATTCCGGAGTGTTTTCCGAAAGCCAGGCGTCAAAGTGAATTTCACCGACCGGCGACGAAAACCCCTGCTTCTCCAGCTCAGCTGATGACGCTGGCAGGTAATCCAAAACCTCAGCTTCGGTCAGCCAGGCGACACGCTGCGCGATGTCAGCCTCGGAGAAAGTTTCGCCGTCCATCTCCCAACCCGTCTCGGTCCGGGTCAGCTCGCGCTTCGTGTCATCGCCCTCGACGCGAATCCGATCGATCGTGTCGAGATTAACATCGGTCAGTCGACGGTCGCGCAGATCCCCGGGAGTCACCTGGAGATGTTCCCACACGACGGCCGGCAACTCATAAACGCTGTCCCGCGCGGTGGATTGCACGATCACCGCGGCACCATCGTCCGTCGCGGCGCCGAATCTCAGAGCCAGTGGCCGTTTCTGACCGTTCACGTAAAAAATCAGTTCGGCGCGCGGCTCACTCAGCCCGAATGCACTCAGGTCGTCTGACTCATCAGCGATGAATTCCTGGATTCGGGCTCTCAAGATTGGAGTCAGGAACGCCTCCACGCGTTCTCGATCGGCGCGCGCGCGAAGGGGGCGGATCAGTTCCCAACCGCGAGCCCCGCGCTCGAGCTTGATCTCACCCTTCTCGGTGCGGACGACGAAACGATCAATTTCGGCCGGAGAAATCGACATCAAAGCCGGGTCACGAAATTCCCGCGCCGGTCGAAACGCGAGACCGACCACGTCATCGCTGACCACCGAAACCTCCCGGGAATCTGCCCGTCGCACGTACACCCTCCCGTCACCAACGGCCTCCTTGCCGAAGAGCAATCGCTGTCGCTCAGCACCGTCGATCAAGATTTCGATTTCGCTCTTCGTTTCGTCCAACCCGAAGTCATCCAATTCCAGTCCGCGGTCAAACTCCGCCGCCTCCACGCGATCCAGCACCTTCAGAGTCGCCAAGGCGTTCACCAGTTTGATCACCGCCTCGGCGGACGCGCGATCCTTTGGCATCGGACCCACCCGCCACCCGTCCACCTTACGCGTCAACTCGACGACGACGTCGCCAGTGACGATCCGCACGCTCGAAACCGCGCCAGGGTTGAAATTCAGAACAAAATTCATCCCGAGCTCCTTCTCGCGCGAACTCGTCAATCGCGGCTCGACGACAAAAACAAAGATCCCCGCCGCTAGCGCCAAAACCAGAAGCAGCCAGGTTCCCCAGCGGCTCATGCTCTTCGTCTCCAAGCAACGATCAATCCGAAGACGGCGACGACCCCCGGAATCACAAGCATAACGTAGAATCCAATTCGTTCGATCTCGGTCGGGGTCAGGCTCAGAGTGAATCGCTGAACGACTTTCGGCGTGATGCCGGTCAACTTCGCGCGGTCCACCATCCAATTCACCGAACTGACGATGAAATCCAAGTTGGCACCCGCCTGCCGGATCGTCGCATCACGGAGGAATTCACGGTTCCCCACGACGACCATCTTTGCCGAGGCGACCTCGACCCGCTCATCCAGCGTTCCGCCGCGCTCCGCCGAAATGGCGATTTCAAACGGCTGCCCAGCGTCGACGCCTTCGTCGTAGCGAACGCCGTCCTCCACGGCATCAAAGTTAGCCTCGCCCCAAAATTCCTCCGGCGTCCCCACGAGCGGTCGCAGCTTCACCCCACCCTTCGCCGCCGCTTTGGCGTCCGGCCGTAGGCTCTGCGTGGCCACGGGAAAGAGTCCGGTCGCACCCTCGAGGCGCTTGGTGATCTGCGACCCCTCCAGAAAAACGCCGGGGACGTCCTTCGAAATCCCGTAGGTTCCTGGTTGCAACGGCGCCGGGAAGACCGCGAGAACGCGATTTTCTTCAGGGACGATCCCGAACTCGCTGAGAAATCCCGCTAGCTCCGGCGTGTCCGCCTCAGGATCGAGGGCGACAATCAGCCGCCCATCCGCCTTCCGGAATCTCCTCAACGCATTGACTTCCTCACCGGACAAATCGTAGGTCGGCCCCCCGATTAGCACCACGCTCGCATCGTCGGGAACGCTGCCACCGGGAGTGAATCGGAACGAGCGAAGGACGGCGTTTTGACGCACGAGTGCGTCGGCGAGAAACGTCTGCTCGTCGGTGGGAATCTCGCCGTGACCATCGAGAGCGTAAACCACTTTGCGCTGAGGATTCAGCAACGCGAGCAGGGCACCGGTCAGCGCTTGCTCACCCGCGAATGCGACCAGCCGAGCCGGCTCGCCCATCGCCACCCCGGACAGATCGAATTCCCCCATCTCCGACACCGGCAGCACCGAAACGTCGCCGTCGTAGTCGAGAATCAGGACGTTCTGATCGCCGGCAATTTCGAACTTCGTCTGAAGCTCCCGGGCCCGCGAAAGATCGCGAGCGGGATTGATCACCTCGATCTCCACGCGATCGCGCCCGGAGAACTCGTATTCGCGCAGAAGATTCAAAATGTCCGGGTAGAGTGCCGCCTCCAGCCCGCCGCCGCCGCCCGAGAAATAGACGATAATTCGAACGTCCTTCTGCAGCTGCCGCAGGACCTGCTTCGTCTGCTCGGCGAGTGCGAATTTTTGCGACCGAGAGAAGTCGCCGCGAGCAAAATACTGGAAGCCGATCACGTTGACGACGACCACCAGAAAGAGGACGCAGAGGATCTGTACGATCAACCGAAAGCCGACCCCGGCGCGCCCCACGCTGTGCTTTTTCGTCGCCTTCGCCATCACACCTTCCACTTCCGCGATTGAAAAACTTGAAACGTCAGGTAAAGCGCCGCCGCCGTCAGGCTCAGGTAGAGCACGACCGGCCGGGTGTCGAAGATCCCTCGCGAAAACTCACTCATGTGCGAAATCGCCGAGAGGTAAGCGGTCACGTCGCGCAGCACCGGGCTAATCGTCTGCGAATAAAAACTGAAAAGACCCCAGTAGAACATGACCGAGATCGCCGCGAACGACATGATCGCCGCCACCACCTGGTTCTTCGTTAGTGAGGACGCCAGGCACCCGATCGCGAGGTAAAACATCCCGAGCAACAGCAACATCACGTAAGCACCCAACCAGGCGCCGACCGAGTCGGCAGCCGTCTGTTCGGTCTGCCACTGGAAGATCCAGAAATACAGCAGGCTCGGCGCCCAGAGCACGACGTAGAAGAACAGCGCGCTCAAATACTTGGCCGCCACGACGGCAAAGTCCCGCACCGGCGCGGTCATCAGCGACTCGATCGTCCCGAGCTTATACTCCTCCGCGAAGAGCCGCATCGTGATCAGCGGAAACGGCAGAACGAAACCGAACCAAAAAAACGGCGTGTTGAAGAAGGCCTCGACCAGCGTCACCGTCGTCGATCCCTGGTTCATCGTGTTCACGACGAAGTAGAAGTTGAACCCCGTCAGAAACAGGAAGAAAAAGAGGATCACGTAAGCCGTCGGCGACCGGAAATACAGCGCGACCTCTCGTCCCAATAGCGTCCAAAATTTCTTCATCGTTCCGACCTCCTCATTCGTCCGGGTGCGTAATCTCGGCGAAGACTTCCTCGAGCGTAACCCGGTTGCGACTCAGTTCGCGGACCGGCCAGCCTCGATCGATCGCCAGCCGATGAACCGCCTCACGCGGATCTGCTCCGGGCAGAACCGACAGCCGAAATTCCGACCAATCACCCTCACCGACCGCCTCGCCAAACTCGACGGCGCGAACTCCCTCGATCGCGCGGAGGTCACTGGCCGCCGCCGCCGCGTCGGGAACGCGGGCTTCCAACCGCGCGTCTCCCGCCGCGCGCAGGTGCGAGCGCAGATTTTCCGGCGCGTCCGAGGCGACGATCCGGCCGCGGTTTAGAATCATCACACGAGAGCACGTCATCTCCACCTCCGGCAGGATGTGCGTCGAGATGAGAATCGTGTGGTGACGCCCCAGATTCTTGATCAATTCCCGGACCTGACGGATTTGGTTCGGATCGAGCCCGATCGTCGGCTCGTCCAAAATCAGTAGATCCGGTTCGTTGACCATCGCGTCGGCCAGTCCGACCCGCTGACGGTATCCCTTCGAGAGGGCGCCCAGTAGTTTGGTGCTGACGTCCTCCAGGCCGCAAAGTTCCATGACGTCTCCCAGGCGTTCCTTCATCCGACGACCGCGCACGCCCTTCAGCCGAGCCCGGTAGCGGAGGTATTCGTGCACCCGCATGTCGAGATACAGCGGAACGTTTTCCGGCATGTAGCCGATGCGCTCTCGCGCCTTCAGCGACTCCGAAAACACGTCGTATCCCGCGATTTCCGCCCGCCCGCTGGTCGGAGGCAGGAAGCAGGAGAGCATCCGCATCGTCGTGCTTTTACCGGCTCCGTTCGGGCCGAGGAAGCCCACGATCTCGCCCTTGCCGACTTCAAAACTGATTCCGTCCACGGCAGTAAAGCCCGCGTAGCGTTTGGTCAGCTCGTCGACACGAATCATCATAAAGTGGGAGGGGGACCCTAGAAGCTCCCCCAGCCCACTTCAAGCTCCGCTCAAGTTGGTTTAACCGACGATCAGCATGGCTTGTTCGAAGTCGGCTCCGCCAATTCGCATCGGCCCCGCCAAGCATAACCGACTAAGGATCAATTTCCGGCACGTTAAACCCTCACCGCCATTCACCGGCTCGTCGCTAAAATTCTGGATCTATGATCTTCCAAGCCGCTGCCAGTGCCGCCGCTGTGATTCTGACGGCAGGCAATTTCATCCCCCACCTTCTGGGCATCGTTAGAGGAACCGTTCGACCGCACGTCTGCACTTGGATCGTATGGGCGTTAGGAACTGTCGTCGTCGCACTCGCCCAGTCCGCACAGGTCACAATGATTTCTGAAGCACCGCAAGAGTCTCGCTGACGTTGCGCGCGACCGGGAATTCCGCCGCGAGGGCCCGGCACGCCTCCCGGGCATCGGCTCTCCGGCCGAAATCGGACCAATAAAAAAGCGCGCGGTAGAGACCATCCGGATCACCGACTCGCACGGTCGATCCGTGGACGTTCTCCTTGAGGATTTCACCCGCACCATTCGCGTTCGTCGTGATGACGGGAAGCCCGGCTGCGAGGGCTTCGAGACACGCGTTCGACGACGGGTCGTAGAGAGTGGGAAGCACGAACACGTCGCCCGCGGCTAGGACGTCCGCCACCTGCCGCACCGGTCCGAGAAATTTAACCTGAGGTCCTTCCATTCCCCTCGGATCACCCCTGCCCGCGACGACCAGCTTCCCGTTGGCGAGCTGCCTGATGGCCTCCACCGCGAACCGCAATCCCTTCCGCTCCCAGCCGCTGCCGACGAACAGGGCGACCAATTCGTTCGGCTGAACGTCCCATTCCGCGCGGAGTCGTTCCCGAGCATCTTCCGCTGGCGGTGCCGGATCGACCCCGTTGCGAACGATCGAAATCCGCTCCGCTGGAAAATCGTAGTGCCGTCGAATCTCGTCCCGCACCATGGCAGAATTGACGATCACCCTCCTCGTCCGCTCCGGGTCGAGGACGCGCGCTTCCAACGTCTGGAGTGCGCGGTGTTTCAAATTGAACGAGCGGGTCCACAGCTTCCAATCGGGCTCGAATTCCGCTCGCCGCTCCAACCAAGTCCGGTGCACACCGTCGCCCGCCCGGTAAACGTCGCAATTCAGAATTCGTTCCAGACTAAAGAGCAGCTCGACTTCGCCCCGCTCGCGCTCGACGTCCTTCGCAAAAGCCTTTGGCGATCGCCCCGCCACGCGCAGGATTTCACCGTTTGGCCAGCGTTCCCCCGGCCAATCCCCGCTGCCGATCAACACCGGGACGTGTCCGGATCCGAGCAACCCTTCCGCTAGCCGCGAGAGGTAAGCTTCCGCGCCCCCCGATGCTGAGTAACCCCGCCTGACCAGACCGATCCTCATCGCCTCGGCGAGCGACTGCTGAGATGACTTCGAGAAACCCGGAACGCAGCAGACTCACAAACCCCTTTCACGCCCGTAGCTTAGACTTCGCGAAATTGCTTCGCAACGCGTGAAGTCTTTCGCGCGAACGCGCGCCGTGCCAACTTCCTTCGCAGACCACCGAGCCGTGCCCAGCCAACCTCGATCCCTCCTCTATTCCATCGCCGCCGGGATCGGCGGCACCGGACTCGATCAGGTCGCGGCCGAAACCCTCGAGATCGCCATCCAGCGCGACTTCCTCGGCCGCGCCATCGCCTATTCACCAACGATCCGAGATCCGAAATCCAGAATTCGTAATCTCAGCCGTCACCCGGTCAAACTGCTCTCCCCGCTGTCCCGCGACTATTACGTCGGTGCAAAAAAACACACCGTCGACCGCGCGACCGTCCGCGAACTGGCGACCGGCCGTCACGACCTGCTCCACACGTGGTCTGGTGACTGCGTTCGTTCGCTGCGTCTCGCCCGCGAGCTCGGCATACCGAGCGTCCTCGAGATTCCGACGTGGCACCGCAACAAAGGGAAGGTGAAGAAGGACATCACGTGGTCCGAAATCCAGCGCGATGCCGCGCGCTTCCCCCAAAGCGTGCTCAATCGCCTTCTCGTCACCCGCCAGCGGGTGATGGAAGAATATTCGCTAGCGACCCTCATCCTTGTGCTCTCCGAAAAGGCCAAAGAAACGTTCCTGATCGCCGGGCTACCGGACGAAAAGCTCTTCCTGACGTCCCGCGGCGTCGACCCCGAGGCCTTCGCGCCCGCCGAGAATCCACCGGATAAGTTCCGAGCCGTTTTTGTCGGTTCACTCAGCAAACGGAAAGGCGCTCACCATTTGCTGGAAGCCTGGAAACGCCTCGCTCTCCCGGTCGACGAAGCCGAACTCGTCCTCGTCGGATCCCCCTCCGCCGAACTCGCACCCGCCTTGGCCGAGGTGCCGCCAAACGTCATTCTTCGCGGCCAGGTGAAGGACGTCGCCGCGGAGCTTCGGCGCGCCACGCTCCACGTCTTTCCGTCCGAGTGCGAAGGCAGTGCCAAGGTCACCTACGAAGCCTCCGCCTGCGGCCTCCCGCAGATCACGACGCGCGAGGCCGGGGACGTCGTCATCCACGAACAAACCGGACTCATCATCCCGCCCAACGACGTCGACGCTCTCATCGACGCCCTCCGCACCCTCCACGCCGACCCCGTCCGCGCCCAAGCTTTCGGCCACGCCGCTCGGCAGCGGGTGGTCGAGAATTTCACCTGGGACCACTATCGCCAACGCGTCCTCGCCGCTTACGACCAGGCGCTTGCGCGGAGTTCTGAGTTGAGAGTTGAAAGTTGAGAGTCGATAAATCCGGCAGCGAGCGACCTTATCCACTTTGAACAATCAACTCTCAAAGACCCACTTTGAATGAGCAAGATTCACCCCGGCGGATTTTGCTCGTTCAGCTCAAGCGGATCGGCGATGTCATCCTCACGACGCCCGCGCTCATTGCGCTTCGCGCGCATTTTCCAGCAGCGCACCTGACCGTCGCGATCGATGCCAACGCCGCGGGGCTCGCCGGTGCACTCCCAGCCGATGAAATCCTTGTCCGCCGCCCGGGCGACCTCGGATTTTGGCAAAAAGCCGTGACCGGCGGATTCGACGTCACGCTCGACTTCACGGGAAACGACCGCTCCGCCCTCGTCTCGGTTCTCAGCCGCGCGCCGCGCCGTCTGACCTACGAACGCTTCGCGAAGAAACCCCTCCGGCGCTGGATCTACACCGACTTCGTCGACTCCAGCGTCCGCGACCGCCACACCGCCGACCACCACACGGACCTGCTAGGCCCGCTGGGAATCAACGCAGCGAACGTCCCGAGTCAGCTCGACCTTCCCGCGTCGGCCCACGCCGAAGCCGAAGAGGCACTTGCCGATCACGGCATCGATGGCGAGTTCACCATTTTCCACCCCGGCACCGCTCGGCCGGAAAAATACTGGCCCGACGAAAACTGGGCCGAACTCATTGGCCGCGTGCCGGGTCCCCTCGTCCTCACCGGAAGCGCCGATCCCACCGAGCAGTCCCACCTCACCCGCATTCTCAAACGCCTCACACCCGATCACCAGAAACGCTCACCCGCCTTTCTCGCGGGCAAGCTCACCCTCGCCGGCACCGCCGCGCTCATTGAGCGCGCGGCCCTCGTGATCGCCGTCGACAGCGCGCCGGTCCACCTCGCCGACGCCCTCGGCACTCCGGTCATCGCTCTCTTCGGACCAACAAACCCGCACCACTGGCGCCCCCGAGGTCCGAAGGCGACCGTGATCCATCCCTCGACCGAAATCACCCCGCGCACGCCCCGGCGCCCGATGAGCGACCTCACTGTTGAGTCCGTGGTCCAAGCTTGCGCCGCAAAGGCGGAATCTCTTCGCGCCCTCGCGGCTTCGCGTGATCCCCAACGAGGTCTGGATTCTGGCTGACCGCCCGTTCCAAGTTGCACGAAATGCCAAAACGCGAAATCCTCCCCGCTCCGTGATCGAGCCGAACCGAAAAGCCCGCCGCAACTACCGCCGCAATCGGCGGCGCGCCAGCGGCCGCGGACGCACGGGTCCGCTCGCCACGGCGATTCTGATCATCGGCGTGCTCAGCGCGATTGCCCTCGGGACGTTCGGCGTTCTGAACCGCGGCTTCCAACTCGGCACCCACGCCGAGTGGCGGGAACTCGTCAAAACCTACGAGCAAAACGGCGAGCCGATCTACTACGAGGACGTCATCCCACCCGAGCTGCCGTCCGAACAAAACTTTTTCTCCAGTGCGACCTTCGCACCGATCGTTCCCGGAGTCGTCATCCCGCCCAATCTCCCCCCGGGTCTCCTCCAGCGCGCGCTTTATCCCGGTCGAGGCATCCAGGTCGGCACCCTGCTGGCCACCGCCGCCCAAGCGCCCGGCGGAGCCAGCCTCGAAGCCATCGCCGACATTCTCCTTGAGGCCGGACTCACGAATCCGAAGACCGACTACCTCCTCGCCGGGGATCGCATCCTCGCCGCCATCGAGCAGCTCGGACTCGACTTCACCGAGCTCACCCTCACCGCCGACCGCCCCGGCTCGCAGTTTCCGATCAACTACTTCGCGAAAATCACCCCCGACCTGCCCCACCTCCCCTACCTCGAAGCGCTGGGAGACTGGCTCGTTATCAAGACGATCGCCGAGATCTCCACGGGCGACACCGAAGCGGCCGCCATCGACTCACTCCTGATTTGGCGACTCGCCGCTTCCGTCTCCGCCGAGCCGTTTCTGCCCTCTCAACAGACTCGGCGAAAACTCCTGGGACTCTTCGTCGCCACCATCCGCAGCGGACTGCAACGCGGGGCCTGGACCGACGAGCAACTCATCGCGTTCTCCTCGGCCCTCGAGCACAACGGGACGCTTAACGACTTCGCCTGGGCGCTCCGCGGCGAGCGTTCTCAGCTCAATTCCATCGTCCACACCGCCCTCTCCGACCGCAAACCGGAGGCCTCGGCGGAAGTCACGTCCTGGCTCGGCGACGACGTCGCATCCCTCGACATGACCGGCCTCCGCGTCCGTCAGGTCGCCGCCAACCGCGCCTTCCAGCACCTCATCAACACCCTGACCGGCAGCAGCGCGCTCAGCCCGACCGCGATCCGTCCCCCGGAGGACGTTGCCGAAGAATTGCCCGAAACCGCCGAGGCCCAACTCGACCGCCTCGCGGGGGAAGCGGCCATCTTTGCGCAGGTCGAAGTCAGTCTCCTCCAAGCCAGGCTGGCCGTTGCCCTCGAACGCTACCGGCTCGCGACTGGCGAATACCCGGAGGAACTCGAGGCGATCTCACCCGACTTCATCGAAGAAATCCCGAATGATCCCGTGACCGGCGAACTCTTCGCCTACCGTCGCGATTTCCCGACCAGCTACCTCCTTTCCAGCCCCGGCTGGCCGGGCGAGGACGGCGCCGCGGCCCGGCCGTGGGCCTGGTCGAAATCCGCGGATTGATCCCGTTGCTGAGAGTCAGGAACGCCCCGCCACCCAGACGTCCGCCGGCACGAAATCAACGCTCCCCACGCCGACCGGAATGACCCCACCCCCTCCCGAACCCCGCCTGAATCGCGGTGCCCGTCTCGCCTACGGTGCCGGCGAACTCGGCCCCGCCATGGCCGGGAGCACGATGATCTTCTTCCAGCTCGTGTTCCTGACGAACGTCGCCGGTCTCAGCGCCGGTTACGCCGGCAGCGTCCTTCTCATCGGCAAACTCTGGGACGCCTTCAACGATCCGCTCATCGGATGGCTGAGCGACCGGACCCGCAGCCGCTGGGGCCGCCGGCTCCCGTGGATGGTCGCCAGTGCCATCCCGTTTGCACTGTTCTTTGTCCTCCTCTGGGTCGTCCCCGGATTCGCGGCGAAAGACCATCAACTTGCCCTCTTCCTCTATTACACCGTCGTCGCCGTGCTCTACAGCACCTGCTACACCGCCCTCGCCCTCCCGCATTCATCGCTGACGGCCGAGTTGTCGAGCGACTACGACGAACGCTCGCGAATCACCGGCTCCCGCATGGCGTTCTCGCTCGGCGGCAGCGTCGGCGGACTCCTCATCGCGCAGGCGGTGTTCACGATTTTCGCCGACGCGCCGAAAACGTTCCAATATCTCGTCTTCGCTCTGGCCATTGCCATCGTCTCGCTCGGCGCCGTGGCCGCCTGCGTCACGGGAGTCTGGCGGTTCGTCGTCGACCGCGACCGTCAGCGGATTGCCATCGCGCTGCCCGAAGCCGCCATGCCGGTTTCGGAGCAGATCCGCGTAATTTTCTCCAACCGACCTTTCCTCATCGTGTGCGGAATCTACCTCACCTCGTGGCTCGCGATGCAGTTCACCGCCACGATTCTGCCCTTCTACGTCGAAAGCGTGATGGGTCTGCCCTCCACCCGCTTCCCGCTGCTCGCGCTCGCCGTCCAAGGCACTGCGTTGCTCCTGATTCCGGTCTGGAGCCGCCTCAGCGTCCGCATCGGCAAGCAGCCGGTCTATTTCTACGGCATGTCGTGCTGGATCGTCGCGCAGGTGGGATTGCTGTTTCTCCCCCGAGGCAACGAACCGCTGCTCTTCGTCATGGCGGTCGTCGCCGGGATCGGCATTTCGGTCTGCTACCTCATTCCTAACGCGATGCTCCCGGACACCATCGAATACGACGAACTCCAGACCGGGCGTCGCCGCGAGGGCGTTTTCTACGGGTTCTTCGTTTTCCTCCAGAAGCTCGCCCTCGCGCTCGGCACCTTCATCGTCGGCCAGGCCCTCGCCACAGCCGGCTACATCTCCAGCGGGCCCGGGCAGGCCGCGCCGGTCCAGCCCGACAGTGCCCTCACCGCCATCCGCATCGCGATCGGTCCGCTCCCGGCTGCCGCGCTCGTCCTCGGGATGTTGCTCACCTGGGCCTATCCGATCACCAAAGCCCGCCACGCCGAGATCCTCGCCGAACTCGCCCGCCGCCGGGAATTGCGGTAACGTTCCGGCTCTGAATTCGCCCGCTCCCACCCGCCTCACCTCGCTTCGGCTCGCCGACTTCCGGTGCTTCGAGAGATTGAAATTTTCGCCCGCACCCGGAACGAATTTCGTCATCGGTGCCAACGCGCAGGGGAAGACCTCCATCCTCGAAGCCGTCTGCGTCGCCACCCGGCTGCAGTCGCCCCGCACCAAGTCGCTGGCGGAATGCGTCCGCGGCGGCCAACCCGGATTCGGAGTTTCGGTTCGCGTCAGCGACACCCACCTCCAGTGCCGCTACGAACCCCCCAAACGAACCCTCCGCCTGGACTCCGTCGAGCAAAGCCGCCCCGCCGACTACCTGCAAACTGCCCGCGTCGCCTGGTTCGCCAACGACGACCTCGAAATCATCCGGGGCTCCGCCGCGCGCCGCCGCCGCGCTCTCGACTTCCTTTGCGGTCAACTCGATCCCGCCTACATCCGCGCCCTCCGGCGGGCGGACCGCGCGCTTCGTTCGCGCAACGCGCTGCTGCGCGACCACCGACCCCGTCCGGAAATCGACGCCTTCGATCCGGAATTCATCGAGAACGGCGACCGCGTCACCGCCATCCGTGCCGAAGCTTGCAGCGCCTTGGAACCGCTCATCGCCCAAGCCGTCCAAGACATCGGCGGCCAGGCCGAAGCCGTCACCACCCGCTACGTCCCCGGCGCAAGTGAACCTCTCGCCGCCGCGCTCCCT
Organism: uncultured Verrucomicrobiae bacterium; assembly: GCA_963749035.1. Lineage (GTDB taxonomy): Bacteria > Verrucomicrobiota > Verrucomicrobiia > Chthoniobacterales > JAATET01 > CAVVKW01. The sequence continues at coordinate 1,073,362 of CAVVKW010000002.1, forward strand.
GCGTCCCGCGACCGCGAAACTCGCCTCCGCCAAACCGTCGTTGGTCCCCACCGCGACGACCTCGCCATCGAGCTCAACGGCCTCGACGCCGCGAAGTTTGCCTCCGAGGGCCAGCAGCGAACTCTCGCCATCGCCCTCAAGCTGGCGCAAACGCGGCTCCTCATCGCCCGAATGGAAGTGACGCCCATCTTGCTGATCGACGACATCTTCGGAGAACTCGACGTCACCCGCCGAACCAACCTGCTCGCTCACTTGCCCTCGGATTCTCAGCGACTGATCACCACAACCCACCTCGGCTGGCTTGAAGAGTCCGCCGAGGCAACGATCTTCGAGTTGGCCGATCACCGCATCCAATAGCAGAGGCAAAGAAAGGGTCCGCAGATTTCGCAGAAAGGCGCAGATTTCCAATTTCAGAATCTGTGAACTCCGTGAAATCGGTGGTCAAAGAAACCGCAGACAGGTGGCGCGCCCGGGTGGAATCGAACCACCGACCATCGGATTAGAAGTCCGGTGCTCTATCCCCTGAGCTACGGGCGCATGACTGGAACGCGCGGGACGATACTGCGCCCCCCTCCCCGATTCAAGGCCGGGCTGCGCGTCTTGCCAGCACGAAAGCGGGCGTTTAGGTAGTTCCAATGAGCGAAACTTCGGACCCTCTGATCATCGCCGATCGGGAATTTCAGTCACGACTCCTCGTCGGGACGGGGAAATTTTCGTCCAACGAGCGGATGCGAGATGCGCTGGCAGCGAGTGGATCCGAGATTGTGACGGTCGCCCTGCGGCGCGCGGACCTCTCCGGGAAGGGTGACCAATTCGCGAACATCCTCGATTTCGTCGACCGCGAGAAATACCTGCTCCTTCCAAACACCAGCGGCGCGATGAACGCCGAGGAGGCCGTTCGTCTGGCCCGCCTGGCGGTCGCGGCTGGTCTGCCAAACTGGGTGAAGTTGGAGATCCACCCCGACCCGCACTACCTTCTGCCCGATCCCGTCGAGACTCTACGAGCGGCGGAGATCCTCGTGAAGGAGGGGTTTGTCGTTTTACCTTACATCAACGCCGACCCCGTTCTCGCCCGGCGACTGCAGGACGTGGGGACGGCGACCGTCATGCCGCTTGGCTCGCCCATCGGAAGCAACCGCGGGATCGAGACGCGCGGCCAGATCGAGATCATCGTCAAACAGGCCAGCGTCCCGGTGATCGTCGACGCCGGAATCGGTGCACCGAGTCACGCGGCGGAGGCGATCGAACTCGGTGCCGACGCCGTGCTGGTCAATACCGCCATCGCGGCCGCCAGCGACGCCGTCGGGATGGCCCGAGCGTTTCGGATGACCGTCGAAGCAGCCCGTCTCGCCGTGACCGCTGGCCTCCCGATGCGGGGCGACGCGGCCAGCGCGACGAGTCCGGTCTCGGCGTTTCTCGCGGAGAACGGCAGTTGATCCGTTCAGGTAGCTGCGAAAATTTCGGATTCAGCGCGGGCGTTGCGAGGCCAATCGGCGAGGCAGTGCGGGCATCGCGGCTGGTCGAGTGGCCGCGGCCGTCGACACGCGGGGCAGGGTTGATTGACGGGCCAGCGGACGAGGAGCCGGAACGCGATGAGTCCAGCGGGACCGAACGCAAGGACGAAACCCGCCCAAGCCGCTGCGCGCCGGACGGTGAAGCGGAGCCGACGAGCCCAAGCGAACGTGATCGCGCCAAGGGCGAAACCGATCGCTGTGAGGGTAATCAGCGCCGAGGCGCGTTCTCCTTCTGGTGCAAGCAGTCCGGATTGGGTTCGCCCGTAAAAGTCGACGTTTGGCACGTCGGTGCGGGTCAGGCTGTCGTGAGCGCTCAGGATAGCGACGGGGAAAAGCGGGAGAGTGGCAGTGGATAAGCGGTCCTGCCAAGTGGGCGGGGCGTGCCGGGTGTCCGAGAATTCTCCGTGGTGCGTAGCGACGACGCGCCCGGTGGCGTCGAGTTCGTCGAGCCGGGTGCCGGGGTTTGGCGCGTTCGAGTGCCAGGCGCTGGCGGTGTATTTGAGGAAGAAGCGATCGAGGTCGGGGGTAGCGGTGATGGCGATGCCGGGCCAGGTGCGGACGTCGTGCCCGTAGGGAGTCTGCAAAAGGGGCGTGCCCTTGGCGGTGACGATGTGGATGGAATCACCAACGGCGATGCCGAGGCTGGCGGGGCTGTCCCGGACGGGGTGGAATGACGCGATCCCGTGGATCCGTTGGATTCCGGCGGCGAAGACTTTTGGGAATTTCCGATCCATGGCATCGAATTGAAAGGCTTCGGGGCCGACCCAGAAGTAAGTGGGGAGTTGGAACGGGTAGTTACTCTGATCGGGAAGTTCGGAGAACGGCCGGGGGGTGGCGTCGGCGGGCTGGAATCCGTTGCGGTCGCAGATGCCGATCCGACGTCGACTGAGGCGGTCGTAGCCGACGAAATAGCGTTGGTCGTTGAGCAGATACCAGCGCTCGCCGTCGCGGTAGCCGGTGCTGATCGGTTGAAGGTAGTTTCTCAGGGAGCGGGGAGAACGGCGAATGGCGCGCCAGGCTGCGCCGGTGCCGAGGTTCACGTCCCACGCGATGGGCACGAAGTCGCAGGTGTTCCTGTAGTCGGTGTCGACGTCGGGAACCGGGTTGCCGTCGAGGTCGGTGACGACGGTGCTCGATCCGTCGCTCAGGCTGGTGCGCAGGTAAACGGTGCCGTCGTGGGTGATCACGAATCGGGTGTAGGATCGGGCGTCCGTCGGTTGGCCCCACGGGATCAAGGAGAGCGCGGTGGCGGCGATGACGATGAGCGTGAACGCTCCGCTGAGCACCGTGAGGCCGAGGGCAAGGCGAGTGGCGGGGTGGCGCTCCGTTAGACTATGGAGACTTTGAACGGTGCCGCACGCAGCCAGCAGCAGGACGGTCGCGCCGAGGAGAGCGCCGAGGAATGGGTGGGGGTTCGCGAGATGGAGGACAAAGATCGGTATGGCGGTAATGGCGAGAACCCCGCGTCGGCCAAACCAACGTCCGGAGTCGAGGCAGACGAGGAGGGCGAGCCCGTAATAGGTGAATCCGAGGGAGACGTCGCTGAGCGCGGGTATGGCCAGGCCGGGCACGAATGGAGCGGCGAATTGACCCGGTGTCGCCACGTAAAGGATGCTGGCAAGCAGAGGGGGGAGCGTTGCGAGCAGGTAGAGGAGAGCACCGGGGATTGCTTTTCCAAGGAAGGTTATCTGGCGGGAGACCGGGCGGTGGAGGACGGCTGCCCATTGATCGCGGCTTCGCTCGGGAAGGAGCTGGGCCAGCGCGATCCCGATGCCGACGAGCGAGCACCCGAAGGAGGACACGAGGAGGAAGGACGAGTCGAGAAGGGTAAGGTTATTGTAAGGGTTGCTCTGATCTTCGCGGGCGGCGGAGAGCGCGTAAAATTCGGCCAGCCCAAGGACGAGGAGGCCAAGCAGAGCCCATTTGACGTTTTCGCGGAGTTCCTTCCAGAGGGTGGCTTTCATGGTTGGAGAAAAATTTCGGTTCCGGTGGAGGGGTTGGCGGGCCAGTTGGCGGCACAGTGTGGGCAGGTGGAGTGGTCGAGGCGGCGGCGGCGGCGGCAGTCGGGGCAGGCAACTTTGCGTGGCCAATCAGCGGCGAGCCGGAACGTCAGCAGTCCGGCGAGGTTGAAGGCGAAGGCGAAAGCAGTCCAAGTGATCACCCGGCGGCGGTCGAATTGCGCGCGGCGAGCCCAGAAAAAAGTGAGCGCGGCGCTGACGAGGGACACGAGGGTCAGGGTGACGGCGAGGATGCGGGTTTTGGGCCAGTCGCGGACGAGCTGATTCTTCAGCTCGTTCTCGAGCCGGTTCGATCCGAGGGCCGCTCCGATTTTTTGGTAGGCGAGGGTGCCGAAGAAAAAGAAGGGCGTGCGGAGAGCGTCGGCGAGAGCCTGACTCGGCGCGGGCGGGTCGGGAGAACGGGAGAGTGGTGGGAGCACGTAGCCGCGGAGCCGGGTACCGGTGGGGTCGACGACGTCGACGTAGGACGACATCGAGTCGCGAGTGGGACGGTCGATCCAGACGCTAGGCTCGTAGCGCACGAAGAATTCGTCGAGATCGTCGTTGATTCCAACGGAGATCTGTCCCCAGCGATCGGTGTCCTGCGTGTAGGGAAGTGTGGCGATGCGGGTGGCGTCGGGAGTGTAAACGACCAGTGAGTCGGCGAGCGCGACGGAGAGAACGTTGTGCCGATCGGTGAACGAGGTGCCGGTGCCGAAGATGGGACCAGCGAGGTCGAGGTCGACGATTTTTCGTTCTGCGACGAGGGCGAATCGGACGGCCTCCGGTGACTCGAGCACCAAGACGTCGCGATCGAATGAGTTGAAGGTGTGGTCCTCGGGGAAGGGCTCTGGGGCGGCGTCGATGGGCCGGAATCCGCCGGGGCCGAGCCAGGCGACGGCCGATTTCTGGTGAGGGTGGTAACAGACAAGGGTGCGGGGCTCGTCGAGAAAAAACCACTGCTCCGTGCGAGGCTCTTGGTAGAAGGTCGCGCTGAAGAAATAGGAACGGGACTCGCGGTAGTCAGGCTGCCAGCGCCGTGGTTTCCAACCGTGCGCGTCGCCAATAAAACGGCTCACCCAGTTGATGCCGATGGTGTGGCGTTGGATCGTTTCGGGTTGGGCGTTTTCGTCCGTGGCGGGGTCGCCATTGACGTCAAGGACGGAGCGGAGGATGCCGTCGGTGTAGTTCAGGCGGTAGGGCACGCCTGAGTCGGTGATTTCGTAACTCGACCAATCTCGATCGGGCTTGGGAAGGATGGTGTCGATGACTTTGCGTCCGAGTTCGCCGAGGCCGCAGAGGGCGTAGAAGACGACGGCGACGAAGGCGAACCGGGCGATCCAGGGGCGGGCCGCGAGGGTGGTGCGATGCTGAATGAGGCCCCACCCGGCCAAGCCGAGGAGGAGGGTGGTGAGAAGGGAAGCTTCAAGGGCAAGGCGGAAGTCGCGGGTCGATACAACGAAGAACGACGCGTTGATTGCTGCGAAGAGCGGCAGAACGCGAAGGATTCGCGGGCCGCCGCGAATGAGGCCGATGGCGAGTGCGGCGGGGAGGTAGGGAAGTCCGGCGATGAGGTCGGCCAGCGAAGGGCGGACCATTCCAGGGACGAAAGGCGACGGAAAATGGCCCGGGGTGGCGACGAGATAAACGCAAACCGCGAGAGGTGGGACGGTGGCAAGCGCGTAAAGAATGAGCCCGGCGACAATCTTGCCGAGGTAGATGGTGCCGGGGCGCGCGGGGCGGTGAAGGAGGGCGGCCCAGCGGTCGGGGTTGAGTTCCGGTAGGATTTGGAGGAGCCCGATGATGAAGCCGACGGCCGCAAATCCGAAGGTGGTCGCGGTGAGGAAGTCCTTCTTGGCAAGGGTGTATCCGGTATTCGAATAGGGGTCGAATCCACCGTAACCCTGATCGAGGTGGTGGAGGGCGTAGAGGAGCCCGGCGGCGAGCAGGAGTGCAGCCAGGACCGCCCACTTGACGTTTTCGCGGAGTTCCTTCCAGACGATGGTGGTCATTGCGGCTGGAGTTCGCGGGTGAAGAAAGTTTTTTCGCCGTGCTCGCCGACGTAGCTGATGAACGCGTCCTCGAGGGTCATGGCAACGGGCTCGATGGATTCGGGGTCGAGTGCCGCGAGGCGTGCATCGAGATCTTCGGGCGGGTTGGCGAGGGTGAGAACGAGCTCGGTGTCGGTGCGGAAGCTTTCGAGCAAACCGGGGATGTCGGGTGTCGGCGGAGGCAGACTTCGAAAGCGGAGCACAACGTGGCGGAGGCGGGAGCGAAAGTGCTCGATGGTGCAGTCTGCGCGCAGAGCCGTGCCGTCGAGGATGGCGATGCGGTCGGCCACTCGCTCGACGTCGGAGAGGAGGTGGGAGGAGAAGAGGATCGTTCGATTCGGCCCGCGGGTGACGTAGAGCATGGACTGGAGGAGGCTCCGGCGAGCGACGGGATCGAGTCCGAGCGCGGGGTCGTCGAGAATGAGCAACTCGGGCTCGGGTGCGAGGGTGAGCGCGAGACAAAGCCCGGCGCGCTGACCGCGCGAGAGATGTCCGGCTTTCGTCTTCGGACTCAGGCGGAAATGGCTGATGACCGCTTCGAAGATGTCGGGGTTCCAACTTTTGTAGAAGCTCGACTGAAACTTCCCGCATTCCGCGACCGTCATCCAACCGTAAACGTGGTGCCCTTCCGGCAGGTAGCCGATGCGGGCGCGGGTCTCCGGGCGAAGGTGGCGGGAATCCTCGCCAAGAACGCGGGTGGAGCCGCGGGTGGGTTCCTCGAAACCAAGGAGGACGCGGATGGTGGTCGTTTTGCCCATGCCGTTGCGACCGAGGAAGCCGTAGATCGTGCCGGGCTCGACGCTGAGGCTGAGGTCGCGGACGATTTCACGCTGGCCGAAGTATTTCGTGAGGCGGTCGATTTCGATGACGGAATTCATGGTTGTTTGGGTGGGTTGAGGTCCTGCCAGGTGGCGTCGAGCAAGGCGCGGAGTTCCGGCAGGGAGGTGTCGAGGAGGAGGGCTTCGTGACAGAGTTGTTCGGCGGCGTGCTGGAGGCGGCGACGTTGCTCGGCGTCTGAAAAAACCTGTCGCCGCTCGGCTACGAAGACGCCGCGCCCGGATCGGCTCTCAAGCACTCCGGAGCGAACGAGTTCCTGGTAGGCGCGGGCGACGGTGTTGGGATTGATCACCAGGGATTCGGCGAGGGCGCGGACGGAAGGAAGTTGATCGCCAATGCGGAGATAGTTGGTCGCGACGGCTCGCTGAATTTGTTGGGTGATCTGCCGGAAGATTGGCACGTCGCTAGCCGGGGAAATGAGGAGTCGCAGCGACATGGGTGTATTAGTGTGCTAGAATACCGGAACCGTCAACCTCTTCGTGGCGAATACGATCGTGCTGGACGACTGGGGTTATGGTGCTGAGTTCTAGCGAAAGCCAAACGGGCGAATCAGGGTTCGTGGGATCGGCGGGCTTGACACCTTGTTGATCGAGTTGCTCCTTTTTCACAAAGATATGAAGGAAGCGATCCCCCGCAAAACGGTTTACCGGCTATCGCTATACAAGCGCTGCCTGGAGCGAATGACTGACGGCGACACTCGGACGGTTTCTTCCGAAGCACTGGCGCGGGTGGCCGGAGTCAAGCCGACGCAGCTTCGGAAAGACCTCACGCACTGCGGGCAGTTTGGTAAACGTGGCCTCGGTTACGACGTCGCCACGTTGGGCGATCGACTTGACGACATTCTCGGGCGGGCGCGGCTGCATCCCACGATTCTGGTCGGCGCGGGCAATCTCGGTTCGGCGCTCCTGCGCTACCAGGAGGGCTTCGGCCGGGAGGGGTTCGAGATCGCGGCAGCCTTTGACGCGGCGCCGCGGAAGCGGACGACGGACATTCCGGTGCCGGTTCTGCCGACGACGAAGATGTCGAAATACGTGACGAAGAATTCGATCAAAATGGCGATACTCTGCGTGCCAGGAACCGTGGCTCAGGAGATTTGCAACGTCCTCGTCGAATCCGGAATCCAGGCGATTTTGAATTTTGCGCCGATCGTGCTCCAGGTCCCGCCTCACGTCACCGTGAACAACGTGAATCTCGCCATCGAGCTGGAAAGCCTGAGCTATTTCATCAAGTGAACGACGCGAAGGCGGTCTTTCTTAGCGCGCCGGTCTTTCAATTGGATGCCACGTTGGAGAGCGGTCAGGTCTTTCATTGGGAACGAAGCGGCGGCGGCGGTTGGTCGGGGCTGGTGGATCGGGAGGCGTTGCACGTGGAGCCGGCGGATGGTGGTCTCTGCGTGAATCGCGGTGGGGAGGAGATCGCCCGCCGTTACTTCGCACTCGATCACCCTTTGGACGAGATTTTTGCCACCTTCCCGAAAGACGCCTACACGCAAGCCGCGGTCGGGGCCTGTCGGGGACTGCGGATCATCCGGCAGCCGAAGTGGGAATGTCTGGCGACGTTCATCACGAGTTCGATGAAGCAGGTCGCCCACATCCGCACGATCTCGCTGACGCTCCGCGACCGCTACGGCGAGCGCGTCGTCGGGTCGAAGGTGCGGGCCTACCCGAGCGCGGCGAGGCTGGCGCGGTGTGACGAGGGCGAACTCCGGGGCTGCGGACTCGGGTATCGGGCAAAGACGCTCTTGGCGACGGCGAAGATGATCGACGAAGGCGTCGTCGATCTCGAGCTGATCGGACGTCTGCCGACCCCGGAGCTGCTCGCGACGCTGACGGGATTGCCGGGAGTCGGGATCAAGGTGGCGAACTGCGTCGCGCTCTTCGCCTATGAGCGGCTCGAGGCGGTTCCGATCGACGTGTGGATCGCGCGGGTGCTGACGGCGATGCACGGTGGTGATGCCAAACCGCGGGATCTGGAAGCATTCTGTCGCGATCGGCTCGGGCCGTTTGCGGGTTACGTGCAGCAATATCTCTTTCACCACGCCCGCATTTCAAAGACGCTCCCGTCGGCATGATCGAAACGAGCCGCAGCGTGCGCCAAGAGGAGCGTCGACGGACGCTCGTGGCCGTGGTCGTGTCGATCGCGGTCCACGTTCTCCTCCTGCTGATCTTCGCCGTCGTCTTTTGGGTCAATCGCGAGCGAATCCTCGCTCCCGAGCCGGACGAAGAACCCGTGACTCTCGTCATCCTCCCGCCCGAGCCGGTGGCGGAGGAGCGCGGGTTTATCGACAGCTCGCAGGCCGAGGTGACGGAGGAAACGCCGGAGGACGCGAGATTTGAGTCCGATCAGAACACGAAATCGGTCAGCACCGCAGTGCCGACCGACGACTCGGCGGCTCCGGCGGTCGCGGGCGAGGAGGAAAATCTCGCTCTGCGGGACCAGAACGTTTCCATCGGGCCAATTCAGCCGCCGTCGACGGCTTCTCCCGCATCGCCCCCGGTGCCCGCCGAACCGGACCAACCCACCGAGCCGAACGAGCCGCAGCCGGAAGTCGAGGATCCCACGGAGGCGGAAACTCCGGAACCCACCCCGGATCCGACGCCCGAACCGACTCCGGAGCCTACCCCGGAACCGTCGCCAACCCCGCCGGTCGAAGCGGAGCTGGCCCTGCTCGATCCCACGTTGCGAAAACCGGCTCCCCGCCCGGAGCCGGAGGTCCGGCGTCCCGAGACGCCCAGCCCGCCGTCGCAGCCCCGACCTCCCGGCTACCAGCCGGAGACTCGCACCACGCGACTCACGGGCGGTATCTCCAACCGCGGGGAGCGCGCGTCCATCGAGGCGATGGCCACGCCGCTCGGACGCTTCAAAAAGATGCTCTCCGACGCGATCGGGTCGCGGTGGTATTATTACGTCAACGAGCGGATCGATCTCGTGAACATCGGGACGGTGTCGTTGCGCTTCGTCGTTCGCGCCGACGGAACGGTCGAAGGCGTTCGGGTGTTGTCGAACTCCTCGAACGAATCGCTCGCCAGCCTCTCCGTGCGGTCGGTGATGGAGGCGGAGATCCCGCCGATCCCCGAGGAAGTCGCGCGCGATCTGGCGGGTCAGCGGATCGAGGTCGACTATTCGTTCTCGATCGCGGGCGGTCGGCCTCGGCGCTGATTTCGCCGGCCCATGGAAGGTCAGCCATTGAATAAAACCCGCGTGACAAGCGTCTGGGTTGGTCAATAGTCAAGTTATGGGAACTCTCGAACTGCTCGGAACGGCCCTTGGCCTCGCCACTCTCGCTGGCCTCAATCTTTACCTCACGGTTTTTGTGACCGGTCTGGCGGTGCGGATGGACTGGATCCACCTCGCCAACAAATACGAACAACTCGAGATTCTCGCGGATCCGGCGGTCCTCTGGGTGGCGGGAACGCTGTTCGTTCTGGAATTTTTTGCCGACAAGGTGCCGTGGGTCGATTCGCTCTGGGATTCGGTCCACACGATCATTCGCCCCGTCGGCGGTGCCATGGTCGCCATTACCGTGCTCGGCGACGTGCATCCGGCTTATGACGTGATCGTTGGGTTGCTCGGTGGCGGAATGGCGTTGACGTCCCACGCGGCGAAAGCTGGGACTCGCCTTCTGGCCAACGCTTCGCCGGAGCCGTTTTCAAACATCGGCCTCAGCCTCGGGGAGGATGCCGTGGTCCTGGGCGGGCTCGGGTTGATCGCCTTCCAGCCGGTCGTCGCATTGGCTCTCGCCGTGGCGGCCTTCGTCCTGGCCTGCTGGCTGGTGCCGAAAATCGTTTCGCGGGCTCGGGTGACGCTCTGGTTCGCTTGGAAATGGATTGCCTACTTGCTCGGCTCGCGGAGCGCGGGGCCCGCCGATGCGAATGATCTCCCGACGGAACTCGCGCTGGAGATGCGGCGCGTTACGGGTGAAGATTGGGCGGGCGGCCTGGCCATTCCCGCGGTCGCGGGCAAGGGGACGGAATTCCCGAAACACGCGTTCGGTTGGCTGCTTTCGTCTTGCGACGACAATGGAACGGTGTATTTCGCGCGATCTGGTCGTCCGCGTCCGGTGGTCATGCCGCTGGAGGTCTCCGGCAGTTCGTGTGAGCTACGGCGCGGCATGATTTCCGACCGGTTGAGTGTTCGACGGGCGGATGGCGGGATCGCTCAGACCCTTCACTTCGACCGCTCGCGTCGCGAGCAAGCCGAGGCGTTGGCAGTAAAGCTGCGTGGAGCCGGGGACGCGGAGCCCGCCCCGCAGCTCATCGAAGCGTGATTCCAGCAGGCTAAATTGCGAGGTCGCAGCGGGGTCGGGCTTGCCGGTAGGATCTCCCGATGATCGTCGTCGGTTCGCCCTGGGTCCTGCTTGCGCTGCTTGGGCTGCCGGTCCTTTGGTGGATCTGGCGAGGGGCTCCGGATCGTCGGCGTTCCGCGCTTCTCGTGCGACTGGCGATCTTTTCGTTACTGGTCTTCGCGCTCGCGGACGTCGGGATCGAACGGAGCGCAACGGAGACGGCGGTGTCGGTCGTTCTCGACGAGTCGCCCAGCGTCTCGGCAGACGGACGGAAGGCGGGGAACGAACTGGTGCAGGCGCTCCGCGGAGAGGCGGGCGAGGATCGAGTTCGGGTGTTTACCATCGGCAACGAACCGGCGGGTCCCGCGCTCCTGCGTGCGGCGGCGGGCCGGGCGGATGACCGGCCGACCCGGATGGTTTTCGTGACGGACGGAGCGGCTCCGGAAACGGCGACCATTGAGATCGCTGCGCGTAAATTGACGGCAGCCGGTGTGCCGATGGACGTCGTGCGGGTGGACCGTGAGCGCGAGCCCGAGGTGGAATTGGGACCGTTGATCGCCCCGCCCGTGGTCCAGCCCGGCCAGGCGTTCGACGTTGTGGCCAACGTCCGAGCCAACGTGTCTGGGCCAGCCGAGATTCGCCTCTACCTCGACGGACTCCTGGTCGGGGAGCGCGAGGAGACCCTGGAAGCGGGCGAGAACCCGATCACGTTCGCAAACGTCGCCGGGTTGGAGGGTGGCGGGGAGCTGCGGGCGGAAGTTCTGTCGGTCGACGACACGTTCGCGGAGAACAACGTGGCGGTCGCGAGAATTGCGACATCGCGCAGTGCGCGGGTGCTGATCCTCGATCCCGAGCCCGAACGAATGGAGTGGGTGGCCGGAAAATTGCGGGCGTCGAAGTTTGACGTGGAAGTTCGTCCGACGGACGCCGCGCCGGAGCGGGTCGAGGATTGGAATCGCTTCGACCTCGTCGTCCTCAGTGACAGTGGTGCGGCGGATCTCGGTGATGCGCGGATGAGACTTCTCCAGAGCTGGGTGACGAATCTGGGGGGCGGCTTGGTGCTGTCCGGCGGTGAGAATGCCTTTGCGGCTGGAGGCTACGCCGAGACGCCGTTGGCTGATCTTTCGCCGGTCGAGATTGCTTACGAGGATTCCGCGGAGCTGCCGGTCTCCGCATTGGTGATCGCGCTGGATCGATCGGGTTCGATGTCGGCGGTGGTGGGTGGGCAGACGAAGATGGCACTCGCCGACGAAGGTGCGGTGCGGGCCATGGATGCGCTCCAGAGCAAAGACCTCTTCGGCGTGCTGGCAGTTGATATCGAAGCGCATCCGGTTGTCCCGCTCGGGCCGCTGACCGATCGGTCGCTCACTGCCGAGCGAGTGTTGTCGATTCAGGCCGGAGGCGGGGGTGTTTACGTTACGACCGCGCTGGTCGCCGTTTACCGGGCGCTGCGCGAAGTCGATGCCCGGATCCGGCACGTCATCCTCTTCTCCGACGCCGCGGACGCCGAGGAGAAGGAGGCGGGGGGGTTCAAGTCGCTGGAGCTGGCCGGGGCAATGCTCGCCCAGCGGATCACGATCTCCGTGGTGGCGTTGGGCTCGGAATCGGACCGCGACACGGAGTTCCTTCGGGCCTTGGCGGAGCGCGGTGGCGGTCGGTTTTACCTGACGTCGGACGCGCTCTCCCTTCCGCGAATTTTTTCCGAGGAAACGATGCGGGCGACGCGCACCAACGTGGTCGAAACCGCGTTCCAGCCCACGGTCGTGGCGGTCGGGGACGAGATCAGCGGGATCGATTGGGAGAACGTCCCCTTTCTGCTCGGATACAACGCGACGAGTGTGAAGGAAGGCTCGCGAGTGCTCCTGGCGACCGAGCGAGACGAGCCGTTGCTGGCGATGGCGAGAGTGGGACTCGGGCGGGTGGCGGCTTTCACGAGCGATTTGAAGGGGCGCTGGACCAGCGATTGGGTGGAGTGGCCGGGGTTTGGAAAACTGATCGTTCAGGTGGCGCGTTCGGCTGGTCGCGGGTCCGAAGCCAGCGGCGTAACGGCGCGGGTGGCCCAATCCGGCGACGATGAGGTCGTGGTGGTCGAGGCGCGCGACGCCGACGGGATGTTCCTCAACGATGCGGATGTCGAGGTGACGAAATTAAGGGATTCGCAAGCTCGGCGAGCGGAGCAGGTTGCGGCGGGGCGGTATCGGGCGGATTTCAAAGGCGGAGGCGGCGGTCTGGTGGGCGAGTATTCGGTCCGGGTCGGAGATCGCCCGCCGGTGAAGGCCGTCGCGGAGGCGGCGGGAGTTGGCGAATTTGACGTGCTTCGGGAAGTCGGGCCGGATCTGGAACGGCTGGCCGCCGCCGGCAACGGTGAGCTCGACCCTCCAGTGACCGACGTCTTCCGGCCCACCGGTTCAGTTGTGCGGTCGGTCAGCGAACTCGCACCGTGGTTCTTGGTTGGAGCGATCCTCCTGGTCCCGGTGGATGTCTGGGTCCGCCGCCGGGGCTGAATTGTTGCAAATGTTCAGCGAGACAGGGGGGGCTGGAAAAACTGGCTGACTTTTCGCCGAAGGGTGCTATCCTAGCTCTCCCGCTATGCAAAGAAAAAGTGCTTTCTCTCGTCGACTCCCTGACCTTGTCACTGAAGAACTCGTTGCTGCCCTCTCGGCTAAAAGCACGTCGTTCGAGTTCAAACAACTCTTTGACGTCGTTCACGAGCGGTTGAAGGCTCGGAACGCCGCGAGTGGTGGCGAAGAAATGCTTCGGCTCCGTGCTTACGAAAAACTCCAGAACCTGGTTTCCCGTGGGATGGTCAAAAAGTCTGGTAAAAAATATAAGGGATTGGCTTCGATCTCCAAGGCTCTCATCCCGCCACCGCCGCCAGCTGGTTCGCCAGCCGCAGCGGCTGCCGCGGCGGCAGCGGCGTCTTCGAAATAATCGCGGTTCGTCCGCAATTTCCGGCATTGCCTCGGGTGTTCTCCGCTCGTAGAAAGGATTTGGTATGCAGCAAGATTACGTTCCGATTTTGATTCACGTGATCGTGGCGGTGGGTTTTGCCACCGTGGCGTTGCTGGCAAACATCGTTCTTGGTCGGGCGGGTAAGCGGTCGGTGATCAAGGACACGGCTTACGAGTGCGGGATGTTGCCGGAGCCTGGCCCCCAGCCACGTTTCAGCGTCAAATTCTACCTGGTGGCGATGTTGTTCATCCTTTTCGACATCGAAATTGTCTTCATGTATCCGTGGGCGGTCGTCTTCCGCGATTACATCGCGTTGCACGGAACGCTGATCCTTTGGAGCATGTTGAGCTTCGTGACGATCCTTCTGTTCGGCTACATTTACGCGGTAAAAAAGGGCGCTCTCGACTGGTCGCGCTGATTGCATCGGCGGCGGGGAGGGCGAAGGATTTCGAATGGTTCACCACCTCGTGCTCTTTAAGTTGGCTGACGGGGTGGACGACGATCGAGTCGAGTGGATGATGCGGCAGACCCGCATGATGCTCTTGAAAATCCCCGAAGTGCAGAGCGTTCGCTGTGGCAAGCGGATCGACCCAGACGCCGAATGGCCGTTCTTCCTGGCAGTTGAATTGGAAAACATGGAGCGGCTTGCCGTTTATCGCGATGCACCGCACCACGTAAAATACCTTGAGGAAGTGATCCGGCCATTCACCACCGACCGTCTGGCACTGGATTACGAGACGGATCCTGGCCGCGACGTCACGTATTCGTAGGGATCGAGGATTCCGGGCGAAGGCTAAGCGAGTAACTCGGCAATTTCTTGGACGAGGAGCGCGATCTCCTCGTCGCTCAGTGCGAACGGGGGAGTCAGCGAAAGGACGTGCCCGGTCGGGGAGCCTGTCAACACGATGAGGCCGCGCTGGAGCAGGCTGGTTATCAGGAAGCTGGCGGTCTCTGCGTCCGGTGTGCCGTCGGGGTGGACGATTTCGACTCCGCGCAGGAGCCCGGTTCCGCGGAGCGCTCCAATCCGGTCGAGCCGGAGGGACGTCAGCGCCTGGTCGAGGCGTGCGGACGTCGCGTTGACCATTTCGCGGGTTTCCGGTCGAAGGTGCTGGGCGATCGAGGCGAGCGCCATGGCGCAGCCCACGGGATGACCGAGGTAGGTGCTCGTGTGAAGGGCCTCTCCGGTCGAGGGCGGCCAACAATCCATGGTTTCCGCCCCTCCTACGCACGCCGAGAGCGGAAAACCGGAGGTGAGGCCCTTGCCGAGGCAAATTAGGTCAGGAACGGTGCCAACGAGGTCGCACGCGAAGAGGGCGCCAGTTCGGTTGAAGCCGGTGTAGATTTCGTCGAAAATGAGGACGGCGCCTGACTCGTCTGCGATCGATCGCAGGAGCGGTAGGAACGTGGGAGGTGGACAAATCTCCCCGCCTCGACCCTGGATTGGCTCGACGAGGATGGCTCCAATCTTCTGGTCGCGAAGTGCGCGGCGAATTTGATTCTCGATCGATTCGAGGTCGGCGTCTGGCCCGGATGGATAAGCGGCCTGGACTCCGAAGCGTCCGAGTTGAGCCTCGAACGGGCGGCGAAAGTAATCGATTCCGCCGGTGGCGAGCGCACCGTGCCCGAGACCATGGTAGCCACCCTCGAACGAGAGAACGCCGGCTTTCCCCGTGTGGAGAAGCGCGGTCTTCAGCGCAGCCTCGACGGCTTCGGATCCAGAGCTGGCGAGAATCGTGCGGGCCGTGCCGCAATTCCACCGTTCGAACGTGATTTCGCTGAGTCGCCGGCACAATTCGACCTTCGAGCGGGAGGGATGGACGTCTCCCATGGCGTGGCCGAGGCGGTCGAGTTGATCGTGAGCGGCCTGGCGGACGGCGGGCGCGCCGTGCCCGAGACCGGTCACCGCGAATCCCGACGTGAAATCGAGGTACTGATTTCCGTCGACGTCCCAAACGTTCACGCCCTCCGAGCGTTCCCAGAAGATTGGAAATTGGGGGCTGGTGAACGTGACGTTTCGCGATTCGTATCGACGCAGCTCCCCAGCCAACTCGAGCGAGAGCGGGCCGGGGATCTCGGTGCGAATCTCGGGCAGCATGGCTGCGCTCTAGGCCGCCAGGCGCGCGGAACCGCCGGCCAGGCTCTGGTAGAGCGAAGCGTAGCGCGACGCTGTGGCGGTCCACGAAAAGTCGAGACTCATCGCGCGAGTGGTCAGGGTCTTCCACTCGTCCTTATCGCGAAAAACGGTGGTTGCGAACCGCATGATGTCGGCGACGGCATCCGCGTTGCGGGCGTTAAAGGTGAAGCCCAAACTCGACTGACTGCCGGGTCGGTAGGCTGGCGTGAGCGAGGCGATCCCGCCGCAGGTGAGGCTTACGGGAATCACCCCGTAACGGAGTGCCTTTTGGAGGACGTCGGCAGACGCTGCAATGGGATCGGCGGAAAGAAGGATGTCCGACCCGGCCAAGGCGAGGCGGAGGGTTTTTTCGTCGGCTTCCGGGATCCAAGTCAATCTTCCGGCGTGCTTGCGAACGGCGTATTGAAGGTCGGCTAGGTTGCTATCGTCGACCGGCCCCAGAATGACGATCCGCGCTCCGGATTCAATGATCCGATCAATCGCCGGGAGGAGAGCCGGCATCCCGTCGAGTGTCATGGCCTCGGTCGCGACCAGAACGAGCGGGGCGTTGGCTTCGATGGCGAGGTCGGCTTTGGCGAGCCAAGCTTTGCGGTTCGCGATTTTGCCTTCGGGTGCTTTGTATTTTTTTGCAATGGAGGAATCCGCGGCCGGGTTCCAGAGCGAGGTGTCGAGACCGGGCGCGATGCCCTCGATCTTGCCGGCCTTCTCGCGGGTGACCGGATCGAGTCCGCTTCCCCCGGCGGGCGTCTGGATTTCGGAGACAAAACGCGGACCCGGAACGACGACCGCGTTCGCGGCCAGCATACCGCCCTTGAGGTAGTTCAGGCTCCCGAAGTATTCGAGACCGCGGGCGGAAAAATATTCGCCGGGGAGGTTGGTGAGTCCAAAGTCGTAACTCCAGAAGTTGCCCTGGTATTCGAGGTTTTCGGCGACGAGAACCGTCGGAATCCCGAGACGTTGGTGGGCGGCGAAAACGGGAACGAG
The DNA here is from genome assembly GCA_963749035.1 of uncultured Verrucomicrobiae bacterium. Taxonomy (GTDB): domain Bacteria; phylum Verrucomicrobiota; class Verrucomicrobiia; order Chthoniobacterales; family JAATET01; genus CAVVKW01. The sequence continues at coordinate 1,090,116 of CAVVKW010000002.1, forward strand.
CGCAGCCTGCCAGTTGTGGGCCTGAATGACGTCCGGGGCGGGGTCCATCCGTTTGGCGAGCTCGATTACCGCTTTCGCGAAAAACGCGAAGCGTGCGGAGTTATCCTGGTAGTCACGCCCGTCGGCACCGTAGATGCCGGACCGATCAAAGAATTCATCCCGTTCGACGAAGAAGATCTGGACGCCGTCCGACGTCCGGGCCTCGCGGATCTCGCAAGTGAGGTTGTTGCTGCCAATGGGAATCGAGAATTTTGCGCCCGTGCGTTTGGGGGCGCGGCTCTTGGTCTCGCGGGCAGTTCGGTAGAACGGGATCGCCACGCTGACGTCGTGACCTTGCGCGCGGAGCTCGGTGACGAGAGAGCTGACGGATTCCCCGAAGGCCCCGGTGCTGGCGTAGGGTTCGAGTTCGCTCGCGGCCAAAAGGATGTTCATCGGCGGAGGTTACCACCGGAAAGGGGCGAGTGAAAATGGCGGAATCGCGCGAAGCGAGAGTTGCAATTGTTGGTAAGAGAATTATGATTCACGGCTCAACGGATGGGTGGCTGAGCCCGGTCGAAGGCACTCGACTCGAAATCGAGCGTGGCAGCGATGTCACCGTGGGTTCGAATCCCACCCCATCCGCCACCCCTCCTCGTTATGGAAAACCTTCCTTGGGGTGGGGTTCGAACCCACGCTCGATGAGAGGTTCGATTCGGAGCGCAGCGGAGAAAGCCTTGGCCCTGCAAGGCAATCCCACCCCATCCGCCACCCCTCCTCGTTATGGAAAACCTTCCTTGGGGTGGGGTTCGAACCCACGCTCGATGAGAGGTTCGATTCGGAGCGCAGCGGAGAAAGCCTTGGCCCTGCAAGGCAATCCCACCCCATCCGCCACCCCGGAAAAATCAGTTTGGGTGAAAGACGAACTCCGGGTTGAATGCGGGTCGCATGAATCGTTCTCAAATTGCTGCTCAGCTCTACACCTGCCGCGATCTTCTGAAGACGCCTTCTGGCATCGCGAAAACCCTCCGTCGACTCCGCGACGTTGGATACACTGCGGTCGAGGTTGCTGGGCTGGGTCCGATCTCCGACCAGGAACTCGCGAAGATCCTCGACGCCGAGGGGCTGACAGTTTGCTCGGCGCACGCGGACGGCGACAAGCTGCTGAGCGATCCAGCGGCGGTGGTGCAAAAACTCAAGATCCTCAATTGCGGCCTGACGGCATATCCCTATCCGGCCGGATTTGACCTGACGGATTCGTCGAGCGTCGGTGAACTGATTAAAAAGCTGGACGCTGCCGGGGCTCATCTGGCGGCGGAAGGCGTGACGCTGACGTATCACAATCACGCGATGGAGTTTCTCAAAACGGATGGCGTGACCGTTCTGGATCGGATCTACGGCGAGACGGATCGCGCGAATCTACAGGCGGAGCTGGACACCTATTGGATCCACTACGGAGGGGGTGAGAACGCCGCTTGGTGCCGCAAGCTCGACGGGCGTCTTCCGATTATGCACCTCAAGGATTACGGCTTCACCGCAGCGAACAAACCGACGTATTGCGAACTCGGTGCCGGCACGCTTGATTTTTCGGCCATCGTCGCAGCCGCGGAAGCGGCGGGTTGCCGCTGGTTTGTCGTCGAACAGGACGAGACGCCGGGTGACCCGGTGGACTCGCTTCGCCAGAGCTTCGACCACCTCACGAGCACCATCTGCGGTTCGTCGGATAGCGAGCTGGGGTTCTCGTAAGAGCTGCGCACGAAGCGCCTTGCAGTGTGGGTCGACCCTGCTACCCTCCCCGGCCCCTGTTATGAGCGAGAAAAAACTCACCATCGGTCTGCCGTCGGGCAGTCTTTTCGACGCCACGCTGGCCCTTTTCGACAAGGCTGGCTACACGATTTCGGGTTCGAAGCGGTCGTATAAGCCGTCCATCGACGATCCTGAACTCGAGGTTCGCCTGCTGCGCGCGCAGGAAATGAGCCGTTACGTCGAGGACGGGTTTCTCGACTGCGGTATCACGGGGAAGGATTGGGTCGCTGAAAATGAGTCTGACGTCGAGGCCCTGTTCGAGTTGCCCTACAGCAAGGTCAGCGCGAACCCGACCCGTTGGGTGCTGGTCGTCCCAGACGCATCACCGATCCGCAAAGTTTCCGATCTCGCCGGGAAGCGAATCGCCACCGAAGCGGTCGGGCTAACGACACGTTATTTCGAAAAAGAGGGCGTGGACGTGAAGGTGGAATTTTCCTGGGGAGCAACCGAGGTGAAGGTGCCGGATCTGGTCGATGCGATCGTCGACATCACGGAGACCGGAAATTCGCTCCGTGCCAACAATCTCCGGATCGTTTCAACGCTGATGGAATCGTTCCCGGTTTTCATCGCGAACCGCGCTTCGGCGCGCGATAGTTGGAAGCGCGAAAAAATGCGAACCCTCCAGCTGTTGCTCGACGGAGCACTGACGGCGAGGGACTTGGTCGGCCTGAAGATGAATCTGCCGGAAGAATCTTTGAACAATTTACTTGAGACTTTGCCTTCTTTGAGGAACCCTACAGTTTCGCCCCTGGCTCACGACGGATGGGTGGCGGTCGAAACGGTGCTCGATGAGAAGACCGTCCGGGAAATGATTCCGAGGCTCAAAGCCTTGGGAGCCGAAGGAATCATCGAATATCCGCTCAACAAAGTGGTCTACTAATCAGTATCTAAATGGGTTCGCTCAAAAAAACACGAAAAGCAAAAATTGCGAAGCACAAGCGTCGCAAGCGGATGAAAGCCAATCGCCACAAGAAGCGGTTGCGCTACAAGTCCTAGCGACTATCGTTCCCGGATGAAGACGGGATCGGCGCTAAAAATCGCTTCGCTCCGCGGGATTCTCGCTGGAGCAGCGGTTTTTTTGTGCGTACCCGCCGCCCCGGTCTTCGCCGAGGCGGCTGAGCCTGGCCTATCGTCCGACTATCTGCTCGACGAGGGGCAGCGCGCGCCGAAGCGTGCGAAACTAAATTCCAAGGCTGAGCGGCAGGCGGAGGCGATGGCTCGGTTCATCACCGGGATGTTCATCGAGGAAAGCGACGGGCCCGAGGAGGCGCTCGCCGATTACCGGCGCGTCCTCACGATCGATCCGGGTTTTACGACTTTGGCAGTCGACGTCGCGTATGATTATCTTCGCCGAGGTGAATCGGCCGAGGCGATTGGCGTTCTCAAGGATGCCGTCAAGGCAAAGCCGGAAGATCCGGCACCGGCGCTGGCGCTGTCTTCGATCTATTTGCGGCATCTGAGGAAAACGGATTTCGCGACGAAGTATGCAGAGATGGCGATCGAAGCCGCGCCGCGAGAATTTGGTGGCTACGAGGCGCTGTGGGAGATCGGTCAGTCTCAGGGCGACCGTGAGCTGTCGATGAAGGCACTCGATCGGGCTGCGGAGAGTGACAGTGAAGAAACGCGGTTCTGGTTGTCTCTGGCCGATTTCTATTCGTCATCGACGCCGGGTGACGCGTTTCTCGATGACGAATTGCTACCCCGGATCGGGACCGCGATGGCGCGCGCGATCGACACCGCCGGTGAGGACGCCGAGAGTCTGGCGCGGGTCGGGGATTTTTACTTGATTCATCAGCAATACGAGCCAGCGGTCGGGATCTACCGGCGGGCGGAAGAGGTGAACTCGATGTTGCCGAAGATTCAGGAGAAGCTTGCTAGCAGCTTGATGGAGACCGGGCGGACGGACGAAGCGATCCCGGTCTTCGAGAAAGTGATTTTGCGCAACCCGCTCGACCTTGCGGCTTACGACCAGCTCCGGCAGCTCTACATTGATCGCGAGGAGTATTCCAAGGCGTTGGCTTGCGTGGAACAAGCACTGATCATCGATAAGACGAACGGCTTCCTCTACGACCAATTGGTGAAGTTGCTCATGATGACGGGCGAGTTCGACCGTGCCGCGGACCGTTTGGCGAAAGCGCGGGAATTGTTCCCGCAATCCCCGGCGTTCACCTACCTCCACGCGCGGGCATTGAGCCTGGCCGAACGCCATGACGAAGCGATGGCTGCGTTTGAAACCGCTTTGGTCGAAGCCAGCTCGGGGGCCCCGGAGTTGCTCGGGATGGAATTTTACCTGGAATACGGGATCGCCGCAGACATGGCGGGCCGGACAAACAAGGCGGACGAACTCCTTCGGCACGCCATCGAGCTGGATCCGGACAACGCTGCGGTTGCCTACAACGCGCTGGGTTACATGTGGGTCGAGCGGGGCGAGAAACTTGACGAAGCCGAGCAGTTGATCCGACGGGCTCTGACCATGGAGCCGAACAACGCGGCGTTCATCGATAGCCTCGGTTGGCTATACTACAAGAAGGGCCGGTATGAGCAGGCGCTCGAGGAATTGTTGAAAGCGTCCCGGACCATCGATCCACCGGATGCCGTGGTTTACGATCACGTCGCGGACGCCTATTCGGCTCTTAACCGGACGGCTGAAGCGATGCTGTATTGGAAGAAGGCACTCGAGCTCGACGAGGGCAACGACGAGATCATTGCAAAGATCGATGCGCTGTCTGATCAGTTGGTCCGGCAGCCGCCTGCGGGCGGCGCGACACCTGAGTAGTGCTTCGGTGTGGCCGGGGCTCCCTCGCGTTTGTGGTCATTGCTGCCTTGGGTAGGTTTGACGAACTTCGATTTGCTGCCGCTTCGCGAGGCGGTCAGGGACCTCGGTGGATCCAGAGATCGCCGTCGCGCGGCCCGGAGGTCCACGCGGCTACCGAGCTTCAGGAGGTTTCGGTCGGAATTCGCGAGCTCCGGCTGTCGCTTGGATTCTGGGCTCAGCCGACGAATTCCAGTTCGGTCGGCTTGGGGATGAGTCCGGCGGCGTGGCCTTCGTCGAGGAACTGACGGATCGCGCTGCGGCCGGCGTCACCGTAGTCGAGGGTGTAGTCGTTCACGTACATCCCGATGAATTCGTCGGCGAGCGGGGTGTCCATGCCGCGAGCGTGCGACATGCTGTGGGCCACGGCGGGGACGCGGTTTTCCAAACCGTAGCGAATGCTTTCGTGAAGGATCTCGGAGAGCTCGGCCTGAACCTCGGACGGGATGTCCTTGCGGATGACGTTGCCGCCGAGGGGGAGCGGGAGGCCCGTGCGGTCTTTCCACCATTCTCCGAGATCGACGACCTTGTCGAAGCCGTCACGGGAGTAGGTTAATTGTCCCTCGTGGATGATGACACCGGCGTCCACCTTTCCGGAGCGGACGGCGTCGAAAATTTCGTCAAATGGAACAACCTCGTAGTTGCTCATTTTGCCGAGGAGAAGCTGCGCGGACAGGAAGGCGCTGGTCATCTCGCCGGGGATGGCGATTTTCTTCGAGCGCAGCCAGTCTTTCCGTTCTTCGAGCGTCGCCGTCTGGGCCGGGCCGGTTCCGGTATTGACGATGAACATCGGGCCGTAGCCGTCGCCCATGCTCGCTCCGCTGGCGAGGAGGGCATACTTATCGAGGACGTAGGCGAGTGAGTGAATCGAGACGGCCGTAATGTGGAGTTCGCCGCGGGTCGCGCGCTCGTTGAGGGTCTGAATATCCTGGAGGGTGTGCTCGAAGCGGTAGCCGCGAAGATCGATCTTTTCTTCGGCCATCGCGTAGAACATGAAGGCGTCGTCGGGGTCGGGCGAGTGGCCGAGGGTCAGCGGGGTGGATTTCCAATTGGTCATAGGGCTGGTGAGGTGGGTGGCGAACTGGACGAGAGTATGCGGGGTTTGGAATTTAGCCCGATTTCTGGGCGGAGTTGCAGATGTCCCGGATGAGGCCCGGTCCTTTGTAAACGAATCCGGTGTAGATTTGGACGAGATTCGCGCCCGCTTCGAGACGGTCGCTCCCATCCTCTCCCGACGTGATGCCGCCGGATGCAATGATCGGAAGGCGGGTTCGGGCCCGGAGAGCGAGCAAAATCTCGTGGGCTCGCTTGGTGATCGGAGTGCCGCTGAGGCCGCCGGTTTCGTCGCGGTCGGGCGGGAGAGCGGAGTGGTCGAGCGAGGTGTTGGTCGCGACGAATCCGGAAATGCCGGGAATGTCGACGAGCGGATCGAGATCAGCCGCGGCGAGATCCGGTGCGATCTTGACAAAAATCGGCTTCCTCGAATCGACGCTGCGCAAGGTGTCCATGATCGACCGCAGGGCGTCGACGTGTTGGAGGTCGCGCAGGCCCGGCGTGTTCGGACTGCTGACGTTGACGACGAAGTAATCGCCGAAAGTCTGGAGCTTCGTGAAACTTTCACGGTAATCGGCCGCGGCGTCGGCGAGTTCGGTGACTTTTGACTTCCCGATGTTGACGCCAACCGGGATCCTTGGCCAACGGCCAGAATCTCGGAGATGTTCGAGGCGTGCCGCGACGGCGGTCGAGCCGTCGTTGTTAAAACCGAAGCGATTGACGAGCGCGCCAAGCTCCGGGTAGCGGAAGAGTCGGGGCGTGGGGTTGCCCGGCTGGGGGTGTGCCGTGATGGTTCCTACCTCGATGAAGCCGAACCCGAGAGCCTCCCAAGCTGGAAGAGCAATCGCGTTCTTGTCCATACCCGCCGCGAGCCCGACGGGATTCCGGAATTGGACGCCGCCGACCTCGCGCTCGAAGCAGGGGGGAGGTCCGAAGGTGGCGGTGAGAAGACTGGGCGTGCGGCCGCCCGCGCGCAGACCGGCGAGCGCGAGGTCGTGGGCTCGCTCGGGGTCGAGCTGGAAGAGGACCGGCTTGAAGAGATGGGAATACAGGCTCATTTGCCGATGCAGAAGGAACTGAAGATCTTGCCGAGGATGTCTTCGGAGTCAACCCGGCCCACGACGTTACCGACGGCGTCGAGCGCGGCGTGCAGATCAAGACTGATGAATTCCGGCTCGGTCCCGGTGCGGAGAGCCTCGGCGGCTGCCGCCAACGAATCGGCGGCCAGCGTGAGGCAGGCTTGATGCCGGGCGTTGATGGCGGCCAGTGAACCGGATTCGTGCGTTGGCGCGACGCGGGCCACCAGTTGATCCACCAGGTCATCCACTCCGGCTCCGGTGACGCACGAAATGCGGTGCCCGCCAGTATCTCCGTGATCCGAACCAACGTCGGATTTGTTGAGAACGACGAATTCTTCCTCGGTTGCCGGGGGATCGGAGACACCCTCACCGGAGGCGCCGTCGACGACGCGGACGACGAGATCGGCGCGATCGATGGCGCGGCGGGCTCGATCCACTCCTTCGCGCTCGACGGAGTCGTCGGTGTCGCGGAGCCCGGCGGTGTCGACGACGCGGAACGGGATCCCCCGCAGGCTGATGGATTCTTCGATCGTGTCGCGGGTCGTTCCCGCCGTCGGGCTGACGATCGCGCGTTCAAAACCGAGAAGGCGATTCAGAAGACTGGATTTGCCGGCGTTGGGTCGGCCGCAGATGGCGAGCCGAACGCCTTCCCGGAGGACACGGCCTTCGTCGGCGGTTGCGAGGAGGTCGGTGATCTGAGTTCGCGCTTCGTCGAGCTTGGTGAGGAGAAGTTCGCCGGTGTCGGGATCGATGCCTTCCTCGGGGAAGTCGATGAAAGCTTCGACGTGCGCCGTGATTTCGACGATGGCGTCGCGGATCTGGTTCGTCGCGGCACCGATCCGGCCTTCGAGCTGCTCGGCGGCGGCGGCGGCGGCGCGGGGGGTCTGGGCGCGGATGAGATCCATCACGGCTTCGGCTTGGGTCAGGTCGAGCTTGCCATTTAGGAAGGCGCGTTGGGTGAATTCGCCCGGACCGGCACCGGCCGCGCCGGCGGACAGGACGGTCTGCAGAACGCGGGCCGCATTCAAAATTCCCCCGTGGCAACCGATCTCCGCAACGTCTTCGCCGGTGTAGCTGGCGGGGCCTGGGTAAGTGGTGACGACCACCTGGTCGATGGTGGCACCTTCGCGGTTGACGATCCGTCCGAGGGTGGCCTGCCGGGGGGCGGGCGGACGGGAGGAGCGAAAAATTCCTTCGAGAACGCTGGACGTATCCGGGCCGGACATCCGGATCAACGCGATCGCGCCCTCGCCCGGCGGGGTCGAGAGCGCGGCGATGGTTGGATTGAGTCCGGACACGGGCGCCGATCATCGACGGACTCGCGGGGGAGGCAAGTCTTCAGGTCGCGGCGGCGAGTTCAAACGGCTCGTCAGAGCAGCAGCCCGCGCAGGAAGAAGGCTGCCACGCTGAAGTAGATGACGATCCCGGTGACGTCGACGAAGGTTGCCACGAACGGGGCGCTCGAGGTCGCGGGATCAAGTCCACAGCGGCGGAGGACGAGCGGCAGCATGCTGCCGACGAGACTGCCCCAGAGGACGACCCCGGTCAGCGAAACCGCGACGGTGGCGGCGACGTGGAGCCAGTAGTCGGTGAAGATCGGGTTAAACTGGGCGCTGACCGAGACGATGGCCAGACCGGTGAGACCGAGGGTGCCGCCGATGGCGAGTCCGTTGAGGATTTCGCGAGTGAGCACGCGGAACCAGTCGCGGAGGCGGAGTTCGCCGACAGCGAGGGCGCGGATGACGAGCGTGGCGGCCTGCGATCCTGAGTTGCCCCCACTGGCGATGATGAGCGGCAGAAAAATGACGAGGACCGCGGCCTTCTCGATCTCGTTGTCGAAATACGCCATTGCGTTGGCGGTGAGGAGTCCGCCGAAGAAGAGAATGATGAGCCAGGGGCCGCGTTTGAGAAGCATTCGCCAGACGCTGAGTTCGAGATAGGGAAGTTCGAGGCGGGCGGATCCGCCGACCTGCTGCATGTCGTCGGTCGCACGCTGCTCGGCGACGTCGAGGACGTCGTCGAGCGTCACGATGCCGAGAATTTTTCCGCTGCTACTCGTTACGGGGAGCGCGTAGAGGTCAGTCTGGCGAAAGATTTCGACCGCGCTCTCGGCGGAGTCTCCGGCGAGGAGCGAGATGAGGGTGTGCGAAACGAGGTCGCCTATTTTGTCGGTGGGGTCGGCGAGCAGGAGTTTGCGGATGCGAATCCCGTCGATGAGCTTTCCGCGAGGATCGATGACGTAAACGACGTTGAGCGTTTCGCTGTCGCGACCGTTGGCGTGAATGTGATCGAGGGCTTCGCGGACCGACATCGTCTTGGCGAGCGCCATGTAGTCGGGGGTCATCAGCCGACCGATGCTGTGCTCGTCGTATCCGAGGAGATGGGTGGCAATCTCACGCTCGCGAGCATCGAGGTGGCTGATGAGTTGCTTCTGGACGTGAGCGGGCACGTCTTCGAGGAGGGCCGTGCGATCGTCCGGCGCCATCTCGTCGAGAATCCCAGCGGCTTCCTGGGTCCCCAGCGCACGCAGGAGATCGAGTTGTTGCTCGGAGTGGAGGTATTCGAAAGCGTCGGCCGCGAGGGCTTTCGGCAGCGAGCGAAAGGCGACGGCGCGGAGCTCGGGAGAAAGTTCGGTCAGCAGGTGAGCCAGCTCGAATGCCGGACGATCCTCGCAAAGCGCACGCAGTCCTGGCAGGTCCCGTTCTCGCACGAGGGTCTCAATCTCCGCGTGGGGATGGGAGTGCTGGGTGGTCGGGGTGCCGGACGATTCCACCCATGCGATAAACTCCGAGAGCTCGCGGGATTGGAAGAATTTTCGGCTGGGGGCGGCTCAACGGTTAATCTGCGCGTGCCGGGCAGCGCGAGCTGTCCTTCCTGGAACGGAAACTTCGGGCTGCCGGGATCGCCGGTGCCGAGGACGTTATCGAGATTCAAGGCGAACCGGCGTAGCAGGAAACCGAGAAGAACTCCTCACCGTCGCCGTCGAGTTGGCGAGAAAGCGTCATTGCCCCGGTGCGTCGATCCCGCGAGTCTCGGAGGTCGGGTGTCTATCCGTCCGGACCCTGGCCAAAACTCCCATGAAACGTATCCGCATCGCCCACCTGACTGAATACCGCTACGACCAGCCGGTGAGCTTCGGTCCTCATCGCGTGATCGTGCGTCCGCGGGAGGGTCACGACGTGCACATCGAGAGTTCGAAGTTGGAAATCTATCCCCGCGCCGATGTCCGCTGGCTGCGTGACATGTATGGGAATTCGATCGCGAACGTGACCTTTCCGACGCTCGCCGATCGGTTGAGCGTCCTGAGCGAGGTCGTGGTCGCCAACTACCAGGAGAACCCCCTTGATTTCGTAATCGACCCCTCGGCCACATCCTACCCGTTTCGATACGCGATGGACGAACAGCCGGAGCTGATTCCTTATCGCCTCTCGGCGTATCCGAACGACGGACCTGAGCTGCAAAACTGGCTGTCGGATTTCTACCGACCTGGACAATTGGTCGGAACCTTCGACCTCCTTTCCAGTCTGAATCACGCCATTCCCAAGCGGTTTATCTACAAACGACGAGACGAGCCCGGCGTGCAGTCGCCTGCCTTGACGCTCGCGCTGGGATCGGGCTCCTGCCGAGACTTCGCGGCTTTGATGATGGAATCGGCGAGGGCTTGGGGGTTCGGCGCGAGATTTGTCAGCGGATACCTGGAAACGCCCCCGGGCGATCAACATGGGGCGACCCACGCTTGGACCGAGATCTACATTCCGGGTGCGGGTTGGCGTGGGTTCGACCCGACGAACAATACCTACGCCGGGTCGCAGCACGTGTCGGTCGCCGTGAACCGAGACCCAGAGAAAGCAAATCCGGTGACGGGTTCGTGGAGCGGCCCCCCTGGAGCCGCTCTCGGCATGAACGTGCAGGTCGAGGTCGTGCAGGTCTGAGAGCCTTTAAAAATCAGAAACCGCGAAACGTCGGCGTGATGTCGGTATCGAGCGGAGATCCGCCGCGGGTCGGATACTGGTGGGAAGCGACGAAGGCGATCATCGCCGCGTTGTCGGTGCGAAGTGCGGGTGCGGCGAGGCGAAGATTGATTCCGCGTCGCTGCGTCAGGTCCTCGGCCCGCTCGCGGAGTCGCCGGTTCGAGCTGACGCCGCCGCTCAGCGCGAGGCAGGTTCGGCCCGTTTGCTCCAAAGCTCGCTCCGCTTTTCCGATCAGAACGTCGACGACTGCCTCCTGAAACGAGGCGCAGGCGTCCGGCAGTGCCGCCCGTTCGCGGTCAAAGCAATAGCGGACCGCCGTTTTCAAGCCGCTGAAGCTGAACTGAAAGTCGCCCGAGTGAAGCATGCTGCGCGGAAAGTCGTAGCGCGCCGCGTCGCCCTCGGAGGCCAGTCGATCGATCTCGACACCGCCCGGATACCCGAGACCGAGCAGCTTAGCGACCTTGTCGAAGGCCTCGCCCGCAGCGTCGTCCACCGTGGTCCCGAGAATGGAGGATTCCCCGTATCCCTTCACGTCGACCAGCAGCGTGTGGCCGCCACTGACCACCAGCGCGACGTGAGGGGTGATGGTTGCGTCACCGAAAAACGGCGAGAGCAGATGACCTTCCAGATGATTGATCGCGAGGAAGGGGCGCGCTCGAGCGATCGCGAGCGACTTGGCAAGCGCGACGCCGACGAGGAGGGCGGCGGGGAGCCCCGGGCCGGTCGTGGCAGAAAAGTGGTCGATGGCGCTGAGCTCGATTCCGGCACGGCGCAGTGCAGTTAGCACGAGTTTGGGGAGCGCGTCGCCGTGATTCCGAGACGCGACTTCTGGGACGACTCCGCCGTATTCCGAATGAATGCTGGCCTGGGACCAGACTTCGCTGGCTAGAAGGTCGTCGTGACCCCGCAGGACCGCGACGGCCGTCTCGTCGCAGGACGTCTCGATCGCCAAGCCGATCGGCTTGGAGTCTCCGCTGAGAATCTCCCCCACCGCGCGCGTGCCTATCCCTCGTCGATTTCCTTCGGCTTGTCCTTGTCGGCGTAAAGGAGAACCCCAGTGAGCGCGTCGACGGCGCGATCGAGCTGCGGATCAGCGATGGCGGTCGGTTGTTCCGATTCGGTGAGCCCCGGCACGGAGCGGCGACGGCGTTCACGGTAGAGATCTGCTTCTTCGGCAAGTGTCATCGTGCAGCGAATGTCGGGTTCGACACCGTATTCGTGAATCGGTTTTCGGCTCGGAGTGTAGTATTTCTGGGTCGTGAAACGCATCGCCGAGCCGTCGGGCAGCGACACGACGCTTTGAACTGAGCCTTTCCCAAAGGTCGTTTCGCCAACGAGGATTGCTCGCTGGAGATCCTTCAGCGCTCCGGCCACGATCTCGGAGCCGCTGGCGCTCGAGTTGTTGATGAGGATGGCGAGCGGATACGCACGGGGCTCACCGGACATCCCGCGCGTGACGTATTCCCGTGACGGCGAGCGCCCCTCGGTCGAGACGACTCGGGTGTTGGGCGGCAGAAACTCCGCGCAGACGTCGACGGCACTCCCGAGTAATCCGCCGGGGTTGAAACGAAGGTCCAGCACGAGTGCCTCCATCCCCTCGCCCTCGAGCCTATCGAGAGCCTTGGCGAGTTCGCCGGAGGTGGGCTCGTTGAACTGCTCGATCCGGACGTATCCGATCTTGTGACCGGCGGTTCGAACCTCTGGGAGAATCGACGCATCGACGACGCTCGGGACCTTGATGACGGCACGGGCGACGGTGACGTCTTTGAGTTCGCCGGTCGCCGGTTGCGCGATCGTGAGAGTGACTTTCTCCCCGGGCTCACCGCGGAGCATTTCCACCGCGTCGCCCATCGTTAGCCGGTCCGTCGCGACGTCGTTGATCTTTCGGATCTGATCTCCGGGGAGGAGCCCTGCGGTGAATCCGGGCGTCCCATCCGACACGCCGATGATGGTGAGGACGCCGCCCTTCGTGGTGACGGTGACGCCCAAACCGCCGAATTCACTCTTGGTATCCTCCTGCATGCCGCGGAAGTCCCGCGGATCCATGAACGAACTGTGCGGGTCGAGTTCCGAGAGCATTCCTCGGAGCGCGCTGTAGGTAAGGTCTTTGAACGACGTTTTCTGCCCGTCCACGTAGTCCTGGCGAATGAGCTGCATCGCGCGGGCGAGGACGTGCATGTTGCCGTAAGGCGAATCCTCCTCGGCGTCTTCCCCTCGCACGTGGTCGCAGGCAAGGACGGAAATCAGGCCCAGACTGAGCGCAAGTTTTCTCATGCCGGGAAACTACCACAATCTGGACGGCGCGAAAGGGCGGCGTAAAGATCCAGGACCTCGGTGGTGGGTGTGGCGTGCCGGGAATAGAGGCCGTGAATCTCCCCGAGGATCGAGATGAGGAGCGCCTCGCGATCGACGGTCGATCCGGTGGCCAGCTCCAGCGAGGTGGCGGTGGATTGAAGTTCTATCGGGAAATCAGTCGCTGCGTGGCTGACGTTCACGCCGATCCCGACGACGGCGAACGTCTCTTTGCCGGAGCGGGCTTCGGTGAGGATGCCTGCGACCTTCCGGCGATCGAAAAGAACGTCGTTCGGCAGCTTGATCCGCGGGCAGATTCCGGTTGTCTTCTCAATGCCGGTGGCGACGGCAACGGCGACGAGCGGGGTGACGAGATCGAGTTGGCTGGCCCACGCGGGGCGAAGCAGCAGCGAGAACCAGAGGCCGAGCCCGGCTGCCGAATCCCAGCGACGCCCGAATTGTCCCCGGCCGTTGGTCTGACGATCCGCGACGACCACCTCCCCTTCCGCCGCGCCGGAGAGTGCGAGTTGGCGGACGAGGTCGTTCGTCGAGGCGGTCTCACGGTAGATCGTAACGCGCCCGCCCACGGCGTCGCGGACGCGGTCGGGATCGATGTCGAAGGTCCTAAGGGCCACTGGATTGCAGAAAATGGCTGAGATAGTGAAACTTCATCGAAGGTGGATTTCGTGTTTGGAAATGACTTAGCCACCGAGAAAGAAGCGCGCCATCAGTTCAGGCTGCGACTGCACGCCGAGATGGCGGAAGACCTGCTTAACGTAGCTGTCGGACGTGTGCCTTGAGATTCCGAGTTCTGCTGCGATTCGCGAGCGGTCGAATCCCTGGAGTAGCATCTCGTGCACGAGCCAGCCTTGGGGCGGTAGGTCCGGCACCTTCGCTCCCAAATCTCCCGGCCACCCCATTTCGTGCAGCCACGGGATTTCTGTGAGCAGCAGATGCACGATCAATCGCTCGCACTCGGTAAATAGCGGGCGCCCCAATCTCCGGTAGCATCCGATCCCGCTCACGCCCCCATTCGCTAAGGGTCGGTGAATGATGCAGCGAGGAGCGATGTCCGCATCGGCCCACATCTTTCCCCACTCCGAACTTTCGAACTCCGCGTAATCGAAAATGTCCTGCACGTTCGCGGTGACCTGCTGACCCGTGGCGCTAAGTTCGACCAGCAGCGGCTGCGAATATTCCGCCAACGCTGGGTGGGCTTGAATCCGAAGGAACTTCGGCATCTGCTCAGCAGAGATGCCCCGAGTTTCGAATCCTACGTAGACCGGCTTTTTCCCAGGATCAGTGGCCGCCGCCAGCACCCAAGCAACGTAATCGGCGGAGACGAGCTGCGCCATACCATCGAGCAGGTATCTCTTTCGGTCGATCACGGACGCACGAAGCGAGCACACTGCTCCAATCAAGTGTACGACCCGGCGCACGTCCTCAGTCGAAAGACTGCTACCAGCCTTATCAAACCGACCGAGCGGTGTTGCTGCTGGTGGATCCCCCACGCTTGCCATGATTTTGTTCTGAGATGTATCTGCCCAGACCAGCGTCGGCAATAAAATCGTGCTGTCTGTCCGCACCGCTGCACCTGCGCTCACTTTTCGAGAGCTGGCCTCTCCGTTTCTCTGGAACAATTGCGACGCCCATGGCTTCGACACCTCGTCGAGACGAACAAACCAGAGCAACAAGGATCGGCCCGCGAAACCTTGAGGCTACGGGCGCACCTCCCGTCAAACCAAGCCGGATCCGGCTTGAAAATCCGAGCAACCCTTCCCTTACCGATGACGCACGGCAATAGGATGCGACGAATCCCCTCGTCTCGCCTCAACGGCTGATATCGTTCCTTCGGTGCCCGGATGAGCACCATCATTGCGAGCAACGCAAGGATGCCCGGTGCGTGATTGTGAGGCTCTGGGACGGCGACCACGGCTACTCCGGTCGGATTGTTCAGTCCGGTAATTAGCTCCGAGTTGATTGTCGAAACGTCGAAAGCTAATTTTCCGATTCGGTTGCTTGGTGATGGTCCGGAGGTTACTGGGCCTTGCGCGACAAAGAGGCTACCGTCGAAGATCGCCAGTTCGCGTGGGCTCGAGAGACCGGTGATTAGGAACGGATCGACCGTTGTGCAGCTATCGTGTAGCGCCCAATTTTGGCGTTACTGTTGTCTGAAACGAATAAGTCATTGCCGTCCACGGCCACTCCGTTCACTTGACCGAGGCCTGTGACCAAGGACGAATTCACCACTGACCCCGCTGTCGTGTAGAGGCTGATCTTCTGGGCTTGAAATTCCGCGATGTAGTTTAATGAACCCACGACCGCCAGTTGAGTTGGCGTGCCAAGTCCGGTGATCAAGGACGCGTTGATCTCGGATCCGTCAACATTCCAGGCCCCGACTGTCCCGGTATTCCACGACGAGACATAGATTGCCCCGCCGGTCACCGTCAGCCCCGAGGGGTGCCCAGCGATGCCCGTGACGAGGGGCTCATTGATCGCGGAGCCGTCAAGATTGTAGCGGCCCACGGTCCCCGCCCCGGTGCTCCCGCTTACACTGAGAGTGAAAAGTTCCCCTTGGAAGATCGATGCGCTACGAAAGCCGATTCCCGGTCCAGCCGGAATCAGCTCTGCATCAAATCGCACGGCCGTTGAACCCGTATTTTGCGATCGAGCTGGGAATCCCGTTATTAGGATTGCCATTGTTGGCCACAAAAATCTGGGCGGCGAGGCTGCTCAATGCGGTCAATCCCAGTGCCGTATTCACTGCGCACGAGGACCTAAAGAAATTCGATTTTTTCGTCTGTTATTCGGTAAATTATTGTTCGCTGACGTTTAGTTGACTTCACACCTGCGTAAACCTCCTAGCTATCACCCAATTAGGAGTCTGAGCGCCAAAGTCGAACGGACGGCAAAAAGGGGCACCCTGGCAGGAGAGAAGTCCTATCGCGCTGGTCGTCTGGAACCCAGCCGCACGCAGAACGGGCACCGGTTGGGCAAACGCGGGTCCGCGATCGCGAATCATGCCTTAACGCAATGGAGAATGCCTCACCGATTTGTTTCCACGCCGGCAATTAGGGCTGAGCCTTCCGCAATCGTGCATCCCTTGGCGTTTGGGAGTCTCATTGCGCCGCTCGGCTTAATCCGAGCCTCCACGTTTGTCAAATGCCGAGCAACTTCTCGATAAAATTCCGTTGTGAAATCGGCCCCGAAGTCGAACTGCTCTGCGTCTACAATGCTCGTTGGTTTATTCATGCCGACATCGCCTAGCCACATGATGGCATCTCGCCTACCCCCCAAATCAGGGGGGCGGTCAGATAAAATGCAATTCGCGGTAAAATTGACAGATGCGAGCGTTATCGGTATCCCGACCGTTTAAGATGTTGGCGGTCGCAGATGCAGGTTTCCTCAGCGGACGTGACGCCCGGGCTATCGTCGAGCTTCTAGGGCGCGTATCGGAGGATGGCGGAGGCAGACCGAATCAGCGCAAGCTGCTGATGGACGGGCTGTGCGACCTCGTTCACGCCGATTGCTGGGTGTGGGGCGTTTTCGAGTTCGTGAGCGAGGGTGCTTTGCCCGGCTTTGCCATCCAGCAGTCGGGGGGGTTCAGCCGGGAAAGGCTCGCGAAATATCTTCGTGCCAACGAGCATCGTGATCTCGGGCCGATCTCCGCTCCGTTGTTCGAGCTCGCTCGACGTGAGGGTCGGCAGATCACGCGGATGCGTCAACAGACCGATCCGAACGATTCCTTTGCTCAGAGCGGGGCCTACGCATTGTGGGCAGACGCCGACGTCTCGCCCGGTATTCTTTCGTTGCGTCCAACGGACACGCCGACGATCGGATTCATGAGCGTCTATCGTCGCATGGCCGCTCCCCTCTACACGGAGCGGGAGGCGCGCATCGCCCACATCGTCCTCACGGAAATCCCGTGGTTGCATGAGAATGACTCGACGGGTTCCGACCTGCCGTGGGACCGACTTGGGCCCCGCCACGTCACCATCACGAACCTCTTGTTAGCCGGCTTCACCCGCGGGGAGATCGCCGGGCGTCTCGGCCTCTCGCCTCATACGATCGGTGGGTATGTAAAAGAAATTTACGCGAGCTTTGGGGTCACTTCACAGCCAGCGCTCATGCGTCGATTTTTCGAAGGGGATGGCGCGGACGGGTTACATACGCCTTGAGAGCCGTCGACGACAGGCCGTCGCTCGGCAGCTCCGACGTGCGGGCCGTCGTGCGTTTGCTCGGCGAGATCGGCGGCGAGCGCGACGGGCACCGGCGTCAAGTCCGCCGACTGATGGAGGGAATGGCAACGCTCATCGCCGCTGACGCCTGGTCGTGGAGTCGCATTACGAACCCTGACCCGGACTCGCTGCCCGCGTGGATTATTGAAGTTCATGGCGGCTTCGACGACGCGAGGTTCGCCGCCTTTATCCGAGCGCAGGAGCACCCCGGCATGCGCGATCTCACCGCCCCATTCTCCGAGAGGCTCGGGCGAGAGGCCCGTCAGCTCACGTCGTTGCGGCAATGGGCTGATCCGGCCGGCGTCTTCCCGACCTCCGGGGCGGGTGCGCTCTGGCGAGAGGCCGACCTCATGCCCGGTATCCTCTCCGCCAAGCCGCTGGCGAGTGGCTCAGTGCGCGCCATCACGCTCCACCGGCGCGCTGACGCTCCCGATTTTTCTGAGCGGGACGCCCGTCTTGCCCACATCCTCCTTTCCGAGGTGGATTGGCTGCAAGACGAGTCCGCCGACACCCCGCGGTCTGGCGTAAACGTCCTGCCGCCCCGTCTGCGCACCGCGCTGAACCTTCTGCTCCAAGGCTATTCGCGATCCCGCATCGCCGAGCACCTTGGGGTTTCCGCCCACACTGCTAACGACTACGTGAAGCAGATCCACCGCCACTTTGCGGTCGCCTCTCATGCGGAATTGATCAGGCGTTTTTATGGAAATCAGTAAGCAGGAGGAACCTCTGCGCCTCGCCGAGACCGACGTGCGGGCTATCGTGCGGCTGCTCGCGGAGGCGGCGGCGCAGCGGGGTGGCCACACGGAAATCAAGCGGCGGCTAATGCGTGGACTCTGCAAGCTCATTGAGGTGAATGCTTGGGTATGGGTCATGACCGCCAAGATGGTGCCGGGTGAGATGCCGGTGTACGTTGGCTATCAGCACGGCGGATTCTCCGACGAGGAGATGGCGAAATTTATCCTCGTTCAATCGCACCCCGAAATGGCGCGGCTGACCGAACCCTTCGCCCGGGAACTCCGCGCCGCGACTGGATTGATCACCCGCTCGCTTCAGCAGATCCTCGCCGTCGACGACTTTGAATCGTCACCCGCCATCGAGCTCTGGAACGCCTGCGGATTTCACCCGCGTTGCTTAAATTCGCGTCCGCTGGACGGTGGTGGGTTCGCGGGATTCGCGTTATATCGGCGGGTCGGCCGGCCTCTGCTCACGGACCGGGAGGTTCGCATCGCGCACATCGTCGCCAGCGAGGTGCCGTGGCTCTTCGCCATGGGATGGCCCGAAGATCGAGGCGGTTCCGTGCCTGGTTTGGCTCCCCGGTGCTGGGCCGTCCACGAAATGCTGCTTCAAGGCTACAGCCGCTCGAGGATTACTGAGCATCTCGGTACCTCGCGGCACACGGTGGATGGGTACGTGAAAGACATTTTCCGCGAAGTCGGCGTGAGATCACAAGCAGAGTTGATGGCGCGGTTTTTTCTTGGCGACAGGGGGGACCGATGAGTCCGCAGCAACTATCCGAAGCGACGGTGCGCGCTGTGGTGCGGCTACTTGCCGATACCGCGGAGCACCGCGGCGGCCACGCCGCACAAAAACTCCACTTCATGCACGGGCTCAGCGCGCTCATCGGGGCCGACAGTTGGGCTTGGGGACTCTACTGCTCCTTTGCACCAGACGCCCCGCCGACCGCGACCAGCATCGTGCACCACGGCTTCACGCCCGAACAGTACGCCAGCTTCATCCGCGCTATCGAGCACCCCGACACCGGGATGCTCAACGGCCCGCTTACCCGCGAATTCGCGAGGCAGCCGCGCCACCTCACGCGGATGCGGCAGCAAATGGTCGCCGACGACGTTTACGAACGGACGGAAGTCCACGCGCTCTGGCGGGCCGCCGACGTGGGAGCGGTGATCCTCTCCGTGCGACCGGTGGACGAGCGCAGCCAGAGCGTGCTCGGGATTTACCGTCGCTACGGACGTCCACCTTTCTCGGCGACCGATTCTCGCCTCGCGCACATCGTTCTCTCCGAGGTCGGCTGGCTGCACGAAGCCGGCTGGCCGGAAGACCGCGGCGTCACCGTCCCGCAACTTGCGAAGCGAGAGCGAATGACGCTCAACCTCCTGCTCGAAGGCTGGACCCGCCAGCAAATCGCCAACCGTCTCGGGATTTCACTCCACACCCTACAGGATTACGTAAAATCGGTGTATCACCGCTTCGAGGTGCAGTCACAGGCGGAGTTGATTCGCCGTTTTCATCAGGGTGACGGCGGTGACCGGTGTGGGTGAGGGCTTCTTTTTCACGTGTCACGGTGAAGGGCTGAGAGCCCTTATCTCGACACGTAAGCCTCTCGACCCCCTGATTTGGGGGGTAGGCAGAAATTGAGGTCACGAATAGACATGCGGAAATGAACCCTTGTTCCCGCATTCATCGTTCGCTCGTCTTTCGCGCTGGCCCCCTCCCAACTCGAATGCGCGGATTGGCGCCCCGGGTCGCGTTGGCCGCGCTCGCAATTCTGCTCCCTTCCGCCGGCCACAGCGCCGCGGCGGAGGTCAGCACAATCCACGCGTTCAACCACGTCAAACCGAGCGCGCATCTCATCACTGTTGCCCCGGATGGATTCCTCTACTGCACGGATGGCGGGCGTTTTGGCGCTTTCCGAGTCGGTCCATCAGGGGTGATCACTCAGGCACCGGCGAGCGTCGGCGGGTTCGAAGGAGAGTTTGTGCCTGGTCCCGACGGTAACTTCTACGCCAGCAGCTACGACAATACGATTTACCGGTGGACCGCCGGAGGGGGCGATATCGCACCCGTGGCCGCAATCGGATCCGACTGGTCTTACCCCGGTCCGCCGGCGATCGACGCGGTCGGCAACCTTTTCGTCGGGGTCTTTCCCGGTGACACGCCGTCTGCCGGGTCAATCCTTCGGATTACTCCCGATGGAAGCGTTTCGCTTTTCGCCGATGGCACCACGTTCGAAACCTACGCCAACTACCCGCAAAACCTCGTGATGACGCCGGGGGACGGCCTTTATTACATCGCTTACGATTCCGCAGGACAGGAGGCCGCTCTGCTGCGAATCCCCGCGGCCGGAGGCCCGCGTGAAGTCGTTGCTACGGGCATGGCCGAAATCTACCAGCTTCAAATGGGGAGCGATGGGAATCTATACGCGATGCGCGATCAGGACATCATCCGAATCAGCCTCGCGGGCAATGTCTCCGTGCTGGCGAGTAACGTCGGCTACGGGGACCTGGCGTCCGATCCGCAAGGTGGGTTTTTCTTCGGAACCTCCATTGAGATCAAGCGGGTCTCGCTCACAGGCACGGTCACCTCGTACGTCGCAGCCAACAGCGTGGTGTCGCTCGCCGTGGCCAACGACGGGACGTTGTTTTACGGCGATCTCGCGACTGAACCTGGCGTCAGTGGATCGATCCTGCGAGTCGCCCCGGCGACATCGAGCGCGGGTCCGACGACTTCCACTTACGCAATACTGCCGTTTGAAAGCGACGGACTTGGTCCGCTGGCTCCTCTGGCGCTCGGGGTGGACGGGAATTACTACGGCATCACGCGGTCGGGCGGTCCGGCGGATCGCGGCGTCTTCTTCCGCGTCAGCCCGACCGGGACTTACACGGTCGTGCGGAACTTCGACCGGCCAACCGATCCCGAATACGCTTTCACCGCCGCCGTCACGGGGCCGGACGGAGCGTTCTATTTCTCTGGGATGGACGCTTCGCATCGGGGCCAAATCTACCGCGTTACGGCGGACGGCGATCTTGGGGCGCTACCGATCAGCTCCGATATTTACAGTTGGTTGTCGCTGTTCGTGGTCAACGGCCAACTCCATGGCCTGAGCAACTTTCCCGAGAAGCGAATCTACCGCATCCCGATGAGCGGCCCCGTCGTGCTCGTAGCGGCACCGCCCTTCGGCGAGGATGGCGTGTGGCCGGTGGTCGGCGTCGCGCCGGACGGTGACATCGGCGTGCTTTCGTTCGCTCGCGACTACGCCAGCGGAACGCTCTATCGCTACACTTCAACCGGAACGGCCGAGGCGATCTATTCCCTCGATGAATTTCCGGAATGGCCCGGCGTCCAAGCCGGGGCGGACGGCGCCTTTTACGGATTCATGAACGTGTCCGATCCGGAGGATCGGTCCGTGTTCTTCCGAGCGACGACGACTGGAGAGGTTGTCAGGACAACCCTTGGCGCTGACTTCGAGAATGCGGCGCTCGTTGGGAAGGTTGGGAATTCGTTCTTCGGCTACAACTATGCCAGCATTTTCGAGATCACGGCGGACGGGGTGCCGACGGTCCTCGTGTCAAATCCTTCGAGTTTGGCTGACTTCGATTCGCTCCAGCGGACGACCGGGGGGATCGATCTCGGGGTCTCGGAGTATGGGGGGTCTGGTGGTGAGATCTTCAAGATCGCCAGTGCGTTCGAAACGCCGACGCCGACGCCGACTCCGACGCCCACCGCGAGCCCGACACCTGGCCCGACACCTGGCCCGACACCTGGCCCGACGGCAACGCCCGTTCCAACCGCGACACTTGTCCCATCGCCGCCGCCGACCGTCGTGACGCCGGTTCCCACGCCCGCGCCGACGCCGGAAGCGAAGCCGGAGCAACCCGAGATCAAGGGGCCGAGCAAAATCGAGACAACGAAGAAGGTCTACAAGATCAAGGGCGACGCGGGCGACGTGCCGCGCGGGACTTTCGTCGAATACAAGGTCGGGAAGAACAAGCCGGTGAAGGGCAAAATCAAGGGCAGCGGCAAGTTTGTGCTCAAGGCCAAGCTCGCCGAGGGGCGCAACGTCATCAAGATGCGCACGGTCAACCCGAGCGGGCAGAAGTCGAAAATCACGAAGGTGAAGGTCATCAAAGAATGAATGCCATCGGCAATATGCGGATGAAATCGTCCCGTAAAATATCCAACTCTTGCCCAAAACCATGAAAACGGAACTCGCTCGTAGTGCGATTTTAAGCGTCGCATTCTTCGTCATCGGTGTTCCCGCCGCTTCGGCGCAGCGAGTCGCCTTCGAGATGTCATCTCGGAGCGACGTGCTCTTTGGATTCAGTGGCAAAGACAAGCGCACATCCGTGGTCGTCAGCGGCAAGCGGAAGTCGAATGGCACGTTTGGTAAAGTCCGCAAAGTGACACTTTTCTCGACGAAGAAGAGGACGGCGGTGACCCTGAAATTCAACGCCAAGGGTCTGCCCAAGCGCATCATCGGAACCGACGGATCCCGCATTGATCTGCGGCCCATCGGTAAGGGCAGGGCATTCCGTGTGAAATTTTTTGACGGTGCGGGAAAACAGGTCGGAGCCGAGGTGCAGCTCTCCACCAACGGTGGAAAACGCGCTCGAGGGAGCTCCTCCGGATTCGAGTTGCCCAGCCTTTCGATTTTCCTGAAGTCTCTCCCCAAACGCCTGGCCGGGGTTGATGATTCGGAACTCGACGAGGCCTTCGGGCCGGAGGTAGGCGGCGAAGTTTCCGGCATGCTCGACGACTTTGGAAACACCATCGACCGGATCGTCAGCGGCGTTGCCAAGATTGGATTAAACGCCCGCAATCCGCTCCTCGCAGCCCGTCAACTCGGCGAAAAGTTTTTTGAAGACGTCCTCGACCAAATGGCAAAAAGCGATACCAGCGGGAAGACGCAACTCGCTCTAGACGCGCGCGACATCTTCAACGGCGAACCACCCGACGCTGATCAAATCGGTCGACTCCAACGGGAGGCGAAGAAGCTGCTCCAGCGACTGACGTCCAACCAACTCCCCACTCAGGCGCTCACGGGCGGCAGTGCTTCGGCGTCGGTGGAGGGCTTTATTGCCTTCCGAGTATTTTATCCGCGTCCGGACGGAGTGGACGAGGCGACGTGGCTGACGGTAGGCCAACTCGTAGTCGATCAGGTCGAGGCTCAGGCTGGAATTTCTTTGGCCAGCATTGCGCCGGTCCTCAAACTCCAGTTCACCCCGTCGGGGTTGATCGGCGATTACGTCCGACTACCGGTGCCAGACGTGGCGGCGGCTATTCGCAATATCCAGTCGATCTACGGCAACCCACCGTGGCAAATAACCGGACCGATGCAGGTGCCCTGATGAAGGGTGAGAGCTCCTCCCTTTTGAGATCGCGGGGATACCTTGGGAACCGTTCAGCGTCGAGTCTGATTTGAAGAATACAATCCTCCTCGGCATCCAGCCGAAGTTTGCGAATTCGACCCCCTAATTTGGGGGGTAGGCAAACATCGGTCGGGATAACAAGCTGCTTTCATGGAGACAGTTTTTCGGAATCTAAACCTGAGACCCATTTTCGTTGCGGCGATTTTTTCAGCATTTGCTTTGATTGGCACTACGTCCGGACAGCTCGTCTGGAAATCCGCTGAAGGTCCCTACGGCAACATCGAGACGATGGCCTACGGGAACGGGGCGTTCGTCGCGATCACGGATAACGGGTTAGCGTTTCGCTCGACTGACGGCGGCGAAACGTGGACTTCGCATTCGACTGGTTTTGGCTCCTCGTTGGGGAGACGTCTCATTTTCGACGGCACGCGATTCGTGATTGGTAGCGGCAACCGGGTCGCGACTTCACCGGATGGAGAGACTTGGACGGCCATCAAAATTAACCCTGCAGGCGAGCAGAATCCCTATGGTGAAACCATCGGCTCGATCCGCGCCTACGCGAACGGTCTATATTTTGCTATGGACAGCTATACCGGGAGTTTCGTGACGCCGGCGTCGCATGTCTATTCGAGTCCCGATCTCGTGAATTGGACCCACGAACTGCAGTTGGTCGGCTGGGATGGCGGATTGGCGGCCAATGCCGACGGCTCGCAGATTGTGGCCGCAAGCCTCGTTAGCAACGGCTCGGGCGGATCAACGTCCAGATCTTTGTACCAGCGAACAGAATCTGGGAATTGGGAGGCTATTCCGAATGCTCCAACGGTCCAAGAATTGAGTTTTGCCTACGGGATCTTTATCTCTCAAGCGAATCCGCTTCAGACGTCTGTCGACGGGTTAACGTGGCAAAATGCTGCGAATCAGTCGTTTAACGGTAGCTTGGTTCGACCCGCAATCGAGTTCGACAATAGGATCGTAATTTTGACGCAAACGGGATTTCTACACTCTACAAACGGTTCGGTTTTTCTCTTTAATCAAATACCGCTGTTCGGGGGCGGCCTAATGCCGCAAGCCCATGCGACGGATGGCGAGCGCGTCGTCATCGCGACTGATTCTGGTGCCATCTTAATCACGGAAGATCTGGTCAACGTGCGGCCAGCAACCGGAACGAATTTAATCGCCACGCTCAGCCCCGATAACAACGATTCCCCCAAAGTCTTACAAATCTTCGGAGATTCGGGAGCTGGTCGATTCGGGATTGTTCAAAGATCGACGGGAGGTCAGGTCTACGTCCGGAGTTTTAACGCCGGTTTGTCCGGCACATGGGAGGAGGCAAATGGGTTGCCCACCTCTCCCCTAGACCTTGCCCTTTTTCGACCATTTTACTACGCGGGCCGGTATTACTTGCGAAGCAAGCCGCTTTCTGAAGGTGGGATTGGCATGACTTTCTCATCGTTGGACGGCATCGATTGGCAGGCGTCCACTCACTTTAATTCTGGTGAGCACAGTGCGACTCGGCATGTGAACGGCAGCCTCTGGAATCTGCCATTCGGCGACGTCTATCTAAACGAACAGTGGACCCAGCGGAATGAATCATCGCTTGCGTTCATTTTTGACGCAGCCTACGCGGGTCAGCAGTATTTTGCTCTTTCGACCGTCGCAAACGGTAGCAAGTTGCAATTTGTCATGTCCGACGACGATGTAGATTGGATTTCCTTCGATGTGCCTGAGGTCGCGAGTGGTTATCAGCAACTGTTCGTGGTTGGAGACCAAGCTGTGGTGCCTTCGTCGTCTTCAGTTTTTGTCGCTTCGCCGGTGAGCGGCATGAGGTCGATTCTTTACGAGTTTTTGGTTCCGCCCCAGCAAGACCCGTCTGGCGGAAGGTTGGCGATCACTGGCGTTGCCCAAGTTATTGATGGAATCTTGGCATCATCGACGGGAAATTCAGAAGCATCGACCCACTCAGACGGATTTTTTAGTGAGGATGGAATAGCCTATCGACCAATATACGGTCTGCCGCTTAATCCGATTTACTCGGCAAGTGTCCCTGCACTCGGTTTGCGGGAGTATTTCAGCAGGGCAAAGCGGCTCGCCGTCGAGAAATCTGGCAACACCTATTACGCGCTCACGCTCCACGGCACGCTGCTGACCGCTGCCGAAGCGGACGAGGCGGAGTCGGATATCCAGCTCGGTCTTCCGTCACCGACGTTCGAAGTTGGGCAGACGACAGAGGTGCAGGTCGAGAAGCCGGAGTGGGCGACGAGCGTGCTGGTATCGGATCTGCCCGCGGGTTTGCAAATCGACGTTGGGAGCGGACTGATTTCCGGCACGCCGGTGCGGACCGAGGTGGTGGATGTCTGGCTGACCTTCGTGGGCGATGCGAATCTCGCTCACGCGTCGACGGTGATGGCAGTGACCGAAGCCGCGCCGACGCCGACGCCGACCCCGACGCCGACTCCGACTCCGACTCCGACTCCGACTCCGACTCCGACTCCGACTCCGACTCCGACTCCGACTCCGACTCCGACTCCGACTCCGACTCCGACTCCGACTCCGACTCCGACTCCGACTCCGACTCCGACTCCGACTCCGGCTCCGACTCCGACTCCCACTGCGAGCCCGACACCTGGCCCGACGGCAACGCCCGTTCCAACCGCGACACCTGTCCCATCGCCGACGCCGACCGTCGTGACGCCGGTTCCCACGCCCGCGCCGACGCCGGAAGCGAAGCCGGAGCAACCCGAGATCAAGGGGTCGAGCAAAATTGAGACAACGAAGAAGGTCTACAAGATCAAGGGCGACGCGGGCGACGTACCGCGCGGGACTTTCGTCGAATACAAGGTCGGCAAGAACAAGCCGGTGAAGGGCAAGATCAAGGGCAGCGGAAAGTTTGTGCTCAAGGCCAAGCTCGCCGAGGGGCGCAACGTCATCAAGGTGCGCACGGTCACCCCGAGCGGGCAGAAGTCGAAATTTACGAAGGTGAAAGTGACAAAAGAGTGAAATTCGAAGACCATTCCCACGTCGCCGCTGGCCCAAAGGAAATGAGTCTTTCACCGGTTCCGGTAAGAACTTCCGACGAGCTCCAATACAGTGAAGCGGACGCTCGGAGTCTTGTGCGTCTCCTTGGGGAGGTCTGTTCGCAGGCGGATGACCACGCGCTCCGGAAGACGTTTCTGATGGATGGCCTCTGCGAACTGCTCGGGGCTAACGGCTGGGCTTCCTCTCTGACTGTGGGAGCTCCGAAGGCGGACAGCGGCGGCCTTCGCAAACTTTCATTCTTAAACACCGATCTCGATGGCTTGGCGTCGGAATTTCCGACGGTTGAGCGGCTTGGTCCGCCGGAGCAAAGCGCGCTGGGTCGGTTGCAGGCCGTGGGACCATTGATCCTCTCCGCATGGTCGGGCGGGGACGGTGTCAGCGTGTTTGTCATTCACCGATCTGTCGGGAGCCCGCTTTTCACGTCTCGCGAAGCCGGCCTGGCGGAGATCGTGCTGTCAGAAGTCTGTTGGCTACACGACGCGGATTGGAAAGAGACGCGGCCAAACACGCAGCCGGCGTTGCCGCCACGGGAATGTATCGTTCTCCACCTGCTGTTGAAGGGAGAGAATCGGAAGGGTATCGCGGACCGCCTCAGCATTTCGGTCAATACCGTGTCTGGATACGCGCGCGAACTTTATCGGAAAATTGGGGTGAGTTCTCAGGCGGAACTCATGCGTCGGTTCGCGGCCGGCGAACTGCAGACGAGCGCGGTCGTCGGCTCTGACGTGAAACCGGCCGAATCCAATTCCGTGACGAATTCTCCGTCAAAGGTCGCGGAGGAGCTCGAGGGAGTAGTCGACGGCGATGGCTGAGTGGGTGAGGGCGCCGACCGACACGAAGTCGACACCCGTCTCCGCGACTTGCCGGACCGTGGCGAGCGTGATGCCGCCGCTGGCTTCGAGTTTAATTCCCTGCGGGCGTCGGCGGACGGCTTCGCGCATGACGTCGAGCGGCATGTTGTCGAGGAGGACGATGTCCACACCCGGAATCTGAAAAAACGCGGCGGCCTGCTCGAGCGTGTCGGCTTCGATCTCGATCCGGACGTCGGGTCGCTCTTCGCGAACGCGAGCGACGCGCTCGGCCAGCGTATCGGGATCGAGTCCACCGGCGAGGTGGTTGTCTTTGACCATCACGCGATCGTAGAGACCGATGCGATGGTTCGTGCCGCCGCCGCTGGCGACGGCCGCTTTCTCGAGCGCGCGAAAACCCGGAGTCGTCTTGCGGGTGTCGAGGATTCGGCAGCCGGTGCCAGCGACGGCGTCGACGTAGCGGCGAGTGAGCGTCGCGACTCCGCTGAGCCGCTGGAGGAAATTCAGGGCAACGCGTTCCGCGGTGAGAAGGCCCCGGGTCGATCCGCTGATCTCGATGGCGGTATCGCCGACTTGGAGGCGATCGCCGTCGGAGACGAGGACCCGGACCTCCAGGGAAGGGTCGACCCGGCGGAAAACCTCGGCGGCGGTCTGAGTCCCGGCGGCGACGCATGGCTCTTTGGCGGAAATGCGGGCGACGCTTTGCCGGGTCGCGTCGGTGAAGTATTGGGAGGTGACGTCGCCGTCGCCGATGTCTTCCCGGAGCGCGAGATCGATGAGGTCGATCATGAGGACGTTGAATCTCGGCGACAATTCCCGTTGCTCGAACGAGTCACAATCGAGCGGCCCCTTCGGCGAGGGCGGTGACAAACTCTTCGGCAGATTCGGCGGCCATCATCGCTTCCATACCCTCGGGTTCGCGGCAAACGCGGGCAATGGCACCGACGAGTCTCAGGTAGGCGGCATCAAAAGCGGCGGGGATCCCGACGACGAAAAACAGGGTCACGGGTTCACCGATTTCCGGAACGGGAGCGCCGGGAACGGCGCGACCGGCGGCCATCACGAGGTCCGAGACGCCCGAGGTGCGACCGTGCGCAATGCAGATCCCGGAATCGCCTTCGCAGATCGCGGCAGCGTCTCGGTCGAGGACGGAGTCGGAGAGCGCGTCCCAATCTTTTACCCGCGAATCTCCGCGGAGTTTGCCGAGAAGATCAAGGACGGCGGAGCGCTTGTCCTTGGCCTTCAACGCCAAGTTCACGTCGTTCGCCAGCAGAATTTCTTCAATGTTCATGCTCAAAACTCCGCCCGCAATGAACTGAAACGAGGCAACTGGAAACCAAAAACTCGATCAAACATTGCTGCCGCTCCACTTCAATTTCTGCCGCAGGACCTCGGTAAAGGGTCGTTCGGGCAACATGGCGAGGGGCAGGACGCGGTCCGATTTTGTGACGTGGATCACGTCTGCCGCGTTCAGCTCGACGGACGCCTGACCGTCGATCGTCACGAAAACCTGCTGGTCTTCGACGACGAGGCTGGCTTCGAGACGCGAGGTATCTTTGACAACGACCGTCCGATTCGTAAGCACGTGCGGGCAAATCGGAGTGACGACAGTGACGCCGGAGCTGGGGAGGAGGATGGGACCGCCGGCGGAGAGCGAGTAGGCGGTGGAGCCGGTGGGCGTGGCGATGATGAGGCCGTCGGCGTTGTAATCCGTGAGCGTCTCGCCGTCGATGTCGACGTGGATGCGGACGAGGCGCGACGGCTCGCCGCCGGTGATGACGACGTCGTTGAGCGCGAAGAAAGTTTGGGAATCGGCTCCGGGTCGGACGACGTCGACTTTCAGCAGGTGTCGGCGGCTGAGCAGAAAGTCGTTGGCCAGGATGGCCTCGACGGCACGGCTGGCCTCCTGCGGGCCGAGGCAGGTGAGAAAGCCGAGTGATCCGATGTTGATGCCGAAGATGGGACGGAGTTGGTCACGGACGCGGTGAACCATCCGGAGAATCGTGCCGTCGCCGCCCATGACGACGAGCAAGTCGCAGAGCTTGGCGAGTTCGTATTCGTCGAGGTCGGACGTGCGGTCGATGAGATCGGCGGTGTGGGATTCGAGTAGATACGGCGCGGACCGGGCGTCGAGCTCCGCGCAGAGTGTTGCAACCAGCTCGCGGGCGTTGGCTTTTTCGGAATGAGCGAGGAGACCGATCATGGCCGGATGCAGGCGAGAAACTCGACGTTTCCTTGGGTGCCGGTGATGGGGGATTCGATGACCCCGTCCCATTGGAGGTCCAAGTCGCGGCGGACGAATCGCTCGATCTTTTCCACGGCGGTCATTCGGACGGCGGGATCGGTGACGATGCCGCCGCGAGCGACGAGGTCGCGGGAGAGTTCGAACTGGGGTTTGATGAGCGCTAGCATGACACCTTCGGGGGCGATCAACTCAAACACCGGCGGGATAATCAAGGTCAGCGAGATAAAACTGACGTCAGCCACGACGAGGGTGACGGGTTCGCCGACGTCGGCGGGGGTGAGGTTTCGGCAATTGATTTTCTCGCGGACGCGGACGCGTTCGTCGCTGCGAATCCGCCAGTGTAGCTGGCTGTGCCCGACGTCGAAGGCGTGCACGCGAGCGGCTCCGCGCTGGAGGAGGCAGTCGGTGAAGCCGCCGGTCGAAGCGCCGACGTCGAGACAGGTCTGGCCAGCGGGATCGACTTGGAACGCGTCGAGCGCGGCTTCGAGCTTGAGGCCTCCGCGGCTGACGTAGCGTTCGCCGCCCCGGACTTCGAGGGGGATGTCGACGGTGACGCGGGTGCCGGGTTTCTCGACTCGCTGTCCGTTGGCGAAGACGAGCCCGGCCATGAGGGCTCGCTGAGCGCGCTCGCGCGATTCGCAGAGTCCGCGGCTGACGAGCAGAGCGTCGAGCCGCATTTTTTCTGAGTTGTCCGGCATTGGAAATGGGTGCAGAGTCCGCGCTCTTTTACTCACGCAAACCGTTTGGCCCGAATGTCCGACTCCGATCTCAAAAAGCGCATCAAGCAGATGATGGTGGAAAACCTCATGCTCAAGATGCAACCCGAAGACATTGCTGACGACACGCCCCTTTTTGCGCCGGAGGGGTTGGCTTTGGATTCCATTGATGCGCTCGAGCTGGCGGTCGGGTTGGAAAAGAACTTCGGCGTCGCGACTCCGAGCGCCGAAGTGGCCAAGGAAGCCTTCGTGAGCGTGAATACGATCACGGATTACGTGCAGAAGAACGCCGCGCCGTAAGCGGGAGCGATCCGGAAATCCTCAGAAGCGAGTTTGAAACCGCGATCGCTGGTTCGGAAGTGGGCGGGTCTGTCGAACCAGCCCGACCAAGTGGGTCGGACACTTCGATGAGGTGTCTCTTGCCGGTTCACCGCGAGACTGCCGTCTTTGAGGATGCTCTCGGAGCCTTTGAAAATACCGATCTGTCTTTTGGTGGAGGGTCGGAGGCCGGTGACGGCTCCCCGGCTGAAACGGACGGGGAGCCGACGTTGACACTAAGCACGAGAAAGCCCGCTCGGTAGAGCGGGCTTTCGAAAAGGTTTTTTTGGTATCGGGGTGTTAGTAGCGCCGATCGCCGCGATCGCGACGTTCTCCGCCACGGCCACCGCCGCCTCCGCCGCCACCCTTGTAGCCGCCTCCGCCGCCGCCTGGAGGGCGCTCTTCGCGGGGACGAGCCTCGCTGACGCGGAGAGGACGACCGTCGAGGTCTTGTCCGTCGAGTTTTTCGATGGCTGCGGTCGCTTCTTCGTCGGAGCCCATCGTGATGAAGCCGAAGCCGCGGGAGCGTCCGGTCTCGCGATCGGTGACGATCTGCACGGAAGAGACCGTGCCGCATGTTTGAAATTCTGTTTCCAGCTCAGACTCGGTGGTCTGGTAGGAGAGGTTAGCTACGTAAAGTCGGTTGCCCATGGTGTCTGTGTGATGTGATGTTGTTTCGATCCCGATCTCTCGGGCTTCGCATCACCACTGAGTCATTTCAGGGGGAGGTTCGGCCTAGGACTGGAGTCAGCGTTGGAGATAATCAGCAGTCATGCGGATTGCAACAGAAATCTCGTTGCGAGAAGTTGCACTCGACCCTGAGCGGAAGGTAGGGGAAGGTCCGCCGCATGCGGTTCGCAATCAAACTCGTGGGGATACTGATCGTTGGTGTCGGGTTCGGTCAGGAAAGTCCCAAACCGAAGATCACGGACGCACCGCCGGACATCCCGCGCGCGCCGAGTCAGGCTCGTAAGCTGCCGAAAGAGCTCAAAGCCGAGCCGAGCCCGACGGCGACGCCGGACGCGCCGGCGGCCTCCGCGACGCCGGACGCGACGTCGAGAGGTCCGCGATCGCCGGACGAAATGGTTTCGGAATTTTTCGAAGCGATCGAAGCGGATCGAGTCGAGGAGGCCTACACTGGATTGACGGCGGGAACGGTGGTCGCGGAGCGACCCGAAGAGGCGGCAAGATTGCGGGAGCAGACGCAAACCGCGCTGGACGCTTACGGTCCGAGTCACGGGTTTGCGCTCGTGGGGCAGGAGCAGATCGGGGAGTTTCTGGAACGCCGGACCTACATTTTGCGCGGGGAGCTGCTTCCGTTGCGCTGGAAATTTTATTTCTACGACGCGACGGCCACCGGGGATTGGAAACTGGTCGACCTGCGGGTGGATGATGATCTCGTCGCCACGATGGACGAGAACGCGAGGGATACGGATTAGCTAATAGCGGCGCGGCTCGCGGCTCGCGGCGTGCGGTCAGCCGTCGGCTTCGTAGGTGAGACCGATGGATTCGCGCCAGCGGTCGAGAGCGGCGAGATTCCCAAGGGTGTCGTCAATCGGCATCGCCGTCGTTTCCAGCGCGCCGTCCGCAATGGCGTCGCCGATGGCGTCGGCCTCGAGGGCGTAGATCCCTCGGTCGGCTTCGATTTCGAGAACCTCGGTGCGCCCGACCTCGAAGTCCGTGACCTCGAGGCGGGATTCGGTCGGCGCGAGAAACGGGTGCGGTGCGTGGAGTCGACCGGAGGTGCCGTGGATCGTCAGCGTATTGTCGAGCTGGAGACCGACGCCGCAGCCGATCTGCGCGGCGATGCCGCCGGGGAATCCGAGGGTGGCCACGGCGTAAATGTCGACGCCGGATTCGGGGTGAAGTGATCCGGTGCCGGCGATCGTGAGCGGGTCGGCGAAGGATTGACCCAGAGCGGCGCCCGCGACGAGACGACTGATCGACATTGGGTAACAGCCGACGTCGAGAATGCCCCCGCCGCCCAGTGCTCGGTCCCAGAGGCGGCTGGAGGGATTGTATTGGCTCCGAAATCCGAAGGTGGCTTCGATGAGTTGGATGTTGCCGAGGCGTCCGGAGCGGACGATCTCGCAGATGCGCTGGGTCTGCGGGTGGCAGCGATACATGAACGACTCCATGAGGAGAACGCCGTGGGTCCGGGCGGCGGTGGCGATCTCTCGAGCCTCGAGGAGGTTCACGGCGATGGGTTTCTCGCAGAGGATGTGTTTGCCGGCTTCGGCGGATCGGATAGCCCACTCGCGATGAGCCGGGTGAGGCGTCGAGATGTAGATGGCGTCGACGTTGGGATCCGAGAGAAGGTCGTCGTAGCTGCCGTGAGCGGTTGGAATGTCGTGCGCGTCGGCAAATTTGCGGGCGCGGGCGATGTCGCGACTGCCGGCGGCCTGGAGAGTGCCGGTGCGGCTGGCGGCGACGCCTTCGGCAAACTTCTTCGCGATGGTGCCGGTGGCGAGAAGACCCCAGCGGAGTTTCTGCGGCGGGCGACTTTTCGGCATGCGGTGACTGATAAGACGCTTGAGTCGGAGTGGCGAGCTTTTGGCGGGAACGACTGGGGATCGGCTGCTAGCGGTCCTGATTTATGCTTGCCGAGGGCCGGGGGGTGGCGTCTATTTGCGCTCGTGGTTGATTTCGCCGACATTTTTTCGTCAGCGGCTCGGTCCGGATCTCTTCCGGCTCGACTTCGACTTCTTGCGTAGTTCTCACTGGCACTTCCGCGATCCCGGCGACGCGGCGTTTGCCGTGATCTCCCAATTTCCCCCGCCGGGATAACGACTTTTTTTATTCCCATGTCCGACCAGGTTAAGATTTTTGACACGACGTTGCGTGACGGTGAGCAGTGCCCCGGAGCGTCGATGAATTTGCGCGAAAAGATGGAGATCGCGCGACAGCTCGGGCGTTTGAACGTCGACGTGATCGAGGCGGGGTTCCCGGTGATTAGCGACGGCGATTTTGCCTCGGTGAAAATGATCGCCGAGGAAGTGCGAGGGCCGGTGATTTGCGGGCTGGCGCGTTGCGTGGCGAAGGACATCGACGCGGCGGGAGCTGCCGTGAAGCCGGCGGGTGATCGGGGCCGGGTGCACGTGTTTCTGGCTACGTCGGCGATTCATCGCGAATACAAGTTGAAGAAGGCGGAGGCGGAGATCATCCGCATGGCGGTCGAGGGGGTGAAGCGCGCGCGTGGACTGGTGAAGGACGTGGAATTCTCGCCCGAGGACGCGTCGCGGACCGAGCCGGAGTTCCTGGCCAAGGTCGTGGAAGCGGTCATCGAGGCTGGTGCGACGACGGTGAACATCCCGGATACCGTCGGCTGGGCGATGCCGGAGCAATACGCGGAGTTGATCGGCTACTTGCGGTCGAACGTGCGAAACATCGATGACGCGGTCATTAGCGTGCATTGCCACGACGACCTGGGCTTGGCGGTCGCGAATTCTTTGGCGGCGGTGCGAGCGGGAGCGCGGCAGGTCGAGGGGACGTTTAATGGCATCGGCGAGCGGGCGGGGAACTGCGCGTTGGAAGAGGTCGTGATGGCGGTGCGGACACGGCCCGATTATTTCGGCGGCGTGGAGACCGGAGTCGTGTCGACGGAGATCCTGAAAACGTCGAGGTTGATCGCGCGGATGAGCGGGCTGCAGGTGGCGCGGAGCAAAGCGATCGTCGGCGAGAACGCGTTTGCGCACAGCTCGGGGATTCATCAGGACGGGATTCTGAAGAAGCGCGAGACTTACGAGATCATGGACCCCAAGGACGTGGGCTGGGGTGGCACGGAGCTGCCGCTGACAAAACACAGTGGGCGTCACGCGATGGTCGCGCGGCTGGAGCACCTGGGGTTCAAGTTGACCGACGAGGAGATCGGGACCGTTTTTGGCCGCTTCAAGGAGGTCGGCGACAAGAAGAAGTTCGTTTACGACGACGACTTGTCGGCGTTGGTCGATGACTCGATTGGCAATGCGAACGAGACCTACGCCTTGGAATACATCCACGTGACGAGCGGGTCGACGACCGTGCCGACGGCGACCGTGAAAGTGCGTCGCGGGCAGGAATTTTTAACGGATTCGAGCCCGGGAAATGGCGCGGTCGATGCTGCGATGCAGGCCATCGATCGGATCGCGGACCGTAAGGGCGTGCTGGCGTCGTATCACGTGGAAGCGGTGACGAGCGGGCGGGATTCGCTGGGCGAGGTGACGGTGAAGATCGATTTTGGCGACGGCGAACTGGTGACTGGCAAGGGCGCGAGCACCGACGTGGTCGAGGCGAGTGCGCGCGCTTACGTGAACGCGATCAACCGTGCGGTGGCGCTCGAGGCGTTGCACCGCGATCCACGGATCGACGCGGGCGCGGTGTGAGACGCGGGTGCCCGGTGTTTTCGGGTGGGTTGTCCTGATGGCGAGTCGGTGTCGGCGGCTCGCGAGGGTCAAATGACGCGTCGTGTTCGCGGGTTCGCTCAGCGAGCGGACGTTGACGGAAGGGCCGAACGTGACTAAACGGCACTGTCGTTTCACGAATACATGCCGGATCAATACAGCCATATCGCCGTTGCCTCGACGTTCTCGCCGAGGTTTTTGGCCGTTCTCGCGGCAGCGGATCGAGTGGCTACCTTGGTCGGCGCGAGCCTGAGCATTATCCACGCGGACGAGGAAGACGACGAGCGGGTCAAACGGTTCGCGGCGGCGATGCGCGAACTCGACCGTTCGGAATCAACGCCGGTGCTGTGGGGTCGAGCCGCGACACCTGTCGATGCCATTCTCGGTGCGTGTAAGCAGAACAAGATCGACCTTCTGATCGCCGGTGCGCTCGAGCGGGAGAAGCGGGATGGTGAACATCGCAATTTTCTGGGCGGCGTCGCTCGCGAGCTTCTCCAGCGTTGCCGGTGCGATCTGCTGCTCTTCCCCCGACCGGAGGAACTTCAACGGGAGATGGAATCGATTCTGGTGCAGGTCGATCTGAAGAATCTCTCGATCGAATTGTTGAACCAAGCCTGCCGATTGGCAGACCGGCTTGGGGCAAAGCGTCTCGTGTTCTTCGCGGTGATCACGCCCTTTGACGAAGCGATCGCGTCTTCCGCCAGCGTGCGCTTGCCTTCGAACGAAGATGAATTCGCGGAGCTGCTCGACGAGGTGGACGGGTTTGACGGGGAGGCTGACACGGCGATCATCCGCTCGAATACCGGCTTCGCGGCTTGTGACTACGTGGAGTCCTCGGGGGCGAACCTCTTGATCGTGCCGTGGCAGAGTGACAACGGGGTCAGGATGCTGCCGGTGCACATGGACTGGTTGCTACAGGTGATCCCGACGAACGTCTGGATGCTGGGAGATTGATGAGATCTCGGATCGTGGATCTCGGATTTTGGATTGAGCTTTGAAAGCGGTCGTCCTGGCTTTGATCGGAGCGATCTGCGCCGGGCTCGGGGCGCTGTATTTCGAATGGGTCGAAGGCTTGTCCGAGCAGGTGACCGGAAAAGTCTGGGAGACGTCGAGGTTCTGGATGTTTCTGATTATGCCGCTTGGACTGGGCGTGATTTTGTTTTTGCGGGACCGTTTTTTCGTTGGATCGGACGGAACGGGGATTCCGCAGACCATGGCAGCGCTGAAGCTCGGTCCGGGTGAGGAGCGGGATCGCCTCCTGTCGATGAGGATTGCGGTGGGCAAGATTCTGCTGACGACGCTGGGGTTGTTCTCCGGGCTGTCGATCGGGCGGGAGGGGCCGTCGGTGCAGGTCGGCGCCTGCTTCATGCATCTGGTCACGCGGTGGGCCGAGTTCCCGGTGCATCTCGCTCAGCGGGGTCTCATCCTGGCCGGCGGGGCGGCGGGGATCGCAGCGGCGTTTAACGCGCCACTGGCTGGAATCGTCTTTTCCTTCGAGGAGATCGGTCGATCGTTTGAGAAGGAGAATCTCGGGACGTTGGTGCGCACGGTCGCCATCGCCTGCCTGGTCTGCATGATCCCGTTTGGGGATTACTTCTTTTACGGGCGGATCGATTTCGGGCGGACGTTGCCGCTGGAGTTCCTGAGCGTGGGACCGTGGGTAGCCGTGATCGGGATCGCGGTGGTCGGCGGGGCTCTTGGTGGTGCGTTCTCCAAGTTGCTGCTTTGGGTGATGCCGATGGTGTCGGCCGTCATTCGTCGGCGGTTTTGGGTGATCGCGCTGGCATTTGGCCTGGGATCTGCCGGGCTGGCGGTGCTCTCGGACGGCTTGACTCTCGGAAGCGGCTACCGGGAGGCGCAGGCCATGGTATTGGACGGTAGCGAAGGATACCTCCAAACGCTGAGCGAGGATGAGCGAGAGGAGATCGCCGCGACGCGGGCGGAAATCGGGCCGATGTATCCGGTCTATCGGGCGGCGGCATCGATGATGGCGTTGCTCACGGGCATCCCGGGGGGGCTCTTTGATCCATCGTTTTCGGTGGGGGCTGGTCTCGGCAAAATCGCGGCACCATGGTTGGCCTGGACCGGCGCACCGGTGCAGGGAGTCGTGCTGCTTTTCATCGTCGCCTACTTCTCGGGAGTGGTGCAGAGCCCGCTGACGTCGGTGGTGATCCTCGTGGAAATGACCGGGGCAGTGGCCTTCACGTTGCCGCTCGGGATTGCCGCGATCCTGGCTTTCGAAGTCTCTCGGCGGATCTGCCCGGTCGCGCTCTACGAAGCGCTGGCCGAGAACTTCATGCGGCGAACCGAATAAGGTGCTGGATTGTCGCTTGTCAGCGAACGGGCCTCTGAGTAGCGTGCTCGGCTCTTCATGAATCCGATGGACTTTCTCTTGCTCGCTCAGGCTGCCGAACCCGCCGCTCCGAACCCGCTCATGCAGTTTCTGCCGCTGGTCTTCATTTTCGTTATCTTCTACTTCCTGCTCATTCGTCCGCAGCAGAAGAAGGCGAAGGACCAGGCTGCGCTCGTCGCGGCCCTGCAGACGAACGACCAAGTGGTGACCAACGCTGGGATCCACGGCACGATCACGAACGTGAAAGATCGGACGGTCATCGTCCGGGTCGCGGACAACGTCAAAATGGAATTTGACCGCGGCGCGATCGTCACCGTCGTGAAGGGCGGTCAGGAAGTCGGCCAGAAGGCTTCGTAAACCGCGTCCGCCGGTCGTCCCGGCTCCACCCCAGCACCCCTTTTTATCCCCATGTCTCCCGGATTGACGTTTGCTTTTGGCCTGCTGTTGCTGGCTTTGTTTGGCTGGTATTTTGCAACTGAACGCTTCGGCCGGAAGCGGTGGCTGGGAGTGGTGTTAACGGTTCTCCTCGTTGCGTTCTGCGCCGAGGAGCTGTTTCCGGTCAAAAAAAACATTCGTCTGGGACTCGACCTGCAGGGTGGCACGTCGTTCCTGATCCGACTCGTCCGCGAGCCGGGTGCGGAGCCGATCACGAAAGACCTGCTCGACCGGGCGGTCGAGGTCATCCGGAAGCGCGTCGACGCGTTCGGCGTTAGCGAGCCCGACATTTCGCCTCAGGGTGACGATCGCATTCTCGTGCAGATTCCTGGCCTCGATAACGAGGAAATGCAGCAAACGAAGGAGCAGCTGCAAAAGGTCGCTAAGCTGGAATTTTCGATCGTCGATCCGCGGGGGCAGTCGCTGCTTTCGCAGGTCGAGGCGGGAACGGCCATCATGCCACCGGGTCTTGTCGTCAAACAATACAGCCCCGATGAGGGCGAGGTGGATGCCGATGAAGAGAAGGTGACCATTCCGATGGTGATCAACCGGAAGGCGGACTTCAGCGGCGAATACGTGACCAAAGCCTATCCGACCTACAGCAACGAAGGTTGGGGGATTAGCGTCGAGATGAACAGCGAGGGTGGAAAGCTCTTCGACAACGTTGCCCGAGTGAACAAGGGCAACCAGATGGCGATCCTGCTCGACGGCGAGATTCTCTCCGCTCCGGTGCTCCAGACCGATCGATTCGGCGGGCGGATGCAGATCTCGGGAAACTTCAAGGAGCAGGAAGCACGTGACCTTGCGAGTTCGCTCGAGAATCCGCTTCGCGTGCCGGTTGAAATCGAAGAAACGCGAAGCGTCTCGCCGACGTTGGGTGAGGATTCGATTCGCGCGGGATTTTACGCTGGCCTTCTCGGGCTGGGATTTGTCGTCGTCTTCGTCCTCATCTACTACCGCTTCGCGGGCGTGATTGCCCTGGTCGGCTTGGCCGTGAATATCCTGCTGCTCTTCGGAATGATGGCGATGTTCAATTTCGTCCTCACCCTTCCCGGTATCGCCGGCATCATCCTGACCATCGGCATGGCGGTGGACGCCAACGTTCTCATTTACGAGCGATTGCGGGAGGAATTGGCGGCTGGCAAGACAATCTCAGCCGCGGTCAACGGCGCGTATGAAAAAGCGTTCAGCGCGATCTTCGACGCAAATCTCACGACTCTCATCACCGCCGTTATTCTGTTTCTCCAGGCAACCGGCTCGGTGAAGGGCTTCGCGGTGACGCTGACACTCGGCATCATCGCCTCGATGTTCTCGGCTCTCTTGGTGACCCGGACGGCTTACCGCTGGCTCATCGAAAAGGGGCACCTCAAGAAGCTGACGATGATGAACATCATTCCGAAGAATCGGTTCGATTTCCTCGGCAAGCGGAAGTTTGCCGTGATGTTGTCGCTCGGACTGATTCTCGGTTCGATTGCGATTTTCGCCATTCGCGGCGCCAATAATTTTGGCATCGATTTTCGAGGTGGTGATCTCCTCGTGGTCGATTCCGAGCAGCCGATCTCAGTGAAAGAGGCACGGGAAGCGGTCCCGGCAGATTTGCGCGAATCGGTGGTGATTCAGATGGAAAGCGAGGGGACGACCGAGATGTTGACCTTCCGCAGTCCCGAAGACACGGGGCGTGAAATTGTCGATGCGGTGGCAGCGGCTTACCCGGATCGTGGGGTCAAGGTCGAGGGTGAGGATACGGTTGGTGCCCGGATCGGCATGGAGTTTGCCACTCGGGCTCTCTGGGCGCTCGGTCTCGGCATGGTCGGAATTCTTATCTACGTGACGCTCCGATTTGAATTTTCCTTCGCGCTCGGCGCGGTGGTCGCGGTTTTGCACGACGTGATCATCACGCTCGGGATGTTCTCGCTCATTGGCGGGGAGCTTTCTCTCGTGATGGTCGGCGCGATCCTCACCATCGCGGGCTACTCGATTAATGACACGATCGTGGTCTTCGACCGTATCCGGGAGAGCTTGAAATCCGGGCGGGCCGGGTCCGTCCAAGATCTCATGAATGAAGCCATCAACGATACGTTGGGTCGAACGATTCTTACGGGTGGCACGACGGCCCTCTCCGTTGGCGCGCTTTACGTATTCGGTGGGGCGGTGCTCGAAGATTTCGCGTTTGCGATTCTGATGGGAATCATCGTGGGAACCTTTTCGTCGATCTTTGTGGCCGCACCGATCGTGCTGTGGTGGACGAAGATCCGGGGTCACAACATCCGCCGCGAGGTCCTGGAGAGCGAGGCGATGCGCCGGACTGCCAGTGGTTCGAAGGGAACGGCTGACGCGTAAGGCCGGTCTGAAACTTGAAACCCGAAGGGCCTCGTCCTTCCAAGTAGCCGGTAGAA
This sequence comes from uncultured Verrucomicrobiae bacterium, assembly GCA_963749035.1. GTDB lineage: Bacteria > Verrucomicrobiota > Verrucomicrobiia > Chthoniobacterales > JAATET01 > CAVVKW01. The sequence goes on from CAVVKW010000002.1 coordinate 1,130,137, forward strand.
TCGGGCCCTCCGGGGACCGAATTTTCAAAGTGCCTGAGACGACCAGCTCACCGATCTAGAACCGGCGACGGTAATCGAACGACTTTCTCGGTGCTTCCGTCTTCCTTCTGCGTTGAACCCGGAGGTTCGTCCGTGCATTGTTTCGCGCCCCGATGACGCTCGCGTATTACGTCCACGACCTGAGTCCGTTTTTAATCCACCTCTGGGGGTCGGTCGGTCTGCGGTGGTATGGTCTGGCCTACGTCGGGGCGTTTTTCGCGGGGATCGTCGTTTACCGTTATCTTGCCCGTCGTGGCTATTCGGATCTCAAACCGGATCAGGTGAGTGATTTCATCATTTGGGGGGCGATTTTCGGCGTTTTGCTGGGGGGTCGCGTTGGCTACATGCTCTTCTATCGATTCAGCGATTTCGTCGCTGACCCGCTTAGCCTGATCCGCGTGTGGGACGGGGGAATGGCGAGTCACGGCGGGATCATCGGGTTGGTTCTATTTACGCTGTGGTATTCCTGGCGTCACAAGGTTGGTTGGAGAAACGTGGGAGACAATCTCGTCGTCGTTGCGCCGATCGGTTTGTTCTTCGGGCGCGTCGCCAACTTCATCAATGGCGAGCTTTACGGGCGTGCGGCGACGGTCCCCTGGGCCGTGCAGTTTCCAAAGGAACTGTATTCGTCGGAGTTCCCGGTGGCGGCTCGAGGCGAAATCGTTCGGGGTGCGGTGGAGATCAATCCCGCTTGGACGTCGATCGAAGCGATCGTTCCGGCGAGTCGTCAGTCCGAGCCGCTTCAGGGAGTGCTGGCGGACGGACTGACTCCCCGGCATCCCTCGCAACTTTACGAAGCGGCTTTGGAGGGACTCGTGCTTTTCGCGATCCTTTGGGTGATGCGCACCCGATTCAAGTTGCGCGACGGCGTGATCACCGGCGCGTTCTTCATCGGATACGCCCTGTTACGGATCGCGGGTGAGGCGTTTCGCGAACCCGACGCGCCGCTGACCGGTCTGCTCACGCGGGGACAGTTTCTGTCGCTGTTTCTCGTGATCATTGGAATTGCTTTCATGATTTCCGCGAGAATCCGACCTCGGTGGGCACCAAAGTGGAGGTGAGTTCCGTAATACCCAAAAAAAATGAGTCGGGGCACTGGAAAAACGTGCGTTTAATTGCAAATAATGTTGACGCAACTCGGCACTCATAGACTCTCCCAGCGATTATGTTGACTTTGACCGTATTTACAGTGATGGCGTCCCTTCTTCTCGGGTGCGTCTGGTGGGTTTGCCAGAACGACGTGGACCTCTCGTAGGTTTACCCGCGGAAAGCGACTGACGGGCAAGGCGGCCAGCGACTCGGGACGGAGAAATGCGTGAAAAGTGGACGAGATTCAGGTGGAATTTGAAGAATTTCCCCGGTAGCGAAGGGTCGGAACTCGCACCCTACACGTTCCGCCGCGCGGAAGACGGCGAGTCTCCGGTCGTCGAGCGCTCCATCTTGGCTGCTTTTTCGCAAGACAGCGGCTGGAATGACGATTCCCGCGTTTTCGTTGAGTCGCTCGAATCCAAACTTGAAACGGCGTTTTCCGAGCAGCCTCCGCTCTGCGTCGTTGTCCAGCACGGATCCCGGATCATCGGCGCGTCCCTTCTCACCGTCGTCCCCGATGCACCTAATCATCTGCTGACCGGCCCTTGTATCCTCCACGAATATCGGAGTCGCGGGATTGGATCTGTTTTACTGCACGCCTCGCTCGCTGCGCTTCAGGAAATGGGCCTGAACGTGGCGCACGGCCTGGCCCCCCATCTCTCGCCGGCGGCCAAATACGTTTACCCGAAGTTCGGTGGGCTCCCTGAGTCGTGGCAGACGGACGAATCCAGACTCGCAGCCTGAGCGGCCGATGAGCGGGCATTTTTGGGCGTAGTGCGATTCCCGGTTGGCGTCGGTGAAGTCAGCGGGTAAAACGGAACGGCAATGATCCGTCCCTTCCTCGATAAGGATTTTTTCCTCCTCACGGAGTCTGCGCGACGGTTATACCACGGGAGTGCTGCGCTTCAGCCGATCATCGACTATCATAGTCACCTCTCCGCGCGGGCGATCGCCGAAGATCACCGGTTTTCCGACCTGACCAGCGCGTGGTTGGACGGGGACCATTACAAATGGCGGGCGATGCGCGCGAAGGGGATTGAGGAGCGATTCCTGACGGGCGACGCCACCCCCTTCGAAAAATTTGAGAAATGGGCCGAGACCGTGCCGTTCACCATTCGTAATCCGCTCTATCACTGGACCCACTTGGAACTGAGACGGTATTTCGGAATCCATGACCTTCTGACTCCGCGCACGGCCAGATCGATCTACGATCGAGCTTCGTTCTTCCTGAACACTCCGGAGTTCTCAACCCGTGGGCTGTTGCGAAAGATGAACGTGGAATTGGTCTGCACAACGGACGATCCCGCAGATGACCTCGAACACCATCGGGTCATCCGCGACGGCGATTGCGGAATCAAAGTGCTCCCGACGTTCCGATTGGATCGGTATTATCACGTTGGGGCTGAGAATTTCGCATCGGCTGTTGAGCAGTTGAGCGAACGGGCTGGCTGGGCGATCGCCTCGTTCGACGATCTCCTCGACGCGTTGAAGAATCGTGCTGACTTCTTCCATTCGTTCGGTGGCCGCCTTGCAGATTGCAGCATGGAAAGAATTCCCGACGGCGTGATCGATCCGGACGCTGCCTCGCGAACGTTCAAGAGCCGAATGGAGGGTGCTCCCGTCGATCCAATCGACGCGGAAATCTACCAAGCTACATTGCTGGATTGTCTGGGTCGCGTTTACCACCGCCGGGGCTGGACTCAGCAATTTCACTTGGGGGTAATCCGAGGAACCAACTCGAGGCGCCTCCGCGAACTCGGCCCAGACATGGGATTTGATACCATCGGCGATCTCCCGCAGGCGCGACCACTGGCGCAATTTCTTGATCGCCTCGATACGGACGACCAGCTCCCTCGGACGATCCTCTACAATTTGAACCCCGCGAATAACGAGGTCTTTGCCGCAATGATCGGCAATTTTCAGAGCGGCTCCGTCCCGGGGAAGATTCAATACGGGTCGGGATGGTGGTTCCTCGATCAGAGGGATGGTATGGAGCGGCAACTGAACGCGCTGTCGAACCTCGGACTCCTTTCGCGTTTCGTTGGAATGCTGACCGACAGCCGCAGCTTTCTTTCGTTCCCGCGCCACGAATACTTCCGGCGCATCCTCTGCAACCTGATCGGCAGCGAAGTCGAGAGGGGTGAACTTCCCAATGACCTCGAGTGGCTCGGCGGCATCGTCGCTGATATTTCCTACGGTAACGCCAGCCGCTACTTCGGATTTTACGACGAATCTCAACCCGCCTCCTGACGGCCCCCCATCACATGTCCGATCCCACGCCACCTGCCGCTAAGCTACAGCCTGCTTCCACCCGTTCGCTCTACGCTTACTGCCTGCCGTTCGCGCTCTTCATGCTCGGCTTGGCCGCCGTGTCGGTGGTCAAGATGCTCGCACCGGACTCCGACACCTTCCTTCTCGCCAACCCGGCCTACTGGGTCTATCCGCTCCAGTCACTCCTCTGCGCGGGCGCGCTGATTTACTTTTGGAGAGATTATGACTTCGGTTCCCAGAAATCGTTACCGTTCGCGATTGGCGTCGGGATCATTGTCCTCTTCGTCTGGATCTCCCCCGAGGCGTTTTTTGGATTTGAGGATCGCTTGGAAGGTTTCGATCCGACGGTCTTTGACGAATCTGCCGGACTTTATTGGGGCACGGTCCTCGCCCGGTTTTTCCGGTTGGTCATTATCGTTCCGCTGATCGAGGAGATCTTCTGGCGGGGGTTTCTGCAGCGATACCTCATTAAGGAAAATTTTACGGACGTCCCGTTCGGCCAATACACGCACCTGAGTTTTTGGGGGGTGGTCGTCGCCTTCACACTTGTTCACCAACCGGCGGATTACCTCGGCGCCGCCATCACGGGTGCGCTCTTCGGCTGGATCGCCATCCGCACGAAAAGTCTTTTGTGCTGCGTTGTCGCCCACGCCGTGACGAATCTTATCCTTGGATTTTACATCATGTGGACGCAGCAGTGGGGTTACTGGTAGCAGCGAGCGCCCGGCAGGCGGCCAGATCGACCTTCCCACTCGCTAACGCCGGGAGCGCCTCGACCGACACCACTCGCTTAGGGATCCAGAGGTTCGGCATTCCGCGGCTCCGCAGTGCCCGACGTAACTCGTTCGGGTCCACGTTTCGGGTAGTGACGAGCGCTAACTCCTCTTCCCCGTCTCCAATGTCGATTCCAACGACACAGTCCGCAGCTTCGGAGTCGTTGGCCAGCTCTTCCGTGAGAGCCTCTTCCACCGCGCAGTGCGGAACCATCTCTCCGCCGATCTTGGAAAACCGACTCGTCCGGCCCTCGATCCGTAGAAATCCATCGGAATCCACCGAAACCACGTCGCCCGTGACAAACCAGCTTCCGGCGGACGGGCACCCGAGATACTCGGTCACAACGTTCGCGCCGCGGAGGGCGAGCACACCGTCATCAATTCGCCAGGCGAGACCTGGCACCAAACGTCCGACCGTGCCGGCGCGAAGACCAATCTGGGTGCTGTCGACGCCAACGCCGCCGGCGGGGTCCGGCTGGTTGAACGCGACGACCGGGGAAGTCTCCGTGAGTCCATACCCCTCGACGACCTCGACACCGAACTGGTCTCGGGCCGCTTCGGCCAGCTTTGCCGGAAGACGCTCCGCGCCGCAGCAGACGCAGCGCATCGCTTCGAACGCTTCGGCCGGAACCTTTCGTAGGTAGCTTTTCAAAAACGTCGGCGTGCTGAGAAGAAACGTCGCGCGTTCGACGGACGCAGCCTTGGCAAGCTTCCCAAAATCAAACGGCGTGGGCACCGTCGCGATTTGACGACCGGTCAAGAGGCCCGTGAAGAGTCCGACGTTCAATCCGAAACAATGAAAGAGCGGCAATCCAGAAAGGATGATGTCGTCCCTTCTCAACAATCCGAGCTCGTCGATCTGCATCGCGTTCGCCAGCAAGTGTCGGCTCGTGAGGCAGACGCCTTTGGGTGTCCCACTGCTACCGCTGGTGAAAAGCAGCAACTCCGACGGAGTCTGGCTCTCTCGCCGAGCCGGGAGCAATGCTCCGAGGAGGACCTCCGCTCTCGTCAGTCGTTTCAAATCCTCGCCCACGTCGACGGTTTGGTCAGGCCAACCAAGGTCGGGAAATTTCGATTTCACTGCGCTGGCGGAAATGACGACGTCGATCTCGGCGGCTGCGAGGCTGTGCGAGAACGCCGCCGAACCTGCGGTCGGGTTCAGATTGACCGGCGTCTTCCCCGCGAGCAAAAGCGAGACGTTCGCGACGGCCCCACCAATCCCCGGAGGCAGGATTACGCCGACGCGCTGGCTCCCGGCGAGTTCGCTTCGCCATTTCTTAGCGATCGCGGAGCAGACGCCGAGTAGCTCCCATCCGCGGAGTCGTTTTCCACCGACGCCGTGGTCTGCAATCACCACGTCGAACGCGCGGCGACGAAGCGAACGGACGAGTTCCCGGTCGAGCGAACTCTTTAGCTCCGGCCGGGCGGCGAAGGCGTCGGCGCCAAGTTCGCCCATGCGGGCTCGCAGGCTCATGGGATCTGTCTGGGTCAGCGGGCGACCGAACGCGACCCGAACCCCGATTCGCAGCGCGTTTGGAATCTTGAAAAAATACCGTCCGCGCTCGAAGGAAAAGATCGAGCGCCAGAGTCCGTCGGTCACTGCCGGGATAATCGGGCACTTGGCTTGGCGTGCGATCAATTCGTAGCCGCGTCTGAGTTCCATCAAGCTGCCGGTGCGAGAGAGTTGACCCTCCGGGAAGATGCAGACCAGCTCACCGGCGCGGACGCGCTCCGCCGCCGCGCGGATCGCGTCCTTTGAACGTCGGTCGGAGACCGGAATCGATCCGAAGGCCCGAAGAAGAGTTCCGAGAATTGGCGTTTTGAAAAACCCCTCGTGCGACAAGAACGAGATTCGTCGCCGACACGCCAGCGACAAGACGATCGCGTCCACGTAGCTGACGTGATTGCACACCAGCAGGGCACCACCTTCGGCCGGGACGTTCTCGGCGTTGATTGGCCGCACCCGGTAGAATACCTTGGCGATAAAGAGGGTAAGGGTCGAAAGGACCTCACGAGCCAGCCACCGAAAGGCCACCAGGGCCGCTACGGCCATCGTCGAAGCCAGGAAGACAAGTTGAGCTGTCGGTCCCCAGCCGAGAATCTCGCTCAGCGTCCATTGGAAGACGACCGCGAGAATACCCGTCATGCTGCTACAGAGACTCGACGCTGCCAGGATGCTGCCTTGGGTTCCGGCAGGTGCGCGCTCGATGAGCGCAGCGCTAACCGGGACACAGAAGAGCCCGGCGGAAGCGCCAATGCCGAGCAGCGCGACCACGAGGGCAGGAGTCAAGCCCGCCCCGCTCAGCGTCGAAAGAATTAGTAGGCCGAGGGACATCCCGACGGCGGCGAAGGGAATGACGCCCGCACGGGTTTCGCGGCGTTTGCCGACCCACGCGGCGAGCAGACTCCCGGCTCCGATCCCGGCACCAAGCAATGCCATCATCAATCCGGACTGCTGACCGGCGCCCGCCCCATCTGGATTTGCGACTCGCGCCATCTGGAGAAGCGTCACCATCAGGAATCCTCCGACGAAGTAGAACAGACTTTCCGCCGCCACGGGCCGCAGAATTCCCGGCGTGCGTCCGAGAGTTCGCAATAGATCGGCGTGTCCGGCGATCGCTCGCCACGTGAATCGCGCCGTCGGATCGCCTGCGCCCACCGGCATCCGACGGAACGTGAAGGCCGTGAACGCACACAGCAAAAGAAGCACGCCGAGCGCAACAGCCGCCGCCCAGCCTGGGTGGCCCAGCCAAACGGCCAGAGAATCAATCGCGAATCCACCGATGAGGCTGCCCCCAAGGATCGCGCCGATGCACAGCATCTCAGACCAGCCGACAGCGGCCTGCAGACGCTCGGCGGGTTGGAGTTCTTTGAGGATCGACCGCTTCGCGGGAGAGAAAAAGGTCGACTGGATCGCCAGCAGGAAGAATCCCGCCATCACGAGCGGGAAGCTCCCACCAAGGACCGCCGCGATGAGAAATGCCATCACGGCCATCTGTAGCCACAAGCTCCAGCGGATGACGTCGCGGCGAGGGAAGCGGTCGTTCAACCAGCCGGCGGCCGGCGCGAACAAGACGAAGGGGGTGACCAGCAGCAGCGAGATCACGGAGACGTAGCGAAGCGCCTCCGTCATGGGCAGCGCCAGATTGACGAGGCCCACGAGTGCCAGCTTCGTTGCGTTATCGTTGAACGCGACCTGCGTCTGCGTGAAGAGCAATTTGAGAAAGGCGGAGTGAAAGAATCTTTGGGTTTGCATGTCCTGAACATGCGGCGGAAATCCTTGAAACCTAATCGATAGTCTTTAACGTGACATCGAAAGTATCGATATTGTGAACGTCCATCATCTCGAGTTATTCTATTACGTCGCGCGTTACCGGGGGATCGTTGCAGCCTGCCGACACATTCCTTACGGGATCCAGCAACCTGCGGTGAGCGCCCAGGTCGCTTCGCTCGAGAGCGACCTGGGAGTCAAACTCTTCGATCGACGTCCGTTCCGACTCACCCCGCAGGGTGAGCGGCTCTACGAGTTCGCCGCACCGTTTTTTGCTCGGCTTACTGCCGTCGAAGATGAGCTCCGAGGGCGACTCTCTCAAGAGCTCCGGCTGGTCGGCCCTACCCATGTGATGCGCGACCATCTGCCGGAAGTCATCGCTGCGCTCAAGAAAGACTACCCGTCCCTGCGCCTTCACTTACAAGAGGCCGATCAGCAGCAATCGGAGGACCGGATCTCCCAGGGTGAAGCGGATCTGGGCATCTCAATTCTCGAAGACAAGCCGCGAGCGGGCTTCCGCACCGAAGTTCTCATCCGGCTCCCTTTGGTTCTCGTCGTGCGCGCAGACAGCTCGATCAAGTCCGCTGCGGTTGCGATCCGGGAGGGAGCTGCGGGCCGTCTCCCGCTGATTGCGCTGCCAGCTCATGAGAGAATCCGGCGGATGTTTGCGGACTCGCTTCGGAAACGGAATTTGGCCTGGTCGGTCGCAATGGAGGTCAGCTCGAATGATCTCGTTGCGCTTTACGTCTCTCACGGACTCGGGGCCGGGCTGACCGTTCGCCTGCCCGGTGTGACGTTCCCCGAGGGTCTGCGCGTCCTGCCGTTGCCGAGGACTTCGACTCTTCCGATCGGAGCGTTCTGGAAGGGAAAGCTGCCGCCGATCGCCGAGGCATTTCTCGAAACTATCCGGGACCGCGCGGCCAAGCTGCCGAAGTCGAGTGGAGTCGGGTCGTCCGCCAAGCAGAACATCTAGGGAGTCTCCGGCTCGCCGATCTGCACGCGACGACTGGAACCATTCGCCCGAAATTCCGGCGCATACATGGCGTGGGCGGTGACGGGCAGGGCCGAAAAATCGCCGGCGGTTTCCGCACGGAGATCGTAGCTGATGGTCCAGATCCCTTGTTTGAGGCGGCTGGCGAAGAGCGCCACCTTGCGGTCACGAAGTTCACAGTAGATTGGGATGACCGTTCCGTCGGAGTGCCGTGCGGAAAGCGTCATTCCGCTGCGAGCCTGAACGGCTTCGAGCCCGGCGGGCTTGAGGTCTTCGATGATCACGTATTCAAGATCGGTCTTTGCCTCGATGGCGATCGAAACGCCGACGCGCGAGTTTGGGCGGGCCATCTGCTCTGCTGCCCACGGGACACGATCAAATTGATACCCGTCCAGTAACGTGATCTTTGGTTCGTAAAGCTGGTAATTCCGCCTGAGAAAAATTTCGTTCCCGCGCGGTGGGATCGGATTTTCGAGCGAGAAGAAAATTGATTCGGCGGCCACGTAAAGCGGGCCGTCGCCAGCGGTGCGGGTGATGGAGATTTCATTGGTGCCATCACGGATCAGCGAGCGGTCGACGTCGAAATTCATGACGCCATCCAATGCCGTCGCGTCGCTCGCTCCTCCGGCGACCTTTCCGTTCACTCGCACCTCGAAGGAGACCGGAGCACCGAGCTCTTTCGTGAGGGCGAGGTAGCGATTCATCGCCAGCAGGGTGATCGCGGTGTTCCGGGTATTCGACCAACGGGCACCACGGCGGTTTTTCACCAGCCAGTTTATGGCGGGCTCCACGAGATCGCTCTCGGGATCGACGGAGAGAAGTGCTTGGAGCGAAAAAGCGGTCGCTTCGACCGGATCGTTCATCCAGCGAGGGAGGTTGCCGTCTGAACCCCAGCGCGCCGTCGGTATGGCAGCGGCGGACGGTGAACCAACGCCGAGCGACGAAACACCGGGTTGCTGGTCGAGCGTCACGCCGTCCCGGAGATTCCGGATCAGAACTTCGGTTTTCGCCGCGTCACCAAAGGCGGCGGCCGCCAGCGTGAGGAGCGCTCTCCCGTAAGGTGAAAGCTGATCCCGCTTTTGCCACAGATTTTCCAAAGCAGCCTGCTCTTCCGGCGAGATTCTCGCGCCGGAACGGTGGGCGGCTCCCAAGGCGTGAAGTAGCCAAGCCTGGAGGTCGATGTCGTCGGTCGAGTTGACGATCTCCGTCCGGAGCCAACCGGCCCCGCGTTCGATCAAGCTCGGCTCGACGGGCACCTTAGCGATCTCGGCCTGCCGCAGTCCCCAGATGACGTATGCAGTCATGAACGCATCACTCTGCCCGCCACCCCACCAAGGCCACGACCCATCGGCGCGCTGAAGGGATGCAAGCCGGGTCAGCCCGGTCCGGACGACTTCGTCCAGCTCCGGAATTCCCGGTGCGTTACCGGTCACTTTTGGGAGGTAACCCGGATCGATGCCACCAAACATCCTGCCAACCACGGAAGCTTCGTCTAGTCCGAGATCGGCGAGCGTTCTGGCAGTCACGGCGGCCGGAAGGAACCGGCTCATCGTCTGTTCCGTGCAGCCGTAAGGGTATTCGATCAGGTAAGGAATGGCGTCGAGCGCGGCTGCCGCCAGGCTGGGGGTGACTGAGATTGCCAGGCTTTCCGAGCCTTCGCGGCGGTCGGGAGAAATTTCGAGGTCAAACTGCGTCTCCTGATCTGTCGCTTTGCCAGAGGCGTAAACGCTGACTTCCAGGCCGTCTTCCAAGATTGGAACACTCGTGGAAAGTCCGTCGCTCGACTCGCCGCCGACGGCGGTCAGTGAAAGTCTTCCGCGACCGACGTCGGTGGCTTTGACCGTCCACGTCGCCGCTGCGGATGATTCACCTTCGATGGAAAGTTCGACTGGTCGTGGGTTGGCTTCCAACCCCTCGACGGAGAGCTCGGTGCGCGCATTGAGTTCTGACTTTGTCCGATTGTTGAGCACGCCGCTAACCGTCGCGGAATCACCGACGACAAGAAACCGAGGTGCTTGAAGACGGGCGACGAGCGGTTTCGTAGTGCGGGTGGAGGTTTCGCCCGAGCCAAATTCCGCTCCGCGCGACGTTGCCCGAACCTTGGCGATCCACGTTGTCAGGGATTCAGGGTATCGCATTGTGACGGTGGCCCGACCGTCCGGGTCAGTCTCGATCCCGGGTTTCCAGAAAGCGGCGGCCCGGAAGTCAGTTCGAACGGTGACCTCCGGAGGATTAGCGCTGATCGACCTCTTGTTTGCGCTCGTAGCCACGGGCGCGGCGGCTGATTCCGGTGAAGCCATCGCGAGGCTCGAGCGTGGTATCATTTCTTCCCGGATACCGAAACTGAAGGCATCCCGATCGACTGGGGCCGACAGGTCATCGGTTTCGACTTCGCCCGCGTATTGTCGGCGGCTCATCGAGCTCGAGATCAGGCCGTAGTCAGGCCGCGATCGTCCGAAAAAAAAATCCAACGGATCGCCAGCGTAATCCTCCTGAATCGCGGAAATTGCTTCGTCGATGACCGCCAGCGAGAACTCACCCTGCACCGGATTGCCGGCGGTGTCTTTGAGCGCGACCGCAAACGTGCCGGATTCACCTGGCAGCAGCGTGGTTCGTTGAGGTGCCAACTCCACGTGGAGCTGCTGTTCGTAGGGAGGCACTTCGATTTCTTCGGAGGCTTGATGAAATTGAAGATTCTGAACGAGCGCGGCGGTTAGAAAAACGTTGGGAACAAAACGCGGATCGACTGCGACTTCGATCAACGCCGCGTCTTCCTCGACGTGGACGACCTCGGATTGGAAAAGGGTTCCGCCGGCATGGACCGTGAAGAGGACGTCGCGGCCGGATGTCTCCGTTGCGACGAGGACAGGGAGGGCGCGTTGGCCGGGCGCGACTTTCGTATCAACGACGATTTCCACACCGTCGGCGTGATAGCCGGCTAGTTGGGCGTCGTCCGAGGCCGCCCAGACATTGGTCTGAGCGGTTACCGGGGGACCGTCAGCATCGCGCCCGCTCCAGCTTACGCGATAGAAACCAGCTTCCCCGGGGGTGAACTCGAAGTCGCCCTGGCCGTCGGTTCCAAGGCTCACTTCGACCCGCTTGATCTCTTCCCCTTCGTATGCGCGTTTCTGCAAGCGCCAACCGGCTTGTCCGGGAGGCGGAAAAATGTCGCGACGAAGCTTCGCGAGTTCGCTGCCGGTGACTTCGCGACCACGAGGATTCAGCCAAACTTCGCGCCAACGCTCCCGAGTTACGGTGAGCGTTCCTCGGGCGCTCACCGGGTGATCGTTGGCGTCCTCGGCCGAGATCTTCACCTTCACCGGATCACTTGGAAAAACGACTCGCCGAGCGGACTCAAGGTCGACGAAGTAACCTTGGCGTGCCACCACGATGCGCTCGGTGGCGACGACTTCGCGGCCAGTCGCGTCGACCACGCGGGCTTCGACCGTGTATTGAAGGTCGTTCGGTGAATCGATGGGGGTATCGATGTTGATCTGAACCTTGCCGCCAGGTCCGGTCTTCATTTCCTCTTCGCGGATTACCCGCCCCGGCTGTGATGGTGGCCGGATACGGCGGGACTGGGGTTGGTGGGAAACGTAAAACGGCCAACGCTGCCACGGCGCCTCTCGGACGATTAATTTCACCGTCGCGTCGGAGACCGCGCCGCCAAAGTAATATTCCGCACCCGCTTCGATCTCGAACGAATCGCCAAGTCGGATCGCGCCATCGTCCTTCGCCGCAATGCCGACCGTAACCTTGTATTCCGGCAAACGATACTCCTCCAACCGAAAGAGCGTGGCGGCGCCGACGGATTTCTCGGTGGTGCGAAATTCCACGCGATATTCGCCGAGTGGCATTTCGGTGTCCGGAAGGAACTTGCCCCACGCGGTCCCAAACTCGGTGAGCATCACTTCACCAGCCGACACTTCGTTACCTCGAGGATCGAGGATTTTGAAGGTCAGGGTCTCGCCAGTCGGTGTCGCGAGCGTGCCGGACCCGGTCGAGTCCGAGCTCTTTCGCGCGATTAACTTCCAATTCACCGGCTCCCCCGGCCGCGTGGCGGCGCGGTCTGCGTAAACCATGATTCGCCATTCGTCGTCGCCGCCCGACGACGTCCCTCCGTTGCCGACAACGACGAAAGGTTGGCCGCTCGCGGTGCCCAGAAAAATCAGTTCCCCGCGAGCCGTCCCGCTCTGGTCGGGGAAATCAAACGCGTTTACTCCTTTGCCCACAGCGTCCGCCTCGTCTGTTGGTTTGCCCTCGGTCCAGATCCACGATTGGCGGACTCTCTCGGCGCGCCAGAGCTTCGCCGATTCCTGCGGGCGGGAGAGGCCCGTGCTCGCATCGGCTGCCATGGTGACGACGCGGAGGTCGACGGATTGCACGATAGCTGCCACTCCGCTCACGGAGACCAATGCTCGGCTCGACAAGTCACCTGAGGTGGCGACGACCAAATAACTGCCCGCTTCACTCGTGCCGGGGAGCGAGACTTCCCGGGACTCACGCTGCCGGGACGATTCGCCTCCGATCGACCAACGTCCGACTTCCGCTGAGCTATCGAGCTCCACGGCCGTGAGCCAATCGTTCGGTGAAGTGGTGTTGTCGGGTCGGAAGGCCGTTGCGAGATCGACCCGGTAGGCGACCAACTCGAGGGACTCGAGGTTCCGCCAATCAACCAGAATGGTCGGTTCGGATCCGGGAAGGAACAGCTGGGAGGAGTTGATCTCGAGCGTCGGGCGGGTGATCTCGTTGATGCGGTCGGCAGCGCGGTCCGAGTAGGGAGAGTCGCCGTCCGGAAATTCTTCGAGGAAGCGGCGGTAGAGCTCGAGTGCCTCGTCGAAGTCCGGCGAAACGACCAAGCCGCCGTCCTCCGACCAAACGCTGTTTCCGGCGCGTTCGTTCCATTCGGCAAGGTGAAAGAGGGAAGACTCGTAAACGGCGGTAGTGGGACCTTCGGCGAGCGCGGCTTCCCATTCGCGGCCGGCGCGTCGGAGGGAGAACGGATCGCCTCCTCGGGTCCAGTAGTAGGCACCGAGGAAATAGTGAGCGCGGGCGCGGTTTTCTGGAGTCACGGCAATCTCGAGAGCATTCGCGAGAACGGTCAGCGGGACGTTCCAACCGAAGCGTTGTTCGGTCGGTGGGCCGGTGGCCTTCCAAACGATGCCGAGGTAGCGGGGGCGGGCGGCGTCGAGGTCGGTCGCAGCCGCCCATTTCGCAAGAGCTTGATCGTAGTATTCCCAGGCCTTGTTCCAGTCGGCGGTATCGCTGCTGGTCCCGGTCGGCCCGAGTGCCAGCCACGAATCCCCGAGCGATTCAAGTGCCTCGGCCGCGATCTCGTCGTCAGCATTGGCTTCAACGAGTTTTTCGAGTTCAGCCCTGGCGGCCTCGACTCCCTCGTCGCCGGGACGGGAACGCCAGCGGGAATCCGCGAGGTAGAAATTTAACTTCCGTCGTTCGTCGGGCGGGACATCGAGCGCGGCGGCTTGAGTCCACGCGTCATACGCCAGCGCGTAGGACTTCTCGGAGTAAAGCTTGGCTCCGTCGAGTTTGAGCGTGTCGAACGTGTCCTGCGCGCGGGCCGCAGTCCCCAGCCCACCCAGCGTCCCGAGCATTCCGAGCACCGCGATCCAGACCAAACCCCGTGAAGAAATGCTCGACATACGTTTTCATGATAACGAATCGAACCGTGAATCGACTCAACAATTTTTCGGAAATCGTTCGGTCGGTCCCGATTTCGCTTCGCCGCGCCTTTTACGCGGCGCCCGCGGCAAGATTTTTCACCAGGATCCGACTGTTTCGACCGCTCGTCGTGTAGCGGGCGAGTCGTCCTTGCGGAAGAATGTCGGCGGGAGCCTCGACGTAGCCACCCTTCTGCTGGAGGTAGCTGTAGGCTTGAGTCGAGAGCGCGAAGAGCGACTGAAGCTGCTTCTGACGGGCAAGGGTCTCGACGAAAGCCATGAGCTTTCGTCCGTGTCCCTGATTTTCGTGATGTTTGCTCACGTAGAGACAAGCCAGCTCGCCAGCGGCCTCGTCTTCGAACACGTGCAACGCCACGCAGGCAACGAGCTGGCGGTCCAACTCCAACACCCAATAATCCTCGAGGTGCTCGAGAATTTCGCCGCGGGTTCGGCGGGCGAGTTCCTCGTTGTCGACCGATTGCCGAATGAGCGACATGATGCCGCGCACGTCCTTCTTAAAAACGCGGCGGATCTGTTGGTATTCGTTGGAATACACCATCGTGCCGAAGCCTTCGTGGCTGAAGATCTCGGTGAGCAGGGCTTCGTTGACGCTGCCATCGAGCAGGTGAGCGCGAGAGATCCCCTGCCGACAGGCGCGGGCGGCGTTGTCGAGTTTGGACAGAATACCGGACGTCGCCGTGCTTCGGTGAGCCTTGGTGAGCTCCTCGGTTTCCGCGATGGAGAGCTGGTGGGGAATCCAGCTGGCTCCCTCGACGACGTCGGGTGCGGTGAGGAAAATGAGCTTCGCGGCGTGGAGCGCTTCCGCGATCTCAACTGCGATCGTGTCGGAATTCACGCGGTAGGTGCGACCTTCGCCGTCGAATCCGAGCGGCGGCACGACCGGCACGATACCCTCCTCCAGCATGAGTTTCAGGGCCTTGGTGTCGACCCGCTCGACCTTCCCGGTGTAGAGGTGATCGCGCCCGCCGAGGATCCCGGCGGGGTGGGCGATGATGGCGTTGAGATAGGCGGCGCGGAGGTCGACCGCCGAGAGGCCTTCCATGATTTTGTTGGTCAACCCGATGGCCGCTTCGACGCTGAGGGCAAGGGTCGGTGCGTCGGTGACACCCGTGCCGTCGGCGTTGGAGATTGCGATGTCGCGGCTCGCGGCCAGCTCTTTGATCTGCTTGCCAGCGCCGTGGACGAGGACCGCCCGAATACTGAGGGAGCGCAGAACCGCGAGGTCGACGAGGATGTTGGCGAAGTTTGGCGAGGCGGCGATGTCGCCGTCAACGGCGATGACGAACGTCCGCTCGCGAAAGCGGGGGACGTATTGGAGAATTTCGCGGAGATCAGAGACGTTCACGGGCCGTGCCGCAGTTTATGGGACGCGCTGCGCGAAATTGCAACGGCGCAGGCGGGCTGGGATTGGCGGTGCTTGCAGCCAAATGAACAGGAGTTTAGCAAGTGAGCTTGTGCGAACCTCATTTTACATCTGATGCAGTCTGCTGATGCAGACGACTGGCCCAAAACAATTAAACTCTGTTTGGCGCGATCTCCTGACGGACACGCCCTCGGTCTGCCAGCCCTTTGCGGATCTTCATTTTAACGCTGCCTGGCTTGATTTTCGAAGTTTCCTCTCCGTCTTTCAGGAGACGAAAATCCGAGTGCGGATAGTTGCATTGGGTGGGGCAGTGTCGCACTTCAATTTCGTAAGAGGTTCCTTGGTCTGTCTTCCAGCTCTGACCGTCGAACGTATCAGCGGGAAGGCTCAACACACCCCATCCGTGATATCGCCCACCTAGAGGGGCTTCGCATCTCCACAGCATGTCGTCCGGCGAGCAGAGCGAAGAGCGCCCCGTGGAAGACGCTTTATTGTCAAACGCGATGCTCATCAGCAGGTCGCTCTCCGGCGGAAACCGTCGGTAGAGACGCTCTCCATGACTGAACGTTGCAATGGGAGAACGGTTCTTTGAATGTAGATGAACGGGGATCCCCCGAGCGCAGCATTCAGGATCGCCCGGCTCCATTTCGGACGCTCCTTACCAAACCAGAAACATCAGAGAGGGAGAGATCGTAAAAGCGAGGTTCTCCGAATTTCTGATTTATCATTACAGCGATATCTCCGTCTGAGTCGATCTGCCAATCTGCCGCAACTCCGCCGATCGCAGTCGTGACCAGAATGTCAGCGTCTCCTGTCAGGTGAACAGCAGCAGCCAAGACCCCCTCCTGCTCAAGCCTCTCGCAAAGCTCCATAGACATGACCTTTCCAGCCATGGTCACACGGATTCCAACTAGTCCTGCCAATCCTCCCTCCGGTTGATAGAAACTCTCTATTTTCGCCTCAACAGACTTCCACGTGATGGCCCCAACGCCCTTCTTGGAGATGCTGTAGCTTCCGCCAATTACGCTCGGTTCCAGAATTTGAAAACGCTGAGTGTCTTTAGTTAACGTCTGAAAGTTTCGGACTGACCGTGTGGCAAGTCCGCTATTACGTCCTGTCACGGATCCCGAGATCGAAGCCTGTGACCCACTCCCGTACGCCAAACCCGTCGCAATTCGTTTCGGAAAAGCCCACCCGGAATGACGGCTGGACAGGTTCTCGACTTCTTCAGAAAGCATTTTCAACCAGGAGTTTGCAGCTTGGGGCTAACCTCGAATCCTTGGAACAAACGAGCGATCTCGTTCCAGAGGTTGGTGTCGTCCCGTAAGATTTCAGGTTCAAGTCCAAACATGATCCCATCAAGGAAAGCACTATCTGCCAGGGAGAAGGACTTCTCCATCGTGATTTTAGCCGATTCGTATTTTTGTGCGTCATCTTCTTTGCTGATGTTAATTGCGGACCTACCGCCGTAAGACCAGCCAGCCGGCGCGTGAGTTCGGAAGAACTCATCAGCTTTTACCTCTGACGGAAAATTGCAATGTCCCGCCCATTCAACGCGGGTGGCTCCGTCAAGTCTTGCAATAGTCAGATCTATGACCCCGTTGAGAATGTCGCAAATGATCTTAAAATCGGTTGTGGTGTCCAAAGCGTCAAATTGGACGTAAGCGGCGTGTCCACCAATTTGCACGCGACCTAACCCGTTAAAGAGTTCAAGGGCTACGGAGTAGTCGAAGAGATCATCGTTGCGATTGAGCCGAAAGTGTTCAGCCGTCACGGAATATCTCTCGCCTACTGCAAGGAGACCGTCGCAGACCTCAGCGGAAGAAAACTGTTGAAAAACCAGTGGGGTTAGGTCCAAACGTGCCTCGAAAGTAGACTTCTTTACGGCGAGTTCAATTGGCTCTGGCATTTAGACAAGATTTCGTCTGGCGTGGAAACTTGTCGAGTCGGAAAACTTCAACGCCGTCGATTGCAAATCTTGGTATCGGCGCGCTGGACGGTAGGCAAACGATGGCCGCCGAGGTCGACGAGGATGTTGGCGAAGTTTGGCGAGGCGGCGATGTCGCCGTCAACGGCGATGACGAACGTCCGCTCGCGAAAGCGGGGGACGTATTGGAGAATTTCGCGGAGATCAGAGACGTTCACGGGCCGTGCCGCAGTTTATGGGACCGACAACTGGAAAGTGCAAGGGGTGAACGGAACGAATCCGCCTGACAGCTGAGGTCAGTCCAAGACGGCTCCGGGACTCTAAAAATCCAAATCAAATGCGTCTTCGCTTGTCTGCTGGTTCTCATCGCGATCTCGACGAACCGACAATCCGGTTGCCAAAGTCAGCGGGTTTGGCGGTAGGTTTGGGAATGATTTCGGCGCGACGACAATTTTTGGACTCATTCCTAGGTGCGATGGGAGCGGCGGAGATTATCGAGTGCCTCGAGCGTGCCACTGAGATCCGCGGGACGCTTCGATTCGCGGAGGATTCCGAAGTGCTCGACCTCTCGGGAGACGAAGGCGAGCTCCAGGATTTTGCGTGGCTGGTGCGGGAAGAGGAGGCTCCGTCGCCGCTGGCCTACCGGATTGCGGAGGCGTTGCGGCAGTTTGAACTCCTGCACCTCAACAAACTGCGGGTGTCGCGTGGGACGTTGCTCGAGATCATCCGGGAGAGCTCGGAGGAGGCGGTGGGTGACGGCGAGTTCGAGGCGGCGTTTGAAGAGGTGTTGGCCATCAAGGTGCCAATGATCGAAGATGGCACCGAAACGGAAGACGCGTTCTTCATTCAGGAATAGCTACCGAGATGGATCCTAAGTCGAATTCCGAGGAAGCACGGAGCGGGAAGGTCATTGGCCTCGCGAGGGAAGGCTGGACGATGATTCAGATGACCGCCCGGGAGTGGTGGGGAGACGAGATTTTTCGCTACGCGGCGGCGCTGGCGTTCTACACCATCTTTTCGCTCGCCCCGGTCCTGCTGATCGCGGTTGGCGCGGCCAGCGTGGTCGTCTCGCCGGACATCGCGACGGAGAAAATCGTCGCGGAGGTGGAGACCATGATTGGTCCGAAGGGGTCGGAGGCGGTTCGTGAGGTTATCCAAGCTTCCATGGGGCTGGGGTCGAGACCCTGGGCGATCGTCGTCGGCTTGGGGACGCTGGTGATCGGAGCGTCGGTCGTATTCGCGGAGCTTCAGTGTTCGCTGAACCGGATCTGGGACGTGGAACGAGACGCCAAACGCGGTGCGATCTTCAGTCTCGTGGCGGCGCGGGCGCGTTCTTTTGCCCTCGCAATCGGCGTGGGATTTCTTTTGCTCGTCTCGTTGATCGTGAGCACGGTCATTTCCTGGCTTCAGGGTCATCTCGACGCCGCGATGCCGAGCGTGCCGTGGCTGTGGGTCGGCGCGAACATCGTGGCTTCGTTTCTGGTCGCCGCGTTGCTCTTCGCCATGATTTACCGCTTGTTGCCGGACGTGCGGTTGAAGTGGAGCGAGGTGACGGTCGGAGCCATGGTGACGGCAGGCCTCTTTACCGTCGGCAAATTTGCGATCGGGATCTACCTCGGGCGCACCGCCATCGGCAGCGCGTTCGGAGCCGCAGGGTCCTTCGTCGTGCTCCTTTTTTGGGTCTATTATTCCGCTTTGATCTGCTTCTTCGGTGCGGAATTCACGCAAGTCTTTGCCCGGCGTCACGGGGCGGGGATTCGGCCGCTTCCGCACGCTCGTAGGGTCGGCCGGAAAGCGGACCAGAAGTAAAGCAGCCCGATGCCGCAACGGCTACGGGCTCAAGTCGGGAGACGAGCCAAACGTTGTGCCTTCGGGAGCCGCGAGGCCGCCGTGGCTTAGAGGAGGTCATCGATCAACTTTCTCAAGGAGTCCGGAGCTTCAAGGGGACCGAGAGAGCCGAGGGGTGGGGTGGAGATGACTTCGCAGCGCGAAATCGCGGCGCGAAGAGTCTCCGGGAATCCTGCGGCAAATCGGTTGGAAGGTTCCGGCCAGAGGATGGTGACGGGTTGGGTGACTTTGGTCAGGTGGACGCGGATATCGTAGAGCAGCCGCCCACGCAGGAAGGCGATGATCGCTCGCTCGGCTCCGTATTGCGCGGCGCAGGTCGTGATGATGTCGACGACTTCCTCGGTGGCAAACTTGGGCTCGGTGAACCCAAATTGGGCCGCCCATTTCTGAATGAAGGGTTTCCGGGCGAAGTAGTTTTTGTAAACGAACGCGTTCAACCCGGGGACGGCTGCGAGCGTGCTGATACCGCGGGGGAGTTTCCGCAGGGTGGCTTCGAGACTAACGGGGGCGTAGAGCACAAGCCGGTTGACGAGATCGGGATGCTCGGCGGCGAGGCGGAGGGCAACGGCCGAGCTGACCCCCGAGGCGACGAGCGTCGCGCGGCGGCGAGGGGTCAGCGCCCGGATGAGCTCGGCGAGTGCGAGCGAGTGGCTGCCGGTGTCGAGGCCGGGATCGGGCCGTTCGGATTCGCCAAATCCGATGAGATCCGGCGCGATCACGGTCCGGTCGTTGGCGAAAGCGGGATAGACCCGCGACCATTCGAAAGACGAAGCGCCGGGGTGGATGCCGTGGAGAAAGATCAGCGGATCTCCGGACCCGGACACGTGATAGACGATCTCGCCGACGCTGGTCTGAACGACGCGGGTGGCGAAAACGGCCGGTGAGATGGTTTCTGGAATTGGCTGGCGGGAGGCGCGTTGCATCCGGTAGCGCACGGCTACGGCCAGGGTGCCCAACAATCCGACGCCGAGGCCAACGCCCAAGGCTGGCTTTTTCTGAAAGGGGTTACGCACTCTGCTGAGGAGTGATTGCCCCGGCGGCGGAAGAGGGCAAGCGGGAAAACGTTTTCCGGAGCCGAAATGATCCGCCGGCGGTCGTAAACTGGCTCAAATCGCGAGCGTTGCCTGAACTTCGCGAGCCGGTGGTCCCAAGCGGACCGAGGGGCCGATCGTTTCTTGAACACTGCAATGAACGGCGACGTCGGATCTGTCGCTGCTGACGAGCGCTCCGGTGATCGCCGCGGTGGCGAGATCGGGGGTGTTGCAGTCGCGGCTGAGGTGGCCGATGAAAACGTGTCGAAGGCGGTCGGTGGTGCAATCGCTGACGACTTGTGCGGCGGCCGCGTTGGAGAGGTGGCCGTGGCGGGAGAGGATGCGCTGTTTGACGGACCACGGGCGACGCTCGTCTTTTGCCAGCAAGTCCTCGTCGTGATTGGTCTCGACGAAGAGCGCGTCGGCGTGCCGGAGGCGCTCGAGGATCGCCGGGGTCGTGTGGCCCAGATCGGTGACGAGCCCGAAGGTCGCGGTGGCGTTGTGAACGAGAAACCCGACGGGTTCGACGGCGTCGTGGGGAACGGAAAACGATTCGATCGTGCAGTCACCGATCGAAAAGGAAGCCTTCGAAAAATAGCGCCAGTGGCGGTGGTTGCCGAGTGGGCCGGAGCTGAGAGCGGTCGCGGTCATCCGATTTGCAAAGAGCGGAATGTCGGTCTTGGCGCAGAGCACGTTCAGAGCGCCGGTATGGTCGCCATGTTCGTGGGTGAGGAGGATCCCATCCAGCGATTCCGGAGTCACGTGGCACGCGGAAAGGCGCTCGCGGAGTCGACGAGCGCTGAGTCCGGCGTCGATCAAGAGCGTCGTGGTGCCACAACGGACGAGGACACTATTGCCCGCGCTCCCGCTAGCCAGAACCGTGATCTCAAGCATGGCTCGAGCTTAATGAGAAATGAGAAATGAGAAATGAGAAATGAGAAATGAGAGCACCGGAGCCTGGGAAGGCTCGGGGCAGCCTACTCCGGCTCTGCGGAGTAGCCCGAAGGGCGAGACGAGCGGGAGCGAGCGAGGCAAATGAGAGCACCGGAGCCTGGGAAGGCTCGGGGCAGCCTACTCCGGCTCTGCGGAGTAGCCCGAAGGGCGAGACAACGGAGCCGACGGGAGTCGAGCGACATCGCCTACCGAAAGGTAGCCCACAGGGCGGAGGAGCGGGAGCGACGACGGCAACCGGGAGCGAGCGAGGCAAATGAGAGCACCGGAGCCTGGGAAGGCTCGGGGCAGCCTACTCCGGCTCTGCGGAGTAGCCCGAAGGGCGAGACAACGGAGCCGACGGGAGTCGAGCGACATCGCCTACCGAAAGGGTAGCCCGCAGGGCGGAGGAGCGGGAGCGACGACGGCAACCGGGAGCGAGCGAGGCAAATGAGAGCACCGGAGCCTGGGAAGGCTCGGGGCAACCTACTTTGGCAAAGCGACACAAACGGATTTGGACGCCGACCGGAAGCGGAGTAGGCGAGTCTGGATAGAGGTCTGGCCGGTGGGATCAGCGTTTTCTGATCACCTTGACCTTGGCGGGGCGGGAACGGAGGCCGCTCGCGTCGGTCGCGAAGACCTTGATGGTGGTGCGGCGCTTTTTCAGCTTCACCTTGAACTTCCACCGGTCGGTGCCTCGAGCCGTTCGAACGCCGCGGATACCGCTGGCGCGATAGGTGACGCTGGTCACGCCGACGTTGTCAGCCGCGATGCCACGAATCGGGATTTTGCGACGCTTGGTTTTAATGCGATTCTTGGTCTTGGCCTTGATGGTCGGCCGGAGGCCGTCGGCGCCACTGCCGCCGCCGCGAAACGCCGCGAGGAGAGGTGCCGTCTGGCGCACCGTCGCGGCGTTGTTCGCAACGTTGGTTCCGGTGGGGGAGCCAAAGTAGGTTAGCTCCGGAGCGGAGAAGTAGAGAATGCGGCTGTCTGCTCCGGTCCGGGAGCGATCGGAGACGCTGGCGACAGCTGTGACGTAGGATCTCCCGCTCGGGACCGTAAGAAGGTGGGCGAAGGAGTCTGTCGACCACGCGATCGGGGTGCCAGTGTAGCCGCTGCGAAGGTGGCGGCAACCGTGATTGTGCCCGATCTCGTGAACGAAGGTGTCCGTGGGGTTCTGGGCTCGGATGACGTTGAAAGCGTTCTTGAATCCGACGTTGGCCGGAAAGTTAAGGTTCGCCTTGCCACCACCAACGGAATTTTCGATCCAGAGGGACACGATGTCGGCTTGGACGGCTTCGCGAGTGGCGTGGACACCATCGATCTTGCCATCCGTGGTCGCCCGGATCTCGTCGAGGGCTCGCTGAAGATTCTCGCCGGTGGGGTAGGGATAGTCGATCGGAGTAACGAGGACTGCGCGCAGGGTCATTGGGACGTTTGAATTCGCGTAGGCGACGTTCGTAGCGGCGACGGCGTCTGCGATTTTCGCGCGGATGTCGCCGTCGTCGGCGGGATTGCCGGGAGCCCCGCCGAGAACGACGCGGGCCTGATCGTTGTAGTAAATCAAGACATCCTGCACCGCTGCTCCGACTGCCTTGAGCTGCGTGCCGGGAGGTAGCCCGGGCGGCAAAACGGGGTCAGGGTCATTCGAGAGCCCATCGGCCTCGGCGTCCGATAACTTGTGGCCATGGTCGTGGGTGGAACAAGGGAGGGTGTCGGCGGCGGTCAACTTGCGAACCCGAAGTTTTTCGCCGCTCCGTGAGATCTCGAAATTTCCGTATTCGGTGCCGGTGAGCGAAGCATACAGTGCTCCGTCGTGGCGGCTGATGATTGCCTTGCCGAAGGTCTGACCTGGCAGGTCCGCAACGAGCGTATGGGTATCCGAGTCGGGACTCGAGGTTAGCTCGATGCGGGCCGCGAAGGTGATGCCGGGAAAGGGGGTGATGGTGAAACGATCACCCTCATCCAGCTGATCGAGGTCGGCATGGTGAAAGATTTCGGACGCGGGGGCGATGCGGTCTGGCGTCGGAATGTTCGGCGTTGGGCGAGAGGCGATCGATGCGGTGCTCGTGGACGGCTGACTCTGGCGGGTGGGAACGGCTGCCGCGGCGGTGGGGCGACCACTGCCGGAGTGAGCGAGCCGGTCGACCCGTTCAGGTGGTTGGTTCTCAACCGTTGGTTTGACGGTGGGGACTTGTTCACCGGTTTGCCCACCGGGCCCGGGCAGAAAAACGGCGGTCCCGATCGCCAGCGCGGTGCTGCCGGTCAGCGCGAGAAGGAAGGTGGATTTTCGCATCGCAACAGTAGTCTAGCAATTTGATGGCGACCTGGCAAATCAGGTGGCGGTCGAGATGGCGATAGGGCGAATGCTTTTGCAGTCGGAGCTGGAGCGGACTATTGGTGCGGGCGTTGTGATGAAGAAAATTCTCGTGGGTCTGGTTGCCGTCGTTTTTGCGTCATCTTCGGGGGCGCAGGAGGCGCCGACGGATAATCGCTACGACGTGGTGGGGAAGATCTTTCAGCCGTTTTGGAGCGTTCTGCTGGCGGGTGGCGAGGGGCGTGACAAGGCGGCGTCGTTACAGATCGTGATGCGCGAGGTGACGGGGCGGCTGCCGAAGGAGTTCGAGGGGGGGACGCTCGACGCGGCGATCCAGTTTCCGGACAAGGTGAAGCTGATCGCGCCGGTGCTCGGGGAGCGGATGACGGTGTGTCGGAGCGGCGACAAGGTGTGGGCGGTGCCGGGGGCGAAGATCGAGTATTTGCTGAAGCAGTTCGCGGGGAAGCTGCCACCTCCGACGGAGAAGGCAAATACGCCGTTGTTCTTGCCGATCACGGCTCAGCAGGCCGTGTTTCTGCCAGCGTTGTTCGTGATGGAGGAGGAAAAGATCTTCGAAGAATTGAATGGCGAGCAGACTCGGGTGTTATCCGGGGGATTGATGCCGGAGCTGGCGAAGGCGGCGAAGGCGGAGGATTTCCGAGCGTCCGTTTGGGTTGCGTCGGGTTACCTGCCGCGACAGATCAAGGTGGTGCAGAAGGATTTCACCGCCACGGTGGGAATCGAGAATCTGGTTTTTGCGCCGGCGTTGGCTCCGTCCGTTTGGGCGCCCCCGGAGGGTGAAACCGACGTCTATTGGACGACGCCTGACGTTCTCGAGCAGCTTCTCTTCGTGCTTATGAATTCCGTCCAGAGCAAGGAAGGCGAAGAGCCTTGGATGAAGGTGCGCTGACGAGCGTCGTCTTAAGAGAAGTTAGCGGGTTCGTCGGACCCGCCCTACCGGGCAAAGGTGCCGTCGCGGCGGACGGAGACTTCGATGGGGCCGGTTTCGTTACCGATCAGACGGGTTGGCGTGAGGACGTTGGAGAACCACGTTTTGCCGTGGACGGTGATCTGGGCGAGGAGGATGGTCGGGTCCGGGGATTGCGGGTCGGGCAGCTCGAACGAGATCGGGAACTTGCCGGAAATCGGAATGGTTTTGCTCGCTAGAGACGGAGCGTCGCTGGCGACGGACGGATCGGGGGCGAGGACGAGGGTCAGCCGGGCGGACGGTGGGAGGGTGAATCCCGCCGGTGACGTGACGGTGCCTCGCAGCGTGCGGTTCTTCGTCGAGGCGGGCGGTGTCGCGCAGCCGATTAGGGCTGACGCGATGGCGAGGGTGAGGAGTAAGCGGGTCATTCTGGAATTCTACTTCGGTAATCGGGCACTGACGAATCGGTCGATGCCGCTGAGGTCGGAGTGGGCTCGGGCCTGCATAAATCCGGCGGTGGTGACGAGTTCCACGACACGTTCGGCCTGGTCGTGACCGAGCTCGAGGAAAAGGTGGCCACCGGCGAGGAGGCGCTCAGGAGCGAGGGCGACGAGGTGGCGGATGGGATCGAGGCCGTCGGGTCCGCCGTCCAGCGCGGCGACCGGATCGTGGTGGACTTCGCGGGCGAGTCCGGGCAGATCAGCGGCGGGGATGTAGGGGAGGTTGGCGACGATGACTTCGTAGCGATCGTCCCCGGGCGGCAGGAGATCGGTTTCGTGGAAGGTAACGTTGCCGGCGGAGAGGCGGGCGGCGTTTTCGCGGGCAAGAGCGAGGGCGTCGGGTGAGAGGTCGGTGGCGTGGACCGCGGTATCGGGCCAAGCGAGGCCGAGCGTGATGGCGATGATTCCGCTGCCGGTGCCGACGTCGATCAGAGTTTTTGGTTGAGAGTCGAGAGTGGAGAGGACGAGTTCGACGAGGTGTTCGGTTTCCGGGCGGGGGATGAGGGCGCGGGTGTCGGAGAGGAATTCGTGGCCGTGGAATTCGCTCGTGCCGAGAAGGTGCTGAAGCGGACGGCCTTCGCTGCGGTGGCGGACGAGGTCACGGAGTGGGGCGCGCTCGGCCTCGCTGAGGGGGCGGTCGAATTCGAGGTAAAGGTCGAGACGCTTTTTGCCGAGACTGTGCGCGAGGAGGTGCTCGGCGTTCAGGCGGGGAGACTCGATGCCCTTTTTCCCGAGGTAGGACGCGGCGGCGTTGAGGACTTCGAGCGTGGTCATCGAGCGAACGTTTTAGACAGGATTTACAGGATTAACTTGATTTAAGGAGGAGGACGCCGCCGAAGGCGCGTGAACAGGAATAATCCTGAGAATCTTGTGAATCCTGTCTAGTTCGCGATGGTCTCCGCGGCGAGGCGGTCTTCGAGGTCGCTGGTGGCGAGAGCTTCGATCATCTCGTTGATGTCGCCTTCGATGAAGCGGTCGAGATTGTAGAGGGTGAGGCCGATGCGGTGGTCGGTGACCCGATTCTGCGCGTAGTTGTAGGTCCGGACCTTTTCCTCACGTCCACCCCCGCCGAGGAGGGCTTTGCGGTGGGCGGAGTATTTCTCTTCTTCTTCGCGGCGTTTGTCTTCGAGCAGGCGGGAGCGCATGATTTGGAGGGCACTGGCTTTGTTTTGGATCTGCGAGCGCCCGTCCTGGCAGCGGACGATGCGGCCCGTCGGGATGTGCATGATCTGGACGGCGGAGTCGGTGGTGTTGACCCCTTGGCCGCCGGGCCCGCCGGACCGACAGACTTCGATGCGGAGGTCGCTCATGGGCAGGTCGAGATCGACCTCTTCGGCTTCGGGAAGAACGGCGACGGTGGCGACGGAGGTGTGGACGCGACCCTGGGTCTCGGTGGCTGGAACGCGTTGGACGCGGTGCGGACCTGATTCGTAGCGCATTCGGCGGAAAACGGATTCGCCGCTGAGTCGGAAGACGATTTCTTTGAGCCCGCCGAGGTCGGAGTCGGAGGTGTCCATGACTTCGACCTTCAGCCCGGCGACTTCGGCGTAGCGGGTATACATGCGGTAGAGGTCGGCGGCAAAGAGGGCGGCTTCGGTGCCGCCGGTCCCGGCGCGGATTTCGACGATGGCGTCTTTGTCTTCGTCGGGCTCGGGGGGCAGGAGGGCAATGCGGAGGTCGAACTCGAGTTTGGGAAGCTCCTCCTCGAGTTCGGCAATCTCGGCGCGGGCGAGTTCGGCCATTTCGGCGTCGGAGCCGGAGGCGAGTTCCCGGTTCTCGGCGAGTTCGCGGGTGGCTTTGCTGAAGGCTTCCCACTTCTCGATGAGACCTTTGTGACGAGAGTGGTCACGGAGAATTTCCTGCGCGCGTTTGGGGTCGTCGTAGAGGTCAGGGGAGGAGATGGCGGCTTCGAGCTCGGCGAAGCGGTCCTGGATGCGGGCGATGAGCGGGGCGAAGTCCACGTTTGGGGAAAATTAAAAATGAGAAATGAGGAATGGCGAGATGAGGCCGGGCGGAGAAATGCGGGAGCGAGATGGGCGGCTTTCGAGAGGGGATGGCAAAGAAAAACGGTGAGTCCGCGCGGGGCGGACTCACCGTTTGTGAGTTGCTGGGAATCTGGATCGCTAAGGTTTGCGACGGGTCGCGCGAGTGGCGCGAGCGCTGCCGTAGCGGCGCTGGAATTTCTCGATCCGACCGGCGGTATCGACAAATTTTTGCTCACCGGTGAAAAAGGGATGGCAAGCGGCACAGATGCCAATGGTAAGATTGTCGCGCGTAGAGCGGGTCTGGTAAGAGGCTCCGCAGGCGCAGCTAATGACCGTGTCGGTGTAATTTGGATGAATGTCGGTCTTCATGAGGAAAAATGGAATCGGAGAAAGTGCCTGAGTTGACGGATCTCCGCAAGTCCAAATTGGTGCCCGGTGAGCGTTGGGCAGGAACGCTGGCCGAGCGTGGATCGGAGCCGGCGGTCTGGCTGCCCGACGGTCGGGTGGCTCGGACGTTCACGGAAATCGAGATGGAGGCTCAGATCTGGTCTGAACGGTTGCGCGGCTTGGGGTTGGAAGGCTCGGTGGTGAGCTTGTGCGTCCCGAACGTGCCGGCGTGGCCGGGAATGCTGCTGGGAATCTGGCGTGCCGGGTGTGCGGCTCTGTTGGTGGACGCGACCCTGGCAGAAACGCAGGTGGCGACGGCGGAAGCTGGGTGCGGAGCGGGGGCGCGCATTGGTTGGGACGGGGACGGGACGTTGAGCGAGCTGCCAGGTGGTGCGAGACTGGTGACGGAAGGGTGTTTATTCAAATTGACGTCGGGGACGACGGGGGCGGCGCGGGCTCTGGTGTTCACGGCTGAGGCGGTGCTGGCGGATTGCGATCAAGTTTGTGAGACGATGGGGATCGGCGGAGGCGACGTGAATTACGGGGTGATCGCGTTTTCGCATTCCTACGGTTTCAGTAATCTCGTGACGCCGTTGTTATTTCGCGGAGTTCCCGTCGTCGCGGCGGCGGATTCGTTGCCGCGGGCGTTGTGGAGCGGGATCGAGGTGACGGGGGCAACGGTGTTGCCGGCGGTGCCGGCGATCTTTCGGGCGTTGAGCGGAGTGAAGTCGCCGGTGGGATCGCGGCTGCGGACGTGCATCTCGGCGGGTGCGCCGCTTCCGTCGCGGGTGGGGTCGGCGTTTCGCCGCGAGCATGGTTTGAAGGTGCGTTCGTTTTACGGGGCGTCGGAGTGCGGGGGGATTTGCTTCGATTCGTCGGACGTGGAAGACGTGCCGGATGGGTTCGTCGGAGCACCGCTGCGCGGGGTCGACGTGGTGGCGGATGGTGACGGGGGCGTGTCGGTGCGAAGTGCGGCGCTGCACGCGGCGGCTGGGGGGGCGTTCGTTCCGGGGGACCTCCTGGCGGGCGACGCGGGGAGTGGATTTCGGATCGTGGGAAGGGTGTCGGACGTGGTGAACGTGGGTGGGCGGAAGGTGAACCCCGCGGCGGTCGAGGCGGTGCTCGCGGCCCACCCCGACGTGACGGACGTGGCGGTCGTCGGCCGGGGGGACGCGGCGCGGGCGGAGGCCTTGGCGGCGATCGTAGTCGGTGAGATTGAAGCGGGCGAGCTGCGAAAATGGTGCGGCGGGCGGTTGGCGGATTGGCAGGTGCCGCGGGAGTTTTACTTCGTTGAAAGCATCCGGGTGAACGCTCGGGGTAAGGTGAATCGGCGGGAGCTGGCGCGGGCGATCGGGGACGGCTCGTTGCCGAATTTTCGGTTGTCTGGGTCGTGGGACGCTCGTAGATAGGGCCATGTTGCGGAGAGGAGCCGGAATCAAACTCGCCGCGGTGATCGGGGTTTCTGCCGTGGCGTTTGCCGGGAACGTCTGCGCGAAGGCCGACGAGTTGGTGCCGAAATGGAACGAGGCTTTCGTCGCTGAGCTGGCCGAGCTGGGTGCCGAGCCCGCGGCGGCTGCCCGGGCGTTGGCGATGTTTCACTTTGCGATGTGGAACGCGATGGCGCGGGCGCAGCAAGTAGGATTGGGCGACGCGGAGCAACGGGTCGCGGCGGCGGCGGCAGCCGAGGGGGTGGCAAAGTATTTCTTCCCGAAGAGCGAAATGGGGATGGCACTGGATTCGGATTGGCAGGAGACGCAAGCGGGCCAAATCGGCGCGCAGTGTGCGCTGGAGTTGATCGCGAGTCGGCGGGACGACGGGAGCGCGATGACCCTGCCGTCGCCGAGCAGCGAGGTTCTGGGAAAGTGGCGGCACACGCCGCCCGACTACTTGCCGCCGGAACTACCGCAGTGGGGAGACGTGAGGCCGTTCACTCTGCGGTCGGTGGACCCTTTTCTTCCGCCCGAGCCGCCGGAGCTGGTGAGCCAGCAATACGCCGATGGGCTGAACGAAGTGAAGGCGTTGGGTGAGAAGGTGAGCGCGGCACGGAGTCGCGAGCAGACGGCCATCGCGATCTTTTGGTCGGACCTGAAGTTTACGGAGACGCCGGTCGGTCACTGGAATTCGATCACCCGAGGACTGGCGAGAGATCGGGAGTTGTCTTTTCCGGATAACGTGCGGCTTTTTGCAACGCTGAATCTGGCGATGGCTGACGCGGGGATCGTGATCTGGCGCGCGAAGTATCGTTACCGCTTATGGCGGCCGATCGACGCGGTCCGCGGAGCGTGGGACGACGGGAACTCCGCGACGGAGGGCGACGGCGAATGGACCCCGTTGCTCCCGGCGCCGCCTCACCCGGAATACCCTTCGGGGCACGCGGGTTTTAGCGGTGCGGCGGCCGAGGTGCTGGCGCTATTCTTCGGTGGAGACGCGACGACGTTCACGGTCACGAGCCCCCAGGTCCCGGGGATGGAGCGGACGTATCCATCGCTGTGGGCGGCGGCGTTGGAGATCGCGATGAGCCGGGTGTATTGCGGGATTCATTATCAATTTTCCGGGCTGGCTGGATTGACTTCGGGCCGGAAAGTTGGCGAGACGGTCTGGCAAGCTTGCGGCGAGCCGCGGGCGAGTGAGTAGAGCGGAATCCGCCGAGGTGAGTCCGAGCCAGGATACGCGCGCGGGACGGACGGGTTGCGAAACGTTGGTATGAAATTCTCACCGCATTCTCTGTCCCGACTCATTCAATCTGGAACCCTGGTCGCCGTCGGTGGCGGATTATTCCTGCTCGCGGCCTGTGAAGGCAAGCAGGAGGAGCTTGGCGAAAAGGTCGACGAGGCGAATGAAGCCATCAAGGAGGCTTACGACGAGATCGAAGAAGGTAATCAGGATCTGGCCGAAGCTAAAGAAGAGCTCGCCGAGGCGAAGGCTGCGGTCGAAGAAGGGCTGGAAGTGCCGACCCCAACTCCGAATCCTGAGCAGGAGGTCGTGAATGTCGACCCGGACCCAACGCCGACGCCGACGCCGACGACGTTTGAGAGCCCGGAGCCATCCATGACGCCGATCGTTGACGCGCCCGAGACCACGCCGTCGCCAACGACGACGCCGGTCCCGTCACCGACCACGACTCCCGTGCTGGACGTCGAAGTCACCCCGACCCCAAGTTCAGATTTTCCGCCAACGCCCGAGCCTTCGCCGGTTGTTGACTGAGAAGATTTTGAAAGGTAATGGCCGGAGCCGCGGGGCTCCGGCCACTCCTTATCGGAGCGGCAGACGGTCGTTCCGGTGGAGTGTTTCCGTCGGGAGCCGCGTGGGAGGGCTGCCGCGTCCCCGGCTTTTCGACGCTCGTTTTACGATTTTCGGACGGTCCGATCGGGTGTTTTGGCTGGCGCGATCTTGGAAAGTGCGTCGATCTCGTGGCGACGCAGTGGTCGCCAGTGGCCGGTTTTGAGCCGCGGGTCGGTGAGCGCCCCGATGCGGATGCGGGCGAGGCGTTTGACCCGGTAGCCGCCGACAGCCCAGAGCATCTCACGAATTTGCCGCTTCATTCCTTGGCGGAGAACGATCGAAAGGCGCGTGGGGCCGTGTTGGTGCACGCTTTCCATCTTGGCTCGGCCGCCTTCGATGTGAACGCCGCGAAGGAGCTTGGGGATCAGGGCGCGGTCAAAATCTTGATTGAGCGTGACGTCATACTCCTTCTCGACCTGATGAGAGGGGTGCGTGAGTTCCTGCGCAAGGTCGCCGTCGTTGGTCAAAACGAGGAGACCCTCGCTGTCCTTGTCGAGACGGCCAACGTGAAAAAGGCGGCCGATGTCGTCGGGGAGGAGATCGAAGACGTTCTTCCGCTGAAGTTCGTCCGAGCGAGTGCAGACGTATCCGGCGGGCTTATTGAGAATGATGTAAGTATGCGACTTGGGTCGGACCACGCGTCGGCCGACGCGGACGCTGTCGTTCGGGGAGACGAAAGTGGCCAGGCTCTCGACGGCCTGGCCATTCACGGAGACGCGACCCTCGCGAATGAGGTCTTCGCACGCGCGACGGGACCCGAGACCGGCTGAGGCGAGAAATCGATTCAGCCGCATGACGGGTGGTGCGAGGAAGAAAGCTCGCCGGGACGTGCCGGCGGAGTTCCTGTCTCGGGATTAATCTTCGGGTTTTGTCTTGGGAAGGCCGATGACGCGCTGGCCGGACTTGAACTCGCCGCGTTTTTTCATCAACTCAACGCGCTCGAAACGCTTGAGAACACTGCGCTTCGCCTTGATCGCGCCGCTACCTTTTAAGCTGGGATGCTGACTCATAGAGCCCTGTAGAATCGCGGGATTGGGCGCAAATGCAATCGGAAAGTCCGGGGTCGCGCGGATTTTCCGCATCTGGAGCCGGAGCGACCTGATTCTAATGGGCTCGAACGGGAGTTCGCGGGCCGAGAAGTAGGTGGGTTCATCGAACCCGCGCGAGCGGGGTTTGGAACGGCACTTTCCAGGTGCGGCTCATCCGCTTCTCATTCCGGCGCGACTTCGTCGGCGACGGGTGTCGGCTTGGATTCGCCGGTGTCGCGGACGACCACGTATTCCGCAAAGGTGTTCAGCGCGCGTTCGGCGATGGTGGCGGCGACGTGCACTCGATCTTCGACGTAATCGATTTGGTGGACGACACCCTCGCGGTAGAGGCGGGCGACGAGTTCGGCGCGGACGGCGGGGAGGTCGAGGTCGACGTCGACGGTCTGGGACGCGAGAAATTCCGCGAGCCGCTCGGTGAGTTCGTCGAGTCCCTCGCCGGTGTGGACGGAGATGAAGACGGCGTCGGGAAAGTGGCGGCGGAGAACGACGCGGGTGGCCGGGTCGCTGACGCGATCCATCTTGTTGAAGACAACGAGCATCTCCTGGGTGTCGGCTCCGAGTTCGTCGAGGACCTTCATGGTCGTGTTGTAAAACTCGATGACGCGGGGGTGCGACGCGTCGAGGACGTGAACGAGGAAGTCGGAAAGCGCGGCCTCCTCGAGAGTGGCGTTGAAGGATTCGACGAGCTGGTGGGGGAGCTTGCGAACGAATCCGACCGTGTCGGTCAGGAGGAGCGGCCGGTTGTTGGGCAGCTCGACCTTTCGCGTGGTGGTGTCGAGCGTCGCGAAGAGCTGATTCTCGACGAGGACGTCGGCACCGGTGAGTTTGCGGAGGAGGGAGGATTTTCCAGCGTTCGTGTAGCCGACGATCGCGGCGTTGGGGACGGGGGTGCGTTTGCGGTCTTTGCGTTGCGTGGCGCGGGAGCTGCGGACGGTCTTGAGTTCGCGTTTGAGGCGAGAGATGGACTCGCGGATGGCGCGTTTGTCCTGCTCGAGCTGGCTTTCTCCCTCGCCCTTGGATCCGATGCCGCCGCCCTGCTGACCGAGGTGACTCCAGGCGCGGGTCAGGCGGGGGAGCGAGTATTCGAGGCGGGCGAGATCGACCTGAATCCGGGCCTCGCGGGTTTGGGCGCGAGCGCCGAAGATATCGAGGATGATCTCCTGCCGGTCCGCGACGGTGACTTTGGAAAGTTCCTCCCAGTTCCGCTGTTGGGCGGGCGTGAGTTCGTTGTCGAAGATGATGACGTCGCCGTCGCAGGCGGCGAGGTGGAGGTTGATCTCTTCGGCTTTGCCGGTACCGACGAGGTAGCGCGCGTGGGCTTCGCGGTGGTGCACGACCATGCGGTCGATGACCGGGATGCCGAGGGTGCGCACGAGTTCTTCGAGCTCGGCCAGCAGGTCTTCCGCTTCCTCGCGGGCGGAGGCGTCGGTGTAGGCACCGACGAGCAGGGCGCGCTCGACCATTTTTTCCCGGGCCTTGATCTCAAACATCTTCGAACTGCGGAGTGTAGCAGACAATCACCGGCGTGCGACCGGATTTGCGGAGGTCAGCTCACGGTGCGTCGGTGAATCCACACGCTTTGCAGCAGTCCGAAGCTGACCATGATAATCATGAGAAACGAGCCGCCGTAGCTGACGAGTGGGAGAGGGAGACCGGTGATCGGGGTGACGGCGACGGTCATCCCGACGTTCATGAAAACGTGGGCGAAGAGGAGCATGAGAACGCCGGTCGCCAGCAGACGTCCGAGGTCGTCGCCAGCCATCATGACGACGTAGAGAGCGGTGAGCATGAGGATGGCGAAGACGCCCATCAGGACGGCTCCACCGATGAAGCCGTGCTGCTCGCCGAGAACGGAGAAGATGAAATCGTTGTGAACGATCGTGCTCGGGAGAAAACCGAGTTCGTTCAGGGTATTCTCGGCTTTGAATCCCTTGCCGGCCATCCCGCCGGAGCCGATGGCGATAAGGGATTGGTTAATCGTCCACCCGGCACCTTGCGGGTCGAGGTCTGGATCCAGAAACACCATGATACGGTCTTTCTGGTACGGCTTGAGGCCAAAGTTCACGATGATCGGAATGGCAGCGACGCCGAGAAGGATCATGCTGACGAGGTAGCGCAGCGGAATCGCTCCGATGAAAAGCATGCCAAACACGACCGGGATCCAAACGAGCGAGGAACCAAGATCGGGTTGGATGAGAATGAGAATCCAGGGTGCGCCGACGATCGCGCCACAGGCGGCAATCCTGAAAAACGGGTGCATGGTCTTAAATTGGCTCAGGAACAGCGCAAGCACCATGACACCGGCGAGGATGGCGAGCTGGGACGGCTGGAAGTTCATGAAGCCGAGATCGAGCCAACTGCGGGCACCGTAAACCTTTTCACCGACGATGCGGGTGGCAACGAGGGCGCCAAGGCCGCCGAGGTAGAGTGGGAGAGCACCCCAGCGAACCCATCGATAATCCATGAGCGATACGACGAAGAAGACCGGAAGACAGATGAGGATCCACTGGATCTGCGATTCCCAGAAGGTGTCGGTGCGCATCCAGGTGGCACTGTAGATCGCGTAGATCCCGAAAGCCATGAGCCCGAGCATGAGTCCGAGCAGGACCCAATTGAATCCAAAGAGCTTTCGAAGAAACGGATGCATGGCGCGAAGGCGCCGACTGTCGACTATCCGACGAAAATCTCAACCTCCAAGTGCTCCTGTTCCCCCCTTCGCTTTTCAACCGGCGCGGCAAGGGTCGGGCGAGGTGAAGTCGAAGATCGGATTCGACTCGTTCGGGGAAACGTCGTCTTCTCGGATGTCGTGACGTCGGCCGGCACCGGGCTAGCTGACGTTGGCTTTACGGCTGGTTGACCGCTGCGAGCGAGCTAATCGTGACGGGCCGTTGGCAGGCGAAATTCTCGCAAACGTAGAGCGCGGATTTCCCGTCGAGAGGCTGCTGATCGGCGGTTGCGGGGTCATCTTGCGCGAGGCTCACGACCTGATTCGGCCGGAAGTCGCGCCGCGTCGACGCGGCGAGAGCGGCGGTGTCGGGCGCGTCGCGGTCTCCCGCGATGACGATCTGGCGAGGTGGGGTACAGCAGGAAATCGAGAGCGGCCAACATCTGCGGGACAGCTGAAGGTTGATTTTGGAGAACGGGGCCGAATCCGGTGATCACTGAGCGGGCTCGAGCGAGGACGGCCTCGTCGTGGCGCATCCAGCCGAAGCGGATGAGGTTCATCGCGCTGATCGAACTCGCGGAGGGTTCCGCGCCGTCGTATTCTTCCTTCGTGCGGACGGGGACAAGGGCGTCACCGTCCTCGCTGGCGAAGTAACCGCCGCCGGCCGGATCGGAGAAGCGATCGTCCTGGAGATTTTGGAGTTCGGTCGCCCAATCGAGCCAGCGGGCGTCGAAGGTCGCTTCGTAGAGGTCGAGGAGACCTCGAATCAGGAAGGCGTAATCTTCGGCGAAGGCCGGGACGTCTCCGCGTTGGCCTTCGCGCCAACTGCGGTAGAGCCGGGAGCTGTCCCAGAGGTTGGCTTGGATGAATTCGGCCGCGCGCGTAGCGCGATCAAGGTAGGCGGGGTTGTTGAGAATGGCTCCGGCGCGAGCGAAGGCGGAAATGGTGAGGCCGTTCCAAGCCGTGAGGACTTTATCGTCGAGGTGCGGGCGGGGGCGACCTTCCCGTGCGTCGCAGAGAATCTGGCGGCTGCGGGAGAGCGATTCGGCATCTTCGGAGGCGACGGGCGTTCGAAGATCCCCGGGGGGGCGGTCCAATGCGATGGTCGTGAGGATATTTTTGCCGGTGAACTCGCCGTGGGGGTCGGCTTCGGCGGGGGCGTTTCCATCGGGGAGAACGCGGTAGTGCTTTTTGAAAGACTCGGCGTCCGGCCCGAGCAATTTGTCGATCTCCTCAGCCGTCCAAACGTAGAAAGCGCCTTCCGCGTGGGCGGGTCCGTCGGCCTCGAGCAGGCTGTCGGCGTCCTCCGCGGAAAGGAAGCCTCCGTCCGGGTGGGAAAGGTCGCGGGCGACGTAATCGAGGGTGTCCCGAGCGGTCGAGGCGAAAACGTCTTCGCCCGTGATCTGCCAGGCGTCCAGGTAGCTACAGACGAGCTGGGCCTGATCGTAGAGCATTTTCTCGAAATGCGGGACGTGCCAGCGCCCGTCGACGGAGTAGCGGTGAAAACCGCCGCCGACGTGGTCGTGCATTCCTCCGGCGGCCATGGCGCGGAGCGTGTGCAGCGTCATGTCGCGGGCTTCGTCGGCGTGGGAGCCTCCGGCCGCGTAAACCCGTAGGAGAAAGTCGAAGACGGCGGGGCGCGGGAATTTTGGACCGGGACCGAATCCGCCGAGCTCACGGTCGAAGGCTTGAGCGAAAGCTTGGAAGCCGAGTTCGAGGGGCTGCCGGTCGGGTTGGTAGCCGGGCTCGCCGGAGGCAGCGGCCGAGGCGGCGAGCGCTTCGATGACCTTGTCGCCCTGCTCGACGATGCCGGGCCGGTCCGTGGCCCATAGCTCGGCGATGCGCTCGAGAACGGTGACAAATCCTGGGCGTCCGTAGCGGCCTTCCGGCGGAAAATAGGTTCCGCCGAAGAACGGCTTTGCGTCCGGAGTGAGCCAAACGCTCATCGGCCAGCCGCCGCTTCCGGTGGTGGCCTGGACGAAGGACATGTAAACGCGATCAACGTCGGGGCGTTCTTCGCGGTCGACCTTGACGTTGACGAAATACTCGTTGAGCACCGCGGCGACTTCGGGGTTTTCGAACGACTCGTGAGCCATCACGTGGCACCAGTGGCAGGTCGAGTAGCCGATGGAGAGGAAGACCGGCTTCTGCTCCGCGCGGGCTTGCTCGAAGGCGGGCTCGCCCCAAGGTTGCCAATCGACCGGGTTGTCGGCGTGTTGAAGAAGGTAGGGCGAGGTGGTGGTGACGAGGGAGTTGGGCATGCGTGGATCGGATTCTACGGCTCCGGCGGTTTCAAAAAACGACGTGTATTTTAGCGCGTCGGGAAACGCGCGCGAGTCGATTTGGGCTAATCGAAGTCGGCGTCGAGAACGACCCGGTAGCGAGCGTCGCCGGCTCGCAGGTGATCGATGGCTTCGTTGACGTCCGACATTTTGAAGTGCTCGGTCATCGGTGAGATCGCGTGGCGGGTACAAAAATCGATCATCGTCCGGGTGGTCGAGGGGGAGCCGAGGGGCGAGCCGCCGAAGGACTTTTGAGCGATGATGAGCGGAAAGGCAGAGAGCGAAACGGGCTTTGGAATGATGCCGACGGTGTGGAGGCGTCCCTTCGGACTGAGGGCGGCGATGTATTTCTCCCACTCCAGGTCGACGGCGACGGTCGAAAGAATGAAGTCGTATTTCCCGGCGACGGCTTCGAGCTCGGATTCTTCCCGGGAATTGACGACCTCGTGGGCACCGAGAGAGCGAAGTTCGTCGGACTTCTCCGGATGCGACGAGAACGCGGTGACTTCGCAACCCCATTTGTTGAGAAACTGGAGAGCGAGGTGGCCGAGTCCGCCGATCCCGACGACGCCGACCCGATCGGTCGGACGGACGCCTGCTTGAATGATCGGGTTGAAGACGGTGATGCCGCCGCAGAAGAGAGGACCGGCGTCTTTCGCGTCGAGAGAGTCGGGGATCTTCGTAGCCCAAGCCCAGTGGCAACGAACGGTCTCAGCGAATCCCCCGGGGCGCCCCATGATCGTGCCCTGTGCCTCCGGGCAGAGGTTGTGGTCGCCAGCCATGCAGGCGTCGCAGACCATGCAACTCGCGGAATACCAGCCGAGCCCAACGCGGGTGCCGGGCTCGAGCGCGGTGACGTGATCACCGACGGCCGTGACCGTCCCGATGATTTCGTGGCCGGGAACGATGGGAAACTTCGACTCGCCCCACTCGTTGTCTATCATCGAAAGGTCGGAGTGGCAAAGGCCACACGTCTCGACCTTGATCTCGACGTGGGTGTTGGCGAGGTCGCCGAGCTCGAGTTCGTGTTCCTCGAGGGAAGCCCCCTTTTCGGTGGCGGCGTAGGATTTGATCTTCACGCAGTTGCTACGGCTGCCGGCGGTAGGGCAGACTGCATTCTGGAACGATTCTCGGGTTTTGCCGGAGGAGATGCCTTCGAGACGGTCGGTTTTGGCAGGCGAATTTCCGGTGTGCCACAGAGGCGCTTGGAAAGATCGACCGGGTCGTCGACGCGGACTTCCTCGGGGTTGATCTGGTAGGACCAAACCTCGAATTTCGTCAGGAATGCGGACCCGTAGATGGTGCTGAACGCGCAGTTGACGGCGTCGTAGCCGGAGCAGATGCGGACCCGCCCGGTGCGCGGGGTGTGGAAGCGGGCATCGAAAACTTGCCAACGGCCACCCATGAAGACCTCGAAATACGCGTGGAAATCCTGGGGAGTCCCGGGATCCTCGCAACCGATGTCGGCGACGTAACCGCTGACGTAGCGCGCTGGCAGGTTGAAGGTCCGGCAGAGGGCGACGCCGGTGTGAGCGAGGTCGCGGCAGACGCCGTATCCGCGTTGGATGACGTCCCAGGCCGAGATGTTCGGGCTGCCGGAGCCGGTGCGGTATTCGATATTTTCGTGGAGCCACTCACAGATGCCACGAATGCGATCGAGCCCGTGCTGGAGGTGGCCGAATTTTTGCCAGGCGAAATCGAGAAGTTTGTCGGAGTCGCAGTAGCGAGTCGGGACGGTGTAGCGAAGGATTGGAGCCGGGAGCAGGTGGGGCGGGTGGGGTTCGTCGAGCCAGAGAAAATCTTCGCTCTTGGACGGGACGGAAACGAGGGCGTCGTAGTGAAAAACGTTCAAGCCGGGCTCCAATTGAAGGCGGTAGATGATATTTTCGTGGTCGTCTTCGAATTCCGTCGGATGCACCTCGGGATCAAAGCGCGAACTTTCCTGGCGGATGAACTGGAACGGGTCCTGGCGCGGCTTGAGGTTGACCAGTGCGGGCGCGCCTTCGCCCACCTGGTAGGCAATTTCGTAGCCGACTCGGACGGTGAGATCGAGGTCGACGACGGGTAGATCAGCGGTGATTTCCATGATGGAGTGCGGTATGATGGAAAGATTCATCGTTTCCGCGGACCGCGCCGGACGTGTCTCGCGATGTAGATCCGACCTCTGACCCCCCGACCGCCGACGTCCCACCCATGAGCTGGTTCCAGATCAATCACGAAACCCTATACCAATACAGCGAGCCCGTGCGGTTCGCCGAGCACCGACTGGTCCTCCGTCCGCGGGAAGGGCACGACATTCGCGTCGAGGAGATGCGGCTGACGATCTCACCGGAATTTTCCATCGAGTGGAGTCGGGACGTGTTTGGAAATTCCGTCGCCACGGTGCACTTGCTCGAGAAGGCGGACGAATTGCTCATTCGAAGCGAATGCGTGATTCACCAGACGGCGGATTTCCCCGTGGAAGAGCGGCCGCACGCAGCTCCGTTGCCTTATCCGGTGATTTACGACGACCGGGAATCCATCGTGGCCTCCGCGTATCGCACGACGACCTTCCCGGATGATCTGAAGACGGTCCGAAGTTGGGTCAAAAACATCGACCTGCCACCCGAAGCGACGGCTGATGCCGTGGTCGACACGATCAACCGCGCGATCCGGACGGGGATCCGCTACAACCGGCGGGATGAGCGCGGCGTGCAATCGCCCAGCGAGACGCTTTCGCTTGGCACGGGGTCGTGCCGGGATTTGTCGACGCTTTTGCTGGAAGCTCTGCGGGTGCTGGGTTTTCCGGCGCGGTTTGCGAGTGGTTACCTCGACTGCCGGGCGTCGGAGGCGGGACGCGCTTCGACCCACGCCTGGGCGGAGGCGTATCTGCCGGAAATCGGTTGGCTCGGAGTCGATCCGACCATTGGCGAACGGACTTCCACCCGTCACGTCGTGGTCGGCGTCAGCAACCATCCCCGCGGGGTCATGCCGATCAAGGGATCGTTTTACGGGAAGCGGGAGAAGTATTTGGGGATGACCGTCGCCGTCCAGACCGAACGATTGCAGGAACCTCCGTTGATGGTAGGCGATCTGGAATGACGGCGGAAGACCTCGTAGCCGCGGCCGAGCGCCGGTTGCCGGACACGCTGGACCTTCTCGAGCGGTTGGTGCGCGAGAACAGCTTCACGACGAACGCGGAAGGTGTGCGGAAGAACGCGGAGATTGTCGCGGCGGCGTTTGCCCCGCTGGGATTTGAAGCCGAGTTTGTGACCGCGGAGGATCCGGCGCACGGGCCCCACCTCATCTTGCGGAGAGGATCGGAGGCGTCGTCGGCCCCGACGGTTGCGTTGATTTCCCACCTCGACACCGTTTTCCCGGCGGAGGAAGAAGTGAGAAACGATTTTCGCTGGCGGCGGGAGGGCGATCGAATCACCGGGCCAGGGACGAACGACATCAAGGGAGGGACGGCGTTGATCTATCAACTCACGGGCGTGCTCGGGGAGGTCGATCCGACGACGTGGGGAGGGGTAAACTGGGTCCTGCTTTTCAACGCGTGCGAGGAGGTGGATTCGGAGGACTTCGGGCGACTGTGTCACCGGGTCCTGCCGCGGGAGACGCGGGCCTGCTTGATCTTCGAAGCGGACGGAGGAGATCGGTCGCAACCGGTCATTGTGGCTTCGCGAAAGGGGCGGGCGACGTTTCGAATCGAGGTGTCGGGGATCGCGGCGCACGCGGGTGGCGGTCACGCCTTCGGTGCGAACGCGATCGTCGAGCTCGGGCGGCTGGTGGAGGCGGTGAGTGCCATCACGGATTACGATGCGGGGGTGACGGTCAACGTCGGGCACATTGAAGGCGGAACGGTGACAAATCGCGTGCCGCACGCGGCCAGTGCGCGGTTGGAGATGCGCGCATTGGATCCCGAGAGCTACGAGAACGCGAAGCAGCAGATCCTGGGTTTCGCCGGGCCGGGTGAGGTCCGGACTCGAGACGGCAACGGATACCCTTGCGAGGTGAGCATTTCGATCGGGGACGAGATGGCACCCTGGCCGCGCAACGACGCGACGGCTGCGTTGATCGAACTTTGGAAACGCGCGGGCGAGGAATTGGGCGTCCGCGTTCTGGAAGTGGATCGGGGAGGGTTGAGCGATGGGAACGTGCTGTGGGAGAGCTTTCCGACTCTCGACGGACTCGGCCCCAACGGCGATGCCTGCCATTGCTCCGAACGCAGCCCGGATGGCTCGAAGGAGCAGGAGTGGGTGGACGCGGCGTCGTTCGTCCCGAAGACCGTCCTGAACGCACTGGCGATCCGGAGATTGCTAGTGCCCCGAAAGACGCCGACTGACTGACCACGGCGCCAGCTGGAGGGGGGGCGGGCGTGCACTATCGGAACATCAGGACCGGAACCCGGCAGGTGCGGAGCATGGACGTCGTGGTGCTGCCGACCATGAGGTGACGGATTCGCGAGTGACCGTAGGCGCCCATGACGAGGAGCTGGGCGTCGACCTTTTCGATGGCCGAGGAGATGACGTGCTCCGGGTCGCCGGGAATGGCTTCGGCGGTGACTTCGTAACCGGCGTCGCGCAGTTTTCCAGCGGCTTCGTGGAGGTAGTATTCGGCTTTGTCGTCCACCTTGCCGGCGCGCAGCAAATGGCAGCTCAGTCCCTGGAGTAGCGGATTCTCGACGGCGTGGTTGATCGCCTTCTGAGCACTGGGTCCGCCGTCGTAGGCGACGAGGAAGCGGTTGATCGGCGCGAACTTTCGGGAAGCCACCAGGACGGGTCGGATGCTGGCGCGGATCACGCGCTCGAGATTTGAACCGAGGTGGAGCGTGGCAAAGTCGGCCAACTCTCCGCGTTTTCCCATGACGACAAGATCGGCGTTGGCTTCGAGGCGGGTGATGCTTTCCACGAGTTCGCCGTGCTGCTGTTCGACGGTGACGTTCTGGACTCCGAGGGATTTCAGGTGCTCGCGCGCTTTGGTAAGGATCGCTTTCCCGCGTTCGCGAGCGAGACGGGACTTGTTCTCCTCGAGTTCGACGAGCTCTTCCAGAAGGTCGTCGCTGGTCTCCGGGCCGAGGTTTCCGCTGAAGTCGGCGATTTGCGCGCGTTCGCGGTGGTGGTCGAGCATGTGCAGCACGCGAATGGCGGCATCGGTATTGCGCGCGGCCCAGGCGGTGTGATCGTAAACGCTCGTGGAGTAAACCGAGCCGTCGGTGCAGGTGATGATTTGGTTCATTCGGTGTCGGGGTTTAGTCCACGGAGTTTAGCAAAGCGACGTGGTCTCGGTGCAGCGGAAGAAAACGGATCAGCGGATAATTCGCGTTTGTCGGATTGGTCTGTCGTTAAATTTAGTGGGCGGAAAGGCTTTGGTCCGCGCCGGGTTTGTCGTGAACGCCGACCCGATTGATCAGCGTGGCACTGGCCTCGTTGAGGCCGATGACGTCGACGTTGGCACCGTCGCGGCGGAATTTGAGGACGACTTTGTCCAGCGCGGCGACGGAACTGATGTCCCAGAAGTGAGCGCGGGTGACGTCGATGGTCACGCGGCTGAGAACTTCACGGTGGTTGAAAGCGCGGGCGAAGGCTCCGGCGGACACGAAGAAAAGGTTTCCCTCGACGTGGTAGGTGCGGTGCTCGCCGGCTGCATCGATCTCGGTGCCGATGCGCATGAGGAGCGCGGCTTTCCGGGCGAAGGAGATCGCGCTCATGAGAATGCCGACGCCGACGCCGATCGCGAGATTGTGGGTGAAAACGACCACGAGAACGGTCGTGATCATGACGAGGCTGGACGTTTTCGGATAAACTCGGAGGTTGCGGATCGAATCCCAACTGAACGTGCCGATGGAGACCATGATCATCACGGCGACGAGCGCGGCCATTGGGATGATCTTCACCCAGGGACCGAAGACGACGATCAAGATCAGGAGAAAGACGCCCGCGACGAAGGTCGAGAGTCGCCCGCGACCGCCGGATTTCACGTTGATGACGGTCTGGCCGATCATCGCGCAGCCAGCCATGCCGCCGAAGAATCCGGCGGTGATGTTGGAGAGGCCCTGGCCGACGCATTCGCGGTTTTTCGGGCTGTCGGTGTCCGTGAGGTCATCGACGATGGTGGCCGTCATAAGTGATTCCAAGAGGCCAACGACGGTCAAGGGAATCGCGTAGGGGAGGATGATGGCGAGCGTTTCCCAGTTCAGCGGGACGTCGGGGAGTAGGAAGATCGGGAGGGTGGAAGGGAGCTGACCCATGTCGCCGACGGTTCGCAGGTCCATCCCGGCGAGAACGGAGATGACCGTCAGGACGACGATGCAGACGAGGGGCGAGGGGACGAGCTTCGTGAAGCGGGGGAGGATGTAGATGATGGCGAGGCCACCGGCGACCATGGCATACATGAGCCAGCCTTGACCGCGAAACTCCGGGAGCTGCGCCATGAAAATGAGGATCGCCAGCGCGTTGACGAAACCGGTCATGACGGAGCGCGAGACGAATTTCAGCGCGTCACCGAGTTTGAAGGCGCCGCAGAGGATCTGGAAGACGCCGGTTAGAAGCGTGGCGGCGAGGAGATACTGGAGTCCGTGCTCGCGGACGAGGGTGATCATCAGGAGTGCCATCGCGCCCGTGGCGGCGGAGATCATGCCCGGGCGCCCGCCCGCGAAGGCCGAGACGACCGCGATGCAGAACGACGCGTAGAGGCCGACCTGCGGGTCGACGCCGGCGATGATGGAAAACGCGATCGCCTCCGGGATGAGCGCGAGGGCGACCACGAGACCGGCTAGCAGGTCGCGCGGCACGTTGGAGAACCATTCTTTGGAGATGTCGGAGAAATTCATGAAAGCTCGGCGCGGGATCGTCCTGGATTCGCGAGCGGGGAGGGTGGGTGATCCCGAGCCGATTGCAAAGCGCGCAAATGCCCCGGCGGAGGAGTTTTCCTCTCACCGGGGCAAGAATCGGTTTTTTCAACCGTGCTCGATCGCCGTCGCCGCAGCGGACGTCGGACGTCGGGGCGTTGGTCGGCGACCTCAGACCATCTTCTGGAGCGTCTCGAGGGTCGCGATGTGCTCGACCGTCTTGGGTAGGAGTTCGGTGCGCATCATCGCTTTGCAATCTTCCATGACCAAATCGTCGTTCAACGCTTCCTCGTAGTCGTTTTTGCCGTGGATCTCACCGTTTTTCAGCGAGGCGACGGCCGACTCTTCGCCGATGAAATTTGCCGTGCTCTGAACGACGGTCGCGAAGCTGCCCCACGCGCCGGAGTCGTCACTCGGATCGCCGCCCATCGACCGGACGTTCCCCTCGAGCCGGGTAACGGCAGACGCGTGCTCATCGCGAATGCGTTTCAGCTCCAGCAGGGATGGGTTGAGGTTGAATTTTTCAATCGCGAGATCGTAGGTCGCGATCGCGGAGCGCTCACCGCGGAGGAGTTTGTTACAGATGTCGATGCAATGTTCGGTATTACTCATATCTCCTATAAAACGTTTGCCGGAGGGGGGAAGGACGGGGAAATTTTCGCCCGCCTGGCAAACTCACGGTTCGGCAAGGACGGCCGCCGGGCTGACGAAGCGCTTGCCGCTCGCCTGCCGCGCGAGGAATTCGTCCCCGAGCTTCGAGTAAGCCTCCGCGCCATTCCCCTGCGGGTCGTGCTCGAAAATCGTGCGGCCGAAACTCGGCGCCTCGCCGAGCCGAATCGTCCTCGGGATGATCGTGTCGTAAACGACGTCCTCGAAGTGCTCGCGGACATCGCGCACGACGGCCTGATTCAGGTTCGTCCGGGAGTCATACATCGTCATCACCATGCCGGAGATCGCGAGGCCGGGATTGGCGGCTTCGCGGATCTGATTGATCACGAGCATGAGGGTCGAAAGGCCTTCGAGTGCGTAATATTCGCACTGGATCGGCATGAGAATCTCGTCTGCCGCGACGAGAGCGTTCGTCATGATGAGTCCGAGCGAAGGCGGGCAATCGAGGAGAGCGTAGTCGTATTCGCCGGAGTCGCGGAGGGGCGCAAAGGCGTCGCGGAGCTGGGTCATGTGGGAATCC
The DNA here is from genome assembly GCA_963749035.1 of uncultured Verrucomicrobiae bacterium. Lineage (GTDB taxonomy): Bacteria > Verrucomicrobiota > Verrucomicrobiia > Chthoniobacterales > JAATET01 > CAVVKW01. Next base: position 1,174,782 of record CAVVKW010000002.1, read on the forward strand.
GACTGCGCGACGACCATTTCCGATCCGGCGAGGTCGAGGTCTGCCGGAATGGCTTTCAGATTCTCCATCCGGGTCGGGAGAACGAGCTCCGCGGCCGTCTTCTCCCCGGTGAGCGTGTAGTAGAGGCTGCCGTTCGACTCGTCGGCCACGCCCATGGCACTGGTCGCATTGCCCTGCGAGTCGAGATCGATGAGCAGGATTTGGCTCCCCTTGGCGGCGAGTGCGGCGGCGAGGTTCACGGAGGTGGTCGTCTTTCCGACGCCGCCTTTCTGGTTGGCGATGGCGATGGTCTTCATTTCGGTGGCGAGTAGTAGTCAACCAGCCCCTGCACGATTCCGCGCGCGTATTCGCGAAAAATACTTTCCTGCATCTTGCCGTCGACCGCTTGTTTGCCTTCGAAATCCCCGGCCTGCACGCGCTTGAACACTGGTTGGCTATTCATCACGTAGGGTTCCAGGAAAACGACCGGGCAACGATAAAGCCGGTTCGCGAGGAGATTGCGGGCCCAGACAAACGGGCTGCTACCTACCTTCACGGCGTTCGGTCCGAGGTAAACGAAGGCGGGGAGCCCGGTCGCCTTCGCCATCGAAGCGGCGACCGACTCGGTGACCGCAAGTTCCTCCCGGAAGATCCGCGAGAGGAGCTTGTCCAACATCTCGAATCGCTGATCTTCGTAAGTGAGTTCGCCTTCGCTGAAGGCACCGGAAACGAGGAAATGCAGGTGATTCTTGTCGACGAGCGTGGGGTTATCGGGATCGCCCCACGACTCCGCGTTGAAGTGAAGACAGATGACGACGTCGGGTTTGAACTGTTTGTTGACTATCTCAGCCCGCTTCCGGATCTCGGCGACGCGATAAAACAGTCGCTCGCTCTCGTCCTGCACCGACTTTCGCGTGACGAGTCGCCCGCGGTCTCGCAGAGCCGTGCGAGCTTCCCCAAGCAACCGGGTGGCTCGCAGGGATGTGGTCGGTGCCGTCGTCCGCCGGGTGACGAAGACCGTCGCCCCGAGCGCTTCGAGCCGGGGGGTGAGCAGCCGGGACACCGCGAGAGTCATGTCCCCTTCCGTGACGGGTTTGGAATCGCCGATCTGAAACCAACGCTCTTCCATCTTCGCGTAGCTGCCACCGATGTGGCCGGGGTCAATGGCGATTCGCACTCCCAGCAGCGGCTTGGCGGCGGTGCGCGGTCCGAGTTGGGCCTTGGCCCGCCAGAAACGGGTCACGGGTTGGACTGGCTGACCAGGCTGGGCAAACCGCAGCACAAACGGGTCTTCGCCCGGCCGAGTCTCGACTCGCGCGGTGGTCGCATCGACCCGGATCACGCCCTTCCACGCCTCGAATGGCGCGTAAACCTCCTCGAGCAGGAAGAGAAAGTCTTCCCGCGTGATCGATTGCTGGTATTCGTTGAGCGACGACCAATCCGGCGGCGACGCCAGCGGGCTGAGATTCGGCGCGGCCGTTCCCGCCGTCGAAGCGACGAGCAGCAAGAGCGCAGGACGGAGAGATTTCACGACCGCCACGTTGTCGAAAGACCGGCGGACACGACACGATAAATTCGCAAAAATGATACGCATACTTTTTCTCGGGGACATCGTCGGCGAGCCCGGACGCCAGGCCGTGATCCGCAACGTTCCCTTGCTCCGGCAAAATCGGCAAATCGACTTCGTCATTGTCAACGGCGAGAACGCCGCTTCCGGCCGTGGGATCACCTCGAAAATTGCGATCGATCTGCTGCGCTGCGGCGTCGCGGTGATCACGACCGGTGATCACGTCTGGGACCAGAAGGAACTCGCCGACTGGATGCCGACCGAGCCGCGGCTCCTCCGCCCCGCGAATTACCCCGCCGGCGCACCTGGGTCCGGCAGCGTCGTGCTTCAGACCGCCAAGGGGAAAGTGGCCGTGCTGAATCTTCAGGGCCGCACGTTCATGAACAACACTCTCGACAACCCGTTCCTTGCGGCGGACGAGGAAGTCGCCAAGCTCGCGAAGGAGACCAAGGTGATCTTCGTCGACATGCACTGCGAGACGACCAGCGAGAAGGTCGCAATGGGGCGTCACCTCGACGGACGCGTGTCCGCGGTCGTCGGCACCCACACGCACGTTCAGACTGCGGACGAGCGAATCTTCCCAGGCGGGACGGCGTTCATCTGCGACGCCGGAATGTGCGGGCCGGATAATTCCGTGATCGGCCGCGAGGTTCAGCCGGTCCTGTCGAGATTTCGGTCCAACCTCCCGACGCCGTTCCCCATAGCCAAGGGCGTCACGCGCCTGTGCGGACTGCAGGTCGACATCGAGGAAAAGTCCGGCCGCGCCGTCGCGATCGAGCGCGTCTCGATCACGGATTAGGGTCTCGGATTAGTTGGAGCTGACGGCGTTCGTGGGGCCGCCGTCGGTCGGCGTTTCCTCGCCTTCGCGCCAGGGCGCGCTGCGGGGTCCGTCCAGGCGAGCGCGCAGCCGCGGCAGACTCTCGGGATATTCGTCCCGGATGAACTCGATCAGCTTTTCGCGAACGTGGCAGCGGAGGTCCCACGTGGTGGGACTGTCTTTGCCGCTGCAAAGGATTCGGATTTCGATGTCGTGTTCGCGGGAGTCGGTGACTTGGAGCACCTTCGCACGACGGTCCCAGAGATTTGTTCCTTCGAGAACCTCGTCGAGTTTGGCCCGTAGCGCGTCGAGCGGGATCGAGTAGTCCACGTAGAGAAAAACGGACCCGAGGATATTGCCGGAGGTGCGGGTCCAATTTTGAAACGGCTTTTCCACGAAATAGGTGATCGGCAGCACGAGCCGACGCCAATCCCAGATCCGGACGACGACGTAGGAAAGCGTCACCTCCTCGATCCACCCCCACTCGCCCTCGACGACCACCGCGTCCTCGATCCGGATTGGTTGGGTGATCGCAATTTGGAAGCCCGCGATGAAGTTCGCCAGACTCTTCTGCGCGGCGATGCCGAGGATGATTCCCGCGATGCCGGCCGAGGCGAGAATGCTCGTGCCGAATTGCCGAACCGACGGGAAGACCATCAGCATCGACGCCAGGCCGAGCAGGACGAGCACCGTGATGACGACCTTTCGGAGGACGTGGACCTGCGTGTAAACGCGGCGTGCCTTCAGGTTGTCGGCCTCGTCCATCTTGTAGCCGGCGAGAATGAGGGACTCGACCGCCGACGTAGCCTGAATGAGCATCCAGACGATGACTCCGATGATGAGAAGCGACGCGCCATTCTTCACGAGCGTCGCGAATTGCGGAGCGATGTTGAGAATTGGCAGTGTTAGCAGGAGCGCGACCACGAAAATGAAAACCCGCAGGTAGCGAGCCGCCAGCGGGATGAGGACCCGCTCGAATCGATTCGGCGACTTTGCCGCCCAATGCGCCGCCCGCGCGTAGAGCAGATTCACGAGCCGGAAGACAAACCCGCAGATCGCCCAGAGGCCGATGAGGTCCGCAATGACGCCGGCGACATTGAGCAGCGTCGGGTCGCCGATCGGCACGAGCAACGGCGCAGCGGCTGCGTAGAGGCCGTAGGACCAGAGGGCCAGCAGCGTGGGTCGATGGGCCGCCTTGACGAGGATGCTCAATGGCGTGCGCGGCTTGGACGGATCTTGCCGCCGGAGAAAACTGCGAAACAGCCAGTGCAGGAGGAAGCGCAAGGCAACGACGACGATGAGAATCGTCAGAGAAACTACCAGCCGCAGCGGCGTGATGTCGTAGAGAAGAGTGCGGGTCAGCGTCTCGTAGGCATTGGCGGGTAAAAGGTCCTTCGCCGTCGACCGCGCGGCGTCCATCAGGGAACGCTCGATTTTCACCACTCCGTCGCGCGCGATCTCGATCGCATTTGGCGCGGCGAGGGCTCCGTCGACGATGGGACTGGTGAAATTCGGAGCGGGGTCGGCCTCAGGGGCGGTGGCGGACGGTTCTTCGGTTGCGGAGGTGGACGCCGGAGCCGCGGAGGAAAACGGAACGATCGAAGTGAGAACGATGATCGCGAGTGCGGCGATGGGATGGGTCCAGTCTCTGAATCGCATGAATGGAAGAGCGTCATGGCGCGCCGCCGGGGGGATTTCGGTCGCAGCGTCACCGTTTGGGAATCCCACCCCAGTGTCAACCGCCTTCGGGCTTGGTGACTGGGACCACTGTCAAAAATGGCCAGAACTTGGTTTTATCCGACTGACCTCCGTTTCCTTACTTCTATCGTAACGCCGACGGTCACGATGAAGGCTCATTTCCTCCCGGCGAGGACCCGTTCCGGCCCCTCAATGGCACGTTTGACTGCAACCCCCGCCATCCAGCATCCAAACCCAGCCAGATTTCCGGCGCACCCGGCCTTTTCCATGATCGAACTTCGCCGCCGATCTGTGGTGCGGACCCCGAGTTTCAACTCTTCCGCAATTTCGCTAGTCGTCCATCCCGCCGCAACCAGCTTGCCGACCGCTCGCTCTTCGGCGGTGTAGCGGATCTGCGGAAAATCGCCATCTGCTAGATTCGCAAGTTCCCGAATGCGAGCGCTACAGACCTGATGCCCGTTATGAGCCATCGCGATGGCGTTCAATAACTCTGTCCATCCCTCCGTTCGGTGAACGCAGGCATCCGGGAGGGCCGCGACCGCAATCTCTAGCGGATAGCCACCCTGTCCACCGGCAAAAATGACTACTCGAGTCTTCAAACTCGACGCGCGAATCTCCGCTACCATCTCATCGCACTCGAGCCCGGTTAAACCCAATCCACAAATGATTACGTCCGGTTGCGCCGTGTGGATGAAAGCGCGAAAACCTTCCGTATCGGCGACCGCTCCCAGGACTCGGTAATTTGCGCCGTTTTGCAACGCCGTGGCGACACAATCAGAAATTGCGGGTTCAGGGTCCACAATCAGCACCGAGCAGACCGGCGGCGAATATGATGCGCTCATTCGGGAGCGCAGTATCCGTAGCTAAGACGAGGTATTGCAAGCTACCAGCTTGCGAAAACCATCGGGACGGAGAGCCAAACTGCCACGCCGCAGCCATTGGCGACTTCTCGCCACGAAAGTGGCAACAGAGCGCCGACGGTTTGGCGCTCTCTAGCAAAAACGTTGCGCAACCTCCGAGTTTTACCCACCGCCTGGCGTTCCGGCATTGTCCGCCTGTGATTTCAACAAACCTTATTTGGGCAGTATGGCCGCGATGATCCCGGTCATCACGGCCGCCCTCGCGATTCACACTGCCCAATCGCAGCCGAGAAATCCGGTTCGGGCTGCAAACAAGGCCGTCCTTTTCGAGGATGGATTTGAAGCCACCGATGGCCATGTCGCTAACCGCCCACTGCGCCTCCGCACCGGGTGGCGAGAAAGCGCTTCCGGCATTTCTCGCGTTACCCCCGACGAAGCCGCCTCAGGTCGCCGTAGCTTGGCCATTTCCTCGGAAGACAAAGACGCCGTCGTGTCGAGAACATTCCCCCTCTCGCCAGACGGCATCACCTTCATTGACCTTCAAGTCCGGCCCGTCGCCGATGCTTCCGACGCTCCTTTTGCACAACTTGATGTAAACGGCTCCACCGTCGGGTTCATTCGGTCGACTGAGCGAGGACTGGCTGTTTCCGTTCCTTCTACTGGAACTGAGGTATCCACCGGCATGACCTTTTCAATAGATGAAACTGGAGGCTCCAATGATTGGATTCGGTTGACAATCCGCCAAAACGCCGATTTGTCAGATTGGGACCTTTTTGTCAATGCTCTTCCGGTTGCCTTTGGATTGCCCTTCGCCGCCTCATCCAAGAACGAATTACTGACTGGTTCCGCAAAGGTCTTCGCTGAGCCTTCAGCGACAACGTATCTCGACGACCTATTCGTCACTGCCACCATCCCGCTCTTCAGGGACGAGGATCAGGATGGCCTGCCGGATGCGTTCGAGACCGCGGAAGATTCCTTTCGAAACCACTTTCCTCCGCGAGCTGCTAGCGCGCTCTCGCGAGGCGACGAAATACTGGCTCGTTTCCAGCGCTCGAGCACGCTCGGGACGTCAAACCACAGCGATGGTGCCAGAACGACCTATTAAATAGAACCTACGAATTATAGATGAGAATTAAAGGAGATACGCTGGCTGATCCTTGGCTTGCAGCCAAGGTCTGGATAATTGCGGCACTAGTCTTTGGCGTTCCACTGCACGCATCGGAGCCTGCATGGTGGCGGGCTACCTCGACTGCGATCATCGAAGTAGGTGCTCCCGAGGACAACTACGCACCGGCAAATCTAGGCCAACTCAAACACACCGCTCAGCAGGCAAAGCAGCATCTTGATGAGTTCCTTCCTGGCGGCTCTGGAGCCGCTTTAGCTGCGCTCGTAGCTGATTTCGCTACTAGTCCGACAGCTGAAAATTTCGCGCCGGTGAATATTGGGCAGCTCAAAGCGATTGCGAAACCATTCTACAATCGCCTGATTAGCGAGCATTACCCGCTTAGGCTCAGCTTCAATCAACACGGAGTTGCCGTGGGTGTCGTGCCTTACCCGTGGAACCCGGCGACGCCGGTTGCTGACAACTACGGTCCGGCAAACCTTGGACAACTCAAGCTGACCTTCAGCTTCGACGTGACGGATGGAGATGGCGATACCATGCCCGATTGGTGGGAAACTCTCCACGGCCTTGACCCGACGACCGACGATTCGACCGGAAATCTCGACGGCGACGCAAATAACAATCTGACAGAATACCGGACCGGGGGGAACCCAAGCACGGGACTCGTAGCGAACGGCACTGGCTTGGTCGTCTGGACTCCGCTGCAATAGCCACGTCTTAGGCCGTTTTAAATTTTTTTAGACTCATGAATCTTAGATCCTTGGCTACGCTGCTCCTATGTCACATTCTTCTCATCGGCAGTGCCATTGCAGGTGGAGGTGGGTTAGATTTGGAAGCTCTCGTCGATTTCACGATTGCGCCGGATGATGACGAGAGCCTGACTGTCGAGAGCGAAGATGGGGAGGAAAGCGGTTGTCCGGTGAAGGTCTCCATTACGGTAGAAGGTGAAGTCGAGGCAAACGGAGGAACTGAGGGATTTTTCGACGAAGTCGTTTTGACCGTTAATGACACGGACCACACTTTGTTTGCAGGAGACGACTCCGGAGAAGAGAATTGGAGCACGGATGATCCATTTAATGGGGTCACGAAACAAGAATCGGTGGAGGTGACTCTCGAAGCGGGTGACGAAGTAGGGCTCAAGTATCTGACTCGTAATGATTATTGGAATGACGGGTTCGGCGCCAAAATCGTATCGGTCGAGCCAGTCACCGATGACTGCGAGACATCCTGTGAAGCCGGAGGCGGCGAGCCTCAGAATGGTTGTGTGTCCTTGCGGCTTCTCCTCGGGTCATCGGATGACGACGAGGCAAGTGCCGGGAATCTATTGATTGAAGAGGAGACGCCGACAGCTGATCTTGCCACTCCAAATGCGATCCGGCTAGCGAGCGGCCTTTACGGACGGACTCGAGCTAACCGCTCTCTCGTGGCGGGACAGACCCCAGAGATGGTGGTATTCGATCAAAACGGGGATCTTTGGGACGTAACATCTACTGGTTCGGTTATTCGTCAAGTGCTGGTTCCTGATGCGCTGGTGGATATCGTCACACTCAGCGCGACGAAGTATGAGGTTCGTTTCTATCGGCGCAGCGAGGTGGGTCCACGCGGGGGAAATGGTCTCTATACTTTAAATGGAAACGCTCAGATATACGAGAAGTGGACGATTGAGAATCCCGACGTATCGGGCCAGACAGTAGATCAGCTCAAAATCACAAACGAACGAGGCGCGCGCGTCCGCGAGTTTCTCTATGAATGGATTCCCGGAAATGGCGCTTGGACCCTCACCAAGGGGACGGGCGCAGAAGCGATTGTGCTAGAACGGATCAAAACAGTGTTGAACGCGACCGATTCGGACAATCGATTGGTGACGAAAAATGCACTGGGCGACGTTGCATTCGTTCGGGGGAAGGTCAAGCGGCAGTTTAGTTTCGGGGATTTTGTGATCGAGAGCTATCGCGGTAGTGGTAGCGACCGATCCACCACAACCTACGAATATTGGCCTGACGGCAGCGGAGCAAACACCGGAAAACTGCGTCGAGTCACCTCGCCCAGTGGTCGATGGGTATATTTCCACCTTTACGACGCTCAAGGTCGAGTTCTCCAGAAAGTTGCCCAGCTCAAAGACGCTCCTTACACGGGAACTTGGCCCGACTCAGTGAACAAAGCATTTTCCTACACCTACACGGAGTCATCGGTTGCCGCACTCAAGATTAAGCGGGTTGAGACGGTCGTATCGATCGAGGGCGTCATCGCATCCCGCGAATGGGTCCATCGACATCTCCCGCAAGATCAGCGGAATTGGCCGGGTAACGCGCTCCCCGCGCCAGCCTACACGATCAGGTCGATCGCGACGGATCCGACCACAACAAACTTTTCCGCCGCTTCAAACTCAAAAACGACGACTTACTTTTATCCTAAAGGCTCGACGTCTCCCGGTCGTGCCAACGAAGTGAGCCGAATCCTCCGGCCCGATGGACAGATCGAAGTTTTGCAGTATCTAGCGCAAGCTGGAGGGGCCACGCTCGAGAAGCATTGGATCGGAGTGGCGAATGCCGGGGCCACAGCAGTGGTGGACGGAATTCGGGAGGAATCTCTGATCAATCGATTTGGGCAGAGAATCTCCTATGCGGAATTCGACGTCTCCAGCGGAGTTCAGCTGGTGGGGCACACCGCGAGCGTCGTGGACGAACGCGGTCGACCCACGACCATCGACTACATCGACGGAACTCAAGTCACCCGGGTCTACTCATGTTGTGGTTTGGAATCCGAGACGGGACGAACGGGAATGAGAACCGAATACGGCTACGATATTCACGGTCGTAAGGAGCGGGAGGAGACGTGGGCTGGGACGCAGCTTTTGTCTTACATCGACTACGACCTCGATGCGGCGGGAAACGTGCTCTCCTCGAGTTGGGGTGAACCCGGTGGACTGGGAATTCCCGAGAGTTCGAGTATCTATGATTCGCAAGGCAGAATCACGTATCGGAAGCGCGACGGGATCGAAACGTCCTTTGATTATGAAAACGATGGAAGGCGGGTCGTCGAGACTCAGCCGGGGGAGATTGAGGTTGTTACAAATTACTTCTACGATGGACGAATCAAGAGCCGGGAAGGGGCGAGCATCGTCAACGAATACTACACGTACGGAGTGGAGACGTCAGCGGGGCCTCAACAAGGCTACGAGTGGACCGAAGTTCATTATGCGGCACCGACATCACCGCGTTACGAGCGGAAGATCTTCAACCACCTTGGGAGAACGGCTACCCTACTCAAGCCGGCATTTACCGGTGTCTCCACTCAGACGTTTACCTACGATGGTGGTGATAGGATGGTCCGCCGATCAGAAACCGGATATGCGGATTATCTGACCATCTACGATCCCCGGGGTCGCGAGATCCGAAGCGGTTACGACGTGAATGCCGACGGTGACTTGACTCCGGCATCGGACGACGAATACGTGGCAACTGACCGAAATTTCGTCCAGCAAATGGGGGGAACCTTCGAGAAGGAGCTCCGCCAGACCTACATCGTCGAGGGGAGCGGCCACGCAACGACCATCTCAGAGACAGCCCGCCGGATCACAGGTCTGACTCTCGCTCTCAACAGCGAGACAATCGCAAGCGATGGGCTTGGCTCCGAACGAACGATCCGGGAATCGATTGATCCGGCTACGAGGACGGTCACGCGGACCACGACGCGATCGGGATCGACCGAGACGGCTACTGACATTGTGATCGACGGAGTTTTGCGAAGCTCCTCTCCCGGTGCTTTGAGCGGAACGACGCAGAAATTCTACGACGCGGCCGGGCGGTTGAAACGCGAGATTGACCCGAGGACCCAGGCCGAAACTATTTACGAATATGAATCGGTGTTTGGGAACATTGAGAGCGTCACGAGCGGGAACCGATCGACCGAATACGATTACTATCCTGCCGCTCACGTGAATGCTGGTCTCGTCGAGGTCGAGGACAGCAATGGGATGATTCGCTCGTTGGAATATAATTCCAGAGGTCAGCAAACACTTGTGTCGGGCTCAGTCTACCCAGTCCGCTACGACTACAACGACTACGGTGAATTGACCGAGATGCAGACGTATCAAAATGGTCTTTCAGGTGCTGCCTCGGTGACGGAGTGGGTCCGGCAACCAGCTACCGGATTGGTCACCAAGAAGATCGACGATGCCGACCACGAGGTGATATACACCTACTACGCCTCAAGTCTCCTCCACACGAGACAATGGGCGCGGAATGTTTTGACGACCTACACATACGATGAGACGGGCGGGTTGGAATCTACCGACTACAGTGACTCGACGCCAGACGTGGTTTACGGGCTGGACCGACTGAACCGTCGAACTCAGGACACTTACGGAGGGACTGTCGTCTCGCGCTCCTTCATTGGCACGACCTCGGGAATTGCTTCTGAAAGCTACGTTACAAGCGACAAGTCAGTCCAAGTGATCGTTGGCCTCGATGCGGTCGGGCGTCGTGATTCAGTGACGGCAAGCCTGACGCCCTCCGGTTCACCGCAAGTGAACCTGTCGACCAAAAATTACGTTTACGATACGGCGGGACGAATCTGGAAGATCGACAACGGAGCTGGCGGCGTGCAGGTCGAATACGGACACTTTCCTCAGAGTCACCTGATTGAGACCACGACGACCCGACTAAGCGGAGCGTTGGTTACGTCAACGACCCGGGAGGTCAACAGTTTCGACGAGACAACGTCGATTCAAACGCAAGGCGCTGCAAATAATCTCCTGCAGGATATCGATTACATGATTAATACCAAAGGCCAGCGCGATCGACGGAGTGAGAGCGACGGCAGCTATTGGGATTACGACTACAACGCCAAGGGTGAGGTCGAGAGGGGTGAAAAATTTGCCCAAAGCTTATCGGCCATTCCGGGGACGGAATTTTCCTACACCTTCGATTCGATCGGAAATCGACTCACCAGCAGCCAGGCGGATGCAACAACGGTCTATTCCCGGAATAGTCTCAATCAACTCGGGTCGGTGACCACACCTGGCGTGGCGCAGATCCTCGGTCGGGCGGATGAAGATGCCGTCGTCACGGTGAACGGAGAGGCGGCGATTCGGGAGGGCGCCTCGTTTCACGCGGAAATCGATGTGGACAACAGTCAATCGGCAGCATTGAGCGACATTGTCGTTACCGCGACGAAAGCCTCGGCGGGACCTTCAGGCGCGGACGTAATCGACCAAGTCACCGGGAAACTCTTTACCCCTCAGGCAACGCAGTCACGCTCTCACGACGAGGACGGCAACCTAACGAGCGACGGTCGGTGGGACTACTCCTGGAACGCGGAAAATCGTCTGATCGGCATGTCGAGCACCTCGGCTGTTGAGAGTCCCACGACGATCTCATTCACCTACGATCAGCAAGGTCGTCGGCGCTCGAAAACGGTGCAGACTGACGAGGGTGGGGTCGTGTCGGTACAGAAGACCCATTTTGGCTGGGATGAATGGACGATGATCGGCGAATGGGTCGAAACGCCAACCGGGCCAGAAGATCTGAAGAGCTACCTTTGGGGGCTCGATGTGTCTGGGTCAGAATCAGGCGCAGGCGGGGTCGGTGGTCTGCTGGCAATCTCTAAGGGTGGCACCACGGTCATCCCATTGGCAGATGCATCCGGAAATATTGGCAAGCTTGTAGACGCTGCATCCGGGTCGATATTGGCTTCCGTCGAGTACGGTCCATTCGGAGAGGTAATCGGCGATGTCAATTCAAGTAATCCTTTCTGGTTCAGTTCGAAATACCGGGACCGAGAAACGGAGTTATCGTATTACGGATATCGTTATTATGACTCCGTTAACGGAAGGTGGCTCAACCGCGATCCCATTGAGGAGGAGGGCGGAGTGAACCTTTATGGGTTCGTTGGGAATGATTCCGTCGATTTGATCGATCCAGACGGTAGAATGCCACAGTTGAAGATACGCGGTCGCAAGCAGCGGGCGCCGAACGGTCGCACCCATGGCCAAATTCTTCGAGAAGCGATTAAAGTCGCTCGCCGTATTGCTCGAGAAGGCCATGATGCGGTATCTCGACTCGATCTGAAGGAAGCTCGAAGAAATACCCGATACTTGCGGTGGTTCGGGAAACCAACCCCAAATCTGCTGCAAAAAGTGCAACGTGGTTTTGCAAAGGTCCTGAGTGCGCTGTCTCACGAAAAAATCAAATTTGATACAACCGGTGATCCTAGTCCGGGTTCGAATTCGGTCGCAGCCACCACGAATATCCCTTCTCCACGACGATTCGGGAACGGACCGAAGAGTCCAATCTTGATTTACGACGGATTCTGGAATTTGCCCTTCTTAACTCGGGACGGCACTGATTCTCAGGTAGCGACCGTATTGCACGAGATGTTTCACAATCGAACTCAATATATTGGGCTACAAGGCCGAAACGAAGCGTATGATTTTGACGACCTGATTTGGTTGGCTCGAAATCGACCGGACCGAGCATCGCTGAACGCATCAAATTATGAAGCCTACGCGCTGGTCGGCAATGGAGGTGTCGCGTCAGGCCTTTTCGATGGCGAGGGAGGGCGAACCTACCAATTTGGCGCAGCACTAAGTGCTTCTAGAAATCACTGCGGCAAATAGAATGTCAAATCAATCCATGAGACCGAAGTTCATTATGCATAAAACCCGTAATTTGGTTCTTGTAAGACAACTGTCCTTAATTTTTTTGACGTCGGTTGTTCCCAGTTTGAGTTTCGCCTCGACGTTGTCAACTCGAAATGATCAAGCCGCTAACGAAGCTCGCATTCGTGAGACGCTTGTCACGCTAAAAAATATCCGGAACTTTCGGGATAAGCGTCAACCGACGGTTTTTCTCGCTAAAAAGCTCGCTAGACTCGACCCGTCGAATTCCATCAACTATTACAAAATCGCGTCTGTGAAACTCGGCCCGGTTATTTTTTCGAAAAGTGGGATTCTGCTTGAGACTCAGATTGGACGGATTCTCGATAGAGCCGCGAGGAAAGGCGAAATCTCCAATCGACGGCTCTTCAAAATTAAATTTAAAATCAAACGTATCCGCGAGAGAACTTTGATAACTGATTAATACGTGGTATGAACCGAGGACATAGGAGACAGTTAAGGGTTGTAAATTCCGTGCAAACCGAGTCACCGATGGAACAAAAATAGAGGTTTGTAAGCCTGCTGACGAGCAATCGCGTTACGATGGTGGAATCGTGCGAGAGAGCTTCGGCATATCGCGCAGGGGAAACTAGGGGTCAGGGAAACAAGGGGCAGTGTGCAAAAACGAATTGGGGAAACTAGGGGGAAACTAGGGGGAAACTAGGGGGAAACTAGGGGGAAACTAGGGGGAAACTAGGGGGAAACTAGGGGGAAACTAGGGGAAACTAGGGGTCAGTGTGCAAAAACGAATTGAGTTGATGGGGTTTGGGCGGTAGTTTTCACCGAATGGCGAGGAGTCTACGCGTGGAGTATGCGGGAGCGTATTACCACGTGATGGCACGAGGGAATCGGCGAAAGAACATCTTCGAGGACGATGACGATCGGCGCTTCTTTCTTCAGGTGCTCGGGGAGGTCTGTGGTCGGACGGGATGGCGAGTTCACGCGTGGGTGTTGATGGGTAACCATTACCATTTGCTGATTGAAACGCCGGCAGCCAATCTGGTCGAAGGGATGAAGTGGGTTCAGAATACCTACACGCGGCGCTTCAACGTCCGACGCCGCGCCTGGGGGCGGGTCTTCGGAGATCGGTATAAGGCCGTGGTCGTGGAAGGCGATGCTCCGGACTACTATCGGCGGGTGGTTGAATACATTCACCTCAACCCGGTTAGGGCGAGACTGGTGGACGTGCACCAGGGAGGTTCGATTTTGGACTACGCGTGGAGCAGCGTCGCGGGCGGCTATGCGTTGGCGCCGGATCGAAGGGCGCACTGGCTCGCAGCGGCAGAAGGGCTCAGGCGCTTAGATTACGAAGATTCCGTAGCGGGCCGTCGACGGATGGTTGAAGAATTGGATCGACGAGCGAAAGCGGAGCGCGATGAGAGCGGTATCGTCCCGCTGCCCGAGAACTTCGATGCGAGAATGAGTCATCTGCGTCGGGGGTGGTACTGGGGCAGCGAGGCGTTCGCTGAGAAAATGCGGGGTCTACTGAAGTCGAAAACGGCGGCCTCGCGATCGCGGGCATACCGAGGTTCGCCCGAGCGGCAGGCGCATAACCTGCAGCGGGCCGAAGAGCTCGTGACCGAAGGGTTGCGAATGGCGAACTTGGAAGAGGGCGATCTTGCTACTCTCCCCGGCGGCGATCACCGGAGACTGGAAATCGCGCGAGCCGTGCGGAGTCACACGACCGTGTCACTGGGTTGGATAGCAGCTCGCCTAAAGATGAAGAGTGCTGCAAACGTCGGGCAGCAGCTTCGGACGGAGAAACTGGGGGCGGCGCACCGGCGGGCAATAGTGGCCATCGCAGGAGAGCTTAATTGTCTGGATGAAAAGTCGGAAGGTTGATAGAGTTAAGCCGTTACCAATACGCTTGTCCATCTTACGAAAACTCTAGATTCAACTATGAAGATTCTCTGCTCATCCATCTGCGTTCTCTCGCTTCTGACTGTCTCAGCTTCAGCACAAGTTGTCGGGGGAACAGAACTGGAAATTGGTTCCACTGGCACTAACCAAGTCGCCGATACCTTGTTATCGCCGTCCGGTGCGATCGGTGACGATAACTCAGTCGATGCAGGCCATTCGATTGCTGTTGGACGGTATAATGTTTTAGGGAATCAAACTTCGAACGGATACTCCCTCGCTGCTTTCGGGAAACAAAACACGATGGGCGGCTCCTACTCGCTGACGGTAGGATATTTAAACGAAAGTCATGGGAAATACAGTGCGATCATTGGGAGGGAGAACGTTATTTCGCATGATCCGGTCAGCGGCGATGCGGCGCAGTCCGCTCTGGTTGTGGGTGGGGGGAACGTCAATGACCATGCGCGTTATTCAATCATAGTGGGGACCGGCAACGTCGCTTCCCAAGCGCACAGAACTGCGTTGTTCGGACAGGGACTCATCAGCAATTGGGATAAAGCGACAATCGTTGGCGAATACAACGACTCTACCGTGGCACAGGAGCTGCGATTTGCCGTCGGAGTCGGCGCTGACGAGAACAATCGGAACAATGCCTTTGAAGTTCACTCCGACGGAACAATTCTGATGATCCCTCAGGGTGACATCAGCATGGGAGAGTTTGAATAAGAACCTCTGGTTGGTGAGCTGAAGCAAAGCTGATGGTAGTGAAATGGGGTCAGTCGATCATTCTTGACTGAAATGGGGTGAGTTTTGAGAGTTAATTCGATGGCGAGGCAGGTTCGGATTGAATATGAGGGGGCGTTTTATCACGTCATGGCGAGGGGGATCGACGTGAGGCCATCGTGAGGAGCGAGAAAGATCGTTCGGATTTTGTGGAGACGATGGGACGGGCGTGTGAGCGGACCGGGTGGCGGGTGCACGGTTGGGTATTGATGACGAACCATTACCATTGGCTGATCGAGGCGCCGCGAGCGAACCTGGTGGATGGGATGCGGTGGTTTCAAAACACCTACACCCGCAGGTTCAACGTTCGCAATGGCCAGTGGGGACACGTGTTTGGCGGCCGCTACAAGGCAGTGGTGTTGGATGCGTGGGAGGAAAATGGTTTTTCGTCGACGGTGGATACTGCTTGTCCCCGGTCCCCCTTTTGTTGATCCGCGCTCTGCTCAAGTCGAGCTGCCCCACCGCATCCATGATCAAGTGCACCAAATGACCTTCCGGAACCCATTCCCGAACATCCTGCGGCAGTAACAATGGAGTGTCGCTGTCCACATTGACGAACCTCGCTTTCATTTCTCTTTCTTTATCACTGTCGGCAAGTCCGACAGGCTGCTAGGAACAGCTCAAGTTAGGTAGTCTGGTAAGCGCAGTGGCGAAGGAAGCTGGCGCAATGGCTGCAGGAAAATAGGTCGTCGATATGAGGTATGAACCGAGGAAATAGACCGAGTAAGAGGATCAGCGGAATTTACGTTTCGCGCTTTCTCACACGGCGCTGCCGAAATCTGAAAGATTTAGCCTAATCTCCAAGCTCTCCGAATTCCCCCATGCTGATATCGCCTTGTCGGCTCATGCGAACCGTCCCGTCAATTTCCAATGTAGCTGTCGGCGTATCAGTCCCAATTCCAACCTTACCCCCGAAGTGGCTGTCACCCGCTTGGACGTAGAGAGCGGCGTTCACGTCGCCTTCGGTGGGCGCATCACGGACGAAGAGCGTAGACGCGACCTCAACGGAGGCTCCAGATGTCACGGCAATATTCGGAGGGTTGATACGCACGCTCGCTACCTGTGGTGACACGCTTCCGGCCGGAATTGTCACGCTGTGAGCATTCCTGAAGAAGGACATATAGAAAGTCTGATCTAATTCCGCTTCAATCGCTGGAGGGTCAATTCGTAGAAAGCTACTAACTCCTGCAATACTAGGATGATTGCCGAATCCAATTCCGCCAGCTCCATGATTCATGGCAGCATCGATAACTACGTGTTGGGTATTCGATACAGATTTAATTCGGAAATCGATATCGTTGAGATTAGCGTTGAATATTACGGATTCACCTGCAATCGTTGGGAACAAGTGCTGACCGCCTACAGTGTCGCCGACGGTAAGTCGAGCCTCAGGATTGGAGGTGCCGATGCCCATATCGCCGGACGGATCGATCGTGAGAAAGTTTAAGTTCTCCGTTGCGTCCGTGATCCAAAGCGGATATCCACCCCCTTCTTTGATGATCAGTGCCGCGTTATTTCTGCTCTGGTTTTGGCTCTTAATGTTGCGCAGACGTTCGACAATCGCGACAGCGACACTTGGGCTTCCAGCGGTATTCTTTACGTGAAACCCAACTTCGTCGTGGCTTGCGGTCTCAACTGATAGTTGCGCCGAAATATAGGGTGTGCCAATTCCAATTTCTCCGCTGTTAGAAACCGACAATGCCAGGTTTGAATTTAGTCCAGAGGTGCTGTTCTCGAACGCCACATCTGACCCATCCCTGAAGTGGATACCGTGCCGTCCGAAGAACCATTTCCTTGATCCCTTGTTGTTACTTCGGGATTGAATAAATGGGTAGTAGCTCCCTCCATGGGGGATCGTGTTATAGTCCGCAACTCCAAACCCTGTAGGTCTTTGCAGATTACCGCCGACTCCCGCCCGTAGCAGCCAGCCGCTAGCTCTTTCGCTACTAAATTCGCCGCCGATGGTGATAGATTCGGGAAGATAAAGCCCACCAGCAAGCAAGAGAGATTGGGTAGCACTGTTAGGATCGAGAACGATTGACGCATTCCCCTCGCTGTCGAAGATCGTGAGCGCGTTATCTGCATCTAGTTCCATCTTTGGTGCTATCGTGTCGCCCGCCTCATCCTGCCAAAGAAACGTTGCATTCGCGCGGGTCAGATTTGTCGCGAATGAGTATTTTTGTCCTGTCTCACGATACTCGAAAAACGCTCCAGCACTGGAAGGCGTTTCGCCTGTTGTTCCGACGTCAATATTTGCAAAAGCATGAACATCGCCGTGAACAAAGGCATGCCCATCAACCTCCAAATCGCCGGGCCCGATCTCATCAACGGAAAGAAGGCGTATTGCGTCCGCAACTACTATCCCTGATGTGCCGGTGTTCGAAATTAGGACATCACCAGATGTCCCAGCATCAAATCGATATGTGCCGAGAAAAATCCATTCATCACCCAACTCTTGCTGATTAATTCCGAACTGCGTAACTCCTTCAGCATGAGTTACATCGACTGGGACAACGCCCGCGTGCGTCGGATCAGCGATCCATCGTAGATAAAGTTTGTAGTCTCCCGTGGTAGCCACTACGGGCTGAAATCGAACGGATTTTTGCCCCTTGCCCGAATCGCCATCATGAATGTAGTCACCCCCGTGATGCCCTGACGGCGTAACGGCAATTGTCCAAGAACCCGTAAGGGTGACCTTTGATAGGTCTGCATTGTCTACAACAATATCCTCGGCTATCACCGAGGCTATTGCAGTCACCGTGAGAATTACAGTTGCGAAGGCAACGCGGAGTTCAATAAAATATGACATTTGAGATTCGAATTGTTCAATTTACTGGCGAGTATTAAGGCTCGCCTCGGGATGGATGACTTCAGCATATCGTCTTTCGTTTGGCAAGTCGCGCGTGGAAAGAGGTTTGGTAGCCTGTTGCCTCAAAAGTTATGACACCGAGGGAGAGTAAGAGGCGGGGAAGAAAAGGGGACGTTGACTCAAAAAGAATGACACCGGCAAAGCGAAGGCATGTCGATGAGTCGAAGAATGAGAGAAGAGGAGTTGCCGCGGATGCGGCAACGCTACGTGGCGCGCAACCGGGAGGGGCGCACGCGCATGATTGACGAGGTGTGCGAGCAGTGGGGATACAGCCGCAAGCACGCAATCATGAAACGTTGGGTCAGTCGATCATTCTTGACTGAAATGGGGTGAGTTTTGAGGATTAAATTCGATGGCGAGGCAAGTTCGGATTGAATATGAGGGGGCGTTTTATCACGTGATGGCGAGGGGGGATCGTCGTGAGGCCATCGGGAAAGGGGTCGGTCATTCATAATGACACATTTGCCATCCCAAATTCCCCGCCGGTCCGCCGCGTTCGACCGCGCCGTCACGCCGGATGCGAGTTGCCCCATGGTCCCGGCATCCGTCGGGAAACG
>CAVVKW010000003.1:0-74324 GCA_963749035.1 uncultured Verrucomicrobiae bacterium
CGATTTGCATTAGGAAACCTCCGTTCTATCCGTTGAACTACGGGGGCGCATCGTCGCTGCTGGACCGCTTTCGTATTTCCATCCGATCGCGCTTCCGGTCAAGCTCCGCGATCACCCGCCGCGGATTTCCATGCTGCACGTTGTCCTGATCGAACCCGAGATCCCGCCCAATACCGGGAATATTGCTCGCCTCTGCCTCGCTGCGGGAGCTCGGCTGCATCTCGTCGAACCACTCGGCTTCTCACTCGACGACAAATCTCTTCGCCGCGCCGGGATGGATTACTGGCACCTTTGCGACGTCCATCGCTGGACATCCTTCCCGGCCCTCACCGCCGCCGCGGAGCCGGACTCCCGATATTTCTACCTGACGACCAAGGCCGAACGTTCCTATTGGGACGAGTCGTTCCGCAATGGCGACCACCTCGTCTTCGGACGCGAGACCCGCGGCCTCCCGGAAACGCTTCTGGCCGAAAACGCCGATGCTTGCCTGACCATCCCCATGCAGCCGAACGCCCGCAGTCTCAACCTCGCCACCGCCACCGGGCTGGTTCTTTACGAAGCCAAACGCCAGCTCGCCCTATCTCGCTGATCCGGCTATCAAGGGTTCCCCTTTTCCATCCGTGAACCTACCTGACCTCATCCACCAGATTGGCCGACAGGCCCGCGTCGCTTCCCGCTCGCTCGCGACACTGCCAACCGACACCAAGAACGCCATTCTCCACGCGATGGCCGACGAACTCGTCGCGCGCACCGATCTCGTCATCGCCGAGAACGCGCAGGACGTCGCCAATGCCGAAGCCGCCGAGCTAACCCGAGCCTCCATCGACCGGCTCCGGCTCGATCCCGACCGCGTCGCCGCCATCGCCGCCGGTATCCGCCAGGTGGCCACCCTTCCCGACCCCGTCAACGAGACGATGCGCGCGTGGACCCGACCAAATGGCCTCCAGATCTCCAAGGTCCGCAAGCCGATCGGCGTCATCGGCATCATCTACGAAAGCCGCCCCAACGTCACCAGTGACGCCGCGGTTCTCTGCATGAAGACGGGCAACGCTACCATCCTCCGCGGCGGCCGCGAGAGCCTGCGGTCGAATCTCGCCATCGCCGACGCCCTCCAGACCGGAGGAGCCCGCGCCGGTCTGCCCGATCACGCCATCCAGCTCATTCCCGTCGTCGACCGGGAAGCCGTCCAACTCCTTTGCCAAATGGACGACTGCATCGACGTCATCGTCCCGCGCGGCGGTCACGGGTTGATCGAGGCCGTCGTCACCCACGCCCGCATGCCGGTCATCAAGCACTACGACGGCGTCTGCCACGTGTACGTTGACGAAATGGCCGACCTCGCCATGGCCGAACGCATCGTCATCAACTCCAAAACCCAACGTCCCGGCGTCTGCAACGCGCTCGAAACCCTCCTTCTCCACGAGGCCATCGCCGAAAAGTTTCTCACTCAAGCCGGCCCCGCCCTCTCTGCCGCCGACGTCGAACTCCGAGCCGAAGGCGAAACCTACGCTCAGCTGAAAACTCTCAACTACGAACTCCTCGGCACCGCCGAGAACTACACCACCGAGTATCTCGACCTGATCCTCGCGGTCAAAATCGTCGCCTCGCTCGACACGGCCATCGACCACGTCAACCTCCACGGCAGCCATCACAGCGACGCCATCATCACCACCGACGCCGCAAACGCCGAGCGCTTCCTGAACGAAGTCGACTCCGCCACCATTTATCACAACGCCTCGACCCGCTTCACCGACGGCGAGGAATTTGGGTTCGGAGCCGAGATCGGCATCAGCACCGACAAACTCCACGCCCGCGGACCCATGGCGCTCGAGGAACTCACCACCTACCGCTACCTGATCCGCGGCACCGGCCAGATTAAACCATGACCGCTGCCCTCACCCATTACGAAGGCCGCGTGCAAGGCGTCGGCTTCCGCTACACCGTCAAGTCCATCGCCCAAGGGTTTGACGTCACGGGAACCGTCCGCAATCTCCCCGACGGCCGGGTCGAGCTCCTCGCGCAAACCGACGACTCCGACGAACTCGAGGACTTCCTGACCGCCATCCGCAAAAGCACCCTCGCCGGCCACATTCAGAACGAAACCACGACCACCATCGACCCCGACAAAGCTCTCCGCGGATTCACGATCACCGAGTCAGAGCCAAAATCCTGACAATCCCGTAAATCCTGTCTAGATTTCCGCATGACCGCGCCCGCCGTCTCCCTTAAATCCCTGACCAAACTCTACCCGGTTCCCCTCCGACGCGAGCGACTCGTCGCGGTCCGCGACCTCAGTCTCGAGATTCCTGAAGGCGAAGTCTTCGGGCTCCTCGGACCGAATGGCTCCGGCAAGAGCACGACGCTGAAAATGCTCCTTGGCCTGGCCACCCCGACCTCCGGCACCGCCCACGTCTTCGGACACGAGAGCGGGGGATTCGCCGCCCGCAGCGAAGTCGGATTTCTTCCGGAAAATCCCTATTTCTACAAATTTCTCACGGGAGGCGAGACCCTCGCGTTCTACGGGAAACTCTGCGGACTGAAAGGCAAGGCACTCAGGGACCGCACGAACGACCTTCTCGAACTCGTCGGACTCAAGGAAGCGCGAGATCGCCGAGTCGGCGGATACTCGAAGGGCATGCTCCAGCGCATCGGCCTCGCCCAAGCGATTATCCAACAACCCCGCCTCGTCGTCCTCGACGAACCGACCGCCGGCGTCGACCCCGCCGGGTCCCGGCAGATCCGAGATCTCATCCTTACGCTGAAAGAGCGCGGAACGACCGTTCTGCTGACCTCCCACCTACTCGAGCAAGTTCAGGACGTCTGCGACCGCGTCGGCATCATGGCGCGCGGCCAACTCGTCCGCCTCGGACCGCTCGAGGAACTCGTCTCCGTCGATAATCAAACCCAGTTCATCGTCGAAAACGCCGACCCCGCCCTCTCGAAGAAGATCGAGACCCTGATTCAGGAGTCCGGCTCCGGCGCAACTCTCCTGGAAACTCGCCACCCACAACGCTCTCTCGAAAAGGTGTTCCTGGAAGTTACGGGCAACCACGAACCCGCCCCCCAGCGAACGACACCACAATGAATTACTTCGTAGCCGGCACCGACACGAACGTCGGGAAGACCTATTTCTCATCCCTTCTCATCCGCACCCTGCGCGAAGCCGGCCAGGATGCCGTCGGAATGAAACCGATCGCCTGCGGCTCGAACGAAGATACGGGTCTCCTCCTGACCGCTTCCGGAGGAGACGTGTCCCTCTCGGACCTGAACCCCGTGCACTTTGAAAATCCCGTTTCCCCCATCACGGCGTCCGAGTTGGAAAATCGTTCCGTCGACGTCGACGAGATCCTCGCCGCTTATCAACGCCTCTCGAGCCACCACGATTCCGTCATCGTCGAAGGCGTCGGTGGCTGGCAGTCGCCGATTCAGCCCAACTACACGATGGCCGACCTCGCCAAGTCAATGGGATCCCCGGTCATCATCGTGGTCGCCAACAAGCTTGGCGCTCTGAACCACACCCTGCTCACGCTCGAAAGCATCGAAAGGTTTGGCCTCACCTGTGCGGGGATCGTCTTCAATCACCCCGAAAATCTGACCGACATCGCCGCACAAACGAACCGCGCCGTGCTCCAGAAGATCACCAACGTCCCGTTTCTCTGCGACCTCCAGACCGGCCAGCGGGAACTGCCCGGGATCCTCGCGCGACTCGAGGCCGAGGCCTGACGCCTACTTCATGTAAGCCAGGTCGCCCGCCGTCTCCTTCACCGCGGGTATTCCTTCCAGCAACTCGGCGATCGCGTCCCACTTCCCGCTCACGAGTGCTTCGTGCGCGTGGTCCGGCACCTCGATCGGAAAATCCACGTCCGCGCACGTCACCTTTCGCGCAGTGAGATCGAGCGTGATCGGCGCGGCCGGATCGGCCTCGATCAATTTGGCTAGCGACTCGATGTCGCCGGCGTTCATCACGACGCACGGCATCCCCAACGTGATGGAATTGCCAAAGAAAATCTCGGCGAACGACTCCGCGATCACCGCCCGGAAACCGTAGCGATACAAAGCCTGCGGCGCGTGCTCGCGCGAGCTTCCGCAGCCGAAATTCGAACCCGTCAGCAGGATACTGGCACCCTGATACCGTGGCTCGTTCAGCGGGTGTTCGAGGTCATGACCCAGCTCGGGATGCTTGCGCACGTCGATGAACGCAAATTCACCGAGCCCGTCGAACGTCACGCACTTCATGAAACGAGCGGGAATGATGCGATCGGTATCGATGTCGTCGCCGGGAACGTGAACGGCCGTGCCGCTGACTTGAGTGATGGGTGGAAGAGCCATGGGATTAGTTGGGAGTTGAGGGTTGAGACTTGAGAGATTCTTCGCGGAAAAGCTTCGCGCCGGATTTTTCGAGGAGCGCCAGAACGCCCTGTTCGCCGTAAAGGTGCGCCGCACCGACGGCGAAGAAGAAGGATTTCTCCGGGGCACCCGCGATCTTGGCCTCCATCCGCTCGGCCATCAGGACGTTTCGCTGATCCAGCAGCCGAATCATCAATCGGTCGGTCAACTCGGATTTGCCCGGCAACGTCATCGCCGTCACGTCGGTTTCGAGTCGCTCCAGATCGCCGGACAGGTAGCTATCGACGAGTTGATCGGTGAAATTTACACCCGTCTCCCGCGCGGTCGCGAGCTGCGCCAGCGTGTCGCGGAGCAGCGCGATCTGATCTTCCTCGCTGATGTCTTCGAAGATCGCGAGCTGTTCCTCGGCCGTTTCGAGCCCCCCGGTTTCCTTCCCGGCCATGGCGGCGCGCTGAAAGAGGAGCATGTCGAGCGGGATCATGCCGGGATTCCGAAGCTCGTCTTCCAGCGTCGCGAGACTCACGGTGAACGCCCAGATCTTCATCCGGTCGCGGGGTGCGAGCGGGACGTCGAATTCCATCGCGTCGAGTTCCGCCAGTGCCGCCTCGTAAACGTCGGGCGGCAGCACGTCCTTCAACGTCTTCCCATCCGGCAGAAACAACTTCGTCGACATCGCCAGCAGCGTCGCCGCATCCATCGGGATCTCGGTGTAAACTGCATCCGCCGACTCGAACGCCGGGGCGACGTTGTCCCGAATCCGCGCCAACTCCGGCCTCGGCAGGTGGATCGTCCCGTAGAGAAAGCTGGGAGCCTCAGCCCCGGGTGATTCGATCCTCCAAAGGAACGGCGGCGGCACTTCCTCGGCAACGGCACGCAACGAACTGCCGACTACCACCGCAGCCAGCAGCCAGCCCAGCCGCAGGCCTAAACTCGCCGCCAGAATTCTCACGCCAGATCGAAGACTTCGCGGGCGTCCGCAACTTCCCCGGTCACCGCGGCAGCCGCGACCATCAACGGGCTCATCAGCACCGTGCGTCCGGTCGGACTCCCCTGGCGACCTTTGAAGTTCCGGTTCGAAGAACTCGCACAGAGCTGCTCGCCGACGAGCTTGTCAGGATTCATCCCCAGACACATCGAGCACCCCGCGCCGCGCCACTCGAATCCGGCGTCGCGAAAGATCTCCGCCAACCCCATCGATTCCGCGATGGACGAGACCGCCTGTGAGCCCGGAACGACGATCGCCTTCACGCTCCCGGAGACCTTGCGCCCCTTCAGGTAGCGGGCGACCTCCTGAAGGTCGGAGATCCGCCCGTTCGTGCAGCTACCGAGAAATGCAACGTCCACCTTGGTCCCCTTGATCGGGGCTCCGGGTGTGAGGTGCATGTGCGCGACCGCTTCCGCGGCCGTCGCGCGATCCTTCGCCGGGACTTCCTCGGATGTCGGCACCGTTTCGTTGATGAAGATGGCCTGGCCGGGGTTAATCCCCCACGTCACCGTCGGCGCAATGTCCTCCGCCCGGTAACTGACGACGTCGTCGTATTCCGCGTCCGCGTCGCTGGCCGTCGCCTTCCAACGCTCGACCGCCGTGTCCCATTCCGCGCCCTTCGGTGAATACGGGCGACCCTTCAGATATTCGAAAGTCGTGGTGTCCGGATTTACGTAGCCCACGCGCGCCCCACCTTCGATCGACATGTTGCAGACGGTCATTCGCTCTTCCTGTGTGAAATTGTCAAACGTGCTCCCGCCGTATTCGTAAGCGTAGCCGATGCCGCCGTTCACCCCGAGCTTGCGGATGATGTGCAGAATCACGTCCTTGGCGTAAACCCCCGGCAGGAGCTTCCCGTCGACGTTGATCCGCCGAACCTTCGGCTTGTGCAATGCCATCGTCTGCGTCGCCAGGACGTCGCGGACCTGACTCGTCCCGATCCCGAACGCGATCGCGCCAAACGCCCCGTGGGTCGAAGTGTGCGAATCGCCGCACGCGATCGTCGTGCCCGGCTGCGTGATTCCCTGCTCGGGCCCCACGATGTGCACGATGCCCTGCTCACCACTCGACAGATCGAAGAATTTTACCCCCGCCTCCGCGCAATTCTGACGAAGCGCCTTGATCATTTCGTCGGCCAAAGAATCCGAGAACGGCTCCTCCCGCTCGTCGGTCGGAACGATGTGGTCGACCGTCGCGAACGTCCGGTTGGGATACAGCACCTTCAGATCCAGATCGCGCAGCATCCCGAAGGCCTGCGGACTCGTGACTTCGTGAATGAGGTGGGTGCCAATGAGAAGCTGGGTCTGTCCGTTATCCAACTTCCGCACCGCGTGGGCTTCCCACACTTTATCCAACAAGGTCTGTTTCATAGAGGGATGGACGATAGTGGGGAATTTTTGTCGGTGCAAGAGGCACCCGTAAGCTATGTAGGGGCAGATCCCATGTCTGCGCCGCAAAATATCATCGCCATCGTTTACGACTACGACCAGACGCTCAGTCCGAATTACATGCAGGACGAAGCGATCTTCCCGCATTTCGGGATTCATCCCAAGAGCTTCTGGGAACGCTGCACCGAACTCGTCGAGACCGAGAGCTACGACAACGAACTCGCCTACATGAAGGTGATGCTCGACACGCTCGCGATGGATCGCCCGACGAACGAGGAGCTCAAGTCGCTCGGCACGAAAATGAACTTCTACCCCGGCCTGCCGGAAATGTTTCAGGAGTTTCAGAACGGACTCCTCACTCCCGAACACGAGGCCCACGGGATCACCGTCGAGCACTACATCATCTCTTCCGGCCTCAAGATTCTCATCGAAGGCAGCCGCCTCGCCTCCTACGTCAAAGCCATTTTCGGCTGCGAATTCGCGGAAGACTCCGACGGACGGATCAGCTTCCCCCGGCGCGTCATCAGCCACACGCAGAAAACCCAGTATCTCTTCCGCATCAACAAGGGCATGCTCGACATGACCGATGACGTGAACGACCACATGGCCCCCGATCTGCGACCCGTCCCGTTCCCAAACATGGTTTACGTCGGCGACGGACCGACCGACGTCCCCTGCTTCACCGTCATGCGCCGCAACGGCGGCCAGGCCATCGCCGTTTACAACGCCGACGACCCGTCGCGCTCGTCGTTCAAGAAGTGCTACCAGCTCTGCGTGCACGCCGACCGGGTCAAAAACATCGCGCCCTCCGACTTCCGCCGCGGCAGCCACCTCCGCCTCCTCCTCGAAGAAATGGTGCACGAGATCGCCGAGCGGATCGTCAACCGCCGCCGTACCGACGTGGCCGCCGGCACCGTCAAAGCTCCAAAATTCTGACGCTCCGTGATCGAGATCACCCTCCGTTACACCGGCGAACTCCACTGCGAAGCCGTTCACGGCCCGTCCAACGCGCAACTCGAGACCGACGCACCCGTCGACAATCACGGCCGCGGCGAGACGTTTTCACCCACTGACCTCTGCGCGACCGCCCTCGGCACGTGCATGATGACGATCATGGCAATCGCTTCGCGAGAGCACGACGTCGACCTGGCCGGGACCACCTTCACCGTGCGCAAACACATGACCGCCGACCTCCCCCGGCGCATCGCCAGGATCGAAGTCGAGTTCGACCTCCCGGTTTCCCCAACGCCGCACGCCCGGGCCGCACTCGAGCGAGCCGCTCACACTTGCCCCGTCGCGCTCAGCCTGCACACCGACATCGAACAAGCCGTCTCCTTCGCCTGGCGCTAGATATCTTCCAGCAGCGGCGTCCCCGCCACGTGCTCCGGCAGCACGCCTTCCTCGAAAAGGACGTTGTCCCCGTGGAGCACCTGCACGAACCAATCATCCTTCGCCTGCCGGTCGATCCGGTAGTAGCGAAAATACCGCAGATCGGTGATCGTCCGCTTCTTGCCCCCGATTTCCAGGCGCACGGGGACGTCCCGGTTCTGAACCAACTCCACCTGCTCGGTCGCGCTCTGCCCCCCGATCACCGTCACCACCGTCACCGTCAGCGCCGGGCGATTTCGCAGCGTAATCCGCAGCTCGTGGATGGAGGCGGAGGTGGTCGTCCGAATGTTGCTCCCCCAACTCGTAAAGTAGCTGTATTTCGTCGAGCTCTTCGACCCCACGTTCACGATGTCGAAATTCACCGAAAGTGGCGGCAGCTCCGGCTCAGGAACCGCGGCGACCACCGGGACCTCCGTTTCGATCTTCTGCTTCGCGAGGACGGGGATCGAATACGGCTGGACGTTGCTCAACCTCACCATCCGAAGCGATCCGTCCGGCAGCCGAAGCTGCACCGCCGCCGGAAACGTCCGCACCAACGCCTTCGCCTCGATGCGGCCACCCGTTCGCAGGTCGATTTCGAACCCCTGAGCGGACGTCGCCAGAACGCCGATCGCTCCAGCGACAACGACAGATAGCTTTGGCAGAATCAACGTCCGGCCTGACATTGCGGGAACTATCTACTTCAATTCTTCGCCTGTCACGCCATTGGTGATCACAAAATGCTCCGGGTGGAACGTCGGATCGGAGCGGAAGGAAAGTCGGCCAGCATAGCGCCGTTCGATGTCGATCAACAGTTCCTCGTCCTCTTCCCGCAGGCGCTGAAGCAGCGTTGGATGGCAGATCACCTTCACCTCATGCACGTCATCCAAGTGACGCTTCATCACCGTGTGGAGCGCACGCTGCATCTCGACGCTCATCGTCATCGGACTCTTGAGCAGCCCTCGACCGTTGCAGTTCGGGCAATTTGAATACTGCGAACTCGCGAGACTTTCCTGCGCTCGTTGGCGAGTCATCTCCATCAGACCGAGCTGCGAGATCGGCAACACGTGGGTCCGAGCCTTGTCGCGTTTCAGGTGCTCCCGCATTCGCTGATAGACCGCCTGCTGATCCTTCCGCGACTTCATGTCGATGAAATCTCCCACGATCAACCCACCGATGTTGCGCAACCGAAGCTGCCGCGCCATCTCGTCCGCCGCCTCGAGATTCGTGGTCAGTAGATTCTTGTCCATGTCCTTGGCCCCCTTGTTGCGCCCGGTGTTTACGTCGATGGCGATCAAGGCCTCCGTCTCGTCGATCACGATGTAGCCACCGCACGGCAGCCAAACTTGCCGTTGAAACGCGGCGTCGATCTGCGTCTGAACTCCGAAAAAATCGAAAATGGGCTGAACCCCTCCGTAGTGGTGAACCCGCTTCTTGGCGCGTTTCGAAATTTGCTCGGTCAAGGCCGACATCCGCTCGAAGGCAACCATGTCGTCGACGAGAACTTCGTCGACCTCGTCCGTCAGAAAATCCCGCACCGAACGATCGATCAGGTCCGGTTCGCGGAATAACTCGGCCGGCGCCGGTTTCTCCTTCATCCCCTTTTCGATCGCCTCCCACTGTTCTACGAGCAGACTGAGATCTCTCACAAAATAGCGGGCTCGCTGCCCCTGGCCAGCGGTTCGCATGATCACGCCCATACCTTCCGGCAGATCGAGTTCACGGAGGATCTGACGCAGCCGATCGCGCTCTTTCGGATCGTCGATCTTCCTTGAGATCCCGCACTCGGAACTGAACGGCATCAAAACCAGATACCTCCCCGGCATGCTGATGTTCGTCGTGATGCGCGGACCCTTGTTGCTGATCGGGCCCTTGCTCACCTGCACGATGACGTCCGAACCCACCGGATAGATGTCGGGGATGTCTTTCGCCGTAACCTTCTTGGCAGCACCGCCACCGCCGCCGGCTCCTTTTTTACCGCGGGAACCACCCCGGCGGTTGCCACCACGTCGGCTCCCGCCACCTTTTTTGCCGTCACTCTTCTCCGGCTCGACCGGCGTGCCGTCGCGGGAGACGACCTCTACTCCACTATCCAAAGCTGCCGGGATCGCGTCCCAAAAATGCAGGAAAGCATTTTTCTCGAAGCCGATGTCGACGAACATGGCCTTGAGTCCGTGCTCGATGTTGCGAACCTTACCTTTGTAGATCCCACCAACGATGTTGCGGTCGGTTTCCCGCTCGATGGTGTATTCCTCGAGGCGGTTATTTTCGAGAAGGGCAACGCGTTTTTCAAGTTTCTCGCAGCTGACAATAAGTTTGGTTCCAGTGGGCTTACGGCCCAATCCAAGAATGCGTTTCACGGTATCGATCATCTAAATTAAGTTCCTCCCCGAGCGGGGCGGGAAAAGTTGAATTATTGGGGACTTTCATTTACCGGCGGAACGGGTTGCGAGGAGCTGGACGACTTCGTGAGTTGTCGTTCCCCTGTGATTCGTTTCCGCCGCCAAAATTGAAAAAGTTCGAGAGTCCACTGCGTTCTTCACGCTTCTTCTCGTTCGCGGTCTCGCGTTGCGTCACGCGACCGCGATCGTCCGGCTCTGCCCGGATGCGCGGCTCAGCGGGTTGCGAGGGTCGTTCGCTGACCTGTGACGGTCCGGTTCCGGTCGGAACCTCCTCGGCCGTCGCCGTCGTCGCTGCGGGAATGTCGCGACCAAAATCGATGCCATCGATCTGAACGAAATTACCCACCGCCGGCTCGAGCGGCTTCATCTCGACCTCGAGTTCGCCGCTCTCAAGCGCGATCGCTTCCTCGAGAATCCTTGCCGCCACGGGGGCCGCCACTCCGCCGCCGGACTTGGCACCTTGCACGAGAACGCAGACCGCGTATTTCGGGTCGTCGTAAGGAGCGAACGCGATGAACCAAGTGTGGTTGTCCTTAACGGTTTTTCCCTCGCTCGTCCGTCGCAGATTTTGGGCGGTCCCGGTCTTACCGGCAACTTCGGCGACTTCGAGCCGAGCCCGACGAGCCGTGCCGCCACTTTCGTTGACGACTTTCCACATCCCCTTGCGGATGTGCTCGATGTCTTCGCTGGTGATCCCGCCTTCATCCACGAGATTGGCCCGGACTTTCGCCGGATCCTGGGCGACGATCTGACCGTCCTGAGCGACGACGCGGTCGACGATCCGCGGATAGTAAACCGTCCCGCCATTCGCGATCGCCGCCGTGACCATCGCCATCTGCAACGGAGACGCGAGGACGAACCCTTGTCCGATCGAGACGTTCGCGGTGTAACCCGGCCGCCACACGTCTCGAGGGTAATTTTCCGCCAACCACTCCTTACCGGGCAGGATTCCCGGACTCTCGCCGGAAAGCGGAAGTCCAGATCGCTGGCCGAGCCCCAGCATGTTCCCGATGGCCACGATGTTGTCGATGCCAGCGACGTTGCCCGACTTGTAGAAATAAGCGTTGCAGGATTGCTTGATCGCTCCCTCGAGGTTGAGCGTCCCGTGGGAGCCCCCCTTCGACGCGATCCAGCACTTCATGTAGGTGTTTCCGTAGCTCACCCCACCCGAACAACCGTAGCTCGTGTTTCCATTGCCATGGCGAAACTGTGCCAGCGCGGTGACGGCTTTGTAGGTCGATCCCGGCGCGTATCCGTTGATTGCCCGATTCAACAACGGCGAAGTCTCGTCGCCCGTCAGTTCGCCCCAGTCCTTGGAGGAAATTGACGGAATGAACCGGTTCGGATCGAATGACGGCACGGACGCCATCGCGAGGATGTCACCGTTATTCGGGTCCACCACCACCGCCGCCGCCCGGCCAGCAGCTCGCAGCGTGTCTTCGACGATGTATTGCAACCTGGCATCGATCGTCAGAAAGACGTCGTCACCCTGCACCGGCGGCAAAAGCTCCTCGGTGTCCTCGAGGATATTTCCCTTCGCGTCACGTTGCAGGATTCGAGAACCCGCCGTGCCGCGCAGATATTTGTTCATCGCTTTCTCGATCTGGGCCTTCCCCTCGATGTCCGGCTGGTAGAAATTAAATTTCCGAGCCTCTTCCCGGTCGACTTCACGTTCGGCACCAACGTAGCCGAGGATGTGGGCAGCCAACGATTGGTAGGGGTAGTAACGCACCGGCTTGACGTCGGCTTTGATGCCCGGGAGGCCGACGTTGCTCTCGAGAAACTTCGCCATCGTCTCGAAATCTAAATCTTCCCGGTAGTTAAACGGCACCAGCGTGTCGTTCCGGTAATGGACGAGCATCCGCTCAGCGTTGTAATTTTCCTCGAGTTTCAGGTCGCGGAGTCGCGGGATGATCGTGTCATTGACGATCTGAACGATGTCGATCTCCGACCGCTCCTGGGCCATGCCCCGCACCACGATTCGCCGCTTCTCGTTCCGCAGAGGCGTGTCGCCTTTCTCTTTGCGGTAGGCCCGGACGATGTCCGGCAGGTAAAGGTCGATCTCGAAACTCGCTCGATTCTCCACCAGCGGAATCCCGTTCCGATCCATGATCTCACCCCGCACCGCCGGAAGCCGCACCGACACCCGCGAGCCACCTTGGACCCGATCGGTGTAATACTGACCCCGCACGATCTGAATCCACCAGAGCTTGCCGACGATCGCTCCTAAGCAGGCCAGCGTGATGATCGCCAGCGTCAGAATCCGAAAAAATGGCGTCCCTCTTTTCACGTCAGAATCCCCTCACCGCGCGATCCGGTAGCTCGACCCGCCCGGAGGCAAACCCAGCGGCAAAGTAAAACAGCGGAGCCACGATCAACGCGATGATCCCCGGCCCCAAAATGCGCCAAAGCACGACTTCGTCGTAAACGATTCCTCCCTCTTCGAAGCGACGCAAAGTAATCGTGAAAAATTGCAGAGCCAGGAGAACCGAAGTCGACACGGCACTCATCCCCGCGTGAATCCACCAATGTCCACGCTGAACGAGCGGACGAAAACCCTGACAAATTGATCCGATCGCCACATACACGAGAATAGACCACCCCACGGAGATTTCAACCGAGTCGCCCAGGACCTGGAGCAGCGAGAGATCAGTCAGGAATCCGGTGAAAAGTGCCAGCAACGCCATCGCCGGATAGGGCAACGTCAGCGCGCCATAGCAAAAGACCAACGGAACGAGCAAAACGCGCGCTCCGAGGAACAACTGAACCGGCGGCCACAACTCCTGCAACACGATGCAGGCGAAGATGACCACCATCAGGATCACGATCGTGATCGCGTCTCTCATTCCTGCGTCCCCACGATCACGAAAACGTCCGCGAGAATCGAGAAATCCACCGTGGGCTTGATGATCGCCTGACCGTCGAGCTCACGCGGCTCGAACGAAATCACCGTCCCGATCAACAACCCGGCGGGAAAAACCGCACCGACACCTTGCGTATAAATCTTTTGGCCCTCCTGGAGATTCGCACTCTTCGAGAGGAAGTTCATCTGCAAGCGCCCGCCCGCCGTGTCCTGCACGCGCTCACCGCTGACGATTCCCTTCTCACGGGTCCCCTCGACGTAGGCTCCAGCCTTACAGTTCTCGTCCGTCACCAGCAACACGATCGCTTCGTTCTTGCTCACCGTCATCGTCTTGCCGACGACACCAGTGTCGGTGATCACCGTGCGCTCGGCCTCGACTCCATCCTCGAAGCCACGGTTAATCTTCACCGTCTGCCACCACGTCGACGAGTCTCGCGAGATCACCTGCGCAGCCACCAGACGAAAAAGCGAGCGCTCCCGGTATTCCAAAGCGGCCCGCAAGCGGTTGTTCTCCGCCTCCATGTCTCGAAGGATCGTGTTCGTCGCCCGAAGCTCCTGGTTGTCACGTCGGAGAACCTTGTTCTCGTCTTCCAGCTCGTCCAACGTCTTGAGGCCCTTCCCCATCGCGCCGATCCCCTCCTGCACGGCACTCCCCGTCTTCAGGAATGGCGAGACCACCGAGAGAAATCCGGACTGCAATCCCTGCATCGCGTCCGTCGTCAACGCCATCAAGCCAAGTCCGATGAGCGCGACAAAGATGCCGAGGGCAACGTTGACCTTCTTCACGTCGCTTCCTTCCGCGCGGTGGATGATGCGCCCGGAAACTCCCGAACGCGAACCGTTGCCTCAGTCGCCACTCTTTAGACGCTGACCGCGGTGTGCACCCGTTCGGTCGACGCAATCGAACGCAGTAATTTCAATTCTTGGAGCGCCTTGCCGGTGCCTTCCGCCACGGCACTTAGCGGGTCCTCGGCGACGTGCACCGGCAACCCCGTCTCCTCGGCCAACAGCCGGTCCAGACCTCTCAACAAAGCTCCGCCACCCGCCAACACCAAGCCACGGTCGACGAGATCGGCGGAAAGCTCCGGCGGGCACCGCTCCAAGGTGATCCGGACCGAATCGACGATCGTCGAAATCGGCTCCATCAACGCCTCGCGAACTTCCCCTGAAGTAATCGTGATCGTTTTCGGCAGGCCGGCGACCAGATCGCGACCCTTCACTTCCATCGAGACCTCCTTCTCCAGTTTGTAGGCCGAACCGATCTTGATCTTGATGTCCTCCGCCGTCCGCTCACCAATCATGAGGTTGTAAGCGCGCTTCATGTATTGTGCGATCGCTTCGTCGAGTTCGTCACCCGCCACGCGAACGCTCCGGCTGAAGACGATGCCGGAAAGCGAGATCAACGCGACCTCCGTCGTCCCGCCGCCGATGTCGATGATCATGTTACCCGCCGCATCGAGCACCGGAAGCCCCGTGCCGATCGCAGCCGCCATCGGTTCTTCGATCAGGTAAACCTCGCGGGCTCCGGCGTGCGTCGCGGAATCCTTCACGGCCCGCTTTTCAACTTCCGTGATCCCACTCGGCACCGCGATGACGACTCGGGGACGAACCATGCGCCGCCGGTTGTGAACCTTGCTGATAAAATGTCGCAACATCGCCTCGGTCACCTCGAAATCCGCGATCACACCGTCCTTCAACGGCCGGATCGCGACGATGTTGCCTGGCGTGCGACCCAGCATTCGTTTCGCCTCGTCACCGACCGCGAGGACCTTGTTTGTCCCCGCCTGAACGGCGACGACCGATGGTTCGCGCAGCACGATGCCGTGGTCCTTCACGTAAACGAGCGTATTCGCCGTGCCGAGATCGATCCCGATGTCATTCGAGAAGAAGCCTAAGAGTTTATCAAACATCGATTTATGAAATTAAAAAATGGGGGGCGCTCCATCGCATCGGCCTACCGTCACTGGCCAAGTAAATATGATGCGCCACGCGCCCGCGACACTAGGAACCGCCATTTCAAACAGTCAAGGCAAACTCTCGCGGACGTATCCCGTCGGGAGACTCCGCCACCCGCCCTAAGGGCCTTCCGCGATGGCACCAGCGACCGCATCGCCCATCTCCGCCGTCCCGACTCTCGTCGTCCCCTCGGTGTAAATGTCCGCCGTCCGCAGTCCCCGCCCGATCACGTCCCGCACGGCCTCTTCGATGGCCGAAGCGCCCGCCTCGTTACCGAAGGAGTAACGTAACATCATGGCCGCCGAGAGAATCTGCGCGATCGGGTTCGCAATGCCCTGGCCAGCAATGTCCGGTGCCGTGCCCCCACTCGGCTCATACATCCCGAACCGCAAATCTGCACCCCCACCCTCGCCGAGCGTCCCACCGAGACTCGCACTCGGCAGCATCCCGAGTGAACCCGTCAACATTGCCAATTCGTCGCTCAAGATGTCGCCAAACATGTTTTCCGCGAGGATGACGTCGAATCCCTTCGGATTCTTCACGAGCTGCATCGCCGCATTGTCGACGTAGAGATGACTCAGCGTCACTTCCGGATACGCGCCCGCCATTTCGGTCACAACACGACGCCACAGCACGCCGTTTTGCAAAACGTTCGCCTTGTCGATCGACGTCAACCGCCCGCCGCGCCCCTTCGCCGCCTCGAACGCAACCTTCGCGATCCGCCGGATCTCGCTCTCGCGATAGATCATCGTGTCGATCGCGACCCACTCCCCGTCGACCTCGGTCAGCGACTTCGGCTCGCCGAAATACATTCCGCCGGTCAATTCCCGCACGCACAGCACGTCGAAACCACCCTCCACCGACGACGGATGCAGCGGCGACGCGTGGGCCAGCGCCGGCAGACACACCCCGGGGCGCAGATTGGCAAAGAGCCCGAAGTGCTTCCGCAGCGGCAGCAGAGCTGCGCGCTCCGGCTGCTCGTTTGCGGGCAGTGATTCCCACTTTGGCCCGCCGACCGATCCGAAGAGGATCGCGTCCGCCGCTTCACAAACTTCGAGCGTCGCCGACGGCAAGGCCTGGCCGTCCTCGTCGATAGCCGCCCCGCCCACCCGGGCTTCGGTCAGTGTCAGATCAAAGCCGAATCGAATCGCCGCCGCGTCCAGCACCTTCCGCGCTTCGGTCATGATCTCCGGCCCGATTCCATCCCCGGCCAGCACGGCAATTTGGTAGTTCACTCGACTCATAGCACCGCATTAAAGCGGAACGACCTCAAATTCCAAGCCCGCTGGCCACCCGAGCGACGCCGCTTTTCGATTTACATTCTTCCACGAAACGGATTTAGCTTCCGGCGTGAAACCCGCTCTCCTCAGCCTGTCGCTCGTTACCATTTGCCTCGCGTCCTGCACCACCTTGGAAAATCGTCGCTACATGTATTGCGGCAACGACATCGTCTGCGGCCCTTACACGAAGATGCTCTGCGGTCACGTCATCGAGAAACAAGAGATCGAGACCACCGTCGAAGCGAGCGACTACAAATCCTACGGCGGGAAGTAACCACCGGGCGGAAGCTTCGTTCCGCCACCCCTCGTCGCACCGCAGCCAACGTCGTTTGCGCCGACCAGTCGGCATCGCCCGCATCGCTTTCCGGAATTCACCGCGGTTAACCCACTCGACCGGGCCGGACGGGCTGATCAAAATCCTTACCAGCGCACTTCGGTCCCGCGGGTATCGACGTGAATGAAGCCGGTGCGCCAATACTTCATCTCGTAAAAACCGAGCCCACCCGTGAAAGGTTTGAAAAACGGCTCATCGGTCATCTCCTCGACCAGATCGTAGAGAAACTTTGGATCCGCGTTAGTCACCTTCCCGTCTTCGTTCAAGTCATCCATTTTCCCGTCTTCGTTGAAGTCCACGAAAATGTCAGCCGCGTCGCCGTAGGAGTGCCGACTGTATTTCGTCTTGTTGCCGATGGCTCGGTTGTAAGCCGGCGTCCGGTAGCCGCTCATCACGTAAAAGCTTCCGGCTTCGATCCCCTCGGCCTCGACCTGCTCGAGGATCAGCTCGAGCTTGAGCAACAGTCTCGGCGAGATCAGGCAATACTTCGGGTATTCGCTCTGCTGCTTGCAGATGAACTGGCGCAGCTGAAAATGCGGTGACACCCACGTGTCGACGTTCTCTTCCGTGACTTCGATAAAGCCTTCGGGCACCCGATACGCCGGATCGCCCTTCAGCGGGATCTTCTCGTAATTCCCGATGTTGTAGCCGTTGAGCTTCGATTCACCATCGAAGGGAACCAACACAAACGTGTTCACACACGCCGTTTCGCCCGATTTCTTCTCCGTGATCTTAACGCAGTAGTAACCAGTCTCCTCTGGAGCCGTCCAACGCCACTTCTCCGGTCCCAGTTTCTCGAGCGTTCCGCCCTCCGCTTCGGCGGTAAACTCGGCCTCGGCCCCCGTCAGCACCGCCTCCACCTCCATCGTCTCCCCGGGCATCACCGAAGTCGAAATCAACGTGTATGGGCTGATTTCGTCCTGAAATTTCACCATGAACGCGTTCTTCACCTTCACGTCACCCTCGCGATCCTTCGCAGCCATGAGCGGGTCGAGACCGACGACCTCAGCGCCGCAACCATCCCGTTCGTGCGCACCATCCTCGGCACCTTCCGGCACACCCGTGGCCTCCATCGCATCCGTCGGTGCCGGCCCGATCTTCTCGGTGCCGGCTGCATCTTCCGACGCCGCCGACTCGGTGAGCTTGGACTCGGACGCTTCCTTCGCTTCCGGAGAATCCTTTTCCTCCGCAAGCTCCTCGATTTCCTCCTTCAGCTCTTCCTTCTCCTCCGCAAGCTCCTTCGCCTCCTGCTTGGCCGCAGGCTGGTCGTCTTTGACTTTCGTCTTGGCGGCGTAAGATGAAACCGACAGTGAAAGAATCACCGCAGTGACGAAAGGTAGCGGTCGCATGGGAAGGATGTTCGTCTAGCCGAACAGCGCCGCAAGCACTTTTTCGGTGTCGCTCAGATCCTCGAACAAGAAGTCCGGCTCGTGCGCCGACAGCTCCGGTCCGCTGTAATTTCCCGTCGCGATTGCCACGGTTTTTGCCCCGAACGCCTTCCCACACTCGACGTCCCGCGGGGTATCACCGATCACGTAAATTTGGTCGGGTGAAAACTCCTCGCCACTTCGCTCGCGAGCCCGCGTCTGAGCAAACGAACCCAGCTTGTTCCGATCGTGACTGTCGTCGGCGAACGCGCCGAATTCGAAGTAATCCCACACTCCGTAGTGCGTGAGCTTCAGCTCGGCACCCTTGGCGAGATTTCCGGTCAGCAGCGCCAGCATGCACTTGTCCGGTCGCTCGCGGAGCGCGTCCAGCAACTGAACGATTCCCGGCAGCACGCAACCCGAATGCTTCGGCAACCGATCGCCGAGATGCCCAAGGTAGGCATCCAAAAGCGCGCTGATATTTTCCGGCGTTTGCTCGATCCCGTGTTTTTCGAGGAGTCGACGCGAGATCGCAGAATCCGTGGCTCCCGCGATCGTGATGTCGCTCAGATCCTCGGTCTTCCCGAAGCGGTCCGCTA
Source organism: uncultured Verrucomicrobiae bacterium (assembly GCA_963749035.1). GTDB lineage: Bacteria > Verrucomicrobiota > Verrucomicrobiia > Chthoniobacterales > JAATET01 > CAVVKW01. The sequence continues at coordinate 18,890 of CAVVKW010000003.1, forward strand.
CCGCCGCCTTTAGCGCGCTCTCACCGGCACCGCCCGACGTGATGAGCGTGCCGTCGATGTCGAAGAGAAACAGCCGCCGCGAGCTAGTTGCCATCGTTGTCGTCCGCGGAGTCCTCGATCTCGATCTCGTTCTCCTCGTCCGCATCGTGATCGTCGTCCTCGTCGATGTCGTCGTCGGCCGTCGAGAACCGGCGCTTGCGCTTGTTCGCAGGCAGCGGAGAAAGTGTCATTCCGATGGCACGACCGGTCAACTTCGGCTCCATGTCGACGTGCGCCATCGTCGCGAGGTCAGCCTTCACGCGCTGCATGACCGCGTGGCCATTTTCCTGGTGAGCCATCTCGCGACCGCGAAACTGCAGGCCGATCTTGAGCTTGCTACCCTTGTCGAGGAACTGCTCCGCGCGCCGGATCTTCGTGTAGTAGTCGTGATCGTCGATGTTTGCGCGGAATTTGACTTCCTTCACCTTGTTCGTCGCCTGCTTCTTCTCCTTCTCGTGCTTGGCGATCTCGTAGCGGAATTTTCCGTAGTCGACGATGCGGCACACGGGCGGGTCTGCCTTCGCGGTGACCTCGACGAGATCCAGGCCGTAGGACTTGGCCTTCCGGATGGCGTCATCCGTCTTGAGGATTCCCAGCTGTTCGCCGGTGGCGGCGAGAATGACGCGCACTTCGCGGGCGCGGATACGTTCGTTGACTCGATGATCCCAGCGCGGAACGATGGGACGACGACCTCTTTTTGGTTTAATAGGACCTCCTGTGGGTTGTGATGGGGCGCAATGAGCCCGGGGAAATGTGCGAGATTATCATGAGCGCGAGAGCACCATGGATCGGATCGAAGCGGAAAAGCGGACGGGCGTCACGAGAGCGAGCCGACGTGTCGGGGGGTTCCGGGATTCAATCTTTCGCTGGGATTCAAACGGTAAAAATTCCTGTCGCTCGCGAGGGCCGAGCGGTTGCAAGTGGTAAGGAACGATCTCCTGTCGCGCAAGTGGTTTTTTGTCAATTCCACCTCCGGATTCGGTGCTACTTTCTCGCCATGCACCTACCTGCCCGCCACTTCGCGACCGCGATTCTTGCCTTTGCCAGTCTCTCGGTCATCGCAGCACCGACCGGATCTCCGTTCAGCACCGCCCTGCTCGAAGACGAATCCCTCTGGGGCGACGGCCAGGCGGAATACAACTTCTACGATGCCACCGAGGTCCGCTACGACGCCCCGCGCAAATCGGAAGTCCGCCACATTCTCGTCCGCGAAAACTTCCTCCCGAACACGAAGGTCAAAGCCGACGATTGGAAAACTCCCGGTGCCTACCCCGTCTTCAAACTGAATCAGATCATCCAGGTCCCCACCGGCGTTTACCGATACGACCAGATGCACTCCGCGTTCTGGAATGCCGACACCGGCAAACTCGAAAAATTCTCCCTCGCCAGCATGGATAGCTGCGGCAACAGCTACAAGGAAGGCCGGATCGCCCGGAACCGGCTGACCTACGACGCCAACACCTACTGGGAGAAGATGGATCGCGTCCACCGCGAGGTGAACATCCCCGAGACGGCGCTTTTCTACGACGAACTTCCCTTCAAGCTCCGCCTACTCGATTGGGACAACGTGACGAAATTCACCGCTCCGCTCACCAAATCCGTCATCAACAGCAAGGCCGACGTCCTCGCCTTCGAGCCCGCCAAATTCACCGTTGAATCCACCGACGAGGCCAAGCGCGTTACCGTCGAGCACGTCGGCGGCACCGACACCTTCGAGTTCGAGCCGGAATCGCCCTACACCCTGCGCCTCTGGAACAAGGCCGACGGAGGCCGGTTGCAATACCGCGGCGGCGGGCGCCTGGATTACTGGAATCACAACGCCCCCGGCGACGAGAAGTGGATCGAAGAGGTCACCGAGTGATCCCGCGAATCCGACTGGCTCACCTTCTTGCCCCCGGTCTCGCGGTCCTGTTCCTCGCGGCCGCCCGCCCCGACCTCGACAACCTCAGCGACTACATCCGGTCGAGATATCCGGATGTCCCCACCGTCACGACGAGCCGCCTTGCCTCGCAACTCGCAGACCCCGCGCAGCCGACCCCCGTCCTCCTCGACGTCCGATCCACGGACGAATTCGCCGTCAGCCACCTCGATCACGCCACGCGAATCGACCCCGACCGTCCCGTCCCCACCGCGATCACGACTCTCCCGCGCGACACCCTCATCGTCACCTACTGCTCCGTCGGCTACCGCTCCGCCCAGCTCGCCGACACCCTCATCTCCCTCGGCTTCACCAACGTTCGCAACCTCGAAGGCTCCATCTTCCAATGGGCCAACGAAAACCGTCCCCTCGTTCGCAACGACCGCCCGACTCGAGCCGTCCATCCTTACAACGCCATCTGGGGCCGCTACCTCGACGCCGACCTCCACGCCTCCAAACCCGACTGACCACCCGCCAAAACCCAACTCCCACCGAGAAACTCTCAACTTTGAACTCCCGCCACCGTCCAGCGCCTTGCACCCCGCGGCCAGCGCGCTACACTGCCGGAAAAGCCAAGCGCCTCATGAAAACTCGTCTCGCACTCCTGATTGCCGCTCTCTTCCTCGGTTCCACCATCGTCGCCGAGGCCGGCGGATACCGCTACGGCGGTTACCGTGGCTATTGCGGCCCCCGTGTCTCCGTTGGATTCGGCTTCGGCGGATACCCCGCCTATCGTCCCTACTACGGAGGATACGGTTACGGTGGCTACGGCGTCCGTCGAGTCGCCGTCAGCGTTCCCGTCGTCCGCACGACCCGCGTCGTCACGTCCAATCCCCGCGCGCTCCTCGCCCAGACCCAGTCCCAGCTCGCCAATCTCGGTTACTACACCGGAGCGATCGACGGGGCCTACGGTCCACAAACGAACCGCGCGCTGAGGCAATTTCAATCCGATTACGGACTTCCGATCACCGGGCGTCTCGACCGCGCGACCCTCGAAAGCCTCCGCGGCTAACCCCACCTGCTCATGTTGATCGACACCCACGCGCACCTCGACTTTTCAGATTTTAAAGGTGAGGTCGCCGTCATTCTCGACCGCGCCGCAGAGGCCGGTGTCACCCGCGTAATCACCATCGGGACCGGAGTCGAGAGCAGCCGCCGAGCCGTCGCTCTCGCCGAGGAGTTTCCGCAGGTTTACGCCGTCGTTGGCGTCCACCCCGGAAACGTCGAGGAGGAACCAAGCAATTTCCTCGACCCCATCCGCGAGCTCCTCGCCCACCCCAAGGTCGCGGCCATCGGAGAGACCGGGCTCGACTATTACCGACTCCCCAGCGCCGCCCTCACCTCTTCCCCCGCCATCGCCGCCCTCGGCGCCGAAGTCCCCGAAGACGCCCAATCTGCCGTCGTCGACGGGGCCTACAAAGCCGCCCAAGCCGAAGCGTTCCGTCAGCAGCTGGAGCTCGCCGTCGAGTTTGGCCTGAACGTCGTTGTTCACCAGCGCGACGCCTGGGACGACACCCTCGAATTACTCCGACCTTACAACGGGCGGCTGCGCGCCGTCTTCCATTGTTTCGGCAACCAGCCCGAACAAGCTGCCGAGATTGCCGCCATGGGTCACCTCGTCTCATTCACCGGCATCGCGACCTTCAAGAACGCACCGCTCGTCCACGAGACCGCCGCCGCCGTGGCCTCGGATGGCTACATGGTCGAGACCGATTGCCCTTACCTGGCGCCCGTTCCGCACCGTGGTTCCCGCTGCGAGCCCGCTCACACCCGGCTCGTAGCCGAAAAGATCGCCGAACTCCGTGGGACTGATCTCGAGACCGTCGCGCGAGAATCCACGGCCACCGCCGAAAGTTTCTTCCGCTTCCAATAGCCCCCCCGCCCGTCGTAAACACCATGGCCGCCAACCCCAAGCCAGCTCCCAACCCATCGAAGTCCATCATCCTCGGCATCGACATCGGCGGCAGCGGGATCAAGGGAGCCCCGGTGGATATCGTCAAGGGTGAGTTCGCGGCCGACCGTTTCCGCATCCCCACGCCTCAGCCCGCCACCCCCGACGCGGTCGCCGAAGTCGTTGGTGAGATCGCCGAGCACTTCCAATACAGCGGCCCGACCGGCATCACGTTCCCCGCCATCGTCCAGAAGGGCGTCGTCCATTCCGCCGCCAACGTGGACAAGTCCTGGATCGACACCGACGCCCGCGCGCTCTTCGCGCCGCGCGTCGGCGGGAGTGCCTTCGTCGTGAACGACGCCGACGCCGCCGGCGTGGCCGAAGTCCGCTACGGAGCCGGCAAGGATCAACCCGGGGTCGTCATCCTCATCACGCTGGGCACCGGCATCGGCACCGCCGTCTTCATCGACGGCAAGCTCCTGCCAAACACCGAATTCGGACACCTCAAAATCCGCGGCAAGGACGCCGAGCACCGCGCCTCCGACAAAGTTCGCGACGAAAAAAATCTGTCTTGGAAAAAATGGGCGCACGCCCTCAACGAATTTCTCGCTGAGATCGAACTTCTCTTCTCGCCTGACCTCCTCATCATCGGCGGCGGCGTCAGTAAAAAATCGGAGAAATTCTTCCCCCACCTCAAGACGAAGACCGACATCCCGATCGTCCCGGCAAAAATGCTCAACGCCGCCGGCATCATCGGCGCTGCCTACCTTGCCCGCGACCTCGCGACCTAGCGCTCTTCGCTCCTAATCCGCCCAGCCGCCCTCGGAGCTCGCGACTCCGTCGTCCCCGAAACTCGACCCCGGCCTGCGCCGGCCAGTCGCCGAGCCTACCTTTGCCCGCACGCGCCTCGCCGTCGGCGGACACCTGCCGCCGTCGTCGAATCTCCGTGAGACCGGCTCCAAATAAAAAAAGATCCAGCCCCCGCACTTCGGCGAAAAAGAAGGGTCACGTTCAATTCCAAACAAACCATAACACCACAGCCATGACCGAACCCTCTGTCACCGATCTCTTGAAAAACGAACTCTCCACCCGCCGCTCTTCCCGGCGATCCGCGATTCGCACCCTCGGCCTCGGCGCCCTCGGTGCCACCGGCCTGGGTGCCTTCATCCCCCGCGCTCGGGCTCAATCCGCGACCAGCCCAGAGCAAGACATCGCGATCCTGAACTTCGCGCTCAACCTCGAATACCTCGAAGCCGAATACTACCTCTACGCCGCTCTCGGCCACGGCATCGGAAACCAATCCGGCCTCCAGGGACAAGGAACCTTCGGACCCACCACCGTCAAAGCAAACCCGCGAGTCAAATTCGATACCCGCGACTTCAAGCAATACGCCGTCGAAATTGCTCGGGATGAACTCGACCACGTGAAGCTTCTGCGACGGACGATCTCGCAACTCGGCGGAACGCCGGTCGCCAAACCCGCCATCGATCTGAAAAACAGCTTCGACGCCGCCGCTCAGGCCGCCGGCATTGGCCCCGCGTTCGACCCTTTCGCCAACGAGATCAACTTCCTCCTCGGAGCCTTCGTCTTCGAAGACGTCGGTGTCACCGCATACAAAGGCGCTGCGCGTTTGCTCGATAGCCCCGATGTCCTCGAGGCCGCCGCGGGTTTGCTCGCCGTCGAGGCCTATCACGCCGGCGAAGTTCGCACCCTGCTTTACGCTCAGGGGCGGGCCGTCCAATCGACGGCCGCAGCGATTTCCCGCCTCCGCGACCAGGCCGATGGTGAAAAAGCCCTCGACCAGAAGCTCACCCGCGGCCGCCGCGCAAACATCGTTCCCACCGACAGTAGCGGACTCGCTTTCAGCCGCAGCACCCGACAGGTCTTGAACATCGTTTACCTCTCCCGCGGTCAGTCCTCCGGAGGCTTCTTCCCGAATGGCATGAATGGCGTCATCAGCTGATCTTCAGGTCCCACCGACCTCCTCCAGCCCGGTCGCGCCTCGCGACCGGGCTTTTTTTTTGGTCCACGACCAAACGAGTGACCCACGGCTGCCGGCCGGGGCTGCATTGCGGATCATCGCTACCCCGGTTTCCGGATTGCCACGCGCCGACGCATCTGAGAGGAACACACGCATCCCAGCCGCCCGTATTTTCCCAATGAAAACCCTCCGTCCCGCCACCGCGCTCAGCACTGTCCTCTGCCTGCTCGCCGCGACCCTCCCGGCCGCATTTTCTCAAGACACCCCGACCATCACCGTGCGCAAAGGCGACGCCGTCAGCCTCGCCGTCAGCGCCATCAGCGGCGCGGAAGGTAGCGCCGTCCAATCCGTCCTCCAGAACGATCTCTCACTCTCCGGCTGGTTCTCGATGGCCGCCCCGGGCAGCGCTTCCTACGTTGTCTCCGGAGCTGCAGCCGGCGGCGAACTCCGCGGCGAAGTCAAAGATCGCAGCGGCTCCACCGTCCTCTCCGGCACTTATTCCGGATCGGCCCGCTCGCGCGCCCACCAGTTCGCCGACGAGATCGTCGAAACCCTCACCGACAACCCCGGCATCGCCACTTCGACCATCGCGTTCGTCGCCACCCGCAGCGGGAAAAAAGAAATCTACACCGCCGACTACGACGGCGCGAACGTCAAGCAGCTCACCCGCGACGGCGTCATCAGCGTCGCCCCCGCCATCAGCCCAGACGGCGGAAAGCTGGCCTACACCGGCTACCAAAGCGGCTACGCCGACATCTACCTCATCGACCTCGCCAACGGCTCGCGCAACCGCATCATCAAGTTCCCCGGCACGAATTCCGGCGCCGCCTTCTCGCCCGACGGCGGTCGCCTCGCCTGCACCATCAGCAAAGACGGCAATCCCGAGCTTTACGTTGTCGGCTCGAACGGCAGCGGCGCCCGCCGCCTCACCCGCACCCGCGGCGTCGAATCCTCCCCCTCCTGGTCGCCCGACGGTCGCGAGATCGCCTATTCTTCCGACGAAGGCGGCAGCCCTCAGCTCTTTCGCGTTCCGTCCGGCGGCGGCCAGGGCCGCAAGATCAACACCGGCTACGGCTACTGCACCGAACCCAGCTGGTCGCCCGACGGTCGCAAGATCGCTTTCACCGCCCGCACCGGCGGCTTCTCTATCGCCATGGTCGAACTTTCCTCCGGCACTTCCAAGGTTCTCGCCACCGGCGAAAATCCCGAGTGGGGCGCGAATTCCCGCCACGTCATCTACAGCACCGGCTCCGCCCTCGTCCTCCTCGACACTCAGTCCGGACGCCCAACGACGGTCGTTTCCGACCTCGGCAAAATTTCCGAACCCACCTGGTCCCGCTGACCGCCGATAAGAATTGAGTTTTCCGCCCAAACGACGTTTTGAATACCACCACCATGAAGCGATTTCTCTCCCTCGGTCTCCTCGCCGCCCTGACCGTTACTCTTCTCACCGGCTGCGCCAACAAAGGGGGCCTCGACGATGATTACGTCGGGATCGACGGCGACTACGTCACCGGCACTCCCCTTCCCGACCGGATCGAAGGAGCGAACTTCTACGGCTCGACCGTCAATCGCAGTCAATTTCCTCCCGTCTATTTCGGCTACGACAGCGTGACCGTCGCCGATTCCGAATTCACCACCCTCGACACCGTTGCGTCGGCCCTCGAAGGCAACAACGACGACGTCATCATCGCAGGATTCACCGACGTGCGCGGCACCGAGGAATACAATCGCGGCCTCGGCGAGCGACGCGCCCAAGCCGTGCGCGAATCCCTCATCGGCCTCGGCATCAGCGGCAGCCGCATCCAGACCGTCAGCTTCGGCGAAGAAATGCCCGCCGACCCTGGCAGCGGAGATAGCGCCTGGGCCGCGAACCGCCGCGCCGAATTCGGCCTCATCCGCTAAAGCCGATGGACCGGGGTTCCGCCGCCTCATCCAATCTGAAATCGAAAATCCGCATTCCGCAGTAAGTTGCCCGTCCCTCTCCTCGATCTCTCCCGGCAATACGACCGCATTCGCGACGCGGTCAACGCCGAGATCGAATCCGTCGTCGCCTCGCAATCCTTCATCCTCGGCCCAAAAGTCGAGGAGCTCGAATCCGGCATCGTCGAGATCACCGGAGCGAACCACGCCGTCGGCATGTCCTCTGGCACCGACGCCTGGCTCGCCATTCTCATGGCGGAAGGCTGGGGCCCCGGCGACGCGATCATCACCACGCCCTACACGTTTTTCGCCACCGTCGGCTGCGTTCACCGGCTCGGGATCGAAACTGTCTTCGTCGACATCGACCCCGTCACGTTCAACCTCGACCCCCGTCAGCTCGAAGCCCGTCTCGCCGAGTTCAGCACCAGTCCCGAAGGCGAACTCCGCACCGCCAAGGGCAACGTCGTCCGCGCCGTCGTTCCCGTTCATCTCTTCGGCCTCTGCTGCGAAATGGACGCCATCCTCGCGCTGGCTTCACGCCACGATCTGAAGGTCGTCGAAGATGCCGCCCAAGCCATTGGAGCCGAGTATCCCTCGCCCGACGGCACCGTCCAGGCCGGCGCCATTGGCGAATACGCATACTTCAGCTTCTTCCCCGCCAAGAACCTCGGAGCCTACGGCGACGCCGGTCTCGCCACCTGCCGCGCCGAATCCGACGCCGCCCGCCTCCGCCTCGTGCGCAATCACGGCATGGAGCAGCGCTACTACCACCCCGAAGTCGGCGGCAACTTCCGACTCGACGCCCTCCAGGCCGCGGTCCTCAACGCCAAACTCCCGCACGTCGCCACCTGGAACGCCGAGCGCCGCACGAACGCCGACCGTTACGCCGCCGCCTTCGCCGCCGCCGGCCTCACCGACCGCCTCTCTTTGCCCCGGCGCCCCTTCGAGGGCAAAGTCGGCAGCGATCACATTTTCCACCAATACGTCCTCCGGGCACCTCACCGCGATGCCCTTTCCAAGCACCTCGGCGAGCACGGGATCGGCCACGGGATTTACTACCCCGTCCCACTCCACCGGCAGCAGTGCTTCGAATACCTCGGCTACCCCGAAGGCAGTCTGCCCACCGCCGAAGCCGCCGCCCGTGAGACCATCGCGCTCCCCATTTTCTCCGAGCTGCGCGAAGACGAGATCGCCGAAATCGTCGAGACCATCGCGCGTTTCTACGAGACCAGTCCGAGCCACGGCTGAAAATACCCGGAAGATTCCCGACCTGCCGCCCCCCCGGCATCCGTATCCCTTGCGTGGACGCAATCCCGCAAAACATCGAGCTTCCCGAGACGATCGGCGTCATCGCTCTCCCCGGCACGATCCTTTTTCCGAACGCGCTCCTGCCGCTTTACATCTTCGAGCCGCGCTACCGCGAAATGCTCACCTCTTCGCTCAGTGATGATCGCGTCTTCGGCGTCACGATGCAGCAGGAAGGAGACGATCAGGTTCATACCGTCGGCGGCGCCGGCCTGGTTCGCGCTTGCGTTCTCAATCCCGACGGCACCTCCCACCTCATTCTCCACGGCCTCGCCCGAGTCCGGTTCTCAGAGTGGGTCCAGACCGATCCCTACCGCATCGCCCGTATCGAGAATCTGAAATCTTGCAACACCGAAGACCCCGAGGCGGCGGAGTTGGCTACGGCCGTCCGCGACTTGTGCCGCGGCCTCCGCGACCGGGGCTATCAGCTACCCGAGCACTTCGAAGCCTACCTCGCCGACGCCGACAGCCCGGAAGCCCTCAGCAACGCCGTCTGCTCGACCCTCATTCCCGACGCCGAGACCCGTCAAGCCCTCCTCCAGGAACTCAACGTCACCGCGCGCCTCCGCGGATTTCTCGAGTGCCTCCAGCGCCAGCTCGACTAGCCGAGCGAACTAAGCGTTCGCCAACGCCGCCGTCTCTTTACACGCGCCGTTCTCTTCGTTGGTCAGCACCACGTAAACCGCGCGGACCGCTCCCCCTTCAGCCACCTGCCGACCTCCGTTCAAGCCGATGAGCGGGAGCGACACCCGAAGGTGCTGTTCCGCCTCGCCCCGCGAAGTCTCCAACACGACCGGCCCCGCCGCGTGAGCCACGCCGTCATCCCCAAGCTCCAAAAACTCGACGCTGAAAGATATCACCGGCACCCGCACCCTCCGCGGCTGATTCGGATCGTAGATCCCCAACGGCAAACGCTCGACCACGTAGCGCTCAACCAAACTCTCGATCGCAAAATCAGATGACTCACTCATGACTCGCGGCGCATACCACCGGAATCCCACCAGACTGCAAGCAGATTGACGCCACGCCGCCCGGGAAAATTTGTGCCTTTGTCAAACGACCACACCGCCGCGCAGTCCCGATTCATCGCTGAATCCCGACGATAAAATCATGAACGAAAATTTTCCCGAATCCGATCCTCTCAACGAAGACCACACCGACTCGCCCAACGTCGGCGAGCAGGTGGAAGACGCCGCTCAGCGCACGACCGAAGTCGCTCGCGACAACGTTTGGCTCGTCACCCTCGGCCTGTTCCTCGTCGGCATCGCCATCGGAGCTGCCGCGACTCGCGCCTCCACCCCCGAGCTGAACATTCGAAACGCCACCGAGCGTTCCCTCCGACGCGCCGGAAAGCGGTCGCAGGACTTCTCCCGTCGCATGCAATCCCGCATCCCGTCGGACTTCACCATGCCATCGGTCTCCGACCGTCTCGACAACCTCGCCGGACACCTGCGCTTTTGGTAAGCACCCTCGCGTCATGACACAACCCACACCACGAATCGAAGTCGCCGGCTCGGGAGTCGGCGAGATCAGCGAAGCCACCATTCAGCAGCGAGCCGGAGAAATTGCCATCGGCGACGGACGTCAATCTCCGAACGAAGCCGACATCCAGAAGGCCCGGCGTGAACTCCACGCGCCGCTCGACGAAGTCTCCGCCGACCCCCTCGCCGAGGAAACTCCCGAACTCACCGCAGAAGCGGAACTCACTCCCGGGATGAGCGGTCACCAAGCGGAAAACCATTTTCCCGACGAAGGCAACGTCACCGCGAAGCTCACCCGCGAAGGGATGGAAGAAGCCGATCGGAACACCCGCACGGAAGCCGGTCGCTCCGCGCTCGATTCCTGAAAACCCGCGCCTCACCGATATTCACTCGTCTCCGGGAGAGCGGAGCATAACGGGCGGAAATCACGGTAAGCCACCCGGGCGCCACGTGTCGCCCGGAGCGTGCTACGGTCTTTCATGGAGTGATTGAGCCCCGGCGTTCAGTCTGCGATGACCGCCTGAGGCACGTCGAACCCGCGGCCTCAATCGTCGGGCTGAACTGATCCCTCTTTGCATTCCGTTCTCTCGCAGTTATCTTCCGGCCTCAATGATCGCCGAACTCTCACCCCGCATGACCATGCAGGAGCTGCTCCAGGTTCTTCCTGGCGCGCAGCGTGCACTCTTTCGCTTGTTTCACATCGGCGGATGCTCGAGCTGCGGGTTTCGGCCGGACGAAACGTTCGCCGAAGTCTGCGCGAGAAACGAAGGGCTGGACCCAGACTCCGCCCTCTCGCAGGTCAATGACGCCTGCGCCGAAGACGCAAAGATGCTCATCGAGCCGGCCGACCTTGCTTCCGCGCTCGCCGCAGATCCCGACACCCGAGTCTTGGACATTCGGACGCGCGAGGAATTTGACGCCGTCCACATCCCTCAGGCCCGCCATTTCACGCAGGAATTTCTTCAGGAGATCATGGGCGGCTGGCCGAAGGATAGTCTCATCGCGCTCGTCGATCACCAGGGCACCCGCGGCCTCGACGCCGCCGCCTTTTTCGCCGGCCACGGGTTCACCAACGTCCGCGCTCTCCGAGGGGGCATCGACGCTTGGTCGCTCGAAGTCGACTCCGATCTCCCGCGCTACACCCTCGAATAGCACCCCGCTTTAGCCAGCACCACCACCGCATGTCCGACGACCTCGAAGCCCGCATCCAGTCCGCCGTAAGCGATCCCCAAAACCTTGGCGAAATGTCCGACGCGGACGCCGTTGGCACCGTCGGAAGCCCCGACTGCGGCGACATGCTCCGCATGTGGGTCAAATTCAAAGAAGAAGACGGGCGGAAGGTCATCGACAAGGCCACCTTTCAGACCTTTGGCTGCCAGACCGCCATCGCCGTCGCCAGCATGGCGACCGACCTCATCCGCGGAAAGACCGCCGAGGAAGCTCTCGCGATGGACGGATCGGATCTCTCCGCGCCCCTCGGCCCGCTTCCCCCGATGAAGATTCACTGCGCCCAGCTCGTCGAAGGAGCGCTCAAAAATGCCTTGGATCCCGACGCCCCCCAGCCCGACGCGACCGACACAGCTCCGACCCTGCTCGATAGCCTGACCGCCCCGAAGAAAGTTTCGATCAAACTGCAACCCTGACCCACCGAAAACACGATGTCCGACTCCCGCGAAATCAACCTTAAGCGCGACTGCGACGCGATCCAGATCCCCAGCGGCAACCCGATCGTGCTTCCCGCTGGCACCTCCGTCATTGTGACCCAGTCTCTCGGCGGCACCTACACCGTGGCCACCCAGGCCGGTCTCGCTCGCATCGACGAGAAAGACCTCGACGCGCTCGGCATCGATCCGACCGCCGTCGAATCCCCGGCGAAAGAACCCGTCAAAGGCACGCTCGACGACGCCGTTTGGAATCAGCTCAAAACCGTCTTCGACCCGGAGATCCCCGTGAACGTCGTCGACCTCGGCCTGATCTACGGCTGCGACATCCATCGCACCGACGAAGGTCAGACGAACGTCGTCGTGCAGATGACACTGACCGCGCCCGGCTGCGGGATGGGACCGACCATTGCCGCCGACGCCCGCCAGAAAATCCTCATCCTCGACGGTATCGACGAAGCCCAAGTCGACCTCGTGTGGGACCCGGCCTGGAATCAGTCCATGATCTCCGAAGCCGGTCGCATGAAGCTCGGGATGGTTTAACTCCCCACCGACCCTCCTCACCCCGCCGCTGACATCGCCGGCGCGTCATCCAGCCCTTCACCGAGGTCCGGCTCCAGCACCGGCAGAGGCTCATCGTCGACGATCGGGCCGCGATAGACCTCTCGCTTTGGCTTCGCGGGGGGTGGCTTCGGCGATTCCTCCCGCACGTCCCCCCGGGGCGGTGCCACCGTGACATCTGGGTCCGCCGCACCGCCCCAGACCGTTCCCTTCGGCGCAGCTTCGATGTCTTCGTTCGCGACGTATCCGGTTAATCCCGACTCCAGTTGGACCCGGCTGAACCCATACTCGAATCGGATCAATTTCACCGGGTCGCCCAAATCCAAACTCTCATCCGGCATCCCGGCCTGCTGCGGTCCGTAGATCCAGAACGGCGCCCCGCTGCGGATGACCAAATGCACGGGTTCCTCCCCGGGGAGGTAATTCACCACCGCGCAGCCCGCGAAAAACAACGCCGCCATTCCGACCCAGCCCCCTCTCATTCCGAGCAATCCGCCTCGTAAAGCTGCTCCAGCTCACGCGCCAATTTTCCCGCGTCAAATCGCTCCCGCACCATGGGCAACGCCGCACCCGCTAATCTCTCGCGCGCCCCCGCGTCGCCGATCAGTCCAGCGATCGCCCCCCGCAACCCCACCTCGTCACCCGGCGCGACGAGCCGAGCCACCCCCGGCATCTCTGCCACAATCTCCCGCATCCCGTCCACCGCCGTCGCCACCACCGGCACGCCGGACGCCATCGCCTCGAGCACGGTCAAGGGCAGCCCCTCGAATCTCGACGGCAACACCAGCAGATCCAGAGCCGCGAAGATCGCCCGCCGATCCCGCACCGTCCCGGCGAAAACCACCCGCTTGCCAAACTCCCCCAAGTCGTTCACCCGCTCTTTCAACGCCGCCTCGTCCGGCCCCGACCCGAAAAGCACCAGCCAGACGTCTTCCCGTTCCGCCAGCACCAACCCCATCGCCGCAATGAGTAAGTCGAAATTCTTCTGGAACACAAACCGCCCGACGCCACCCACCACCAGTCCGTCCTCCGGCAACCCAAATTCCCGCCGCGCCGCCGCCCGCTCGTCCCCCGACGCAGGTCTGAACTCCGTCAGATCCACGCTGTTCGGCAGATAGCTCACTCGCCCCGGATCCACCCCCTCGATATCGACCGCAAACCGCTCCACCGACCGCGACACGGCCAGCACCCGCGTCGACAACTGGTTCGTCCACGCGTCGACCAAAGTCGCCAGCGGCGATCCCGCCCGGAACGAGTCATTGCACTGGTCGTGATGATAAATCACCCGCCCCCCGCTCAACGCGACGATCGGTTTGGCAATCCAGTTCGACCCGAACAAATGACACTGCACGACGTGAAATCCCCCCCGGCGCAGCAACTCAGGCAGCCGCCACAGATACTCCGGTGGCCACCGGCGTGCGGAGAGCGAGTGCACCGGGACGCCCAACTGCCGGAACGAATCCGCGAAAAACCCATCACCGTGCATCGTCGCGACCTCGTGATGGAATCGCCGTGAGTCCGCAAACTTCACGAGGTTCAACAACGCCGTCTGCGCCCCACCGAGGTCGAGGCTGTCGATGACGTGCAAAACGCGGATCATGCCGCGCGACCTTTGGCCGTCTGCCCTCTCGAGGCCAGCGCAAACGCCACCAGCGCCGCCGCCGAGACCCCGAACACCACTGGCAGCCACACCAGCGCCGCTCCAAAAACCTGGCTCTCCGAAGCCGCCGGGTTCTCCTCTCGGAGACTGCCCGTCAGCGCCGCAAACATCAGACCCGCGCCCCCGTAGGCCAGATTCAACGCCACCCCGCGGAAACTCAAAACCGTCGCGCGCAATCTGGAATCACTCCACGCGTTCAGATAGTGCGACACGAAGAAACTCAGCATCGGAAAACCCACACCAATGGGAATGACGACCCAGACTCCCCACACCGGACGAGCGAACACGGCACCCACGAGCGCCAGCGCGACCAACCCCGCCACAACCGCGAAATTTCGCACCGCCCTCCCTCCGTTCCCCTCACCCCCCACCATCGCGCGGGCCACCGGCGCCACCACGAAGCCGAGCAATGCCAGTCCCGCTCCGATCACGCCGAACAGAACCTCCGGCAGCTCGATCATCCGCAAAAAATTGCTCTCAAACGTCATGAACAAGCGCACCAAGCTATCGCAGACCACCGCGGCGAGCAGCACCAGCAGAACTCGCCTCGTGCCGACGACGAACTTCGCTCCGGCCCACACGTTCGCGACCGACTCAGCCACCATCGCCCGAAGCGACCGCCGTTCACCGGTCCCCACGGCCGCCCCCAACTCCGACACCTCGCGCATCGACAACGCGACCCCGAGGCACCCGATCGCCATCGCAAACGTCACCCACACCGGCCAACGAACGACGTCCGCCGCCTCCGGCCGCCAGCCAAGTCCCAGCCAGCCCGCGACGTCGCCGACGAACTCCGCGTCGTAAAGCGCACCCCCAGTCACCATGGCGACGAAAAAAGCCGCCGACTGCCAGCGCGTCAGCGACTCCAACACCTTCGGCCAGCCACGGTCGCGATCGTCCTCCGGTAGCGAGTCATACGCCAACGCCTCGTCCGCCCCGCTGGCGGACGCCTCCGCCGCCCCGCTCAAAACTCGATTCAACACAAGCAGCCAGAAAAGCACCGTCGCGTTCCCCGTCGGTGCGAAGCTGAAGATTGCCAGCTCGACCACCATCAAACCCGCCGCCATCACCACCATGCGCCGCCGACCAATCACGTCCGCCAGCGCGCCCGACGGTATTTCCAGCGTGACGATCGTCACCGCCCAGACGACGTTCAACATCGCATACTGCGCGAGCGTCAACCCCAGGTCCAAAAACAGGACGCCAAGGACCGGATAGTAGAACCGCGCGTTGAACAACACGCGGAACGCCACGAACAGCGGGATATTTCGACTCACCCCGCTCATCGACGATTGGCGGAACAGCCCCGCCGCGTCCTCAGAATCCCGGACCCGACCGTGTCTGCACCGGCTCGCTGGCCACCGTCCCGGCCGCCGCGGTCGACGAGGAAGTCGTCACCCGGCCACGATCGATCGGCTGCACCGGTGCCGGCCGCGGCGTGGTGTCTTGAATGACAACGACACCCACACCACCCCGACTGTCAGCCATCGCGATGTAGTTCAGCTGACGTTGAACCCGCGAGAAAATCCACTCGCCGTTGAACTTCGCGTATTCCGTCTGGAGGCCCTTCTGCGAAGCCACCACCGGCACCTCGTCGCCGAAGCGCGAAGGCGGCCCGTATGAGTCCATCAGATAATCCCGGATCCCGATCCACCCGCCGGCTCGCGTCAGCGTGTTCACGCCCGGACCGTTGAAATAGCGAATCTCCAGCTTGCGCAACTTCCCCTGATAGAACGACGCGACCATGTTCGAGATCTGCGGGATCGGGTTGTAGATCTCGTAAACGTCCAACCCGTTGATCTGAATCGGCACCTTTTGGACTTGCGAAAAAACCGCCAGCTTCCCCGCCGGATCGCCAATCCGCAGTCCCTCGAGGTCAAAGGACAGAATCTCACGCTCGTTGTCCGTGAGCGACGGATTCATCGTCGCACATCCTACCATCATCAACATCGCGCCAACCGCGAGAAACCGAGCGTGTTTCATAATGCCCGTGTTCGTTAAACAGAAGTTCGCCCCCCGACAAGCCCGAATGCTCCCAGCACTCACCTCCGATGCAAGAGCCCCCAAGTCCGCTTTCATTCCCGCCACTTCTCGGTATGGTCCCGCCATCCCAAACCATGCACTTCCGCTTCAATCCCGGCATTTTCGCTCTCGCTTGCATCTTCGCCCTCCTTCCCGCCGCCCGGGCGTGGGACGCGCTAGGTCACATGATCGTCTGCCAGATCGCTTACGAAAATCTCACCCCGACTGCGAAAGCCGCGTTCGACCGGCGTCTTGCCGATTTTAACCGGAAAAAGAAAACGCAATACCTGCCCGCCATCACCGGCACCTACATGGACGACATTCGCGACCAGACACGCGAATACAATCCCTGGCACTACATCAATCTCCCGTTTACCCGCGAAGGCCTGCCGCTCCCACCCCCCGGTGAGGTGAACATCCTCTGGGCGATCCGCAAATGTGTCGCCATCATCGACGGCAAATCGACGGACTCCAAAATCGACCGCGACGAAGCCATGGTCATGCTCACCCACCTCGTCGCCGACGTTCACCAGCCGCTCCACACCACGAGCAACAACAACGACCTTGGCGGAAACAAAGTGATCGTCCCCAACCTCGTCGATCCCCTCCTCGAGATGTTCGGCAGCAACGGGAATCTTCATTGGTTCTGGGACATGAGCTACCGCGCAACGGTCGACTCGGAAGACTTCGTCACCTCCGCCTTTTCGGCACCGCTGTATCTGCGATCCGCACCCGTCCCCGGCCACCTGAAGGCCGCCGACCTCGTTTTCGAGAAAGCCACCGAGTATCAGGAGAAATTCCCAGCCGCCACGGCCGGCGGCCCCGCTACCCCCGAGGAATGGATTTCCGAGAGCCACGAGCTCGGATTCGACTTTGCCTACGGGGAACTCCCCGGAGGCCCCGACAGCAATCCCGTCGAGCTCGATTCATCCTACGTCGAGCGTGCGACCGAGATCAGCGAGAAACGCCTGACCCTCGCCGGCTACCGGCTCGCCCACCTCCTGAACTCCATCCTAAATTAACGGCCCCGCGTGAGTCGCCGCCACGTGATCACCCTCCCCCTGCTTCTGGTCGGCGGCTACGCCCTCATCTGTGCCGCGCTCTACTTCGCGCAGGACAGCCTCGTCTATTTCCCGCGGAACGCCCCTGCCGCCGAGCTCGACGGCGCGGCAGCGTCCGTCGGATTCGCCCCCTGGATCAACGGCGACGGCCACCGGATCGGCTGGCAATCACTCGACGGCGATCCCCGCCACGCCCTGCTCATCTTCCACGGCAACGGCGGCTACGCCCTCCACCGCAACCGCTTCGCCTCCACCAACCATCCCGCCGACGGCACCGCCCGACCCCGGACCTACCTCCTCGAATATCCCGGCTACGGTGCCCGACCCGGCACTCCCTCCGAAGCCAGCCTGACCGCCGCAGCCACCGATGCCATCGACACTCTCGCCGCCACCGACCCCGCTCCCCGCATCACCGTCCTTGGCCAATCCCTCGGAAGCGGCGTTGCCAGCGCCGCCGTCGGGCAACGACCGGACGCCGTCTCCGCCCTGATTCTCGTCACCCCCTTCAACTCCCTCGTCGCCGCCGCGCACGACCACTACCGCTGGATTCCCGTCCCCTGGCTGCTGCGCACCCGCTTCGATTCCGTCCGCAACCTCGCCGACTACCCCGGCCCGGTCGCATTCATCGTCGCCAAAGAGGACCAGACGGTCCCCGCCCACCTCGGCCAAGCCCTCTACGAATCTTACCCCGGCACGAAACGTCTTTGGCTCATCCCCGACGCTCACCACAACGACACCGACCGCCTTCTCGCCGACTGGCCGGAAGTCTGGACCTGGCTCGCCACGTCGCGATAGCCTCCGCTCCGACTTTCTCTCCGTGATCATTTCCACCACCGCCTACCCCCGCGCCGGTCTCATCGGCAATCCCTCCGACGGCTACTTCGGGAAGACCATCGCCTTCGCCTTCACGAATTACTCCGCCACGATCGAGCTCTGGGAATCGCCTGATCTGGAACTCCTCCCCTCCCGCCGCGACCACTCCGTTTTCTCCAGCATCGCCGACCTTCACGACGACGTCCGAAAGCACGGATACTACGGCGGGTTTCGGCTCCTCAAAGCCTGCGTGAAGGTCTTCTACGACTACTGCCAGACCCGCGGCATCAAGTTTGATAATCGCAATTTCACGATGCGATACCGTTCCGACATCCCAAACCGGGTCGGTCTCGCCGGATCCAGCGCACTCATCACCGCCTGCCTCCGCGCACTCATGGGATTCTACAACGTCACCATCCCGCGCCACGTCCTGGCCAGCGTCGTTCTCTCCGTCGAGAATTCCGAACTCAACATTCCCGCCGGCCTCCAGGATCGCGTCGCCCAAGCCTATCAGGGAGCCACGTTCATGGACTTCGCGCGCGACCTCCTCGACACCCGCGGCTACGGCGAATACGAAGCCCTTGACCCCGACACCCTGCCGCCGATCTACATCGCGTTCCGCGAAGACCTCTCGGAAGGGACCGAAGTCTTCCACAACAACCTCCGCGCCCGCTGGCTCGCCGGCGACTCCGAGGTCATCGACGCCATGACCGCGTGGGCCGACCTCACTCAGCAATTCCGCGACACCCTCCCGACCGGGAATACCACCGAACTCCACCGCCTCATCAACGCCAATTTCGACCTCCGCGCCAGTCTCTACGACGTCGGCGAAGGCAACCGCGAGATGATCGCCACCGCCCGCCGCACCGGCGCCAGCGCCAAGTTCGCCGGGAGCGGCGGAGCCATCGTCGGCACCTACGAGAACGACGAAATGTTCACCTCCCTGGAAACCGCCTTCGCCCCCACCAACATCCGCGTCATCCGCCCCGACATCGCCCCACCAATCCCGGAGAAAATCTAACCGCAATTCCACAACCCCGTCTCAACGACCCCACCGGCATGAAAGCCATCATCCCCGCCGCCGGCCTCGGCACCCGCTTCCTCCCCATCGCCAAAGCCGTGCCGAAAGAAATGCTCCCCATCGGCGACCGTCCCGTCATCCACTACGTCGTCGAAGAAGCCTTCAATTCCGGATTCGACGAGATCCTTCTCATCCTCAGTCGCGGCAAGGAAATCATCGCGCAATACTTCGCGCCCCACCCCGAACTCGAACGCCACCTGGAGCAAACCGGGAAAACCGCCGCCCTCGAAGCCGTCCAGGCCACCACCCGGTTCGGTCAGATCCACAGCGTCTACCAGCCCGAAATGCGCGGCCTCGGCGACGCGCTTCGCCTCGCGCGCTCCTTCGTCGGTCGCGACGAAGCTTTCGCCGTCCTCCTCGGCGATACCCTCACCCACGGGTCCTCGCCGCTCCCCGCCATGCGGAACGCGTGGGAAGAGACCGGCAAATCCTCCGTCTGCCTCGAGCCCTGCCCGACCGAGCGCGTTTCCCGCTACGGCATCGCCGGTGGACGCCAACTCCCCCGCGACGC
The DNA here is from genome assembly GCA_963749035.1 of uncultured Verrucomicrobiae bacterium. Taxonomy (GTDB): domain Bacteria; phylum Verrucomicrobiota; class Verrucomicrobiia; order Chthoniobacterales; family JAATET01; genus CAVVKW01. The sequence goes on from CAVVKW010000003.1 coordinate 38,798, forward strand.
CGACACCTTCGAGCTCTCCGAACTGATCGAGAAACCGCCCGCCGACAGTGCCCCGGTGCTTCACGACCCCGAAGGACGTCCACTCCCCCCCCACGCCTTCGCCGCCCGCTACCTCTTCGCCAATTCGATCCTCGACGATCTCGACACCACCCCGCCCGGCTTCAACGGCGAGATCCAGCTCACCGACGCCATGCGCTCACTGCTCGACCGCGACGGCCTCCTCGGCATCACCTGGCCCGGCGAGCGCCTCGACATCGGCAATCCCGCCGGACTCCTCGAAGCCAATCAGCGGCTGCAAAACTAGGTCGAACCCGACCCTCCGCGTCCGATCATGCGACCGGAACGTTCCCCGGCTTCGACCCAACTCGTCCAGAAACCCTCCATGCTCCGAGCGGACAAATCCAAGTCCACTGGCATTCCCTTCGCGCCTTCGCGTGAGACCAAATCCGCCTCACGAAGTCCCGACTCAAAGCGGCATCGTCGCCCCGCCCGGATCCGGCAACACGACCTCGGTCTCCGGCAGCGCAGCGACCAACTGACTCCGAAACCACTCCACCGCCGGCGGATCCCCGTGCACCAGCACGATCCGCTTCGGCCGCAGCCGCACCGCGTATTCCAATATCCGCTCTCGCGGCGCGTGCGCACTGAAATTGAATTCCTGCACGTCGCAGTTCAGCTCCACCTCCGGCAGACGCTTATCCAGCAGCACCGAGTCACCCGACTTCGCCACTCGCACTTTCCCCGCCGGCGAATCCGGGTCGGAATACCCCACGAAGAAGAGGCTCTGCCGCGGATCCGGCAACACCTTCCGCACGAACTTATTCGAAAGCGTGTTTTCAGTCATCATCCCGCTCGAAATCGCAAAGATGCACCCGTCCCGCATCGCCAGCGTGTGCGCATCCGGCCCCGACATGACGTAGGGCGACATCGCGCTCAGGAGCTGGAGCGAATTGTGACTCCGGTCCGGACTCTCCGCCAGCCGGTCATACGCCGTCGTGATCTTCGTGCTCAGACCCCCGATGTAGAGCGGCACGCCCCGCAAATTCCCCCGCTTCTGCGCCTCCCAGAGAATCGCCAAAACCTCCTGCGTTTTCCCCAGCGCAAAGACCGGGATTGTCACACTTCCACCGCGCTCGAAGGCCTCCTCGATCGCGTCGATGAACCGCCGCTCCTCTCCCTTCCGCGTGAATCCCTCCGCCGAAGGCGAATCCCCCCGCGTCGTCTCCATGATCAACGTGTCCACCCCCTCCTCCGGAAACTCCGCCCCCTGCATCAGCGTCTGATCGTCGAAGTTCACGTCGCCCGTGTAAAAGACACTCTTCCCCTCCCCGCGCACCAGCACCCCGCTCGATCCCAGGATGTGTCCCGCGTGATACAGCTCCACGGTCGGCTCGAACCCATCACCCCGCCCCCGCTCACCGTCCAAGGTAAACTGCCGCCCCGCCGGGATCATCGACCACATCTGCTTCGAAAAATCGATCCCCCGGTGCGTGAAGAGCGGATACTCCGTCAGCCCCTCCTCCTCGCGCTGACGCGTCATCACGTTCACCGAATTTCTCAACATCATCTCGCCGATCCGGAACGTCCCCTCCGACATGAAAACCCGAGCCTCCTGCTCCCGTCGCGTCAGCACCGGCAGCGAGCCGATGTGATCCTGGTGAGCGTGCGTGACGACGATCGCGTCCACGCTTCCCTCCGGCACGCGCTGATACTCCGGCTGAGCCTCCAGCCCACGACCTTTCGGATGCATCCCGGCGTCCAGAATGATCGACTTCCCGCCCACCTTCAGCAGGTGGGAGCTCGCGCCAATCTCCGTCCGGCGCGCCAACGTCACAAACTCCATTGCTGCAACCAATAGACCGCACCCCCGCCCCGCGAAACAGAATTTTTCTCCCCCTTCCGCAACCAACTCGCGCCCTCCGGGTTCCATCCCCCGTGCTCGACCCGCTTCCCCCCGCCGATTGGACACCCGCACTCGCGAACCACCTTCTCTCCCGAGCGGGATTTGGCGGAACCCCCGCGGAGATCGCCGCTCTCTACGACCGCGGCCTCGACGGCGCCGTCGAGTTCCTCGTGACCGGCGACGAGGACGCCGATCTTTTCCCCCCGCCGGAGTGGACCTCCGATCCCCGAGCGCCGAGATCCGTCATCGTCGCGGATAAAGGCAAACCCGCCACGGAAGCAGAAAAAAGGGAACAACTCAGCGACGTCCGCCAGATCGAGCGCACCCGTGGCGCGGATCTTCTCACCGGCTGGATGCGGCGGATGGAATTCACCACCCACCCCCTCCGCGAGAAGCTCACCCTTTTCTGGCACGACCACTTCGCTACCAGCAATCAGAAGGTGCAGGACGCCTACCTCATGTGGGTTCAGAACGAAACCCTCCGCGCCCGCGCGCTCGGCCCCTTCCGCGACCTCCTCCGAGAAATTTCCCGCGACCCCGCCATGCTCAAATGGCTCGACCTCCAACGGAGCAACAAAAAGAAGCCCAACGAAAACTTCGCCCGCGAATTCTTCGAGCTCTTCACCCTCGGCGAGGGCCACTACACCGAATCGGATGTCAAGGAGGCCGCCCGCGCCTTCACCGGCTACCGCTTTACCAGCCGCGACCGGACGTTCCGATTCGACGAACGCCAACACGATGCCGGCGACAAAACCATCTTCGGCCAGACGGGCAATTTCGACGGCGACGACGTCGTCCAGCTCGCACTCGCCAACCCCGCCTGCGCCCCCTTCCTCGCGACGAAGCTCTACACCTACTTCGTCTCGTCGCAGCCCAACTCCACCGCCGTCACCGCCCTCGCCGACACGCTCCGGGCCAACGACTACGACGTCGCAGATTCGCTCCGCACCCTCTTCCGGTCCGCCGCGTTCCACGACCCCGCCGTTCGGCGCACGCAGATCAAATCCCCCGTCCAGTGGCTCGTCCAGACCTGCAAAGCCCTCGCCGTTCCCGTGCCCGACACCCCGATGCTCACCGGCGCCCTCGCTCAGCTCGGTCAGGTCCCGTTCATGCCGCCCAACGTTGGCGGTTGGGAATGGGGTCGCTCCTGGATCAATAGCACCACGCTCGTCCTCCGCTACAATCTCGCCGGCTTCCTCCTCGGCACCAACGAAAGATCGTTCAACCGCCTCTTCCCCACCGACAACCGCTTCGACCCCGCCGTCGAAAAAATCGCCCCCGACCCCCTTCGCCGTCAACCGCAGCAGCTTGCCGACCAACTCGTCCTCCGCCTCTTCGGTCCCGGCGATTTCTCCGATCTCCGCGACCGAGCCCGCGCCACCCTCACCACTCTCAGCCCCACCCTCACCGACAACGACATCCGCACCGTCCTCCACCACCTCATATCCACCCCCGAGTTCCAGCTCACCTGACATCAATCCAAAATCCGAAATCCGAAATCCGAAATTGATGCACCTCCACACTCGCCGCCGATTCCTCCGCACGTCCGTCCTCGGCGGAGCCCTTGCCGCGTCACTCCCGGGATTCGTCCACCGCACCTTCGCTGCCCTCGACGCCGCCGCCGCCGATTCGGCCACCCAGATCGTCACCGGCAAAGATTCCCCCATCGTCGTCATCCTTCAGCTCGCTGGCGGGAATGACGGTTTGAATACGGTCATTCCCTTCGCCGACGACGCCTATCACCGAGCCCGACCGAAACTCGCGATCCCGGCAAAAGAAGTTCTCCGCGTCTCCGATCACCTCGGTCTCAATCCCCGACTCGCCGGGCTCGCCTCCCTCATCTCCGAAGGCCACGGCTCCATCGTTCAAGGTGTCGGCTACCCCAACCCCAACCGCAGCCACTTCCGCTCCACCGAAATCTGGCAGCGAGGTTCCGTCGATCCGCACGAGATCCACGGTTGGGTCGGACGTTACTTCGACGCCTGCTGCTCCGGCGAAGACCCGACCGTCGGCGTCGCGATCAGCCGCACCACCCCCGCAGCGTTCGCCGGTCCGCAGCCGCTCGGTATCACGCTGGAAAGCCCGGAACGCTTTCGCATCGCCAACGACCCCGAGGAGTTCGCCGCCGAACTCGCCCGCTCCGGTCAGGAGGCGGCCACCCTCGACACCTCCACCAACGACGGCGGCTCGATCGCCATGCTCGACGGCAGCGGCTCGTCCGCCGGCAGCACCTACGATTTCATCGATCGCGTCGCGCTCGACACCCGCATCGCGTCTGACCGCATCGCCGAGATCACTCGCAAACACCAAGGCGGCACCGACTACCCCAGCACCCCGCTCGCCCGTCAACTCCAGCTCATCGGCCAACTGATCGCCGGCGGGATGACCACCCGCGTTTACTACGCCAATCAAGGCGGCTTCGACACGCACGCCGGCCAGGGCGGCCGCCACGACCAGCTCCTCAACAACGTCGACGAAGCCATCACCGCATTCGTCGCGGACCTCAAGCAGCAGGGAAACTTCGACCGAGTCCTCCTCATGACGTTTTCCGAATTCGGCCGGCGCGTCGCCGAAAACACCAGCGGCGGCACCGATCACGGCGCTGCCGCACCACTCTTTGTCGTTGGCGGAGGCGTCCAAGGCGGCCTCTTCGGCCAAACGCCCAGCCTCACCGACCTCGACAACGGCGACCTGCGCTACAACACCGACTTCCGCAGCGTTTACGCCAGCGTCCTCGAAGATTGGCTGCAGACCCCCAGCCTTCCGATTCTCGGGCGGAAATATCCGAAAATCCCGTTGGTTTGACGGTGCCGAGCTTCAGGCCTCACCCCGCGGCGAGGCCAGCTCGACTCCAAAAAAATCGCGGAACACCTCCCGGTAAACCGCGCGCTTCATCGGCGCGACCCACGTCAGCAGAAACTCCGCTGGCTGGATCCAACGCGCCGTCCGAAATTCCGGCGTCTCCGGCGACGCGAGAATCTGCGCGTCGTCACCCACGAAATCCGCCAAAAAATACGTCTGCTCCTGCCCGCCGCAGCCGTCCTTCAGCCGCCCGTCCGAAAAAGCGTATCGATAGGGCCCTTTCCGATCCACCACTCGATAGTCCGTCGGGTTCAGCGACAGCTCCTCTCTGACCTCCCTCGCCAGCGCCTCCTCGATCGATTCATCCGCGTCCACCCCGCCCTGCGGAAACTGCCACGCCCCGCCCACGTCCATGCGTTCGCCGATGAGCACCCGCCCGCCCGGCTTCCGGAGAATGAACGCCACGTTCGGTCGGTAACGAATCGCCACGCGCCAAATCTGAAAACTTACCAGCCTTGACGCGAGTCGGAAATCCACCGAAGTCCACTCTTTGATCCCGTCCCGGTCATGACCCGTCCCCGACTGCTTTTCGCCGCCACGTTTCTCGCCCTTCTCGTCCTCGGAGGTTACCTGGCCTACGATTGGAAGCCCGACCGGCAGCTCCGCAAAGCCACCGAGCGCCTCCTCGCCGACATCGAGTCCCGCGATTGGGAAAGCGTGCGCGACACGCTCACCGACGACTACACCGACCACTGGGAACTCGACCGTGCCCAGTTTATCCAGATCGCTTCCGAAGGAATGCGCCAGTTTTTCTACCTCTCGATCGAGCCAGCAAACTGGCAAATCACACCCGCCGAATCCGACCACGCCACCACCACCGTCGACCTCACGTTTCAAGGCAACGGAACCGGCCTCGGCCAGATCGCGTTGAACCGCCTCACCAGCCTCGAAGAGCCGTTTACCTTCCACTGGCGCAAGGAAAGCTGGCAACCTTGGTCGTGGCGTTTATACTCCGCCGAGCAATCCGAACTGCGACTTTCCCGCGATTGGTCTTTTCAATGATTCGCCGTCTTCATCTCCTCGCTGCGCCACTCCTCCTCGCCCTCATTCTGCCCGCCTTCGGACAGCCCGCTGACACCGGAGGGCCCACCGACACTTTCGATCCATCAGCCACTCCGTCTCCGACGCCCGACGAGCAGGACGAAGAATCTGACGAGCCGAATTTCGACACCATCACTTACTGGAAAGCCGAACTACCCGGCGGCACGTTCGTCGTCGCCCACGACTCCATCAATGCCGTCAGCTCTCAGGAATACGTCCTCGACGGAGCGGCCCGCGTGACCGAGGTCAACGTCAGCACCTCCGGTGTGCTCCAGCCGCGCTTCTACTTCATCGAACCCGTGCAAATTCCGGGCGCTGCCGGCGAAGCCGCCGCCCAGGCCATCACGGCCGCCCAATCCGCCGCTTCCCGCGTCGTTCCCGGCGACCCCATCTGGGCCAAGGTCATCAAGGAATATCCGACCACGACTCACTCCGGCACCATCGAATACCGGCTCGAAACCAAGCAGCAACTCCAGGCCCTCTACCGCAGCCTCGAAGACTCCTGGATCGCCGGCCGCAGCGAGATCTTCACCCCGGGGGGAGCATCCAAATTTGATACCAGCAAGGAGAAGGACGAGTCCGGCGAGGATTCCGACGAAGCCGCTGAACCCGACACGGTGAACGACTCCGCCATGCCGAGATTTTGAAGACCGATCCGCCACCGCAACACCCGGCCACCGACTTGTCCGATCCTCACGACGGCAAACCCCGCCACGAATGTGGCGTCTTCGCCGTTTTCAATCACCCGAACGCCGCGACCCTCAACTACTACGGCCTCTTCGCCCTCCAGCATCGCGGTCAAGAGAGTGCCGGCATCGCCTCTTCCGAGGGCGACGGTGCCCCCTTTCTCACGCACAAGGGCATGGGCCTCGTCTCGACCGTCTTCGAAGACGACGCCCTCGAGCACATCCAGGGCAGCCGCGCCATCGGCCACGTCCGCTACTCCACCACCGGCTCGAGCAATCTCAAAAATTGCCAGCCGCTCGTCGTCGACACCGCCCGCGGTCAGCTCGCCGTCGCCCACAACGGTAACCTCGTTAACGCCGCCCAACTCCGACTCGAACTCGAGAGCGAAGGCTCCATTTTCCAGACCACCGTCGACAGCGAGATCGTCCTCCACCTCCTCGCGAAGCCCGAGAAAAACACCAACCCCCTCGCCGCCCTCCGCCGACTCGAAGGTGCTTTCTCGATGGTCATCATGGGCGAGCACGAGATCATCGGCGTCCGCGACCCGTTCGGCTTCCGCCCCCTGTCCCTCGGCATGCTCGACGGCGCCTACGTCCTCTCGTCCGAGACGTGCGCCTTCGACCTCATTCACGCCGAATTCATCCGAGAGATCGAGCCCGGCGAAGTCGTCATCATCGACGCCAATGGCATTCGCTCCGAATGGCCCTTCCGCCGCGCCAAGAAATCGTTCTGCATCTTCGAATACGTTTACTTCGCCCGTCCCGACAGCAACATCGACTCGATCAACGTCAAGGAGACCCGGGTCCAGATGGGTCGACAGCTCGCGAAGCTGCATCCCGTCGAAGCCGACGTCGTCGTCCCCGTCCCCGACTCCGGCATCTACGCTGCCCTTGGCTTCAGCGAAGAACTCCGCATCCCCTTCGATCTCGCCTTCGTCCGCAATCACTACATTGGCCGAACCTTCATCCAACCCACTCAGCTCATCCGCGACTTCAACGTTCGCGTGAAGCTCAACCTCATCGGCGAAGCCGTGCGCGGCAAACGCGTCGTCGTCGTCGACGATTCCATCGTGCGCGGCACCACCGCCCGCGCCCGCGTCGTCAACCTGCGCGAAGCTGGTGCCACCGAAGTCCACGTCCGCATCAGTTGCCCGCCCCACAAGCACGCGTGCTTCTACGGCATCGATTTCCCGGATCCCGCCAAGCTCATCGCGAACCAGAAAACGATGGAAGAGATCCGCGACTACCTCGGCGCCGACAGCATCGGCTACCTCGACGTCGACTCCATGGTGGTCGCCACCGGCCTGCCGGAATCCGGATTCTGCATCGCCTGCTTCAACGGGAAATACCCTCTCGCCTACGACGAAAGCTTCGACAAACTCTTCATGGAAAAACGCCGCGGTCAGGCCCGACTCCTCAAGCCGGAGGATCATCAGCCGCCGCTCTTCCAGGCGTAGAACGCACCGCCATGCCAAAGAAATCAGAATCCAAACCCAACCCCCAATCCCAAAAATCCTACGCCGCCGCCGGCGTCGACGTGGATCTCGGCAACGCCGTCAAACGCGGCATTCAGCGCCAGGTCCGCGCCACCCACGGCCCGGAAGTGCTCGGCAAGATCGGTGGTTTCGGCGGCCTCTTCGCCCCGGACCTCCGGGGGATCAGGGAGCCCGTCCTCGTCTCGAGCGTCGACGGCGTCGGCACCAAGCTCAAGGTCGCTTTCCTCACCGGTCGCCACGACACGATCGGACAGGACCTCGTAAACCACTGCATCAACGACATCGCCGTCGTCGGCGCCCGTCCGCTCTTCTTCCTCGATTACCTCGCCTCCGCCACGCTCGATCCCGACGTCTTTAGCCAGATTCTCAAGGGCTTTGCCAAAGCGTGCAAAGCGGGTCATTGCGCGCTCATCGGCGGCGAGACCGCGCAGATGCCAGGGATGTATCAGCCCGGCGAATACGACGTCGCTGGCACCATCGTCGGGATTGTCGATCGCAAGAAGATGCTCGATGGCCGCAAGGTTCGCTCCGGCGACGTCCTCCTCGGCATCCCCGCGAATGGCCTCCACACCAACGGCTACTCGCTCGCTCGCGACGTCCTCTTCCGCCAGCTCAAGCTCAAGCCCGATTCCAAGGTCCCCGGCATCACCGGCACCATCGGCAGCGAGCTTCTCCGCGTTCACAAGAATTACCAACCCATCCTCGCCGCACTCCCCGACGGTCAGCTCAAAGCCGCCGCCCACGTCACCGGCGGAGGATTGATCGATAACCTGCCGCGCGTTCTGCCGGAGAACTGCGACGCCGCCATCGATCTTCAGTCCTGGAAGGTCCCCCGGATTTTCTCACTCATCGGCGAAGGCGGCAACGTCCCCCGCGACGAAATGTATCAAATCTTCAACATGGGCATCGGCATGGTGCTCATCGTTTCAAAGAAGCACGCCGCCGAAGTCGCGGGACAAACAAACGCCCGCAAGATCGGCCACGTCGTTTCCGGCACGGGCAAAGTCCAACTACTCGACTAATTTGGTAGAACCGGGCCGGCCCGGCCCGAACGTCCCAACTCTCTGCCCTCTCGCTACAACCGCCAAAACAGGTAGGCCCAATTCCCCCCGAGGAGCAAAGCCAGCAGCACCAGCAGCACGATCCGACTGTTCTTCCCCACGTCCCTGACCCGCAGCCGCGGCAGGCGAAACGCCAGAACCGCCGCCGCATAAACGACGAACACCCCGGCCGCGATCAGCGCCACGGCCACCCCGGGATTCATCGCGAACGCCAAACCGACGTCCCCGCCCAGCAGCGCCCGCGCACTCCGCGTCCCGCCGCACGTCAGGCACGGGATCCCCGTGAACGTTCGCAGCGTGCAAGCCGGAGTCCCCAGTCCCAAGCCCAGCCAGAGTGCGCCGCCGACCATCGCCCCTAGCAAAACGACTAACCCCAACGCTTCGGGATTCCCAGCCGCCCGCGTCGGCCGCACCAGTGCGAGCCGCATCACCTCAGGCCGCCGCCGACACCATCGCGAGTCCCGCAAACAACCCGCAGCCCACCAGCATCGTCACCATCACCGCAACGGCCGCCTGCCACGGCGCCAATCGATGCACCGCCGCCAGCCCAAACGAGATACTCACCGCCGTCCAGCCCAACACCACCGGAAATCCGCAGCACGAAAGTAATTGAAACACCTGCGCCGACCCGATCGCGTAGCAGCACACGCCAAAGGTCGCGGCAAACGCCGCCCGCGCCGATCCCATCGCCATCAAGATCGCGTGAATCAGTCCCGCAAAGAAAATTGGAATGAACGGGATCCGCAGAAAGAGCCCGGTCAGCTCCATCACCAACGCCGAATCCGGCTTGTAAGTCTCGATCAATTGCTTGATCTGCGGCTCGTTCTTCAGGTCCGGATTGGTGGATGCGAAGTCGATGAACGCGCCCGCGACCGCCACGTTCAGCGCCGCCGCGACCACGCCAGTCACGATCGCGAGGAGCAGATAATACACGTATGGTTTTCCCAGCGACGCCGTGTGTTCCGCCCCGCCCAACGTGCGGGTCGGCGTCAACAGCGACCCTTTCAGCGTCTGCCAAAACGCTTTCCCCCATCCCAGCTCACCGGCCCGCTCCCACGGAATCGCCTCGGTCGGAACCTCCGCCCCCCCCGTCACCTCGCCCGTCGGCGAAATCAAATCCGCTTCCACCGGATCAACCTCATCCCCCGCTTCCACCGTCTCCACCGGCTCGCCGGGCAACGGCGGCGCCGTGATCGGCTCCGCGACTTCCGGGAGATCATCAAACTCCGCCAGCGGCTTCCACGTCTCCATCCCTTCCCGCCAAGCCAGATCGGTCGGGAGAAATTCCCCCGATCGCAGTCCGCCCGTCACCTCTTCCGGAGTAAACTTCCCTAACGACTGTCGGTCACGGTTGACGTGGATCTTCTGCATCCCGAAGTCCCTACCCCCCGTTTGCCCCGCCGGTCAAGCCACCCCAGACGCATTCCGCGTTTCTCATTTCTGCCCAGAAGGGCTATTTTCCCGCCATGCCCACCACCGCTCCCGACTCCATGCCCATCGGCACCACCGCCCCCGATTTCACCCTTCCCGACGTCGTCAGCCACGGCCCCCAGGCCCTCGCCGAGTTCCCGGCGGAGTCCGCGCTCCTCGTCATGTTTATCTGCGCGCACTGTCCCTACGTCGTCCACGTCCGCGACGAACTCGTCGAGCTGGCCAAGGACTACCAGGGCAGGGGCGTTGGCTTCCTGGCCATCTCAGCCAACGACGCCGTCAAGTATCCCGACGACTCCCCGGAGAAACTCCGCGTCATGGCCGTCGAAGCCGATTTCCCGTTCCCCATGCTCTACGACGAAAGTCAGGACGTCGCTCGCGCCTACACCGCCGCCTGCACGCCGGACTTCTTCCTCTTCGACGGCGACCGCAAGCTCACCTACCGCGGCCGCCTCGACGAGAGCACTCCTGGTAATGGCAAACCGGTCGACGGTGCCGACCTCCGCCGAGCCATCGACGCCACTCTCGCCAAAGCGCCAGTCCCCACCCCCCACTCCCCGAGCCTCGGCTGCTCGATCAAGTGGAAGTGAGTCCAACTCCAAGATCCAACCCCGCGATCGCCTCGCCTCCGCGTCGATCCCTCCTTGCCCCGACCACCCTTCGCGCCTTCGCGTGAGACTCAGTATCTTCAGGACCACTGATCGCTCGAGCGAACCCAAACCGAAATTCCAAATTCCAAATCCCCCACCGCTCTGATACGTCTCGCCACATGAGCGACGCTCCCGCCATTTACCCCGGCAGCTTCGACCCGGTTACCTACGGCCATCTCGACATCATTCAGCGGGCACTCGCGATGTTCGGCCACCTGATCGTGGCCGTCGCAGCCAGCGACTCCAAGCAACCCCTCTTTAATCTCGACGAGCGTGCGGAACTCATTCGCGCCGTTTTGCCAACGGGTGCCAATGTCACGGTAAAAACGTTCGACGACCTCTTGATTCATTTCGCCAAACGCGAAGGAGCCTTCACCGTCATCCGCGGCCTGCGAGCCGTGTCCGACTTCGAGTTCGAATTTCAAATGGCGCTCATGAACCGCCGACTCGACGCGCGCCTCGAGACCGTTTTTCTGACTCCGAAGGAAGAATGCACTTTCATCAGCTCGCGCATCGTCAAGGAAGTTGCTCGTCTCGGTGGCGACGTCAGCCCTTTCGTGCCACCTTCCGTCATCGGCCCGCTCACCGAGCGCGCCCGCGGCCTCCAAAACTCTTCAACGAACGTTCCAAGTCCATGAACACTCGCTTGCAAGTCCACCTCGCTCGGATTCCGAACGATGGAGCCGTCCAGGTCGACGAAGAGATCGACGCCGCCTTCCTTGATCTCGCCGAGACCGAATGGACCGCCGACTCCCCCGTCCGCTGCTCCGTGCAGTTCACCGTCTCCGGTGGCGACATCTACGCCATCGGCACCGCCTCTCTCGACTTGTCCGCCTGCTGCGTGAAGTGCCTCGAAGACTTCGAGACCACGCTGACTCTCCCCGATTTGGCCATCCATAAGGAACCCGACGGACGCGAACTCGCAGACTTGACCGACGAGCTGCGCGAGGATATTCTCCTCCTCTTGCCCTCACATCCCCGATGTGATGTCGACGGCAAGCGCGAATGTCCCGTCACGTTCCGCACGTCACCCGAGGCCCCGCTCGCCACTGAGCGAACGCCTCGGCCCGACGCTTGGAACGCTCTGGACGAATTCAAACCCAATCCTTAATCAGTCCATCTCTCTCAACTTAACCGTCCGATCCCATGGCCGTCCCGAAACGTAAAACCTCCAAAATGAAGTTGCGCAGCCGCAAGGCGGCCAACCGCTGGCACGCTCCCAAGCTCTCGAAGTGCACCCAGTGCGCCGCCCCCGTCCTCCCGCACATCGCCTGCCCCTCCTGCGGTTACTACAAGGGACGCCAGGTGCTCACGATCGAAGCACTCTGAGTCCGAAGGACTCGAAGTTGCTGACTGGTGAATAGTGGAATGCACCTCGCTCCACTCCCCGACCCGTGCCGTGAGACGGCCAAATTCCGCGGCGACCTGCCTCCCCTCCAGCCAATCTTCCTTCACCAGGATCGGCTGACGCGACCTGCATGAAAGTCGCTCTTGACGCCATGGGCGGCGACTACGCCCCTCAGCACACCGTTGAGGGAGCCGCCCAAGCGCTCCGCGAGTATCCTCACATCGAGGTGCTTCACCTGACCGGGGACCAACCCCGCATCGAGGCTGAAATCAAGCGCATCGGGTTCACCGACCCCCGGCTGCGGATCGTCCACACCACGCAGATCGTGGAAATGTCGGACCACCCCGTCGAGGCGGTCCGGCGTAAGAAGGACAGCTCGCTCTCCCGGGCCGTTGATCTGGTCAAATCCGGCGAAGCCGACGCCGTCGTCAGCGCGGGCAACACCGGCGCCATGGTCGCGGCGACCACCATCAAGCTCCGCACCCTCGCGGGCGTCGAGCGACCCGGCATCGGATCCTACCTTCCCACCGAGTCGAACGTCTGCATCCTCATCGACGCCGGCGCGAACGTCGACGCGCGCCCGATCCACATGCTGCAATACGCCATCATGGGAACCGTGCTCTCCAAGCACGTGCTTGGCTTCGACAATCCGTCCGTCGGACTCATGTCGATCGGCAGCGAGGATGCCAAGGGCAGCGAATTCACGAAAGACATTTTCAAGCTGCTCCGCAAAAGCTCCCTCAACTTCCGCGGCAACGTCGAGGGTCACGATCTCTTCCAAAATCCCGTCGAGGTCGTGCTTTGCGACGGGTTCACCGGCAACGTCGTCCTGAAAACCTGCGAGGCCACCGCCTCCGCCGTCTTCCGCTGGCTCAAGCACGAGCTGACCGCCAACCCACAGCGCAAGCTCGGCGCGTTCCTCGCCAAAGACGCGTTCATGTCCATCAAGGACAAGACGAACTACGAGACTTACGGCGGCAGTCCACTCGTCGGAGTCGACGGCGTCGCGATCATCGCCCACGGATCCAGTAGCGCCCTTGCCATCAAAAACGCAATTCGGGTAGGGTGCGAATTCGTCGATCGTCAGATCAACCCCCGGATCATCGAGGCGATCAAAGAGTTTAATGAAAAAGTCTCCTCGGACCAGGCCCCAGCAGCCTAACCGCACCGTCTCGATCATCGGCACCGGCAGCTACGTCCCCGAACGCATTCTCACCAACGCCGACCTCGAAAAGATGGTCGACACCAACGACGAGTGGGTCACCTCCCGCACCGGCATCAAGGAACGCCGCATTGCCGCCGACGGCGAACACACCAGCCACATGGCCGCCGAAGCCGCGCGCCGCGCGATGGATCAAGCCGGCATCGACGCCACCGAGATCGATCTCATCCTCGTCGCCACGGTTACCCCCGACACGTTTTTCCCCTCGACCGCCTGTCACGTGCAGCGACTTCTCGGCGCGAAGGAGGCCGCCTGCTTCGACGTCTCCGCCGCCTGCTCGGGCTTCCTCTACGGCGTGGAGATCGCGCAGCAGTTCATCGCCAACCACACTTACGAGACCATCCTCGTCATTGGCGCAGACAAACTCTCCTCGATCATCAACTGGGAGGATCGCAACACCTGCGTTCTCTTCGGCGACGGAGCCGGGGCCGCCATCCTCCGCTACCGCGCCGGGTCCCACGGCGTCATCACGACCTACATGGGCAGCGACGGAAATTACGGCAACATTCTCCACATGCCCGGCGGCGGCTGCTCGATCCCCGTCACGCGCGAGAACGTCGACGAACGCTTGAACACCCTCCACATGAACGGCCGCGAGACGTTCAAGCAGGCCGTTCTCTCCATGAGCCACTCCGCGCGCATGGCGCTCGACGCCGCCGATCTCACCACCGACGACCTCACCTGCATCATTCCGCACCAGGCAAACATGCGCATCATCGAGGCGCTCTCAGACCGGATGGAAATCCCCATCGAGAATTTCATGGTGAACCTCGACCGCTACGGCAACACGTCCGCCGCCGCCGTCGCCATCGCCCTCGATGAAGCGAACCGCTCCGGTCGCTTCGAGATCGGTGACTACATCCTCCTCGTCGTCTTCGGCGGCGGCCTCACCTTCGCCAGCTCCGTCATCCAGTGGTAATCACCGGACGACGGTCGCCCGGCTAGAACTCGACCTTCAAGCCCGCATACCAGTTCCTCGGGGCCGCCGGATCGATTCCGTCCGAGCGGATGCGCGAGTAGTAATCGCGGTCGAACAAATTATTCACCCCACCGATCACACTGACGGTGTCGCGGTAAACTTTCGCCTCCACCGTCAAATCCCACACGTCATAGGCTGGAATGAACCGCTGGGATGAATTCGAGTCATCAGCGAAGCTCGACCCGACGAAATTACTCATCAACGCGACCTTCACTCGGTCCCGCCAGTCATAAACCAGGCCAAACCGAAGGATGTATTCCGGACTGTATTGCGGGGTTCGCCCCTCGTTTGGTCCGCTGACAAATTCCGCTCCCATCAACGTGAGCGCGCCGTAGGCACTCAGCGAACCATATTCATCCACCCAGTCACCTTGGATCGGTAGCGGGTCGAACGTTTTCTTCCCGTCCCCCTTGCTTGCGGTCGGCAACGGCAATTCGGCCGGGGCGTTGAACAGCTCGTTTGCCAGACCCACCAAGTCGACCTCCGCCGCCAGATCCCAACCGAAACTCACCGACCGGCCAGCGTTCTCAATGATGGTCGCATTGCCATTATCCGCCGTGCGCTCGCCGATTTGGTCCGAACTATCGATCAGCCAGACACTCGTGTCCCAGCTCACCCACGACGTCGGATCCCCCCGGAACCCCACTTCGTAATTCCAGACGAAGCTCTCGTTCAGATCGCCGTCAACGATCGTGTTAGGGTTCGTCGGAATCGCCTCCGTGAAGATCGGTGGACGGTAAGCTTGCGAGACGTTCGCGTAAGCTTGGATGGCCGGCGTGAAGGCGTATTCCAGACCGAGGCCGAAGAGCGGCACGAAATTGTATTCCGTTTCGTTGACGAGCTCGCCGCTGCTCTTCGAGCGATTCACGTTTTCGTCGAGCGACTGCCAGATATTCTCCAGACGCACGCCCGGAGTGATCGACAGATTTCCGATCTGAAATTTGTTCTCCACGAAGATCGAGTGATACCAGACCGATCGGTTGCTTTGATTCAGGACCCTGCCGTCCATGGCGGTCGGGCTCGCGCCCCTCTGATCCAACCGAGGGGAAAACGTGTGATAGAGCATCATCCCGCCCGCCAACGTGTGCGTTTCGCCGAGCCAATCCCAGTCGTGTCGGACGCGCGGCTCCACCCCGAAGGTGTAGAATTGCTGCGTTTGCAGTGAGTTCGTCTGCGAGTCGGGGCCGGTCGGCAACGTGCCAAATCCACCCCCGCGCTGCCGACGGCTAAAACGACGGTAGTAGTCCCACCACGCTCGGAAGGTGACCAGCGTCCGATCCGTCACGTCCCATTCCGTAATCAACGCCACCGCGTAGCGGCTGATCCGGACCCGGTCGTTAAACCGAGACGTCCCGTTGCGATCATCCGTGTAGTTCACCGCGTTCGGCCCGTCGCTCAAAGTCAGACCGCCCGGCTCGCCGTGCACCTCGTCGTAAGCCGTCAGGTTCAGATACATCCGAAACGGACCCGTCGCATCGAGCGCGAAGGTCCCACCCCACGCGTTCAGGAAAAAATCGCTGTTCGCCTCGCGGAATCCATCGGTCTCCCGGTGGTTATACCAGCCGTAGTAGCCAAAACGTCCGACCGTCCCGCCGAATGACGAGAAATTGGAATAGTAGTCGAAACTCCCGATCAAATTCGTCGACTGCGCCGTGAACGGCGTGTCCGTCGCTGGCTTCTTCATCACGAAATTGATCGCCCCCGCCGGCTGCGGACCATACATCAACGCCGCGCCACCGCGGACAAACTCGATCCGCTCCACCGCGTCCAGCGGCGGCGTGTAATACGACTCGGGATACCCAAACATGTCGGCGTGGATCGGAATGCCGTCCTCGAGCACCTGAAAATACTGCAGCCTATGCGGCTCAAACCCCCGGTAACCAATGCTCAGCAATGGCGTCGTCTCTTCCGACAGCACCAACCCCGGCGTCTTCGCGATCACCTGACGGTAATTGTCATTCGAGATCTCCGGTAAGTCCGTCATCAAAATGTTCGACGTCTTCTTGCCCGCGTTGATCCGCGTTCCTTCGACCTCCGGCAAAAACGGACCCTCGATCCTCGTGTCATAGTCCGCCGAGACCACCACCGTATCCAGCCGCTCGACCGCCGCATCCTGCGCGCTGACCGCTCCAAACGTCAGGCTCACACCAAAAATCACGCCCCGCCGGAGCCCACCGAATTGTCTGACTAGATTCATTGCGGCGGGAGTAAACGAGATCGAGTCTCAGTCGCGCAAGGACTTTTTGAGATTAAGTCTCATTCGCGCTTGTTTTTCTCCGTCAATTGATCAACAACGCGTTCGTGGAACCCGACTTTTCCCTCATCACCTATTTCCAGGCCGGCGGTCCCCTCATGTGGGTCCTCCTCGGCGGCTCCATCCTCGCACTCGCGGTCATTCTCGAGCGATCAATCGTTTACCTTCGCTATGGCCTCCAGTCCGACCGCTGGCTCGACTCGCTCCTCGAGGATTTGCGATCCGGTCGCACCGACGCCGCCCTCAGCCGCTCCCACGCTTGCCGCCACCCGATTGCCCGCGTCACGGAAACCTACCTCGAGAATCTTGCACGCCCCGCCAAAGCTCGACTCGACAACGTCAAACGCACCGCCGCGCTGACTCTCGAACACGTTGAGAAACGACTTCGCGTCCTTGCCGCCATTGCGCACCTCGCTCCCCTCGTCGGCCTCCTCGGGACCGTGATCGGCATGGTCGTCGCCTTCGCGCAGATTCAAGCCCTCGAGGGCACCGTGAAGCCAGCCGATCTCGCTGGCGGCATCTGGGAAGCCCTCCTCACCACCGTCTTCGGACTCATTGTCGCCATCCCCGCCATGGCCGCCTTCCACGCCTTCGAGTCCCACGCGGACAAGATTGCCGGGCGGATGGAACTCGCCGTGACCGCTCTCGACGACATCTTCGCCCCTGACCAACCCCGTCTCGAGGAAATGACCACCTCCCAGCCAACCGTTCCGGCGGAAGATTGGTCCACGGTCGCCTAGCCGCACCCCACGTATGTCCGGCCTGTTCCGCCGCCCCAAACGCCCGAGTCACGCCATCGACATGGCGCCGCTAATCGACGTCGTTTTCCTGCTGCTCATCTTCTTCATGCTCACCTCCGCGTTCCGCGAGCCCTCGCTCCCGCTGAACCTCCCTTCCGCGACCGGGTCTCCCGAAACCCCCACGGAAGCCCTCGTCATCAGCGTCGACGCCGCCGGGACAATCGCCATAGCTGATCGCGCCGTCACGCTCGACGCCTTCAGCGAAACTCTCCGCGCCACGCTGGATCAACGAAAGAACCGCACCGTGAATTTCCGCGGCGACCACACCGTCGACTACGGCGTTTTCGTGGATCTGATGGACCGCGCGCGGCAATCCGGCGCTTCGCAGTTCAACCTCATCCACGACCCCCGTCCGGTCGGGGAATGAGCGCCCCCCGCTCGCGGACCGGCTGGCTCTTTGCCGCCCTTCTCCTGCTTTCGCTTGGCGCGCATGGCCTCCTTCTCTCACTCCGAACTCCCCAAAACACGCCGACCGAACTCCCGCTCGAAGCGGAAACCATCCGCATCGAAGTCGCCCTGGTCGAACCAACGCCAGAACCAACGCCAGAACCAACGCCAGAACCAACTCCCGAGCCAACGCCGGAACCGACACCCGCCCCGACGCCGGAACCTATCCTTGCCACCGAGGAACCGGCCCCGACACCCGCCCCCACGCCACCACCGACCCCGACACCTAAAGCCACTCCTCGACCAACCCCGAAGCCAACCCCGAAGCCAACCCCGCGCCCTGCCCCCCGACCGACCGCCACCCCAAAGACCCCTCCCCGGCCCGCCGCTCCCGCCGAACCCTCGGGACCGACGGTCGAAGCCGTTCCCGACAGCCGGAAGAATTCCCCGCCTCGGTATCCCGACACCGCCCGGCGGAATGGTTGGGAGGGCACCACGATGGTCCGGGCAACCATTGATGCAAATGGGAAAGTCCGAGCAGCCAGCGTCGTCCGGTCATCCGGCTACGGAGTCCTCGACAGCGCGGCCGTCAACGCCGTGCGCCGCTGGCGATTCCGCCCCCGCACCGTCGGCGGTCAACCCGTCGAAGCCACGATCGAAGTCCCCATCGACTTCTCACTCCGGCGCTAGCCAGAATTCGCGCACCCCCAGGACCACCCACCGATCGATCCCTGGCAACCTCAGCGGTTGGTGATATCCACCAACGGATTCCGCCAGCGCGACTTCGCCTACTCCGCGAGCAAGGCTTCGCAAGCCTTCGCGCAGCGCTCGCACGCCTCCGCGCAGACCCGGCAGTGATCCATCGACCCCGCGTGCTTTTGACAGTGCGACCCGCAGATCCGGCAAGCCTCGATGCACGCTCGCAGAACGCCACCGACGAGATCCCGGTCCGTCGCCGTCAAGCGCGACACGATCTTGGCCGTCGTCAGGCAAACATCCGCGCAATCCTGATCCGTTCGAATGCAGCTCACCAAGTCAGCCACATTTTTCTCTCCGAGGCACGCGTCAGCGCTCGCGTTACAGGCCTCCGCGCAGGAATAACACGCGGTGATGCACTCGATGGCAACGGCTCGATCCGATTCGGGCTCGACCGGATGACTGGCAAACATGTCTTTGATGTAGCTCATGCCTTCCGGATCGCTCACCCCCGAGCTCGCGCGCTTAAAAACTTCCCGCTGGCCGCGACTCCGCCCGTCGTGTGCCGCGGGCGTCCTACGCCGCTGGCGACAGCGATTTTCCTGAAGCCCGCCGCGACACGATCGCGTAAATCATCACGTATGTCGCCACGGTGAACGGAATCGCGGTCACGATGGCCCCCACCAACAACGGCAGACCGACGTCGAGAAAAGTTGTCCACTTCAGCATGTCGGCGAGCTTCATGTGATGATCATCCAGTTTTGCCGGGAGCTTGTGGGGGTGACTCAGGAGCCAATACCCGAGATCATACTCGAAACGCATCAGCACCGGAGCGATCGGCATCAGCAAATCATGCAGCGAGACAACGACAACGGACGCAAGTTTGCTGCAACGAGAAAGCCAGGCCGTCGACAGACACAGCACCGTCTTCAGGCCAAGGATTGGGAGAAACCCGAAAAACATTCCGATGGCCGCACCGCCCGCGATAGCGTGCGGGGTGTCGCGGAGGTCCATCAGAGATCGGACGTGCTTCTGAATGTAACCTCGGAGATTCACGGCTTTCCAATCCAATACGCGGCGGAGATCCGTCTTTCCAGCGTTGAAATCCCCCGGAGTGGCGGTAATTTGCCCGGCGACCATGTCCGCCACCGCCGACGATTACGAACTCTTCGACGACGAACCCACCGGGTTCGCCCGCTGGATCCTGCCCGCGTTGCTGATGTCCGTCCTCGTGCACCTCTCGTTCTACCTCTGGGCAAAGACCTATCCGGTCGAACCCTTCAGCGAATCTTACTACGAGGAAATGGTTCCACTGAAATTTCAGCTCGAACGCGTCGAGATTGATCCGGAACTCCTCCAGCCGGTTCTGGACGAGAAAACCGCCGCCGCCGCGTCGCCGACTGCCGTGACGCTCCCGGAAGAAACCATCTCCTTCGAGAAAATGATGGGGGATCTCACCGCGACCCCCGCCGCCCCCGACATCGACAATCCACTCCTCGCCGAAACGCCGAAGGTCGAGTCCGTCACGCTCGCAAACACCGTCGAGTCTGCGGAGAAGAGCGGCGCTCAAAGCGTGGTTCGTGACCTCGATGCGCTTCGGGAAGAATTCATCATCGACCAGCCGGACGTCTCCGGACGTCCCTTGTTGGAAATGACCAATCCCGGCATCGCTTCCGGCGCCGTCCGCGTTCCGGATGGCGCCTCCGCCGGTTCCTCGACGCCCGGTTTCAGCAATCTCGACGACCTGCTAGCCGACACCGGCCCCCTGACCAACGAGACGGCTCCCATCCTCATGCCCGCCGACTTGCTCTACGACTACAACAGCTTCGAACTCCAGAGCAGCGCACTCTCGAGCCTTCGAAAACTCGGCGAGCTCATTCAGCGCAACACCGAAGCGTCGTTCGTCATCGAGGGGCACACCGATTCGTTCGGCAGCGATGCCTATAACCGCACGCTCAGCGATAAACGCGCCGAGAAGGTGAAGACTTGGCTCGTTCAACGGATGGGGATCGACCCCACGCGCATCGAGACCCGAGGCTACGGCGCGTCCCGGCTCATCGCTCCTTCATCCGGAAGCATCGACGATCAGCAGATCAACCGCCGCGTCGAAATCGTCATCCGAGCCGCGCAGTAAACCGCCGGGTAGCATCGGACCCTCTCGGTCCGAACGCGCGACCGAGACGACCACGCGCTACCTCACAAGCTGCCCGCGCAGTTCTGCGATGAAGCGACGGTTCTGATCCATCGTGCCGACCGAGACGCGGATCCACTCCGGCAGGTAGTAGCTTCGCATCGCGCGCACGATGATTCCCCGCTTCAGCAACTCCTGGAAAACGGCGTCGCCGTCTCCGACCTTCACGAGCACGAAATTCGCGAAGCTCGGGACAAATTCCTGCCCCATTTCGGCAAACTCACCTTCGAAATACTCCCGACCTTCGATCGTCAGGTCGCGCGTCCGAGTCATGTGCTCATCGTCATGCAATCCCGCGAGCGCTCCGGCCTGCGCGATGGCGTTGGCGTTAAATGGCTGCCGCGTCTTTTGCAGCAGTTCGGCGAGCGGAGCTGGCGCCAGTCCGTATCCGATGCGCAAAGCAGCGAGCCCTTGAATCTTGGAAAACGTCCGCATCACCACGACGTTCCGACCCTCGCGCACGAACTTCAGGACGTCCGGCGGCGTTTCCAAAAACTCGTAATACGCCTCGTCGAAAATCACCGTCACGTGATCGGGCACCCGATCCATGAACGCATCGATCTGCGCCTGATCGACCAACGTGCCGGTCGGATTATTGGGATTGGCGACGAAAAGCTGCCGCGTCCGCGGCGTGATCGCCGCCAACATCGCATCGAGGTCGGCCACGTATCCCGGATCGGGAACCTCAACCGTCTTCGCACCGAAGAGCTGCGCCATCAGGCGATAAACGGCGAACGCGTGCTTCGCCGTGATCACCTCGTCGCCGGGCGAAAGAAAAGCGTGGCCGAGGAACTCGATGATCTCGTTCGAACCATTACCGAGAATCACGTTCGAGCGATCCAAGCTCAGTCGCTCAGCGATCGCATTGCGAAGCGCCCAGCCGCCACCGTCAGGATAGAAATGCGCCCGCTCGAGTGCCACGCGCATGGCGTCGATCGCCCGCGGCGATGGGCCGAGTGGATTCTCGTTCGAGGCGAGTTTGATGATGTCGCCCGGCTCCAGCCCCATCTCACGGGCCAGTTCATCCACCGGCTTGCCGGGTTCGTAAGCGACGAGGTTCTCGACGTGAGGATGAGCGTTTTCGAGCATGAGAGACGGGAAAGATGCGGAAGAAGGGACGCGTGTTGCAAGCGGGAAGGTTGCGCTACAATTCAAAGATGAACATCGCCGTCATCGCCGATACCCACGACAAACTCCCCGATAGTGTCCTCACCGACATCGCCACCGCCGACGAGATCTGGCACCTCGGCGACGTCAAAGCCCCCGCCATCATCGCCCGCCTCCGATCGCTCGGTCCGCCCGTCTCCGTCGTCCACGGCAACCGTGACAACTGTCCGGATTGGCCCGCCGAACTCACTTACGTCCGCGCTGGCCACACGTTTCGCCTCATCCACGAACCCCCGAAGAACCGAAGCGACACCAATTTCCTCCTCCACGGCCACACCCACGTCCCGCGCGACGAAACGATCGACGGCGTCCGAATCCTGAATCCCGGCACCGTCGGAAAGCCAAACAAAGGTCACGCACCCAGTTACGCGTGGCTCACGATTGAAGAGTCCGGCGTCGACTGGCAGCTCGTGCCGATCGACCCAACCCGTTGACGGATCAGCGCTCCAAAAACCGCCAGACTACGGGCGACCGTAAGCCACAAACTTTCCGTGACGCCGAAACCACAGGAAGGAATTGTAGCCGCCCATCTTCAACCCTGGCGTGAAATTGTAAACGTTCACCCCCTTTGAACTCTGGCTGCCCGCCATTTTCATCCGGCCGGACGAGTCGGTTCCGAGGTAGGTCATCACGTGGGTGATCGCGGGCTTCCGAACCGGTTTGTAAGTGTTCTCCCAAAAAAGCAAATCGCCGGGTTGCAGCTTCTTGCGAAGGGTCTTTTCGTTCGTCCCGATTCGCCACAGCTTCCGGCGTTTCCGCAGCCACTCGTATTGACTCGACGCCGTGCGCGGCAACTCGACCCCGCGCACTTCGCGGTGAAGCCAGCGGGCGGTGTTCGAACAATCCATCACCCACGGACGACTTTCGCCCGGCGGCGTCCAGCGACCGTTGTAGCGCGTGCCGCTGGCCTGAGCGATGGCACGAGCGAACGCGGCTCCTCCAACTTCCGGCTTGGCCCCCGGGGCCGCGACGCGCTCCGGGACATTCGCAGGTTCGGTCGAAAGCTCCGGCTTGTCTTCAGGGGGAAGCGATTCGGGCTCTGGCTCAGGTTCCGCGACTCGGACCGGCGGAGCCACCCGCTCCACCTCGCGCACCTGCACCTCCTCGACCGGGACCGGCGGAGCCACTGGGATCGCCGCCGCGGGGCGGACGGCGACCGGTTCGGCCGGGCGCGTTTCCAACGGAGCGGGCGGAATGCGGAGCATGACGCCGGGCGGCAGCCTCGCGCTGGGAAGGTTGTTGGCGGCCTGGATCGTGGCGGCGGGCACCCCGTATCGATCGACGAGGGCAGACATCGTCTCCCCGGGCCGGACCATGTGAGTCCGCGACTGCGCCAGGGCGGCGGAGCAGACGGCGAGCAGAACGACGGGAACCCACCTCATGACGCGCATCGTAAAACATGAACGGTCACCTCCGGCGGACAATTCAATCGCGCGGCAGCCGTGCAACTCCCGGTTCCCGGCGACGTGTAACCCGGCATCCCGTTTCTTTCCCACCGACCGGAGATCAGATCACCCGGCACCGCCGCCTTCCGCAAAATCGCCTTCCCACCGGGAAAACAAATCTGCCCGCCATGCGTGTGGCCGCTGAGCTGTAGCGCGTAACCCGCCGCGGCGGCTTCACGAAAACGTTCGGGAGAATGCGCGAGCAGAATGGCGCATCCGTCGAGTGGGACGCCGTCCCGCGCCCGGGCGTAATCGTGCGTCCGGTAGAAATCGTTGTCGTCGATCCCGCAGATCCAGATGCGCTCCTCGCCACGGGTGATGGCGACATTCTCGTTGAGCAGCATCCGCAAGCCGGCGGACTCGAGGGGCGGCACCATCGCAAGCCGGTCGTGGTTACCGAGGATCCCGAGCGGGTTCGTTCCGTAGTGCGGGATCAACTCTCCGTTCAGCCGCATCGATTCGTCAAAATCGAGCCCGATCTCGTTGTGGTAATCGCCCGTGACCACCGCCAAATCAAACTCGGCTCTTCCGATGGCCTCACGAACCGATTCGACCAGCCTCGCATCGATGTCGATGTGGAGATCGGCCACCTGCAACAACCGAAAGCCGTCGAATGCCGGTGGCAACGACTCGAGGTGAACGACGTTTTCCACGACCCGGACGTCGAGGAATTCCTTTTGCGCCCGACCCCACCACCCGAACGTTCGCAGAAAAGTCGGCACCATCCGCCGGAGCGAGATGTAACGAAATGGGTGATACCAAGCGAGTTGACGAGTCCGCTTCGATCGCCAAAGTCGGGTCTCTCGCCGAAGGCGGAGACGGGATTTGCCAGGCCCGAGGCGCGCATCGAAGTCGAGGTCGGGCGTGGATGGCAGCGGGCTTCCCATTTCGTGGCGGCACGCTAGCACGGCACCGACCCACGCGCGAGGCCCGTCGAAAGATTGCAATTTCGCTTCGCCGATCCCATCGTTTTCCCCCTCCCAGCCGTGACCCCGATCCGATCCGTGTTCCCCACCGTAACCATCCCACCTTCCGTTCCTTCGGGAGTCCTCGCCCTCCTCGCCATCGGCGGGCTGGTCGGCTGTTCGTCGTCACCGGAGCTCATCGTCGAGGCCGGCAGCCCACCCGCGCTCTTCGAGAGCAAGCCCGTCCAGACCCTCACCGGGAAGGCCTCTTTTTACTGGGACCCACAGCCGACTGCGAGCGGCGAACGCTTCAATCCAGAGGAGATGACCGCCGCCCACAAGTCCCTTCCGTTCCAAACGAAGGTCCGGGTGACCAACCTGCGGAACGACAAACAGACGATCGTGCGCATCAACGACCGCGGCCCGTTCATCAAAGGCCGCATCATCGACCTGAGCCGAGCCGCAGCGCAGGAGATCGACATGGTGAAGGCTGGGGTCGTCCCGGTGCGAGTCGAGGTGCTCAAACCGATCGCCGTCGTCGACAAACCCAACCTCCGCCTCACCGAGGGTTCGAGAAAACGCGGCGAAGCGATGGCCCGGGTAGCCGCCGAGAAGGAAAGGGAAAACGCAGCCGCGAAGCTGACGCCGGGCAACGTCCGTCAGCGGAGCACGGAGACCTCGCGGAATCGCCGCCAGCGGCGGATGTAATCTTTCCCGCCTTAAGTCGTCCGTCGATCGACGAAGAACATCGGGGCGTCCGACTTGCCCTTCATGGCGATCAAGCCGCGTTCCACGACGTCGACGCGGTCGCGGATCGCGCCCATGAATTCGCCGGACACGTTGATTCGACCCGGCTCGCCGTTACTCTCGAAACGCGACGCGGTGTTGACCGTGTCGCCCCAGACGTCGAAGGCGAATTTACGAGTTCCGACCACCCCGGCCACCAACGGCCCCCGGTGGATGCCGATCCGAACGTCCCAGTATTCCTCGCCGGCCGCAGCTTTTTCGCGGCGGCGGTCGGCGATGAAGTCGCGGATTTCAAAAGCCGCGTTCAGGATTCGCCCCGCCGGGTCGGCGGTGGTCTCAGTCATCCCCGACAGGCAGAGGTAGGCGTCGCCGATCGTCTTGAGCTTCTCGACGTCATGCCGATCCGTGATGCGGTCGAACTCGCCGAAGCACACGTTGAGTTCCTCGAGCAATTCCTCCGCGCTGAGTTTCTCGGTGAGTGCGGTGAACCCGCTGAAGTCGGCGATCAGCACGTTGACGTCGTCAAGGTGGCGGGCTTCGACGCGCCCAAAGGCCTTGAGTTCTTTCGCAATGTCGTCGGGGAGGATGTTGCGCAGGAGTGCGTCGGTCTTCTCCTTCTCCTCGGCAAGATCACGCTGACTCTCGATCAATTCTTCCTTCAGGCGGATCGATTCCTGCTGAAGCTCGATCGTGTCGATGAGTTGAAGCTGCTGCTCGACGAGGTTCCCCATGTCGCGAAGAATCCGAACCTGGCCGTCACTCAGCGATCTTGGCCGGGTGTCGAGGACGCAAAGCGTGCCGACGTTGACCCCATCGCTCACGGACACCGGCATCCCGGCGTAGAAACGGGCGTGCGGGATGCCGGTCACCAGCGGACTTGCCGAGAAGCGCGCGTCGTAGGTCAGGTCGGGCACGATCAGCGGGTCGTTTTGCAGAATGGCGTGGCCGCAGAACGAGATGTCGCGGGGCGTCTCGACCATGTCGATGCCGTGCTTGGATTTGAACCACTGCCGGTTCATGTCGACCATCGAGATGTAAGAAATTGGGACGTCGAAAACCCGAGCGGCAAGTCCGACGATCTGGTCGAAACGATCCTCCGGCGGCGTATCGAGGATGCGGAGATTTTTGAGCGCTCGCAGACGAGCGTCCTCGTTGCCGGGGATTGCCATGCAGGAAACACAGTCGACCGCTGGATTCTGGGAGTTCGGCTTGACCACCTGGCAAAGGTTCGGCTGACAACAGACTTTGTCAAACCTAGAGCCGGGCCGTGGGGTAGGCGGACCCGAGCCGCCGGGTGCCCCTACCGCTCGGCGAGCGCCTGACCGAGTGCGTGGAGCACGGTGTCGACGTTGTCGGGCGTGCTGCTGTCACCCATCAGTCCGACGCGCCAGACCTTGCCCTTGAGCGGGCCGAGCCCGGCTCCGATCTCGATCCCGAAGTCGCGGAGCAACCCCGTTCGCACGGCCGCTTCGTCGACTCCCTCGGGCACGCGGATGCTGTTGAGCTGCCAGAGCTGGTGCCCCGGCTGCGAGGCGATTTCGAGCCCGAGATCCGCGAGACCTTCCTTGAGACGGTGGTGATTCCGCTCGTGGCGCGCAAAGCGATTATCCAATCCCTCGTCGAGCACGAGACGGAGAGCTTCGTGCAGCGCGTAGTTCATCGTGATCGGCGCGGTGTGATGATACGCGCGCTCGGAACCCCAGTAGGATGCGAGCAAATTGACGTCGAGATACCAGCTTTGAACCTTCGACTGGCGGGAGGTCGCGACCTCGAGAGCCCGTTCGCTCAACGATACCGGCGCCAAGCCGGGAGGGCACGAAAGACACTTCTGCGTGCCGCTGTAAACGGCGTCGACACCCCACGCGTCGAGCTCCACCGGACAGCCCGCGAGCGACGTGACGGTATCAATCAAGAGCATAGCCCCGGCCTTTTTCGCGACCTCGGCGATGGGCGGGATCGGGGTGAGCGCGCCGGTGGACGTCTCGGCGTGAACCACGCCGATGAGCTTCGGATTGCGACCGCGGATGGCCTCGGCGACGGCCTCGGCTTCGATGACGTGCCCCCATTCGGCTTCGACCTTGATCACCGTCGCTCCACAACGAGCAGCGACGTCGGCCATGCGCCCGCCGAAGACTCCGTTGATGCAGACGACAACTTCGTCACCGGGCTCGACGAGATTGACGAGGCAGAACTCCATCCCCGCGCTGCCGGTCCCGCTGACCGGAAAAGTCATCCGGTTTGTGGTTTGAAAAACCTCGCGGAGCATCGACTTGATTTGCTCCATCATCTCGACGAAGGCCGGATCGAGGTGGCCGATGAGCGGCTTGGACATCGCCTCGAGAACGGACGGTGCGACCATGCTCGGGCCAGGACCGAGCAGAAGGCGGGAGGGCGGATGAAAGGTTTGCACGGGCCGGGTCGATGTTGGTGATTCTAATTAATGGCTACCCGTGAACCGCCGGGGGGCGGGTGCCGAGCAGCGAAAACAGGGTGATGCCGTAGAAGATGCTGTTGATGCCGTAGAGCAGGCCAAGGATCTCCGGCGCGTCGCTCGGAAAGTTGAGAAACACCATGACACCCAACACCAGGGCGACGATGCCATTGACAAGCATCAGACCCTTCGGAACGCCGCTGATCCCGCCAAGCGCTCCGGCGATGAAGACCAGTCCCTCGGCTACGAAGAAAACGCCGAGGATCAGTGCCAACGACAAAACGCCCGACATCGGAAACGTCAGGAGCACCAGCCCGGCGGCTAGCCGGATGATTGCCAACACGACGGACGACGTACGGTGACCCTTCTCGCCGCCGAAGATCACGTTTCCGATCGAGAACACGCCACTGACGACGCAAAAGATTCCGATGACCTGCTCGATGGCCAGTGCCATGACGGTTGGGAAAAGAATCGCCAACACGCCCACCAGGATGGAGGCAATGGCGAAGAAGATGATCCAGCCTCGGCTCTTCGGAGCGGCAGGTTGGTGCGAAGCGGGGGGCGTGGCGTCAGACATGATCCGCTAGGGAATACCTCCGCGGCAAGCCGATCGTCAATGCGCGGTGCGCACCAGCTTGCTGACGTCAAAACGTTGAGCGCGGGCCCGGGCAACGATGTCGTCGTAGGTCTCGGCGGACAGCGTCGTCTCGCGGGCGAGAATCCACAGGTAATCCCGCGACGGACTCCCGACGAGCGCCCATTCGTAATCCGGGTCGAGCGCAAGAATCCAGTAGTCGCCCGCGAACGGCCAAAAGAAGGTGACCTTCAGCTTCGATCCTCCGCTGCCGGGGACGACCTTAGCCGTTCCCACGCTGCGCTTGGTCCCGCCCTTCGCGTCAAGACAGCGGTTGTCGACTTCGATCGTCCCGTCGGGCCGCGGTGTGTAGGTCGCGCTCACGTTACCAGCGCAATCGCGTTGGAAGCGGTTCGGGAACCGGGCAATTTCATACCAGGTGCCGGCGTAGCGATCGAGATCGACTTCGGAGACGGTCATCGGTGGAGCCGATTGGCGGGAAGAATTCGTCGCGCACGCGGCAAGGAGGCCGCAAAGCAGAAGTAGGGAAGCAATTTTCATCGACGGGTATGGATTCGGTGTGACGAGGCGTGGTGCGCGTCTTAAGTTGCGACTGATGATGTGGCGGATTGCGTGCGCGGGGCTGCTGGCCCTCCTGGTAGGTTGCGGCGATGGCGGTGAGCGGGCGGATCTCGTGTTCATTAACGGTGCGGAACCCGAGACGCTCGATCCGGCAATCATTACGGGTCAGCCGGAAGGTCGGATCGTCAACGCGCTTTTCGAGGGGCTGACGAGCTACGACCGCACGGGGAAGGCCGTTCCCGGCGTAGCGGAGTCGTGGGAGACCTCGGAAGACGGCAGCGTTTACACCTTCTGCCTGCGCGAAGACGCTCTATGGAGTGACGGTCGGTCGGTAACCGCTCAAGATTTTGTGCGCTCCTGGGAGCGGACCTTGACGCCGGCAACGGGCTCCGCCTACAACTACCAGCTTTACTACGTCAAAAACGCGAAGCCGTTTGCCGAAGGCGAGCTGACCGATTTCACGCAGGTCGGCGTGGAGGCCATCGACGACCGAACCCTGCGGGTCGAGCTCGAAAACCCGACCCCGTTCTTCATCGAGCTGTGCGCTTTCCCGACGCTCCATCCCGTGCCCGTGGATTTGATCGAGAAGGTCGGCGACGATTGGGTGAAGCCGGAGCACCTCGTCAGTAACGGTGCCTACCGGCTCGACTCGTGGCGGTTGAACGACCGAATCCGCCTCCGCAAAAGCCCGACGTATTGGGACGCCGACGAGGTCGCGCTCGAGACCGTCGACGTCCTGCCAATCAACAAAGCGAACGTCGCCTATAATTTCTACGCGAGCGGCGACGCGGATCTCGCCATCGACAAGGGACTCATGCCGCCAGCCCTGCTCGACGAATTGAAGCAGCGCGACGACTTCCACTCAGCGCCATTCCTCGGGACATTCTTTCTCCGCTACAATTGCGTGGAAGGTGTTTTTGCCGACGGACGGGTCCGGCGGGCGTTTTCGCTCGCCGTCGACAAGCGTCGCATCGTCGAGAAGATCACTCGCGCTGGCGAGCTACCGGCCAACACGTTCGTGCCGCCCGGCATCGAAGGCTACGTCTCGCCGGACGGCTTGGGATTCGATCCCGACCGCGCTCGCGAACTCCTCGCGGAAGCCGGCTTCCCGAACGGTGAAGGCTTTCCGCTCGTCCGCTACCTCTACAACGAAAGCGAGCAAAACCAGGCGATCGCCATCGAGCTTCAAGCGATGTGGCGCGACACCCTCGGGGTCAACGTCAACCTCAACCGGCAGGAGTGGAAGGTTTACCTGAACTCGATGACTGAGCTCGATTACGACATCTGCCGCTCGAGCTGGGTCGGCGACTACCCCGATCCCAATACCTTCCTCGACATGTTTCTCACCGGCGGCGGCAACAACCGGACCGGCTGGACCAGTCCCGAATACGACGCTCTCATCGCCGAAGCCGCCGAAACGGTGGACCCGGCCGAGCGATTCGAGGTTCTGCGCGAAGCCGAGAAGCTGCTCGTTGCCAAAGCCTCACCGATCTGCCCGATCTACTTCTACGTCGGCATCCAACTCTACGACGCCAACCGCATCGGCGGCATCGAGCCGAACGTCCTCGACGAACACCCGATCAAGGCGATGTATCTGAAGGAAAAATAGTCGCCGTGATTCACCCGACTCCGGTCGGTCATTAACCGATCGGCTCGCTCGGGAGGTCGAGTGCTTCGGCCACGGGGGCACACGTCACCTTTCCATTCATGACGTTGATCCCCCCTCGAAGCGCGGGCATTTTCTCGAGCGCGCCCTCGAGTCCGAGGTCAGCCAGCGACTCGACGTATCGGTAAGTCACGTTGGTCAGCGCCTGGGTCGCGGTCCGAGCGTAGGCCCCGGGCATGTTCGCCACGCAGTAGTGAATGATTTCCTCCTCGACGTAGGTCGGCTCGTGATGGGTGGTCGGGCGCGACGTCTCGGCGCAGCCACCCTGATCGATCGCGATGTCGACGAGGACGCTGCCAGCCTTCATGGCGCGCAGCATCTCGCGGTTGATGAGTTTCGGCGCCTTGGCACCGGGCACGAGAACGGCCCCGATCAACAGATCACAAGTCGGCAAAAGATCAGTCAGACTCGCCTCGCTGGAATACAGCGTGTGCGCGGAGTTCATGGTGATGTCGAGAAACCGCATCCGCTCCAGGTCGACCTCCAGAATCGTCACGTCCGCGCCGAGTCCGGCAGCCATGCGTGCGGCGTTCACACCCGACGTTCCGCCACCGATCACGACGACTCGCCCGGGCAGGACCCCCGGGACGCCACCCAGGAGAATCCCTTTCCCACCATGGTAGCGGGCCAGATGATGACCGCCGACGATGACCGACATCCGCCCGGCGATCTCGCTCATCGGCTCCAACAGCGGCAGCCGGCCCTTCACCTCGATTGTCTCGTAGGCGATGCACGTCGCTTTCGTCCGCATGAGCGCCTCCGTCAGCGGGAGGTTGGCGGCAAGGTGGAGGTAGGTGAAAAGTAACTGGCCTTCCCGCAGCAGTTCGTATTCCGCGGCGAGAGGCTCCTTCACCTTCACGATCAGATCGGCCCGCTCGAAGACGGTCCGGTGTTCCGCCACGATCTCCGCCCCGGCGGCGACGTATTCGGCGTCGAAATAACCGCACCCGCTCCCGGCATCCGCTTCGACCAAAACCGTGTGTCCCCTCCGCACAAGCTGCCCCGCAGCGGCTGGCACGAGCGACACGCGGTATTCCTGCTCCTTGATTTCCTTCGGCACGCCGATCGTCATGGCGGGAAGTATCTTCTCTGCCGCTCGGAACGGAAGGAAAACAGTCACCCTCATTGCAATAACCGGCAGTTCAGGAGGACACCCTTGCCAAGGCACCCGCGACCCGCTACCTCGTTGGGTCCGCCGCGACCCCCGACGTCGCCGCACTTCGACCGACCCAATGAACATTCACGAATACCAGGCGAGAGAACTTTTTGCGAAATACAAGGTAGCGACCCAGCCCGGCGGCGTCGCTTCCACACCCGAGGAGGCCGAAAAAATCGCCTCCGATCTTGGCGCTGGCATCGTTGTCAAAGCTCAGATCCACGCCGGCGGACGCGGCAAAGGTACTTTCAAAAACGGGTTCAAGGGCGGCGTCCACCTCTGCGAGACTCCCGCGGAAGCCAAGGACCTCGCGGCAAACATGCTGGGTCAGGTCCTCGTCACTCACCAGACCGGCCCCGAAGGCAAGGAAGTCGGCAAAGTTTTCGTCGGCGAAGCCGTCGACATCGAACGCGAACTCTACTTCGCCATTCTACTGGACCGCGAAACGTCCGCTCCGATCGTCATCGCGAGCACCGAAGGTGGCGTCGACATCGAAGCCGTCGCCGACAAGACCCCGGAAAAGATTGTCCGGACTCCCGTCGATCCGTCCTACGGCCTCCAGCCCTTCCAGACGCGGCAGATCGCGGTTTCTCTTGGCCTCGAAGGTAAGCTCATCAGCCAAGCCTCCAAACTCTTCACCAACCTCTACGCCCTCTTCATCGGCTCCGACTGCTCGATGGTTGAAGTGAATCCCCTCGTCGTCACCAGTAAGAACGAACTCCTTGCGCTCGACGCGAAGTTCAACTTCGACGACAACGCGCTCTACCGTCAGCCAGACGTCGTCGCCATGCGCGACGTCACCGAAGAAGATCCTCGCGAGGTCGAGGCGTCCAAGTTCGGCCTGAACTACATCGGGCTCGACGGCAACATCGCCTGCCTCGTCAACGGAGCCGGCCTCGCCATGGCGACGATGGATATCATTCAATACGCTGGCGGCAGCCCAGCAAACTTCCTCGACGTCGGGGGTGGCGCCACCAAGGAACAGGTCGCATCGGCCTTCAAGATCATCCTCGCCGACCCCAAGGTGGAGGGCATCCTCGTCAACATTTTCGGCGGCATCATGGACTGCGACGTCATCGCCAACGGCATCGTCGACGCCGCGCGCGAGACCGAGCTCAACCTCCCTCTCGTCGTCCGTCTCGAAGGCAACAACGTCGCCGCCGGCAAGCGCACGCTCGAGTCCAGCGGCCTCTCCCTCATCAGTGGCGACGACATTCTCGACGCCGCCAAGAAGATCGTTGCCGCGGTCAAAGATCAGCCCGTCACGGCATGAAGATTAGCGAGATCGCGTTCACCTGCTACCCAGTCACCGACGTCCAGCGAGCCAAAGCCTTTTACGAGGGCGTTCTCGGCCTGACCTGCACGATGGACCACGAAATGGGCTCGAACCATTGGGTGGAATACGACATCGGCCACGGCACCCTGAGCATCGGCAAATCCGAGGGTTGGAACCCGTCCAGCGAAGGCTGCTCAGTCGGACTCGAAGTCGACGACTTCGATTCCGCCATCGCCGAACTCAAAGCCGCCGACATTCCCTTCCAGATGGACGCTTTCGAGACCCCCGTCTGCCACATGGCGATGGTCCAAGACCCCGACGGAAACGTCGTTATCATTCACCAACGCAAACCGAGCGAGGAGCAGGACGCCGCTTAAAGCGTCCGCCCACACCGGAAATCCAAAACTAGAAGATGGCCATTCTCGTCAACTCCGACACCAAAGTCCTCGTCCAAGGCATCACCGGAAGCTTCGGTGGGCGCCACGCACAACTCAGCCTCGATTACGGGACGCAGATCGTCGCCGGCGTCACCCCCGGCAAGGGCGGGCAGAAATTTTCGGACACGGTTCCGATCTTCGACACCGTCAGCAACGCCGTTGCCGAGACCGGCGCGACGGTCTCCGTCATTTTCGTCCCGCCGCCGTTTGCCGCGGACGCCATTTTCGAATGTCTCGACGCTGAGCTCGACCTTGCCGTTTGCATCACCGAAGGCATCCCGGTCAACGACATGGTCCGCGTGAAACAAGCCCTCCGCGATTCGAAGACCCGACTCATCGGGCCAAATTGCCCCGGCCTCGTGACGCCCGGCACCGGCGAAGACTCCCACGGTGGCTGCCGCATCGGCATCGCCCCCGGTTACATCCACAAGCGGGGCAAGGTCGGCGTCGTCTCGCGCTCCGGTACCCTGACCTACGAGGCAGTCTGGCAGTTGACGACCCGTGGCCTCGGCCAGAGCACCTGCGTCGGCATCGGCGGCGATCCCGTCAACGGCACCTCGCATCGGGACGTCCTCGAGATGTTCAACGACGACCCCGAGACGGAAGCCATCATCATGATCGGTGAGATCGGCGGCACCGCCGAAGAGGAAGCCGCCGAATGGGCGAAAGCCAACTGCAAAAAGCCAATCGCCGCCTTCATCGCCGGAGCGACCGCCCCTCCCGGACGCCGCATGGGCCACGCCGGTGCCATCGTCAGCGGCGGCCAAGGCACCGCCGCCGCCAAAACGGAAGCACTCCGCGACGCCGGCATCGCCGTCGCGGAAACTCCAGCCGACATGGCCGACACGCTGATCCGGCACATGAACGGCTCTTAACAACCGGAAGAAACACGTTCGTGGAATATTGCGCCGGTTCTCAAAGGACCGGTTAACGCACCTCTACGAGATGCGCACTTGTGCTCTCGTGCCCCCCTCGCTACCGCCCTGCCACAACAGTCAGGAAAGCTCCACTGATCGTGCCGGGGCGGGGCTAAGTGGGCAAATGGGGCAATGGGGTCTGGGGCAATGGGGTCAGTCGATCATTCTTTACAAGCTTCTTCCCGTCGCCTCTGACGGTAGAGTTGCTGGCTGACATTTCCGGCGCTTCGCATGTGAAGGCGTCGGGCGATCCACGCCTGACTTACGGTCGTTTTGTCACACAGACGCGCAGCGACCTCGACTTTGCGAGGATCACTCCCCTTCAGCATAGCCAGATCGCATTCGCGCAATCCAACGTCGTCTAGCACCTCGACCACCAGTTTTTCAGCGCGATCCTCCACTCGCTCCCTCCCTTGGTCACTCAATCGGTAATCTCGGTTGCTCTCACCGGTGCTCCCGACGTTCGTTTTGAGCAGCTTCTCCTTGAGTGCCTGACCTCCCCAATACCATCCTCGGCGCAGCGTGCTCTGCAATGATTGTTGTCCCAGTTCTGGAATGCCTGCCCGCTCACCTTCGGCCCTTGCCCGCTGCTCCAGCGCTTCCACGTATTCCCTCCGTCCGCTCACCGTATCGGCTCGTTGCTTGACGCCGAGCCCGTTGGAGACTTCCACCCACGATGGGCGGTCACTCGGCGCGACCGCGTAGGATTGCCTCAAGCTGCTCCACTGATAGTCGAGGATTCCATTGCCCTCATCGACATCCACCAGCCCAGCCCGCACCGGATTGAGATGGATGTAGTCTAGTAGCGTTTCGAAGTAAAAACCATTTCCCTCCCACGCATCCAACACCACAGCCTTGTAGCGGCCGCCAAACACGTGTCCCCACTGGCCATTGCGTACGTTGAACCTGCGGGTGTAGGTGTTCTGAAACCACCGCATCCCGTCCACCAGGTTCGCTCGCGGCGTCTCGATCAGCCAATGGTAATGGTTCGTCATCAATACCCAACCGTGCACACGCCACCCGGTCCGCTCACACGCCCGTCCCATCGTCTCCACAAAATCTGAACGATCTTTCTCGCTCCTCACGATGGCCTCACGTCGATCCCCCCTCGCCATCACGTGATAAAATGCCCCCTCGTATTCAATCCGAACCTGCCTCGCCATCGTATTCTATCCTCAAAGCTCACCCCATTTCAGTCAAGAATGATCGACTGACCC